>NZ_JBIUCC010000035.1:0-1007 GCF_044593495.1 Streptomyces sp. NPDC051963 | reverse complement strand
CCTTGAAAGAGTGCGTAATAGCTCACTGGTCTAGTGATTCCGCGCCGACAATGTAGCGGGGCTCAAGCGTACCGCCGAAGTCGTGTCATTGCAGCTATAGGGCCAACGCCCGCTGTGATGGGTAGGGGAGCGTCGTGTGCCGGGTGAAGCCGCGCCGGAAGGCAGTGGTGGACGGTTCACGAGTGAGAATGCAGGCATGAGTAGCGATTCACACGTGAGAAACGTGTGCGCCGATTGACTAAGGGTTCCTGGGTCAAGCTGATCTGCCCAGGGTAAGTCGGGACCTAAGGCGAGGCCGACAGGCGTAGTCGATGGATAACCGGTTGATATTCCGGTACCCGCTGTGAAGCGTCAAACATTGAATCAGGCGATGCTAAGTCCGTGAAGCCGTTCCGGACCCTTCGGGGAAAGGAAAGTGGTGGAGCCGACGGACCAGACTTGTAGTAGGTGAGTGATGGGGTGACGCAGGAAGGTAGTCCAGCCCGGGCGGTGGTTGTCCCGGGGTAAGGGTGTAGGGCGCTGTCCAGGTAAATCCGGACAGCTTGTGCCTGAGACCTGATGCCGAGCCGATTGTGGTGAAGTGGATGATCCTATGCTGTCGAGAAAAGCCTCTAGCGAGTTTCATGGCGGCCCGTACCCTAAACCGACTCAGGTGGTCAGGTAGAGAATACCGAGGCGTTCGGGTGAACTATGGTTAAGGAACTCGGCAAAATGCCCCCGTAACTTCGGGAGAAGGGGGGCCACATCCGGTGATTGAATTTACTTCATGAGCTGGGGGTGGCCGCAGAGACCAGCGAGAAGCGACTGTTTACTAAAAACACAGGTCCGTGCGAAGCCGTAAGGCGATGTATACGGACTGACGCCTGCCCGGTGCTGGAACGTTAAGGGGACCGGTTAGTCACTCTTCGGGGTGGCGAAGCTGAGAACTTAAGCGCCAGTAAACGGCGGTGGTAACTATAACCATCCTAAGGTAGCGAAATTCCTTGTCGGGTAAGTTCCGACCTGCA
>NZ_JBIUCC010000034.1:0-1050 GCF_044593495.1 Streptomyces sp. NPDC051963 | reverse complement strand
CTAACGACCTCGTGCACGGTTGGCCGTGGCTTGGCCCCGGGTAGCTCGTTGAACTGGGCATGATGGGGGCTGGGGCGCGCGAATTGATCGTGGCGGAGTACCGGATCACTGGATTGTCGCCGACGGTGATTGCTGAACTCGTTGCTGAGATAGGGCCGTTGTGGCACGCGCAACATCAGGCACGCCTCATGACTCGACCGCGACGACGGGCGGTAGGGGCCGGGGCGAAGCACAAGTTCGTCTTCATTGACCGACTGCTGGCGACTCTGGTGAGTCTGCGCCATGGCACCACTCATGACGTGCTGGCCTGCTGGTTCGGCGTGGACCGCTCCACCGTCACCCGGGCCATCGGCGAGGTGCGGCCACTGCTCGCGCAACGGGGCTGCACCGTCGCGCCGGATATGCGGCTGCGGACTCTCGCCGAGGTCGTTGAGTACCTGGGTGCCGACGGTGGGACCGGGATCATCGATGGCACGGAGATCCGTGTGCGGCGCCCGGCCGCAGGCCGCAAGGATCGGTACAAATTCGTCTCCGGCAAGACCAAGCAGAACGCCGTGAAGGCCATGGTCCTCACAGATACCGAGGGGCGCGTGCTGTTCTGCAGCCCGGTCCGGCCGGGCAGCTGCGCCGACATCACCCAGGCCCGACAGCTCGGACTGGCCTGGCTCCTGGCCGACGGCCCGTTCATGGAGATCCTCGCGGACGCCGGCTACCAGGGCATGGGCGCGCAGAGCGGCGGACGCGTGATGACGCCCCCGCATCGCAAGTTCAAGAAGAACGCTCCCGCCTGGTACGAGGAGCGGCACGAACTCCAGCGCAAGGCGCACTCCTCACGGCGCATCCGCGTCGAGCACGGCATCGCCCACTTGAAGAACTGGCGGGCTCTCGCCCGCCACCATGGCCGACGCGAACACATGAGTGACATCGTCCAAGCCGTCGCCGGACTGCTCTCACACCAGCAGACCGCCACCCTCGGACATGTCTGTCGAGCGTAAACACCGACAACACCACACACCTCGACATGCCACGGCCAACCGTGCACGAGGTCGT
>NZ_JBIUCC010000033.1:0-1371 GCF_044593495.1 Streptomyces sp. NPDC051963 | reverse complement strand
GAGGACGTTGACGCGTCGTCGGGCGAGGGCGAGTACGGCCTGGACGTGCTTCTTGCCCTCGGCGCGTTTGCGGTCGTAGAACCTCCGCGAGTTGGGATCGCAGCGGATGCTGATCAGTGCGGAGGTGTAGAAGACACGCTGGAGTCTTCGGTGGTAGGTGACCGGCCGGTGGAGGCTGCCGCTGACCTTGCCCGAGTCGCGAGGCGCGGGGGCGACGCCGGCGAAGGCTGCCAGGGCGTCCGGGGAGTCGAAGTCGTCCAGGCTGCCGCTGACGGCGGCGAGGAACTCCGCACCGAGCACAGTGCCGACCCCTGGGACGCTTTCGACTATGTCGGCGAGTTCGTGCTCGCGAAACGGGCCCTCGATGAGCTTGTCCATCTCGGAGATCTGCTCGTTGAGGGCCATCACCTCCTGGGCCAGGGAGTGGACCAGCTTCGCGGTGGTCTTCTCCCCGGGGACGGCGGTGTGCTGGCGCTCGGCGGCCTCGACCGCCGTTTCCGCCAGGGGCCTCGCGTTGCGGACCTTGCGGTTGGCCAGCCACTTGGTCAGCCGTGCGACTCCGGCGCGGCGGATCGCGGCCGGGGTCTGGTAGCCCGTCAGCAGCTTGAGCGGGCCGGTGTTGGTCACGTCCAGGGCCCGCTCCAGGGCCGGGAACATGCCCAGCAGGGTGCCGCGCAGGCGGTTCACCACGCGGGTGCGGTCCTCGACCAGGTCGGCCCGGCGTCCGGTCAGCAACTTGAGCTCGATGGCGGCTTCGTCGCCAGGGCGGATGGGTCGCAGGTCGCGGCGCATCCTGGCCTGGTCGGCGATCACGTAGGCGTCGCGGGCATCGGTCTTGCCCTCGCCGCGGTAGCCGTCGGATGCCCGGTTCACCAGGCGGCCGGGGATGTAGAGGACCTCCTGGCCGTGGTTGACCAGCAGGGCCAGCAGCAGGGCGGGTTCCCCGCCGGTCATGTCGATGGCCCAGGTGACCTGGCCGTCATCGGCCAGGTCGAGGACGTCACCGATCAGCTTCAGCAGCTCGGGTTCGTCGTTGGCGACCCGCCGCGACAGCAGGGTCTTGCCGTCGGAGTCCAACGCGAGGCCATGGTGGTGTCCCTTGCCGCTGTCGATCCCCGCCCATATCCGGCTCATCATGCTCCTGACGTGCTGGTTCGTGCTGTTCGTGCCACGGACGACCTCGCCGGCATTGCTCTACACAGCGACCTGTTCGCACTTCCTAATCGGCGGCCGAGTCGTCGTGGGGTACTGAGCGGCGAAGCCACGCAAGCCACGAGACGGCAGCCGACTGATAGCCACACCCAGCACCCCTGGGCGACCCAACCCTACGAATGGCTCGATCAACCCGATCAAGAAGGTAGAGCCGACTGA
>NZ_JBIUCC010000032.1:0-1633 GCF_044593495.1 Streptomyces sp. NPDC051963 | reverse complement strand
GCCAGGGCGGCGGCCAGTTCCTCCGGGGTCGGGTTGCCCCGTACGACCTTGATGGTCATGGTGGCTCCTAGAGGGGGATGTTGCCGTGCTTCTTCGGGGGCAGGGACTCGCGCTTGGTGCGGAGTTGGCGCAGGCCGCGTACGACGTGGCGGCGGGTGTCGGACGGCATGATCACGGAGTCGACGTAGCCGCGCTCGGCCGCGATGTAGGGGTTGAGGAGGGCGTCCTCGTACTCCTGGATGACGCGGGCCCGGGTCGCCTCCACGTCGCCGGCGGCCTCCGCCTCGGCGATCGTGCGGCGGTGCAGGATGTTGACCGCGCCCTGGGCGCCCATGACGGCGATCTGGGCGGTCGGCCAGGCGAGGTTGAGGTCGGCACCCAGGTGCTTGGAGCCCATGACGTCGTAGGCGCCGCCGAAGGCCTTGCGGGTGATGACGGTGATCAGCGGGACGGTCGCCTCCGCGTAGGCGTAGATCAGCTTGGCGCCGCGGCGGATGATGCCGTCGTGCTCCTGGTCGACGCCGGGCAGGAAGCCGGGGACGTCGACGAAGGTGATGACCGGGATGTTGAAGGCGTCGCAGGTGCGGACGAAGCGGGCCGCCTTCTCGGAGGCCTTGATGTCCAGGCAACCGGCGTACTGCATCGGCTGGTTGGCCACGATGCCGACCGGGCGGCCCTCGACGCGGCCGTAGCCGGTGAGGATGTTCGGCGCGTACAGCGGCTGGGTCTCGAAGAACTCGGCGTCGTCCAGGATGTGTTCGATCACCGTGTGCATGTCGTACGGCTGGTTCGCGCTGTCGGGGACCAGCACGTCCAGCTCGCGGTCCTCGTCGGTGAGGGCGAGGTCCGCCTCCTCCGGGAAGACCGGGGGTTCGCTCAGGTTGTTGGACGGCAGGTACGACAGCAGCTGCTTGATGTACTCGATCGCGTCCTTCTCGTCGCCGGCCATGTGATGGGCCACGCCCGAGGTCGAGTTGTGGGTGCGGGCGCCGCCCAGCTCCTCGAAGCCGACGTCCTCGCCGGTGACCGTCTTGATGACGTCCGGTCCGGTGATGAACATGTGCGAGGTCTGGTCGACCATGATCGTGAAGTCGGTGATCGCGGGGGAGTAGACCGCACCGCCCGCGCAGGGACCCACGACAAGGCTGATCTGCGGGATGACGCCGGAGGCGTGCGTGTTCCGGCGGAAGATCTCCCCGTACGCGCCCAGCGAGGCCACGCCCTCCTGGATGCGGGCGCCGCCGGAGTCGTTGATGCCGATGACCGGGCAGCCGGTCTTCAGGGCGAAGTCCATGACCTTGACGATCTTCTGGCCGTAGACCTCGCCGAGGGCCCCGCCGAAGACGGTGAAGTCCTGGGAGAAGACGGCGACCGGGCGGCCGTCGACGGTGCCGTAGCCGGTGACGACCCCGTCGCCGTACGGGCGGTTGTGCTCCAGGCCGAAGTTGGTGGAGCGGTGCCGGGCGAACTCGTCGAGTTCGACGAAGGACCCCTCGTCGAGCAGGAGCTCGATCCGCTCACGGGCCGTCAACTTGCCCTTGGCGTGCTGCTTTTCGACGGCGCGTGCGGAGCCGGCGTGCGTCGCTTCCTCGATACGGCGCTGGAGATCCGCGAGCTTGCCCGCGGTGGTGTG
>NZ_JBIUCC010000031.1:0-1767 GCF_044593495.1 Streptomyces sp. NPDC051963 | reverse complement strand
TCAGTCCTTGATCTCGCAGATCGCGGCGCCGGAGGTGATGGACGAGCCGACCTCGGCGGACAGGCCCTTGATGGTGCCCGCCTTGTGGGCGTTGAGGGGCTGTTCCATCTTCATGGCCTCCAGGACGACGACCAGGTCGCCTTCCTTGACCTCCTGGCCCTCCTCGACGGCGATCTTGACGATGGTGCCCTGCATCGGGGAGGCGAGGGTGTCGCCGGAGGCCGCCGGGCCGGACTTCTTCGCCGCGCGGCGCTTGGGCTTGGCGCCCGCCGCGAGGCCGGTGCGGGCCAGCGACATGCCGAGCGAGACCGGGAGGGAGACCTCCAGGCGCTTGCCGCCGACCTCGACGACGACCGTCTCGCGGCCCGGCTCCTCGTCCGTGTCCACGTCGGCGGGGGCCGCGAAGGGCTTGATCTCGTTGACGAACTCGGTCTCGATCCAGCGGGTGTGGACCGTGAACGGGTCGGTGGAGCCGGTGAGTTCGGGGGCGAACGCCGGGTCCTTGACGACCGCGCGGTGGAAGGGGATGGCGGTGGCCATGCCCTCGACCTGGAACTCCTCCAGCGCACGCGCCGCGCGCTGGAGCGCCTGCTCGCGGGTCGCGCCGGTGACGATCAGCTTGGCGAGGAGCGAGTCCCACGCCGGGCCGATCACACTGCCGGACTCGACGCCGGCGTCCAGACGCACGCCCGGGCCGGACGGCGGGGCGAACGTGGTGACCGTGCCGGGGGCGGGCAGGAAGCCGCGGCCCGGGTCCTCGCCGTTGATGCGGAACTCGAAGGAATGGCCGCGCAGTTCGGGGTCGCCGTAGCCGAGTTCCTCGCCGTCGGCGATGCGGAACATCTCGCGGACGAGGTCGATGCCGGCGACCTCCTCGGTGACCGGGTGCTCCACCTGGAGGCGGGTGTTGACCTCCAGGAAGGAGATCGTGCCGTCCATGCCGACGAGGAACTCGACGGTGCCGGCGCCGACGTAGCCGGCCTCTTTCAGGATCGCCTTGGACGACGAGTACAGCTCGGCCACCTGGGCGTCGGACAGGAAGGGCGCGGGCGCCTCCTCGACCAGCTTCTGGTGGCGGCGCTGGAGGGAGCAGTCACGGGTGGACACGACCACCACGTTGCCGTGGCTGTCGGCCAGGCACTGCGTCTCCACGTGCCGTGGCTTGTCCAGATACCGCTCGACGAAGCACTCGCCCCGGCCGAAGGCGGCGACCGCCTCGCGGACCGCGGACTCGTACAGCTCGGGTACCTCTTCCAGCGTCCGGGCGACCTTCAGACCGCGACCGCCGCCACCGAAGGCGGCCTTGATCGCGATCGGCAGCCCGTGCTCCTGGGCGAAGGCGACCACCTCGTCGGCGCCGGAGACCGGGTCGGGTGTACCGGCGACCAGCGGGGCGCCGGCGCGCTGGGCGATGTGCCGGGCGGCGACCTTGTCACCCAGGTCCCGGATGGCCTGCGGCGGCGGGCCGATCCAGATCAGGCCCGCGTCCAGGACCGCCTGCGCGAACTCGGCGTTCTCGGAGAGGAAGCCGTATCCGGGGTGGACGGCGTCCGCGCCGGACTCCCGGGCGGCGTTCAGGACCTTGGCGATGTCCAGGTAGCTGGTCGCCGGGGTGTCACCGCCCAGGGCGAACGCCTCATCCGCGGTGCGGACATGCGACGCGTCCCGGTCCGGGTCGGCATACACGGCCACGCTCGCGATACCGGCATCCCGGCAGGCCCGGGCAACGCGGACAGCGATTTCGCCACGGTTGGCGATGAGCACCTT
>NZ_JBIUCC010000030.1:0-1988 GCF_044593495.1 Streptomyces sp. NPDC051963 | reverse complement strand
TGTCCGGTCCCGGTAGATGCTTGACAGTTCGGTCCCAGCTGATGGTTGACAGTGGCCGTGATCGGCTTTTCTGTGCGCGTCGTTGCGGCGTGTGTGGGGAGGCCGGGATTGGCGCTGGTGGAGTTGTCGGTTGTCGAGCAGAGATACCGGGCTGTCCTGGCTGTCCTGGCTGTGCTGGCTGGTGCGACGGTGACCGAGGTCGCGGCTTCGCTGGGGGTGTCGCGGCAGACGGTCAGCGGGTGGAAGTCCCGCTATGAGGCCTCGGGTCTGGCTGGGTTGGCGGATCGTTCTCGTAGGCCGGCGTCGTGTCCGCATCAGGCCTCTGCCGAAGTGGAGGCGGCCGTGTGCGAGCTGCGGCGCAAGCATCCGAAGTGGGGCCCGCAGCGGATCGCTCATGTGCTGGAGCGGTTCGGGGTGGTGGCGCCGGTGCCGTCGCGGATGACCGTGTATCGGATCCTGGTCCGCCATGGCCTGGTGGAGCCGGGGGTGCGGCGTCGGAAGCGGTCGGATTACAAGCGGTGGCAGCGGGATCGGCCGATGCAGTTGTGGCAGATGGACATCGTCGGCGGCGTGATGCTGGTCAACCCGCTGACCGGCGAGTTGACCGAGGCCAAGGTCGTGACCGGTGTGGACGATCATTCCCGGTACTGCGTGATCGCGTCGGTGGTCGAGCGGGCGACCGGGAGGGCGGTGTGTGCGGCCTTCGCGCGGGCCTTGCAGGCGTTCGGGGTGCCGGAAGAGGTGCTGACCGACAACGGCAAGCAGTTCACCGACCGGTTCGGGCAGGGCGGTGAGGTTTTGTTCGATCGGATCTGCCGGGAGAACGGGATCGCGCACCGGCTGACCCAGCCGGCGTCGCCGACCACGACGGGCAAGGTCGAGCGGTTCCATCAGACGCTGCGGCGTGAACTCCTGGATGATTGCGGCGCGTTTGAGAGCATCGGGGCGGCTCAGGCGGCACTGGATGCGTGGGTGGAGGAGTACAACTCCATGCGGCCGCATCAGGCGCTGGACATGCAGTCCCCTGCCGACCGGTTCGCCCCGGTTGCTGAGCAGGAGCGGGACGTACTGGGTCTGAGGGTGCCCGGGGTGCTCGCGCTGGTGCCGCAGCAGCGGATGGCCCCTGCGGTGACGTCGGACCCGGCCGAAGCGCCGCCTGCCCCTGCCCCTCTTCCCGACGTGGTGCAGGTGGACGAGGGCGGGCCGGTGGAGTTCGAGCGGGTGGTGCCTGCGAGTGGGAATCTGCAGGTCGCGGGCAAGCAGTTCTGGCTCGGACCGGCCCGCTCAGGACTGACGGTGACCTTCTGGGCCGACACCTCGGTGATCCATCTGCTGATCGCCGGGACGCGGATCAAGACCGTGCGGTCACACTTGTCGGTGGCGGATCTGGCGCGGCTGGCTGCCCGGGGCGGACGTGCGGCCGGACCGGCCCCGCTTCCGGCCGGTGACAGGGCCGCGTTCGAGGTGGACCGTGTCGTGAACAACAGCGGCCTGGTGGGCCTGGGCGGGCACCAGGTGCTGGCGGCGGAGATCCTCGGTGGCCGCCAGGTGGGCATCCGGATCGATGATGAGACGCTGTCGTTCTTCGACCCCTCATCGCGGGAACTACTACGGGTGCGGCCAAACCCGCTGACCAGCGAGGAAGTCCGCCGGCTGCGGGGCCTTCGTCCGGCCGGCCCGCCGCCGCGTCCAGGCATCGAGCCCGTGCGTGTGCAGCGGCGGGTCAGCACTGTGGGCACCGTCATGGTCTGCCGCCAGACCGTCTCCCTCGGCCGCCCCTACGCAGGGCAGACCGTGACCGTGCACGTGTCGGACTCCACGATCACCTTCGAGCTGGACGGCCAGGTCCGGGTGATCCGGCGTACGACCGACGTCCCGGTCCGTAACGTGAAAGCGAACAAGCCCCACGGGGCTCCCTATGTTGTCTAGGCCCACCGTCAAGCATCACGTGGGACCAGATCGTCAGGCATCAGCTGGGATCCGACACG
>NZ_JBIUCC010000029.1:0-2042 GCF_044593495.1 Streptomyces sp. NPDC051963 | reverse complement strand
GAAGAAGCACGGCAACATCCCCCTCTAGGAGCCACCATGACCATCAAGGTCGTACGGGGCAACCCGACCCCGGAGGAACTGGCCGCCGCCCTGGCGGTGGTCAGGGCCCGCACGGCGGCGGCAGGAGCCGAGCCATCCGGCGCAGCAGGAGACAGAGACTCCTGGTCGGACCCGGCAAGAATCGCGGCGCAGCGCGTGCCCCAGCCGGGGCCCTCGGCATGGACCCGCACTTATTGGCCGGGCTAGGCACAGCCCACCCAGGGGCGCGGGGAACCGCGCACAGAAGTACAACACTGGGTACCGATTTGAGTACGGCTACTCAGGCGCCGCCCTCTGCCCAGCCGCACGCTGGTGACATGCTGTGGTCCGACCCCGAGAACGAACCCCCGGAGGAACTGCGCGAGACGCAGAACATGCTCCGCCGGCTCGGCGTTCTCATGGCCCTGGCCATGGTGCTGGCCATGATCGTGATCGGCCTGGGCTGAGCGGCAGCGACTACGCTGAACGCATGACAGACGCGCCGCCCCGCCGCCTTGTGCTCGCCTCCCAGTCCCCCGCCCGCCTGAACCTCCTCCGCCAGGCCGGACTGGCCCCGGAAGTGATCGTCAGCGGTGTGGACGAGGACGCCGTCACCGCACCCACCCCGGCCGAGCTGGCCCTCGCGCTCGCCGAGGCCAAGGCCTCCGTGGTCGCGGCCAAGCCGGAGGTCCTCGGCGCGCTGGTGATCGGCTGTGACTCGGTGCTCGACCTGGACGGCGAGGCCCTCGGCAAGCCCGCCGACGCCGAGGAGGCCACCGCCCGCTGGAAGGCGATGCGCGGACGCGCGGGGACCCTCCAGACGGGGCACTGCGTCTACGACACGGTCACCGGCCGGTATGTCTCCGCCACCGCCTCCACCGTCGTCCGCTTCGGCGAGCCGACCGACGAGGAGGTCGCCGCGTACGTCGCCTCGGGCGAACCCCTCTATGTCGCCGGGGCGTTCACGCTCGACGGCCGGTCGGCGCCGTTCATCGACGGCATCGACGGCGACCACGGCAATGTGATCGGCATCAGCCTGCCCCTCGTACGCCGGCTGCTGGCCGAACTCGGCGTTCGGATCACGGAGTTGTGGGCGCCGGCCCAGGGGTGACCGGGGAGCCGCCGTTGCCGGGCTTGCTGTCCTCGGGTTCCCGGGCGGCGGGCCCCTCCTCGGCGTCGTACGTCATCAGCAGCAGCACGACGAGGCCGAGCACCAGCATCATGAACAGGAACGCCGGCCAGCCCACCAGGCCCCAGGTGAAGGCGCCCAGCAGGCCGTGCACCACGGCGCAGCTGATGAGCAGGACCCGGCCGAAGCCGGCGGGGCGGTGGCCGCGCAGGGCCACGAGCAGGGCGACCAGAGCGCAGAAGGCGAAGTAGAGGCCGAAGACCACGCCGCCGATCTTCGAGGACAGGGACATCATGTCCGGGTCCAGACCTGCCAGGGACATGTCCTGGCGATCGACGACCACCCCCAGGAACCAGTTCAGTGCGGCGATGAAGAGCGCCTCCACGAACAGCACGACCGCCACGACCCACGCCACCGGTCTGCGCACCACCGGTCCCCACCCACTCTCAAGCCGAGCACTTGTTACCTCGAGTACGTTCGATACAGCGTGAACGCTACTAACGGGTAAACCGCGGGACAAGGGTTCTACGGAGGGCAAAGAATCGTTGGGCCATTCGTAGGGACTCCACAAAGAAACAGAGTGTGGCGCAGCACGCTCTCACAGAGACCTTGACCACATCGGGGGGCTAGGGTTTTCGGGAGGAGTCCTGCGTACCGAGGTGCGACAAGGGATTTCGCAGGTCGAGCAAGCCTCGTATCACGCTCCGTGTGGGCAAGCTCACCATTGGGGACGGGTCGAAGTGTCGTGTCGGCAGTCCCTAAACTCGGCTTGTTTCAAGGAGGGAGCCTCAATCGTGCGCAAGGTGCTCATCGCCAACCGTGGCGAAATCGCTGTCCGCGTTGCCCGGGCCTGCCGGGATGCCGGTATCGCGAGCGTGGCCGTGTATGCCGACCC
>NZ_JBIUCC010000028.1:0-1410 GCF_044593495.1 Streptomyces sp. NPDC051963 | reverse complement strand
GCACGTTGTTGGGTGTCTGAGGGTACGGCCGTGAGGTCGCCTTCAGTTGCCGGCCCCAGTGAACTCGCCGAGTGTGGCGGGGTGATGGGTGGTTGGTCGTTGTTTGAGAACTGCACAGTGGACGCGAGCATCTGTGGCCAAGTTTTTAAGGGCGCACGGTGGATGCCTTGGCACCAGGAACCGATGAAGGACGTGGGAGGCCACGATAGTCCCCGGGGAGTCGTCAACCAGGCTTTGATCCGGGGGTTTCCGAATGGGGAAACCCGGCAGTCGTCATGGGCTGTCACCCGTACCTGAACTCATAGGGTATGTGGAGGGAACGCGGGGAAGTGAAACATCTCAGTACCCGCAGGAAGAGAAAACAACCGTGATTCCGGGAGTAGTGGCGAGCGAAACCGGATGAGGCCAAACCGTATACGTGTGAGACCCGGCAGGGGTTGCGTGTGCGGGGTTGTGGGATCTCTCTTTTACGGTCTGCCGGCCGTGAGACGAGTCAGAAACCGTTGATGTAGGCGAAGGACATGCGAAAGGTCCGGCGTAGAGGGTAAGACCCCCGTAGTCGAAACGTCAGCGGCTCGTTTGAGAGACACCCAAGTAGCACGGGGCCCGAGAAATCCCGTGTGAATCTGGCGGGACCACCCGTTAAGCCTAAATATTCCCTGGTGACCGATAGCGGATAGTACCGTGAGGGAATGGTGAAAAGTACCGCGGGAGCGGAGTGAAATAGTACCTGAAACCGTGTGCCTACAAGCCGTGGGAGCGTCGGGCAAACACTTGTGTTTGCCTCGTGACTGCGTGCCTTTTGAAGAATGAGCCTGCGAGTTTGCGGTGTGTTGCGAGGTTAACCCGTGTGGGGAAGCCGTAGCGAAAGCGAGTCCGAATAGGGCGGTTTAGTAGCGCGCTCAAGACCCGAAGCGGAGTGATCTAGCCATGGGCAGGTTGAAGCGGAGGTAAGACTTCG
Source organism: Streptomyces sp. NPDC051963 (assembly GCF_044593495.1). Classification (NCBI taxonomy): domain Bacteria; kingdom Bacillati; phylum Actinomycetota; class Actinomycetes; order Kitasatosporales; family Streptomycetaceae; genus Streptomyces; species Streptomyces sp. NPDC051963. Next base: position 449 of record NZ_JBIUCC010000028.1, on the reverse strand, counting down.
TGGAGGACCGAACCCACCAGGGTTGAAAACCTGGGGGATGACCTGTGGTTAGGGGTGAAAGGCCAATCAAACTCCGTGATAGCTGGTTCTCCCCGAAATGCATTTAGGTGCAGCGTCGTGTGTTTCTTGCCGGAGGTAGAGCACTGGATAGGCGATGGGCCCTACCGGGTTACTGACCTTAGCCAAACTCCGAATGCCGGTAAGTGAGAGCGCGGCAGTGAGACTGTGGGGGATAAGCTCCATGGTCGAGAGGGAAACAGCCCAGAGCATCGACTAAGGCCCCTAAGCGTACGCTAAGTGGGAAAGGATGTGGAGTCGCAGAGACAACCAGGAGGTTGGCTTAGAAGCAGCCACCCTTGAAAGAGTGCGTAATAGCTCACTGGTCTAGTGATTCCGCGCCGACAATGTAGCGGGGCTCAAGCGTACCGCCGAAGTCGTGTCATTGCAGC
>NZ_JBIUCC010000027.1:0-4111 GCF_044593495.1 Streptomyces sp. NPDC051963 | reverse complement strand
TGCCATGCTCGCCACCTCATCTTTGCGTCGTCGTGTTGCACGTCGGCGGTCCGTCGAGTCTTCCGCATATTCCATATCGTAGATTGCATACGACATAGGGGTATGCGTGGTTACGAGGGCCGGGCGGCGCCCCCGCACGAGCGCCGCCCGGGCTCACCTCACGGCATCAACTGGTACTCGGGGAAGTTCCCGGGCAGCCGCTCCCCCACCGGACCCTGGGTGACGGCGCGCACCAGCAGTTCGCCACCGACGAACGCGCCGTGCCAGGACGCGCCGAACCCGCCGAAGAGTTCGTCTCGGTCGCCGCGCGAGCGGGGCTTGCCGTGGCCCACCTTGAACGCGCGGATCTGCGGGGCCAGCCTGGCGAAAGTCGCCTCGTCGTCCGTGGACAGCGTGGCCACGAGGGCGCCGTTGGACGCGTTCATCGCGGCCAGCAGCTCCGCCTCCGTGTCGACCAGGACGATGGTGTCGACCGGCCCGAACGGTTCCGCGTGGTGCAGTGGGGAGGACGGGGGCGGATTGAGGAGTGTGACCGGCTGGACGTATGCCGAGGTGTCCTGGCCGGGCAGGAAACGGGCCTCGCCGAGGGAGCCGCGGTGCAGCGGGACGGCGCCGCGATTGATGGCCTCGGCGACCTGGTCGTGCAGTTCCTTGGCCTTGGCGGCGTTGATCACCGGCCCGAAGTCGAGTGCCGGGTACGGGTCGTCGGGGTGCTCCACCGCGAGGGGGTGGCCGACGCGCAGGGTGCGGACCGCCGGCAGGTAGGCGGCCAGGAACTCGTCGAACAGCTCACGCTGGACCACGAAGCGCGGGTAGGCGGTGCAGCGCTGCTTGCCGTAGTCGAAGAGCTTGGGGATGACGGCCGTCAGGGCGTCCCAGTCCGAGTGGTTCCAGATGCCCCAGGTGTTGAGTCCCTCCTGTTCGAGGACGTGGCGCTTGCCGAGGTCGGCGACGGCGGTGGCCACCGCGGCGCCGGTGTCGCGGCCGCCGACGAAGGAGACGCAGCCGATCTCGGGCGCCTTCACCAGCGCTTCCGACAGCTCTCCCCCGCTGCCGCTGACCAGGGTCACGGGAATCCCCTCGCGGGCGGCGAGCGCGCAGGCCAGGGTCAGACAGGCGACACCGCCGTCGGTCGGGGTCTTGGCGATGACCGCGTTGCCTGCCAGTGCCTGGACCAGCATTGCGTGAACGAGCACGCTCATCGGGTAGTTCCAGCTGGCGATGTTGGACACCGGGCCGTCCAGCGGCGTCCGGCCTGCGGCCATCGGCTCGATGCCGTCGACGTACCAGCGCACGCCGTCTATGGCCCGGTCGACGTCCGCCTGGGCGAGCCGCCAGGGCTTGCCGATCTCCCAGACCAGCAGGAGGGCGAGAAGTTCACGGTGCTGGGTGAGGGCGTCGAGGGTGGCGGCGACGCGGGCACGGCGCTCGTCGAGGGGGATGTGGCGCCAGGCGCGGTGCTGGTCGAGGGAGGCGCGCACGGCCTGCTGGGCGGTGGCCCGGTCCAGGCGCGGCGGGCCGGCGATCGGGCTGCCGTCAACGGGGCTGGTGGCGGGCAGCGCCCGGCCGTCCGCCTGCCAGGTGGCGTTCCAGAGGTTGAGGACGCGGTCGTCGCGGAACGCCTCGGGGGCGACGGTGAGGCACCGCTGCCAGGCGTCGCTCCAGGACGTACCGGACTTCACGACAAGATGGGAGGGGTTGAGGGTGGTTGCCATTCGGTGTCTCCGCTCTCGGTGCACAGTCGGGGGCGGGGGCGGGCATCTGCCGAAGCGCAGGATGCGTGCCCGCGCGACCAGGGGTCGCGCGATGTCACGACCAGAGGTCGCGTATATGGGGAAACGCGGTGGGTCGAAGTGTCTTCGACGGTCACTCCACGTCAACGATGACTTACGTCGCGTTCACTTTCCAGATGGGCCAGCACCAGCCGGGCCGTTTCGGTCGGGGTGCCGCCCACGCTCACTCCGGCGGCCTCCAGGGCCTTCTTCTTCGCCTCGGCGGTGCCGGACGAACCGGAGACGATGGCTCCCGCATGTCCCATGGTCCTGCCCTCGGGTGCGGTGAATCCGGCGATGTAGCCGACGACGGGCTTGGTGATGTGGTCGTGGATGAACGCGGCCGCCCGTTCCTCGGCGTCACCGCCGATCTCCCCGATGAGAACGATCAGTTCGGTGTCGGGGTCGTCCTGGAAGGCCGCCAGGCAGTCGATGTGGGTGGTGCCCACCACGGGGTCGCCGCCGATGCCCACGCAGGTCGAGAAGCCTGTGTCCCGGAGCTCGTACATGAGTTGGTAGGTGAGCGTCCCGGACTTGGACACCAGGCCGATACGGCCCGGCTTCGTGATGTCGGCGGGGATGATGCCCGCGTTGGACCGGCCTGGCGTGATCAGGCCCGGGCAGTTGGGGCCGATGACGCGCGTGCCCTTCTTCGCCGCGTGCGCGCGGAAGGCGACGGAGTCGTGGACCGGGATGCCCTCGGTGATGACGACGGTGAGTTCGATCCCGGCGTCGGCGGCCTCGACGACGGCCGCCTTGGCGAAGGCCGGCGGCACGAAGACCACGCTCACATCGGCTCCGGTCGCCTCCATGCCTTCGCGTACCGACCCGAAGACGGGTACGGCCCGCTCGTCGAAGTCGACGCTGCGGCCGGCCTTGCGCGGGTTGACGCCGCCGACGACGTTCGTGCCGGCGGCGAGCATCCGACGGGTGTGCTTCATGCCCTCGCCACCGGTCATGCCCTGGACGAGGACCTTGGATTCCTGGGTGAGGAAGATGGCCATGTCCCGCTCCTTCAGCTGGTGTTGGCGAGTTGGGCGGCACGGCGGGCCGCGCCGTCCATCGTGGTGGCCTGCTGGACCAGGGGGTGGGCTCGTTCGTCGAGGATGGCGCGGCCACGGACCGCATTGTTGCCGTCGAGGCGCACGACGAGCGGTTTGGTCAACTGGACGGCGTCCAGGGCCTGGACGATGCCGTCGGCGACCGCGTCGCAGGCGGTGATTCCGCCGAAGACGTTGACGAACACCGACTTCACCGCCGGGTCGGAGAGGATGACGGAGAGCCCGTCGGCCATGATCTGCGCCGATGCCCCGCCGCCGATGTCGAGAAAGTTGGCCGGCCGCCCACCGCAGCCGGCGACCACGTCGAGGGTCGACATGACCAGGCCGGCGCCGTTGCCGATGATGCCGACCTCGCCGTCGAGCTTCACGTAGTTGAGGCCCTTGGCGGCGGCCGCCTCCTCCAGCGGGTGGTCGTGCGCCGCTTGCTCGGCACCCCAACGGTCCTGCCGGAAGCGGGCGTTGTCGTCAAGGGTGACCTTGCCGTCGAGGGCGAGGATCTGCCCCTGTGCGGTGCGGACGAGCGGGTTCACCTCGACGAGGACGGCGTCCTCGCCGACCAGCACTCCCCACAGCCGTACGAGCACGTCGACGGTCTGCGGCGGGAGCCCGGCGGCCTCGGCGATCTCGCCCGCCTTGGCCGAGGTGACGCCCTCGGCCGGGTCGATGTGGATACGGGCGACGGCTTCCGGCCGACTGGCGGCGACCTCCTCGATGTCCATGCCGCCCTCCGCCGAGGCGATCGCGAGGAAACGGCCCGCCGCGCGGTCGAGGACGTAGGCGACGTAGAACTCGGCCTCGATGTCGACGGGTTGGGCCAGCATGACCTTGCCGACCGTGTGCCCCTTGATGTCCATGCCGAGGATCCGACGCGCCGTGAGTTCGGCCGCGGCCGGGTCGGCGGCGAGCTTCACGCCGCCCGCCTTGCCCCGGCCCCCCGTCTTGACCTGCGCCTTGACCACGACGCGGCCGCCGAGCCGGCGCGCGATCTCACGCGCCTCCTTGGCCGATGCGGTGACCTCCGCCTGCGGCACCACGATGCCGTATTCCGCGAAGAGCCCCCGGGCCTGGTGCTCGTACAGGTCCATGATTCGGCTCCCGTCTGAAAAGTGAGGCACGACTTAAAAGTGCTGCACGACCCCTGGACATCACCCATCGGATGCGGGATAACAATCTTCATACAGTATTCGTCGACTGTATGCAATGTGCCAGACGCGGTCCACGACCAGCCGCCACCAGGACGCTCAAAGCGCCGGACAAGTGAGGTGACCTGTGACGACG
>NZ_JBIUCC010000026.1:0-5549 GCF_044593495.1 Streptomyces sp. NPDC051963 | reverse complement strand
CTGAGGGACCAGGCCAGGCGGTGGGCCGACTGGCTCACCGCACACCCCGACACCACCCTCACCGACCTCGCCCGGACCACCACACGGCACCGCCGCCACTTCGAGCACCGGGCCGCTGTCCTCGCCCACGACCTGGACGAGGCGGTGCGCGCACTGACCGCGCTCGGGGACGGACAGGCCGACGACGCGGTGTGCACCGGTGTGGCCGAGGAACGTGGCAAGGTCGTGTTCGTCTTCGCCGGCCACGGTTCGCAGTGGCCGGGCATGGCCCAGCGCCTGCTCACCGAGAGCCCGGCCTTCGCCGACACGGTCGACCGCTGCGACGAGGCACTGCGGCCGTTCACCGGCTGGTCGGTCCGCGAACTGCTCCAGGACCCCGAGGCGAGCGGGCTCAGCCTGGACGACGTCGAGGTGACCCAGCCCGCGCTGTTCACGGTCGCGCTCGGCCTGGCGGCGGTGTGGCGGTCCGTCGGTCTGGAACCCGGGGCCGTGGTCGGGCACAGCCAGGGCGAGGTGCCCGCCGCCGTGGTCGCGGGAGCGCTCACCCTGGAGGAGGCGGCCGAGGTGGTCACCGTCCGCAGCCAGGCGTTCCAGCGCATCGAGAGCGGCTCGGGCGGCATGGCCCTGCTGGGACTGCCGCTGGCCGAGGTGGAGGAACTGATCGCCGAGTACGGCGGATCGCTGTCGGTGGCCGTCGTGAACACCCCGGATTCTGTGGTGGTGGCCGGCGCGCCGGACGCGGTGGACGACCTGCTCGCGAAGTTGGCGGGCCGGGACGTCTTCTCCCGCCGGATCAAGGCGGACCGGGCCGGACACTGCAGCCTGGTCGACCCCATGCTGCCCGAGGTGGAAGCGGCTCTGGGCGAACTGCGCCCCCGTGCGACGACGGTGCCGATGTACTCCACGGTGACCGGCGCGCCGATCGGCGGAGAGGCCCTGGACGCCAAGTACTGGTGCCGCAACCTGCGTGAGCCGGTGCGCATGGACCTGGCGCTGGACGCGCTGCGTGCCGACGGCTACGGCGTGTTCACCGAGATCAGCGCGCATCCGCTGCTGGCCTTCGCGCTGACCGCTTTCACCGCCGACAGCGGCGGAGTGGTCCTGGGCAGCCTGCGCCGGGACCACGGCGGCCTCGCGGAGATCGTGCGCGGCCTCGGCACGCTGCACGTCCACGGCCATCCGGTGGACTGGGCACGGGTCGTCGACGGGTCCGGCCGCTTGGCCGACCTGCCCGGCTACGCCTTCCAGAGGCAGAGCTACTGGATCGACGGCGGAGTCCGCACCCGGCAGGAACGACAGGAGCCCCCGGCGGACCTGGCGACCCGGCTGACGGCGCTGCCCGAGCCGGCCCGTGCCCTCGCCGTGCTGGAGGCCGTGCAGGACGTGGTCGGCGGCATTCTGGGGCTTCGCGAACCCATGCCCGTGGACGAGCGCTTCCAGGACCGCGCCATGGATTCGATGATGGCCCTGCAACTGCGCAACCGGCTCAGCGAGGTGACCGGCACACCGCTGCCGTCCACGCTCGCCTTCGAACACCCCACACCCAACGCGGTCGTGGAGTATCTGCTGGCCAACGCCTTCTCCGAGCTGCCGCCCCCGGGGCTGTCGATGGAACGCGCCGAGCAGCGCGACATCCATCCGGCGACCGAGGGCCAGCGCCGGCTGTGGTTCCTGGAGCGGATGCGTCCGGACTCCCCGCAGTACAACGCGGTCTTCCGGCTCGAGGCGGACGGCCCGCTGTGTCCAAAGACGTTCGGCCTGGCACTGCGCGCGGTGATGGAACGTCACGAGGCGCTGCGTACCGGGCTGGAACTGCGCGACGGCGAACTCGTCCAGGTGGTGCACCAGGAGTTCACCGTTCCGCTGCGGCACGAGCGGGTGACCGACGCCGATGAACTCGATCGGATGCTGCGCGAGGAGGAACGGACCCCGTTCGCGCTGGACGCCGAGACCCTGCTGCGCTGCCTGCTGGTGGACTCCGGTGACGTGTGGACCCTGTGCCTCACCATGCACCACGCCGTCACCGACGGCTGGTCGCTGTCCCTGCTGCTGAAGGAGCTGTACGAGGCGTACTCGGCCCTCGCCCGGCAGGACACCGTCCAGCTCCCGGAGGCCCGGTACCACCTCGGTGACTACGCACGATGGGAGAAGAGGTCCATCGAGCAGGGCGCCTTCGAGCGTTCGCTCGAGTACTTCGAGTCCGAGCTGGACGGTGCCCAGCGTCTGGAACTCTCCGCTCGGGACGCCGCCGAGGACGACCAGGGCGACGCGGTGCACTTCACCGTGCCCGCGGAGCTCCGGGCCGCTCTGGACGAGCTGGCCGCACGCAACTCCGTCACCGGATACACCGTGTACGTCAGTGCCTTCGCGGTGCTGCTCGCCCGCTACACCGACCAGTACGACTTCAACATGGGCACGATCTGGTCGGCGAGGGAGCTGCCGCAGGTCGCGGAGACCCTCGGATTCCTGGCGAACACCCTGCCGCTGCGCTGCGACCTGACCGGGGAGGTGTCCTTCGAGGACGTCCTCGCCCGCACGCACACCCGTGTGCGGGGGGTGTTCGAGCACCAGAGCGTCCCTCTGACCGAGGTCGTGCGCGTCGCCGGCGGTGACCGGACCGGTGAGGAGAACCCGCTGTTCCGGGCGGTGTTCAACTACGCCGGAACGGCCCTCCCCGCGATCGGAACGGGCGAGTCGGTCTGGCGGCTTCCCGCGACGGGAAGCATGTCCGGCAACGTCCAGGGCGCGTCGAAGTTCGAGCTGGGCCTCACGCTTGCCGCCGACGGTGATGTGCTGCGCGGGGAGCTGGAGTTCCAGTCGCACGTGCTGGACCGGGACTCGGCCCGCCGTATGGCCGCCAACTTCGAGACGCTGCTGATATCGCTGGCCGCCGAGCCCGCCCGTCCGATCCGGGAGACCGAACTGCTCTGCGGTGAGGAACGCCGGTGGCTCGCCGAGCAGGGCGGCGACGTCGCCGCCCGGCCTGCCGGGGAGAGCGGGTGCCGGAGGATCCTGGATCAGGCGGCACGGACGCCCGACGCGGTGGCCGTGGTGTCGGACGGAGGCGAGCTGACCTACCAGGAGGTGTCCGCGAGGGCACTCGCGCTCGCCCGGGAGCTTGCCGGACTGGGCGTCGCACGCGGTGATCTGGTCGGTCTCTGCCTTCCCCGCACGGTCGATCTGCCGGTGGCGATGCTGGGCATCTGGATGGCCGGGGCCGCCTACGTTCCGCTGGACCCGGGGTACCCGAAGGCGCGTCTGGACCATGTGGTGTCCGACAGCGGGATCGAGGTGGTGATCTCGAGCGGCTCCCTCGCGGACGTGCTGCCGGACGGCCTGCGGGTGCTGTCCCTCGACGAGATCGACGAGCCCGGCCGGCACGGCCACCCGGACGGCGCCGTTCCGGTCCTGCCGGAACCGTCCGACCCCGCCTATGTCCTCTACACCTCGGGCTCGACGGGCACCCCGAAGGGCGTGGTGGTCGAGCACGCGCAGTTCGCCGCCTTCTGCCTGGCGATGGACGAGCGCGTCGGCGGTGGCGCCGGCGACAGCTGGCTCGCCGTCACCAGCGTGTCCTTCGACATCTCCTGCCTCGAACTGCTGTGGACCCTGACCAGGGGATACCGCGTGGTGGTCACGAACGGAGAGGTCGGCGGCTGGGCCGACTACCGGACGTACGAGCCGACGCATCTGCAGTGCACCCCGTCGCTGGCCAGGATGCTGATGGCGGACGCGGGCGGCCGTGAGCTGCTCGCCGGGCTGCGGCTGCTCATCGTCGGCGGCGAAGCGCTCGACCGAGGCCTGGCCGACCGGTTGCACCGCACCTGCGGTGGCGACGTGTTCAACGGTTACGGGCCCACGGAGACCACGATCTACGCGACGACCTGGCGGATCGAGCCCGGGCCGGTCTCGCTGGGATTGCCGGTGCCCGGCACCTGGCTGGCCGTTCTCGACCGGAACCGGCAGCAGGTACCACGGGGTTGCCGTGGTGAGCTGTGGATCGGCGGGCGCAGCGTCGCGCGGGGTTACTGGAACCGGGCAGAGCTGACGGACGAACGGTTCGTGGTGGACCCGTTCGCTGGTGCCGGGCGGATGTACCGCACCGGGGACGTGGTCCGCTACCGCGAGGACGGCTCGCTGGAGTACTGCGGCCGCGTGGACAACCAGGTGAAGCTGGCCGGACACCGCATCGAGCTCGGCGAGATCGAGTCCGTGGTCTCCGAGTGCGCCGGCGTGCGGGAGGCAGCCGCGGTGGTGCGCGACGACGTCCGCCCCGCGGCCCTGTGGGTGTACTACTCCGGGGACACCGACCAGCGGGTCCTGGCCGAGCACGCCGCGGCACGGCTGCCCGTGTCGATGCTGCCCTCGCGGTGGATACGGCAGGAGGCTCTGCCGCTGACACCGAACCGCAAGATCGACCGGCTCGCCCTGGCCGCACTGCCCGCGGCGCAGCCGGAGACCGTGGAACCGGCCGCAGGCGGTGACCGGGTGTGGGAGACGGTGGTCTCGGCCTGGGCGCAGGTGCTGGGAACGACCGAGGTGGACCCGGACCGGGGGTTCTTCGAACTGGGCGGCACGTCGATGGGTGCGCTGCAGGTCCACGAGCTGATCCGCACGGCCCTGGACCGCGAGTTCCCGCTCTCCACGCTGTTCCGCTACTCCACGATCCGGCAGCTCACCGCGTTCCTGCGCGGCGACGCCACACGCGCGGTGAACGGGGCGGCGTTCCGGGCGCGTTCGGACGAGGACGCGGTGGCGATCGTGGGCGTGGCCCTGCGGCTGCCGGGTGCGACGGACGCGGAGGAGTTCTGGGCGAACCTGCGGGGCGGGGTCGAGTCGATCCGCCGCTTCACCGACCAGGAACTGCTCGACTCCGGGGTGCCCAGGCACCTGCTGGACGATCCCGGATACATCCCGGCCAAGGGCTACGTGGAGGACGCCGACCTCTTCGACGCCGAGTTCTTCCACTGCTCTCCCTCCGACGCGGAGAACATGGATCCGCAACACCGGCTCTTCCTGGAGACGGCCTGGCAGGGCCTGGAGAATGCCGGCATCGTGCCCGGCGACGACCCCGGCCGCATCGGAGTCTTCGGCGGAGTCGGCTTCGGCGGCTACGACCAGGGGGACCCCGAGGACGTCTCGGAGCTCTTCCGCTCGGCGATCGGGAACAAGAACGACTTCCTCGCGACCCGCCTGGCACACATGCTGAATCTGCGCGGCCCCGCGCTGACGGTGCAGACCGCGTGCTCCACCGGACTGGTGGCCATGCACCTGGCCCGGCAGAGCCTGCTGCGCGGGGAATCCGACGTGGCACTCGCCGGCGCCTCCGCTCTCACCTTCCCCCTGGAACAGGGCTACCAGTACCAGGAAGGCTTCGTGGCCTCGCCGGACGGACACTGCCGGCCCTTCGACGCCGACGGCGCGGGCACGGTCCTCGCCAACGGTGTGGTGGCCGTGGTGCTGCGCCGGCTGTCGGACGCGGTCGAGGCCGGGGACCGCATCTACGCGGTCGTCCGCGGCAGCGCCATCAACAACGACGGGTCCGACAA
>NZ_JBIUCC010000025.1:0-7830 GCF_044593495.1 Streptomyces sp. NPDC051963 | reverse complement strand
ACGCGTCCATGTCGACTGAGTTACAACCTTCTCTACGGGTTCAAGGCGGCTCGCTCCGCTCCCCGCGCGCGGCACGGCCCCCGGCCGGGCCTGCGCTCCTGTCTCCGCCCCGATCCAGCCCGGCCGGCGCCCGTGCCGCGCTCAGAGCAATCAGCCGCCTGATGCCAGAGAAGGGGCACGTCGTGGCTGGGGCGGCCGGTTCCACGGCTTTGCGGAGCCACTTTGGCGCGAGCCTCGAAGATCACGGCCCCAACGTCGCGCTTTACCGGGCAGGTCCACAGACTGCCCGACGCGCCGGAAGCTTACGGGGCCATGATCACTCGCGCCAAAGCAGCGCCACCCCAAAGCCGTTCCGCCAACCTATAGCGCAACCTCAGTCCGCCTACACAGGGTATTCAAAGGTCAACGCAGTGGGTACGCTCTAGTCATGTCGGGAGAGCTACTGCACAGTAAGGGCGAAGAGGGGGCCCGGAGAGCCAAGCACTGGCTCGACTCGACCACTCGCGCAAATGCCCGATGGGTTAACCCGAACCCCATAGCCATTCCGAAGCTCACTTTCAGTGGGCAAATGGTTCTAACTTCTCCTTCGACCTCGGCGGTCTCCTGATCGGTGGAGAGTTTGAAGGGCAAGAATTTCTCGTAGAGTCAAAATTCTACGAAACGCCCGGACACCAAGGCGAGATGTATATCGAATATCTGGCGAAATGATATCGCGCTTTTGGCACTCGGCCAGACCGGTGCGACAACTTTATGTGGATCACTTGGCATCCTTTTTCCTTGCGAAAGTGGTCCAAGCTACGCTCTCTCCACAGCGGATATGGATAAGGTGGCGCCTCTATACACTCGCACCTCTGTCACCTCTGCTGAAGTGATATTCAGCAGCGAATCAAGCTCACAGACCAGCATGGTTTCGAAGGGGCCAGTGACTGAAACCAGCCCCTCGAACACCAATTCATCTCCATTATGCGCTTCCAACTCAACTTCAGTGGAAAGCTTCCATACTGCCTTGAAGGCAGCCCATCCGAAACCCTGCATTCGGTACGCGGAAGGTTTCTCGATACGCAGTAGTTCCACCGCTTGGGGAATAGGATAGGTGTACTGGTACATTCTTGCTTTTGGAGCGACAGACCCGGCAGAATCGCCGAAAGCGCTTGATGCGTCCGAATCCTCGACGGCTTGGGCTACCGCCGATGCTACCAGTTCCGATTCGCTGATCTTCGACTCATCCGGAAAGTCAGCAGGTTCCCCGGCAAGATGTGAAAGTAGGTCCCCGACGCGTGCGAAATATTTAAGATTTCCTACTTCACCAGATGTGTGCTCCTTCAACTCGCGCACCAAATCAGGGGCAAGTCCAGACTCCCCACCGAACGCACGATCTTCAGAAACGAAGTAGTGGTTCTCTTCGCGATTCCTTGCTGCATAGTCCACAACGGTCAGCCAAATTGCAACGTCACGTGCCCCTCTGCCGGGCTTCGAATCCCATCTGGTCTCCGCCGGCGCTCTCCTTTCCGCTTCGCGAATCAAGGCCTCACGCGCTGCCGATTCCGGCGTTTGGAGCACTTCGCTAACGACACACTCAAGCCGACGCTGGTAATCGCAGATCACCCCATCTACATCGACAGTCCCGTTGTAGAAACGCGTATCAGCGACTTCGGCCGAGATTGCGTCAACTGCTTTTCTCAGGTTGTCCTGAAGAGTGTTTACCTTGTTCCTCCTGTGTGCCAAGTGTTCAACCATTACCATCTCCGGCAAGGCGAGGCCATTCCCCGTAGCGTTCGCCAGCTTAGACAGGATGCGTAGAACAGGCCCGTTGGGCGGCTTAAGACTTTCGAGTTGATTCGTGTCCAAAATGATCACCTGTTCATCATGACATGCGGCACGTTCGGTCGCGGTTCGTTTGGCAGCAATCGCGCTGGACTCACCCAGAACCGGCTTGCCGCACGCCTGGGACTGCGCTGCCGCCCTGGGCATGGTCCGCCCTTGGTGGTCTATAGCTGTCGGAACACCTCAGCGGACCTCGAAGGCCGCCAGCCGAAACCTCGGGACGAATAGGTCGTGCCAGAACCGTGCCAGGTGGTGCAGGGAATCACGGGGAACACCGGGGATCAACTCAGCGGCCAGCTCGGGCACAGACACCCTTGATCCCAGGTCAGCAAGGGAAAGGAGGGAAGAGCACACGAGCTTCCCAAGCTGAGGGCGCGCCATAAGTCTTGACAGCCCTCTTGCAGGCACGCGATTGCCCCCTCATATCGGTGTTGAGAGGGGGCTCGCAGCCAGCACGGCTTCGTGGTCTATGGGACAGGCTCATAGACCACGATCGTGGTGGGGCACGCTTCCGCGAGTTGCGCCAGAGCGGCCCACTCCTCCGCGTCGGCCGTCAACTCCCAGCGCTTCTTGGTTGCGGTCCACTCGGACAGGTACCGGCAGGTGACCTCGGTGTTGGGCAGCCACTGGGCGGGATCCTGGTCGGCCTTGCTTCTGTTCGAGCCGGCCGTCACGGCGACGAGGGAGCGTTCGGCAGCGAGGTCGTTGGCGTAGGCCTCTCGCCGGGCTGCTGTCCACTGCGATGCCCCGGAGTCCCAGGCTTCAGCCAGGGGGACCATGTGGTCGACGTCCAGAGCGCCTGCGGACGTCACCCACTTCGCGTCGTAGTACGACCACCAGCGCCCGCCGGACAACTTGCAGCCGGGCAATACCTGCGGCGCATCGACCGCTTCGGACAGCAGCACCTCCATCCTGGTGTTGCAACCGTCGGTGGAGTTCTTTCCCGCGTTCCAGTGCTTGAAGCTCGTGCGCTGATAGCCGTCGCGGGACTCGGCAGCCAGGGGCAGGGAGTTGACAGCCTCGGCGAGTGAGAGCGTCTCGGAAGCATGTGCCGGGGCGAGGGCGGTGAGGGGCAGGACGGTGAGCGCGGCAGCCATCGCGGCACGCATCAGGTTCTTGATCACGCAGAGCAGCGTTGAGCGCCCGTCACCCCTGCGAGTGCCACGACTCGAACGGTTGAGCCATGCGGGCGTGTCAGTTCACCGAAGTAACGTTGCCTCAGACCGAGGGCGGATGTGGTGGGGCCGGAATCACGGCCTGCTCAGTTTCCGTAGTCATTCAGCAGGGTTCACTGCCGTTCAAGTGGGTCCGCAGCCATCGGGCGGTGGCCAGGGCACGGCTAGGTACGCAGGTGAACGATCACAGCCACACCGCTCACGCCGACGAACAGCCTTGGAATCCATGCGTCTCGGCCCAGGAGGCGCTCAACTGTCCGTCTGGCGCACGCTGGTATACGCCACCAAGGTCCCGCCACACGCCAGCGAATCTCCCTAGGTTCCTCCTCCTGGCGCTTGACCGCTCCAGCTGGAATGCGGGTCACGCGCAGGACATCTCGTCAAGGTGACGCGAAAAGCGCCGAACATGCCCCTTCCTCCGGATCGGTCTGAGATCCTGGAGACCGATCGAGAGGGGCCGTAGGTATGGAGTGGAAGACCCACGGTGAGCGACAGATCTACACGAACAAGTGGGTGAATCTGTGTCTAGTCGACGTCCAGCAGCCTGACGGGCGCAGGTGGGAGTACCACGTCGTTCGTCTCCGTCACCTGGCCGTCGCTGCCGTGGTCAATGATCGCCAAGAGGTCCTGATGATGTGGCGGCACCGCTTCATCACGGACTCGTGGGCCTGGGAGCTGCCCATGGGCTTGGTTGAGGAGGGCGAGACCCCCGAGGAGGCGGCGTCCCGCGAAGTCTTGGAGGAGACGGGCTGGCGTCCTGGTCCCATCAAGCCCCTGATCTACGCCGAGCCGGCCAATGGGATCACCGACTCGCAGCACCACGTCTTCCGCGTGGACGGCGCGACCTACGACGGTCCGCCCACGGAGAAGAACGAGTCCGACCGCATCGAGTGGATCTCGCTCTCGGAGGTGCGTGGCATGATCGACCGCCGCGAGGTCGTGAGCAGTGGGTCGCTCGTCGGCCTGCTCTACCTGCTCATGGATGAAGCGATCCGCTAACCGGTGGGAGGAGTTCCCGTAGCCGCGCCTCGAAGGCCAGGGCTACGGGCTCCTGCCTGTGCGGGGCCAACTGGTCGTAGAACTCCCTGAGATGGCCTGACACTCGCTCGGAGGCCACCGCCGACGCGGGCACCAACGCTTGTGTGGCGGTGTGGCACGCCTGATCAAGCTTGCCCTGGTCCAACTGTGTACGAGCCAACCAGAACGAGTGAAACGCCCGGCCGCGCTGGTTGGTCTGGTTCTCCCGTCGCAGAGCGTCCGCGATCAAGGGCTCGGCGGTCGCTGCTTCACCCAGTCGCCCATGGGCGATGCCCGTGTCCACAATGAGCTTCGGCTCATCGAAGTAGGACACCCACGACGGGTCCGGGTCGCTCGACTGGATCTCCTCGAAGTGGCGGTGCGCCTCCCCGAGCGCCCAATGCGTGGAGTCCCGGTTCCCAAGAGTGGCGTGAGCGAAGGCTTCACGCATGGACAGCATGGACAGGACGCGCGGAGTGGTGCCGAAGGCTGAGCGGGCCTGGTCCTGGGCGGCGGTCACGAGAGCCAGGGAGTCCGCGGGCTTGTCCTGGTAGGTCGCTTGCAAGCTCATGCAGGCCAGGACGTTGGCCATGAACTGGCGGTCGTCGATTTCCTTGGCCAGTTGCAGGGCCTCAGTGAAGTACGCACGGGACTGGTTGTACTGGCGGGCGTCGAAGTAGGTCCAGCCAGTGAGGCGTGCCAGCTCGGCCGCGATTCCAAAGAGGCCGTTCTGGATGGACGGCGGTCGGCTCTCCTTGAGCAGCCCGACCACGTACCGAAGCTGCCCGACGATGGCCGGCCTCAGCGCCTCGCCGCCGTGCTGGTCGTCCCGTCGCCAGTAATCCTCAATGGACGCCCGGAACGCTTCAAGCGTGGCCGTGCTGAGGCTCGTTCGGGTGGCCAACGCAAGGATGCTGTCCACATCCGGCCCCGGCAGAGAGGCGGGCTCCTGCTTCTCTGGCTCCGGCTCCTGCGGTGCCTCACGCTCGGTGACTACGAGCGCCTGGGGCGTCTCCCATGACCGTCGAGCCAGCCCGAGCATGTGTCCTGGGATACGCAAGCCGTCCGCGATGCGCTCGACGACGTCCATGTGCAGCAACTGGCGTCGCCCTGCGATTACTTCGCCAACGCGGCTGGGCGTGGGATCGCATCGCCTGGCGATCATTGATGGGTAGATGCCGGCCCTGGTCTTCACCAGCCGGAAGACTCTGGCGAAGTCCCGCGCCCGGCAGGCATCGATCATCTCGGGATCGGTGAGGAGCCTGGCTGGCAGTTCCTGCGGATGGTCGGCGTCGGGCATTGGGTAAGCTCCCACACTGCGAGGGCTACGCAACGTCGCTGATTCTCTACTTGCCGCGATGTTACCCAAGTTGGGTAATCAGCCTGACCTTTTGGCGGCGGTCCCTGGATCGCGATGCTGCTGTGCATGGCGAGCAATCAGAAGACCAGACCGGGCATCAATGAACTGGCGAAGGACAGCGTCAGGGACCGCATCGGCGTTGTCATGGGTGAGATCGGCGGCCGTGTGCAGATGCGGCCGATCCATGGCGGCAGAGCGTGGGATGCCATGCCGGACGACGTGGTGGCCCTCAGCGCGCGGGAAGAGCTGAGCGCACGTCTGTCCGCGAAGAACGGCAACAGTCAGGTCGGCCTGTGATGCGCGCCATCGGTCAGTAGGCCGGGGTCCTGTTCATCATCGCCATCAACGGGTCGTGCGGCCTGGTGATCGGAATGTCCCTCGGCATCAGCCACTAGACCGGCCGCCCCGAACAGGTGCCAATCCCCCGGCTCCCCAACCTCGTTCGGGGCGGCCATCCAAGCCCACTGCCCAGTCGTCCGTAAGCCGAACTCGGCGATCAAGTCGGGCGGCAAGTCCCACGCACGGCCTCACAAGAGGAGACTGCACATGACAGCAACGGCGAACGATCAGAAGACCGGTCGCGCGGTAGCTGGTGAGGAGTTGTTCGAGAGCCTCGCCCACTTCGTGGTCGCGCACAACAGGCAATCGCCCGACCGTGCCGAGCGGATCGCAGACCAGGCGGTTGCCTTCGTGGTCACCGCTGCCACCGCCTCCGTCCCCATGGTCCCGTCGGACGATGTGGACCTCGGCCTGCATGCACTCATCCTGCACACGAAGGAGTACGCCGCGCTGTGCTACGAGTACGCAGGCCGCTTCCTGGACCACAATCCGAAGCCGGGCGGAGGGGCCCGTGACCCGGAAATGGTCGCCGCCTCGGCACGCGCCATGAAGGCGGCTGGCTTCATGGTCTTCGATGACCTTTGGACCGTGGACGGCACGAACCTCGCCCAGTGCGACTCGGACTGTGGCCGACCGTACGGCCAGGCGTAGCACACGACAATGGCGACGCGGCCGGCCTCTCCTCAGTGGTCGGCCGCGCTCGTCGGGAAGGAGAAACGACCTTGTCCGGCTCAACCCCTGAACTGCCGATCGTCGTACTCGACGCGCTTATGCCCACGTTTCAACGCCTGGTCATCAATCGTCGGGGCTCCATGGTCTGGGAGGTGGAAAGCCCTCGGGGCCACTACGCCGTGAAGGTCGGCTATCCGATCGAGGCCACGGCCGAGTGGCCCGCTCAGCCCTGGACCGCGCTCGCACCCGCACGCGAGGGGGCTGTGCTGCATCGCCTCGGCTTCGGTGACTTCGCGTACGGCGAGTGGGAGCGCGGGACGTGGAACTTCCAGTCCTGGCGTGAAGGGCCGGACCTGTACGCGTTGTGGCAGCCCTGCCGAGGGAAAGACTCATCCATCGCACCGCACACCAGCGTGGCGCTGGGTTGTGTCGAAGCGTTGGCCGAACTCCACGCCAAAGGCTGGGCACATGGCGATGTGCAGCCCGCCCACTTCATCATCGGGCCGGAGCGGACACATCTCATCGACCTTGCCCTTGCCCGGGGCGGCCACGTGCCCGAGGGGTACGATTTCCCGTTCCGCGGCTGCCTCGTCCACTACGAAGCGCCGGAGATCGCGCGCAGCGTGCTCGCAACCGGGAAAGCCGAGCCAACGCAGGAAGCCGACATCTACGCACTCGGGGCTTCTCTCCTGATCTCGGCCACGGGCTGGCGGGCGGTCGAGTATCCAGACGACGCGCCGCGCCCGGTGCAGCGAGAGGCCGTGGCAAACGGTCGCCGTCGCCAAGTGAAAGCGCCTGGTGAGCTGGGCCAGTTGATCGACGCGATGCTCAGCCATGCTCCGGAAGATCGACCCACCATCTACGAAGTGGGCAAGGCCCTGAGCTGATCACGAAGTCCCGGTTAATCCGGCGTCTCTCGCGCGGCTGAGGCCAACACCAAAAGACCGGACCGCCCCTCGGCCTGGACAGCATTCGGGGTGGTCCGGTCGTGGAATCCCTGGTCAGGACCCCGGTGCCGATGGTACCGGGGTGGTCGGCGTGCTCGAACGCGGGTACGGCTGCAACCCCTACTCCCTGTTGTCGAGTTAGAGAGGACGACCGTTACGGTTCGGCGGACGGAGTGGGACCCACCCAAGCCACCGAAAGTCAGCCACGGCGACGAGTGCGCCGAACGATCACCCGCCACGTGTGTTTCCAGCAACCCCCATACCAGCCTCAGCCACGCTTCCCTCGGTTGGACGGCGTGATCGCGCTTGGTGGGCGTCGGCCTGGTCCTAGTACTCGGAGTGGTCGGTTACTCCTGGTCTGGTTGTCCGCCTTGGTGGTGCTGCGCGCTGAGTGGCTGGGGGCCGTCGCAGCGGTGGCGGAGACATGGAGCGGCGGCGGCCCATGGCCGCCTTGATCCAGTAAAGAAACTCTGGACAGCTCCGCTGCGCTGGGTCC
>NZ_JBIUCC010000024.1:0-13663 GCF_044593495.1 Streptomyces sp. NPDC051963 | reverse complement strand
GACATCCGCCGCTGGGCGAAGAAACACAAGGTCGAGCTGTGCTTCACCCCGACCTACGCCTCCTGGGCGAACCCGATCGAGGCGCACTTCGGACCGCTGCGACAGTTCACGATCTCCAACCCAAACCACCCCAACCACACCGTGCAGACCCGGGCTCTGCACGCCTACCTCCACTGGCGCAACGCCAACGCACGCCACCGCGACGTCCTGGCCGCAGAACGCAAGGAACGCGCCCGCATCCGCAGCGAGAAAGGCATCCGCTGGGGCGGCCGACCCGCTCTCGCCGCATGATCAGGCAACCTGGCGAACGTCCCCGGTCACAGCAGCACCTCCGCCGCTGATCTGTCTGGGCTACTTGACCAGCCGGAAGGCGGGGTGCCCAACCCAGGCCCGCAGGAACTCCGCCGTTCCCAGCGCCATCCAGTCGTCGTCCGCGATCCCCAATACCCCCGGAAGGCCGGCGACGACCGACGCCTGTCCGTCCAGCAACTCGGCATTGGCCACGCCCCCGATGACGTCCATGACAGCGGCGGTCAGCAGGGCCGTGGCCACGTGGTCGATCGCGCGATTACAGCAGGCGCTGACATTGACGGCATGGGTCGGCCTGAAGCCGAGGATGGCCTCCACCTCGGGCTCGTCCGCATGCTCAGCCTCGAAAATGCTCTCATCGCCGACACCCGGCCCCATCAAGTAGACCAGGAAGGGCCGACACCAGTCCTCGCGCTGCGGATTGAAGCCCACCAGGGCCGTGAGCCCCTCGTCCGCGGAGCGGTTGCCGAGGAGTGGAAGCGGGAACGGCTTTCGCCAGTCCTCCTCTTGCCTGTCCTCGACACCCAGTCGCTCTGCGGGCACGTTGACGTCGAAGAACCCGGGCCGCTTCTCGTCGAAGTGGGAGGAGAGCCCCACCATCAACGCGCGGAACTCCCCCAGCGCAGCCGGGGAGAGTGGCTCCGCCAACTCGATCACCAACGTTGGACCAGACATGCTGGGAGCCTAGTTTGATCAGGCTCCGCGACCGCTCAAATTCTTCCCACACCGAGTCCAGCCGGTCCGAGCACCGACGCCGCCACCCCGGCGAACCTATGCGGTCAGAGCACTAGCGGCCCTCAGACCGACTGAGGGAGCCACTGATCCCGGTCGGCGAACGACCGACACCTCAAGCAGGTCAAGCAGGTCAAGCAGGCAGGCAACCCACCTCCTCTTACCGGAATCTCACCGCTCCCACCCCCACCTCCGTCCACCATGTCCGTATGACGGCTTCCTCCCACTCCACCCGTGCCCTCTCCTTCAACGCCGCCGCAGCCCAGTACGCAGCCAACCGCCCCTCCTACCCGCCCGCCCTGTTCGACACGATCGAGGAACTCGCCGCCCGCCCCCTCAACGGCGCCCGCGTAGCGGACATCGGTGCCGGCACCGGCATTGCGACCGCCCTCCTGCACGCCCGCGGCGCGGACGTCATCGCCGTGGAACCCGGCGACGGCATGGCGGCCCAGTTCCACCGCACCAACCCCGGCATCCCTCTCGTCCGAGGCACGGGCAACGCCCTCCCCCTGGCCACCGCCTCCGTCGACTTCCTCACCTACGCCCAGGCATGGCACTGGACCGACCCGGACCACTCGGTTCCGGAGACGCTCCGCGTCCTGCGTCCGGGCGGCGCACTGGCCCTCTGGTGGAACACGTATGCCCTGGACGTCCCCTGGATCGCCGCCCAGTCCAAGCGCATCCAGCACGCCTTCGGCACCGACCCCGTCGTCGAGACGAACGGTGCCAGCACCCGCGCCGCCGACCCCTCCGGCCGCCTCGACTTCGCCCGCCGCGCGGTCCGCTGGAGCCGCCGCGTCCCCGTCGACACCCACCTGGCCAACATCGGCAGTCACTCGATCTTCCTGGTCCAGAGCGACGGGCCCCGCACCGCGTTCCTCACCGAGGAAAAGAGGCACCTCCTGAGCCTCTTCCCCCACGGAACCGTCGAAGAGACCTACGACGTGGACCTCCTGGTCGCCGTCCACGCCTGACCTCCCACAGCGCAGCACCTGGTGGCGGCGCTGTCGGCACTGTCGGCGTTGAGCGGGCGCGGAGCCGGGAGACGCGGACCGGAGTTGGGCGGGCGCCGAGCGGGAAGGCACGGACCGGGGTTGCGGGACCGCCAATGCGAAGCACCCAAACCGGAGCCCGCGCCGACGATCACCCCACCCGCGGACCCACCCGGGCCCTCTCCGGCCTCGCCGCCAGGCACCCCTCTCCTGCCTCGGCTTCCCCGGGCGGACCCCGTCTGGCCTCGACGGCTGTCGGTCCGACCCTTGCCCCCGGCCCCTTCCGGCCTCGACACCCTCCCGCCCCCCTCTCCCGCGTCACCGCACACCCTCACCAGCCGGTCACCACAAGCCCCCGTCCGCCGGTCACCGCAAGCCCCCGCCTCCCCGCCCCCCAGGGTCACCGTCCGCCCCCACCCACCTTGACGCCCACCCCCGACAAGAGCATTATTCACCGCATGATGAATTATGCGCCGGACCCACCGAACCCACCGAACCCACCAAGCCAGACGGACTCCCCGACCCCGCCGACCCTGCCGATCCCACCCACGCCGACGGAGTCGACCACCATCCGAGCCGCCGACCTCACCGTCGTCCGCGGCCCCCGCACAGTCCTGCGCGGCCTCGACTTCACGGTCCCGCCCGGCCAGATCACCGGCCTGCTGGGCCCGTCGGGATGCGGCAAATCGACCCTCATGCGCGCGATCGTCGGCACGCAGGCCAAGGCCACCGGCACGCTGGAGGTCCTGGGGCGCCCGGCCGGCCACCCCACCCTCCGCAGTCGTATCGGCTACGTCACCCAGGCCCCGTCGGTCTACGACGACCTCACCGTCCGCCAGAACCTGGCCTACTTCGCGGCGATCCTGAACCCGGGCCGCGCGGCCGTCGACCGCCGCCGCGCCGACGTCACCCGGGCCATCGCCGACGTCGACCTGACCGGCCACGCCGACGCCCTGGCCGGCAACCTCTCCGGCGGCCAGCGCAGCCGGGTCTCCCTCGCCGTGGCCCTCCTCGGCACCCCCGAACTCCTGGTCCTGGACGAACCGACGGTAGGGCTGGACCCGGTGCTCCGCCGCGACCTCTGGAACCTCTTCCACTCCATCGCGTCGACCCGCGGAGCGACGCTCCTCATCTCCTCCCACGTCATGGACGAGGCCGAGCGCTGTCACCGCCTGCTGCTCATGCGCGAGGGCGAGATCCTCGCCGACGACACCCCGGACGCCCTCCGTACCCGTACCGGATCCGAGACGGTCGAGGCCGCCTTCCTGCACCTGGTGGACGAGGCGATCGCGACCGCCCGCACGACCGCCGGTACGAAGGAGACGACTCGATGAGTACGACGATGACGACCGCCCCGACCGGCTCCCCGACCGGCGCTCCGACCAGCGCTTTGAACATCTCCCGCACCACCGCCACCGCGGCCCGCGTCCTCGGCCAGCTCCGTCACGACCCCCGCACGATCGCGCTGATGATCCTCATCCCGTGCGTGATGCTGTTCCTGCTGCGCTACGTCTTCGACGGCAGCCCACGGACGTTCGACAACATCGGGGCGTCACTCCTGGGGATCTTCCCCCTGATCACGATGTTCCTGGTCACGTCGATCGCCACACTCCGCGAACGCACCTCGGGCACCCTGGAACGCCTCCTCGCCATGCCCCTCGGCAAGGGCGACCTGATCGCGGGCTACGCCCTGGCCTTCGGCGCACTGGCCATCATCCAGTCGGCCCTGGCGACGGGCCTGGCGGTCTGGTTCTTGGGCCTGGACGTCACCGGCTCCCCCTGGCTCCTGCTCCTGGTCGCCCTGCTCGACGCACTCCTCGGCACGGCCCTCGGCCTCTTCGTCTCGGCCTTCGCGGCCTCCGAATTCCAGGCGGTCCAGTTCATGCCGGCAGTGATCTTCCCCCAATTGCTCCTCTGCGGCCTCTTCACCCCCCGCTCCGAGATGCACCCCGTCCTGGAAGCCATCTCCAACGTCCTCCCCATGTCCTACGCCGTCGACGGCATGAACGAGGTCCTCAAGCACACGGACATGACAGCCGCCTTCGTCCGCGACGCCCTCATCGTGGCCGCCTGCGCCCTCCTGGTCCTGACCTTGGGCGCCGCAACCCTCCGCCGCCGAACACCCTGACAACCAGCCCCCCCCCACGCACCCCCACAGGCGCGAACCTCCAACACAGGCCTGCAAAACTTCAGCCCGACCGACGTTCCCGCAGCACTTCAGCCCCACCGACGTTCCCGCAGCACTTCAGCTCTCCGGCGTTCCCGCATCACTTCAGCCCCCGCACGGCGTTCCCCCATCAATTCAGCCTCCCGGCGTTCCCCCATCAATTCAGCCCCTCCGGCGTTTGAGGAGCGGGGGTCCAGGGGGCAGACCCCCTGGCGGGGTCGAAGGGGCGGAGCCCCTTCAGGACGGGACGGGTAGGGGCGGCGGGGGCGAGAACACCCAACGCCCACCCAGCGCAGCCAACGTCCCGCCCACCGGACACCACCCCCCCACCCCCACCCCCAGTGCGAGGATGACCCCGGACGACAAACCCCCCGGAGGGCACCCCAGCCATGACCCAGAAAGTCGCAGTCCTAGGCACCGGCAAAATCGGCGAAGCCCTGCTCAGCGGAATGATCCGAGCCGGCTGGACCCCGGCCGACCTCCTGGTCACCGCCCGCCGCCGCGAACGAGCCGAAGAACTCCGCACCCGCTACGGAGTCACCCCGGTCACCAACCCGGAAGCGGCCAAAACCGCCGACACCCTGATCCTCACGGTCAAGCCGCAGGACATGGGCACCCTCCTCGACGAACTCGCCCCCCACGTCCCCGCCGACCGCCTGGTCGTCAGCGGCGCGGCAGGCATCCCGACCTCCTTCTTCGAGGAGCGCCTGGCCACGGGCACCCCGGTCGTCCGCGTCATGACGAACACCCCCGCCCTGGTCGACGAGGCCATGTCCGTCATCTCCGCCGGCACCCACGCCAGCGAGGCCGACCTCGCCCACACCGAGGAGATCTTCGGTGCCGTCGGCAAGACGCTCCGCGTCCCCGAGTCCCAGCAGGACGCCTGCACGGCGCTCTCCGGCTCGGGACCCGCGTACTTCTTCTACCTGGTCGAGGCCATGACGGACGCCGGCATCCTCCTCGGCCTGCCCCGCGACAAGGCCCACGACCTGATCGTCCAGTCCGCGATCGGCGCCGCGACGATGCTCCGCGACAGCGGCGAACACCCGGTCAAGCTCCGCGAGAACGTCACGTCGCCCGCCGGCACGACCATCAACGCCATCCGCGAACTCGAGAGCCACGGCGTACGAGCCGCCCTCATCGCCGCCCTCGAAGCCGCCCGCGACCGCAGCCGCGAACTGGCCTCAGGCAACAACTGACCCACACGCTCCAAAAGGTGGCGCGCTGCCCCGGCGCGCCACCTTTTTCTGCCACCGGCGCCCTCCACCCGCGCCCCCACCCGCACCCTCCACCTCCCGCTTCCCACACGTCTCCACCCCCGCCCCCCACATGTTGGAAGTTGTTGATCGTTGTGCGGTGCACGGTCCTTGTCCTGATGTCATGTCTCTGCTTAGTGTCGACTCCAACAGAAAGCGCTTTCCCTCGCCTTTCCTGAGGTGCCCCCCATGCAATCCCGCTCCACCCCCACCCCCACCTCCCCCCTCCGCGCCGCAGTCGTCGGCACGGGAGCCATCGTCAGCGGCAGCCATCTCCCCGCTCTACGGGCCGACGCCGACCGCGTCGAACTCGTAGCCGCGGTGGACGTGGACGCCACCCGCCTCGCGGAATTCCAGAAGCTGGCCGGCGACGGTGTCACCGGATACCAGGACCTGACCGCGATGCTGGAGGCCGAGCGCCCCGACCTGGTCCTCATCGGCACCCCGCCCGCCCTCCACCAGCAGCAGACCCTCGCCGCCCTCAAGTCCGGCGCCTGGGCCCTGTGCGAGAAGCCGCTCACCCTCTCCCTCGCCGAGTACGACGAGCTCGCCGCCGCCGAGGAAGCCACCGGCGCCTACGCCTCCGTCGTCTTCCAGCACCGCTACGGCTCCGGCGCCGTCCACGCCCGCGACCTCATCCGGAGCGGCACCCTCGGCACCCCCCGCGTCGCCCACTGCCAGACCACCTGGCACCGCGACGCCGCCTACTTCGCCGTGCCGTGGCGCGGCCGCTGGGCCTCAGAGGGCGGCGGCCCCACCATGGGCCACGGCATCCATCAGTACGACCTCCTCCTGCACCTCCTCGGCGACTGGACCGAGATCCGCGCGATGGCGGCCCGCCTCGTCCACGACACCGAGAGCGAGGACGTCTCCACCGCCCTCGTCCGCTTCGACAACGGCGCCCTCGCCACCGTCGTCAACAGCGTCCTGTCACCCGACGAGGTCAGCCGCATCCGCATCGACTGCGACCGCGCCACCGTCGAACTCACCCATCTCTACGGCCACTCCAACACCGACTGGACCTACACCCCCGCTCCGGGCGCCACTTCCATTCCACCACCCGCCACTGACACTCCGAGTTCCCACACCGCCCAGCTCGGCGCGCTCCTCGACGCCCACGACCAGGGCGTACGCCCCCCGGGCAGTGGCCCCGAAGCCCGCCGCACCCTCGAATTCGCCGCCGCCCTCTACAAGTCGGCCTTCACCGGCGAGACGGTCCGGGCGGGTGAGATCGCGCCCGGCGACCCGTACTACTCCGCGATGCACGGCAACCACCCGGAATGGAGCCCCAAGTGACCGCCCCCCACATCCAGGTGACGCACGTCCACGGCGAGCGCATCAAGGTCGCGTCCGGTGACGTCCCGTTGATGGAGTACGTCTACAAGCCCGACCCCGATCCGTACGAAGCCCGCAAGCCGTACATCCACCCCCTGCGCACCCTCGCAGGACACCCGGTCTCCGGCTACCGCCCCAGCGACCACCGCTGGCACAAGGGCGTGCAGATGACCGCCAGCCACCTCTCCGGCCAGAACTTCTGGGGCGGCCACTCCTACGTCCACGGCGAGGGCTACCTCCCGCTGCACGACCGCGTCGGCTCCATGCGCCACGACGGCTTCGACACCTTCGACGTCGCCGACGACCGCCTCTCCTTCACCGAGCGCCTCACCTGGATCGAGAACCAGGGCACCGAATGGGCCCGCGAGACCCGCACGGTCACCCTCCACGGCGTCGACGAGGACTCCGGCTCCTGGGCCCTCGACTGGTCCATCCAGCTGACCAACACCCGCGCGGACGGCGAGCCCCTCACCTTCGGCTCCCCGACCACCGCCGGACGCGAGCAGGCCGGCTACACCGGACTGCACTGGCGCGGCCCCCGCGACTTCACCGGCGGCCGCGCCTTCGGCCCCGACGGCCCGGACGACCGGGACGCCTCCGACGACCTGATGGGCACGCAGTCCCCCTGGCTCGCCTTCACCGCCCAACACGACGACATCGACGGCCACTCCACCCTCGTCTTCGCCCACGCCCCCGAGAACGAGAACTCCATCCACCCCTCCCACTGGTTCGTCCGCTCCGAACCGATCCCGACGGTCTCCTTCTCCTGGGCGTTCCACGAGGAGTTCGCCCTTCCGCCGGGGGAGTCCTTCTCGTACCGCTACCGGATCCTCGTCGCCGACGGCGCCTGGGACACCGCCCGCGTGGCCGCCCGGCTGAAGGAGCTGACGTGGTGACCACCCCTCCGCTCCCCGGCGGTATCGCGCTCTCCCACCTCTCTCCCTACGACTGGCAGGCCGCCGACGGCGTCTGCGGCGGCAGCCCCCACCTGCACCTCGTCTGCACCGAGGCCTACGTCGTCACCGGCGGCACCGGCAGCGTGCAGACCCTCAGCCCCGACGGCTACCGCGAACTCCCGCTCCAGGCAGGCACGGTCGCCTGGTTCACCCCCGGCACCGTCCACCGCATGGTGCAGGGCGAGGACCTCCGTATCACCGTCCTGATGCAGAACAGCGGACTGCCCGAAGCCGGCGACGCCGTCTTCACCTTCCCCGCCGACTACCTGGACGACCCCGAGCGCTACGCCGCCGCGGCCACCCTCCCGGCCCTCGACAGCCCCGACATCGAGGCCGCCGCCCGCAAACGCCGCGACCTCGCCGTCGAGGGCTACCTCACCCTGCGCGAGTCGCTCCGCGCCGGCGACACCGCCCCGTACCGCGCCTTCCAGGAAGCCGCCGCCCGCCTGGTCGCCCCCAAGGCCGAGGTCTGGCGCGGCATCTGGGAACGCGGCGCCCTCGCCGCGGCCCAGCAGACCGGCACCCAACTCGACGCCCTCGCCTCCGGCACACCGGGCGACTACCTGTCCGCCGCCACCGCCCTGAGCACCGACCCCCTCCGCCTCGGCGGCTACGGCATGTGCGGCCGCCGCGACGAATACCGACTCCCCAGCGGCTGACCGCCCCGCATCCCCCCACATCCCTCCGAGAGGAGACGAGACGTCCCCATGCCCGGAAACAGGACAACGAGGTCCTGGGCCCTGGCCCTCACGCTCGCACTCAGTGCCCTCGGCACCGGCTGCAGCACAGGGTCGGACCAGGCAACCGGCGACAAAATCCTGCTGCGCTACACCTGGTGGGGCAACCCCGACCGGGCCGAACGCACCGACCAGGCCATCGACCTCTTCGAAAAACAACACCCCGACATCGAGATCCAGACCTCGTTCGCCGGATACGAGCCCTACAAGCAGAAGCTCGCCACCCAGGCCGCCGGCGGCGACGTCCCCGACGTGATGCAGCTCGACTACCGGATGATCGACCAGTACGCCTCAGGCGGCATACTCCTCGACCTCGGCAAGCAGCGATCCACCCTCAAAACAGGGGAGTTCGACCCGGGGCTGCTCGCCACCGGCAAGGTGGACGGAAAGCTGTACGCCATCCCGCAGGGCCGGGGCTCCGAGACCATGGTGTACGACACCACGCAGTGGAAGGCCGCCGGAGTCGTACTGCCCACAGCGGGCTGGACCTGGACCCAATGGGCCGACGCCATGCGCGAACTGGCCGAGAAGACCGGCAAGCCCGGCAGCACCGACCCCGGACAGAGCGAGGACGCCTTCGAGGTCTGGCTGCGCGGCCAGGGCAAGGCCCTGTACACCAAGGACAACCAACTCGGCTTCACCGCCGACGACCTCACGCGCTGGTGGACCTTCACCGACAAGCTACGGCGCGAGGGTGCCGTCTCCTCCGCCGAGCAGACGACACAGCTCGACGGCTCGGTCGAGAACACTCCGCTGGGCCGAGGCACGGCCTTCGCCGAGATGAACTGGGACGCCCCGGCCAGCGGTTACCTCGCCCTCATCCCCGGCGGGGTCTCGCTCGCCCCCATGCCGTCGAACGAGGACGGCACGCCCGGCCAGTACTTCAAACCCTCCATGTTCATGGGCGTCGCCGCCGACACCGGCCACCCCAAGGAATCCGCCCAGCTCGTCGACTTCATGCTCAACGACAGCGGGGCGGCGAAAATCCTCGGGGCGAGCCGCGGCATCCCGGTCAACGAGTCGATCCGCGACGAGATCTCCTCGGACCTCAAGGACTTCGACAAGACCATCTACGAGTACCAGGCCCCCTTCGAAGGCAAACTCAACGCCCCGCCCCAGGCGCCCCCTTCGGGAGACAGCGCCCTGCAGACCACCTTCCAGCGCGACTACGACCAGGTGTCGTACGAGCGGCTCTCCCCCCGCGAGGCGGCCGAGAACTACGTCACCGAGGCGAAGGCGGAGCTGAGGTCATGACCACCACACAGATACCGACAGCCGCACGCACACCAGCCGTTGACGCGCCGACCAAGCCGCGGCGACGCCGACGCGAGGGCGCCGCCTGGGTGTTCCTCTCGCCCTGGGTGCTCGGCGCCTGCGTACTGACGCTCCTCCCGATGGCCGTCTCGCTCTACCTCTCCTTCACCGACTACGACTTGTTCAACCCGCCCCAGTGGGTGGGCCTGCGCAACTACACGCAGATGTTCACCGAGGACCCGCGCTACTGGCGCTCGGTGGTCGCGACCCTGACATACGTGGTCATCGCCGTCCCGCTGCAACTGGGCCTGGCCCTCGCCGTGGCCCTCGCCCTGAAGAACATGAAGCGCGGCAAGGGCTTCTACCGCTCCGCCTTCTACGCTCCCTCCCTGCTCGGCACCTCGATGTCCATCGCCCTCGTGTGGCGGGCCATCTTCAACGACGGCGGCACGGTCGACAACCTCCTCGGCACCGGCGGCTGGGTCAACAAACCCGGCTGGGCACTCTTCGCCGTCGCCCTGCTGACCGTGTGGCAGTTCGGCGCACCCATGGTCATCTTCCTCGCCGGACTCCAGCAGATCCCCACGGAGCTGTACGAGGCGGCCTCGGTGGACGGGGCCAGCCGATGGCGGCAGTTCCTGTCCATCACCGTGCCGATGCTGTCCCCGGTGCTCTTCTTCAACCTGGTGCTCCAGACCATCCAGGCCTTCCAGGTCTTCACCCCCGCGTTCGCGGTGAGCGGGGGCAAGGGCGGCCCCGCCGACTCGACGCTCTTCTACACGCTCTATCTCTACGACCGGGGCTTCGTCGCCTCCCACATGGGCTACGCCTCCGCAATGGCGTGGGTACTGCTCCTCGTCATCGGCGCCGTCACCGCCGTACTGTTCCGCACCTCGCGATCCTGGGTCTTCTACGCGTCCGAGGGGGACCGATGACCACCTCAACCGTCGCCGTACGCAAGCCGATCGCCTGGCGTCGCATCGCCCTGCACCTCGGCTGTCTCGCCGCACTGCTCGTGATGCTGTACCCCCTGGCATGGCTGCTCGCGACCTCCGTCAAGCCCGCCAACGAGGTGATCGCCAGCCTCGACCTGCTGCCCAGCAGCCTGGAGTGGTCCAACTACACGACGGCCCTCGACGGCGTGAACGACGTCTCCGTGTGGCAGCTGCTCGGCAACTCCCTGTTCATCGCGGGCGGCGCGGTCGTCGGCAACGTACTCAGCTGCTCACTGGCCGCCTACGCCTTCGCCCGGCTGCGCTTCCGCTTCCGCGGCCCGCTCTTCGCCTTCATGATCGCGACGATCATGCTGCCCCACCACGCCGTGCTGATCCCGCAGTACATCATCTTCAACCAGCTCGGCATGGTGAACACCTACTGGCCGCTGATCCTCCCCAAGTTCCTTGCCACAGAGGCGTTCTTCGTCTTCCTCATCGTGCAGTTCATGCGAGGGCTGCCGCGCGAGCTGGAGGAGGCGGCACGGATCGACGGCTGCGGGCCCTTCAGGAGCTTCTTCCTGGTCATCCTGCCACTGACGCGACCCGCACTGATCACGACCGCGATCTTCACCTTCATCTGGACGTGGAACGACTTCTTCACCCAGCTGATCTATCTCTTCTCGCCCGAGAAGTTCACGCTCACGCTGGCGCTCCGGTCGTTCGTGGACGCCTCCAGCCAGTCCGCGTTCGGACCGATGTTCGCGATGTCGGTGATCGCCCTCCTCCCGATCGTCCTGTTCTTCCTCGCCTTCCAGCGCTTCCTCGTCGAGGGCATGGCCCACTCGGGAGTCAAGGGATGAGCGCCGCACCCCACCGCGAACCGGGCGAGATCTTCGGCCCGCGCACCACCCTGTTCGCCGACGTCCTCAGCATCGGTCTCGCCACCACCCTCTCCTCCCTCCCACTGATCACCGCACCGGCGGCCCTCTCCACGGCCTGCGCCGTCCTCAGAGGCGTGTCGAACGACGAACCGGCCACCGCCGGCCGGTACTTCGCCCTCCTGCGCCACCGTCTGCGCCCCGGCGACCTGCTGGCAGGCATCCTGGCCATAGCGGGCACCCTCCTGGTGGCAGCGGACCTCGCCCTCGCAGGCGCAGGCCTGCCAGGAGCACGGCTCTTCGCCATAGCGGCGATGACCGTCACGGCCATCGCCCTGACGGTCGCCCTGCGCGCCTGCTCCCGCCCCGAATCCGTATCCGACTGGCCCACGGCACTCCGCGCCGCCGCCACCGACACGGTCCGCGACCCCGCCGGCAGCGCCCTCGTCCTGCTGGCGGTGGCCACGGCAGCGCTCTGCGCCTGGATGATGCTCCCGCTCGCCTTCCTGGTCCCGGGCCCCCTCGCGCTGGCCCTCGCCGGGGTGGCAAGGCGAAGGGAGACAGCCGGAACCTAGGAGAGCACTCCACTTATCTCAGGCAGGCGACAGCAGCCCGATCGCGCGATAAGCGGCATCCACCATCGGCCGCGCCATCGCCCGTGCCTTCTCAGCCCCATCCCGCAGCACCCCCTCGACATGTCCAGGATCCGCGCACAACTCCTTGTGCCTCTCCTGTACGGGCCTGAGGAACTCCACCACGGCCTCCGCGGTGTCCCTCTTCAAGGCGCCATACGACTCATATACACCGCTCAAGGCTTCCGGGTTCCCATCCGTACAGGCCGCAAGGATCTCCAGCAGATTCGCGACGCCGGGCCGCCCCGCCCGGTCGTACACGACCTCCTGCCCGCTGTCGGTCACAGCCCGCATGACCTTCTTCCGCACCACGTCCGGCTCATCCAGCAGATAGACGATCCCCGGCCCGAAGTCGTCGCTCTTCCCCATCTTCGACGTCGGATCCTGGAGGTTCATCACCCGCGCACCCACCTTCGGACGCGTCGCCCGAGGCACCACGAACGTGTGCCCGTACCGCTGGTTGAACCGCACGGCCAGATCCCGCGTCAGCTCCACATGCTGAACCTGGTCATCCCCCACAGGCACCTCATCGGTCCCGTACGCCAGGATGTCCGCCGCCATCAGCACGGGATACGTCAGCAGCGACAGCCGCACACTCCCGCCCCGGTCCCGCTCACGCGCGGCCTTCTCCTTGTACTGGATCATCCGCCGCATCTCACCATCGGTGGCCACGCACTCCAGCAGATACGACAGCCGCGCATGCTCATCCACATGGCTCTGCACGAACACGGTGCACAGCGCCGGATCCAGCCCCGACGCCAGTAGCAGCGTCGCCGCCTGCCGACTGAGCCGCCGCACCCGCGCCGGATCGTGGTCCACGGTCAGCGCATGCAGGTCGACGATGCAGAACAGCGCATCAGCCTGATGCTGGTCGACCGCGGCCCACTGCCGCATGGCCCCCAGATAGTTCCCCAGCGTCAGATGCCCGGTCGGCTTGACCCCACTGAAGACCCGCGTCATCTCTCCACCTCCTGGTCGAGACCGCCGCACCCGGCCGGCCGACCCTCCCGGAGGGAGATACAAGAACGGCCGCCAAGGCGGCGGCCGTTGAATGCATACGTGAGCACGGCCGCCGTCAGGCGGCCCACCACAACTGGGTACACGTACGCGTCGTCATGCCCCTCAGGCTACGCCCCACAGGCCCGTCCGGACCGAAGTTGACACGCCCCGACCCGGTACGTAGTGTTCTCCGAGTTGTCCGACGTGAGCGCCGACTCCGGTCGGTCCCCGGACAGCCATTCCGTAGGTACCAACCACTACTCGACGAGCAGTGATCATTCTGCTGTCGCGTCATTGGTATGCGTATTTACGAAATGAGGAATCCGCGGTCGAAAGACCGCAGCCCCCGATTAGCTCGGGAGCCAGGAATCCGCTAAAGTCTCACTCGTCGGAACGGCCCAACGGCCGGGAAGACAAACCCCGCTGACTGGGGGTCAGGCCGAGAAAAGGATCTGATAGAGTCGGAAACGCAAGACCGAAG
>NZ_JBIUCC010000023.1:0-15523 GCF_044593495.1 Streptomyces sp. NPDC051963 | reverse complement strand
TGCAGCGATGACAGTGACCCCTCACCCATCGATGTCAGAGAGCAGCCTGACCCCGAACAGCACACACCCCGGACCCCGCTACTGACACACACACGGTGGAGGTGGCCTCGGCCAGCCAGCGCCACACGGTGCGTTCCGAGACGTCGAGGCACTGTGCTGCTAGTTGCACATGTCTGGTGGTGAGCTCGTTCCGGGAGCGGAGATCCAGCAAGTTCCGTACCGCTGGGCTCCTCAAGGCCCTCATGGAAGCATCGTCGAGGGCTGGCGCAGCAGGGTGTTGAGGGTCAGTGTGGCGGGAGGGATTGCGTTCCATGGTGTCCCCTTAGTTCCCGAACGGCTAGGCGCGTGGGTCAGGGATGAGGGCCTAGACGTGAGCAGGCCCAGGTCAGCAGCGCGCGATCCACGTGCTTGTCGGGATGGGGGCTGCAGGTGGCGTACAAGTGGGACGTGATCTTCGCCCAGGTGCGGAAGTTGCCTTGGGCGCATGTCTCGTCCGCATACGACAGATCGTCGTCGGTCGCGGTGTCCCAGAGCGGATGGAACAAGCGCAGCACCGTGGGGAGTTGGGAAACGTCCAAGCGGGAAACGTGCTGCCAGGTCAGTACCCGTGAGGCCAGCGCGGGAGCCCGGGCCAGGGTGCGGCACCGGCCCCGCACAGCACCAGTGACGTCTTGGTGGATGACGCGTCGACGAGCAGGCGGAGGTAATCGAGTTCGGGGCGGCGATCCGTTGGGCGTCATCGATGACCAGCACGCCTGGGGCTTTGAGGACGTCGACGAGCGCGCGGTCGGCGGCATCGGCCCGGTGAGTCAGGGACTGCGCGGGCAGGTCGAAGGCGGTGAGTAGCGCGGAGCGCAGCTGCGGCATGGCCGGTTTGACCGCCACCCGTGCCCACCGGACTGGTACACGTCGCGGCAGTCGGCGCAGAGCCTGGTAAAGGGCGATCGACTTCCCGTGGCCTGGATCGCTGTAGAGGCACATGACGCCTCGAGCGGCGATCGTGTGTGCTACCGCTTCCGTCACGGCGGCCAGTTGGCGCGTCGACACCAGATGCGCACCAGGTGCGTACAAGCGCACCCCATCCAGCAAGGCCGGAGTGGCTCTTTCCTCGGGCCTGTCACGGGTCTGGCTATCTGTCCTTGGCTCGGGCCCAGCGGCCCGGCCGGTTTCCTCGACCATCCCGGGCAATGCGAGTTCGGCCACCGCCCGGTCATACCAGCCGGGATCGACGTGCCCCCGCGCCGGCCGTGCCACCTGAAGTTCCCGGCCAGTCTTGAGGTCCTGTCGCACCACGCGCATCACCGTTGCCAGAGACGGCACGACCTGTCGATCGGCGTCCTTGGCCTCGACGCCCTGGTTGCCGACCATCCACCGGTGCAGGGCCGACACGTTCCCGCCCAACTCGGCCAGGCGAGTCCACAACGCAGCATCGAGCGTGAAACCCCCACGCCGCGGGGCTGCCTCCAGACGTCCCGAGGTACGAGCATCCGCTAGCCACCGCCACACAGTGTGTTCCGAGACCCCGGCAGCCTCAGCAGCAATACGGACGTGCACCCGCGAGGCACCAGGTCCCTCGTCCACGGCCAGCAGACGACGGACCACCGCCGGGCGCAGTACCACACACGCGGGTACGGGCTCGGTCGGCTGACTGGCCATAGGTAACCGTGGCTGACGTTTCGCCATACCCGCTAGCACACGCCTCAGCCCGGATCGCGTGCACAGGAAGAAGCAACTCCGCGACAGTAAACGGCTCTTGTGCTAGCCACTCCACAGCAGCGGCATGGTCATCCCGTAGCAGTCGCATCGATCAACCATGCGCACGTGCCGACCTGAGTAGATACACCAGCCGAAAGATCAACCCCACTGCCAGCAAATCTACTGACCCGACACCAGCAACTCACAACCCCGATGTCCTGGCCGTCCAGCGACGCGAACGCGTCCGCGTCCGCAGCGAGAAGGGCATCCGCTGGGGCGGACGCCCACTGCCCGTCACGGCCTGACGCCTGGCTCACGACCGCCGCCGAGCCCTGCCACCGCGACTCACCCCCGGGGCCGGGCTTGGACCGGGCTGTGCCGTGTCCGGCTGCGGGCCCGGCCGTAATTCGCTTGCCCTGGCTACGGGTTGACGCTGCACTGTGGCCCGACACCATGAGTCGTGGTGCCGGTATCCCGAGGAGGCAGCGGCAACAATGGAGATCCGTCCCACGACCGACAAGGATCTCGACGTCTTCGTCGACACAGTCCATGCCGCGTTCGGGCTCTTCCCGGAACCCCCGGTCGAGGGCGGCGGGCGCTGGTGGTCGGCGCTCGAAATGGACCGCTGTCTGCTCGCTCTGACGGCGGACGGGCGGCCTGTCGGCACCGCGGCCGCGCACTCCTTCGAGCTCACCCTGCCCGGTGAGACTCTCGTCTCGGCCGCCGGGGTGACCGCCGTCGGCGTTCTGCCCTCGCACCGGCGCCAGGGCGTGCTCAGCGCGATGATGCGGCATCAGCTCGCTGAGTTGCGGGCCGGCGGGGAGTTCCTTTCCGTGCTGCTGGCCTCTGAGGCTCCGATCTACGGCAGGTTCGGCTACGGACCGGCGACCTACACGGCGCAGCTGACGGTGGAGCGCCACAAGGCCGCCCTCGCCGTTCCCCGGGCACGCGGAGTGGCCGACGCACCAGCGGCCGGCTCGGATAACGGCTCGGTCGAGGTGCTGCGTCGGGCCGAGTGCGGCGAGATTCTGGAAGAGGTCTACGACCGGTACCGCCGCGCCCAGCCCGGCGCGCTGTCCCGTCCGCACCGCTGGTGGGCCTTGCGCGCGGGGCAGCCCCCGATCTCGCCGGCGCCGCGCTACGTCGCCGTCCGCCGGGACGCCGGCGGCGTCCCGGACGGGTACGCCAGCTACTCGGTCGAGTCCGGCACCCTGACGGTCGACGAGACCATCGCCACCGACGACGCCGTCTTCACGGCCCTGGCCCGGTTCGTACTCGGACACGATCTGGTCTCTCAGGTCGTGTTCAAGCACGTCCCGCCCGGGCACCCGCTGCGCTGGCAGTTCGCGGATTTCCGCGCCGGCGAGGTGAGCGGCGACATGGACTGGCTCTGGGTGCGGCTGCTGGACGTCCCGCGTGCTCTGACCGCGCGCGGCTGGTTCACGGACGGCGAACTCGTCCTCGACATCGACGACCCGTTCTTCGGCGAACACGGCCGCTACCTGCTGACCGTCCGGGACGGCAAGGCTGACTGCGTCCCCACGGACCGGAAGCCCGACCTGTCCATGGACGTGCGCGACCTGGGCTCCGTCTACCTCGGCGGCACCGCCCCGAGCACGCTCGTACGTGCCGGACACATCCAAGCCCACCGCCAAGGCGCGGCCACCCTCGCTGACTCCCTCTTCCGCGCCGACCGTCCCCCGCACTGCCTGCACTGGTTCTGACCGCGCGCTCGCCGACCCTGCACAAGTCTCGTCGGCCCATAGTCACCCGTCGGGGCGGATGCTGCCGACGGGCGAAGTGGCGAGTGGGTCCAGCCAGGAGCAGGGGCGAGGGCGGCCGGGCTGGAGCGGGCACACCGTCACGAACGGCCGGACAACCTCGCCTCCCCTGCGGCGGCTCGGCGAGGAACTGACCCACCACCGCTACCCCGTCCACGGGCGGGCAGCCCGGGAACGGATCGCCTACTGGCCACGCTGCCACGCCATGCCGGTGAACCTACGTGGTCACAGCACTAGCTGTTGCGGGTCATGACGTTGCTGACACCACCGACGGGGAGTTCGGTGTTCCGTGAGAGCTGCCAGGCGCCAGCGCTCGGCATTGTCCGACTTCAGTCAGGTACTCGCTCATCGCATCACGGTTGCGGATGAGTACGTCGATCCGCTCGGTGAGCCGGTCCCGCTCGGCGGCCAGCAAGGCCAGCATCTCCGGTGTTGCATCGGGAAAGTGGATCGATCGAGGTTTGTCCAGGCACGGAAGGATCTGCTTGATGATGCGAGTGGGGAGCCCAGCATCAAGCAGGCCACGGATTTGGTTGACCCGGTCCACGTAGCGGTCGTCATACTCCCGATACCCGTTCGCGCCCCGGTCCGGGACAATCAGCCCCTGCTCCTCGTAGTAGCGAAGTAGCCGACGGGAGGCACCCGTCAGTCGCGACAATTCACCGATCCTCACACCCGCCGAAGCTAGTCGGCGCACCTCGACTTGACCATCACATCTATGTGAAGGTTTCAAGATTCGGTCCATGACCACCACGTCTTCTGACACACAGTCTCGTTCGCGACAGGTCGGCCTGCCATGGTCGGCGCTGTTGGCACTGGGGACTGCCGTCTTCATCACGAGCTTGACGGAGACTCTGCCTGCCGGCGTGCTGCCCGAGATGTCGGCCTCACTGGGCACCAGTTCAGGTGCTACCGGCCAGGCCGTCACCGTCTATGCGGCTGGTACGGCGTTGACCGCGATCCCGCTCGCCACGGCGACAGCATCTGTTCCGCGGAAACCACTACTGCTCGGCGCCATGGCCGTCTTCCTGGTGGCCAACACGCTGACTGCAGTTGCACCGGGATACATCGTCCTACTTGCGGGCCGGTTCCTCGCCGGTGTGGCCGCGGGCCTGGCGTGGGCGATCCTCGCTGGCTACGCCCGTCGCATCGCACCTACCGGCTTGGAAGGCCGCGCCATCGCAGTGGCGATGACCGGCATCCCTGTGGCGTTGTCCTTGGGGGTTCCGGCCGGCACGCTGATCGGTGAACAAGTGGGGTGGCGGGCGGCGTTTGGCGCTGTCTCCCTGGTCACTCTTGCCGTCATCGGCTGGATCAGCGTGTCCGTCCCCGGCGTGGGGCAACCCGCCATTGAACAGGCTGACACCAACCGTTCGGACCCCGCACCAGAATCAGCGAAGTCGCCCCTGCGGCAGACCCTGGCGGTGCCCGGTGTCGCGGCGATCATGGTCACGGTCACGACGTTCGTTCTCGGGCACACGATCATCTATGCCTACATCGCTCCCTACCTACAGCACGCCGGGCTCGGGTCAGCGACCGACGCGGTTCTCCTTGTTTTCGGTCTCGCATGCCTGGTGAGCATTTGGTACGTCGGACGCCATGTCGACCGCCGGCCACGGGCTCTGATGATCACCGGCGCGGTGCTGTTCACTCTCGCCACCGCAGCTCTTGCGGTCACCACAACACACGCGATCGTTTGGGTCGCCGCTGTTCTTTGGGGCCTGGGGTGGGGCGGTGCCCCGACCTTGCTGCAAACCGCAGCCGGACAAGCCGGAGTGCGGCGCAGCAGCGCTGCCGCTGACACCGCGCAAGCCATCCTCGTCACCCTCTGGAACGCCGCAATGGCCCTTGGTGGCATCATCGGTGGTCTCCTGCTGCAAAGCTCGGGCGTCACCGTGGTCGCCATATCAGCCGCCGCCCTCGGGGCAGTCAGCCTGCTCATCGTCGCCGGGGCCCGACACCACGCATTCCGCAACACTCACGCCACGCCATGACACACGCCAACGCACCCCTGAGTGCTGAAGGACGCCGGCGTCTGGTCAAACGTTGCCACACTCGGCCCATCGCGCACGTCGCTGCAGAGATGGACATCTCCAGGGCGACCGCATCGGAGTGGGTCAATCGCCACCGCCACCACGGCGAGCTTGGGCTACACGACAAAAGCTCGACGCCACATCGCCAACCGACTGCGACCGAGCCCGACATGGTCGCGAGAATCGAAAAGATGCAGCGTACCGACACGTGGTCAGCGGCCCGCATAGCCCCCTGTACGCAGTCGTCGCACGTCCCGTACGAGCGCGTACAAGGCGCTGAGGAAGATCACAGCTCCAGCCGCGATCCATAGAGCCGATGCCCCCGAGCGGTACCCGCGAACAGCGCCAGCGAACAGCGCCGTGCTGGCAAGAACGCCGAAAGTCGAGATCAGAGCACTGACGCGGCTACTCACCCGGACATCACCACCAACAACCTCGGCCAGCGGGAATGATCCAAACGAATCGGCCTGACTACCGCGAGCCGGCCCACCCCTTGCCCTGCCTGATCGATCGGACACGCGCCTCGAGGACATCACCTGGCGGGAGGGCAGCAAGGGGTCAATGGCCTCGCCGTTTGCGGTGCTTGAGGTACAGCCGTCGGGCAAGGAAGCAACGCGAACCGCCCAGGAACACGCCGACGGACGCACCCGGCGGGACGGCGCGCTGCCCCTGCAGACACTGCTGGTCGAACAGCCGGAGGGATCGACGCAGCCCACCGGCTACTGGATGACCAATCTGCCCGCCACCACTCCCGTCGCCGATCTGGTCCGCATCGCCAAGATGCGCTGGCCGACCGAGCACAACTACCGCAAACTCAAACACGGCCTGGGCCTGGACCACTTCGAAGGCCCCACCTGGCACGGCTGGCACCACCACGTCACCCTCGTCACCGCCACCCAAGCCTTCCTCACCCTGCGGCGCTACGACCCAAAAGCCCACACGACTGAGCTTGTTCCGCTTTGGCGGACACCATTGGTGTGGTGGTCAGGCTGCGAGTGCGGTCTCGTATTCGGCGGGGCTGCGGTAGCCGAGGCTGCTGTGCAGTCGGTGCAAGTTGTACCAGCTCTCGATGAAGTCGAAGATCGCGGTGCGGGCGGCGGCCCGGCTGGGCCAGGTGGTGGTGTCGAACAACTCCCTTTTGATGGTGGCGAAGAACGACTCGGCGAGCGCGTTGTCCCAGCACTGTCCGGTGCGGCTGGCGGACAGGCGAACGCCGACCTCCGTTGCCAGGGTGGTGAATTGATGGCTGGTGTACTGACAGCCACGATCCGAGTGGAAGATCACCGGACGGGTGGGACGACGCTGTCGGCAGGCCGCTGTGAGGGCATCGGCGACCAGATCGGTTCGCAGGTGATCGGCCGTCGCCCAGCCGATTACCCGGCGGGAGGCGATGTCGATGACGGTGGCCACGTAGAGCCAGCCCTCCTCGGTCGGAACATAGGTGATGTCGCCGCACCAGCGGGTGTCGACACCGGCCGGGTCGGGACCGAACTGCCGCAGGACGAGGTCGGGCCGGGAGGCGGCACGGGGGTCGGGGACGGTGGTCAGGTGCCGTCGTCTGCGGTGGCGGCCCTCCAGGCCCGCCGCCCGCATCAGTCTGGCGACGCGGCGACGTCCGCAGAGGGCACCCTCGCGTTTGAGGATGGCGTGGATGCGTGGAGCGCCGTAGGTGCCGCGGGACTTGGCGTGGGCCTCGGCGATCTGCCCGGTCAGCTCGGCGTCACGGACCGCTCGCGGACCGGGCTTGGCGGTGCGGCGGGCGTAGAAGGCGGTTCGGGAGACCTGCAGCAGTTCACACGCGCGCTTGACGCTGTGACCGTCTCGCTTCTCCGCCTCGATGAACGGGTGGACCGTCACCGGGTCTCCTTCGCGAAGAAAGCCGTGGCCCGCTTGAGGATGTCGACGTCCTCCCGCAGCCGGCGGTTCTCCCGCCGCAATGCGGCCAGTTCCTCGCGCTCACTGCTGGTCAGCCCGTCGCGCTCGCCCGCATCGACTTCGGCCTGGCTGACCCACAGCCGCACCGCGGTCTCGGTCAGGTCGAAGTACTTGGCGATCTGACCGACCGAGCGGTCACCACGTCGGCACAGCTCGACGATCTCGACCTTGAACTCCGGTGTGAACGAACGGCGAGGGCGTGGCTTCTTCTTCCCCATGCTCTCCATGATGGACATCCTCCCGGGGCAGAACCCCTGATCTCGGATGTCCGTCAAAGCGGATCAAGCCCAGGCCTTGGGGCAGAGCGTCTTGCGGAGCCCGATGTTGAGATGTGCCCCGTCGTCATCGGTAAGCGTGATCCCGTTGTACGAGAACCGCTCAGCGGCGGTGTGGTCCGGGTTTGTCGCGCCTCCGTCGAGGGCTGAGCACTGGTTGCGTGCCGCGTCGATGGCCTTGTCCTCGTCGGCGGTGAGCTTGGCGTTGACGTCGAGGATGGCGGCGAGGACGGCGTCGCGCTTGGCGCCGGTGGGCTCGGCGGGGATGCCGACGGCCTTCTCAGTGACACTGGCGTCGGCGCTGGGCTGGCTGCTGCTCTCGGTGGTCTTGGGCTTGCTCTCGTCGTTGTCGCTGCTGCTACAGCCGACGAGGGTGATGGCGAGTGCGGCGATCAGGGCCGCAGTGGTGGTGCGGGTGCGCATGGTCCCCCCAGGTAGCGCTGGTGTGTCACGGGTGTGACGTGTGTGGGCTGGCGATGGTTGTGTTGTGACGCGACGAAGCCCCGACCGGGGGGACCAGGCCGGGGCTTCGTCGTGCGTTTGTGGTGCCGTTTGAGGGCACGATTGTTCACCGAGATCGATAGACGCTGTCTGACCTGCGGTCAAGCGGTCTTGCGTTCGGCTCGTTTGGCGGCGAGCGTTGCGACGTCGTGGGCGGCGTACCAGGGCTGTCGGGGTGTGCCGCCGGATCGGGGGAGCTGGCCTCGGTGGACGATGAGGCGGAGGCCGCCGAGGGTGACGCCGAGGAGGCGTGCGGTCTGGTGGGCGGTGAGGTGGCCGGGCCTCAGGTTGGTCGACTCCATGACCCCATGATGGGGCAGGCCGGAGGCGCTTCAGAAGTTGTGGACGTACACCGCAGCGACCGTTGTGGCGAGGCACAGGAGGACTACGCGGTGGTTCTTCCAACGGATGGCCAGTCCTACGGGTACGGCGAAGGCGGTCAGGAAGACGGTGGCTTGGAGGCCGATCAGGTTTTCGAAGATCGCCACAAGGAACGCGCACAGCACCGCGATGGCAGGCATGGACAGGCCGCCCCTCTCTCCATTGGTACGGCTATGCCCCTGCGGGTCCAAGACCATCCACCGGTTGGCTGGTGCTGACAGTTGAGGCAGGGTGGGAGGCTGCGATGGAGCTGTCGAGGTGCCTGTTTCCTGCCCCCCCTGGTGCCCGCCCCCTTGGTGCCCGCCTCCCTGGCTTCCCTGGACCCCTCAGTGCACCGCCGCCGTTTCGTCGGGGCGGCCACCGGCACAGCCGCCGCCGTCGCCGTGCCCCTCGTCAGTGCAGGCTCCCGCCCGTCCCACGTCGGCACCTCCGACGTCATCCGGCTCCGTGACCACGTCGAGAACCTCGTCGACCTGGACGCGGAACGCGGCGGGCACACCGCGCTCGAACGGGCTGCCCTCGCTGGAGCCTCTGAAGCCCTCGGCCTCCAGAAGCGATCCACCACACAGCGCGTCCGGCAACGTCTGTTCGCCCTCGCCTCGGACTTCACCGCGACCGCCGCGTGGTCCCTGATCGACGCCGGGTTGCTCGACAACTCTGGCCGACACCTCGACCGCGCGCTGACCCTCGCAGGAATGGCCCAGGATCCCGAAATGACCATGCAGGTCTGGAATCTGCGGGCCATGCTCGCCAGGCAGCGCGCAGAGTACGCCGAAGCGGTCGCCGCCGCCCAGGCTGCCCAGGCGACAACCGCGGTCCGCCGCAGCCCCATGCATGCCTCCCTCGCCCACGCCCGGACCGCTATCGGTCTCGCTCACTCCGGGGAACACCGCGCGGCCCTGCGCTCCCTCGACCGTGCCGAGGACGCGATGGGCAAGGCCGACATGTCGGTCCCGCTGCCTATCTGGATGGCCTTCTACGGACCCGCCGAGCTGCACTCAATCACCGCCATCGTGCGGGACGTCGTCGGGCACCCGGCGGAAGCTGAGGCCGCCTCTACCGGGCGCTCGCCTCCCTGCCCGAGGCATACCGCCGCAACCGCGCAAACACCACCGTCCGCCTCGCCCTCGCCCAGCTCCATCAAGGCGACGTCGAGCAGGCAGTAGCCACCAGCGGCGACGTGTTCGACATCATGGCCGGCGACTCGATCCCCGGCCGCATGCGTCAAGCCCTCGGCAGCTTCCAACGCGATCTGATCACCCTGGCTCCCTCCGCGCACATCGCACACGAGTGGATCGACCGCTACCGCACCGAATGGGGCACCCCTTGACCAAGGCAGCCATCGAACTCCGCCACTACGGACACGACGATCTACCGCACATCCGACAGACCCTGTTGAATGTGCACGCGGACGCCTACGCGGATTCCCCTGGTTCGTCGACCACTGGGGCGGAAACCCCGGCTTCGCCTGCGTCATCGGCTACGACGACGCCGAACCAGTCGGCTTCGCCTACGGCGCCCCAGCCAACCCGGGCCGTGAGTGGTGGC
This sequence comes from Streptomyces sp. NPDC051963, assembly GCF_044593495.1. Lineage (NCBI taxonomy): Bacteria > Bacillati > Actinomycetota > Actinomycetes > Kitasatosporales > Streptomycetaceae > Streptomyces > Streptomyces sp. NPDC051963. The sequence continues at coordinate 5,374 of NZ_JBIUCC010000023.1, read as the reverse complement.
GCGAGCACGTGAGCCCAACGCCAGCAGATGACTCGACGTTCTCCGTGTCCGAACTGATGGTGCGCCCGAAATGGCGTAAGACCGGCACAGCCGAGCGACTGCACAAGGCCCTGCTGGAGAGCCGACCGGAAGCCCTCGCCGTCCTCCTCGTCGACCCCCACCACCCCAAAGTGCAATCCCTGTACGAAACGTGGGACTACCGAACGATCGGAAACCGCCAGCCCTTCCCCGACTCCCCCAACTTCACCGTCATGCTCCGAAAACTCCGCCCTGCCTGATGGCAACCCCCGCCGAACCCATGGGCGGGGCGTGACACCGAACCAGGTCAGCCGCAGCCACATCGTGCCACGGGCGATGACCTGGCGGACAAGCCCCGTAGCGATGTCACTTACGTCCGCTACAACGGCGATCTGCGGATCCGCGCTCACCCGGTGAAACAGCTTGGTCCACGGCCCTGTCAGAACGCAGAAGGCGGCGTGGCCGGCAAACGGCATCGAGGTCAGACGGCGGGAGACCTGCGGGAAGACGCTGTGGCACACTTCGTTGACCAAGGGGCCGGCCAGGAGGGTATGACGCATGACCGATCGGCTGGCCAGGCGAACGCAGGAGCAACGACGCGCCGAGACCGAACGGCGCGTGCTGGATGCGGCGATGGCGCTCATCGCGCGCAGCGGGTCGCGAGCCGTCACGCTCGCCGAGGTCGGGGAAGCCGCCGGGTACAGCCGCGGCATCGTCTACCACCATTTCGGCAGCCGGGAACGGCTGTTGGAAGCCGTGGTCGACGAGGCGCAGCGGTTCGACGTCCCCGCCTACCAGGGAGACGGCCTGGACCACCTGGTGCGGATCATCGAGGCGTACCTGCGCAACGTCGTGCGGCGGACACCGTCGGCGCGCGCGTTCCTGCAACTGTGGGGCGAGGCGATCGCGGCCGACCCCGTGTTGGCTCCGCTGTTCGCCCGCCGGGACGCCGACTTCCGGCAGCTCCTGGCGAACGTGGTCCGCCAGGGCGTCGCCGACGGGTCCATCCGACCCGACACGAACCCGGCCGCGGCCGCCGTGCTGATCGTCGCCCTGGTCCGCGGGACCGGGCTGCAACTCATCGCCCAACCTCCGGTTCGCAACGTCCCCGCCCTCATCCGGGAGGCGACGCGCTCGGCACGCGCGGCATTCGCTGTCACGCCGTAGCTTCCAGCAGTGATCTCCTGTACCAAGCGCTGCTACACTTACTTGCATACATGCACGCAAATAAGGAGTGCTGATGCCTGTTCCTCTGGTACTCGTACACGGCAATCCGGAGAGCGCCGGCGTGTGGGGACCGCTGATCGCCGCGCTCGGCCGGGACGACGCGGTGTCACTGTCCCCGCCCGGCTTCGGGGTGCCCGCGTCGAACGACTTCTCCGCCACCGTCGAGGGCTACCGTGACTGGCTCGCTGCGCGGCTGGAGCAGTTCCGGGAACCCGTCGATCTCGTCGGCCACGACTGGGGTGGCGCGCACGTCGCCCAGATCGCGATGACCCGCCCGGATCTGATCCGCAGTTGGGCATCGGACGCACTCGGCCTCTTCGACCCGGACTATGTCTGGCACGCGCGGGCCCAGGTGTGGCAACAGGAAGGGGCAGGCGAGGCCTCGGTGAAGGAAATCTTCGGCGGCACGCTGACGCAGCGGCTGGAGGTCGTCGGGGCGCTCGGGATGACCGGCCCGGCCGCGGAACGCGTGGCCGCCGGGATGGACGACGGCATGGGGCGGGCGGTGCTCTCGCTTCTGCGGTCGGCCGTCCAGCCGGTGATGGCCGACGCGGGCCGCGGCCTCGCGAAGGCTCGACAGCGGCCCGGCCTTGCCCTGGTCGCCCTCGCGGACACCGACCAGGCCAGTGGAACGCCTGCGCAGCACCGGTCCGCAGGCGAGGCCGCCGGTGCCGAGATCGCCGAACTCGCCGATGCCGGGCACTGGTGGCCGGTGACGAACCCGCACCCGGCGGCGCGCGCCCTGACCGCGTTCTGGTCCCGTCTGGACGGTTAGTACTCCAGCAGCGCTTCGCTATCTGGCCTGGTCAAAGGCATCGTCGGGAGTGTAGTTGGCTGACGGAATGTCAGGGGCGGTCTTGCCGGACCGCCCCTCCAACGAGTGGCACCGTCGCCGGTAGTGGCAGTGCCTGGCGACGGCCTGACGTCTGCGCCGCCAGCGTGACCAGCTCATTGCGTGGATGCGAAGTGGCGTGCGGGGCTGGCGTGCGGGGCCAGTTGCCAGGAGCCGGCGGACTTCCGCCACGGTGAGCGGAACCAGGGTGGAACCGTTTCTGCATCCCCCTTTGCGGCCGCCTGCGCCGCTGTGACCGCGAGAAAGGAGTGCGCGAGGATGGCCAGGGTGACGTGCCGCATCCAGCCGACGTAACGGCGGACCTCGTACTGATCCAGGCCGCACTCGTTCTTCGCGGCCTGGAAGCACTCCTCGATCGCCCACCGGCGCCCGGCAACGCACACGAGCTGGTCGACGCCGGTGCCCGCCGGGGCATAGCCGAGGTAGTAGGCGATCTCATCGGGTCTGCTGATGCTGCGCCGGGCCAGTGCCCAGCGGTGACGGGTGGGGCGCTCGCCGTCGAAGTCCTCGATCACGGGGAGTTGGACGGCTGCCCAGTGATAGACGCGCGGGCCCTTGGCGCCGTCGCCGCACCAGCGTTTCTCCCATGCCTCATCCAGTGCCTGGGTGAAGAGGTGGTCGATGCGTCCAAAGCGCGGTACCTGCTGGGATTTCGGGACGGCGAGGACGTAGCCGATGGCGGTTTCTTCCAGCATCCGGCGAAAGCGCCGTTCCTGGCCGTAGGCGGCATCGGCGGTCACTCAAGCGATTGGCAGCGGTGAGGCGAGTGCGCGCAGCACCATTGCCCTGGCCAGCTCTGGTTTGGTAGCGAAGATCTTCTCGTCGGGGATCTTGGCGGCGCGGCAGCGTTCGCGGTCGTCCGTCCAGGACTTGGGCAGATACAGCTCGCGGTCCACCAAGGCCCGGCCGAGGGAGGTGGCATAGACGGCGAAGACACCGATCTGGCAGTTCTCGGTGCGGCCGGCGGTGCCGGAGTACTGGCGCTGCACACCGGCAGAGGTGGTGCCTTTCTTGACGAAGCCGGTGGCGTCGAGGATGAGTACCCCATCGTCCTCACCGAGCTTCACGGCGACATATGTCTGCAGGTCGTCGCGGACGGCGTCGGCACTCCAGGTGGCCGCGTTCAGTAGCCGCTGCAGGCCGTCGGGGGTGCGGTGGCCGGCGTGTTCGGCCAGTTGCCAGCCGTTTTTGCGTCCGACCGGGCCGAGCAGCGCGCGGACGTAGTCACGCATGCGGCGTCGCAGGTCGGCGCGGCCGAAACGGTGGCCGATGCGCAGGAAGAGGTCGTCGAGTTCACGGTCCCAGGTCGCGTCGGCAAGGTCGTCGATCACGCGGTGAGACTGCCCTCGTCACAGTTCGGGCATTGCTCGGTGCCACTCGTTGGAGGGGCGGTCCGGCAAGACCGCCCCTGACATTCCGTCAGCCAACTACACTCCCGACGATGCCTTTGACCAGGCCAGATAGCGAAGCGCTGCTGGAGTACTAGGCCAATCCAGCGCTCTACACCATCGTCATAGCCCGCCTACGCTGGGACACTCGCACCCATTCCTACGTGGAACGACGCGTCACCGAGGGCAAAACGCGAGGCCATCCGATGCCTCAAACGCAACGTCGCCCGCGAGATCTACCAAGCCCTTCTCACGTCCAGAAGGCAATCTCCGCCACCCGTCGCCGCCGGTTGACATCCGTAGGGGCATCAAGCTCGCGGTCCGCTACGAGGCGACCGTTCTTGTCGCGGCCATCAACGAGTGGCTGTGACCAGCACATTCGATCCACGCCCTAGTTGGGGGGTGACTCGTCGGCGAGCTGGTTGCTGCGGTCGATCTCCGGCATGTGTGTCTCGGCCCAGACCCGCAGGGCGGAGAGCGGCCCTTCGAGGGACAGGCCGAGCTCGGTGAGCCGGTAGTGGACGGCGGGTGGCACGGTGGGTTCCACTCGGCGCGCGACCAGGCCGTCGCGGACGAGGCTCTGCAGGGTGACGGACAGCATCTTCTGTGAGATGCCGGGGATGCGGCGCCGCAGTTCCGCGAAACGGAGCTCGTCCGGCGCCTCCTCGGCCAGCACCTTGACCGCCATCGACGTCCACTTAGTGCCGATACGGTCGAGCAACTGGCGGGTCGGGCAGAGCGGATTCAGCAAATCACCCCGCTCACCGGGCCGCCGACTGGGTTCGCCGGGCCTCGATGTGGTCACTCAGGGCTCACCACCTGAAGGGAAAGTGCCGTCTTGGAGGAACCAAGATAGTTCCTTAGCGTGACGTAGTCACTATTCCTCACCACATCTGGAGCCTCTCCATGCCCGAGCTGCGGCGCATCTCCGTCAACGGTGTCGAACTGAACGTCGCCCTCGCCGGATCGGGCCCGGCCGTCCTGCTGCTACACGGTTTCCCGCACACCTGGGAGCTGTGGACGGACGTCATGGCCGACCTGTCCGGCCGCTACCGCGTCATCGCGCCGGACCTGCGCGGGTTCGGCGCGAGCAGCCGGGCCGCCTCCGGGTACGACGCGGGCACCCTGGCCGAGGACGCCGCGGCGCTTCTCACCACACTCGGCGTGTCCCCAGCCGCCGTGGTGGGCATCGACGCGGGTACCGCGCCGGCCTTCCTCCTCGCCCTGCGTCGCCCCGGTCTCGTCCGGCGTCTGGTCGTCATGGAGTCCCTTCTGGGCAGGCTGCCTGGCGCAGAGGACTTCCTGGCCGACGGGCCGCCGTGGTGGTTCGGCTTCCATTCCGCCGCGCCCGGCCTTGCCGAGACCGTGCTGGAGGGCCACGAGGCCGCCTACGTCGACTGGTTTCTGCGCGCCGGCACGCTCGGCGACGGGGTGCGCCCTATTCTCCGGGACGCCTTCGTCCGCGCATACACCGGCCGCCAGGCGTTGAGCCGCGCGTTCTCGTACTACCGGGCGCTGCCCGAGAGCGCGGTACAGATCGAGCAGGCAGTCGCCACTACCCGCCTGACGGTGCCGACGATGGCGTTGGGCGCCCGGCCCGTCGGTGCTGCGCTGGAACGCCAGCTCCGCCCGGTCACCGACGATCTCACCGGACACATCATCGAAGACTGCGGCCACATCATCCCGCTGCACCGCCCGCGCGCCCTGCTCACGCTGCTGCATCCATTCCTGGCCGGTGAGGACCCGAAAGCAGCGTGACCGGGGGCCGGGGGCTGACTTTCGATACACGCCCTACGACCTCGTGCACGGTTGGCCGTGGCATGTCGAGGTGTGTGGTGTTGTCGGTGTTTACGCTCGACAGACATGTCCGAGGGTGGCGGTCTGCTGG
>NZ_JBIUCC010000022.1:0-23951 GCF_044593495.1 Streptomyces sp. NPDC051963 | reverse complement strand
TACTGCAGGGGGGACCCTGTGGGAGAGTAGGACACCGCCGAACAATCATTGCGAAAACCCCCGTACCGTAAATCGGTACGGGGGTTTTCTGCGTTTGGGGTCGGGCTAGGCTCGTAGCCATGCGCTATGACCTCGTCATCTTTGACAACGACGGAGTGCTCGTCGACAGCGAGCCCATCTCCAACCGGCTTCTGGCTGCCTATCTCACCGAGCTCGGGCACCCGACCTCGTACGAGGAATCCCTTCGCGACTACATGGGCGCCGCTATGCATCGCGTACATGATCTGGTGGAGGAACGGACCGGGCAGCCGTTGCCGGAGGACTTCGATGATGTCTTTCATTCGCGCGTGTTCGCGGCGTTCGAGCGGGAGTTGAAGCCGGTGGCCGGGGCTGTCGGGGTGCTTGAGAAGTTGGTGGCGGACGGGGTGCCGTACTGTGTGGCGTCGTCCGGGAGTCATGAGCGGATTCGGGTGGGGCATCGGACGACAGGGCTGGACCGGTGGTTCGGTGAGGGGCAGATCTTCAGCTCGGAGGATGTGGGGCGGGGGAAGCCGGCGCCTGATCTGTTTCTCTACGCGGCTGGGAAGATGGGGGTCGCGCCGGAGCGGTGTGTGGTGGTGGAGGACAGCCCGTTGGGGGTTCGGGCGGCCGTAGCGGCTGGGATGGACGTGTACGGGTTCACCGCGATGACCCCTGCGGCGAGGCTGTCGGGGGCGACTCGACTCTTCGCCGACATGGGGGAGTTGCTTGACCTGCTGGCGTGAGAGCGCTCCAGGTAAAGCTGAGGGAAATTCATCTTTGGCTGGATATACCCAGCGGTACCCCGGGGCTCTACGCTCGCCGCCATGACTGATGTGCTGCGGCGCGGTAGGGCCTCATTGGCGTTCGGCTTCTTTGCTCAGGGTGTTGCCTTTGCGCTGCTGGTGACGCGCATCCCTGCGATTCAGGACCGGTACGGCGTGTCCGACGCGCTGCTGCCTGCTTTTCTGGCGGCGGTGCCGATTCTCGCCGGGGTCGGGAGCGTCACGACCGAGCGGCTGGTGAAGCGAATACGGCCCAGCGTGGTGCTGCGTTGGTCCCAGCCCGTCGTGCTCCTGGCGCTGCTCGGGGTCGCGGCCGGGGACGGGATGATCGAACTCGGCGTCGCGCTGGGGGCGTTCGGGCTCGCCGTGGGGGCGCTGGACGCGTCGATGAACATGCTCGGGGTGAGTCTCCAGAGGTCGTACGGGCGCAGCATCATGCTCAGCTTCCATGCCGTGTACAGCCTGGGTGGGATTGTGGGGGCCTCGCTCGCGTGGGTGGGGGCGCACTGGGATCTGGCGTTGGCCGTGTCGTACCTGCCGGTTGTGGTGGTGCTGGTGCCGGCCGCGTTGGTGGGGAGTCGGTGGTACGTCGACGGGGCGGCGCCCGAGAAGGAGGCGGCCGTCGCGGAGGGGGAAGGCGGGACCGTTGTCTTCAAGATGCTGTTGCCGCTGTGTCTGGTGATGACCTTCGCGTACATCGGGGACTCGACGGTCTCCAACTGGAGTGCGAAGTATCTCCAGGATGTGCTGGGGAGTTCGGAGCAGCTGGCCACCGTTCCGTACAACGTCTATATGGTGACGACGCTCTTGGGGCGGGCTCTCGGGGACTTCGGGGTGCGGCGGTTCGGGGCCGTGGTGGTCGTACGCGGTGGGGCGCTGGTGGCCGCTGTGGGGTTCGCCGTGGTGGCCGGGGCGCCTGGGGCCTGGGTGGGGATGCTGGGGTTCACCCTGTTGGGGCTGGGGTTGTGTGTGCTGGTACCGCAGACCTTCGCGGCGGCCGGGCGGTTGTTCCCCGGGGCTTCGGATGCGGCCGTGGCGCGGCTGAATGTCTTCAACTATGTGGGGTTCTTGATCGGTTCGCCGTTGGTGGGGGCCTTGGGGGATGCCTGGAGCTACCGCGGGGCCATGCTCGTGCCGATGGTGTTGGTGCTGGTGACGTTCGTGTACGCCCGGTCGTTCGAGGCTCAACCGGACCGATACGGTGGCGGACATGAGCGGCCGCGCACAGCTGATGTGGGATGAGGCAGTAACGGGCTATGACTTCGGGCCGGACCATCCGATGGATCCGGTTCGGCTCGCCCTGACCCGGAGTCTGGTCGATGCCTTCGGGCTCGACCGGGACGTGGACGTCGTGGCCGCCAAGCCGGCCGGCGAGTCGACTCTTCGGCTCGTGCATCGCGAGGACTACATCGCCGCGGTGAAGGCGGCGTCGGAGGATCCCGGGGCGGCGGACGGGTCGTACGGGATCGGGACGTTGGATGATCCGGCGTTCGCCGGGATGCATGAGGTGTCCGCGTTGATCGCCGGGCAGTCGGTGGGGGCCGCGGAGGCCGTGTGGCACGGGGATGTGCTGCATGCGGTGAACTTCGCGGGCGGGCTGCACCATGCGATGCCGGGGGGTGCGTCGGGGTTCTGTATCTACAACGATGCCTCACTTGCCATTGCCCGGTTGCTGGAGCTGGGGGTCGAGCGGGTCGCGTATGTGGATGTCGACGTGCATCACGGGGACGGGGTGCAGGCGGCGTTCTGGGAGGATCCGCGGGTTCTGACGATCTCGCTGCATGAGCATCCTCGGACCTTGTTCCCGCAGACCGGGTGGCCCGAGGAGACGGGGGCGGAGGGGGCCGCGGAAGGGTCGGCGGTGAATGTCGCGCTGCCGGCGGGGACCGGGGACGCGGGGTGGCTGCGGGCGTTTCACGCGGTCGTGCCGGAGTTGGTCGCCGACTTCCGGCCGGATGTGCTCGTCACGCAGCACGGGGCCGATACGCACTTCGAGGACCCGCTGGCCCATCTCGCCGTTTCGCTGGATGCGCAGCGGGCTGTGCAGGTTGCATGCCATGAGCTGGCCCATGAGCACGCCGGGGGGAAGTGGGTCGCCCTGGGTGGGGGCGGATACGCCGTGGTGGATGTGGTGCCGCGGTCCTGGACGCATCTGGTGGCTGTTGCGGCCGGGCGGCCCGTGGAGCCCGAGGCGATGATTCCTGAGGGCTGGCGGCAGGAGGTCTTCGCCCGTACGCGGCAGTTGGGGCCGGCCCGGATGACGGATGGGCGGTGGCCGGTGGCCCACGTCGACTGGGATGCCGGGTACGACCCTGCGGATCGGTTGGATCAGGCGGTGCTGGCCACTCGGCGGGCCGTGTTTCCGCTGCGGGGGATGTTGCCGTAGCGGGTGACATGCCTTACGCCAACTGTGCGGTGTTCCCCCGTTCCCCTGACGGCTCCGGCTCGCGTCCGTCACCATCACACGGGTGTTGACCACCGGCGCCCTGCGCGCGCATCTGTTGGCTGCTCGGCTTGCCGGGACCGTGGCCACGTCCCGGGAGGAGAGCCTGCGGAGCTATCGGCTGTTCGCTGCTCGCGATCCCCGGCTGCTGATCGGGATCGATCCCGAATGGACGTGGAGGCAGCGGGATTTGATCGGGTTGATGGCGGACAAGTGTGGTGTTTCGGCCGATCCGGGATGTATCTCCGGCCATGATGAGATCGATCCTGAGCTGACTTTGGCCGCCCTCGATGCCTTCGCCGATCGGATCGCGGCAGTGGCGCAGCGTGGCGCGCCCGTGCTGCTCGGCACCGGGCATCCGCACCGTCTGCTCGGGTTCTACGCCGCGTTGGCGGACGCGCTGTCGGCGGCTGGATGTGCCGTACTCACACCGGCGCAGGGTCGCTGTGTCGACATAACGACCCGGTTCGGTCTACGCACGTACAACCTTGACTACGTACGAGGAGTCGCGCTGATGCGAGAACCGGATGCCTTCCGCTCCGGTTGTGAGACCGGCGCACACACGCACTCGCCGCTCCCGGTTCGTACCGTACTCGCGGCGGCGGCCGAGGCCGGCGGGCCGTTGCCCGAGTTGGTGATCGGGGATCACGGGTGGGTCTGCGGAGCAGGTCAGCTGGGGTTTGAGGCCATTGGTCTCGCGGATACGGATGACCCTGCCCTCTTCGTGGGGGAGGCCGAGGGGTCCGTGTCCGTCGTCGTTCCACTTGATGACGCTGTGCGGTCTGATTACTACCTGCCGCTTACCCGCTACGTACTCAATCGAGCGTGTCTGTCACAGTAGGCCGCCGATGGGTGCACCTCTTCCCCACTCGCATCACCCGCCCCTACATTGGGGAGTGAGCACGCAACGACGAAGAGTCACCGGAAGGGGAAGCCGGTGACCGTCGAGTGCGGAAGGTTCAGGTGTGTCATGGCTGCAGCTGGCGAGAGGCCTCTGAACGAGGTTCAGTTCCTTACCGTGGCGGAAGTCGCCTCGGTGATGCGAGTGTCGAAGATGACCGTGTACCGACTGGTGCACAGTGGTCATCTGCCCGCGATCCGGGTGGGGCGGTCCTTCCGCGTCCCCGAGCAAGCGGTTCACGAGTACCTTCGCGAGAGTTATGTGGGGGTGGAAACAGCCTGACGACGGAGGTCCGGGGAGATCCTCAGGGCACCATCGGATCTGCCCCGGGCTCCTCGATTACGACCTCAGCGCTCGGACGGGTAGGCTGGCCCCTTGTAGGTCGTATGGGCCCATGGCGCCCAACGCCGAGTGATGAGAAGTGAGCGAGGGTAGTCGTGGGCTCTGTTATCAAGAAGCGGCGCAAGCGGATGGCTAAGAAGAAGCACCGCAAGCTGCTCAAGCGCACGCGCGTTCAGCGTCGCAACAAGAAGTAGTCCAGGGTCCGCAAGGACCAGGACTACCGACGGCGCAACGCCGTGAGAGCGTGTCAGTGGCCCCCCACCACACCCGGTGGGGGGCCACACGCGTCTCGTTACACAGCCGTCCTGTGCGTACGCCTGTCTTTCACATGGCTGGGTCTGTACGTACGCAAGTGGATGGCGTCACTTCGTGCATTGGGTGGTCATCACAGCGCAACATCGACCCGCTAGGTTGGCGGCACACGGGGAACGCGGCAGGGTAACGAGCAGCGGTGTGTCAGGTCTGGACGATTCCTGGAAGGAAGGCGCTGATCTTGGGGAAGGTCGTGCTCGTGACCGGAGTGGCCCGACAGCTGGGGGGCCGGTTCGTACGACGGATCCAGCGTGACCCACAGGTGGACCGGGTGGTCGCCGTGGACGCGGTCCCGCCCGCGCACCATCTGGGCGGTGCGGACTTCATCCAGGCCGACATCCGGCAGCCGACCATAGCCCGCGTACTCGCCGAGACGGCCGCCGACACCGTCGTCCACATGGACGTGACGGCCACCGCGCTCGGCAGCGGCAGCCGGACGACGGTCAAGGAGACCAACGTCATCGGGACGATGCAGCTGCTGGGCGCCTGTCAGAAGTCGCCCAACGTCAAGCGGCTGGTCGTGAAGTCCAGTACGAATGTCTATGGGTCCGCGCCCCGCGATCCGGCCGTCTTCACCGAGACCACCCCTCCCAAGTCCCTGCCCAGCGGCGGCTTCGCCAAGGACACGGTCGAGGTCGAGGGGTATGTACGGGGCTTCGCGCGTCGGCGGCCGGACGTCGCCGTGTGTGTGCTGCGGTTCGCCAACATCCTCGGCCCCACCGCCGACACGCCGCTCGCCTCGTACTTCTCGCTGCCGATCCTGCCGACCGTGTTCGGCTACGACCCCCGGCTCCAGTTCGCGCACGAGGACGACGTGATCGACGTGCTGCGGATCGCCTCGCACGAACCGGAGCGGGGCACGCTCAACAGCGGCACGTTCAACATCGCCGGCGACGGCGTCCTGCTGCTCTCCCAGTGTTCCAGGAGGCTCGGGCGGCCCACTATGCCGTTGCTGCTGCCGGCGGTCACCTGGGCGGGCTCCCTGGTGCGTACGCTGGGCATGACCGACTTCTCGCCCGAACAGATCCGGCTGCTGACCCACGGCCGGGTCGTGGCGACGGACCAGATGCGTGAGACGCTCGGATTCAAGCCGAAGTACACGACCGCCGAGACCTTCGCGGAGTTCGCGCGCAGCCGCGGTCCCGGACTTCTGCCACCGGAGGCCCTCGCGGGGGCCGTCGACCGGATCGCCGCGCTGCCCTTTCCGGGCAGCGGCCACCCCCCGACGCAGAGCGCCAACTGAGGAGCGCATCAACGATGGCGGACGCCAAGGTCATTCCGTTCGATGACGACCGGTCCCGCGGAGGCGCCGTTCAGCGGCCGCCGCGGCGCCGGAGCGCGGGGAACCGGCGCAAGAACGGTGAGCCCGCGCTCGTACGTGAGGTCCAGCCCCTGCCGGGGCGGGCGCTCGCGCAGGATGATGTCCCTGTGACGCGTGAGGAACAGCCGCCCCAGCAGCCCCAGCAGCCCAAGGACGACGGAGGCCTGGAGCGGCGCATCGCGGGGGGCCTGGCCTTCCTGCGCCGCCGCCTGACGGGCGACTACGAGGTGGACGACTTCGGCTACGACGAGGAACTCACCGACCATGTCCTGATGTCCCTGCTGCGCCCGGTGTACGAGAAGTACTTCCGGGTCGAGGTGAAGGGCATCGAGAACATCCCCGCGGACGGTGGCGCCCTGATCGTCGCCAACCACTCCGGGACGCTCCCGCTGGACGGCCTGATGATGCAGGTCGCCGTGCACGACCACCATCCGGACGGCCGCCATCTCCGCCTTCTCGCGGCCGACCTGGTCTTCGTGCTGCCGGTGGTCAACGAACTGGCCCGCAAGCTCGGCCACACCCTGGCCTGCGCCGAGGACGCCGAACGGCTGCTGGCCCAGGGCGAGCTGGTCGGGGTGATGCCGGAGGGCTTCAAGGGCATCGGCAAGCCCTTCAGCGAGCGCTACAAGCTCCAGCGCTTCGGTCGCGGCGGCTTCGTCTCCACGGCACTGCGTCAGGGCACCCCGATCATCCCGTGCTCGATCGTCGGGGCCGAGGAGATCTACCCGATGATCGGCAACGCCAAGACCTTGGCCCGGGTCCTGGGCTTCCCGTATTTCCCGCTGACTCCGACCTTCCCGTGGTTGGGCCCGCTGGGAGCGGTCCCGCTGCCGACGAAGTGGACGATCCAGTTCGGCGAGCCGATCCGCACGGACGGCTATCCCCCGGAGGCGGCGGAGGACCCCATGCTGATGTTCAACCTGACCGACCAGGTCAGGGAACAGATCCAGCACACGTTGTACAAGTTGCTGGTCCAGCGGCGGTCGGTGTTCTTCTGACGCGGCCGGTTGAGTGTGGGTCCTGCCAGTTCGGCGAGGCGATCCGCACGGACGGCTATCCGGAGGCGGCGGTCAGGGAACAGATCCAGCACACCCTCTACAAGCTGCTGGTGCAGCGGCGCTCGGTCTTCTTCTGATCGGTCTTCTTCTGGCCGAGGAAACGTTTGTTGTACGACGATGGGGGCGCCCCTGGTGAGAAGGGCGCCCCCATCGTCGTACTACCGCCGTGACCCCTACTCGACGTCCTCGCCGTTGATGCCGAGTCCGGGCAGGAGGCCCGGGAGCAGCGGTGGAAGCGTGACGTCCGGCTCGGAGCTCGGACTGCTGCTTCCGGAGGGGGAAGCGCTGCCGGGGTTCTTCGGCGGATCGAGCAGGCCGCCGGTGCTGCCACCGAGCAGACCGCCGCCCTCGCTGCCGGAGTTGGACGGCTTGCTGGGCTTCGTGCTGCTGGAACCGCTGCTGCCGTCCGACGAGCCCGTCTTCGCACTCGGTGCCGCGGACCGATCTCCACCGGAGGAACCGGTGGACGTCGAGCCGGAGCCCTGCCGCCGGCTGTCACCGCCGCCGCCCGGGGCCGGAGGCTGCGGAAGCAGGGACTGGAGCGGGGCGACCTCCTGGTCTATGGCGTCGAAGACCGACGACACCTGATCACTCACGTCTCCCAGCTGGACGGGCAGCCGCTCGCGCAGCGCGCCCCAGGCGTCGCGATGCGAGCTCGAGAAGGTGGAGAGGGCCTGGATGGGGCCCAGGGACTCGGGGTCGCGTTCATACGCCGCGCTCAGCAGGCGGTGGCCCTCCGAGGCGTCATGCGTCATTCCCGACAGGGCACGGCGGATCTCGCCGAGTGACTCGTGGTCGAGCTGTCCGCCGCGGTCCCGCTCCATCAGCCGCCGGGCCTCATTGAGCCTGGTCGACGCCTGGTCGAGATAGCTGCGACCGCGCTCGTCGTCCCCGTCGGACATGTAGTTGAGCTTGAAATCCTCTATGCCGCGCTTGAGCCCGTACAGCGAGTCGCCGGGCAGCGCGTCCGAACTCGCGGCGGCGACTCCGCCGAAGGCCCCGGCGGCGACGCCGACACTGAGCCCACCGGCGGTGAGCCCCTTGGCCAGCCTCGTACGCGGGCGCAACTTGCCCAACGGGCTCGCCCGATGGGCACCGCGCCCTCGGGGAGAGCGCTGCGCCGGCATCGAGGGCTCGGTCGCCCCACCGCCCACGGCCCCTTCCTGGAGCATGGCCTCCATCGCGGCCACCAGCTGGGCGCGCTGGACGACCTTGACCTCGGGGTCCATTTCCGGCTTGGGCAGCTCGCCGAGACCGGTCGTGAGGGACAACAGGCGCCCCTGCTCGGTCTCTTCCGCAGCAGCCGCCGCCGAGGCCTCGGACTGCTCGGCCGCCGGGCCCCGGTCGGACTCCTCCAGGGCCTGGGCGAAGGCGTTCGCCCGCCGGTGCGCCGATACGTTCGCGATCACTGGCGGCACCTCCTCTCGTCATGACGGTCGACTCCCCAGGGGGTCCTGAGGGTTGCACGCCCTGACCAAAACCACGCGATCGAGTGATCGAAGACGGCCAGGGAGTGACCACAGGGAGCCTGCATCCCGCACAACGAGTGGCGCGGCACTTGGGTTACGGACGATGGATGATCCGACGGCGGAGTCAACAGACTTTCACTGTAGGTGAGTTGGTGATTGCTGTGTGTATCCGGGCGGTCAGCGGACGTCGTCCGGCAGGAGCCGGGCGAGGGTGCGGACGGCACGGTACTGGAGGGTCTTGATGGCGCCCTCGTTCTTGCCCATCACGCGGGCGGTCTCGGCGACGGAGAGGCCCTGGAGGAAGCGGAGCGTGACGCACTCCTGCTGCTGGGGGTTGAGCCGGCGAACGGCATCCAGCAGTGCGGCATTGGAAAGGGATTCGAGTACCGAATCCTCGGGCGACCGCTCGACCTCATTGGCGTCGAGCATCTCCCCGGTGGTCACCTCCAGCCGGAACCGGCTGGACTTGAAGTGGTCGGCGACGAGATTGCGGGCGATGGTCACCAGCCATGCCCCGAAGTCCCGTCCCTGCCAGGTGAAGGTGCCGATCCTTCTGAGCGCCCGCAGAAAGGTCTCGCTCGTGAGGTCCTCGGCGGTCGCTTTTCCTCCTACCCGGTAATAGATGTACCGATAAACGGTGTCGCTGTATTGGTCATAGAGCCGTCCGAAGGCATCGGCCTCGCCGGCCTGTGCGCGCTCGACGAGATCCATCATGCGCGCGCTGTCGCTGTCCGCTGCCGGACGGCGAGCGGTGGTGGCACCGGTCGAGCGCCCCCGTCTGCTGACGGCGGCGCCGCCGTCGGCGAGCGCGTAGCAGGGGCCGACCGGTGGTGTGGCTACGGCAAGGGCGGGGCCGGCGTACGCGGTGGGGACGAAGCCGCGCAACAGGTCTTGGACCGTTGCGCGCAGCGTAGCCAGGCCCGAGGCGTCAACCCCGACGTGTGGGTACACGGGACTCCCAGAGGCAGAGCTTCCATCACGTGCAGTGCGGGACCGTTCACCCGTCGTAGCGACGGAGGGGTACCGGTTTGCGTCTGAGGAGAATAACGCTTCGTACAGGCATTGCTACGCCCAGTTGCTCAAATCATCGATTCCGTCGCTTCTGTAACCGATTGACGGTCGATCAAGTGCCGCAGCGTGACCGGTTGTTGATCGTCCTTGGTCGGGTTCCGGTCAGGAGCGGGGCGTGTTGTGGCCGTGTGCAGCCAACGCGACTGGATGACGGGGTGCGGGGGTACGACATCTCGATTGGCCGGGGTTCGCGGCGTGGCTCAACGGGCGCTGAGCGCTAGCGCCGGCGCCGGCTGAGCGCGATCGCGGCCGCCGTGCCGCCCGCCACCGCTCCTACGCCGGCCGCGGCCGGGATGCCGACCTTGGCGGCCTTGCGGCCCGTGCGGTAGTCGCGCAGGCGCCAGTCCAGTTCGCGGGCGTGCTTGCGGAGCTTGGTGTCCGGGTTGATGGCGTAGGGGTGGCCGACCAGGGACAGCATGGGGATGTCGTTGTGGGAGTCGCTGTAGGCGGCGCAGCGGGACAGGTCCAGACCCTCCGCCGTGGCAAGCGCCCGCACCGCTTCCGCCTTCGCGGGGCCGTGCAGGGGCTCTCCGACCAGCTTGCCCGTGTACACCCCGTCCACCGACTCGGAGACCGTGCCCAGTGCGCCTGTGAATCCGAGGCGACGGGCGATCACCGTGGCGATCTCCACGGGGGCCGCGGTCACCAGCCACACCTTCTGCCCCGCGTCCAGGTGGGCCTGGGCCAGCGCACGCGTCCCGGGCCACATCCGGTCGGCGAGGTACTCGTCGTAGATCTCCTCGCCGATCGTCATCAACTCGGCCACCCGGTGGCCCTTCACGATCGACAGGGCGGAGTCACGGGCGTCCTGCATGTGCTCGGGGTCCTCGACCCCGGCCAGCCGGAACCACGCCTGCTGCCAGGCGAACCTCGCGAGATCGCGGGTCTCGAAGAACTTCCGCTTGTGCAGGCCTCGTCCGAAGTGGAACAGCGCGGCGCCCTGCATCACGGTGTTGTCGAGATCGAAGAACGCGGCGGCCTTGTCGTCGCCGAGCACGGGGAACTCCGGTTCGTCCTCGTCCTGCTCGGCGGACGGCGGCGGTTCCTGCTCCTGCGTGGTTTTGCGTGCGGCCTCCGCCGAGGCCTCGCCTGCCAACACGCTCCGCGCGGTGGCGGAGCGCCTACGGGGAGTGAGCCATCCAAGAGCGGCCATGGCGTGAGCATAGCCAGTCTGTTCGGTGGTTCCGGAGTCGGGAGGTTTGGTGGCTGTGAACTCTCCGCGACCTTGTCGTTAAACAGTCGTCGTCCTGGCGCGAGAATGGCCCCATGAGTCCTATCTTCCGGCGGCGGGCCGGCTCGCGTGTCCGGTTCGTCACCCTCATCCGCAAGCCGGGCTGCCATCTGTGTGATGACGCACAGTCGGTGATCGAGAAGGTCTGTGCGGAGCTCGGTGTTGCATGGGAGGAGAAGGACATCACCCAGGACCCCCAACTCCACGACCAGTACTGGGAACAGATCCCCGTCGTACTGGTCGACGGAGAGCAGCACACCTTCTGGCGCGTGAACGAGGATCGGTTGCGGAAGGCGCTGACCCAGTACTGACCGACCAGTCCAAGTCGTCCGGAAACTGACTTAGGATCGACGCGACCTGGTCTCGGGGGTGGGGATCGTTGAGGAGAGTGTTCGGTTTTGACCCCCGTATCGGCCCCGAGGGAGCGGTGCGTGACCCCGGTCACGTTGGCCGGGCAAATCGGACACCATCTTTGTGCACGCGTTCACAAAGACATAGCCTGCTTTCGACGGGGCGGTCTGGGTTCGTGTGACCGCCTACAGCCCCGCTCTACCCGCAGGAGCACCGTGGCAACTGGCCGAACTCACCGACCGGCGACCCGTAGCCGAGGGATTCCCGAGGCCACCGTCGCCCGGCTTCCGCTGTACCTTCGCGCGCTGACCGCACTGTCGGAGCGCTCGGTACCCACGGTCTCCTCCGAGGAGCTGGCGGCCGCGGCGGGGGTCAACTCCGCCAAGCTGCGCAAGGACTTCTCGTATCTGGGGTCGTACGGGACCCGGGGTGTCGGCTACGACGTCGAGTATCTCGTCTATCAGATCTCGCGTGAGCTGGGGCTCACCCAGGACTGGCCGGTTGTGATCGTCGGTATCGGTAACCTCGGCGCCGCCCTCGCCAACTACGGCGGGTTCGCTTCCCGTGGCTTCCGGGTCGCCGCGCTCATCGACGCCGATCCGGAGATGGCCGGAAAGCAGATCGCCGGGATCACCGTCCAGCACAGCGACGACATCGAGCGGATCATCTCCGACAACGGCGTCTCGATCGGGGTCATCACCACCCCGCCGGGCGTCGCCCAGCAGGTCTGCGACCGGCTCGTCGCCGCCGGCATCACCTCCATCCTGAACTTCGCGCCGACCGTGCTGTCCGTCCCGGACGGCGTCGACGTCCGCAAGGTCGACCTCTCCATCGAGTTGCAGATCCTCGCCTTCCACGAGCAGCGCAAGGCCGGTGAGGAGGCCGCGTCGTCCGACGGCAGCGGTCCGGTCGCCGCCGTGCGCGGCGAGACCGCCGACAAGGGCCCGGACGGGGACGTACCCGCCGTGATGCCGGCATGAGTCTCCTCGTCGTAGGGCTGAGTCACCGCAGCGCTCCGGTCAGTGTCCTGGAGCGGGCCGCGCTGTCCGAGGACGCCCAGATCAAGCTGTTGCAGGACACGGTCGCCGCCGAGCCGGCCGGTGAGGCCGCCGTCCTCGCCACCTGCAACCGCATCGAGCTGTACGCGGACGTGGACAAGTTCCACGCGGGCGTCGCCGAGCTGTCCACGCTGCTCGCCCAGCACAGCGGGGTCGGCCTCGAGGAACTCACTCCTTACCTGTACGTGCACTACGAGGACCGGGCCGTCCACCATCTCTTCTCGGTGGCCTGCGGGCTGGACTCGATGGTCGTGGGCGAGGGCCAGATCCTCGGCCAGATAAAGGACTCCCTCGCGACGGCGCAGGAGCTGCACACCGCGGGCCGCCTCCTCAACGACCTGTTCCAGCAGGCGCTCAGGGTCGGCAAGCGGGCCCACTCCGAGACCGGAATCGACCGGGCCGGCCAGTCCCTGGTCAGCTTCGGCCTGGAGCAGCTGGCCGTCGGGATGCCGGTCGACGCCTGGGTCCGCGGCAAGAAGGCCCTGGTGATCGGCGCCGGTTCGATGTCCTCGCTGGCCGCCGCGACGCTCGCGCGCGCCGGGGTCGCCGAGATCGTCATCGCCAACCGCACTCACGACCGCGCCGAGCGCCTCGCCCAGATACTCACCGAGGGCGACGACACGGACGTGCTGGCCCGCGCGGTACCGATGGATTCGGTGCCGGTCGAGCTGACACGTGCCGACGTCGCGGTGTCCTGCACGGGGGCGACGGGGCTGGTGCTGGCGGCGGAGACGGTTGCCGCGGCCGTTGACGGGCGGGTGCCGGACGTTGGAGCGGGCCAGGGGGAGGTCGCGCAGCCCGGCGCTCACGGGGTGCCGCCTCTCTTGGGGACGGGAGCCGCCCCAGCGGCACGACTGCCCGCAGGCTCTGCCGGCGATGAGAACTGTCCGCTCGATCTGGCCGCCGTTCAGCCCGGCTTCTCTGTCATGGGTGAAGCCGCTGTGGCCGGCATGGACGCCGCCACGCTGGAGCAGCACGCCGCGTGGGTCGCCGGAAGTGCCGTGGACCGGCGTGAGGCGGGCCGTCGTACGCCCGAAGCCGATGCCGAGCTGATCACCGCGCTCGCCGCGACCGCGGCCACCGCCGGGCGGATCCCCGAGCGGCGCAGGCCCGAGCCGGTCCCGGCCGTGCCGCAGCCCGAGCCGGTGCTGTTCCTGCTGGACCTGGCGATGCCGCGCGACATCGACGCGGCCGTGCACCGGCTCGCCGGTGTGCGTCTCGTCGACATCGAGTCGCTCGCCGAGGCCTCCGCGGACGCCCCGATGGCGGCCGACGTCGACCAGGTCCGCCGAATCGTCTCCGACGAGGTCGAGGCCTTCGGAGCGGCGCTGCGGGCCGCGCACATCACGCCTACCGTGGTGGCCCTGCGGACGATGGCCGCCGATGTGGTGGCGAACGAGATCGCCCGGCTCGAAGGACGGCTGCCCGGCCTCGACGACAAGCACCGGGCGGAGATCACCCAGACCGTGCGGCGCGTCGTCGACAAGCTGCTGCACGCGCCGACCGTACGGGTCAAGCAGCTCGCGGCCGAACCCGGCGGCGCCGGGTACGCGGACGCGCTGCGCACCCTGTTCGACCTCGACCAGGAGACGGTGGCCTCCGTCTCCCGCGCCGAGGACAGCACCAGCAAGAAAGACCGAGGCTCGGCATGAGTGACGACAAGGCCCTGAGACTGGGGACCAGGCGAAGCAGACTCGCCCTGGCCCAGTCCGGGCAGGTGGCAGAGGCCGTGAGCCAGGTGACCGGACGGCCCGTCGAGCTCGTCGAGATCACCACGTACGGCGATGTCTCCCGTGAGCAGCTCCAGCAGATCGGCGGCACGGGAGTCTTCGTGACCGCGCTGCGGGAGGCGCTGCTGAAGGGGGAGGTCGACTTCGCGGTTCATTCGCTGAAGGACCTGCCGACCGGGCAGCCGGACGAGCTGGCGCTGGCCGCCGTCCCGCTGCGCGAGGACCCGCGGGACGTGATCGTCGCCCGGGACGCGCTGAAGTTCACCGACCTGCCGCGCGGGGCGCGCATCGGTACGGGTTCGCCGCGGCGCATGGCCCAGCTGAACGCGTATGCACGCACCCATGGGCTGGATATCGAGACGGTTCCGATTCGCGGGAATGTGGATACGCGGGTCGGCTTCGTGCGCGATGGTGTGCTCGATGCGGTAGTGCTTGCTGCGGCTGGACTGCAGCGGATCGGCCGTATCGACGAAGTGACCGACTTTCTGTCGGTCGACACGGTTTTGCCCGCCCCCGGCCAGGGGGCACTCGCGATCGAGTGTGCCGCGGACAACGCGGACCTCATCGCAGCGCTCGCGGAGTTCGACGACCCGTTCACGCGGGTCGCCGTGACTGCCGAGCGGTCACTGCTCGCCGCCCTGGAGGCCGGTTGCAGCGCCCCTGTGGGCGCGCTGGCCGACCTTTTGGCCGACGGGCAGATTGTCAAGGAAATGCGCCTGCGTGGCGTCGTCGGCACGACCGACGGCTCGCGGATGGTGCAGTTGTCCACCACCGGTCCCGTGCCCGAGACGTACGACCAAGCAATGGCGCTCGGCCGTGAACTCGCTGCCGAGATGCTTGCCCAGGGCGCGGCCGGTCTGATGGGGGAGCGAGCACAGTGAGCCCCACCAACCTTCCCGCCGGTCCGGAACACGGGCACGTCACCTTCCTTGGTGCCGGACCCGGGGATCCGGGACTACTGACTCTGCGCGCCGTCGACGCGCTGGCGAACGCGGACGTTCTCGTCGCCGAGCACGAGGTGCTCGACGTCGTACGCGCTCATGCCAGGTCCGGCGTCGCCGTCGTGAACACGGACCCGGGTCCTTCGTCGGACCCGCTACCGGGCACAGGCACGCCTCAGCTGACGGTTGTTGACGGTTCGTCAACAACCGCTGGGGGCCCCGTCGTGCGGGATGCCGCACATCTTGTCATGGAGGCCGCACGGGGCGGCAGGCGGGTCGTGCGTGCGGTTTCCGGGGACCCGGGACTAGATACGTACGCCGCTGAGGAAATGCTCGCCTGCGCCGCCGCGGGTGTGCCGTTCGAGGTTGTGCCGGGTGTCGCGGCTGTTGTCGGGGTGCCCGCTTATGCGGGTGTTCCGCTGCGGGACGCCCAAGGCGCCGATGTGCGGTTCGTTGATGCGCGGACGGCGTCCGACCGGTGCTGGACCGAGGTCGGCGCGTCGGACGGCACGGTCGTCGTGTCGACGACGCTGGATTCGGTGGCTGCGGCTGCGGGGGAGCTGGTTTCGGCCGGGCGTAAGCCTGATACGCCGATGACGGTGACTGTCGCCGGTACCACTACTCGGCAGCGGACCTGGACCGCCACGCTGGGGACCATCGCGCAGACGCTGAAGCAGGCGAAGGTGCTGCCCTCGCCCGAGGGCGGGCGGCCCGTGATAGCCGTGGTCGGGGAGCGTTCCGCCGCGGCTCAGCGTGAGCAGCTGTCGTGGTTCGAGTCCAAGCCGCTGTTCGGCTGGAAGGTGCTCGTGCCGCGGACCAAGGAGCAGGCGGCTTCGCTTTCCGACCAGCTGCGGTCGTACGGCGCCGTACCGCACGAGGTGCCGACGATCGCCGTCGAGCCGCCGCGGACGCCTCAGCAGATGGAGCGGGCGGTCAAGGGGCTGGTGACCGGGCGGTACGAGTGGATCGCCTTCACCTCGGTGAACGCGGTCAAGGCCGTTCGGGAGAAGTTCGAGGAGTACGGGCTTGATGCGCGTGCCTTCGCCGGGATCAAGGTCGCCGCGGTGGGGGAGCAGACCGCCAAGGCGCTGGTTGCCTTTGGTGTGAAGCCGGATCTGGTGCCCAGTGGTGAGCAGTCGGCGGCTGGGTTGTTGGAGGACTGGCCTCCTTATGACCCGGTCTTCGATCCGATCGACCGGGTGTTCCTGCCGCGTGCCGACATCGCGACCGAGACGTTGGTCGCCGGGCTGATCGAGCTCGGGTGGGAGGTCGACGACGTCACGGCCTATCGGACCGTGCGTGCGTCGCCGCCGCCTGCGGAGACTCGGGAGGCGATCAAGGGCGGTGGGTTCGATGCCGTGCTGTTCACCTCGTCCTCTACGGTGCGGAATCTCGTTGGTATCGCCGGGAAGCCGCACAACGTGACCGTGATCGCCTGTATCGGGCCCGCTACCGCGAAGACCGCCGAGGAGCATGGGCTTCGGGTGGATGTCATGGCTCCTGAGCCGTCCGTGCTGAAACTGGCCGAGGCGTTGGCCGACTTCGGGTTGCGGCGTCGGGCTGCTGCGGTGGAGGCGGGGGATCCGGTGACTCGGCCCAGTGAGCGGCGGCCGGGGGCTCGGCGGCGGCGTACGACGTAGCGAACGGCTCGGGCGGTGGCGGAACGGCTGTGAGGTGTGGTGGCGCTATGCCGGTGTCACCGTGTGGCCGTAGCGCAGGAGGTTCTTCGGGTCGTACGTCGCCTTGTCCTGGCGCAGGCGGTCGTAGACCTCCGGCGTCCAGGCTCGGGCGCGGTCCGATTCGTCGCCCGGGCAGCCGTGGATGTTGACCATGGAGCGGCCCGTGCCGTACGGGGCCATCGCCGTGTTCAGGGCTGCCGTGGCCGTTTCTACGGCCTCGGCTGCCTCCTGGCTCGGGATGACGGCGACCGTTTCCATCAGGTGGGTCGCGTCGCGGGCGCAGATCGCGTCCTCGTGGGTCGTGGTGCGGGACAACGCGCCGCCCATGTGGCGCAGTTCGACGATCAGCAGGGGGTAGTCGGAGGGTGCCGTGGGGCCCGACTGCGCCAGCAGTGTGTCCACGGCCTCGGGGGTGAGGTCGGCTAGTAGTGCGCAGGACTCCCTTGCGGGTAGCGGGTCCTGGGGTTCCGCGTATATCGAGTCAACGGCTGTGTAGTCCATCTCGTCTACCGTGTCGAACACGACCGGGGCGGCCGCGCGGATCGGGGCGAGGAGGCGGCTGCCGTCGTCCGGATCGCCGGTCCAGGCGATCGCGACGCGGGCCCAGAAGCGGCCTCGCAGTGGCTCGGGGATCGTCGGGAGCGGGGGGAGCCGGAGCAGTGTGAACGCCGAGCACATCTGGGTCGGGACGGTGGTTGTCCAGTCGGCCCAGGCTCGCAGGAGGGGTTCTGCGTGTTCGCCGGCGCAGTAGATGCCGCCGCCGAGGATGCGGGACAGCGGGATCAGCTCGGTCACGAGGGATGTGACTACGCCTACGTTGCCCTTGCCGCCGCGCAGGGCCCAGAACAGCTCCGGCTCGCGGATCGCGTTCACCTCGCGGAGGACGCCGTCGGGCGTGACGACCTGGAAGGACTGGACCAGGTCGGAGGCGTATCCGTAGGTCCGGCCGAGGACCGGGAGTCCGCCGCCGAGCGTGTAGCCGATCACGCCCGCGTCCGTGGACGAGCCGTTGAGCGCGGCGAGGCCGTGGGGGGCGCCGGCCTCCAGGACGTGGCGCCACTTCGCGCCCGCGGCGATCCTTGCGGTGCGGTCGGTGGGGTTGATCTGTACGTCCGTCATGCGGGACGTGTTGATCAGGAGGCCGCTGTCGATCGGGAAGTTGGCGCCGTGGCCGGTGCCCTGGACGGATACCGGGGTGTTGGTGGCTGCGGCCCAGCGCATCGCGGCGACTATGTCGCCGGCGCTCGTTGCGCCGATGACCAGGTCCGGGATGTGGCGGGCGGCCAGGTTGAAGCCGGTGACCTCGTCGGCGTAGCCGTCGTCCGCGGGGCGTAGGACCGGGCCGTCGATGTCGGAGAGGGCGAAGAGGTCGGGGGTGTCGTGGGGGTGGTGGGGGTGGTGGGCGGTGGTCATCGGGTCCTCCCCGTGGGGGTGCTCGGGGGGCTTGTTCTTTCAGCTTGGACCCGTGGGGCGTGGGGCGCATTCGGGTGGGTGGGGGGTCGGGGACGTGGGGGGGGGGGGGGGGGGGGGGGGGGCGCGGGCCCCGGGGGGGGGGGGGGCCCCGGGGGGGGGGGGGGGGGGGGGGGCACGTGGCGGGGGTGTCCGTCCTCGGAACGGCGCGAAATCGGTCTCTTGGAAACGTGCCCTTGTTGACGCGCCAACCGCTGCGGGCGGACACCCCCGCCACGTCCCCTTGCCGCCGTACTCGGCTGCGGGTCGCTCGTGGTGTCTGTCTCGACGGCTCGTCGGCAAAGGTGGGGGGCGGGCGGGCGTAGCCTCGTGGCATGACGAAGTACGGTTCCTTTCCCGGTACGCGGCCCCGTCGGCTGCGGACCACGCCTGTCATGCGACGGATGGTTGCCGAGACTCGGCTGCATCCGGCCGACTTCATCCTTCCCGCGTTCGTGCGGGAGGGCGTGAGTGAGCCGGTGGCGATCGCGAGCATGCCCGGGGTCGTGCAGCACACTCGGGACAGCCTGAAGAAGGCGGCCGCCGAGGCTGTGGCGGCGGGGGTCTCCGGGATCATGCTGTTCGGGGTGCCGGAGGAGTCCAAGAAGGATGGTCTGGGGACTCCTGGGACCGATCCGGACGGGATTTTGCAGGTCGCCATTCGGGATGTTCGGGCCGAGGTCGGCGATGAGCTGCTGGTGATGTCCGATCTGTGTCTCGACGAGACCACTGATCACGGACATTGCGGGGTGCTCGACGATCAGGGGCGGGTCGACAATGACGCCACCCTTGAGCGGTATGCCGAGATGGCCCAGGTGCAGGCCGATGCCGGGGCGCATGTCGTCGGGCCCAGCGGGATGATGGACGGGCAGATCGGGGTCGTCCGGGATGCCCTCGATCAGATCGGGCGTGAGGACGTGGCGATTCTTGCCTACACCGCCAAGTACGCGTCTGCTTTCTACGGGCCCTTCCGGGAGGCTGTTGCCTCGTCCTTGCAGGGGGACCGGAAGACCTATCAGCAGGATTCCGCCAATGCGCGCGAGGCACTGCGGGAGTTGGCCCTCGATCTGGAAGAGGGTGCCGACATGGTGATGGTCAAGCCTGCCGGGCCCTATCTCGACATCCTGGCGCGCGTCGCTGATGTCGCGGATGTGCCGGTCGTCGCCTATCAGATCTCCGGCGAGTACTCGATGATCGAGGCCGCCGCCGAGAAGGGCTGGATCGACCGGGACCGGGCGATCCTGGAGACGCTGACCGGGATCAAGCGGGCCGGTGCGCGGAACATCCTCACCTACTGGGCGACCGAAGCGGCCCAGAAGGTGAGGTAGTCGGCCGCGTCAGCTCAGGGCGCCTTCCATGTTCTGCTGCCAGTAGGTGACGAACATCGAGCTGTCGTAGTAGAAGCCCTTGGGCGGCACCGTCGGAGTCGCGGAGGCGCCGCCGGAGCTGTTCGGGGTCTTGCCCTGAAACGCGACCGTGAGCTTCTTGGCGGTGGTGCCGCCGCTGCCGTCGGCCGACGCGAGGAGGACGCCCGCGTAGCCGGGGCACCGGGGAGCAGACCGTGGTTCTGGACAAGTTGACCGTCCATGTGGTCGGCAGGGACACGCCGCCGGCCTGGAACGACTATGTGATGGGCGTCGGCTGCGGTGGCAGTGTGCCGACCCGGCCCTTCACCGTTGCCCTGGACGCGGCCCGTCCGGCTGTCGTGGCCGGGTCGGGGCAGAGCGACTTTCCGCTGAAGGTGAGCGAGTCGGATCCGGAGGTCCTCCGCATCACGGCCGACGCCTCGGCGTACGACGTGCGCTGGTACCTGGAGCTGGACTGGTCCAGTGGCCCGCGGAAGGGCACGTTGGTCATCGATGACGGCGGTGAGCCGTTCCGTACGAGCGGCAACAACGGCCGGCCCGCGTACGAGTTTCCGCTGGGCGGCGAGGAGTGGGTCGAGTCGCCCGAGCAGGGGTCCTAGCGGTCCTCGGCGGGGGTGGTGGCCGTCGAGGTCGTCATGGCCGACGGGCCCTCGTCGCGCAGGCCCTCGCCGTCCTCGCACCCGGTGAGCAAGCCCGTGAGCACGAGGGTGGCGAGCGCGGCCGTCGTCGCGGCGAGCAGCCCGGTGCGGGCGGCGGGGCGTGCGGACATGGTGGCCCTTTCGGTGGTGGGTGCCGGGGGATGGTTTCAGCTTGCGTGGTGATCGGCCGTCGTCGCCAGTCCCGGCCGGGGATTCGGGACGCGGGACGGTTGGGATGGGCGCTGAGCTGGGGGAAGTTTCCTTTTCTGGGATGGGGGGTGGGACGGGCGTGCGGGGTGGGGCGTCGTCCGTATCGCGGAAACCTGCTTGTAGGTGGCATGTGGTTTTTTAGGGTGCGGGCAGGAAAAGAGCCGTCATCGCCCCTGGGAGCCGCCACGTGACCGTCGTCGAGCCTGCGCCGTCGTCCAGCCCTGTTCCGCCGCTCGCCGCGCGGGCGCGCTCCATCGGTGGTTCGCCGGTACGGGACATCCTGGCCGTCACCGCCCGGCCCGAGGTGATCAACTTCGCGGGCGGGCTGCCTGCGCCGGAGCTCTTCGACGTGGAGGGGATCGCGGCGGCCTACCGGGATGTCCTCGCGGAGGCGGGGCCGCGGGCTTTGCAGTACTCCACGACCGAGGGGGAGCCGGGGCTGCGGGCCGCGCTCGCCGGACGTATGTCCGTGCGGGGGCTCGTCACGGATGCCGACGATGTGCTGGTGACGACCGGTTCGCAGCAGGCGCTGTCCCTGCTCGCGACCGCGCTGGTGGAGCCCGGTGACACGGTCCTGGTCGAGAACCCCTGCTATCTGGCGGCACTCCAGGCCTTCGGGTTCGCGGGTGCGCGGGTGGTGGCCGTGCCGGGCGACGGGGACGGTCTCGATCCTTCGGCGCTGGAGGAGTTGGTGGTGCGGGAGCGGCCGAAGGTCCTGTACACCGTCCCCACGTTCCAGAACCCGACCGGGCGCACCATGTCCGTCGAACGCCGGGCCGGTGTGGCTTCCGTCGCCGCCCGGCACGGACTGTGGATCGTCGAGGACGACCCGTACGGCGAACTGCGCTTCGAGGGTGAGCGGGTGCCGTGGATCGCCTCCTGCGCGGGCGCGGAGGACCGTACCGTCCTGCTCGGCTCCTTCTCCAAGGTGATGGCGCCGGGCCTGCGGCTGGGCTGGTTGCGGGCGCCGGGCGAGTTGCGGCGGGCCTGCGTGGTCGCCAAGCAGGCCGCCGATCTGCACACCCCGACCGTCAATCAGCTCGCCGCCGCCCGGTATCTGGCTGACCGGGATCTGGACGGTCATGTGGCCCGCGTGGCGCGCGTCTACGGCGAGCGGCGCGACGCCATGCTCGCTGGGCTGGCCGAGGCCCTTCCGCCGGGGTCCACGTGGAGCCGTCCCGAGGGCGGCATGTTCCTCTGGGCCCGGCTGCCGGAGTCGTACGACACGACGGCACTGCTGGGGAAGGTGGTGCAGCAGGATGTGGCGTACGTCCCGGGCGCGCCCTTCTACGCCGGTGAGCCGGAGCGTTCGACGCTGCGGCTGTGCTTCGTGACGCAGACGCCGGAGACGATCGGGGAGGGGCTCAGGAGGCTGGGGAAGGGGTTGCGGGGCTAGGGGCCGGCAAGGGGGAGGGGGGCTCTCGGAATTTTCGTCCAAGACAGGGGCGCCCGAGTCGGCGATGTTAGAGGCATGCGCAGTGACGAGGTGGGGGTCGAGCCAGTGGACCGCGATGTCGAGAACGGCTGGGAAGTCGCCCGGCCCGTCGGTGGTACCTCCGTCGACGGTGTGTCTATGGCCGGGTTCCGCGACCGGGTTGCCGCCGGGCTGGATCTGAAGGTGCTTCCTCAGCCCGCCGTGATCGTCATCGTCGGGCTCGGGGACGATCCGCTCACCGTCGAGGGCAGCCATGGACGGCGGCCCTTGAACAGCTTCGTTGCCGCCTTGGCGCCCGGTCCGGCCCGGATTCGCGGTGAGCGGGTCGAGTGCATCGAGATGCGCTTGTCGCCCCGGGCCGCCCACGGGCTGCTGGGCGTCTCCCTGCGCGAGCTGGACGGGGCCGTCACCGGTCTCGACGAACTGTGGGGGCGGCACGAGCGACGACTGCGCGAGCGGCTGACCGATGCCGGGGCATGGCAGGAACGCCTCACGGTGATGGACGAGTTTCTCAGGGAGAGGGCTTCTCGGGCACCCGCAATGGCGCCTGAGGTTGCCGCTGTCTGGGACCACATCGTGGCGCAGCGCGGCCGGGTACGGGTCGGTGACCTCGCCGCGTCCTGCGGATGGAGCCGTAAGCGGCTGTGGTCCAGGTTCAGTGCTCAGGTCGGGCTCACCCCCAAACGCGCCGCCATGCTGGTCCGCTTCGACCACGCCGCCCGAGCGCTCTGCGCGGGCGAGAACGCCGCCGATGTCGCCCTGGCCTGCGGGTATGTCGACCAGCCTCATCTCCATCGCGATGTCATGGCCTTCGCCGGATGCACGCCGGGCGCGTTGGCCGAGAGGGCGACGTCCGTCAGCTGACCGGCGCGCTGCTGAAACGACTGGCTCATCGAGGAAGGAACACTCCTGTGGCGAACACGCATGTCCACACACCGGATGCGGGCGACCGCGACCTTGTCGTCCGGCTCGTCTTCGGGACCATGGCCGCGCAAACCGTGCGCGCGGCCGTCCAGTTGAGGGTCGTCGAGCTGATCGGCGACAAAGAGCGTCTGGCTGCCGACGTGGCCGCCGACGCCGGGGCCGAGGCCCAGGCCATGACCCGGCTGCTGCGGGCGCTGGCCGGTCTCGGCCTGCTGGTGGAGCACACGCCTGATTCCTTCTCGGTGACCCCGACGGGCAACCTCCTCGACTCCCGGCGGCCCGACTCGCTCACGTCTTTGGTACGGGTCTTCACCGAGCCGGCGATCGCGCGTGCCTGGGAGCATCTGGACGGCAGTGTCCGTACCGGCGATGTCGCCTTCGACGCCGTCTTCGGCACGGATTTCTTCAGCCATCTCGCCCAGAATCCTGAGCTGTCCGCGGAGTTCAACGCGGCGATGAGCCAGGCCGCCGGGGCGACCGCCGCCGCGCTGCCGTTCGCCTACGACTTCGGCCGGTTCACCGCGGTCACGGACGTCGGTGGAGGGGATGGAACCGTCCTGGCCGGAGTCCTCGACGCGCATCCGGGTCTCACCGGTGTCCTCTACGACACGGCGGAGGGGCTGGCCCAAGCCGGGCAGGCGCTGAAGCGGCAGGGGGTGAGGGAACGCTGCTCGCTGGTCGCCGGGGATTTCTTCCGGTCGGTGCCCGAGGGCTCGGACCTGTACATGATGAAGAGCGTCCTGCATGACTGGTCGGACGATCAGGCGGTGACGATCCTGAGCCACTGCCGCGCGGTGCTGCCTGACGGTGGCCGCGTCCTGATCGTGGAGCCCGTGCTTCCCGAGGTCGTCGACACCGGCACCGATGCCCATGCCGCCGACGACGGGATCACTTATCTGAGCGACCTCAACATGATGGTGAACCTGGGCGGCAGGGAACGCACACGCAAGGACTTCGAGGAGGTGTGCCGCCGGGCGGGACTGTCCGTCACATCGGTCACCGCGCTGACGGAGGCCGCGCCGTTCTCCCTCATCGAGGCCGTGGCTTCCTAATGCTGTTGTCAAGCGGCCGAGGTCACTGGCGGTGCGACTTGGTAGCACCGCCGGTCACGGATCAGGGCCCGGAGGACGTTGACGCGTCGTCGGGCGAGGGCGAGTACGGCCTGGACGTGCTTCTTGCCCTCGGCGCGTTTGCGGTCGTAGAACCTCCGCGAGTTGG
>NZ_JBIUCC010000021.1:0-28274 GCF_044593495.1 Streptomyces sp. NPDC051963 | reverse complement strand
CCAGCAGACCGCCACCCTCGGACATGTCTGTCGAGCGTAAACACCGACAACACCACACACCTCGACATGCCACGGCCAACCGTGCACGAGGTCGTTGGCCAAGGAATACGCGACTCTCGACTGCGAGGGGTCGCCTTCGCGGCCTCACGGCCGAGCCGTCGTTCCCCCCACCCAGAGCCGGTACCACTGGTACCATGGGTGCCATGTCGGAGCCCAAGGCAATGAATCTACGCTTCCCCGACCCTGCGCAGCGGGCGGCTATCGCGGCTGCCGCGAAGGAGGCGGGAGTCAGCATGCAGGAATACATCCTCTCGGCCGCCTACGATCGCGCGATCGCCGTAGAACAGCGATTTTTGGCGGGCTTCAAGGAGTCCATGGCCCGCAGCGGCATGGCCTTCGCGGCCGAACCCAGCAGCGTGGATCCCAGCACTGAGCAGCGGGCGGCCGAGCGTGAAGCACAGCGGGAGCTCGGGCACCCAGGGCACGCCGCGTGACCCAGCCGGAGCCACTCCACCCGCTCGACGTCACGTATTTGCTGCACGCCGCCGAGCTGCTCGAGGGTGATCCCCAGGTCGACGACTACGGGCCGCTCTACGCGGCTGCCGCGCGGGTCAATGCCCGAGCGATGGAGCACGACATTTACGGGTCCCTCCACCTCAAAGCGGGCGCGCTACTGCAGACCCTGGCGAAACTTCCGTGCCTGGAGCACTCAGGCGAGGCCTTCGCCTGGCACGCTACCGAGGCGTACCTGATCCTGAACGCGCACCGGCTCGAGTACCCGCCCAAGGCTGCCGTCGCGCTCGTACGCGACGCCGCATCTGGAGCGCTCGGAGTAGCCCGGATCGCCCGCCAACTACGCCGCTGGTCCGTCACCTGACCGACGTCCGCCGGACCTTACGAAACTGATCGCCACGGTCGAAGCCCCCTCAAACGGCACTGCCCCACAGGCCCACCATCTCCTGCGGCACCGAGCCAGCTTGTCCGTCACCGCTGGTATATCTCAGGGCCATGCATCTTCATGGGGGCCGGTACAACCAGTGCGCGGGCGGGATCTGCGCCACGGTGTCTCTCGACTGGTCATGGGATCCGACCTGCAAGTACATCCCGGGGATGGGGACGCGAACGGTCACATGGACTCAGGACGTCGTGCCCGACTTCGCGTACGAATGCTGATACGGCCCGGGGAACCGGAACGGTCGGCGACGAGCACGTGATCTCGGATAGCGGAAAGCCCCGGCAGGTGATGGCCGGGGCTTTCCGCACGTTGCGACACGCGCGGCCCCCGCCTCATCAGGGACTCGCCCTGCATCCACCGCGGATGAGGGCCGTAGCACTGCCCTCGCAACGCGCTGACGACGCCTATTGGCCGCTGCCACGAACGAGCTTCACCAGCAACTCCGTGTCCCTCAGGTCCGACAGGACGACTTCCGCGCCAGCGTCTCGCAGTGCGGCTTCGTCGCTGCGCCCTGACGCCACGACGATCACCCGCACACCGTTCGTGTGAGCCCGTTCCACGTCGGCTGGAGTATCTGCCGGCCAGATACCGCCCCCACGACTTCGGGCTGTATCCGGTCCTCGCCGCCAACTGCCGCATGTTCAGCCGCCGAGGTCCTTCAGTCGGCGCAAGCGCACCACCAACTGCAGGACGCTCGGATCCGGTTCAGCGGGCAGCGCTTTCCAGCGCGGCATCGTCCCCCTACTCACGTTCGCGGTCTGTGCCCAGTGGCCCTGGCAAGCGGCCCCTGTTTCCCGTCGCATTCCGCATCAGAGTCGACGCGAGTATCCACGGAATGCACCCGAACGGGGTTCCCGGGCCCGTACGGAAGTCGGCCACCGCCCGTCCCACCGTCCCGCCATTCGGTCCCATCGGACTGCGTCCCCGCAGGTCAGCGGCTGAGGCGTCCCATGAGGACGCCACTTCCGTGGCAACCGTGGCGGCCCTCGCCGCTCGCCCCGCACTCTGATGTCGCCAGTCGGCGGCACGTCAGGTGCCGCCCTACGACCTCGAAGGGGAAAGGAGCTACACCCAATGAAGTTCAGACTCAAGTTCGCAGCAGTGTTCGTGTCCGCCGGATTGCTCACGGCGGGAGCGGGGGTGGCGCCGGCGGGTGCGGCGAGCACCGCGACACCGCAGTGCACTCGGCAGGTTCAGATGAAGCCGGTGGCGGCGTACTCCTATTACATGATGATCCCTAAGTCGAGCTCCACCGTGAAGTGCCTCCTCAAGGAGGGGAACAAGAACAGCGGGGTCGTGGCGCTGCAGACCGCACTGAAGTTCTGCTACGGCGAGGACATCGTGGTCGACGGTGACTTTGGAAGCCGGACTGCTGCGGCTCTCCACTGGGTTCAGATGATCTATCTCTTCCCCGAGCAGTCCGAATTGTGGGACGGTGTCTACGGGCCGGCGACGGCTAACACGATAAAGTTTCCTTGGCACCGGAGCAACGGCGAGATCATGAGCACCTGTACACGTCGTGATGGCAGTGGCTGAAGCGCAATGGTTGCGGCTCCTTCGAAGGGACCAACACACCCCTCTGTACCTGCGGGTTCACAATTGCCAGCTGATCGTTCCGGGCTTCTGGAAACCCCACGGTCCGACCTGCGACTCTCCCGGACATGCTCTCCGCGCCCATGATCCCGGTCGCGGGCGCTCGACGCCGGGGGTGCTTCTAGTCAGCTGAACCGGCAACTCACCGTGCAGGAGTCCCGCCACAAGCTCGCCCGCGACGTGTGCCACGGCAAGCGCGGCACCATCCACCAGGCGTACCGCGACGGCATGGAGGATCAGCTCGGCGCGCTCGGCCTGGTCCTCAACGCCATCGCGCTCTGGACGACGAAGTACATCGACGGCGACGTCGCCCAGCTCCAAGCCGAGGGCCACGAGATCCGGGACGAAGACATCGCCCGGCTTTCCCCGCTCAAGCGCCGCAACCTGAACCTGCTCGGTCGCTACAGCTTCCCGCCGGCGTTCCGGCCGCCGGCGCCCTGCGCCCGCTTCGGGACCCTGGTGCGCCAGAGCTGGACGAGAATGAAGACGAGTCGGTCGGCTCGGAGTGAGTCGGGGCCGTCACTGCCTGCTTCCCTACCGGCCGTCGCCCGGCGTCACAGGAGGGCGCCGCCGGAGACCTCGATGCGCTGGGCGGTGACCCAACGCAGTCCCTCGGAGGCCAGCGTAGCGATGGCGTCGCCGATCTCCTCAGGTTCGCCGACGCGGCCGAGCGCGGTCTGTCCGGCCAGAACCTGGCGCATTCCGGCGTCGTCCCGCATCGCTCCGCCGTTGAAGTCGGTGGCGGTCGGCCCCGGGGCGATGGAGTTGACCCGGATGCCGCGAGGTCCGAGTTCTGCGGCGAGGGTGCGGCTGAGAGCTTCGACGGCGGCCTTCGAGGCGGAGTAGGCCGAGGTGGCGGGGCTGGTGTGGCGGGTCAGCGACGTCGAGACGTTGATGACCTGGCCGCCCTGGGCCAGCAGCGGCACGAGCGACTGGATGAGGAAGAACGTGCCCCGGACGTTGGTGCCCATCACCGTGTCGAAGTCGTCGATCGTGACAGTCTCCAGCGGCCCGAAGACTCCCACTCCCGCGTTGTTGACCAGGATGTCGAGCCGCGAAGTATCCCAGCGCTCCAGCTGCACGCCCAGTTCGGAGGTGAAGGACGCGAAGGAGGAGACGTCGCTGATGTCGAGCCGGAGAACAGCGGCAGTCCCACCCACGGCCTGCACCTGTTCCGCCGTCTGCTCAGCCCCGGCCACATCGCCGCGGTGGGTGACCACGACCCGCACCCCGCGTGTCGCCAGGGCGATGGCCGCGCTGCGCCCGAGGCCGCGATTGGCACCGGTCACCAAAGCGATCTTGTCGATTGTCATGAACTTCCTCCACCGTGCGACAACCAGGATGCGCCCAGGTGCCAAAGATCAGATGCAGATCAGATGCGAGTCACCCGACTCGCCTTGCTGATGCACCGTAAGCGGGCCCCCCGAGGCGAGTCAAGTGACTCGCCTCGGGGCTGCGGCATACTCTCCGCATGGCAGCAGAACTCACCGCGCATCACCGCAAGCTCGCCCAGCAGAAACGCGAGGCGATCACCTCCGCGGCCACAGAACTGTTCTTGGACCGTGGCTACGACGGCACCTCCCTCGCACGGATCGCCGAAGCGGCCGGGGTCTCGAAGTCCACCCTGTTCAAGCAGTTCCCCACCAAGGCGGCCCTCTTCGAGGCCATCGTCACCGAGTCCTGGCAGCGCGACGCCGGCGATACCGCCGCGCAGCCACAGGCGGGAGACCTGCGCTCCGGGCTGACAGCCATCGGCCACCGCTACGCCGACCTGATCGGCCAGCCCCGCATGACAGGCCTGTTCCGGATCGTTATCGCCGAACTGCCTCGTTTCCCCGAGCTGGGACGGATGCAGTTCCAGCTCGGCAAACTGCCCTACTTCGCCTCCGTCCAGCACTACTTGGAGTCTGAGCACGAGGCGGGCAACGCCGATGTGCCCGACGCTGAAAGCGCCGCGAACCAGTTCCTCGGCATGATCGCCAACTACGTCCTGTGGCCCCGCATGCTGCTGACCGGCTGGAACCCCGCAACCTCCGACATCCACAACGCCGTCGAAGAGGCCGTCCAGACGATGCTCGCCAGATACACCCCCGACCCGCCGGCCTGACCTGAATCCGGAACTTCGACACTGACGCGATGCCAAAGACCGCGACGTCTTCACCCGCGACACCTGTCGGCAAACGATGGCGAGCTCAAGCGGTCAGCGCATCACTGCTGTTCAGGAGGTCAGCGGAGACCTCTGCCGGAGTGCGGTAGCCGTGGGTTTTGCGCGGACGGTGGTTGAGTTCGTGAGCGATGGCGTCCAGGTCGGCCTGGTTGAACGTGCGGAGGTCGGCGCCCGCCATCCGCGCACGGGAGAATTGCTGTCCACCGTGAAGCTCATGGTGCAGACCCTCGCCGCCGCCGGCGAACTCCAACGCGAACTGACCTACGGCGGACTGCGCGCCGCCGAAGCCAAGGGCAGCAAGGGCGGGCGCTGCCCAGCCGTCCCGGCCGACAAGACCGACACCGTGCGCGCCACGTACCTGGAAGGTCGCTCCATCGCCGACCTCTCGCGCGTCCACGGCGTCAGTCGCGGCGCGATCCGCACGGCGGTCGCCGACCTCCTGCCCTACCACACCGCCATCGAGGAGGACGCCCTCGCACCGGAGCTGCCAGTCACCCTCGACATGCCGGGCAAGGTCTCCGACTTCCCCCGCGCGGGCGCCGACCTGGAGCCCGCCGAGCAAGCCGCGCTCGACCAGGGGGTGACCGTACGGCGCGATCAGGGCTACACCCTTCGCGTCACAGCTGTGCCAGCGGTCAACCACCAACTCCTTGCCCGCTGCCAGCCGCTCGACGGCGGCCAGGGCGTCCCCGCGGTCGCGGCCCAGCGCAAGGCCCGCCGTGAGTACGAGAACCGCGTCAGCACACTCGCGCCCACCGGACCATGATCGTCCTCACCGACAACCGCTGTACCGATGTTCCCCGAGGCCGGAACCGTCCCAGGCAGGGCGGCGCAGCCCGATTGCGGTGACGGCCGTGGCGGTCTGTCGGGCGCGGCTCGGGGCCGGCTTCGGCTCGGGTTGCGGAGCGGGGGGTGTCCAGGGCCGAGAGCAGGTAGCTGGCCGCGGCCCTCGGGCTGTTCCTTGAGTTCGCGCCTCAGTTCGTCCAGTTCATCGCGGGCGGTTAGCCGCGCACGTGCAGCGCGAAACCGGTGCGGCCCGCGGACTCCAGTCCCTCCTTCAAATGCAGCGAGGGGATCTCGTAGTCGCCGAAGTTCTGCCGCCGGAAGGCGATCGGCTCGGTCGACTCCAGGGTGAGCAGGCGCTGCTCCCAGGCCTTGGCGACGTCCGGGTAGTCCTCGCCGGCCATTCGGTCGGTGCCGCACAGCACGAACGGCGGCAGCACCTCGATGCCCGGGTAGTAGAGGATGCCGTGGTGGATCGGGAACAGCAGATCGTCGATGGGGCCGTTGATCCCGCGAGCGGTGTAATGCGGCTCCGGGCCGCCGGCGGTCACCGACAGCAGAGCCGTCCTGCCCGCGAGGGTGCCTTCACCGAAGCGCTCGCCGTACCTGGTGTCACTGTGCTCGCCGACGCCGTACGCGAAGTGGTAGGTGAACACCCGGTCAACCCAGCCTTTGAGGATCGCGGGCATCGTGTACCACCACAGCGGGAACTGGAAGATGACCGTGTCGGCCCACAGCAGCTTCTCCTGCTCGGCGAGGACGTCCGGGGTGAGCGTCCCGGCGTCGAAGGCCCGGCCCGAGTCCGCCGCGACCTTCAGCGGACTTGAGGCGTCGGGGCCGTAGTCCGCGGCGTCGACGACCGCCTTCCAGTTCATCGCGTACAGATCGCTCACCCGTACCTCGTGCCCGGCGGTCTCCAATGTGGACACCGCGAGGTCCTTCAGCGAGCTGTTGAGCGACTTCGGCTCCGGGTGGGCGTAGACGATCAGCGTCTTCATGGGAACTCCTTCGGATCAGGGTGCCTTCAATCCTGGGCGCCGCGGCGCCCGGTGTTCAGGGGCTCGTCTTCCGTTGGACGGGACTTCCTGGTACCGACAGGACCATCTTCACGGGCACCACCCGAGGCCATACTGGGGGCATGGACGATCTTGCGGGCTTCCTGCGGACCCGGCGTTCCCGGGTCGACCCGGCTGCCGTGGGCATCCCCACCGACAGCCGCCGCCGGGTCGAAGGGCTGCGCCGCGAAGAGGTCGCGCACCTGTCCGGAGTCAGCGTCGACTACTACGTACGCCTGGAGCAGGGTCGCGCGACACAGCCCTCCGAGCAGGTCCTCGACGCGCTCGCCCGCGTCCTCGGCCTTGACGAGACCGAACGCGGGCACCTCTACCGGCTCGCCCGGCAGCGCCGCCGCCGCGCGAAGGCGCCGGGCGGGCGGGTCCGGCCGGAGCTGCTGCGCGTTCTCGATCTGGTCGCCGACGCACCCGCGCTCATCATGGACCACCGCCTGGACGTGCTCGCCGGGAACCGCCTCGCCGGGCTCCTCTACGGCCGGCCGATGCCGGGCCTGAACACCGCTCGGCACATCTTCCTTGAGGAGGCCGAGCGCGGCCTTTACGCGGACTGGGAGAACTGCACCCTCGACGTGGTAGGGCACCTGCGCCTGGCCGCCGGAAAATACCCCGAGGACCCCCGCCTGGCCTCGCTCATCGGCGAGCTGGCGATGGGCAGCGAGCGCTTCCGCCGCCTCTGGGCCCGCGCAGACGTGCGCGCCCGCACACATGGACGCAAGGCGTACAGGCACCCGCTGATCGGACTGCTGGAACTGCACCAGGAGAACTTCGCGCTACCGGATGAATCAGGCATGGAGCTGCTGGTGCTCTCTGCGGCCCCCGGCAGCCCCGCCGAGGACGGACTGCGCCTGCTCGCGGGCCTGGGCGCGGACAGCGGTGACGCGCATCCCACAGTGAACGCTCAGGTCCGCGAGTAACTCGACGACGCCCACACGCCTCAGCGCTGACGGCTTTCCGGTCCCCGGACCACTTTGCGGCTGGTGACATGTTCCTTACCGACACAGGAAGCCGGGATGGTGCCGGCCGCTGTCGTGTCTGCTGGACAGTTCGATTTTCTGTGTGCGGCGGGGTGCCTCCGGAAGTGGTGTAGATCTGCTGTCCGTTCTCGGGTTCTGTCCCACTTGTTGTGGTCGCGTACGCTGAGTGGCTGTTGATCTTCTCGTCATGGTGGCTGAGGTCGCCTGAAAATCGCCCGGCCGGTGGACAACGTGGCCGACAGTTCTGCGCCGTGGACGAAGTGCGGCCGAAGCTCGAAGAGTTGCTGTTCTCCTCGGCGGAGGACGTGTATTTGGAGTCGGTCGAGGTGACCGACATGGTCGTCCGGGTCGAGGCCCGGAGCATGGTCCAGGAGGCGGCTTGCCCTGGGTGCGGCTGTCGGTCAGGGCGAGTACACGGTTCCTATCTGCGGTTTCCTCGTGATCTGCCCTTAGCAGGCAAGTGCGTCGTGGTGGCGTTGAGAGTGCGGCGGTTCGTCTGCACTGAGACGTCCTGTCCGCGCAAGACCTTCGTCGAGCAGGTACCGGGGCTCACCCGGCGGTTCGGCCGACGAACAGAACGGCTGCGATCGGCTCTCATCTCGGTCGCTCTCGCGCTCGCGGGTCGGGCCGGGGCTCGAATGGCGAATACCTTCGGAGCGCAGGTCAGCCGGAACACCCTGCTGAGACTGATCACTTCCCTCCCGGAGCCGCCCACCGTCACGCCCCGCGTAGTCGGCGTGGACGAGTACGCCCAGCGCAGAGGTCGAATCTACGGAACCGTGCTCGTCGACGTCGAAACACGTCGTCCGATCGACCTCCTGCCGGACCGGGAGGCGGATACGCTCGCAGCCTGGCTGGCCGAGCGGCCCGGCATAGAGATCGTCTGCCGTGATCGCGCTCCCTTCTTCGCCGACGGCGCCACCCGCGGCGCCCCGCAAGCACTCCAAGTCGCCGACCGCTCGCACCTCTGGCACAACCTGGGCGAAGCCGCCGAGACGTGCGTCTACCGGCACCGCGGTTGCCTGCGCCCCATGCCAGTGCTTCCGGACGGACCTCAAGAGAAGGCGGAGCCGGCGGTGTCGTCACCCTGGCCGACAGGCCACCGGTTCGCCGAACGAACCCGTGCTAAGAACGCGACCGTTCACGCGCTCCTGGCAGCCGGACACAGCAAGCGGTCCGTGGCCCGACAGCTCGGTCTGGGTCTCAACACCATCATGCGCTTCTCTCGCGCCACCACCCCGGAAGAGCTTTTCACCGGCCAGTGGCAAAACCGTGCGACCAGGCTCGATGCCTTCAAGCCCTACCTCGACCAACGGTGGCAGGACGGCTGCACCAACGCCTGGAAGCTGTGGGAGGAAATCAGCGAACAGGGCTACCCCGACGGTTACAGCAGCGTCCGCGACTACGTGAGAAGGACTCTGCGTGGCAAGCCCCAGCCCATCGGGCCTCGGCCACCGTCAGCTCGCGCCGTCGCCCGCTGGATACTTACCCACCCCGACGCCCTCGTCGAACGCGACCTCCTGCAGCTCGAGGCGGTCCTGGCCAACTGCCCCGAGCTGACAGCACTCGCCGAGCACGTGCGCTCATTCGCCCACATGGTCACCGAGCTGCAGGGCGACCGGCTGCCAGAATGGATCGAATCTGCCCGAGCCGTCGCCGACCTGCCCAGCCTCAGCCGGTTCGCTCAGCACCTCGAACGCGACCTCGACACAGTCATCGCGGGCCTGACACTGCCGTGGAACTCCGGCGTCGTGGAAGGCCATGTCAACCGGATCAAGATGTTCAAGCGTCAGATGTTCGGCCGCGCCGGATTCGAACTCCTTCGCAAACGGGTTCTGTTGGCGTGACGTTCACGGTTAGGACCAAGGGTGGGAGATCAGTCACCAACGAACCAGACGTATCGGTGCGAGCCTTCCTCCGCGGTCCGGCACAAGGCTCGCACCGCGTCAACCCAAGGACCACCTCGTTCGGCGGGCAGGCGTCCCAATTCCTCGAGCAGCATGGGGATCTGCCAGGTATTGAAAACGGTGTCGGCGAACGGGCAAACACCGGCGAGCAGCGGAAACTGGGACCGCTCGATCTCTGCGAGCGACTCGTCCCAGGCGACGCCATGCTCGGACCCAGCCACCACAGTCCCGGACTCGTGACGAACCTGCAGGTTGATCATCGCCTCAAACTATCGCCCGGAGCAGCCGCAGCGCACCCAATTTGACCGAAGCTCAGTTCCGTGAGGTCTACCGCGAACCAAGCGAACGAGCTGTCACAGCGAGTGATGCCCCACAACGTGTGGGACAGAGCCTCTCCGTGGACGTCATTTCGCGCTGACTCCGGGAGTCACTCGGCGTTCTTTTCCATGATCGATGCCAGTGAGTTTTGGGGTCTGGCACAGATCTTGAGGAGTCGTCTCGGAGCGTTACCTGGGTGTTCGGCTGTGAGAGGCGGCATCGCGTGAGACCGATGTCCCGTCTTTCGCGACGTTCTGGCATTCTCCCATGACGGTGTTGGATTCGCGGCTGGTCTCGAGTGAGATTGCTGCTACCGGGCCGAGGTACGTGAGCTTCGTACCGCCTCGCTCACAAGACGAAGTCATCTGAATCGCCGTATGGCCGGCCGACTTCGGAGCCGGTGGGCGGGGTCGGCGGCAGCAGGGCGATCAGCTGTTGCCGACTTCCCGCGCCACGCGCTCCAGTCGGCTCCGGTGGTCCTCCCACCACGCGTGGTCGCCTGGTGGCATGTTGTCGTTGCCCTGCAGATACCCGACGGTGCCGTCG
The DNA here is from genome assembly GCF_044593495.1 of Streptomyces sp. NPDC051963. Classification (NCBI taxonomy): domain Bacteria; kingdom Bacillati; phylum Actinomycetota; class Actinomycetes; order Kitasatosporales; family Streptomycetaceae; genus Streptomyces; species Streptomyces sp. NPDC051963. The sequence goes on along the minus strand of NZ_JBIUCC010000021.1, from coordinate 17,958 downwards.
ATGAGCTCGCGCACGATGTCGGCGTGGCCGGTGTGCCGCTGGGTATCGGTGATCACGCGCACCACGATGTGGTGCAGTGTCACCTCTCGGCGTTCCTCCGGCCACCACGGGACGTGACCGATCGCGTCAAGCGGCAGCGTCGCGATCGTGCTGTTGGAGTGCTCCCACGCCTGGTGATACAGCCCGACGATCTCTTCTCGCGACTGGTCTGCGGTGGCCCACATGTCCGAGTTGGGTTCTGAGTCCTCCGTATACCACCAAGACGGCACCTCCTCGTTGAAGAAGGGCCGCCCGAACGTGTCACCGAGATACCCCAGCTCCACGCTGGCGATGTGTTTGACCAGCCCCAGCAGGTTCGTTCCCGTATGAGTCAGCGGGCGGCGGACGTCGTATTCCGAGAGCCCATCGAGCTTCCACAGCAGGGCGTCACGCCCGTCTTGCAGGTAACGGAGAAGGTCCGCTTTCGGATTCGGTCCAGTCATGCCGGGCAGTGTTCCACCCAGCACTGACATGGATGCTGAAAGTCACGTTCCGGTGAGGGAGAGCTCAGCCTGCGGGGGTCAACTGGACGGCTGGCACCGACCGATGCCATGACGCTCGCTACTGCTCGGGGCGCTGCCGCCAAGCCGCTTTCCGCCGATGCACAGCGGTCGAAGACGACTGACCGACAACAACAAGTGAGACGACCCTGTGGAAGTGCTGCTGGGCTACAACACCAGCTGAGACTCTGCCGAAGATCCGTCTCCCCCCTGTTTGCACTCCTAGTCACAGCCTCGACCACGGGCAAGATCAAATGAGATGGGACAACCGCGTACGCCTTGCCGGCCGACTACCGAAAGTGACGCTTCGTCAAGCACTTGACCGACGCTGTCGCGGTCGGCTGTGGACCGTGATGGTGCCGGCCATGCCGACCGATGCATCGTTCTGCCAAGCGCAGCAGCGGACCCTCACCAAGGAGCGCAACACGGCGGTATCCAACGACATCCACGACCACGTGAACGCAGCCTGGAACAACCTCGCCCGAGAGATGGAAGCCCAGCCGCGGATGTCCATGCGTGCTGCTGAACGACGTGCTCGACACTCTCAACGCCGCCCCGCAACGCCTGACACACGCCCACCGGTCCTCGACCACCTCCTCGACCAGTTCGGAGAAGATCTCGGACAACCCGTGCCGGCCTGAGGACATGCGACCATCATGGGCGGGCTCCGGCCACGACCACGGAGGGCGCGGCATGCCTGGCGCCGGCGCGCTGCACCATCGGCTCACCTTCCGGAGGCCGCGCAGTCTGGGGTCAACATGAGGTCAACCGCTTCAAGGGGGGACACCCTGCTTCCGGTAGTCACTAACATCACTACGACAAGGCCCTGATGCATGTGCCGCCCGCCCGGCGTCAGCCCGGCACGGTGCATGCCCCTGCCAGGCCCTTCAACTACGGCCCTTTCGGCCCGAGAAAGAGTGGTGCGGCCCCATGCCCGAGAACGCCTCCCCCACCGAACTGACCTCGCAGTACACCGCCCAAGTCACGGCCGACCTGGAAACAAACGCCAAGGAGCAGGAACGTATCGGCGCGGAAATCGCGGCCCTGCAGGAGCAGTTGACCGCCTTGCAGCGTGACCACCAGGTGCTGGTCAGCATTCAGCAGGCCATTGATGCGGCCCCAGCCGCCGTACAGCCCGCAACGGACAGCACAAAGATTCCCGCCCCCCGCACAAAGCCGGCCACTGCCCCGGGCACCGGCGCGCCAGCCCGGGCCCGGGCGAAGAAGACTGCCGCGAGGACCGGTCGCGACGCAACCGCCAAGCCGGCCGCCGTCCCGCGCGCGGGCAAGGCCGCCAAGACTGTGCAGCCGACGCTGGTCAGCCTGGTCCGCCACTACCTCGGCGAGCAGAGCGAACCGCGCTCGGCAGCGGAGATCGCCACCGCCCTCGGCCAGACCCATCCCGACCGCAACGTCAAAACAACCGTCGTACGCACCACCATCGAAGGACTGGTAGCCCGCAACCAGGCACAACGCACCAAGCAAGGCAGCTCCGTCTTCTACACCACACCCAACACACCACAGCAGTCCACTCCTGCACAGACCGACAAGGACTCCGCACCGGCCGACGCATGACACCCGGGGCGGCACCGGCAGGCCGGCCGGCGCCGTTGACGCTGATGGACTCGACGGACGTGTGCATCGCCAGCCCCGGGAATGTCAGGTCTGCCGCGTGAGCGGCTGTGCCTGCAGGCAGACGCCCTCGGTGCGGGCAGCGTGATCGGTCTGGGGCACGCCGTCGTGTCCCTGCCAGACCCGCCCTCCGGGATCTACTGCGACAACACGCCAGGGCAAGCACCACACCCAGCTACTGCTCTGCCTCGCCAGGCGACAAGCCGACATGCTCTTCGCGATGCTCCGCGACCAAACCTTCCGCCAACCCGCGGACCACAACAGCGGTCACATCACCGGTGGTTCAGCAAGGCGCACGACACGATCGGCTTCAACATCGAAGCCGAGTAGCGGATGACCGCAATCGCCCTGCGGATCCATCAGCACCGGCTTGCCCAGCCGCCGACCGATGTCCCGCAGGAAACAGCAGATCCGGCACCCCGCCATGCTGCCCACCAGCCCATCCCGGCGCAGCCCGAATTCCTTGGCAGCACGACATAGGGGCACCCGCGGCCGCCGTCTACGCTCTGGGCATGCAGCGCAGCGACGTCATGCGGGATGACGGTACTTGGGTGGGCCTGTCCTTGGAGGTAGAGGACCGCCAACAGCCGGAGCTGTGCGTTTTCAGTGCCGGGGCGCGACTGCTGCTCTCCCGGCTGTCTCGGCCTGTCCTGCTCGCGGTTGTCGAAGACCACCTCCAGGGCGTGGACTTCTGGCGCACAGAGGAGTACCGCTCCTTCGTGCCACCGCTGCGCGCCGACGTGGGGCGTGCCCTGGCGGGCAGCCCGCAACGGTGGGCTCACCGCTTCGCCCAGTACCTCATCGACTCGCCGGGCAGCCCGTTGCACGAAGGCCGATGGCTGCTCTCGTGCGAGAGTCCGCTCCTGCGCTGGCGCCACACCGGAACCTCGCATGCCGAGTACTGGAGCTCGATGCTCATCGAGGGCCATCCGGACGGATACATCGACTGGTTCGTCCACTCCGGATCGTGGGAGGTTCTTCCGCTGCGCCCCATGCCCGGTCCGCACGACAGCCGGGTCAAGGCGTACCGCAAACAGGCCCGTGAAGGGACGCTCCCACCCGTTGTGTTGTGGTGGGTCAGCGGCCTGGACTGCCACCTGATCCTGGACGGTCACGCACGGCTCGCCGCCGCGATCGCCGAGTCCATCGAACCTCCGCTGCTGCACTTGCACCGCACGGTGGCGCGCGATGACCTCGCCGCACGCATCGATGACGCAGTGGGCTTCTACGAGAGCGAACTGGCACGCTTCGCCGAACTACGCGCCGTCCACGGCCCCAACGTCCCGGACGGCGCCGTCACCGCCGGCCCACAACTCGCCCGCCTCCTCAACGACCTGGACACCTCGCAACAGCTGACCTGGGCCTGGCCCCTGCCCGACGGGGAACGCCAGTGGCATCGCATCGCCCGCACGGTGACCGGCGGCCACCACTGGCCCCACCCCTGAGCCCTGCCGAATCCTCCCGCGCCAGCCGTCCGTCCTGTCGACCTCGGCCAGTACGGCAGCGCGCTCCTGTGGCCCGTAGGTGATGAACTCGTCGGCTGCGGCGTCGAAGGCCTCCACCTGGCTGTCGGGGCCGGAGCAGACGAGGGCGCGTCCGATCTCCGGCAGGCCGGGGCTGAAGGCGTCGCACTCCCCCGTGCGGACGAGAACAGGCCCGCTCTGCGGGCAAGTTCACCCCGGTCCATGACGCCTGGTGGGCGGCGGTCTGCGAGGCCCACGGCGACCGGGACGGGACCCGGGTGCTGATCGAGGTCCTGCTGCCAGGCCCGCACCTTCACCACGAGTACCTGGTGACCGGGCTCGCCGCCGCCCTGCGGGTCGGCGCTCTGACCGCGGACACGGTCGCTCTGGAAGCCCGCAAGGCCGCCGAGGCCGACGACGCCCCGCCCGCTGCAGCAGACCCGGAGCCGGAGCGGGCCAGGGTGACGTTCCTGACCGAACGGCGACTGGCCCACCTGCCGCCTGACAACCGGCCGCTGCCGTCGGTCACGGCCTATGACCAGCTGCTGCCACCGCGGCGACCGGACCGATCCGCCGCCGAGGGAGACAGGCCATGACGACGTTCAAACGCCACCGCGGATTGACCGAGCAGGCCGCCGACGCCGCTGTCGACCAGGCATGCCGCATGCTGCGGCTGCCCACTATCCGGGCCCAGTTCCCCGAGCTCGCCGAAACGGCCGCCCGTGACCAGATGTCGTAACGCGGATTCCTCGCCGAACTGCTGATGGCCTAGTGCGACGACCGAGCCCGCCGCCGTTCGGAACGACGGATCAAGGCTGCCGCCTTCCCCCGCGAGAAGTCGTTGCGGGCCTTCGACTTCGAGGCGAAACCCAGCGTGGACCCGGCGGTCATTCACACTCTGGCGACCTACGAGTGAGTCAAGAAGGGCCTGCCGCTCTGTCTGATCGGCGACTCGGGCACAGGCACGTCGCACCTGCTGATCGCGCTGGGCACCGAAGCCGCGATGGCCGGCTACCGGGTCCGCTACACGCTCGCGACCAAACTCGCCAACGAACTGGTCGAGGCCGCGGACGAGCAGGTGCTGACCAAGACCATCGCCCGCTACGGCCGAGTCGATCTTTTGTGCATTGATGAGCTGGGCTATATGGAGCTGGACCGCAGGGGCGCTGAGCTGCTGTTCCAGGTTCTGACGGAACGGAGGAGAAGAACAGTGTCACCATCGCCTCGAACGAGAGTGTCAGCGGCTGGACCAAGATCTTCACCGATCCTCGGCTCTGCGCGGCTATCGTCGACCGGCTCACCTTCGGCGGCAACCTGATCCAGACACGCACCGACTCCTACCGCCTCGCCATAACCCAATCCCGGGCAGCTGCGCAGGACGGCAAGGCAGGCTGACCGCTCTGGGACTCACTTCACAGGGAGGCGTCGCTCCCGGTGAGGCCGGGAGCCAGGTCAGGAGTTGTGTTCTGCTCGTCGGGACGCCCGGCCGGACAGTGGCGTTGTACAAGCGGCTGGCGGCCGTCTCACTTGACCGGTGACGGCAAGTGTCACGCCTGGACGGTAGGGCGAACGTTGATCTCGCCGATCTCGACGTCGCCGGGCTGCTCGATGGCGAAGGCCACTGCGCGGGCGACCGCCTCCGGAGGGATGCCCATCGCGTCCATGTTCTTGCGCGTCTGCTCGCGGATGTTCGGGTCTGCCATGGAGTCGGCGAGATCGGTGCGGATGTATCCCGGCGAGATGGCTGTCGTGCGCACCACCCCGTCGGTCGACTCCCTGCGCAGCCCCTCGTGGACGGTGCGCACCGCGTTCTTGGTCGCGGCGTAGACAGCCATCGTGGGGGACACGCCGGACAGGCCGGCCACGGAGACGATGCTGACCAGATGGCCCGACCTCTGCTCGCGGAAGGCGGGCAGCGCGGCGGCGACGCCGTTGAGCATGCCGCGAAGGTTGACATCGATCATGGCCGACCAACTCTCGGTGTCGAGGTCGGCCAGCGGGCTGATCGGGGCGATGCCGGCGTTGTTCACCAGTACGTCGATACGGCCGTACTGGTCGATGGTGGTGGCGACCAGGCGCTGCAGGTCCTCGGCCTTGGTGACGTCGACGACGCACGTGGCGGCACGGCCGCCCTGCTCCCGGACCTCATGCGCTATGGCGTCGATGCGCTCGCTGCGGCGCGCTGCGAGGACGACCGTAGCGCCGCGCTGCGCGAGTAGCCGGGCCGTGGCTTCGCCGATACCGCCACTCGCTCCGGTGATAGCGACGATCTTGCCGTGAAGAGAGAGCACTACTGCCTCCAAGTAAAGTGGACACGTGTCCGCTGCGTAGCCAGCCTACCGGACACGTGTCCACTTGTCAGACGCGGAACATCAGGAGGGGCCCATGAGTGCGCCAGTACGCCGTCCGGATGCGGCGCAGAACCGGACCCGCATCGTTGAGGCTGCTCGCGCAGCCCTCGCCGAGTCCCACCACGTCTACCTCAACGAGATCGCCAAGCGCGCCGGTGTAGGACAGGGAACGCTCTACCGGAACTTCCCCAACCGCGAAGCGCTCCTAGCCGAGGTCTACCGGCGCGACGTCGAAGAACTCGTGACCGCCGCCTCCGCTCTACTGGCGGAACACGAGCCCGTGGAAGCCCTGCGTCACTGGCTCGACCGAGTGATCGACTACGCCGAGATCAAGTACGGCGTCCTGGCAGTGCTCGAGCCGGCAGCGTGGCAAGACCTTGTCGCCCACAGCCAGAACCCCATCGAAGGCGCTCTCAGCCACCTGCTGGACGCCGGGAAAGCAGCCGGTTCCATCCGCACGGACGTGGACGCCCGCGGGGTCATCCTGCTCATCGCCTACCTCGGCCGACTGAACCGAGATGAATGGGAACCAACAGCACGGCCTCTGATGAACGTCATCCTCGAGGGCCTTCGCCGACAGGACGCGGACCGGCGAGGACAGCAAACCCCGAAGACATCCTGAACAGCGGCCGCAGCATCACCAAGTAGCAGAGGAGAGACGTCGACTCCGCCACCGAGCGGTGTCAGTTCGGCGCCGGCTTCGGTCAGCCTTACGCCTCCGCGGGGATGGTCGGGCGTGTCGCATACCGTTGGCGCATGGCGTCGCGGGCTGCGGGGGGGGCAGCCTGACTGCCGGAGCCCGCCGACACATGTTTTGGAACGCTGCTACCCATGCATTCGCGGCCTTCCGCCGACATCGCCCTGCGCACGTGGGCTGACGGTATGGGAACGGCGCCACTGTGCGCCCGGCCAGTAGGAGCGGTAGCGGTGCGGTACCGGCCGGTCACGACCTTCTCGCGCTTCTCCTACGAACGCGACGAGGCGGGGCGGAAGGCGCGCGTGCGCCTTCCGGGCCGCGGAGAAGGGTTCGGGTCTCGTGGTCGATCTGCTGGGCCTCTCCGGTGGCTACGACCACGATCGGTGTTTCCGCCCCCGGCCCGCTGACGATTGCCGGACGGCTCGCGTCGTCAGACGTGCGCAGGCCGCCGGTCAGGCCGAGGACGGTGAGCCGGGTGCATACGTCTTCGTGGACCTCGGGCTGGTCTTCGCCGATCTCCCCGGTGAAGACCAGGGCGTCGAGCCGGTCGAGGGACGCGGCCATCGCAGCGATGCCGCGACGACAGTGATGAGTGAAGACGTCCAGGGCGAGAGCGGCGCGTTCGTCGCCCGCTGCCCGGCTGCGGACGAGGTCGCCGGTGTCGTCGGAGGTGCCGGAGAGGCCGAGCAGACCGGAATGGTGATTCAGTACGTCCTCGATGTCGTCGGCGGACAGACGGTGCCGCGTCTGCAGCCAGGTCAGGGCGCCGGGGTCCACGCTTCCGCTGCGGTGGCTCATCACCAACCCCTCCAGCGGTGTGAAGCCCATGGTGGTGTCGGCGCTGGTCCCGTTGCGCACCGCACAGGCGGAGCAGCCGCCGCCGAGGTGGGCGATCACCAGGTGGAGCTCTGGGGGTGCTGACCGAGCAGCTCGGCGGTCCGGCCGAGTGCCCAGGCGCAAGAGAGCCCGTGGAAGCCGTAGCGGCGCATCCCGTACTCCTCGCGCCAGGTGGCGGGCACCGCTGGCTCGCGGGCGGCGGCGGGCAGGCGGGCGTGGAAGACGGTGTCGAAGCAGGCTGCGTGCGGGACGTCGGTGGCAAGTTCCGGGCGAACTTGGGGCGATCAAGGGCCTGCATCAGGCGAAATGTTCGCGTATGCGCGGCACGGCACGCCGAGCTGCTGCGCCCAGGTCCTCATGGCGTCGGCCTCGTGAGCATCTGGGCTGCCAGCGGCCACATCCATAAGCTCGGCCCCGGCCTCTGCGCCGCAACACCTTGGCTCCCAGGCCCAGTTGCGTGACCTGCGAAAACGCTAACTACCCGGCTTTGGGTCAAGCCCCTATGCCTTCACGTCTCGGCGCGGCGGAACTTACGGTTTGTGGGTTACCCAGAGCAGTTCCGCCGGCCAGCGGTGTGCCCAGTCGGGTGGGTCGGTTTCGTTGTAGCCGTTGGGCGTTCCGAGTTCGGGCCGCGGCTCGATGAGGTCGTCGATGATGAGACCCGCGCCGCGCAGGACCTTGACCCAGTCGCCGTAGGTGAGCTGATAGCTGGTCGCGCCGTCGTCTTCGGCGATGGTGTCCAGCCCGAAGTAGTCCTGCTGCAGCGTCGTGGTCACGCGGCTGGCGGCTTCGTCGTAGCAGGCTTCGAACCATGGGCTGGCGACGTTGAACACCAGGCGTCCGCCTCGGCCCAAGACGCGTGCGGCCTGCGGGACGGCCAGGTGCGGGGGCGCCCAGCTGAGCCCACCGAAGTCGCAGAACACCAGGTCGAAGCTGTCGGCGGCGAAGGGGAGTTGTTCGGCGGCGCCTTGCACCAGCGGGTAGCGGGCCACTCCCATCGCGCGGGACGCTGCAGTGAGTTGGGCTTCGGACAGGTCGAGCCCGACCACGGTGGCGCCCTCGGCGGCGAGCGCCCTGGACCACTGGCCGGCGCCGCAGCCGAGTTCGAGGACGCGCTTGCCGGTGACGTCGCCCAGGGCGTGCAGGTGCGCGTCGGGGATGGAGTACATACCCCACAGCCGGGGTGTGGCGCCGATTTGCGGGTCGTGCTTGTGCTGGTAGGCGCTGCTGATCTGGTTCCAGAGCCGCCGGTTGGCGGGGATGCTGTCCACGTGCCGACTCCAGCACTGCCTGCCGGGGGCGGTCAACACGATTAGGGCACTGGCCGGCCCTCGCCTCGGTCCGGCCCTGGCTCGGCCCATGATTCGCCGGACGAGCCCTAATACTCCAGCAGCGGTTCGCTATCTGGCCTGGTCGGAGGCGTCGTCCGGAGTGTAGTTGGCTGATGGCGTGTCAGGGGCGGCCTTGCCGGACCGCCCCTCCAACGAGTGGACCGAGAACTGTCTGTGTCCGTGATCAGGGCAGCTGATGGCGCTCTCTAGATCTGGTTCTGGCGGCAGTTGCGTGAAGCTGCATGGGCGGCGACGAGTCGATGGCCAGAGCCGCGGGGGAAGATGAGCATCAGAGTGGACCGGGCGCGAGTTGTCGACACGAGGACACTGAGATGGTTGAGAACCCGCAACCTCCGGCTGGGCTTCCGCCGGCGGAGTTGGCCCGCTGGGTTCAGGGTCAGCTCACGGCCGGGATGGAGTGGTCCGAAAGCCGCAGAGCGCGTTTCCGTCGGTCCGCCTCGCTGGTCAAGTTACTGTCCTTGGTCTTCTCTGTTGCCTCGACAGTGATCTTGGGACTGCAGGATCTCAACTTCTGGGCCAGTCTGGCCTTTTCCCTAGGGGCTGTCGGGGTTGCCGTCAGCGCGGTCGAACCCTTCTTCAATTGGAGGGCCCGTTGGGTCCTCATGGAGGAGTCCGAGGTCAGACTGCGGCGCATCAGAGACGAGCTGGACTACCTCCTCGCAAGGACGGCGCCTGACCTCATACGCCTAGAGGATGTCGACCCGTTCTTCCACAGAGCGCAGGAAGTGTGGACCGACATCAGCCGCCGATGGCTCGATCAGCGCCATGCAGACCAGCGGGATACCTGATTCCCTGACCCGCGAAAAGGGAGATCACAGCGTGGTGAGGATCCTCGCTCTCAGGAGCGAGAACGATGCGCGGCCGTACATACTGCGCTTGAGGAGCTTGATCCGGCTCGATTGCGTTCGGGGTGGCTTCTTTGACCGCGCGGGTATAGGCGCCGGCCCGGCCCCGGGACACCACTTCGGCTCCAGGGTGCTCGCGCAGCCACGCGGCCAGCGTCTCGGAGGTGCGGTCCGGCAGGATGTCGACCGGACGCCGGGTCGACGATAGCCGCGCAGAGCCTGGGGTCGGTGAAGGACTTCGTGCCTGCGCCTGCCGCGCGACCACTACGGTCGCCTTCGCCACCGCCGCCCAGTGGGTGACCCGCCTCGCCGAAGCCCACCAAGTAGGCAGACCCCAGCGACGAGTTGACCCGGCTGGGTCGGATCCCGCTCCCACGTCGGCCGGCGTGTACCGGCTGTCCGCAGCCCGTGCAGATGTGGATCTGTCCGGGGTGGTCGCGGATACTCGCACCCGGGGTGCCCGCAGCAGTGTTGGCTGATCAGGCGTGTTCGGACTCTGCTGAGCTGAACTTGGCGTGTCGGCTTTGGGGGATGCGGGTGCGCGTCGGGAGGGTGTTGCGGGTGCGGCGGTGGAAGGTGGCGAGGCTGATGAGTGCGGCGGCCGTGAACCAGAGCAGCTGGATGCCGAGGTAGCTGGGCAGTGCGGTGGTGGAGAAGCCTGCGGCGGTGCTGGCCTGCATGGCCCCGTAGGAGGGCAGTAGGCGTACGACGGGGCTGTCGGAGCCGGAGTTCGCGATCGGGTTCTGCAAGGCGAGGTCGATGACGCTGATCATGACGATGGTGAACATGCCCTCGACTTCCTTCCTCAGAAGTGAGCCCAGGGCGACACCGATGGCGCCGTAGGTCATGGCGGCGCTGAACAGGGCGGCGGCGAGGAAGAGGGGCTGCTCGGGGGTCCAGAGCAGGTAGGTGAGGGCGGTGGCGTAGGCGGTGACGGCACCGGAGGCGAGGGTGAGAGAGGTGATTTTGGCGAGGAGGAGGTGGGCGCGGGGGTAGCCGGCCAGTGCGAGGCGCCGGTCGAAGTCGCCGCCGGCGAAAGCGGAGGCGAACATCATGAAGCCGATGATCAGGGTGACGGCGTTCAGGGCGCCGGTGATTTCGGTGAGCTGGTTGCCCGCCGGGGTCAGGATGTCCTTGGTGGCGCTGAGCTGGAATCTGGTCCGGGTGCTTGGGATCGAGACGTAGGCGAGGGTGGTCCACAGCGGGATGAAGCCAGCGACGAGAACCATCGCGAAGCGGTTGCGCAGATGCTCGGCCAGCGCGTACCGGGTCGCGGTGACAAACAGCCCTGCGTGGCCGTGGCCCTTCATGAGACCAATGTCTCCTGTACAGGCTGCAGGAGGCCGTCTTCCAAGCGCCACAGTTCGTCCAGGCGGGCGGTGTCGTAGGCCAGGTGGGAGACGACCAGGACGGAGCGACCTTCCCGGCGCAGCAGCGCGGCCAGGTCCCAGAAGCGTTGGTAGGTCTCCCAGTCGAAGCCCTGGTAGGGCTCGTCCAGCAGCAGCACCTGCGGGTCGTGCATCAGAGCGAGGGTGAGGTTGAGTTTCTGGCGGGTACCGCCGCTGAGCGTTTTGGCCTGCTGCTGGTCGTACTTACGAAAGTGCAGCCGGTCCATCACTTCTTCGGCGCGGTGCAGGTCGGGGAGTGCGTAGGCGGCCCTGAAGAACTCCAGGTGCTGACGGACGGTGAGCGCGTCGTTGAGGACGGCCGCCTGCGGGCAGTAGCCGAACCTGCCGTCGTGGCGGACCGTGCCGCGGTCCGCACGCAGCTCACCGGAGAGGATCTTCAGCAGAGTGGTCTTGCCCGCCCCGTTCTCCCCGACGATCCCGGCCAGTACCCCGCCGCGCAGCCGCAGGTCCACCCCGCGCAGCACCTCGCGCCGACGGCGGTAGGCGTGGTGCACACCTCTGACCTCCACCGGGCCCCCTTCCGAAGTCTTCGCTGTTGCCGGCCGGGTGCCCAACGCCACGACGGCGGCGAGGTCACGGGGTATGCGGCAGGCCGGCCCATGAACCATCCGTACGGTGAGAACCCCGGCTCGTAGGGCAGCCGCTGGTCACGAGCGCCCTAGGTTTTGTCCGTGACCCACGACACCCACTCCGCTCCCCCGGCGCCGCTGCCCGTGCCTGCGGCGCCACTGCCCGCACCTCGCGCCGAGGCTGCCACCGCACCCTTCGGCACGCCGCACCCTGAGGCCGACATGGAGGCATGGTGTCTCAGCGGTGATCTTCGCAGTGAGAGTGGCAGTGCGTACCGTTGGGCGGCAGCCGTCTACCGAGAGGGCAGTGGCTGCGGGTCGGCCACCGGCCCCGGCTATTGGCTGCTCTTCAGTTGCAGCGGTCCAGAGGGATCGCTGTACGGCAGCTGGTTGAGTCCTGCTCTTCTGGAAACGATCCGTGCCTCGGTCCGCGGGGACGAGGCGATGGATCCTCGGGTCCGCAGTGCCCTGACGGACGTTCTGGCCGAGGGAGTTCCCCTGCCCGACCGCCTGCTCGAGGGTGAAGTCGCCGACTGCGCCGAGCGGCTGGATCTCGTGCTGGGCGAACAGGCCGCGCTGCGTGCCCAGGACGACGGAAGTTTCCACTTCACCGTCCGGGGCGAGGTGGAACTGGAACTGCATCTGACGCCGCAGAAGCCGGCCGTCCCACAGTTCGACGTCCAAGGCCACTACCCCGGGCCCCGCCCCGACGGGAGCGATGCGACGACTTCGCACTTCATCCCCCGCCTACGTACCAGCGGTCGTTTGCGCACCCAAGGCAGCACCTGGGAATGCGTCGAGGGGCGCTCCTGGTTGGAGAACAACTGGGGCGGTAGCCTCCGCCGCTCCAGTCGGGTGCAGGGGATTGCCGACCGCTCCTGGCTGTGGAGTGGGATGCAGCTCGCCAACGGCTGGGACATCGCCGTCATCCGAGCCCAGCACACCGATCCCGTCACCGCAGAAAGCACGCCATTGTTCACCAGGGCGACCGCCGTCGCCCCCGACGGCTCGGTCAGCTATCACCACGACCTCACCTGGCAGGCCACCCAGCACTGGACTTCCCTGGCCAGCCTGGAGAGTTACCCCACCACCGCCCTGCTCAGCATTCCCGGCCTCAGCCTGGACGTTGTGGTCGCGGGCGCTGCCGCCGATCATGAGATCCGCACCATTCTGAGCGGCCGCGCCTTCTGCGAGGCCCCCGCCACCGTCAGCGGCACCATGAACGGCACGCGCGTCTCTGGAAACGCATTCATGGAAACCCTGCCCTCCGGCACGGTCGGCGACGTGGAACGCTACATGTGCCGGATCTCCCAGATTTCCATCTCCGAGGCCGCCGCCGTCTATCCGGCGAGCCCCGACGTTGCTTCCGTCTACGCGCTCACCGGCGCCGACACCAGTCCCCCGCTCGACCATGACACCCTCGACCGACTCCACCAGTCCCTTATCGCCCCGCTGCGCCATCTCCTGGACAACCCGGGACGCTCCTGGCGCCCCTACATCACCAGCGCCGTCTTCTGCCTCCTGGACGTCGACCCAGAGCCCTACCGGCCACTGACCGCCGTGTCCGAACTCCTCCACACCGCCTCCGCCGTCATCGACGACATCGAAGACGCCTCCCTGCTGCGCCGCGGGCGGCCCACCGTCCACCACCGCTTCGGCATTCCCACCACGATCAATGCCGGCACTCTCGCCTACCTCACCTTCGATCCCATTCTGCAGCGCATCCCTCAGCACGACGGGGCCACGATGCTGCGCGTTTACCGCCTCTGCCTCCAGGCCCTGCGCACCGGACACACAGGGCAGGCCCTCGACCTGACCGGACCCCGCAGCGCCTTCGAACACGCTGTGGCCACCGGCAACCACCACCAGCTCCTCTCCCAGGTCCACACCGCCCACCGGCTCAAGACCGGCGTCCCTGTCCGGTGCATGGCCGAAGCCAGCGCGACACTGGCCGGTGCCACCGAGGAACAGATCACGGCGCTGGGCCGGTACTTCGAAGCCGTCGGCACCGCCTACCAGATCAGCGACGACGTCGCAGACCTCGACGGTGTCACCAGCGCGAAAGACCGAAAGCAGGGCCGATCATCCAAGACACCCGCCGAGGACCTCCTCAACGGCCGCATCACCTACCCCGTCGCACACGCCACCGGCCTCCTCGATCACCACGACCGCCACCGCCTGCGCGACAGCCTCTACCAACAAAGTCCCGACGGCGCCGCCCACGCCGCGGAACTCCTCACCCGCAGTGGCGCCTTGGAAGCCTGCCTGCACGACGGCCGGACCCTCGTCAACGAGGCGTGGAAACCCCTCAATGACCTTCTCCCGCCCAGCCAGCACAAAGCCCTCGTCCGAGCCCTGGGCTGGTACGCAGCCCAACGCCAAACCGACCCCGCCGACAGGGCGCCGGAAAAAGGTCCTGCTCGCCTACCTCAACGAGGCGACGCTCACCTCCGTCGCCGATGAGCTGCGCGGGTAGGGACACGACCTCATCGCCCAGGCGGTGCACACCGCCGGCCTCTCCCCGGCCCATGCCCCCGCCGCTGCGGTCCTGTCGGTGGACCTGCTCGGCACGGCCCTCGTGCTGGAGTGGATCCGGCAGGCCGAGCAGAACGCACCGAAGCCCATGAAGGCCTTCGCCGGGTTCCTCCGTCAGTACCTCGACGCTGTCACCGCCGGGCTCGCCCTTCCGTGGAGTTCCGGAGTGGTCGAAGGGCACGTGAACGGGGTGAAGCACTCAAGCGAGGTATGTACGGCCGAGCCTCGTTCGAACTCCTCCGGACCCGCATCTTCACCCAGCCGTGACCACCAATGACTTCGGCCTGTTGCAGCACTACCGGGACAGGAAGACGGACGCTGCACCTGCCAGCAACGGGCCGACGACGACCAGGTTCGTCTGGATATCGCTGAAGGCCGTGCGGTCGACGCCCAAAGACGTCTCCAGCCGAGAACGCTTGTCCAAAGCTTCGGCCAGTTCATCGGGGGCGAGAGTCCCCAACGGGTGGCATAGATCAACCAGTTCACGACCGCGCTGACGAAGTTTCGCCGCCACGGGTGCGTACACGATCGCGACGAGGGCGGAGCTGCTGGCTCCGAAAACCAAAGTGGTCTCGATGCTCGTCTGCTCGGTCATGCGCTGGCTGGTCGCCTCAGCGATCACCAACAGGGCAACGATCCCGCCCATGACGGTCAGCAGCGACTGCAGTATCCGACCCGCAGCGATCAAGGTTCCGAGTTGGAGACCGAGCGAGGCGTGGGCAGCGTCGGCCCGAATGCGTGCCACATGGCCGACACCCACAATGGTGGCCGCTCCGGGCGCAAGTCCGAGTGCGGCAAGCACGATCAGCACAAGTGCTCGCCAGGCGCCGACAAGGTCCCCACGCAGCACCACGATCAGCACCACGCCGCTGACTGCATACAGCAGGGCCAGGGGCCAGGCCACAACCTGCGCCGGTACGCCACCAAGCCCGGCGAGTTCTGTCCAGCGCCGCAGGCCATGAACGAAAGCAGCCCCACTCGCGGCGGCCAGTGCAACGGCGGCACAGCTCCAGATGAGCCAATCATCGGATCCTCGGTATGCGGACGTCAGCACCGCAGTGAGCCCAATGGCGCCGGACAAGGGCACCGTCAGGCCCGCAAGATATGGAAACGGTGCACTACCCGCAACACTCATCCACGGCCCCCGTCTCCTGTCCGATCCGCACAGGCCAAGACCGCCCGTCAGTCGGCCCTAGATGGCTACGCCAGAAGTGCCAACTCAGACTCCCCCGTCCACAGACGGCTCACACCCTGAACCGCCTGTCCCTGGAACGCTGCTACCGAGACAAGACCCAAGATCAACGTCAAACAGAGCGGGCTACCTCACACGTTTGAGCCCCAGATCGCCAACCCGTCTTGGCCTTCACGGAACTGCGGACAGAGCCAAAGCGGGCTCTGTCCGCAGTTCCGTGAATCCCTTGGGCAGGAGCAATTGTCAAAAGCTGTGGATCAGTAGCTGTTCACACGGTCTCGTGGTTCAGGTGGATGAGCCCTTCGATGGAACCCAGGCGGGCCTGCAGGGTGGGTTCCGCAACTGGCGTGGTGGTGAGCAACAGCACCTGGGCCGCCGGGTGTTCCGGAGCATGGAGGTCGTCTTCGCCGTCGTCGCCGGGGATCGGGTTGGGCTGGATCTCGATCCGTCCATTGGGGCTGCTGGCGAGGTGGTAGACGCCCCGGTAATCGCTGTCGCGCTCGGTGAAGACCAGCCCGAGGCAGTCACTGACGAGCCGGACCAGTTCGTCGGCGGTATGGGTGCTGGTGCCGTAAGTGTGGTGGTCGGTCATGGTGAGAAACTGTCAAATTCCGTGGACGGCTTGCGCGGGAGTCAGGGCTGTGTTGGTGGTGAGTGGGCGGTGTCGTAGCCGACGAGAACCTTGCCCTCCTGACGGACCGGACGAGACCCGGGGCCGTCTCAGGCGGTGTGCCGCATGCGCTCCGTTGTCCATTCCTCGAAGCTGGTGAGTGGGATGCCCAGGTCCCTCGCGTACTGCGGGCGGCCCGGCTGACCAGCCACGTTCAGCCACTCGTGGTTGGCGCCCATCGCTGGCATTCCGGCGGCGAGGGCCTCTTCCTCGGTCATGTCCGGCGCGGACAATTGCGTGCCCAGAGCGTGGGAGAGGGCCTCGGCGATCTCCGTCATCGACAGGTAGTCGCTCGCCAACTCCAGTTCGACCCCGTCGAATCGCTCCGGCGCGGTGATGGCCGTGGCGGCCGCCCTGCCGATGTCGTCCACCGAGACCAGGGACAGCCGGGTCTCGGGGTTCAGAACGCTCACCAGGCCGCCCTCTATGCCGCGCGGGAACAGAAACGCCATGGACGGGAGGAAGTTCTCCATGAAGAAGCCCGGCTTGAGAAGCGTCCAGTGGGGGAAGCCGGCCGCGCGGACCTGGTCCTGGATCGCGCTCTTGGCGCCCAGGGTGGGTTCCATCGAAGCCCAGCGGCCTTCGGCCCAGCCGGGAGTTTCGGTGTGCTGGCCGGCGCCGGTGACGGATGTATGCACGAACTGCGGGACTCCGGCGGCCTTCGCGCCCTCGATGAGGTTGATGCCCTGGGCCACCTCCCCTTCGAAATCGAAGCCTTCGGTGGTCATGGCGGGCATCTGCACGGAGAAGACGGCGCGGGCACCCTCGGCAGCCCGAACCACGGAATCGCGGTCGTGAAGATCGCCGGTGACCAGTTCGGCGCCGATCGCCTCGACGGCCTTGGCCCGGTCGGTGGTCCGGTCGCGCACCAGGGCACGGACGGGCACGTCTGCTGCGCGCAGGGCACGGACGGTGGCACCGCCCTGTCTGCCGGTGGCGCCGGTGACCAGGACGGGCGCGGAGTCTGTGGACATGATGCTCCTCGGGTGCGCGGCGAATAAACGGCGGGGCCCGCCGTTTATGCTCCGCTACGATACGGCGGAGCCCGCCACTTATCAATCCTGGAGGTGATCCCATGCCCGAGCGCCAGCGTGCGGACGCCCGACGCAACTACACGCGAATCCTCGCCGTGGCCGAGGAGGAGGTCGCTGTCCGTGGTGCCGACGCCTCCCTGGAACAGATCGCCCGCACCGCGGGGGTTGGCTCAGCAACCGTGCGCCGACACTTCCCCACGCGCCGCGCACTGTTGGAGGCGGTCTCCCGGAAACGGATCGAGGCCTTGTGCGTCCGCGCCCATGAGCTGACCGGCAAGAGCGACAGCCGGAAGGCGCTCCTGGAATGGCTTGATGACGTCGTCGCCTACTCCGTCTCCGCCCGGGGGCTGGCGGCAGCACTGGCCTATGACGGCCCGGTGCAAGAGAACAGCTGCTCGGCGGCCCTGGAAGAGGCGGCAGGCCCCCTGCTGCACCGCGCCGTGCAGGATGGCGCGGTGGCGACAGACGTCACTGTCGCTGACCTGATCACGCTGGTCGTCGGCATCGCCCTGGCCACGGAGTACTACCCCGATCCCGCCGCCCAGGCGGACCGGCTGTTCAGGCTGGCCGTGGCGGGACTGAGTCCGCAGAGCTGAACAAGGTACACAACCGGCGGAACCGAGAACGGGTCTACACGTTTCCGGGCGCACTCACGACTGAAGCGACCCGCTCGCGGCGTCCGCCGGACAGGACCTACTAGTGCTGTGACCGCATAGGTTCGCCGGTTTGGCCGTCGTGGCGGTTGGATGTGCGGTGACGTCCGATCCGACCGCTGGAGGCGTGGTGGCCGAGCCCGTCCGTGTGCGCAGACTGACCGGCCAGGAGGGGCAGAA
>NZ_JBIUCC010000020.1:0-33500 GCF_044593495.1 Streptomyces sp. NPDC051963 | reverse complement strand
CGGGGCGGGCGGCCACACCGGGCAACAACCCCACCCGCCCCCCCCCCCCGGGGCCCCCCCCCCCCCCCCCCCCCCACGTCCCCGACCCACCCCCCACCCGCAGGCGCTACAGGCACCCCCACCCTGGAGCAACTCGCCCTCGCCCACCTCCGCAACCCGCAGGCCGACACCCAGGAGACCGCCGCGTGACCGCCCTGACCGCCCCAGCCGCAGCCCCAGCCTCCGCCCAGGCTCCCGCACCCCACCTGTTGCGCTGGCTGATACGACTGCACCGGCCCGCTCTGTACATCTGGGCGGCACTCGTCGTCGTCACCGCCGCCACGCTCCTGTGGCTGGGCGGCCCGCTCACCGACAACGCGGTGGCGGCCTGGCGGGAGTACAACGCCTGCCGGACGGCCACGTGCGCGTACGACCAGGACTCGATCCTCCTGTACAAGGACGTGTACAACTACGCGACCTTCGCCGTCCTGGTGGTCCCGTTCCTGATCGCCGCCTGGGCGGGCGCCTCGCTGATCGGCCGCGAACTGGAGAACGGCACCGACCGGCTGGCCTGGACCCAGTCCGTCTCCCCCGCCCGCTGGCTGGCCGCCAAGCTCGCCCTGCCGGCCACCCTGGTCACCGCCGGCACCGGACTGCTCGTCCTCCTCCACCATCTGGCCTGGTCGGCGGGGCAGCGCCAGATCGACACCGCCAAGCCCTGGCACGACTCCTTCACCTTCTACGCGGGCGGCCCCGTCACGGTCGCCCTCGCCCTGACCGGCCTCCTCGCCGGCGCCCTCGCGGGCCTGGCCCTGCGCCGCTCACTGGCCGCGCTCGGCGCGGGCGCGGTCGCGGTGACCGCACTGTGGCTCGGCATCAACCAGGCGCTGCCCCACCTGTGGCCGACGGTCACGCGACTGAGCAGCCTGCGCAACGGCCCGTCGCTGGAGGGCATGGTGGTCGGCGACTACGGCCTGATGACCTCGTCCGGCGACCGTGTCGCCGACCCCCGCTGCGGCGGCGTGCTCGTCTCGGAGTGCCGGCCCGTCATGGAACGCCTCGACGCGACCGCCTATTACGCCGACATCCACCCCGCGTCCCACTACTGGCCCCTTCAGCTCACCGCGACGGCCGTCGTCCTCGCCGTGGCCGCCGTGGCCGTCTTGATCGCGTTCCGCCTGGTCAGGCGCCGTACCGGCTGAGGCATCCCGTTCCGCTTGCGTCCCTCCACGAGGGGAGGGGCGTAAGCGCATGCCCTTCGTACGGAAACTTCATGCCCGTAGACGCCCCAGGGCCGCCCCCCGCTATCCCGCACGTCATGTCGCCGTAACCATTGGTTCAGCCGGACTTGCGAGGCTCGGCGAATGAAGCCAGCCGTGCCAGAGCCTGCGCCGCCCCCCGAGGGCCGCGCGTGGAACGGGACGGGAAACGGAGCGGTGAACGGGGACGCCGGATTCGCCGTCGCGCTCCCTCCCGCTACTTCCGACGCGCCCGTCTCGCTCCCGGCGCGGAACAATGGGTTCATGAGCCAGTCGAACTCCCAGGCACAGGTCCAGCATGCACAACCCTCCGTCGGTTCCATAGCCGCGCACCGGCCACACACGGTGTCCGCCGCGGTGTCCGACCTCGAACCCGACATCGATGCCGACCTCGACGCCTACGAGGAGGCTCCGTACGACGGGCCCCAGCTCCCCCAGGGCCGCTTCCTGGACCGGGAGCGCAGCTGGCTCGCGTTCAACGAACGGGTCCTCGAACTCGCCGAGGACCCGAACACGCCCCTGCTGGAGCGCGCGAACTTCCTCGCGATCTTCGCCTCCAACCTGGACGAGTTCTTCATGGTCCGGGTGGCCGGCCTGAAGCGCCGTATCGCGACCGGTGTGGCCACGCGTTCCGCCTCCGGTCTCCAGCCGCGCGAGGTGCTGGAGATGATCTGGGCCCGCTCCCGCGAGCTGATGGCCCGGCACGCCGCCTGCTACCACGAGGACGTCGCCCCCTCCCTCGCGGAGGAGGGCATCCACCTGGTCCGCTGGGCCGAGCTGACCGAGAAGGAGCAGGCGCGCCTCTTCACGCTGTTCCGGCATCAGATCTTCCCGGTGCTGACCCCCCTCGCGGTCGACCCGGCGCACCCCTTCCCGTACATCTCCGGCCTCTCCCTGAACCTGGCCGTCGTCGTACGCAACCCCGTCACCGGCCACCGCCACTTCGCGCGGGTGAAGGTGCCGCCGCTGCTGTCCCGCTTCCTGGAGAGCTCCCCCGGTCGATACGTCCCCATCGAGGACGTCATCGCCGCCCACCTGGAGGAGCTGTTCCCGGGCATGGAGGTCCTGGAGCACCACGCCTTCCGGCTCACCCGCAACGAGGACCTGGAGGTCGAGGAGGACGACGCCGAGAATCTCCTCCAGGCCCTGGAGAAGGAACTCATGCGGCGCCGCTTCGGGCCGCCGGTGCGCCTGGAGGTCGAGGAGTCCATCGACCGCGAGGTGCTCGACCTGCTGGTGCGGGAGCTGAAGATCAGCGAGGCCGAGGTGTACCCGCTGCCGGGTCCGCTCGACCTCACCGGCCTCTTCCGCATCGGCGGCCTCGACCGGCCCGAGCTGAAGTACCGCAAGTTCATCGCCGGCGTCCACCGCGACCTCGCCGAGGTCGAGTCCGCGTCCGCGCCCGACATCTTCGCCGCGCTGCGCAACCGGGACGTGCTGCTGCACCACCCGTACGACTCCTTCTCCACGTCCGTGCAGGCGTTCCTGGAGCAGGCGGCCGAGGACGACGACGTCCTCGCGATCAAGCAGACCCTGTACCGCACCTCCGGCGACTCCCCGATCGTCAACGCGCTCATAGACGCCGCCGAGGCCGGCAAGCAGGTCCTCGTCCTGGTCGAGATCAAGGCCCGCTTCGACGAGCACGCCAACATCAAGTGGGCGCGCAAGCTCGAGGAGGCCGGCTGCCATGTCGTGTACGGCCTGGTGGGCCTGAAGACCCACTGCAAGCTGTCGCTGGTGGTCCGTCAGGAAGGCGACACGCTACGGCGGTACTGCCACGTCGGCACCGGCAACTACCACCCGAAGACGGCCCGCCTCTACGAGGACCTGGGCCTGCTCACCGCCGACCCCCAAGTCGGCGCGGACCTGTCCGACCTGTTCAACCGGCTGTCGGGATACTCGCGCCGCGAGACCTACCGACGACTGCTGGTGGCCCCCAAGTCCCTCAGGGACGGCCTGATCTCGCGGATCGAGAAGGAGGTCCAGCACCACCGTGCCGGACGCCCCGCCTTCATCCGCATCAAGGTCAACTCGATGGTGGACGAAGCCGTCATCGACGCCCTGTACCGCGCGTCCCAGGCGGGCGTGCCGGTCGACATCTGGGTGCGCGGCATCTGCGCGGTGCGTCCGGGTGTGGCGGGCCTCTCCGAGAACATCCGGGTCCGCTCGATCCTCGGCCGCTTCCTCGAACACTCCCGGGTCTTCGCCTTCGGCAACGGCGGCGAACCCGAGGTGTGGATCGGCAGCGCCGACATGATGCACCGCAACCTCGACCGTCGCATCGAGGCCCTGGTCAGGGTCACCGACCCGGCTCACCGCGCCACGCTCAACCGGCTCCTTGAGACCGGCATGTCCGACACCACCGCCTCCTGGCACCTCGGCCCGGACGGCGATTGGACCCGGCACGCGACCGACGCGGACGGTCAGCCCCTGCGGAACATCCAGGAGATGCTCATTGACGCCCGGAGGCGCCGGCGTGGCACAGCAACACCTTGAACCGACGGACCCGAAGGCCGGGACGGCCGGGCTGACCGGGGACGCCCTCGCGGGCTACCTGCGGGCCCAGGCCACGGAGTTCCTCCGTGCCCTGCGGCTGCACCGGGAGACCGGCGGCACAGCCAACGGCTCGGCCTCGGGTACGGAGGAGTCGGTCGACGCGGCGCGCGCCCTGCGCCACTCGGCCCGCCGCATCAGCGGCAGCCTGCACACCTTCCGCCCGCTGCTCGACCCCGACTGGTCCGAGGCCATCCGCCCCGAACTGGCCTGGCTCTCCGGCACGTTGGCGATGGAGCACGCCTACGCCTCCCGCCTGGAACGGCTGCTGCTCGCACTGCACCGGCTGTCGGGAGCGGTGGGAGGCTTTCCCGCCCAGCCGTCCGAAGCCGGCACGGCCGACACCGGTCCCCCGACCGGTCCGGCCACCGCGGAGCGCGGCACCCTCACCGTGGGCGCGGCCAAAGCGGGCGCCCTGCTCGAACGCCAGCTCACCCTCGCCCGGACCCGGGCCCACTCCACCGCCCTCCAGGCCCTCGGCTCCTCCCGCTTCCACGCGGTCGCCGACAACATCGCCGTACTGGCCAGCGACGTCCCCCTCACGCCCAAGGCGCCCAGCGCCGACCTGCGCCCCCTCGCCGGCGCGGCCGAGGAGCGTCTCACCGACGCCATCGCCGGCCTGCCGCTGGTGACGGCCGGCAGCCCGTACAACGCGGAGGCGCTGATCCACGGTCTGTCCCCGGACCCGGCCCCGCACCCGCAGGACGCCCCCTGGCACCAGGTCCGGCTGCTGCTGCGCCTGCACCGCTACGGCCGCGAGGTCCTGCTCGGCGCGGACGCGCCGGTCGACGTACGCCTGCTCACCACGGGCCAGGCGCTGAACCGGCACCGCGACGCCTCGGAGGCCGCCGCCGCCGCGGCCGCCGCCGCCCGCACCCCCCGGATCGCCCCGGCGACGGCGTACGCCCTCGGTGTGCTCCACGCCGACCAGCGGCACGAGGTCGAGGCGGCACGGTTCGCGTTCCAGCAGGCGTGGCAGAAGCAGGCGGTCGGCTCCGTCTGACCCACCCGGGCCGAAGTCACGGCCCACACCCGCACCTTCGAGGAGGCGGTGAAGTCCCGGTGACAGACATCAACGACGACACCATCCAGGCAGCCGGCTGCGTGCTGTGGCGCCGCTCGCCGGTAGACGGTGAACTGGAGGTATGCCTCGTGCACCGCCCGAAATATGATGACTGGTCCCACCCCAAGGGCAAGCTGAAGCGCGACGAGGAACCACTCACGGGCGCCCTGCGGGAGGTCGCGGAGGAGACGGGCTACGACGCGGTGCCGGGCACCGAGCTGCCCACCGCCCACTACCTCGCGAACGGCCGTCCCAAGCGGGTCCGTTACTGGGCGGCGGAGGCCGGAACCGGATCGTTCGCCCCCAACCACGAAGTGGACCGACTCCTGTGGCTCTCCCCGACGGCCGCCCGCAACCGGCTGACCCAGCCGAGGGATCGCATCCTCGTGGACGCACTGTTGGATGCCCTTCGCCTGGCATAGTCCGGAATCTCCCCGTGTCCACAACGTGAGCGTTCCGTGACCTAACCACACCGACGGCAGGGGTTCACCCGGCGTTCATTTCCGGCCATCAGCGCCTTCACCTGATCTGCCTACTTTCAGCCTTGCCTGATGACGGACGCAGCTCGAATGGGTGTCCACATCGATCAGTCTTTCGCACGCCGCCGATTCAGGACGGCGGCTCCTGGAAGGAACTCCCTCAAGTGAAGCTTCAGCGCAAGAACCGGCGGGCTCTCGCTCTCGGCGCGATCGCCGTCTCCGGCGCCCTGGCCCTCACGGCGTGCGGCTCGGACGACACCGGCACCGGCAGCGGCGACTCCAGCGCCAGCGCCCAGGCCGGTTCGATCAAGTGCGACGACGCCAAGGGCCAGCTCCTGGCCGACGGCTCGTCCGCGCAGAAGAACGCGATCGACGCCTGGGTCAAGCAGTTCTCGGCCGCCTGCACCGGCGTCCAGATCAACTACAAGGGCGGCGGCTCCGGCGCCGGAGTCACCGCGTTCAACCAGGGCACGGTCGGCTTCGCCGGCTCCGACTCCGCGCTGAAGCCCGAAGAGGTCACCGAGTCCAAGAAGGTCTGCACCGGCGGCCAGGGCATCGACCTCCCGATGGTCGGCGGCGCGATCGCCCTCGCCTACAACGTCGACGGTGTCGACAACCTGGTCCTGGACGCGCCGACGATCGCCCAGATCTTCAGCGGCAAGATCAAGACCTGGGACGACGCGGCGATCAAGAAGCTGAACCCCGACGCCAAGCTGCCCAGCACCAAGATCCAGGCGTTCCACCGCTCGGACGAGTCCGGCACCACGGACAACTTCACCAAGTACCTGCTCGCCACCGCCCCCGACGACTGGAAGTACGAGGGCGGCAAGGCGTGGACGGCTCCGGGCGGCCAGGCCGCGTCCGGCTCCTCCGGTGTCGCACAGAGCGTGAAGCAGACCTCCGGCGCGATCTCCTACATGGAGGAGTCGTACGCCAAGGACCTGTCCAGCGTCGCCATCGACACGGGCGCCGCCGAGCCGGTCAAGGCCTCCTCCGACACCGCCACCGCCGCCATCGCGGACGCCGAGGTCGTGGGCACGGGCTCGGACCTGGCGCTTGAGATCAACTACAAGACCAAGGCCGAGGGCGCCTACCCGATCACCCTGGTCACCTACGAGATCGTCTGCGACAAGGGCAACAAGGCCGAGACCCTGCCGACCGTCAAGGCGTTCCTCACCTACATCGCCAGCGAGGACGGACAGGGCATTCTCGCCGAGAACTCCTACGCCCCGATCCCCGACGACATCATCGCCAAGGTTCGCACCACCGTCGCGAGCCTGAGCTGACCTGAGTGTGCGGCCCGGTCCCCCAGGGGCCGGGCCGCACCGTCCGGTGCACCGCCGCCAGGGAGCCGTATGCCGATCCGGCTCCGCAGACCGGAGAACCTGATGGACATAACCACACAAGACACTCCTCCCCCCGTGCCTCAGCCGACCGAGGCCGAGCGCAAGCGTGCAGCCCGTGGCGCCACCCGCCCCGGGGACCGGGTCTTCCTCGGTCTCGCCCGCGGCTCCGGCATCTTCCTCCTGGTGGTCATGGCCGCGATCGCGGCCTTCCTCACCTGGCGGGCGATCCTCGCCATCAGCGAGGACGAGGGCAACTTCCTCACGACCTTCGAGTGGAACACCGGAACGCAGCCGCCGGTCTTCGGCATCGCGGTCCTCGCCTACGGCACGATCATCTCCTCGATCATCGCCATGGTCATCGCGGTCCCGATCGCCGTCGCCATCGCGCTGTTCATCACCCACTACGCCCCGCGCAAGCTGGGCGGCCCCATCGCGTACGTGATCGACCTGCTCGCCGCCGTACCGTCCATCGTGTACGGCCTCTGGGGCGCCCTGGTCCTCGTACCACAGATGAACGGCCTCTTCGGCTGGCTGAACGACTACTTCGGCTGGACCGGCATCTTCTCCTGGCAGGAAGGCCCGGCGCGGTCGATGCTCACCGTCGGCATCCTGCTCGCGATCATGGTCCTGCCGATCATCACGAACGTCAGCCGTGAGGTCTTCAACCAGGTCCCGCAGATGCACGAGGAAGCGGCCCTGGCCCTCGGCGCCACGCGCTGGGAGGTCATTCGCATGGCCGTCCTGCCGTTCGGCCGCTCCGGCGTCATCTCCGCCTCGATGCTCGGCCTCGGCCGCGCGCTCGGCGAGACGATGGCCGTCGCCACCGTCCTCTCCCCGGACTTCCTGATCCACGCCAGCCTGCTGGACCCGGGAGGCGGCACGTTCGCCCAGAACATCGCCGCCAAGTTCCCCGAGGCGGCCGAGTTCGGCCGTGACGCGCTCATCGCCTCCGGTCTGGTCCTGTTCGTCATCACCCTGCTGGTCAACGGCGCGGCCCGCATGATCATCGCCCGCCGCAAGGAGTACTCGGGGGCCAACGCATGAGCACCACAGCCGTCACCGCCAAGCGCCCGGGCTCCCTCCAGGGCGGCCAGCTGCCGAAGTGGGCCCCCTGGGCGATCGCGGCGGGTTCCGTCGCCGTCTCCATCGGCCTCAGCCTCGCCTTCGGGATCGAGAGCAAGATCCAGTGGGGTCTGATCGCCGCGATCCTCTACGTCCTCGGTACGTATGTCATCGCGGCGCGGGTCGAGAACCGCCGTCAGGCCAAGGACCGCATTGCCACCTCGCTGGTCTGGGTCTCCTTCCTGCTCGCCGTGGTACCGCTCGCGTCCCTGATCTGGTCGACGGTCGAGCGCGGTATCAAGGTCCTCGACGTATATTTCCTGAGCCACTCGATGGGCGTCATCGGCAACTCCGAGCCGGGCGGCGGTGTCTACGCCGCCATCATCGGCACCCTCGAGCAGGTCGGCATCGCCACCCTGATCGCCGCGCCGATCGGTGTGCTCACCGCGATCTACCTGGTGGAGTACGGGCGGGGCAACCTCGCCCGGGCCGTCACCTTCTTCGTCGACGTGATGACCGGTATCCCGTCGATCGTCGCCGGTCTGTTCATCCTCAGCATCCTGCTGGCCTTCGGGCTGAGCTTCTCCGGCTTCCTCGGCGCCCTCGCGCTGACGATCCTGATGCTGCCGATCGTGGTCCGCTCCACGGAGGAGATGCTCAAGCTCGTCCCGAACGAGCTGCGTGAGGCATCCCTGGCGCTGGGCATCCCGAAGTGGCGCACCATCCTGAAGGTGGTCCTGCCGACCGCCATCGGCGGTATCACCACCGGCATCATGCTGGCCGTGGCCCGTATCGCCGGCGAGACCGCGCCCGTGCTGCTGGTGGTGTTCGGCAACCCGTTCATCAACAACAACCCGTTCGAGGGTGCGCAGGCGTCGCTGCCGCTGTACATCTACCAGCAGTACACGCTGAGCGCCGGCTCGGAGGCGGGAGTCGACCGCGCCTGGGCCGCCGCCCTGACGCTGATCGCCTTCGTGATGATCCTGAACCTGGCGGCCCGCGCCCTCGCCCGCTGGAAGGCGCCTAAGACCGGTCGCTGACGCGACCATGAGCGGCTACCGCCGCATGGGGCAACAAGCGACCGATCTCAGATTTTTTCCCGAAAGAAGCAGTGATACCCATGGCCAAGCGAATTGACGTAAGCGGGCTGAACGCCTACTACGGCTCCTTCCTCGCCATCGAAGACATCTCGATGACGGTCGAGCCTCGCTCCGTGACCGCCTTCATCGGTCCCTCCGGCTGCGGCAAGTCCACGTTCCTGCGCACGCTCAACCGCATGCACGAGGTGACGCCGGGCGGCCGGGTCGAGGGCAAGGTCATGCTCGACGACGAGAACCTGTACGGCGCCGGGGTCGACCCGGTATCCGTGCGGCGCGAGATCGGCATGGTCTTCCAGCGTCCGAACCCGTTCCCCACGATGTCGGTGTACGACAACGTGGCGGCCGGCCTGAAGCTCAACGGCTCGTACAAGAAGTCCGCACTGGACGACGTCGTCGAGAAGTCCCTCAAGGGCGCGAACCTCTGGAACGAGGTCAAGGACCGCCTGAACAAGCCCGGTTCGGGTCTCTCCGGCGGTCAGCAGCAGCGTCTGTGCATCGCCCGCGCGATCGCGGTGGAGCCGAAGGTCCTGCTCATGGACGAGCCCTGCTCGGCCCTGGACCCGATCTCCACCCTCGCCATCGAGGACCTGATCGGCGAGCTGAAGGAACGGTTCACGATCGTCATCGTGACGCACAACATGCAGCAGGCCGCCCGTGTCTCCGACCGCACGGCCTTCTTCAACCTCGCCGCCGTCGGCCAGCCCGGCAAGCTCATCGAGATCGACGACACGGAGCGCATCTTCTCCAACCCGTCGGTCCAGGCCACCGAGGACTACATCTCCGGCCGCTTCGGCTGACAGACCCCTCGCGGTGCTGCATGGCGGTGCCATCGCGAGGTCGATAAGGGCCCGCCCCCCGGCTCCCGGGGGGCGGGCCCGTCGTCGTTCGGGGGGAGCCCCGCGAGTTCGGCTCCTGCGGCCTGGGGCGAAAGCGGCGCCTGCCAACCCGCCCTATCGCCGCACCGGGCGAACGCCGGCACCGGGCCCTAGCCCTAGCCCTAGCCCTAGAGGAACGCCAGGTTCACAACGCCGTACGAGACCGCCGCGACCAGCGCGGCCGCCGGCATGGTGATGAACCAGCCGAGGACGATGTTCTTGGCGACGCCCCACCGCACGGCGTTCACCCGCTTCGTCGCGCCGACGCCCATGATCGCCGACGTGATGACGTGCGTGGTCGAGATCGGCGCCTTGAAGAGGAACGCCGTGGTGAACATGATCGACGCACCGGTCGTCTCGGCCGCGAACCCCTGAGGCGGATCCAGCTCGATGATCTTCCGTCCGAGCGTCCGCATGATCCGCCAACCACCGGCATACGTGCCGAGCGACAGCATCACGGCGCAGACGATCTTCACCCACACCGGAATCGGGTCGCCGTAGTCCTCGACATCGGCGATGACCAGGGCCATCACCACGATGCCCATGGTCTTCTGCGCGTCCTGGAGACCGTGCCCGAGCGCCATCCCCGCCGCGGACACCGTCTGCGCGATCCGGAACCCGCGCTTGGCCTTGTGCGGATTGGCCCGCCTGAATATCCACATGATCGCCGTCATCACCAGATAGCCGACCACCAGCCCCACCACCGGCGACACGAACATGGGGATGACGACCTTCTCCAGCACCCCGGACCAGTACACGGTCGTACCGCCCGCGAGCGCGGCCCCCACCATGCCGCCGAACAGGGCATGCGAGGACGACGAGGGCAGCCCGAAGTACCAGGTGACGAGGTTCCAGGTGATCGCCCCGACCAGCGCGGCGAAGAGGATGCCCATCCCCTTCGACCCCTCGGGTGTCTCGATCAGCCCCTCGCTGACCGTCTTGGCGACCCCGCTGCCCAGAAAGGCACCGGCGAGATTCATCACGGCCGCCATGGCCAGCGCGGCCCTCGGCGTCAGAGCGCGCGTGGACACGGATGTCGCGATCGCGTTGGCCGAATCGTGGAAGCCGTTGGTGTACGTGAAGAAGAGCGCGACCAGAATGGTCACGACCAGTGCAAAGGTGTCCATGACGGAGGCTCAGGACTCCTTGACGGCGATGGTCTCCACCGTGTTCGCCACATGCTCGAACGCGTCCGCGGCTTCCTCCAGCACATCCACGATCTGCTTGAGCTTCAGCACCTCGATCGCGTCGTACTTGCCGTTGAACAGGTGCGCAAGAAGCTTTCTGTGGATCTGGTCGGCCTGGTTCTCCAGCCGGTTGACCTCGATCCAGTACTCGGTGAGGTTGTCCATCGTCCGCAGATTCGGCATCGCCTCGGCCGTCAGCTCGGCCGCCCGCGCCAGCACCTCGATCTGCTGCTCGACGCCCTTGGGAAGTTCCTCCACGTTATAGAGGACGACCAGGTCGACGGCCTCCTCCATGAAGTCCATGATGTCGTCGAGGCATGATGCGAGGTTGTAGATGTCCTCGCGGTCGAACGGCGTGATGAACGAGGAGTTCAACTGGTGGAAGATCGCGTGCGTGGCATCGTCACCTGCGTGTTCCGCGGCCCGCATACGCTCTGCGATCTCGGCCCGGCCGGCGGTGTCCGCCCCGAGCAATTCCATCAGGAGTTTCGAGCCCGTGACGATGTTGTCCGCGGACGCGGCAAACATGTCATAGAAGCTCGTCTCCCTGGGGGTCAGACGAAAGCGCACGTGGGGTCCTCGGGATGCTTCGGTTTCGGTCAGGCTGATGCTAGGCACATCATCCGGCCATGGCTAATGGGCCGCCTCCCAGTGTCGCCCATCGAACAGAGTGCTCCGCACAGGGGCGTAACAGGGGTTCGGTCCTGGCCTCTGCCTGCGGCATTGGCCAAGAGCCCTATACCCAGCAAAGTTCGGTACGATATACCCAGTAGGGGTATATGTGTCTGGAGGACGCGATGACGACCACCGAGGCCGGCGCAGGAGCGCACTCCGAGGCCACCCCGGCCGTGGTGACCGACCACGACCGCGGCATCCACGGCTACCACAAACAGAAGGACGAGCACCTCAAGCGACTGCGCAGGATCGAGGGCCAGATCCGTGGCCTGCAACGCATGGTCGACGAGGACGTGTACTGCATCGACATACTCACGCAGGTGTCCGCCTCCACCAAGGCCCTTCAGTCCTTCGCCCTCCAGCTCCTGGAGGAGCATCTGCGCCACTGCGTCGCCGACGCGGCCCTCAAGGGCGGCACGGAGATCGACGCGAAGGTCGAGGAGGCCACGAAGGCGATCGGCCGGCTGCTGCGTACGTGACATTCGTCGCGTACGTGATGTTCACCATGACGCAGCCATGAGGCCATCGGGGCATGGGACGTGGCGCGGCGGGCGGGAGCCCGGCGCGCCTTCCTGTATATGGGCCTGCGTACCAGCGCCTACGCGTCCGCGTCCCTCACGCGATCGCGTGCTTCGGCCACTTTCAGCACCTCGTCGATGCTCTCAAGGCTGAGCCGGTCCTCGTGGGCGGCGGACGCCGCGATGATCAGGTCTCCGCACAGCTCGATCTCGGCGAGGGCCACGTGGTCCTGAACTGCCGTACCGCCGACCGGAGCCACGTGCATCACCTCTTCTCTGCCGTCACCGACTTCCTAGAGTAGGGAGCGGCCTACACAACGCGCATGGCACGGACGGGCTAGTTCTTGACGCCCGTCATGCTTCCGCGCACCTTCCCCCTCGGCAGCCGCTCACTCCTCGGCGATGCGGCCGGCGTAGATGTCCCCGGCCTCCGGCAGCTCTACGTCGACGGGGGCCCCGAAGTCGTACAGCAGGGTCGTCGAGGCGACCGCGACGGTGTTCTTCTGCTGTCCGTTGACGAAGCTGAACCGGTGCCGGATCTTGCGGATGCGCCCCTGTTCGTCGAGGTAGACGTCGAACGGCACGGCGGCCGTGGCGAACCCTTTCGCCGCCGCGGCCAGCGGTTTCCGGTTCCCTTCGGAGGCGTCCTGCGCCGCGTCCGCGAGATCCGCGGTCCCCCGGTAGTGCCGTACCGGAGTCCCCGCGACCTGGGTCTCGCCCACATATGTCGCCGTCCGCGTCCCGCGCAGCAACTCGGCGGCGGCGTACGGGTCGGTGGCCCCGCCGGTGACGAGATTGCCGTCCGAGAGCGTGGCGATGTCCACCCGGACCCATTTGTCGGCGGGTACTCCGGCTCCCCGGTTCTTCATGAACAGGGCGCCGGGGGCGAGGAGTTCGGTGATCGAGCGGTGGTCCGGGGTGCCGGCCGGGTCCTGCGGCAGTTGCACCTCCAGCCGGCCGAGCTGCCGGGAGAAGTCGTACACCCCTTCGCCCCGGATGGTGACGCGGGTTCCGCCGGTGGCCATCTCCATGGACGTACGGGTCTGGGAGGTGCCGGCGTCGACCAGCCGGTCGGCCGCCCGGTGCAGGGTCTCGACGGGATCGGCGGACGCACGCGCGTCCTCGGCGGCGGCCCCGCCGGAACACCCGGTGGCGCAGGCGCAGACCATGAGTCCCGCGACCCCCGCCGCTGTCCGCCACTGTCGCCGTTGCCGCTCCGCCATCGCCTGCCTACCCCCAGCCGCTACGTCCGTCCCGGGCCCCCTGTCGTTTCGGTTAACGACAAGTAAGTGGCACCGTCACGCTGGCCGACGACGACGGTGAACAGAGAAACCCTTTACCTGTCCTGGGTACGGTTGACATGTGGCGCAGCACGACGGCCTGGATTCCCGCCAGGCACTCCCGGAACACCGCACATCAACGGTTGACCAAGGCAAGTTCTGCACGGCACGCTGCACCTGCGGCTGGCGCGGACCGGCCCGCAGAGCCCGCAGCCAGGCAAGGACGGACGCGGCAGGTCACGCGAACGCACCGGAGTAGGCGCCGTTCCCGCACGCGAGCCCGTATCCCGGGGGGAACCTGTGACAAGACCGCGGCCTTGTCACACCACGGCCGGCGGTGGAACCCGTGCCTCCGCCGCCTCGTCTCGTTCCACGGAAGCCGACAGGAGGCGCACATGGAACGGCGTACGTTCATCGCAGGCGGCGCGGCCGCGATCGCGGGCTTGACGAGCGCGGCGTGCAGCGGCGGGGGAACATCGGGCACGGCCCGCAGCACCAGCTCCGCCACCGCGGACCTGACCACGGGCATGTCCACCGCCACCAAGACCGCCGCCGCGAACTGGTCCGCCCTGGCGCGGGAACTGGACGGCACCCTGGTCCGCCCCGGCGAGGCCCAGTGGAACGCGGCCCACCAGCTCTACAACACCCGCTTCGACAGCTTGAAGCCGGCGGCGGTGGCCTATGTGGCGCACCCGGACGACATCCGCACGACCCTCTCCTACGCCCGGGCGCACAACCTCCAGGTGGCGATCCGCAACGGCGGCCACTCCTACGCGGGCTGGTCCTCGGGCAACGGCCGTCTGATCGTCGACGTGTCCAAGCTCAGCAAGATCCGGGCGAGCGGCGGTACGGCCGTGGTCGGCGCGGGCGCCAAACTGATCGACGTCTACCGGGCCCTCGCGGCAAAGGGCGTGACCATACCGGCCGGCTCGTGCCCCACGGTGGGGGTCTCGGGCCTCACCCTGGGCGGCGGCCACGGAGTGGTCTCCCGGGCCTACGGCCTGACCTGCGACAGCCTCACCCAGGCCACGCTGATCACGGCGGACGGCAAGCAGCTGACGGCCGACGCCACCGAGAACAAGGACCTGTTCTGGGCGCTGCGCGGCGCGGGCAACGGAAACTTCGGCGTCGTGACGGAGCTCCGGTTCAAGACCCATCCGGCCCCGCAGGCGGTGTCGGCGTACATGAGCTGGCCGTGGTCGAAGGCGGCGGCGGTGGTGCGGGCCTGGCAGGAGTGGGGCCCGACCCAGCCCGACGAGATCTGGTCGTCCCTCCACCTGGCCGGCGCGGGCGGAACACCGACCGTCTCCGTCGCGGCCTTCTCCCTCGGCACCTACGGCGAACTCCAGAACGCGGTGGACCGACTGGCCGACCGAATAGGGTCCTCGGCGACGAGTGTCTCCCTCAAGCGCCGCTCCTACGAGGCCTCGATGGACCTCTACGCAGGCTGCTCGTCCTTCGCGTCCGACGCACAGTGCCACCTCCCGGGCTCCACCCCCGGCCGTTCCCCCGAAGGCGCCCTGAACCGCGAGACCTACGCGGGGAAGTCGGCCTTCTTCGACCGTTCGCTCTCCGAGGCGGGCATCCAGAAGCTGCTGTCCCAGCTGACCTCGGTCCGGGGCGGCGCCGGCAGCATCGACATCACGGCCCTGGGCGGCGCCGTCAACCGCGTCTCCCCCACGGCAACGGCCTTCGTCCACCGCCGCTCCCGCATGCTGGCCCAGTACATCGCGTCCTGGCGTGCGGGCACCTCCGGCACCACAGCCCAGTCATGGCTCACCTCGGCCCACTCCGCGATGCAGCCGTACGCCTCGGGCGCCGCCTACCAGAACTACACGGACCCGACCCTGAAGGACTGGCGCAAGGCGTACTACGGCGACGCGACGACGCGCCTGCAACAGCTGAAGAAGCAGTACGACCCGGAGAAGTTCTTCACCTATCCCCAGGCGTTGTAGCCATGCCCACGCGCCAGCTGCGCCCGGCTAGGCGGCCAGGTCACGCTCCTTGGCGTCGGCCGACTCGGCCCGGGCCCCCGGGATCACGGCGTCCTCGTCCCCGGCGGCTCTCCCCCGCCCCCGGATCAGCCACACACCCCGGGCCGACCCCTCGATCGCCTTCATGACCGGCGTGAGCAGCGCCAGCGCGAGCGGGGACAGCAACAGCACCACAGCCGTACCGAGCGCGAACCCGCCCACGACATCCGTCGGATAGTGCACGCCCATATAGATCCGGCAAAAGCCCTCGATCAGGGCCAGCGCAATACCCGCGGCGCCGAATTTCCTGTTCGCCACGAAAAGCCCGACGCCCATGGCCATGGCGATCGTCGCGTGATCGCTCACAAAGGAGTAATCGGTCTTCCCGCCCACCAGGACATCCAGCCCCTGGTGGTCGAGAAAGGGCCGGGGTCGCTCGACAAATCCCCGTATGGGCACATTCACCAGCACCGCGATTCCGGCGGCGAGAGGAGCCCAGACCAGCGCGGCGACGGAGGACGCCGCGTCCTCGGCACCCCGCTGCCGGACATTCCACCAGCACCAGAGCACCAGCAGCACCATGGCGATCAGCAGCCCGAACTCGCCGACGAACTCCATACCGCGGTCGAACCACCGCGGCGCGTCCTTGGCCAGGCCATTGATGTCGTAAAGCAGCTCGACGTCGGGGTTCGACCCGGATTCTGCGAGTCCAGCCATGGTGCACGGCCCCTTCGTCGTCTCTCCCGGCGCACACGCACGTACGCCGAACCAGGAACGCACGGCTCCTGTTAATACGTTCCACACTCCACCGAATGATCACTCAGACGTTATCGAAGAGAGACTCATCACCGCAGCTCAGGGGGGTGGTTGACGCTCCGTTCAGGGATCGGTTCAGGCCATGCTGGACAGTCTTGTCCGTTCCGTTCGGGTTGGTCGAAAGTCAGGCTCCGATGTACGCCGCGAGGTGCTCACCTGTGACGGTGGAGCGCGCGGCGGCGAGATCGGCGGGGGTGCCCTCGAACACGATTCGGCCACCGTCGTGTCCCGCGCCGGGTCCGAGGTCGATGATCCAGTCCGCGTGCGCCATGACCGCCTGGTGGTGCTCGATGACGATGACCGACTTGCCGGACTCCACGAGCCGGTCCAGCAGACCGAGCAGCTGCTCGACATCGGCGAGGTGAAGACCGGTCGTCGGCTCGTCGAGGACGTAGATGCCGCCCTTGTCGGCCATGTGCGTGGCCAGCTTGAGCCGCTGCCGCTCGCCGCCGGAGAGCGTGGTGAGCGGCTGGCCGAGGGTGAGGTAGCCGAGCCCGACATCGGCGAGCCGGTCGAGGATGGCGTGCGCGGCCGGTGTGCGTGCCTCGCCGGCGCCGATGAACGCCTCGGCCTCGGTCACCGACATCGCGAGCACCTCGCTGATGTCCCGGCCGCCGAGGTGGTACTCCAGGACCGAGGCGTCGAACCGCTTGCCCTCGCAGTCCTCGCAGGTGGTGGCGACGCTCTGCATGATCGCCAGGTCGGTGTAGATGACGCCGGCGCCGTTGCAGGTCGGACAGGCGCCCTCGGAGTTGGCGCTGAACAGGGCCGGCTTCACGCCGTTGGCCTTGGCGAAGGCCTTGCGGATCGGTTCGAGCAGTCCGGTGTACGTCGCCGGGTTGCTGCGCCGGGAGCCGCGGATCGGCGCCTGGTCGACCGACACCACACCCTCGGAGGCGGGGACCGAGCCGTGCACGAGCGAGCTCTTGCCGGAGCCGGCGACGCCGGTGACGACGGTCAGCACCCCGAGCGGGATGTCGACGTCGACGCCCTGGAGGTTGTTCGCCGTCGCGCCGCGGATCTCCAGGGCGCCGGTGGCCTTGCGCACCGTGTCCTTCAGGGCGGCCCGGTCGCCGAGATGGCGGCCGGTGATGGTGTCGGAGGCCCGGAGCCCTTCGAGGGTGCCCTCGAAACAGACGGTGCCGCCCGCCGTACCGGCGCCGGGGCCGAGGTCGACGACGTGGTCGGCGATCGCGATCGCCTCCGGCTTGTGCTCCACGACCAGAACCGTGTTGCCCTTGTCGCGCAGCCGCAGCAGCAGGTCGTTCATCCGCTGGATGTCATGGGGGTGCAGCCCGATGGTGGGCTCGTCGAAGACGTAGGTGACGTCGGTGAGCGCCGAGCCGAGATGGCGGATCATCTTCACGCGCTGCGCCTCACCACCCGACAGCGTGCCCGCGGGCCGGTCGAGCGAGAGGTAGCCGAGGCCGATCTCCGTGAACGAGTCGAGTGTGTGCTGCAACTTGGTGAGCAGCGGCGCCACCGACGGCTCGTCGAGCCCGCGGACCCATTCGGCCAGGTCGCGGATCTCCATCACACACGCGTCGGCGATGCTGATCTTCTTG
This sequence comes from Streptomyces sp. NPDC051963, assembly GCF_044593495.1. Taxonomy (NCBI): domain Bacteria; kingdom Bacillati; phylum Actinomycetota; class Actinomycetes; order Kitasatosporales; family Streptomycetaceae; genus Streptomyces; species Streptomyces sp. NPDC051963. The sequence continues at coordinate 15,770 of NZ_JBIUCC010000020.1, read as the reverse complement.
ATCTTCGACGTCCGGGCGCCCTCACTGAGCCGGGTGCCGTCGCACTCGGGGCAGGTGGTGAAGGTGACGGCCCGCTCCACGAACGCCCGGATGTGCGGCTGCATCGCCTCCTTGTCCTTGGACAGGAACGACTTCTGGATCTTGGGGATCAGCCCCTCGTAGGTGAGGTTGATGCCGTTGACCTTCACCTTCCTCGGTTCGCCGTAGAGGAAGTCCTGCATCTCCTGCTTGGTGAACCTGCGGATCGGCTTGTTCGGGTCGAGGAGGCCCGACTGGGCGTAGAGACCCACGGTCCACTGGCTGTCCGACTTCCAGCCGGGAATCGTGAACGCGCCCTCGGCGAGCGACTTCGAATCGTCGTAGAGCTGAGTGAGGTCGATGTCGGAGACCTTGCCCCGGCCCTCGCAGTGCGTGCACATGCCGCCGGTGCGCTCGTAGGTCGCCCTGACCGCCTTCTTGTTGCCCTTCTCGACGGTGATCGCACCGGCCGCCCGCACCGAGGCGGTGTTGAAGGAGAACGCGCTGGGCGGGCCGATGTGCGGCTTGCCGAGCCGGCTGAAGAGGATGCGCAGCATCGCGTTGGCGTCGGTGGCGGTGCCGACCGTCGAGCGCGGATCGGCGCCCATCCGCTGCTGGTCCACGCTGATCACGGTCGTCAGCCCGTCGAGCACGTCCACCTCGGGCCGCGCCAGGTTCGGCATGAAGCCCTGCACAAAGGCGCTGTACGTCTCGTTGATCAGCCGCTGCGACTCCGCGGCGATCGTGTCGAACACCAGCGAGCTCTTGCCCGACCCGGACACCCCGGTGAACACCGTCAGCCGACGCTTCGGTATCTCAATACTGACGTCCTTGAGATTGTTCTCCCGCGCACCGTGCACACGGATCATGTCGTGACTGTCGGCAGCATGCGCACTCGTAGCCATACTCGTCTCCATCTGATGGGCGGCTCGACAGCGCCCCTTCTTTTAGGGGCGCGGGGAACTGCGCGACCAGCCACAACGGACCCGCAGCCGCCCGCCGACCAATCGCGTCCCCCCGTTAGGCGCTCGGCACCTCCTGAATGCGCACCATGTTCCCCGCGGGATCGCGAAACGCACAGTCCCGCACCCCGTACGGCTGCTCGGTAGGTTCCTGAACAACCTCCGCCGCACTACTGCCCTGCACCTTCTCAAAGGCACCGTCGAGATCGTTCGTGGCCAGCAGAATCCACCCGTACGTCCCCTTGGCCATCATCTCGGCGATGACGCGCCGCTCATCATCGGTGATCCCGGGGTCGGCGGTCGGCGGCGCCAGGAGGATGGACGTGCCGGGCTGGCCGACGGGGCCGACCGTGATCCAGCGCATGGTGCCCTGTCCGACATCGCTGCGGACCTCGAAGCCGAGCGTGTCCCGGTAGAAGGCCAGGGCCGCCTCCGGGTCGTCCTGCGGAAGGAAGCTTGCGTGAATGGTGATGTCCATGCACGTCACGCTAGCGGCGGCCCGGTGCCGACGCTTCTTGATTCCTGATCGGCCTGGTCACCTGTTTCGCCACGCACGCCGGCATCCCCTCCGTCGCGTCCGCCGCGAGCCGCCGGTAGGTGCTGGGCGGCATGCCGACCAGCTCGGTGAAGCGCGTACTGAAGGTGCCGAGCGAGGCACAGCCGACCTCGAAACAGACCTCGGTGACACTGAGGTCGCCGCGCCGCAGCAACGTCATCGCGCGCTCGATGCGCCGCGTCATCAGATAGCTGTACGGCGACTCGCCGTACGCGGCCCGGAACTCCCGGCTCAGATGCCCGGCCGACATGTGCGCCCCGCGCGCGAGCGCCTCGACGTCCAGCGGCTGGGCGTACTCCCGGTCGATCCGGTCGCGGACACGACGCAGCCGCGCGAGATCACGCAGGCGCTGTTCCGGGACGGGTGAGCTGGTCACGTTCCAGAGCGTACGTGGGTCACCCCTGCCCCGTCAGCGCCAGCGCCTTCCCGCCGTCCTCGGTGACCCGCGTCGCCCCGAAGTAGTCCGGTGTGTCGATCGGGTCGAACCGGATCACGGCCCCCGGCCTCGGCGCATCGATCATGTAACCGCCGCCCACATAGATCCCCACGTGCCGGATGGCCCGGGAATTGGTGAGGTCGTCCGAGAAGAACACCAGATCCCCGGGCAGCAGCTCCGCCCGCGAGGGATGCTGCCCGGCGTTGTACTGATCGTTGGCGACACGCGGCAGGGTGACCCCCACGCTCTCGTACGCCGCCTTGGTCAACCCGGAGCAGTCGAACCGCCCGCCCTGGTCGGCGGTGCCGTTCCCGCCCCACAGATAGGGCGTGCCGAGCTTCTTCTGGGCGTAGTAGATGGCACCGGCGGCCTGCTTGGAGGGGTCCACGCGTGACACGGGCGCGGCGAAGCTCTCCTCCAGCGTCGTGATCGTCTTCACATAGTTCTGGGTCTCCGAATACGGCGGCACGCCCCCGTACTTGATGACCGCGTACGCCCCCGCGTTATAGGCGGCGAGCATGTTCTTCGTGGCGTCCCCCGGCACGTCCTTCACATACGACGCGAGCTTGCAGTCGTACGAGGCGGCCGACGGAATCGCGTCGTTCGGATCCCACACATCGCGGTCCCCGTCGCCGTCACCGTCGACACCGTGCGTGGCCCAGGTCCCCGGAATGAACTGCGCTATCCCCTGCGCCGCGGCCGGGCTCTGCGCGTTCGGATTGAACCCGCTCTCCTGGTACAGCTGGGCGGCGAGCAGCGCGGGGTTGATCGCGGGGCACATGTTGCCCCACTTCTGCACGAGGGTCTGGTAGGCGGCGGGTACGGCGCCTTTGGCCAGCGACTTGGAGGCTCCGCCGACCCCGTTGGCGAGGTTCCCGGCGACGATGTACACACCGACGACGAGCAGCATCACGAAGCTGAGCCCCGCCCCGAGGGCAGCGCCCGCCACGATCCACGCCTTACGCACCGTCAACCGCCCCTCGCTGCCCGGGATTGCGCCCACGTCAGTCTAGAGACTGCCCCGAGGGGGCGGTGTGATCACACGAAAGGAGAGCCGGCCGGAGCAGCCGTTTCTCGCCTGCCCGGTCGGCTGCCCCTGACGCTCGGTCAGCGGCCGCGCTCCAGGGCGTTCAGCAACAGCGGCAGGGAGCGGTGCAGTTCGCGCTCCCAGTAGGGCCAGGTGTGGGTGCCGGGGCCGTAGAAGTCGGTGGTGAGCCGCACTCCGGCGGCCTTCAGCCGGCCGGCGAGGGCGTGGTTCATCTCGTTCAGCTGCGCCTCCAGGTCGTCCTGCGTACCCGGCGGGTCGAACGGGCCGGCCGTGCCGTCGCCGCTCGCCAGGAAGACGGGGCTCGAACGCAGCCGCTTGGCGAGGTAGTACGGATCGTGGTCCTCCCAGATGGAGCGCTGGGCCACCGGATCGCCCCACAGCGCGAGCGGGTCCTCGCCGAACTCCTCCAACAGGTCCATCAGACCGTTCGGGAAGTCGCCGTACAGGGGATGCGCCACACCGCTGTAGCTCGCCACCGCCCGGAACATGCCGGGGTGGTGCGCGGCGTAGAGGAGGGAGCCGAGGCCGCCCATGGACAGCCCGGCGATCACCCGGCGCTGGCCGGCGCCGTAGCCGTGCTCCAGCAGCGGGCGCAGCTCGCGCAGATGGAAGGTCTCCCAGGCCGGCGAACCGCCGTTGCCGTGGTTCCACCAGTCGCTGTACCACCCGGCCGGTCCACCCTCGGGCATGACGACCAGCGTGTCGCGCAGCTGCGGCAGCGACGCTACGTCCGTCTCGCGGGTCCAGCTGTCATACGTGTCGCAGCACCCGTGAAGCAGGAACAGCACCGGCCATCGCTGCCACTTCCGCCGCTCGTCCCAGCCGTCCGGGGTCAGCAGCCGCACCTTGGCGGTACGGCCCAGCGCGGGCGACGAAACGGTCAGGTCGACCAGACGGGGCCCGACCCGCTCCTCCGCGACGACACGGGCACCGCCGCCCCCACCCACTCGGTCGACGGCCGCGGTCGCGGTCCCGGGCAGGATCGCCATGACCAGAGCGACCAGGACGGTCCAGATCAACGCGCGGGCATGGCCAGGGTGCACGACGGGCCTCCACTCTCAGCGAACCGATGGGCTTCTGACCAGTACCACCGGGGAGCGTACGGATCGCTGGGGCAGGGGTCACTACGTCGGACACCTGAGACTCCGCGAAGGCGGCACCACCGGACATCCGACCCACGCCGACTTCCCGCCCTTCAACACCCCCAGCCCCCACAACCCGGCCACACCGACCGACTCAACACCGGCCCGCACGACCCGCAGGCCACGACCGTCTTCGACGTCGAGCGGGGATACGGCGACCGCGCCCCCCACGACGCGGAACCCACGAACGCCCCTCGAGTCCGCGTCCCGCACGGCGCCTTGAAATCGGCCGGATTCCATCGCCCGGGCCGGAGGGCGTACGGGCCGGAGGGCATACGGGCCGGGAGTGGGGCGGCGTAGGGCCAGGGCGGGGATACGGTGACCGGCGGCACCGGCACCGGCCCCGACCCCTGGCGCCCGCGCTCAGGCCGTCAGCTCCGTCCGGGCCGGCGCGCTGGAGACGGTGTCGTGGCGGATGTACCACTCGGTCGCCAGGAATCGCTCCCGGACATCCGCAGGGAAGCCGGCCAGCAGCCCCGGTGCCGCGCCCCGCTCCACCTCGGTGCGATGGGCGAGCACGGCGGCCCACTTCTGTTCCAGCCAGGGGCTCACATCGACGGTCGCGGTGACCAGCTCGTCCGGAACAGTGTTCATGCCCTTGCCCGCACGAGCCAGCTCCTCCAGGGCCGGAAGCGCCGAGTGCGGGTGCGTGGCCAGGTAGAGGGCGCTCGGCCGCCAGGGGTCACCGGCATCCGGAAAGAGCCTCTCCAGCCCGGCCGCCTGGACCGCGAGTGCGGTCACACGGTGGGTGTGCACATGGTCGGGGTGGCCGGTCAGGCCGCCGTAGGCGTCGTGGGTGACCACGATCTCCGGGCGGAACTGCCGCAGATGCGCCACCAGCCGCCCCACCGACTCGTCGAGCGGCGCGTCGCACAGCCTCGGGCTGCCCGGCGCCGACGACGGCACCCGGGCGTCGGCATAGCCGAGCATCCGCGGTTCACCGGCGCCCAGAATCCGCAGCGCTTCGGCGAGTTCAGCACCACGCCGAGTGCCCTCGGCCCACGTCGCCGTCACGACGGCGGTCCGAGCGCCCGCGGCCGCGTGCCGGGCGAGCACTCCGCCGGAGGACAGTGACTCGTCGTCCGGATGAGCGAAGACGGCGAGCAGGCTCGGCGCGGGCATCGGCATCAGCGCCGGCATCGGTCGACCACCTCCCATGAGTACCGATACTCATGTACGAAATCACGCGTCACGCCAGACTGTCTGTTCCGCAACGCATCGACAGGGGAGCGAAGTTGAGACGGACGAGTCGAACTCTGGCCGTGGCGGCGCTGGTGGCCTGCGGGCTGACGGGAGTGGGGGCGGGGCCCGCCGCCGCGTCGGGCGATGTCCTGTTGCCCCATCCCGGTCCGGAGGGCCTGGTGTGGGTGGAGGAGATGACGGGGGACGGCGGTGTCGCGTCGGGGGGCGCGTGGGAGGGGCTGCCGACCGTGCTGACGGTGGCCTGCGAGGGGGGCGGCAGCGTACAGGTGACGATGCAGTCGCAGGACGTCGAGGTTGCCGCGTTCCCGGTCGACTGCCCGGCCGGGACAGCAGGCGTCGGCTCGGTGACCATGGACGCCGGCGTGGTCAAGGCGGGGTCCTTCACCGTGGGCGTGGACGCCTCGGCGGACGGCATCCGGTGGGCCCTGACCGTGGTGCAACCGGAGCAGTGAGCGTGAAGCGGGCGGTGACCTAACGGGACTTCGCCCAGCTATCGCTGTGCGACGGGCTGCCCCAACGGCCAGCTCACGCCCGTCAGTTCCTCCGACACCGTCCACAGGCGACGGGCGGCCACCGTGTCGCTCGCCGCCGTGGACCGGCCGACCAGCGTCGGGGCGCCGCGCATCTCGCCCCGCCCGCCCGGCCCCACATAGCTCGCCCCGGGCAGGTCCTGCGTCGCCGCGTACAGCGTGGGGAGGGCTCCGGCCCGGTCGTCCTGGGCGAAGAACCGGTTGCCGAATCGCATGAAGGCACGGACGACCGGATTCGCCGCATGGCTCTGGAGGTTGGTCGCCGCGTACCCGGGGTGGGCCGCGAACGCCCGCACCGGCGAACCCGACTCCGCCAGACGCCGTTGCAGTTCGATGGTGAACAGCAGATTGGCCAGCTTGGACTGGGCGTAGGCCCGACGCGGCGTGTACCCGGCCGTCAGATTCAGGTCGTCGAAGTCGATCGTCACCGCTCCCCAGCGATGCGCGCCCGAGGACAGCGTCACCACCCGGTCCTGGACGTACGGCAGCAGCAGGTTCGTCAGCGCGAAGTGACCCACGTGGTTCGTGCCGAACTGCATCTCGAAGCCGTCCCGGGTCTGCTGCCGCGGCAGCATCATCACGCCCGCGTTGTTGATCAGGACGTGGATCGGGTCCCGCCATCCGTCCGCGAAGTCCCGTACGGACCGCAGGTCGGCCAGGTCGAGGCGCCGTACCTCCGTACTGCCGCGCACGCTCGCCGCTGCCGCCCGCCCGCGCTCCAGGTCCCGTACGGCGAGCACCACATGCGCCCCCGCGCGGGCCAGCGCGTCCGCCGCCGTCAGACCGATCCCGCTGTTGGCCCCGGTGACGACGGCCGTGCGACCGCTGAGATCGGGAAGGCGCGTCTCGTTCCACTTGCTCGTGTTGTTGCTCGTATTGCTGTCCGTGTTGTTGCTCGTCTTCTCAGCCATGCCTCGAATGTAGGCGATGACTACAATGCTGTCAATGACAACAAAGATGACGGCGCCAACAAAGATGGCGACGCCTACATCGGGATACGATGATGCCCATGCCCGCAGCCAGCCGCCCCTACCACCACGGCGACCTCCGCTCCGCCCTGCTCGCCGCCGCCGAGCGCACCCTCAGGGAGAAGGGCGCCGCAGCGCTCTCCCTGCGCGAGCTGGCCCGCGAGATCGGTGTCAGCCACGCCGCCCCCGGCCGCCACTTCAAGGACAAGCAGGCCCTGCTCAACGCCCTCGCACTCACCGGATATGAGCGGCTCGCGCAGACCCTCGACGCCGCCGACGACCCCGCGCTGCCGCTCCAACCCCGGCTCACCGGGCTGGCCCGCGCCTACCTCCGGTTCTCCATCGAGAACGCCGCGCTGCTGGAGCTGATGTACGCCCGCAAGCACGAACCGGACGCCACCGAGCAGATGGCCGCCGGCCTGGACAGCACGATCGGCTCACTGGAGACCGTGCTCGCCGACGCCCAGAAGCGCGGCGAGATCATCGAGGCGGACCCCGAACACCTCACCCTCCTCACAGGTGCCGCGATGCACGGACTCGCCTCGATGGCGGCCACCGGCATGCTCACTCCGGAGGCCGCCCTCGGCAGCGTCGACGAACTGATCCACCACCTGCTCCACGGCCTCAAGCCCCGCTGACGCCCAGTCACCTCACCAGCGGGCCACGGCCGCTCGGCAAAAGTCCGTTCGTCCGCCATGGGCGGCGGAGGATAGCCTTCACCCGGAGGACATCCTTCCGCGCGTGATCATAAGAAAGGTCAACGACGGAACCACACGAAGGTTCTGCTCAGGCCTCATTGCCCGGCGTAATCTGCCGTGATACACAGAGTGACCGTACGAGCTATTCGTACGAATCCCGCCCATCAATGACGCCAAGTCGACATGCGACAGCGGAATTGTCGGCGAGAATGAGACCTGACCTCTGCGCTCGGCAGGGGATGCGGAACTACCCAACAGGGGCGGTGACTTACATGCTCTTTGCGGCCGACAAGGGAGACATCAACACCATCATCGGCGGGATCGCTCCGGACTGGGGTCCCTTCGGGGCTCTGGGGGCCGAAGCGAAGACGATGATCCAGGTCGTCATGGCGGTCGCCATCCTGCTCTGTCTCGGCATCGCCATCTGGGGCGCCGCGAAGCAGCGCATCGGCGCGACCGCGCTGCGCGACACCTTCAGCGCGGAACAGGGCAAGGGCCTCATCGTCGCCGGCCTCACCGGAGTCTTCATCATCGGCTCACTCGGCACGCTCTTCACCATCGTGTACGGCATGGCCGTCTAGCCGCCCACCCCTCCCTCCCCCACCCGTCGTGCCCACCGGCTGAGGTTGCGTCTCCCTGATGTCGAGTCACCACACCGCGCCCGCGCGGGAACCAGCACGGCTACCGTCGTACATCTACGCGGTCCGCTATGACGTCGAGGGGGCGTACGGCGCATGAGTCTCGGGGACGAGCACGAGCCCTCCGGGGGTTACGGCGGCACGGGCCACACCCGCACGCGGCTGCCCGAAGGGGGCGGCGGCGGTGACGTGTACGGGGGTGCCCGTCGCGGGCCCCGATCCTCCTCACGCAGCCTGGTCACCGTGGTCGGCGTGGTCGTCCTCCTGATCGCCGCGATCGCTTTCGCCAACCGCGGCGGCGACGACTCCTCCTCGACCGACGGCACCACCACGGACAAGCCGGAGACGGCCAGCACGGCGGCGAGCGGGGAGCAGCCGGTGCAGACGGAGGTGGGCGGGATTCCGTCGGGGTTCCCACAGGATCAGCAGGGGGTGGAGAGTGCGGCGGCCAACTACTCGGTCGCGTTGGGTTCTGCCGAGATGTTCAACAAGGACCGGCGGCACGAGATCGTCAACACCGTCTACGCCCCCGATGTCGCCGCCACCCGGCAGACCGACCTGGACAACGCGTACTCCAGCGAGAAGTTCCTGACGAACATCGGCCTCACCAAGGACGGCACCGCTCCGGCCGGCCAGTCCTTCGTCTCGCGGGTCATCCCGGTAGGAACCAAGGCCACGGCGTTCAGCTCGAGCCAGGCCACCGTGGAGGTCTGGTACACGTCGCTCTTCGGTCTGTCCGGTGAGGCCTCGACCAACCCGGTGTCCGAGAGCTGGTACACCACCACCTACCAGCTGGCGTGGACCGCCAATGACTGGAAGGTCACCGACTTCCAGCAGAAGGACGGCCCCGTGCCAGTCGGGCGCGACCAACAGGCCTCCACCGCCGACGACATGACGAAGGCCGTCGAGGAGTACGGAGGCTTCACGTATGCGCGCTAACCACCGGTTCCTCAAGGTCACCGCCGTGTTCGCCGCCGTACAGACCACCGCGGTGCTTCTCGCGACCCACGCCGTTGCCGCGCCCACGCCCACTCCCACGCCGACGGGCAGCAACGACCCCTGCGACCTCATCCGCGGCCCCGCCAAGGACTACTGCGAACGAGGCGACAACCCCAGCGGCACCGGCGGCGGAACCCCCACCCTCGACCCCACCTCCACCCTCGACCCCCTCTCCTCCCTCGCCAAGGGCTGCGCAGACGCCGCCGCCTGGACGATCAACAAGCTCAGCGACGCCGTACAGGACACCGCGAACGTCGACTTCACGAACGCCAAGTTCCTTCAGCAGTACGCCGTCGTCTTCGCGGCATCGACGATCCTCACGCTCCTGCTCTGGCTGCTCGCGGCGGCCAAGCGAGCCGTACGAGGCGTCCCCCTGTCGACGGCGATCGGCGAAGCCATCGGCTTCCTCTGGCTCACGGTGCTGGCGTCCGCGTTCACGCCCCTCGTCCTGTACACGGTCGTATCGGCCACCGACGGCGTCACGGACGTCCTCGCAAAGACCACCGGCAACCAGACGGACACGTTCTTCGGCACGTTCTCCGGCGCTCTGGAGAAGGGCGAGGACATCGGCGGCGGTCCGATCATGCTGATCGTCGTCTCCCTGGTGAGCATCCTCGCCGCCGGCATCCTCTGGCTGGAGCTGGTGATCAGAGCCGCCCTGCTCTACGTCGGCGCCCTCCTCGGCACCGTCGTCTACGCGGGCCTGGTCGACAAGAACCTGTGGGGCCACGTCCGCCGCTGGGCCGGCATCATGATCGCGGTGATCCTGGTGAAGCCGGTGATCGTGATCGTGCTGGGCCTCGCCGGGGCGTTGTCGACGGACGACGGACCGGACGCCTTCTCCGCGGTCGTGTCCGGCCTCGCCATCATCCTGCTGGCCATCTTCGCGTCCGCGATGATCTACCGCTTCGTCCCCGGCTTCGGCGACGAGATCGCCGGCTCCCGCAACAACCGCATCATGCAGGGCGCCGAGGGCAAGGCCGCCGCGGTCATCAGCTCCCCGGCGACCCTGGTCGCACAGGGCATCAAGACCCACAGCTCCCGAGCCGACAACAACGGCGGCGGTGGCGGCGGCCAGTCGGGCCGCCCCGACAACCCGGCCTCCGGCGGCGTCGCCGCCCACAGCACACGCAACTCGAACGGCGGCGGATCCGTCCCCTCCGCCGCACCCGCACCCCGTTCGAGCAGCAACGTCAACACGCCCCACGCCAGCAACACCCGCAACAGCAGTCCCAAGCGCACTGGAGGTGAAGGGCGTTGACGACCGAGTCCCACGTGTCCCATACGGTCACGCCCCGCCGCACATATCTGATCGGCCGCGCCCGGCCGAACGCGATGGTCGGCCGGAATCGTGAGACCGGCGAGATCGCGCTGATCATCGCGGGCGCGTTCCTCGGCATGATGTGCGGGCTCCTCGTCCCCGTCCTGTCCTTGCGCATCGTGCTGCTGATGGGCTTCCCCCTGCTCGCGCTGGCGGCGGTCTATGTGCCGTACAAGCGCCGGACCATCTACAAGTGGTTCGAGATCAACCGCACTTACAAGCGCACCCTCAAGCAGGGGACCGTGTACCGCTCCGGCGTCATCGAGGCCGGCACCGGGCTCGACGGCCGCGAGATCGAGGTCGGCCCGCCCCCGGGCATCGGCCGTATCAACTGGCTCGCCGCGCCGTTCGGCCCCGACGAGATCGCCGTACTGCTGCACGCGGACCGCAAGACCGTCACCGCAGCCATCGAGATCGAGGGCCCCGGCGTCGGCCTGCGCGACAGCGAGGACCAGGAGGCCCTCGTCGACCGCTTCGGCACGCTGCTCAAGCACGTGGCGAACGGCGACGGCTTCGTCACCCGGCTCCAGATGCTCGCCCGCACCCTCCCCGCCGACCCCGACGCCCACGCCAAGGACGTCGCCGTACGCGGGGACGAACGCGCACCGGGCTGGCTGACGCATTCGTACGACCAGCTCCAGTCGATGGTGTCGACCAGCAGCGAGCAGCACCGCGCCTACCTCGTCGCCTGTATGCACTACACGCGCGAGCTCGCCGCCGAGGCCAACGCCATGGCACGGGCGGCCCGCCCGCACGGCGGCAGGGCCGACCGGGACGCGGGCCTCGCGGTCGTCATGGCGCGCGAGCTGACGGACATCTGCTCGCGGCTCCAGGAAGCCGACATCCGCGTACGACAGCCCCTCGGGCAGGGCCGTCTCGCTTCGCTCATCCACTCCATGTACGACCCGGACCACCCCATCGACCACATCCAGGCGATGACGAAGCGCAACGCGTGGCCGGCCGAGCTGGACGCCATGGAGCCGACGTACCTCCAGGCCAAGACCCGCGAGTCCTCCACCCGCGCGCCCTGGTGCCACTCCACGGCCTGGGTGAAGGAATGGCCGATGACCCCGGTGGGCGTCAACTTCCTGGCCCCGCTCCTCGTCCACACCCCGGACGTCATCCGAACGGTCGCCGTGACGATGGACCTCGAGCCCACCGAGGTAGCCATTGAACGCATGCTGACCGAAAAGACGAACGACGAGGCCGAGGCCTCCCGCCAGGCCAAGATGAACCGCACCGTCGACCCGCGCGACATCGCCTCCCACAACCGTCTCGACCAGCGGGGAGAGGACCTGGCGAGCGGCGCGGCCGGGGTCAACCTCGTCGGCTACATCACCGTCTCCTCCCGCAATCCGGAAGCCCTGGCGCGCGACAAGCGGACCATAAGGGCCTCGGCCGGAAAGTCGTATCTGAAGCTGGAGTGGTGCGACCGCGAGCACCATCGCGCCTTCGTGAACACACTGCCCTTCGCCACCGGCATCCGGAGGTAGGACCTGATGCGGGATCCGCTGTCCGTCCTCACCGACGCCTTCACGTCCTTCCTCTTCGGCAAGGTCGAGACGACCCGCCTCCCGGTACGCACCTCCACGGGCCAGGCCCAGGCCGTCTACCTCCCCACCGCCGCCCCCGGCCTCGGCGACTCCGGCGTGATCATCGGCCGCGAGGTCTACTCCGGCAAGGGCTACATCTACGACCCCTTCCAGCTGTACGGCCAGCAGCTCCCGGCCCCGCACTGGCTGGTCCTCGGCGAGTCCGGCAACGGCAAGTCGGCCCTGGAGAAGACGTACGTCCTACGACAGCTGCGCTTCCGCGACCGCCAGGTGGTCGTGCTCGACGCACAGGGCGAGGACGGGGTCGGCGAATGGAACCTGATCGCGGAGGAGTTGGGCATAACTCCTGTCCGCCTGGACCCGATGGCCGCCCTGGACCACGGCATCCGGCTGAACCCTCTCGACCCCGCGATCACGACGACGGGCCAGCTGGCGCTGCTCCGGACCATCATCGAGGTCGCGATGGGCCACGGCCTGGACGAGCGCTCCGGCTTCGCCCTCAAGGTCGCCCACGCCTACGTCAACGAGACGATCGTCGAACGCCAGCCGGTCCTCACCGACATCGTCGAGCAGCTACGACACCCCGAGCCGGAGTCGGCCGAGGCGATGAACGTCGACATAGACGACGTACGGGCGTGGGGCCTGGACGTGGCGCTGGTGCTGGACCGGCTGGTCGACGGTGACCTGCGCGGCATGTTCGACGGCCCGACCACGGTCGGCATCGACCTGGACGCCCCGCTGATCGTCTTCGACCTCTCCCACATCGACCGCAACTCCATCGCCATGCCGATCCTGATGGCGATCGTGGGCGTCTGGCTGGAGCACACCTGGATCCGCCCCGACCGGAAGAAGCGCATCTTCCTGGTCGAGGAGGCCTGGCACATCATCGCCAGCCCCTTCGTGGCCCAACTCTTCCAGCGGCTGCTGAAGTTCGGGCGCCGACTGGGCCTGTCCTTCGTCGCGGTGGTCCACCACCTGTCCGACGTGGTGGACGGGGCGGCGGCGAAGGAGGCGTCGGCGATCCTGAAGATGGCGTCGACACGGACGATCTACGCGCAGAAGGCGGACGAGGCGAGGGCGACGGGCCGGGTACTGGGCCTGCCGAGGTGGGCCGTCGAAATCATCCCGACCCTCACTCCCGGCATCGCGGTGTGGGACGTCAACGGCAATGTCCAGGTCGTCAAACACCTGGTCACCGAGACGGAACGCCCCCTCGTCTTCACCGACCGCGCGATGACCGAGTCCTCCACCGACCTCACGGACGACGCCCTGCGCGCCGCCGAACTGGAGGCGGAGGAGCGGGCGGCGGCCTTCATGGAACAGCACCTGGGCGACCTGGACGGCTCGTCGGAGTCAACGGTGGCGTGAGAAGAGCGTGGTGAGATGAGACACGACGACCGCAATCACCGTCAGGACGCCCAGGGCGGCATCCCCGACGGACTGCTGCTCGGCATACTCGCGTTCCTCCTCGGCATGACCGTGCTGGTCTGGACGGCGGCGGGCCTGGCCGGCTGGTTCTCCCACGGCGCCTGGCCTGAGGGCGTGACCTTCACCCGCACTCCGCTCGCCATGCGCCAACTCATCGCCCATCCACACGACATCACGGGCGCCTGGCCCGAGACCCCCGCGGCCCAGCTCTCCGGCTACGGCCTCTTCTGGGGCCTGTTCATCGGCCAACTGATGGTCCTGGTCGTCCTGACGGTGTTCGTCATGGGCACGGTGGCGAGATGGCGGGCGGTCAGGGCGAGACGGCGAGCGGAACGGGCGGCGCCTGTGCCGGTGCCGGCACCCGACGTCCACGAGGTCCCGGTGCCGCGCGCGGAACCCCAGCCGACATCGCTGCCGGAACCGGCCGAGGTGCCACGGGAAACCGCACCACCGCTGGAATCGGCCCACTTCCCGATCAACGGTGAACGGGCGGGCGGGGGCGGCTGGGAAAGCATCCTCGTAGCCCCGAGAGAAGCCCGCCAGTCAACGGCAACCCAAGCCGTACGAGACGCGGCAGGCCCCGCCCTCGTCGTCACGTCCAACCCCGCCGTCTGGCAGGACACAAAGGACCCCCGGGCCAAGCTCGGCCCCACCCTCCTCTACGACCCCACGCATCTCTGCGACACCCCCGCCCGCCTCCACTGGTCCCCCATCAGCGGCTGCGAGGACAAGGCGACGGCGATCGCAAGAGCAGCGGCCCTGCTCGTCCCGGTCCGGCCGACCGCGAAGATCGACCAGGCTGTGGCCGACACCGCCGAAACGCTCCTGCGGAGCTATCTGCACGCCGCCGCCATCGACGGCCGCACCATCCGCCACGTCCACCGCTGGTCACAAGGCATGCAGATCCAGGACGCCGTACGCACCCTCCGTACGAACCCGAAGGCGGCACCAGGAGCGGCGGGCGAACTGGAGGCAGCGCTCACGGCGCACACCGAACGCCGCGACATGGCACAGGAGTTGACCATCAGGGCCCTCTCCTCCCTCTCCACGATCAACGTCAGAGAGACCTGCACGCCCAATCGAAGCGACGCCCTCGTCCTGGATTCTTTCCTCGACGAAGGGGGCACGCTTTATGTGGTGGGTGAATCCATCGAGGACCCCAGGACGAATCCCGGCGCGATGCCCCTCCTGACGGCCCTCGTCTCCAGCGTGGTCGAGCGCGGCCGGCACATGGCCGAACGGTCATCCTCCGGTCGCCTCGACCCACCACTCACGCTCGTCCTGGACGACGTCGCCGCCGTGGCTCCGCTTCCCCAGCTGCCGGAGCTGCTGGCCACCGGAGCAGACCGGGGCCTGCCCACCCTGGCCCTGCTCCGCTCCCGGGAACAGGCCCGCACCCGCTGGCCGCACGACGAACTACCGGTATAGCCGTCATTCGCGTTCGAGCGCGAACTCCAACTGGGTCTCCCCCGGGGCCTGCGCCAACGGCACAGTCACTCCGGTCGGTTCGAACCCCACCTTCCGGTACAGCCGCTGAGCCCGGCCATTGTCCTCATGCACGATAAGCCGCACCCGCTCGGCGCCTTGCGCCCACGCCCACTCGATACCGGCGTCGACGAGCACCTCGGTAAGCCCGATCCCACGGTGATCAGGCCGTACGAACACGGCGACGACATGCCCTTGCTTGCGCTCGACGGGAAAGCCGGCCCAGTCGGTCCCCCCGGACTCCTCCATGAGCACGGTCAGTGTCCCCACCCACTCCCCGTCCGGACCCTCAGCGATGATCTGCTGCGTTTCGACAGCCCCCTCGGCGCTGCCGGCGGCCCGCTCCTGCCAGAAGGAGTCGGGATGGGCTGCGGCTTGCTCGTAGGTCTCCAGGAAGGCGAGATGCGCCACCGGATCCTGTAGGGACACAAGCCGCAGTGCCTTCACCGCGCGCCACTCTTCGGCACGTATGGAACGGACCTTGTAGTTCATGACTGCAACGGTAGCTGAACGCAGAAAACCCCCGTACCGATTTACGGTACGGGGGTTTTCGCAATGATTGTTCGGCGGTGTCCTACTCTCCCACAGGGTCCCCCCTGCAGTACCATCGGCGCTGTAAGGCTTAGCTTCCGGGTTCGGAATGTAACCGGGCGTTTCCCTCACGCTATGACCACCGAAACACTATGAAGCTCGACCGGAAAAAACACAGTCGTTGCCTCAGAACTAACACAGTGGACGCGAGCAACTGAGGACAAGCCCTCGGCTTATTAGTACCAGTCAGCTCC
>NZ_JBIUCC010000019.1:0-61858 GCF_044593495.1 Streptomyces sp. NPDC051963 | reverse complement strand
CGCCACGATCAATTCGCGCGCCCCAGCCCCCATCATGCCCAGTTCAACGAGCTACCCGGGGCCAAGCCACGGCCAACCGTGCACGAGGTCGTTAGCGGCACCGAACTGTCAGTACCGCAGGTATCCGCCGGGCTGTAGCAGGGAGTCAAACGTGCAGGACATTGTTGTCGACCCCGTTGCCCACAATCGGGCAGCCTGGGACAAGTCTGTCCAAGAGGGCAACGAGTGGTCGAGGCCGGTGAGCGCTGAGGATATCGAGCGCGCCCGCATGGGCGACTGGTCGATTGTTCTCATCGGGCGTGAGCCAGTCGACCGCTCCTGGCTTCCGACGGACTTGACCGGCAAGGACGTGTTGTGCTTAGCCTCCGGCGGTGGCCAGCAGGGTCCGATCCTCGCCGCCGCAGGGGCGCGGGTCACCGTATTCGACAACTCACCCCGCCAACTCGGCCAGGACCAGATGGTGGCGGCGCGCGACGGACTCGAACTGCGCACTGTCCTGGGCGACATGCGCGACCTCAGCGCCTTCGGTGACGCAACATTCGACGTCGTATTCCATCCGGTCTCTAACCTCTTCGTACCAGAGTTGGCACCGGTGTGGCGTGAGTGCTTCCGCGTCCTGCGACCGGGCGGAACTCTGCTCGTGGGCTTCCTCAACCCTGATGTGTACTTGTTCGACCACGAGGCGCTCGATGAGCGCGGCGAGCTGATCGTCGTGCACAAGCTGCCCTACAGCGATGTCACGCAGTACTCCGCCGAGGAACGCGCCACGAAGTTTGGCGCGGATGCCGCTCTTGAATACAGCCACACCCTCACCGACCAGATCGGTGGGCAACTCGCCGCCGGGTTCGTCCTCACCGGCTTTGCGGAAGCGCCGCACCAATCCAAGGTATCCGCTCAATACATGTCGAACTATTTTGCGACGCTGGCGGTCAAGCCGGGCTGACCCAGCCGTGGGGCCGGGCGAGATGGCCGTGTCTCCGAATGGCCAAGTGGAGCACTGTGCCAGCCCGACCCCGCTAACTTCGCTGAGCCACGACGGTCGGGCCGAACAATCCTCCGGGATCGTCGACTGGGCACCAGCCCTCGTCGGTGCCGCGCACGTCTTCTTCGCGTGGCGGATGACCTCAGTCAGGGTTCCCGGGGCAGAGCCGCTCGTGGTGGTCGGCGGACTCGGCGTACACCTCCGGCTTTCCTGGCCGGCGAACGACGACGTGGCCGAGCAGCGCCATCCAGCCTCCGGGATTGAGCACGTCGTGCGCTCGCTGCCAGCCGATCAACAGGTCCACCCAGTGCCACGACGACGCTGCCACGAGGACGTCGAAGCGTCGATCGCGGCTGTCCCAGTCCTCAAACGTTGACGTCTCGACTTCGAGGTTGCGGAAGGAGGCGATCCGGTGGCGAGCGAGCGCGGCCATCTCTGCGCCCGGCTCCACGGCGGTCACCGAGCATCCGAGCGTTGCCAGTGAGCGCGTCGCCTGACCGGTACCGCAGCCCACCTCCAGCACCGACGACCTTTCGTCCATGCCGGTGATGGCGGCAAGATCCGCGAACAGCTCGTCGGGGCCTATTGCGGGGACTACTCCGACACTCCCATCGGGTCCTACATCAGTCTCCGATCGCTCTGATTTGTTGTGGGCATCGGCCATACGGTCCGGTAGCGCGGAAACCGAGCAGTACGAAGTCGTGTTTCCGCCGCCCCGCAACCGGCCTTGGCCTGCCTGATCCCTGACTGGGTGCCCCTGGTACCGGGCAGACTCTGGAGTACTAGCCTGTGGACGTGGATATTTCACACGTAGCTCGCGTCCTGCATGAACCGGGGAAGCGTCCCCGGGTCGGGCACATCCAGTTCCTCAACTGTCTGCCGATTTACTGGGGACTGGCCCGCACCGGCACCTTGCTCGACATGGAGTTGACCAAGGACACTCCGGACCGGCTGAGCAGTCTGCTGGTCGACGGGACCTTGGATATCGGTCCGATCGCCTGCATGGAGTACCTCAAGCATGCCGACGATTTGGTGTTGCTCCCGGACATCGCGGTGGGCAGCGATGGTGCGGTGACCTCATGCCTGATCGTCAGCCAGGTCCCGCTGCGTGAGTTGGACGGGCGCCGGGTCGCCTTGGGTTCCACCTCGCGCTCGTCGGTACGCCTGGCTCGATTGCTGCTGGAAGAGCGGGAAGGGGTCCGTCCGGAGTACTTCACCTGCCCGCCGGACCTGCCGGTGATGATGCAGGACGCGGACGCCGCGGTCGTCATCGGTGACGCCGCGCTGCGCGCCTACCTCCACCAGGCTGAGGATCTGGGACTGCTGGTGTACGACCTGGGCGAGATGTGGAAGGCGTGGACTGGTCTGCCGTTCGTTTTCGCGGCCTGGGCCGTCCGCAAGGACTACTTGGAGCAGAACCCTCGCATCGTGCGCGAGGTGCACCGGGCTTTCCTGGAGTCCCGGGACCTCTCGATGGCCGAAGTCGACAAGGTGTGCGAGCAGGCCGCCCGGTGGGAGGAGTTCGACGAGCAGGCGTTGCGCCGCTACTACACCGAAGCTCTGGACTTCTCCTTCGGCGAACGCCAGTTGGCGGGTGTTCGCGAGTTCGCTCGCAGGGTTGCTGCGGACTCCGGATTCGATCCTGAGCTGGAGATCTCGGTCCTCCAGCCGTAGGGGAGTGGCTGTCTTGGTACGCCCTCGGCCGCGTTGCCGGTGCGTTCTGTGTCGACGGCCGAGATCGCCGCGCTGGTCCGGGCCGGCGTCGTGGCTGTCGGCGTCGAGTTCCCGCCGTCCTCCGGGGCGTCGCCTCGAGGATCGCCGCGTATCGCGGCTCCGTTTCGGGGTGCGTGCCGGTATCGATGCGCGGCGGGGCGGACCCGCTCGGAACCGTGGCCGGGTGACCGTCCTGTTCCGAGCGGGCGTGGTCGAGCGGACGCGGGTCAGAAGCCGGACGCGGGGCGCGTGGTGTAGTGCTGCTCCAGTCGGGTCAACTCGTCGGCGCTGAGCTTGAGTTCGGTGGCGGCGACGGCGTCGGTGAGGTGGTGCGGCTTGGTGGTGCCGACGATCGGCGCGGTGACCGCCGGCTTGTGCATCACCCAGGCCAGTGCCACCTGGGCGCGGCTGACGCCGCGTTCTGTGGCGATGGCGGCGACCGTATCGATGATTCCCCGGTCGGCCTTGGCGGTCTGGCCGTAGAGGATCTCCTCGGCGCCGTCGGTACTGTTGCGCGTGGTCTGCTCGTCCAGGTCGCGGGTCAGCCGGCCGCGCGCCAGCGGGCTCCAGGGCAGCACGCCGATGCCCTGGTCCAGGCAGTACGGCAACATCTCCCGCTCCTCCTCGCGCTGAAGCAGGTTGTACTGGTCCTGCATGGACACGAACCGGGTCCAGCCGTGCAGGTCCGCGGTGTGCTGGAGCTTGGCGAACTGCCAGGTCCACATCGAGGACGCGCCGATGTAGCGGGCCTTGCCGGCCTTCACCACGTCGTGCAGCGCCTCCATGATCTCTTCGGGCTGCACGTTCGGGTCGAGCCGGTGGATCTGGTAGAGGTCGATGTAATCGGTGTCCAGTCGGCGCAGGCTCTCGTCCACCTGGGTGAGGATCGCCGCCCGGGACAGGCCACCGCCCTTCGGGCCAGGGCCCATCGTGGCGTTCACCTTGGTGGCGATGACCACCTCGTCCCGCTTGGCGAACTCGCGCAGCAGCCGGCCGGTGATCTCCTCGCTGGCGCCGTGGCTGTACATGTTGGCGGTGTCGAATGTGGTGATGCCGGACTCGATGGCCTGCTTGAAGTACGGACGGGACTCGTCGACGCCGAAGGACCACTGATGGGTGCCGCCGGCCGGGTCGCCGAAGCTCATGCAGCCCAGCACGACCTTGGAGATCGACAGCCCGCTCTTGCCCAATCGGAGGTATTGCATGGCGAGAATTCCTTACCGGGTGAGGGAAAGCGAGTGGACGCCGTACACGAAGTTGCCTTGCTTGAACGGGAAGGCGCATAGCACTTCAACGGGGAAGGCGCGCAGCGCTCCGGGCAGGGCAGCACCCCGTGACTAAACGTTCGTTTAGTTATGAAGGGTAGAGTACGCCACCCGCCGGCGCGCTCAGCTTGCGCACCGGCGGCATGTGATCGAGGTCATTGGGTGACGAGCCAGACCACCTCGTCGACGAAGTCGACGAGGGCTTCGACCGCTGCGGAGTCTCCGGAGGCGTGCCAGAGCGCGACCCGGCCATGAGCGGCCGTAAAGACCAGGACCGCAGCTCGCCGGGGCGGCATCCGCAGCCGCACGCCGGCCTGCTCGCAGCGCTCGAACGCCGTGGCCACCTTGGTCACGAGGTCGACCATCGGCCCGGTCCGGGGCGCCGTCAGCGGCTGATGGTTGATCAGCAGGCGGTAGTGGCCGGGGTTGTCCACCACGAACTGGCAGTAGGTCCGCACCTGGGCCCGCACCCGCTCCAGCACGGCGTCCTGCTCGCACGACTCATCAGCCTTGGCCATGGCCTGCGAGATCTGCTCGTAGTCGTACTCGATCAGCCCTTTGACCAGCGCAGACTTATCGGTGAAGTGCTGATAGATGGCGGCCGGCGAGATACTCGCGGCGCGTGCGACGCCGCGGATCGTCAGCCCCTCCTCGCCGCCCAGCTCGGACAGCAGGCGCGCGGCCCCCTCCAGGATTTCCAGGCGGAGCCGGTCCCCTTGCCCTCGCGGGTTGCGTGCGCGCTGCGATGTCTCGGCCACGAGGCACTGTAACCGGTCCCCGGGGCGATCGGGCCATTGGTGCATTCGTCGACGAGGCCGTCCGACTCATCGCCCGACGACCTCGGCCACATGCTGCCGATCCATAGGTTGCGCACCGACAGGGGGCATGAGCTACCCTCCATAACTAAACGAACGTTCAATCACGGAGGGTAGTCATGCCCGAAGCGATACCCACCTTCCCCATGCCGCGGGCCGCCCACTGCCCCTTCGACCCGTCCCCGCAGCTGCGTGAGGTCGGGCCGATCAGCCGGGTCAGAATCTGGGACGGCAGCACGCCGTGGCTGGTCACCGACTACGACGTGCAGCGCGCGGTACTGGCCGACCAGCGCTTCAGCGCCGACAGCGGCAAGCCCGGCTATCCCGCCCAGACCGAGGCGATCCTGGTCCAGCGCGAGAAGTCCAAGGCGTTCATCAGCATGGACGACCCAGAGCACGACAGGCAGCGCAAGATGCTCACCCGCCATTTCACGATCAAGCGGATGGAGGGGATGCGGCCGCGTATTCAGCAGATCGTGGACGGCCTGATCGACGACATGCTCGCCGGCCCCAAGCCCGTCGACCTGGTGACCGCCTTCGCGCCGCCGGTCCCGTCGCTGGTGATCTGCGATCTGCTCGGAGTGCCGTACTCCGCCCACGACTTCTTCCAGTCCCGCAGCACCAAGTTGGTCGCCCGCAACACGACGTCGGACCAAGCGGTCAAGGCCGGCGACGAGCTCAAGGCGTACCTGTTGGACCTGGTGGCGGCCAAGGAGAAGCAGCCGACCGACGACATGATCGGCCGACTGGTCACCGACCAGCTCGCCACCGGCGCGCTGACCCGCGACGAGATCGCCGCCATGGCGGTGCTGATGCTCAGCGCGGGCCACGAGACCACCGCCAACATGATTGCCCTGGGCACACTCGCGCTGCTGCGCGACCCCGCGCAGCTGGCCGAGATCCGCGACACCGACGCCCCGGATCTGATTGTCAATGCGGTTGAGGAACTGCTGCGGTACCTCAACATCACGACCGGCGGACGGCGGCGTGTGGCCACAGAGGACATCGAGGTCGCCGGCCGGCTGGTTCGCGCGGGCGAGGGCATCATCCTGGCCAACGAGGCCGGCAACCGCGACGAGGTTCAGTTCCCGGAGCCGGACCGACTGGACATCCACCGCCAGGCCCGGCACCACATCGCCTTCGGCTACGGCGTTCACCAGTGCCTCGGCCAGCCTCTGGCCCGCGTGGAGCTACAGGTCGTCTACAGCACGTTGTACCGCCGGATCCCGACGCTGGAACTGGCGATCCCCTTCGAGGAAGTCCCGTTCAAGCACGACAACTTCGTGTACGGCGTCCACTCGCTTCCCGTCACCTGGTAAGGATTTCCCGCCATGAAGGCTGCTGTCGATCAGGACAGGTGCGTCGGCTCCGGGCAGTGCGTGCTGATGGCCCCCGACGTGTTCGACCAGCGCGACGAGGACGGCATCGTCGTGCTGCGCAACGAGTTTCCGCCGGTCGAGCTGTACGACGACGTGCGCCGGGCGGCCCGGGTGTGCCCGGCACTGGCCATCGCGCTGGACGAGTCGTGATAGCCGTTGTCGGCGCGTCGGCCGCGGGACTCACCGCTGCCCGGACGCTCCGGTCCCAGGGCTACGACGGGCCGCTCACGGTCATCGGCGACGAGGATTCGATGCCGTACGACCGGCCGCCGCTGTCCAAGCAGATCCTGTCCGGAACGTGGGAACCGTCGAGGATCGCCCTGCCGTGCGCCGTGGAAGGCGTCGAATGGATGCTGGGGGTGCGAGCCACAGGTCTGGATGTCGAGAGCCGACGACTCACGCTGTCCCCCGGGGACGAGCTGGCCTACGACAAGCTGGTCATCGCCACCGGGGTCACGCCTCGGCGGCTGCCGTTCGGGCGGGAACTGGCCGGCGTGCACACGCTGCGGACCCTGCCGGACACGATGGCCTTCAAGGAGGACCTCGCGTCGGCCCGGTCGGTGGTGATCGTCGGAGCCGGCTTCATGGGCTGCGAGGTGGCCGCCGTGGCCTCGGGTACGGGCGCGGACGTCACCGTCGTCGATCCGCTGCCGACGCCCATGAACCGCCAGTTCGGACCCTGGCTCGGTGGCCTGGTCGCACGGCTGCACGCCGACCACGGCGTACGGATGCGGCTGGGCGTCGGGGTGACTGGGCTGTCGGGCACCTCTCGTGTCGACGGCGTGGAACTCGCCGACGGCACCGTACTGCCGGCCGACGCCGTACTCGTCGCCATCGGGTCCGTACCCAACACCGACTGGCTCGTGGGCAGTGGGCTGTCGCTGACCCACGGCGTCGACTGCGACTCGTTGTGCCGGGCCGCGCCGAACGTCGCCGCCGCCGGAGACGTCGCGTCGTGGCCGCATCCCGTGCACGGCGGGCGGACTCGGGTCGAGCACCGGATGAACGCCACCGAGCAGGGCACGGCCGCCGCCCGCGCCTTGCTCGGCAAGGGCGAGCCGTACGCGCCGGTCCCGTACTTCTGGACCGACCAGTACGACGTGAGGATCCAGGCGTACGGCGACTTCCCGGCAGGCGCCGTGCCGTCGTTGGCCGCCGGCGACATCCGTGCCGGCCGGTTCGCCGCCGTGTACGCGAGCGACGGCCGGATTACCGGCGTGCTCGGTTGGAACCTGCCCCGCGACACCCGCCGGTTGCGCGCCCGCATCGGTGAAGTCCTCGACCCGCTCAGCCCCGGCGACGAATGGGGGATGTCGTGAGCATCCACACGGACACACCCCGGAGCGTGCGCTCCCCTGGGTGGATCGCCGCTCTCCTCGGAATCCTCTACGGACTTGCCACGACCGGCACGTCCGCGGTCACGGTGAGCCTGCCCCGGCTGGCAGGTGACCTCGGCATCGGCGCAAGCGGTGCAGCCTGGACGATCAGCGTCTACACGGTGGTGCTCGCCATCGCGACCCCGCTGCACGGACGGCTGGCCGACGCGTACGGACTGCGGGTGCCGCTGTTCGTCGGGGTGATCGTGATGGCGGTCGGCGCGGTCGGATCCGCACTGGCCCCGAGCTTCCCGGTCCTGATCGTCGCCCGGGTCGTGCAGGGCTTCGGCGGGGCGAGCATCGCGGTGCTGGTCACCGCACTGGTCTCGGCGTTGTGGGACGGCCCGCGGCGCGGCGCTGCGCTCGGCCGGGTGGCTGGGGTGGGGGCCGCGTTCAGCGCACTGGGCCCCCTCATCGGCGGCGCGCTGGAGGACGTAGGCGGTTGGCGGCTGGCCATGACGCTGCCCGCACTGGGGCTGCTCGCCCTTCCGCACCTGGCCCGGCTCGCGCCGTCCGGCGGGTCCGGCGAACGCATCGACCGCACCGGTGCCGTGCTCATCGCGATGGCCGCGTCCGGACTCGTGCTGCTGCTCCAGTCGCCGTCGTCGGGCCTGATCACGGGGACCGTCGGCGCGGTGCTGCTCGCCGCGGGCGCACCGGCCGTCGTCGCCCGAGTGCGGGCGCGGCCACACGGGTTCCTGCCCCGCTCCGTCGTGACCAACCCGGTGGTGCTGCGCAGCTCGTTCGCGGCCGCCGCCATCCCGGCCGGCTGGTTCGCACTGCTCGTCGGAGTGCCCGGCGTGGCCGCGGGCTGGGGCTGGACACCGCTGGCCACCGGTCTGCTGATGCTCCCCGCCGCGGCCGTCGGGCTGGTGGCGCCGTGGTTCTGCCGAAGGGCGCTCGCCCGGCTGGGCGCACGGCGCGCCATCGCCGTCGCGTGCTCCATAGCGGCCCTGGCCCTGCTCGTCGCCGCGGCCGGAGCCGCCACAGACTCCCCGGCGTTGCTCGCGCTGGGCGTAGGGCTCATCGCGGTGGGGTTCGGGCTGGGACAGCCCGCCATGATGTCGGCCGTCAACGAGGCCGTGACCCCCGCCGATCGCGGCGTCGCCATCGGAGCCGCCACGCTGGTGTTCCTCATCGGCGCCAGCGTCGGCGCCGCCCTGGTCGGCGGTCTTGGGGGAGTGACGAGCCTGTCCACGGTATTCCTCGTGCTCACGGCCCTGCCGGTGATCGGACCGGCCGTCCTGCTGCTGGCCGGTCGCCGACGCGCCGCAATCGCATGACCGCACCGATGCCGAGACGGGCCCTGCCTCCGCCCACAGACGCCGCACGTGGCCGCCGGTGACATCGACACCAGCCGGTAGGCGGCGGTGTACGCGAGCGATTGCCGGATCACCGGCGCGCTCGGCCGGCACCTGCCCCGCGCGGACTGTGAGACGAGTCGCCGAGGAGCCCGATGCCCTTACTGCTCTGGACCACGCCCCGTGCCCTGCCCTACTGAACCGCCCTCAACGACAAGGAGCCAAACGATGATCACCGACAGGGGACCCGTTCTCGCCCGCCCGGAGTCCGGGCCCGTCACCGGCATCCGTGGAGCGGACGATGTGCTGCGGTTCCCCGGGATCCGCTACGGAACGGCCGAACGGTTCGCCCAGCCGGTCCGGGCCGACCGCCACGCCCACACCGTCGACGCGACCCGGCCGGGCCCGATCTGCCCGCAGTTGCCGTCCCGCCTGGAACCGGTCTACGGCCCGCAGTGGAACGAGCCGCCGCAGTCCGAGGACTGCCTCTACCTGGCGATCACGACACCGGATCTCACCGGGAGCCGACCGGTGATGGTCTGGGTGCACGGCGGCGGATACCTGACCGGTGGCGGCACCCTCCCCATGTACGACGGCGGGCGGCTCGCCGCCGACGGCGATGTCGTCGTCGTGTCCATCAACTACCGGCTGGGTGCCCTGGGCTACCTGGTCCACCAAGGGGTCAGCAACGGGAACCTCGGCCTGTACGACCAGATCCTCGCGCTGGAATGGGTGCACGACAACATCGCCGCGTTCGGCGGGGATCCGGCGAACATCACCGTCTTCGGCCAGTCCGCCGGCGCAAGCTCGGCCATCACGCTCCTGTCGGTCCCACGCAGCCGACGACTGATCCGACGGGTGATCGCACAGAGCGCACCGACTCTCGCGACGCTCCCCACCCGTGACGAGGCAGTCGCGGCCGGCCCCTACTTCGCCGAGGCAGCCGGTGGCGATCTGACGACACTCCCGGTGCAGCGGATCCTCGACGCCCAAGCCCGGACCGCACAGTGGAATGCAGACATGTCGATGAAGAGCGGGACGGTGCCGTTCCGGCCCGCGCTGATGGCTCCACTCGCCGACCCCGAGACGAACCGACGCACCTTCCAGTCCGAGCCCATGCCGGACCTTCTCATCGGCTACACCTCCGATGAGGGCAGGGCGTTCGCCCTCAGCGCCCCGTCCCCGGCACCCGAGGAAGCCGTCGCGGCGATGTCCCACAAGGTCTTCATCGGGCCGGCATACGCGATCGGACAACAGGTCCTCGACGTCGGCGGAGCGGCCTTCCTGTACGAGTTCGGCTGGGCACCGGCAGGAGGCCTCGGCGCCGTGCACGGCGCCGAGATGCCCTTCCTGCTGGGGACGCAGGAGGCGTGGGCCGGGAGCCCGGTGCTGGGCAGCACCGACTGGGCCACCGTCGAGGCCAAAGGCAAGCCTCTTCGACAGAGTTGGGCACATTTCGCGCGGTACGGATCGCCGAGCACCGCCGAAGTCGAATGGCCGCAATGGAGTGGCGACGAGATGTCCGTCCAGCGGATCAATTGAGGCACCCGTACACCGGAGGGCTCATACTCCCCGAATTCTCCCCACGTCGTTGGACGGCTTGTCGGAGGCGACTCGGTGGCGAGGTACGGCGATGTCAGATCGCCGGCGGCGGCTATCCAGGCACCTAAATCGTGATGCCGCACCGCCGCCGGGCCGGCGAGGAACTGCCCGGCTAAAAACGGCAATACAACCGCGCCCACCAGCAGATACGCGCTCGCGTCGAGCTCACCTTCGCCCGCATGAAGACCTGGAAGATCCTCCGCGACTGCCGTCTCAAAGGTGACGGCGTCCACCACGCCATGCTCGGCGTCGCTCGCCTGCACGACCTGAACGTCTCCAGATAGGTCGGCCATCACGCCGTGACCGGCCGACACTTACCCGAAGATCATTGCGGGGCAAGCCTTAGTCGTGCTGGTTGAACCGGCACGAGCAGTAGGGGTGGTGAGGTCGTATCACGCGACGGCGGTCCCCTCAAGCTCGACCATCTGGCCGATGATCGCCAGTCGCGTCACCCCGAGCATCGTGGAGGTCGGCGCCACCCCGGCGGCACCCAACCGAGCCGCCAGCGCGCCGTAGTGCTGAAAGAGCTGATCGACGTCGGTCGTGTAGACGTTGAGCCGGACGAGGTTCGCGAGAGACATGCCGGCCTCGGCGAGTACGGCCTCCAGGTTGTCGATGCTCAGCGTCAACTGCGCCGCCATGTCACCGTGATGCTTGGGCTTGCCTTCGCCGCTCATCGCGGTCTGCCCCGAGATGTACAGGGTCCGTGTGTGCCCGGAGACGACCTCACCCTGGTTGAATCCCATCTCCTGCGACCACGTGACCGGGTTGACCGCCGTTCGTTCCACTTCCACATCAGCTCCGTTCGATTCATCGGGAGTACGTACGTCCATCGGCGCGGTTGCCGCCAGCTTTGACGTCGCGTCAACGAGCCTCCCAACAAATCACGACACCCTCAGTCATGTATTCCGTTAAGGTTCTCGTATGCGTGCCGACCGGTTGGTCTCACTGGTGCTACTGCTGCGCCAGCGCGGTCGGCTGACGGCGGACACGCTGGCCCGCGAGCTGGAGGTATCCACCCGCACCGTGCTGCGCGACATCGAGGCGCTGTCCGTGGCTGGCGTCCCGGTCTACGCCGAACGCGGCCGACACGGCGGGTTCGCGCTGTTGCCCGGTTTCCGGACCGAGCTCACCGGACTGAACCACGACGAGGCCCTGGCCTTGCTGACCGCAGGATCGGGGCGCGGCGAGCAGGTATTCGGCCTCGGCTCGGCGCTCGCTTCGGTCATGCGGAAGGTGGTCGACACGCTGCCCGAAAGCCACCGGGTCGCCGCGAGCGACGCGGCCCAGCGATTTCTCGTCGACCCGGAGACCGACCTGCTCTCACGCCGACTGGTCACTGAGCAGGTACCCGGCACCGCAATGATCGAGGTCCGGCGCGCGGTGCTCGCCGGACACAAGCTGCGCATTCACTATGCGGCCGTGGACCAGACCCCGAAGTGGCGCACGGTGGACCCGATCGGCCTGGTCACCGTACGCGACCAGGGCTACTTGCTGGCGACGAGATCGGGCGCGGACCGCACCTACCGGCTGTCCCGGGTCCTGGCCGCCGAGGAGCTCCCCGAAACGGCACAGCGGCCAAGCCGGGTCGATCTGGACCGGATCTGGCGTGAGCGCTCCGCACAGTTCATCTCCGGCGGCGACCACATCACTGTGCTGCTACGGGTGAACCCGGCGCGGCGGGAGGACCTGCTGGACACCGTGCTGGCCGTCCGCGCAGAAGAACCCGACGCAGACGGACGGCTGCGACTGGAGGTGACCTTCCAGGATTCCCGGCACGCCGAATGGGCGCTGTGGCAGCTCGGCACGGACGCGGAAGCCCTGGCCCCGCAGTCGTTGCGCACCTCCCTGCGCAACCGCGCCGCCGCGATTGCCGCCCGCTACGGAGACGCACCCTGAAACGGACTTGACGACCTCTGACATCTTCGAGGCTCCGTCTGCCGAGTTCGAGGAGCGAGATGTACGTCGTGTCGTAGCCGAGGAGCCGCCCGAGTTCGGATCGGTTCATGCCGTGCACGGCGCGGTGGAAGCGCAGGATGGCCCCGAGGTCGCGGGCGGCGAGGACTGCCTCGGCCTGCGGGGTGGCCCAGCGCCACAGGGTGTGCGGCGTACGCCGCACGACCATGGCGTTGTCCATGGTCGGTCACATCCGTGCGTACCAGTCGGCGATGGACTGTTTGTATCCGTCCGGCATGGTCAGGCCGGGCACGTCATCGGCGGTGAACATGCCGAGCTGCTTGTGTTCGTGACTCACCACGGGGGTCACGTCCGGGGTGAGGACCAGGCAGCCGTAGGTGACGATCACGACGCGCCGGTCCGGCATGGTCACGGGCAGAGGCTGGTAGATCCACACGTCCAGGAGTGGGCCGGCCTTGACCGCCCAGCCGGTCTCCTCCCCGATCTCCCTCGCCAATGCCAACTCCGGTGTGCCGTCGGAGGGTTCGAGTCGGCCACCGGGCAGTTCCCACTCCTCGCGTTCGTTCTTCAGCAGCAGGACTCGCCGGCGGCTGTCCACGGCCACCCCTTTGACGGAGACGGGCCAGGTGGGAGGCGTGTACGCCATCGCTCTCCTCGAATTGCGCGTACGGCCGGGGGTGTTCGGAACGTAGCACGCAGCGTGTGGCTTGAGTCGGCCGTGGGCGAATTGCCCGAGTCGACAGTCTGTCGCTTTACCCACGCTCCGGCGGCGCCGAACAGTGAGACCAATCCATCGCCGCGTTCAACGAGCCGCTCGCCTTGCTGCCCACCGTGGATGCACCAGCCTTCTGCCGCACGGGTCTGTCAGCGGTCGGCCGGCTCTCCCAGCGTCACGGCATCCGCACCCTGCTCTGCCCGTCCGACTCCGGTGATACGGCCGCGCTGGTGATGCTTCCCCGCGATGCCGTCTCCGCGACAAAGCCAAGTTGAGCCACGTCGCCACCACGAAGCCCGGCAGTGCCGTAAACGAGGGCCTTCGACGCTCTCCCCGGTCCCTACTGCGGCCCCAGTGAGGGCACGTCGCAGGCCCACAGCGGCTCTGGCGACCCGATAAGGCTGGACTGTCCACGGCCGCCCAGCCAGACCGGACGAGTGGTCACCGGTCGCGCAGCCGGCTGACGAGCGTTTGCGCGGTGATCGTTGCGGTGAGCGCGTCCTGGATGGCACGGCCCTGGGTCCGGGCCTGCGCAAGGGCCGTCGTTCCGCCGGCACCCGCGGCGTCCGGCAGCGCTGTGGAGAACAGCCCGTCGAGATAGGAACTGACCGCGGCGACGGCCGCGTTGACCTCCCGCTCGAACACGGCACCAGGGCAGTCGATTTCGTACTTCAACGTGCGCAGCGCCTGGCAGTCGCTGGTCGTGGCGACCGTGTTCTGGTCGGCGAGCAGCTGAAGGTCTACGTGGATGCGGCGCAGGAGCTGTCCCAAATCGGTGAGGTCTGTTCGGCGGTTGTCACGGCGGCGCCAGCGGGCGACCAGTCTCCAGCCGGTGATGGCAAGGCCGATCGCGACGACGGCGCTCAGGAGGCCCACCAGGATGGGTGTGACTGAGGCGCCCGCAACGGCAAGGTAGTGGTGGCTGGCAACGATGGCCGAGCTGCTGTCGTGCAGCAGGTGGATGCTGCGCGGGCTGGTCACGTCCCCTCCTCTGGATCTTTGATTTGGCGGTGCGGTTCTACTGATGAAGACGACGAGCGATCCGTCATCCGCGGTGGCTGCATAGCCATCCGCGACAGGGCCAGGTGAAACGTCAGATATGAGAATGCGGCCCTCGCTTGCTAGGCGAGGGCCGCATCCCAGGGAGCTCTGCGACGGCCTGCAGTCACGTGCCGCGCCCCGTGTCGCGGGCCCGTATTTTTGCCGCAGCCTCATCCCACCGCTCTCCGGCAGCTAGGCCGGAGAATCGGGTGCTGTGCTCCCATAGGTTGCCTTTCGGCCGATTGCGCCGGCCGATGAAGAGCGTTGTGTCTGCCTGTGCTTGGTCTCCTCTCGAACAGTCGGTGGTGTGCACGTGGTTAACCGATCTGCCTCATGCAGACCGGCGAGACCTGGATTCCTGCCCTGTCCCGGTCTCGTGCGATGAGCTCTGCCACTCCTTCACGGTGAGTGCCGCGAGTGGATCCCCCGCCATGGCCGCGAGGAGCCACCAATCACGCGATTCCCCGGCCCCGTGTCCGAGATACTCGCTGAGTTCGGCGATCCTGCGCAGCAGACGCGGTTCTGTGTGAAGAGTGGTGTTGCTCTTGAGTTCTTCCAGCTCCAGTTCGAAGAACTCGGCGTGACGGGGATTGCCACAGTATCTGCGCCTTCCGCCCTTCTCCGGGCCGGCCTGTGGTGGGCGGCCGGCCCGGAGCGCGGAATCCCCAGCGCAGCCCTCCTGAGATGGCTTGATGCCGAGCCCCTCCAGCAGGTGCTGGACGAAGGCGTCGTCATCGAACCGGAGGGCTTCCCTGTTGAGGGATTCGGCGGCCAGGCGCAGACGCTTTTCAGCGTCCACCCTGGTCCTCCTTAGGTTCGTGGCCGATCATCTCGCGCAGGCGGGACAAAGCGGCCTCGTGGTATCTCCGGGCGGTGGTCTCTGCGAGGCCGAGTTCACGGCCTGCAGCGGCCATAGACAGCTGCCCGAAGTAGATGAGATGGATCAGGTCCTGCTGGATGTCTTCCAGCGTGGCCATGGCAGCCCGGAGATCGCGTTCCATGGCGCGGTAGGTGGCTTCCTCCGCGATGTCGCACGTATCCGGGATCTGGCCGTCCTTCTCGTCGTCCCAGGGGGTTTCCGCCACGCGGCGTTTGAGGGCGCGGTAGCGGTCCACCATGAGACGGCGGATCGTCGTGTGTACGTATCCGAGAGGGACGGCATCCTGATCCGTTCGATTCGGCCACGCCTTCCACACGTTGACGAAGGCGTCCTGAAGGATGTCTTGCGCGAGCTGCCTGTTCCGGCACTGGGAATAGGCGAATGCGTAGAACCGGGTGGCGTTCTCCCGGACAAACGCAGTGAATGCTCGCTCGGCGGTGTCCGTACTCAACAGACCTCGCCGATCTTCATGGTGCGCGGCGTCCGTTTCACGGCAGACGCGCAGGCCGAACCCTCCGCGACACGGCTCCTACGGGCCGTGCGCACCTTCGGCCCTTCCCCGCTGCCCCGCCGCGGCCGTAAAGCACCGTGACGGAACGCGGGTTGAGGCCCTTGCTGTCCTTTTCCAGGTGAGCAGATCTGGAGCAATGCCCACCCCTCTGGTCGGGGTCCTGGCAGGGGGACCGGTAACTGACCCGGCCCACCGGACGATGTCCGGGCAACACAGCGTGCTCATCTCTTTAGACGTCCCGCGGCAGCAAGTCCGCCACACCTGCCAGCAACATCAGGCACTTCTAGGGGCGGTACACGTCCGTGACCTGTACAAACACAAGGAAAAGAGTTATGGAAGTTCCAGCCTGGTGCCCCCGCGTCCCACCTTCGAACCACAGCCTCGACGATGCCCACGAGAGCGGCGAACTACGCCCTGCCGCAACACCCGTAGCGCAGACCCCGCACCTACACCCCGACCGGCGCCACGAGCCTGTCAGTGTGCGGATCTGGTTGCGCGTACGCGACGTGTTGGCGCCTTCGAAGGAGTGTGCGGCGGCCACGCAGTTCATGGCGGTCGTGGCCGGGAAGCCGAACAGGTACATGTGCTGGACCGGATCAGCGCTGTGGTGTGCCGTGTATCCCGACACTGGAAGACCCTGCACCGGCTCGTCCGGCTTACTTCTCGTGGCGAAGCCACACGCCGATCACGGCGACAGTGACGGTGCCGTGGAAGACGTGGGCCCTCTTGTCGTAGCGGGAGGAGAGGAACAGCGTCGCCATCGCCTCGAACGAGTTCGCGGGGTGGAGAAAACCTTCGCCGATCCGCGACTCTGAGCGGCCATCGTCGACCGCTTGACCTTCGGAGGGAACATCATCGAGACCGGCAGCGACTCCTACCGTCTCGCCGGCACCAGGGCCGCCCAGGCCCGAAATGCCACCGCGAGCTGATCAGTCCTTGCTCTCCCCGGCAGCGGCTTCTGCGCCGTGCCGTGTCAGGTTAGCTGTCGAGGGATCGAGTTCGTCGGCAGTACGGGCCTTCCGGGTGGGCGAGAACGTCAGCACGAGTGCCTGGATGACTGCTCCGGACAGTCCGGTCCACAGGGCGAAGCGATAGCTGACCTGGTCGGCGAGTACTCCGCCAAGTGGTGCCCCCACCGCTACCATTCCCCAGTTCATCGAGCGGATCGTCGCGTTCATCCGCCCGCGCAGCCGATCGGGTGTCACCGCCTGGCGGTAGCTCATCTCCACCGGGCTTTCTATGCCGATGGCCAGGGACACGATGAAGAATGCGAGCGACACGGAGGCAAGCGCCCACGGTCCACGCACGGCCAAGACCAGGGGCAGCCAGCCGATGGCGGCGAGCAGGCGGAAGGCGATCAGAGTGGCGCCGACGTCCAGTCTTCTGGCCACGCGCCCTGAGAGCGCACCGCCGAGGATCGCGCCGGCACTCGCAAAGGCGTAGGTGACCCCCAGACTGAATTCCCCGATCTTGAGGCTCTGCAGGGCGAAGACCACGAAGACCGTGCTCACTATGCTGTTGAAGAGGAGCATCGCGTGCGAGGTCAGGGCGATGGACGCCAGGGTGCGATGCCGGTAGACCCATGCCACGCCTTCGCGCAGCTCGCTGCCCAGGCTGCGCCGTGCGCCTCGATCGGGGACGGGGTCGGGCGCTTTCACTGAGGCGAGGAGCACGCCGGATATCAGATAGGTGAGGGCGTCCACCAGCACGGCCAGCGGCGCTCCCATGAATTTGATGAGTACCCCGGCGATCAGCGGACCGGTCGAGCCGGCCACCGCGTCGGCCTGTTGCACACGGGCGTATCCCGCGTTGAGCAGTTCTTTCGGTACCAGCTGTGGCACATACGACTGGTTCGCCGCCTCGAACAGCAAGGACAGCACTCCGAACACGAAGACGAACATGCACAGAGCGGGGATGGTGAGCCGATCCAGCGCATACAGCACCGGTATCGCACCGAGCAGGACTGCTCTGCCGAGATCCGTGGCGACCATCATCGGCCTGCGCCGCCAGCGGTCCACCACGACCCCGGCTACGAGTCCGAAGAGCAGATACGGAACCCAGCGGGCGGCGTTGACGATGCCTACCTCTGTGGCGGATGCTCTCAGCGCCACGGCGGTAAGGATCTGCAACGCCAGCCCCGTGACCTGAGAACCGAACGCAGACACAGCCGAGGCGGTCAAGAAGCGTACGTACCCAGGGACTTCCACCAGGCGCGGCATGATCGGACCGTATCAGCCAAGATCACTGGCAGACGATGTCGGAACAGGTCACCCAACGACGGCAGGCATACGCCAGTGTTGTCGGCTCTCATCGATATTTCCGAGCGATCTGATCGTTAGTACTACAGCCGTAGGTCGTGATCTTCATGCTTGAGCGGCTTGACGCCGGTAGTGGCTGGTCTGGGATCGGGCCTGGTGGCGGCGTCGCCAGACGGACCAGCGAAGTCGGTGGACAGGGTCAAAGACGGTCCGGTTGACGAGCGTGATGAACAGTCGTTGGATCTCGTCACAAGTGAGCGGCATCAGCTCGTGGGGCGAGGGATGACTCTCGTGTTCGTTCGCGCGGAGGACAGCGAGGAAGGCATGCGCGAGCATGGTCAGGGTGACCCAGCGGGACCAGGACGGGTAGCGGCGGACCTGCTGCTCGTCCAGGGCCGCCAGGCCCTTGCCGGACTGGAAGAACTCCTCGTCCCGCCACCTTGATCCAGCGACGCGCACCAGGGTGGTCAGCGGCACTGCGGCAGGCGAGTTCACCGGTGCTGCGGTTGCGGCGGATCAGCAGCTGCCGGCTCCCGGGCCGGGGATCGGTGAGGTCGATGACGGCCCAGTCGTAGAGGCGGTGGCCCTTGGCTCCGGCCCCTGCGGACAGCTTCTGCCAGGCCCTCTTGGGCACCTTCCTGGCCAACATGTCGGCGCGAAACCTCCCGGCGCCTGTGGTGACTTCGTGCGAGCAGGCCACCGCGAGGACGTAGCCGGCGCCGCGTTCCTCCAGCGCGGTGCGCAGCTTCGGGTTGCCGCCGTAGACCTCGTCTCCCGCGCCCCAGGTGGCCCGATGGCCGGCGTCGAGGAATCGGGTGACCATGCGAGCGGCCGGCTCCGGCTTGGTCGCGAACTCCGTATTGTCACCGAGGCCGGCGGCCCGGCAGCGGTCGGGATCGGAGGTCCAGGAACGCGGAACGTAGAGTTCCCGGTCTACTGCGGCGTACCCGCCGCGGCCGGGGTAGACCAGGTAGGCGGCGACCTGGGCGTTCGCGATCCTGCCCGCGGTTCCGGTGTACTGCCGCTGGACTCCAACGGTGTCGGTGCCCTTCTTCACGTCGCCGGTCTCGTCGACCACCAGCACCGCCTCGTCGTCGTGCAGATGCTCCACCACGTAGTCACCCGCCTCGTCGCGGACCTGGTCGGCATCCCACGTCGCCCTCCCGAGCAGGTGCTGCATGCCGTGCGGGGTCCTGTCCCCGGCCCACTCGGCGATGGTCCGGCAGTTCTTGCGCGGCAGGTCCGGCAACAGGCCGAGTACCAACTTCCGGGCCCGGCGTCGGGATTCGACTCGTGTGAAGCGTCCCGCTATCCGGCTCATCAGGCCCTCGAACGCCTCCTGTCGGCAGGCAGGGCCTACGCTGTGACACCCGTCTCTACACCGCGTCAGGTCGCGCAGCGTCCGCCTGCCGTCCTGTGTATCGGAGGGCTTGTGCAACGTGGCGAAGTCTGGTGGGTCCAGTTCGACGAGCGGAGGTTGGTCGTGCTGCTGTCAGGAGACGACGCGTCCGGGTTCCAGGTGATGCAGGTCGTCGCTCCGGCGGGCCTCGACATCAGCGGTCTGGGCATCGAAGTGACGGTCGGTGCCGGTGAAGGGCTGCCGCTCGAAGGCGTGCTGCGGCTCGCATTCCCGCGTCCAGGCTTCACCCCGTGCACGTGGCTGACCACCGTGTCCCGGGACGACCTGATAGAGCGGGCGGCCGTCCTGTCCTCCGGGAAGCTCAGCGAGATCGACGATGCCCTCCGACTCGCTGAACAAGCACAGGAGCGGACCCCGGCAACGACGGCGAAGCTCAGCGAGATAAGGGACGCCCTCCGTCGCGGTGAACTCGGGTAGACGGAGAAGGACCCGACGCCCGCGACGGCATGGGCGATCCCGGGCGAGATGATCCACGCTGGACACCTGCCGCCTCGACGCCCCTCACCATCGAGATCACGATCTACGGCTGGAGTACTAGCTGCCTGAACCAGATGGTGCGCGCGTGAGGAGGAAGGTATGTTCGTCCAAGGGATTTGGCTCCACCGCGTCTGCCGTGACGCCGGCGCGCTGGAGGAAGTCACTGCCGGCACGGATCGCCGTGCGGGACGTATGCGAGCATGTCTCGACGGTGGGCTCGACATCGTTTCCTCCCCTGCAGACGCCTCGCGGTCAGCTGTGGCCCAGGCAAGCACCTTGGCCCAGGATCCACCAGCCGCCGGGTCTTCCGGGCCCACGCGCTCCGCTTGAGGCCCGTCAAGCCTGCCGGAACGCTCCACTCCGGCAAATACGCGGCAATCCCACACGCCACAGCGGGTTCTCCAAGGTCAGTGTGCAGGTCAGCTGCCTACTCACTCGAAAGCGCGCTACTACTCTCTTCTAAGCACCTGCTC
Source organism: Streptomyces sp. NPDC051963 (assembly GCF_044593495.1). NCBI lineage: Bacteria > Bacillati > Actinomycetota > Actinomycetes > Kitasatosporales > Streptomycetaceae > Streptomyces > Streptomyces sp. NPDC051963. The sequence goes on along the minus strand of NZ_JBIUCC010000019.1, from coordinate 41,733 downwards.
TGTCGGTTCACCCCGCGGGCCGCGGCGCCCCATTGGAAACCTTCTATCGCTGTGCACTCATACGGACGCGGGGGAACGCTGCAGACGACGTGGCGAAAGGGCCCATCGCAACGATGAGTTCTCTCAATACCCCACGCTTCATAGCGCGTTCGCCGCATTTTGGCGCCTACAAATCGAAAGTTGCCGGGCTGCGGCCTGTCTTCTCCCCGGCGGACAGACGGGTGCGGAAGGTGCGGGTCGCACGCTCGGCCGCCTTGCGCGTCGCCTCCCGCAGATGGCCGGGAGGTGTGCTTCTTCCTGGCGGGCACGCAGGTCCAGGTGGCCCTGCAGGAGCAGACGCGCCAGTTCCCTCGCCCCGTTCTCCGCATCCTGCTCCACCTGGTCATGAGGCAGGAGCAGTGCCTTCACCGGGTGGGCTACGTTCCTCAGCGCTGAAGTTGCCAAGGATCAACTACAAACCCGGCGCCGCGCAGGCCGCATGACATCATCGCCCCGCCGGGCGGCCGCGCCACGGGCCGCGTCCCGAGAAAGGGGCCAAGAGCCCGCGCGAAGTGGCTCACCGCTTCCGTCGAACACGACGCCGACCAGGTGTTTGCCTTCGCGTTCGACGAGGCAGAAGCCCGTGACCCGCAGCACCGCCGGTGCTGGGTGGTGCTGGTCGACGGCGCCGCCCATCAGCTGGAGTTGATCCAGAAGGAGGCCGACCGCCGGGGCATCACGATCCATATCGTCCTCGACATCGTGCACGTCATCGAGAAGCCGTGGGCGAGCGCACGGTGTCTCCACACTGCTGCCGATCCCGCCGCCGAGACCTGGATCGGCTTCAAAGCCGCCCGGATCCTGGCCGGTGACGCCCTGGGCGCCGTCCGTGACCTGCGCGACGAGGCCGCACGCCGCCGCCTCACCGACGGACAACGCACCACGATCGACAAGACCTGCCGCTACCTGGAGAACAACGCCGCCTTCGTGCACTACGACCAGGCCCTCGAAGCCGGCTGGCCCATCGCCAGCGGCATCGTCGAAGGAGCCGCACGCCATCTGGTGGCCGACCGCCTCGACATTACGGCAGCAGATGGAGCGTCCTCGGCGCCGAAGCCGGACTCACCCTCCGTGCCCTCATCAGCAACGGCGACTTCCCGCAGTACTGGATCTTCCATACTCAGCGAGAACGCGAACGCCTCCATCCCCACCCCGACCAGCACCACTACGAACTCAGAGCCTGACCCTCAAGCTCACTCAAAAGGAGCCGCGCCCATCGGCGGCTGGCACCTCACAGCTCGGTCAGACGCATTCTGCACACTCGGTCAATACGCGCAGCTCGCTGGCGATCAGATCGAAAGTGGCTGAGTACTGGGCGTAGTCTTTTGCTGGCGCGGTGAGTTGCACGGCGATGAAGCGGTTGCCCACCAGGGCGAAGCGCTTGAGCGTCTTGGTCATGACACCGGTGTCCGCGTCTTTTCCGCTGTACCGGAGCCTCCATCCTTCCACATCGGTTTGCGTCGGCTGGCTCCGTGACAGGTCGAACAGCACCAGCCCCGCCTCCTGGTCTTGGTCGATGCTGCCTCCGCCGTCCTCAATGAACGAGCGCTCCTGGGCGACCTGGTCCTCGAAACTTCCTGCGGCGTAGAGACTTCCGTAGGCGGCGACTCGGACGGCGGGGTTGTCCGGATCGACGTATGTGTTCCCGTCGCCGTTGGCGACGTCCCGACGTGACCATGCGGCCGGGTACTGAAATGAGAAGCCGTAGCGCGGATTGACCTGCTGCTTGAGTTGTTCTGTGGGGAAAGTGACCGGCGGGGAACTCTCCGCCGGCTCGCTGAAGAGCGGTGTGATCTGACCTGCCAGTCCGAGAATCGAGCTGAGCGCTGCCACGACGACCATGAGCGCTGCCAGGACGGCGACGACGGGATGCTGTTGAAGGTGTCGGAGCCAGTCGGGAGCTGCGCCGGACATGGCTTGGTCGTCGGGGGGAGGGGCAGGCCCAGTAACGGCGGCCTCACCGTTGGAGCCGTGCTGGCTGCCGGTGCCCTGGTCGTCATTGGTGTGCGCCACGATCCCTCCGAAACTTCGTGTGCGTACGATCCTCCGACGCATCTCACCGGTGCATCCACCCCTTTGCTGTGGTTTACCGCAAAAGGGCGACGGGTGCCGGCTCTTCCTCCGGGGGGGGTGAGCTGGGTCGTTACAGGCGCTGGGCCACGGCTGGCCCCTCGCCACCAGCGGCATCGAGGGAGCAGGACGCCACCTCATCGCCGACAGACTGGACATCACCGGCTCCCGCTGGAGCGCCCCGGCGCCGAAGCCGTCCTCACCCTCCGCGCCGTCATCAGCAACGGCGACTTCGGCGAGTACTGGAACTATCACGTCCACCACGAGCACGAACGCCTCTACTCCCACGCCGACCAGCGCGACTACCAACTCACCGGAGCAACGATCTCACTGCAGCAGTGTCCCGTCTCATTAGATCTTGCCGAGACGGGTCTGTTGACCTGCGGGGTGACAGGTTGGAGTGGGATTAGTGACAGGTCTGGCAGGCCGTCTCGACTGGCGGTTCACGGAGTCCGGGGACGCGTCTCGTCGATCAGGTCAGGGTCGGTGGGCCTTGAGCTGGGCTGCGTCGGGATGTTGAGACGCTGGCTTCCGGCCTTCTCATTGAAGGTGGCAGTTTCCTGGCTGGCTCGGGAGGCATGTTCTGACCGGGCTTGGCCGCCGTCGAGGAATTCGTTCGCTGTCCGAGGTGATCGCTTCTAGCCTGCGTCGCGTGATGACGGCTGAAGACGTGTTCTCTGTCCTGACTCTGCTGCGACGGGCAGGGGCAGATTTCTGGATCGGTGGAGGATGGGGGATCGATGCTCTGATCGGCGAACAAACCCGAGATCATCGCGACTTGGACCTGATGCATCGGCAAGACCAGGAAGCTGCTGTGGTGGCAGCTCTCTGTGAGGTGGGTTTCGTGGAGAGCCTGAGCTGGAGGCCCATCCGGTTCGTCGTCACGGCTCGGGATGGCCGAGAGATCGACCTTCATCCCCTCGTCTTTGGCGACGACGGCTCGGCGGTGCAGGCGTCCCCCGAACCGGAGCGTCCTTTCATCTATCCCTCCTCGTGCTTTGTGACGGGCACTATCGAGGGGACGGCTGTCCCGTGTCTGTCAGCCGAGCAGCAGGTCTACTTTCATCAGGGATACGAGCCCACGGACCGCGATCGGCGTGACATGGCTCAACTCCGCCGAGTCTTTGGGATCGCCACGCATTTCTGAGGAGCGATGCCAAGCCGCCGCGGCGCTTCGGCGGGCAGGTGGCTGTGGTCTCGCCAGTGCGGGGAGGCGAACAGGCCGGTGAGCACTACGACTTCGGGATAGGTGACCAGCTCGATCCGGGCGTCGGATGGGCGGTAGGGATCACCGAGCGGGTCCTCACCCAGCACGTCGAGTCGGCGGTCCCACCGCTGCCGAAGAGGTGGGCAGCTGGTTTCGGACGCGACCCAATGAGCGCGCGGTCGTGCGCAGCGATGTAGGCCAGGTCTGTGGAGGGTAGGGTGCCGCGGCGGACAAGCCGCTGATGTGGGCGGTTGGCGCAAAGCACTTCGGGCAGCCTCGTCAGATCGTACTGTTCGTCCCCGAGGAGCCAGCGGCGATGGCGATGGCAGACGCCTTGCTGGGGTGGGGTGCTGCGGACGACGAGGCCGCGGATGTGGCGGCGGGCCATGCAGAGCCGGCAGGCGGGACGCAGTCGGGGCTCGGTGACCTCCTCGGTGACCGAGTGGGGAAGCCGCAGACTGGGGTCGCCGATCGCGCCGAGCGGTGGCATCGCGTGGACCAGCAAGGACGCACTTCGACCGGTCAGGAAGGCGAGCCGGGACAGTGCGGCGGGGGTCCAGTAGCCGACTCGGTTGTCGACCCGGCCGTGCTGTCGCGACGGGCCGACCAGGGACGAGAGGTGTCCGATGGTGAGGTGGTTGGCATCGGCAAGCCTGTTCAGGTAGGAGCCGATTGTCTCGCCGTGAACGGGCGGCGGCGTGAGCGGCAGCGCCCGCAGCCGGGTGGTCACGCGGTCCGTTTCTCGATACGGGTCCGCCGCCGGTGTGCGCGCGGGAGGTTCTGCTGCTCGGTGCTCTCGTCCAGGTCGACCCGTTCCAGCGACGCCCGGGTGATCCTCTCGCTGCCGTCGAGGAGGGCGTCCAGGGCGGCTTCGCCGACGAGGTGGGACAGGCTTCTGATCATGCCGCCGGTGCGGTCGTGCAGGTAGGTGCTCAGCTTCAGCAACGTGCCCGGCCGGTGGGCATGCAGTCGCAGGGATTCCTCCAGCGTTGCGACCACGTCTAGAACCCAAGCTCACAGACGGGGCCAGTACCCACTGTTAGAGCCATTCACGGTCTTGCCCACGTCGTAGCGGGTTGCGGACAGCCGGTTCTTCGAGCCAAGTGGCCTTCCAGGTCCGGGCGTTGAGGGCACGGGCCGGACAGTGCAGGTGCGGGCGGAGATTCCGAAACCCCCGGCGGACTCTGGCCGGGGTGAGCGGCCACACGGGCGCGCGGATCGAAGACCCGGCTCCTGCTCATCAGACCCGAGCTGGCCGACGTGCTGTCCACAATGACGTTGATGTCGGAACCACCCCCGCGGGCGCGGGGAACAGACGACGCGGACCCAGCACTGGGGCGCGGGATCACCCCCACCGGTGCGGCGAGAGGAAGCAAGGGCGCCGAAGCAACTACCTGGTCGGTGGTCACGAACGTTGCTCTCCTGCAAGGGCACCCAGAGCGGCACCCTTCACGCCCCCGGGCCATGAACTGGCGGCTGCAGTGGACAGTTCGGACCTGGTGGCGCGGCCCGGTACGGTGCGAACGCGTGGTCTGCAGCATCCCGGTAGGGACGCCGGGACATCCGGGTAACGAGCTGCCACATAGCGCGTTCCTCGGACAGTTGCTGAGGCAGTACGAGCCCAAGCGCGTCGGCCAGTGGCTTGCGGCCCAAATTCACCACGGCCCGCACTGCGGCGGCCCACTCATCGGTGGCGTAAACCGCAGAGCGGTACCACAGGGGAATGAGCGCGCACAGCACGATGCTAGTGAAGATCAACAGGGTCCGTTCGGCCTCGGCTGACGCCAGAGCCGTAAGAGCAACGGCCGCCACGACCCCGTGGCCGTAGAGCAATGCCACGAAGAAATCCACGCTGGTACGTGCCGTCTCCACCTGGCGCCGCGCCTGCACTGGTGCAGCTGCGCTCAGTTCGTTCCACAGCACCTGAGAATCCAGGCAGTAGCGATTGTGGCCGTACTCTTCGAACCGACGGATCGCATTGCCGAGCCGAGTCGGGGCGAGCTGGTCGTCGTCCACCGGGTAGCGGACCAACTGCTCGTTTAAGAGTGCACGCTGTACCGGAGTACGGCCGTCAGGGCGAGCGATCAAAGCAGCGATCCCTTCTTTGCGGGTCCGCTGTCGCCGACATCCACGATTGAACGCTCTGCGCGGCCACAGCAGATAACCCTCCAGGATCCGGTAGAGGGGGGTCTGGAGAGCATTGAGCACGAAGCCGAAGAGAACGGCGGCACACAGGAGCAGCAAAGCTGTCTGGCTGGCCGTGTCGGGCCATACACGCTCGATGGCCGCGGTCTGCCGCAGACTGGGGGCCACAGCGAGGAAGAAGACCGCGAGATTGAGCGCGGCGGGTAGCACCCAGCCGACGACCAATGCCCATCCGCCCCCAAGGACGCCCTTGGCGATGTCACCCACGGATCAGGACTCCTGTGGCCAGTCGTCGTCCGGATCGTTCTCCGGTCCGGGAGATGTGTGCCCGACGGGGTGATGACCTATGCCCTCCTCGAAGCCGCCGTGGATGCCGGGGTGGAAGTCCCAACCGCCAGACGCGTCGCGTACGAACTCCCCGACAGCCGCGGCCGTCGCCCCCAGGACACCGCCGAAGTCGTCCTCGGACAGGACGGCGTAACCTTCGCGGATGCGCACGCGTGGGTTGAGTACGCTGACAAAGGTCCGGTGCACCGAACGCTGGTGGATGACGACGCCCACCACTACGCGCGTGTACCGGCCCTCCAGCCGGTCGAGCTCCAGCGTCATGACCTCGTCCCAGCCGAAGCCCTTGCCGTCGTTGCTGTCCCGGTTGAGATAGATGGTGCCGTCGGGAGAGCGACTGTCGAAGTGCACCACATAGGCGGGCTCGCCGTACGGGTCACTCGCCAGGTAGGTGGCGGCGACGATGCCCAGATCGGTGGGCGGCTGCCCCGTCGGACTCGGGTCCCACTTCAGTGCGACTTCGACTTTGCGGATCCCATTGCTGACACCGGTCACCAGGCTTCCCCTTTCCTGTGCACTGCCTCCGCCCCGAACTGCCGGACGGACAAGGCGGGTTGCCCATCCTGCCACGCGCGGCGTTGGTCAGGACGGTGGCCAGCGGTGGCGGCGCTTGAGGGCAACGTCGTCGACACCACGGACCCGTGGGCACCCGCAGCGCAGGTAGTTGCAGCCGCGTCAGCAGCGACAGGGAGGTCGAGCGGGAGATCGAGGCGTCAGGACACGCGAGAGGCGGGCGCCCGCCCGGCCCGCTAACTCCATGACGACAGCCACGAGCTGTCCGGCCTACCGGTTTGCGCGGCGCAGGTATCACTCCAGGAGTCCAGGGACCTGCTCGCGGAATGTCTGCCGCGGGCCCCCAAGCACCGGGCAGACCAGCCGCCGACCTGTACCGACACCCGTAGGCCGTCCGTCGGCACGTCTGCCACCGTGCGCCCGTGGGAGCCTTACGCCCTCGCGGTCGGCGTCCCACACATCGGACATGGCACCGGCTCCTCCTGGGTCCGCGCAGACAGGCGGATCACCTCACCCGCGTCTACCCACGACCGTTTGCGTTGGCGGGACCATCCCCACGGCTGCGGGGAGCATTACCACGCCAGACTCATGATCTGGTTACGCCGGGGCCCGCCCGGAGCGTCCGGGCGGGCGCCAGGCCCTTTTGCGTTTACGGCGGGAAGGCGAACAGGTCGTGTCCGTACGCGCGGATTCATGCCTCGTTACCGCACCCGTGCGCAGAGCGAAGGCCGCGTCAGTCGCAGTTACGAATCCGCGACACGATTGCCCAGTTCACGCCAGTGTCCCGCTTGCTGTACGCGGGAGGCAGCAGTTCGCTCCCAGTGTTTGTGTAGTACATCATCGGCCTAGTGCCCGTGGTCTGGTTGTTCACCCACGAACCCGTGCTGACCCATGGAATGGAATAGTGGCCGCACGAATACATGCCGATGTTGTCGCCGGTCCGGTTCTGGTACTTGTATGCGCAGAACCATCCGTAGCTCGTCCAGCCCGTGCACTCGTAGGCGTTGTACACCTGCGCCGACACGTCTCCCAGCGGGCGCGGACGGTTCTCACCCGGTACGGCGACATTCAGAACCGCACCGCCGAGGTCGATCTGATTGGGCGACACTTGGGCGCCCCGCCCGTCCAGCTCGACCAGGTAGTCGTTCACCTTCTGCTGCAGGCCGGTGGCCTGCACCGTGCTCAGCCCCGCCGCACGGGCATCCGCGACGAACGCCGAAGAGCCGGCTGCGCTCGCCGGTGAGGCAAGCCCGAGGGCTGCCAGCATGGCGACCACGAGAGCTGCGGTTGCGGCGAGTGTCATCAGCGCTCGCCTTGCCGACCTTACAGACCTACGCATGATCGGGTCCTTCCCCCAGAGAGGTTGCCCGGGCTCCGTGCCTTGTTCGGTCAAGGGGGCGGATGCCCCTCGGTGCCACGGACCGGTGTCCCCACCGTGTGGCACGAATGTGGGCAGAAACCTTGCGTAAACCTTGCTCCACAGGCCGACGTGGGTCAGCGCGTTCTCGGGCCGCTAAGAACTCCTAACGGAAAGCCTCTTCGGCGGTTTGGGGTTCCTCGTCTCTCGGTCCGGCGGCATAGGCCAGCGGGGGTGCGATGGCCTGGGCATCGGCTCCCTCGCCGACCCACAGCCCGATAAAGAGTGCCGCGGTCGCTTCCAGGAGTCCCGCTCGTTCGAGAGAGCCGCCGGCCACGGGTTCGCAGCCGACATGCCGCACCAACTGGTGCACAAGTGCGAGAGCCGTTTCGTCGTCGCCACAGACCGGAACAGCCAGTCGCCGCCCGTCGAAGATGGGCGGCGACATACGCCACACGTCCTCATGGCAGACATTGAACGCCTTGACCACATGAGATCCCGGTGCCGCCGCGGCCAATTGCTGTGCGGCTGAGAGGCCGCTCTGGGTCAGCAGCCGGAAGCCCGGACCGACCGGGTTGGAACAGTCGATCAGTACTTTGCCGTCCAGGACCGCCCGCAGTTCCCGCACCACGCTCGTCCCTGTACCGAAAGGCAGCGCGGCCAGCACCACCTGACCGAACTCCGCCGCCGCACGCAGACTGGCGGGCTTCGCGCTGCCCCCGAGGCGCGTCGCGAGCCGCTCCGCCTTGTGCACGTCCCGCCCTCCGATGGCCACGTCGTGCCCGGCCCGAACCCAGTGCGTGGCGAGCGCGTCAGCCATGTTGCCCGTGCCCAGTACGCCGATTCTCATCACTCATTTCCTCCCAGGACCTGCTTGGACCGTTTACGGCGACGTTAGAGGGCCTGTCGGGCACCATTTGGTACGTGACGACCGACGCTTTCCTCGCCGACTGCCGTGCCCGCCTGGCCTTCGACCTCCTGTCCAACACCTGGAACGCCGTCGTGCTCTGGGCCCTGCGAGACGGCCCCAGACGCCCGGTCGAATTACGCGAGCAGATCGGGGGGATCAGCTCCAAGGTCCTCACCGAGACACTGCGGCGCTTGCAGTCCAACGGACTGGTGGACCGGCAGGCACACCCCGGAGCGCCACCACGCGTTGAGTACCGACTCACCGCCCTGGGGCGGACTTTGCTGGCACCCATCGACGCTGTGGGAGCGTGGGCCTTCGAGCATGGCGATGAGGTACTGGCTGCGCAGGAAGTCGAATGCACCGTCACCCAGTCCCCATCAGAGTGAGCGCAGACGTCTCCAGCAGATGAGTGCGCAGCCGAGGGTGAGGAAGGCTTCGTGGATGTGGCCGCGGATCTCCCACCGGATCCGCAGGCGGCGGAACCAGCGCAGATGGGCAAAGGCGCCCTCCACGACCCAGCGTTGGGTGCCGAGCCCGGATCCGTGCTCGGTACCGCGGCGGGCGATCAGCCGCTTCACGCCGAGATCCCAGACCAGGCGGCGGTACTTGTCGTGGTCGCAGCCGAGGTCGGCCAGCACCACGTCCGGGCGGCGCCGGGGCCGGCCACGCTTGCCCCGCACGGGCGGCACGGCCCGGAGGAGCGGGATCAGCTGGGTGACGTCGTTGCGGTTGCCGCCGGTCAGAGTGGCGGCGAGCGAGATGCCAGTGGCGTCGGCGATCAGACAATGCTCGCTGCCCGTCCTGCCCCGGTTGACGGGGATTCGTCCAGTCTTGGGTCCTCCTTTAACGCCCGGATGCGGGAGCCGTCGACCGCCGCACGAGAAAAGTCCAGGGCGTTCGCACCGCGCACCTTGGCGAGCAGAACCTCGTGCAGCCCGGGGCCACACCCCGGCCCCGGTCCACTCGGCCAGGCGCCGCCAGCAGGTCATGCCCGAGCCGAAGCCGAGTCCTGCGGCAGGTGTTCCCAGGCGATCCCGGTGTGCAGCACGAACACGATGCCCTGGAACACCAGCCGGTCCGGATGACGCTTCCGTCCCGGATGGCGAGTTAGCCGTTCAACCTTCGGTAGCAGCGGCTCGATCACTGCCCACGGCTCGTCGTCAACTTCCCACGGTTTCGGCCGCGCCACCCCGACCCCCAGAACAACGATCCCGGAGTGATCCAACCACTTCGAAGATCATTTCGTTATAAGTTCTAATACTCCAGTGCGGTTTCGTGATCTATTCAGCGGGTTCGCTGGCGGCTCGTCGTCGGTAGTGGCTGCGTCGGGCTGTTGCCTGGTGGCGTCGGCGCCAGTCGGACCAGTGCAGCAGCCTGGCCGCGGTTACGGCTGGTGGGTTGAAGACAGCGGCGATCAGGTGGCGGATCTCCGGGACGGTCAGCTTGATCGGATCGCGGCTGCGGGCGGGGTGGTGCAGATCGGGGGACGGGTTGGGGGCCGAGGCGGCGGCGAGGGCGGTCAGGAAGGCCAGGGCGAGCATGGCGAGGGTGATGTGCCGGTGCCACGAGGTCCAGTGCCTGACTTGGTAGTGGTCGAGTCCGACCTGGCCTTTGGCGGCCTGGAAGCATTCCTCGACGCTCCAGCGGACGCCGGCGACGCGGACCAGCTCCGCAAGGGTGACCATGGCGAGTGACCAGCACAGGTAGAAGGCGAGTTCTCCGGTGGTGCGGTTGCGGCGGATCACCAGGTGACGGTGTTCGTCGGTGCCGATGTGGATCCAGGCCCAGTCGTAGTGGCGCCGGTGCCCGCGCTGTGCCGCTGCCAGGCAGTGGCGGGCAGGCGTCCGGCGGCGGTGTCCGCGCGGGTAGGGGTGCGGCCTGCGTTGATCCGCACCCGCATCGAGCAGGCGACGGCCATCACGTAGCCGGTGCTGCGCGCTTCCAGGGCGGCACGAAGCTGAGGGCCCTGTCCGTAGGCTTCGTCGCCAGTCACCCACCGTGCCTTCACTTTGGCGTCCAGCCAGGCGGCGATCATCTCCCAGGCCAGGCGGGGTTTGGTCGCGAACTGCACCTCCTTGGGTATCCCGGCTGCGTGGCGGCGCCCGGGATCACCGCACCAGGACTGCTCGGGCAGGTAGAGCCGGCGGTCGACCAGCGCCCGCCCCCGGCTGGTGGCGTAGGCGAGGAAACCCCGACCTGGGAGTTCCCAATGCGCCCGGCAGCGCCGGTGTACTGGCGTTGCACGCCCGCCGAGGCGTAGTCCTTCTTCACAAAGCCGGTCTCGTCCACGATCAGCCCCCCACCGTCGGTGCCGAGGTGTTCGACGGCATTGGCACGGACGTCGTCGCGGACGGCATCGGCGTCCCAGCGGGCGTAACGCAGCGGCCGCGGCATCGGCCCCGGCCGGGCCGGCCTCTTCGGCCAGCTGCCGGCAGTTCTTCCGCTCCGCCTTCGACAGCAGACCGAGCAGATGGGCACGGGCACTCACCCGGGGCTCGACTCGGCCGAAACAGCCCGCGATCCGGGCCCTGACTTGGTCGACGATCTCCCGCCAGCGGGCGGGGTCTACGCTGTGGCCCGCGGCCACCCGCGCGATCATCGTTTGTCCACACACCAACCGATGATCACGCCGTGGCCGTACCCGTTCCCAGGCGGGTACGGCCACAAGATCGCGAAACCGCACTGGAGCATTAGGAGCGATCGAACAGAGTGACTACGCTCTGCGGTGCCTCCCGGCCGAAGAAGACCTCCAGATTCTGCGCCGACCGGTCGGCGGCGTCGCCACCACGCAGGAACAGCCGCTCTTCGTAGGCGGTGAGCGCGGCCTCGATGTCGAGTTGCTCAACCAGCTCGCTCGCTAGGTCGGCGCCGTCGTACATGGCGAGGTTTGCGCCTTCGCCGGCAAAGGGCGACATCAGGTGCGCGGCGTCGCCGACGAGCGTGACGCCGGGCACCCTGTCCCATTCAAGCCCGACGGGAAGGGCGTAGATGGGTCGGAGCCACGGTTCCGCGTCGCTCTCTGTCACGAAGGCGGTGAGCAGCGGTGACCAGCCGTTGAACTCATCGGCGACGTGACGGAGGCCGGCAGACGGGTCGCCGAAGTCGATCGATCTCATCCACGTCTCGGGCTTGTTCAGCGCCACGTATCCGCGCACGTGCCCGTCGGCGTAGCGATGGGCGATGATGCCTTTGCCCGGCGCGACCGCCATCAACGTGCCGCTGCCGATCGCTGCCACGCTCGCCCGATGGTTCTGGCCGCCCGAGGTGAGGGCGGTCTCGAGGAAGCAGGTTCCGCTGTAGAGAGGCTCGGCGGGGGTGAGCAGCGGACGCACCTTCGACCAGGCACCGTCCGCGCCGATGACGATGTCGGCGCGCGTGGCGGAACCTTCCGTGAAGGTGAGGGCGTAGCCGCCTTCTGGACGGTGCCGGATCGAGGCGAGCTTGTGACCCCACCTGATCGTCCCGGGCGCGAGCGAGTCGATGAGCAGGCGCCTGAGTTCGCCACGATCCACCTCTGGACGGGCTGAACCGAGGTCCGCAGGCATGTCGAGAAGGATCGTGCCGTGGCGGTCGACCACGCGCTTGGCATCCTCGCCCGGTCGGACCAGAGTGAGGAACTCGTCGTAGAGACCAGCTGCGCGAAGCGCGACCTGTCCGGTCTCTTCGTGGATGTCAAGCAGGCCGCCCTGCGCGCGGGTCGTCGCCGAAGCCTCACCCTCGTAGATCGTCGCGGCGACGCCGTGAGCCTGAAGTACCCGGGCGAGCGTCAGCCCGCCCAGTCCCGCTCCGACGATGGCGATGGTCTTCTGCATGCTGCGCTCCTCTGTAGCGCCGACACGCGTCGGCGACGGTCAGCGCCGGGAGCGGACGGGATGTCCGGTCTCGGCAAGGAGACGCTCACCGATCAGAACCATCTGCATCGATGTACGAGCGATGCCCGGCGGGTGGAACCGCGGGACATCGTTTTTCGCGACTCCGTGACTATAGCCCGGCATCCACCTCGCAGTGACCGGGGCCGCTCACGCTTTGACGCACCGCGCCCGCCACGTTCATCCCCGACAGCCGCCTCGATCGGCTCGGCGGTGTCGTTGGGCGTGGTTGTGCGAGTGCTACCCGAAGTGACGGCACTGACTCGCCGCCCGGGCCGTTTCCCGCCCGGCGGGCACGCTGAGCCAGGGCGCTCGGCAGGCGAGTGAAGATCACCCGCTTGCCGTGTCCACGGCCAGGCTGCTGCACTGGTACACCTGGCGCCGACACCACTAGGCGACAGCCCGTCGCAGCCACTGCCGACGAACCCTCGACGAGCCTACTGGATAGATCACGAAACCAGACTGGAGTACTAGTACTCCAGCAGCACTTTGACGTTTTCCCTGTTCAGGGGCGGATTGGGTGAGTGTATTGGGCTGGTTGTCGGGACCGTGCTCTCTTTCCCGCGTCGCCCCTCGATCGTGTGCAGTCGTCGCTGATAGTGGCAGCGGCCCGGGCAGCCTCCCGGCGTGAGCTTCATCCGTGCGGTGAAGTCGGAAGCCGGACTGACGTACGAGGACCTGGCCCTGCTGGGCAAGGCGTCGCGCGCCACCTACCAGCGCGCCGCCTCGGGCAGGACTCTTCCCCGGCTGGAGACTGTGCAGGAGATCCTGACGCTCTGCGGCAGGAAGAACCTGGTCGCCGATTCGGAGAGGGCAACGCAGCTCTGGCGGAACGCCCGGTGTGCTCTGCGGGGAACCCAGAACCTCCCCCTGCCCCGTCCTCAGTTCATCGCGGATGAAGCAGGCATGAGCCGGGCGCTGCGGGACCTGCACCAGTGGGCCGGCTCCCCGTCCGCAGGAGCGATCGAAGCCATGTCCGGGCCTCATCGGGTGCCGCATACCACGGCCCACCGCATCATCCAGGGATACGCCCTGCCCAGGAGCGAGCGAGTGCTCAAGTCCTTCCTTCTCGCCTGTGCTGCTCCGCCGAACACCTGGAGTGCGTGGAGCGACGCCTTTGACCGAGTCGCCACCGCCCGGACACGGCGTCAGACTGTCGGCCGCACGTACGAACTGGTTCATCGGCTGCACCTGTTCAAGGCCGTGAGGAAGCTGACTGCCGGCACAGATCATCCCCTCTGAGCAGCAGGGACGCTCTGTCGTTCTCGCCCGGGTCGCGCACGACGCTTTCGTCGCTGTACGGCCCGCGAGTAGCAATCCAGCGACACACTCCAAGAGGACCGATCACAGGCAAAGCCCCGGCTGGACGGGGGAGACCTGCCGGGGCCGTGTGTGGTGGGCGTGCGGAGGGTGGTCGCCTCTCGGCGGGGGGCTCCATGGGGCTTCAGCCGGACGACCGTCCCCATGGGCTGTGGGTGAGGCCCGAGGACAGTGTCCCCTGCGCAGCCAAATGCAGGTGAACGGTCAGCCGTCTTGGGTTGTTCCGTGTGCTGCCCGGGTTCTGCTGCGAGGTGGGGCACCCCGGCTTCCAGGGGGTTACTTGAGGAAATCGGCGATGAGGGTGGCGAATTCGTCGGGGCCGGCCAGCCGGATGCCGAGGGTTTCGGCCTTGGCCCGTTTGGATCCGGCGCCGTCTCCGGCGACGACCAGGGTGGTTTTCTTGGAGACGCTGGAGGAGGAGCGGCCGCCCGCGCGTTCGATGAGTTCGTTCATCTGATTGCGGCTGAGGTTCTCCAGTACGCCGGTCATCGCGCCGGTCACGACCACCGTCATTCCGGCCAGGGGCCCGCCCGCCGCGTCCGCACTGCCCGTGCTGCTGTCGGCGTCGGCGCCGGCGTCGGCGCCGACGGCAGTGGCTGCGGGGTCGGGTGGGGTGGCGCCGGGTTCGGTCATGTTGACCCCGGCTGTGGTGAGTTTGTCGATGAGTGGGGCGAGTTCGGCGAGTTCGGCGACGATGGACGGGGCTTTCTCGGTGCCGATGCCCTCGACCTGCTGCATCGCTTCCGCGTCGGCGGCGCGGATGTTGTCCATCGTGGCGAAGTGCCGGGCGATCCGGCGGGACATGGAGCGTCCGGTGCCGCGGACCCCGAGCGCACACAGCACCCGCGACAGCGGCTGGTCCTTGGCCGCGGCGATCGCGGTGAGGAGGCTGTCGGTGCTGGTGGCGCCCATCCGTTCCAGGCCCAGGAGTTGGTCGCGGGTGAGGGTGAACAGGTCGGCGAGGTCGGTGACCAGGCCGGTGTCGACCAGCTGGATGACGCGGGTGTGGCCGAGGCCTTCGATGTCGAGCTGGTCGCGGCCGGCGGCGTAGGAGAGGGCGGCGACCAGGTGGCAGTTGCGGCCGTTTTCGCAGCGCCAGCGCTGCTCGCTGGTGTCGATGCCGGCCCCGCAGCGCGGGCATACCTCGGGGAAGACGATGGGCTGTTCGTCGCCGGTGCGCAGGTGGGCGACGGGGGCTTCGATGCGGGGGATGACGTCGCCGGCCCGGTGGACCATGACGTGGTCGCCCAGGCGCAGGTCGCGGCGGGTGATGTCGGCCGGGTTGTGCAGGGTGGCGTAGGTGATGGTGGAGCCGTCGATCTCGACCGGCTCCAGCACGGCGCGTGGGGCGATGATGCCGGTACGGCCGACGTTCCACTCCACATCGAGCAGCCGGGTGATCTTCTCGACGGCGGGGAGTTTGTAGGCGATCGCCCAGCGCGGGGTGCGAGAACCCGATCCTGCGGCCTGCTGGTCGGCGGCCAGGTCGGCCTTGATGACGATCCCGTCGATCCCGAACGGCAACTCGGCCCGCAGTGCGGCAATCTCCTGCACCCGGGCCAGCACCTGCTGGACCGTGTCGGCGGTGATGCCGGGCACGGCGGTAGTAGCGGTGGTGTTCACCCCGAGCTCGCCGACCTGGGTCATGAGGTCGCTGTGCGCGCGCTCGCCCAGCCGTGCGGCGAGCGCTGCCTCGGTGTCGGCCAGAGGCAGCAGGCCGTAGCCGAAGAACGTCATCGGAACGGTGTAGCTGCGCTCCTTGGCGCGCAGGGTGCCCGCGGCGGCGCCGCGCGGGTTGGCGAACGGCTGCCCGCCGTGCGCGGTGCGCACCTCGTTGGCGTGCTCGAACTGGGCGGTGGTCATCAGGACTTCGCCGCGCACCTCCGTCGTGACCGGCTCCGCCAGCTGATCCGGCAGGCCCTCGATGGTGCCGATCGCGTGCGAGACGTCCTCCCCGGCCGTCCCGTCGCCTCGCGTGATCAGCCGGGTGAGGCGGCCGCGGGTGTAGCGGGCGGCGATCGCCAGCCCGTCCAGCTTCGGCTCGACACTGAACTGCTCGACGTCGTGGCCGATCCGCCGGGCCAGCGATGCGGTCCAGGCGGTGAACTCCTGAGGCGAGAACACGTTGTCCAGGCTGAGCATCGCCACCGTGTGCGGGACATCCCCCTCCACGGCGCCGCCGGCGACCTTCCCGGTCGGCGAGTCGGGCAGCACCTGATCGGGATGGTCGGCCTCCCACGCGGCGATGCCGCGCACCAGCCGGTCGTAGGCGTCGTCGTCCAGCACCGAGGTGCCGCCCTGGTAGTAGGCGGCCGACGCTTTCACCGCGTCCTCGATCGCCTGCGCGTAGGCGGCGGCATCCACGATCACTGCAGCTGGTGTTGTCATGCCCGTCATCCTGCCTGCCACCACTGACAACGTCCCCGGCACTGGGGCGCCGGGCTGCACGACCCGCAGGGAGGGCAGAGCGGACCATCGGCCAGTCCGGGAAACCGGTTCACGATCACGGCCGCCCTTGCCGTAATGGGCGCGGTGTCGACAAAGCGGCACAGGGGACGACCGATTGGTTGTAGCGGCATGTTTGAAAGTGCTGTGCCGGTGGGCATTTCCGACTCCTGCCGGAGCACCATCTCTCCTCGTCGCAAGGGAGTGTCCTGCAGGATGGTGCAGGAATCTTCCGTGTGGGAATGCTCCCGATCCGCTGACGGAGGGGGCCAGGTGCTAGCCACAGTCACAGCAATCGGGGGCTTCGTAGGTCTGATCGTCTCGTTGCTCTTCCTCGGTGTGCAGACGCGGTCCATGTCCAAGCAGGTCCGTATGGCGATGGACCTGAATGGCACGAATGGGATGGACCAGTGTCTGAACAGTCTGCGTGACATCTATTTCAAGATGATGGAATACCCCGGGCTTCGGAAGCACTTCTATGAGGACGTGCCATGCCCCAGCGATGAGGTGGAGTGCGAGCGTGTACAGCTCATGGCCGAAGCGATGGCGGACGTGCTGGAGACGGGCCTCATGGCAACGCGCCGTATCCCAGAGACGGAGTCGTTCGACGACTGGCGGGACTACTGCCGTTTCATCCTTGAGCGCAGTCCGGTGTTGCGCGACCTGACGGATGAACACCCCATGTGGTGGCCCGAACTCCGCCAAGTTCGTGCTTCCTGAAGCGTGTTGCACAGGGCCGGGTGTGGGCAGGTCAGAGCGCGTGAGCAGGGTGGTCTGCTCATGACGCGAGGGCGAGGTTGTGGATGCGGGCGACGGCCTGGACCGCGTGATGAAGGCCGTCGCCGCGCTGCCGGCAGTCGCGGAGGATCTTGTAGTTCTTCATCCGGCCGACGACATGTTCCACCCGGGCGCGGACCTTGCGATGCTCGGGGTTGTCGTCCTCCTCCGCCTGCAACAGAGCCCGCCCCGGACGTTTGCGGTGCGGCACCGCCATCCCGCGAGCGGCGGGGACGTGGCGCTGCGGGCGGCGGCGACGGGTGGGCTCGACGCGGTGGTTCGGCTGACCTCTGCCCAACTGACGCTTCACGGGCAGTCGCTCGACCGGCCGGAGGCATCGGGGGGGTACCGCACTCCCGACGACAGGAGGCTCCCGTCCTGCGGGCATGACAAGCTTGTCATGTCCGTTCGCGGCTGGCTCAACTGCCGTACATACGAGACCGATTCAGGCGTACATGGCCGTTTCAGGGTGCCGGGTGCCGGGTGCCGGGTGCAGGGTGCAGGGCGAACACTCTTGCCGGGAAGCCCGAGCCGCCGTACGGCTTCGGCCAGGTCGCGACGATCAGGGCGCCCGCCTCCGGGACCCGGTCCAGGTTGGCCAGGAGTTCGATCTGCCAGCGGTCCCGCTGAAGGGCGTACAGCTCACGGCTGTAGTCGCCCGTGGAGCCGGGCAGGCCGGGGTCCGTGTCGGTCTGCTCGTGGCCGATCGCGGTGACGTCCGCGTCCTCGAACAGGTACCGCAGGACGTCCGGCGACCAGCCCGGCGTACGGCTGATGCCCGCCTCGTCGCGGTTGGCCATCGCCACCGGATCCGGCAAGCGCCGGCTCCACCCGGTGCGCAGCGCGACGAACGACCCTGCCGGTACACGGCCGTTGCGGCGCCGGGGCGCTCCCAGCCCTGCACGTCGTCGAGGGTGGGCACGGCGTCCGGGTCGGCCTCGACCCGCCCCGTGATGTCGAGGACCACCAGCGGGAGGATCATCTCCTCCACCGGAATCAGGTCCAGGGTGCGCCCGCCGGCCACGAAGTGCGAGGGCGGGTCGACATGGGTGCCCCACTGGCCCACCAACGTGTGGCGGTGCACGGTGAATCCGTCGCCGCGTTCGGTGTCGAAGAGGGTCTCGCGGCCTTCGTCGGGGAAGCCCGCGAAGTGCGGCTGGCCGGGGTGGAAGGCGTGGGTGAGGTCCGTACGGACGGTCTTGGCTGCCAGTTCGCGGTACGCAGCCCACAACCCGGGCTCAGGGAGCCCGGGTTGTGGGTCGGGAGCGGAAGGAGTCATCGTGCGGGTGCCATCACGGCGGGTGCGGATCCGGGCTCCTCAACGGCCGGCGCCGGCTTCAGGGCGCCCTTGCGGCGGGTCAGGCCGACGCCGACGAGGACGACGACCATGCCGGCCGCGACCCGGAGGCCGACGCTCTCACCCAGGAAGACCGCGCCGAGCGCCACGGAGACCACGGGCAGCAGGTAGCCGACCACGGCGGCCTGGGTGGCGCCCTCGGCCGCGATGATCCGGTAGGTGAGGTGGAAGGTGACGCCGGTGCTGAAGACCCCGAGGACCAGGACCGCGACCAGGGCCGTCGTGCTGAGGCGGATCGCGTCCAGGCCGCCGACCGGCACGGCCATGGCGGTCAGCCCGGTCGCCGCGACCAGCTGGGCGGCGGAGAGGGAGAGGGTCGGGATGCCCCGGCCGACCAGGGTGCGGCCCATGTAGACGAAGGCGACGGCGTAGCTGGCCGCGGCGCCGAGGATCGCGAGGGCGCCCCAGCCGAGCGAGCCCGACCGCTCCCAGGGCGCGAAGATGACCACGACCCCGCCGAAGCCGAGCAGCAGCCCGGCCAGCCGGACCGGGCGCAGACCGTGCTCGGTGCCCAGGGCGAGCCCGAGGGCGAGGGAGAAGAACGGGGTCGTCGCGTTCAGTACGCCGGCCAGGCCCGAGTCGACGGTCTGCTGGCCGATGCTGAAGAGGGCGAACGGCAGGGCGTTGCAGAGGAAGGCGGCTATGACGATGTGTCGCCAGACCATGAGGCCGGTCGGCAGGCGCCGCCCGGTGGCGTACAGCGCGCCGGTGAGCACGACTGCCCCCAGCACACAGCGGGCGAGTGTGACCTGGAGCGGGGACAGCCCCCGTAGCGCCAGTTCGATCCACAGGAAGGTCGATCCCCACAGCAGGGCGAGCACGGCCACTCGTGCTGCACCCCTCAGACTCTGCGTGCTGCCACTGTTCACGATGGTGTCTCCGTATCTGCGTCTGGATCCGCGTCTGGTCCGTGGCTGGCTCGGTCCGGCATCCCTGTTATGAAGGTGCCCCAGCCAAGCTTTGAGGACAAGCAAATGGTTCTACACCTTTTGTTAAGCTGTACTGCATGCTTGATGTGAGGCGCCTCCAGGTCCTGCGCGCGGTGGTCACCAGCGGCACGGTGACGGCTGCCGCGGCCCATCTCGGTTACACCCCTTCCGCCGTCAGCCAGCAGGTGGCGGCTCTGGAGAAACAGGCGGGTACGGCGCTCCTGGAGCGGGTCGGCCGGGGGGTCAGGCCCACTGCTGCGGGTCTGCTGCTCACCGAGCACGCGGGTCTGATCAGCGCGGCCGTCTCCCAGGCGGAGACGGCCCTGGCCGATCTGCGGGCCGGGCGGACCGGCCGCCTCTCGGTCCGCTACTTCGCTACGGCGGGCTCCACGCTGGTCGCGCCCGCGCTGGCCCGGCTCCGGCTCGACCACCCCGGCGTACGGATCGACCTCGAACTCGCCGACCCCGAGGACCCGTTCCACGAGGTGGTCAAGGGGCGGGCCGACCTGGCCGTGGTCGTACAGGCCCGGGACAGGACCGGCGACGGCTCCATCCGTTTCGTCCATCTCCTGGACGACCCGTACGCCGCCGTACTGCCCGCCGACCACCCGCTCGCCGAGCGGCAGGTGATCAACCTGAACGAGCTCGCCGGCGAACAGTGGGTGGGCAGCGAGCCGCCAGGACCCTGTCTCGAACCGGTGCTCGACTCCTGTGCGGCGGCGGGCTTCAGCCCCGACTTCGTCATCCAGACCGAGGACTACGCGACCGCGCAGGGCTTCGTGGCGGCCGGCCTCGGCATCGGTCTGATGCCTCGGCTGGGACTGCGTACCCCGCACCCGGGCGTGGTCGTGCGCGAGGTCCGCAATCCCGAGCCGGTGCGCGTCATCTCTGCCGCGGCCCGCCGCACCGCACCGGAGCAGCCCGCGCTGCGCGGCCTGGTGGACGCACTGCGGGAGGCGGCCGGCACAGTCGGCACAGGTGCCGCAGCCAACACAATCGATGCAGCCGGCACAGTCGGTACGGCCGGCGCGGGCGGGCGGTCCGATGTGCGGCGCGAGCCTGCCACCGCCGGTCCGGCCGATGTGTCCCGGTCGCGATGAGCGGGGCGGCGGGCGACGGGTCGGCGGTGGCGGCGCATGTCAGACGGCCCAGGGGCGCGGAGGTCGCCCTCTCAGAGACAGTCCAACCAGCGATAGCACCACAGCTGTTGCACTAGCTAGAGTTCGACCACGAGTGGCTGAGCTGCACAAACCCGAGGTGCACACCACTACGACAGCCTCACTTCCCCAGAGAATCGGCCGCGACGCCCGCGGCGTCACCGAACTCAGCCAGCTGCCGGCCCTGGCGTACTTACGGGCTGTCCAGCGCGGCCGCCGTCGCGCCGAACCGCCGGGCGGTAGCAACGAGGTTCGCCAAGCGGGCCCATGTCTTTTACGGCACCGTGACCGTTGCCGCCATTCGCCTGTGGCTCCGCGCCTGACCCGCCGGACACGGCCCAGGGGCAACTCGCACCTCGGGGAGTATGCACACCTACGGCACGTGCCGGTATCGCTTCCGCAAGCCCCCAAGATCACCCCTACACGCCGAGACGACTCCTCGAAGGCTCCTACCTTCCAGGTCATGCTCCGGAACGGATCGCCGACCGCTGGTGGGCGTCCGTCGAGCAGAGAGACCTTCTTCATGCGACGTCGCCATACCGTCGGTGCCGTCCGCGGTGCCCTCGCCCTCGTCCTGACCATTCCCACGTCGGCCAGCGCGGTCCCTGGCGACCTCTTCTACAAGTACGGTGACCCGGAAAGCCCGAAGCTGGGAGACTTCGAGCAGCCGGCCTTTGGCGAGTGCCTCAACGTCCCCGAGGCCGAGGGCAAGAACGACACCGCCTTCGCACCCGACAGCACCATGCAGGACCACGACGCCCTCGTCTACACCGAAGAGGACTGCCAAGGAACGATGACGAAGGTTCCCCCGGTGACCACGCTCGGGCCCGAAGTCAAGTTCAGTCGGTGATCATCGAGACGGCCGCCTGAACCCCCCACTCCGCCCCGGTACGAGCCCTCGCTGCCCGCGCCGAGGCGGAGCCATGTCACGATGTGAGCCGACCGATACGCCTCGCACCGGGATCTGACGGTTGACCCGTCAGACAGGCCCTAGCTAGGTGACGTCGCGGGCGCAATCGAGAGCGTGCCCGTGGTCGCCCGTTGCGGCAATGCGCGCGGTCGCCCGGCCGATGCCGGTGCGTGCACCCGTGACGAGGACGGCCTGTCCCCGGTCGGAGTACTTGGCCCGGGCGATCACGATCGCAGGGACTCCTGGAGCGCCGCGTCGGCCGACTTGAGTACCTCGGCAGCCACGGCGACACCCTCGACGGGACCGAGCTCGGTGTCCTCGTGCTCGATGTTGACCAGCATGTCCGGGTCGACCTCGTGGAGGGCGCGCAGGAACTCGGTCCAGTAGGCGACGTCGTGGCCCTTGCCGAGGGCGACGAAGTCCCATGCGGACTCCTTGGGCCATTCGTTGGCCCATTCGTCGCCGCCGAGGTTGGTACGCGGCTCGTCCGGCGACAGGCGTCGGAAACTGTTGTCGAGCACCCCGTTGAGGGCGGCGTACTCCGGATTGACGCGGACGTCCTTGGCGGCGGCGTGGAAGACCAGCTCCCCGAGGTGGCGTACGACCGCGACGGGGTCCATCTGCTGCCAGAACAGGTGGGAGGCGTCCAGTTCCACACCGACGTGCGTGACGCCGGTGAGTTCGATGAGCTTGTGTATGTCGGCGGAGTTGAACACGACGTTCTGCGGGTGCAGTTCGAGGGCGACCTTGACGTCGTGGTCACGGGCGAGCCGGTCGGTCTCGCGCCAGAAGTCCGCGGCGACCTTCCACTGGTGGTCAAGGACGTCCAGGGCCGCGGAGTTCCATGCGTTGACGATCCAGTTCGGGCGGGTCGCGCCGGGCTCGCCACCCGGCAGCCCGGACATGGTCACGAGGCGGTGCTGTCCAAGCCGCTCGGCCAGGCGAATGGACCGGCGGATGTCCTCCGCGTGCTTCTGACCGATGGCCGGGTTCGGGTGCAGCGGGTTGCCATTGGCGTTCAGCCCGGCGATGGAGACCCCGGTGCCCTCGAAGAGGGCGAGGAAGTCGTCCCGCGCGGTGTCACTGACGAGGATGTCGTCGAACGTCGGTACGTGCACCGCCGGCAGGAAGCCACCGGTGTTGATTTCCAGGCCGGTCAGCCCCAGGTCGGCGACGACTTTGATCGCTTCCGGTAGCGGCCGGTCGTGCAGGATCGCATTGTAGAGGCCAAGCTTCATGGTCTGCTTCCTCAGTTCTTCTCAGAGGCCAGTGGTGCCGACGGGCACGAGTGCGGCACGGGGCTCCTGCGGACACCTCGGCAGCCGGTTCTCTCAGCGAACGTGCCCCGTTGCTCGTGCTCGTGGCGCCAGGCTTACGTGTTCTGTCTGTATGGACGGTCAGGTGACGGACGGAACGGCGGTGACCGCACCGTTGTTGCGGGACGAGGCGACGACAGCCTGGATGATCTCCAGCGTCCGCAGACCCTCGGCGAAGGTGGCACAGGCCGGCAGCGGCTCGGCGACCCCGGCGATCTGGTCGAGGAACGCGCGGGCCTGGTAGGTGAAGTTGTCGGCGTTGCTGGCACCCACACCCGGCGCCTCCATCGGGACGCCGCCCGCAAAGTACGGCAGCTGCGGGCCGGCGATGATCTGCCGGGCGCCACGGGTACGGGCCTCGGGCTGGGCGTCGTCGAAGAGGTACTCGGCGGGCCGATGCTGGTCGAAGGCGGCCCGGCCGCCGACGCCCAGGATGTCGAAGGAGAGCCCGTTGGGCAGGCCGAAGCCGGTGCGCGTCACCGAGAAGGTGCCGACGAGACCGGACTCGAAGCGGGCGGTGAAGGTCGCCGTGTCCTCGTTCTCGACCTCGCCCATCTCGTCGGAGACGGGCGCGGCGTTGTGTCCGACGATCGCGCCGAGTGGCACCGGCCGCTTGGGGATCTGCGTCGACAGCGTGGCACCGGACACGGAGACGATGGGTCCGGCGACGTACTCGGCGGCGTCGAT
The DNA here is from genome assembly GCF_044593495.1 of Streptomyces sp. NPDC051963. NCBI lineage: Bacteria > Bacillati > Actinomycetota > Actinomycetes > Kitasatosporales > Streptomycetaceae > Streptomyces > Streptomyces sp. NPDC051963. The sequence continues at coordinate 18,380 of NZ_JBIUCC010000019.1, read as the reverse complement.
GACGTGCGAGCCGACGTCCCCGAGCGCACCGGAACCCGGGCCGCCCTTGAACCGCCAGCCAAGCGGCCCGTTCGGGTCGGTCGCGTAGTCGCACCAGTAGCGGCCGCTGAACAGGGTCAGGTCGCCCAGTTCGTTGCGCTGGACGTGGTCGCGGATGGCGGAGATGGCGGGGGAGCGGCGGAAGGTGTAGCCGACCGCGGTCACGACCTCGGCGCCCCGTTCCAACTCGGCCATCGCACGGGCGTCTTCGAGCGAACCGGCCAGCGGCTTCTCGCACAGCACGTGCTTGCCGGCGGCGACCAGCGCCTCGGTGATCGGACGATGCAGAGCATTTCCTACGACGATGCTGACCGCGTCGATCGTCGAGTCCTCGACGACGGCCTCCCAGCTCGGCACCGCCTTCTCGTACCCGTAGCGGCGAGCGGCGTCGTCGCCGAGCGCGACGTTGGCGTCGGCTATCGCGGCCAGCCGGATGGGTGGAAGCCCGGCCCCGAAGACCGTGTTGGCGTTGCGGTATCCGGCGGCGTGGCTGCGGCCGGCCATGCCGGCGCCGATCACCGCGACGGAGAGGGGTTTGGCGGACATGGCCATGGGGGTGCCTTTCGAGAAGAAGGAGTGATCAGGCGGCGTACTGCCGTCGGAAGTGGGTCTCGATGTCTTCCATCGAGCGGCCCCGGGTCTCCGGAACAGTGCGGATGTAGAAGACGAGCGTGGCGGCGTTGACCGCTGCGAAGAGCAGGAACGTGACCCCGCCGATCGCGTTGATCAGCGGCGGGAACACCAGCGTGACCACGAAGTTGGCCATCCAGGTGCCGAACACCGCCGTACCCATCGCGAAGCCGCGCAGCCGCAGAGGGAAGATCTCCGAGAGCATCAGCCAGAACACGGTCGCGATGCAGCCCTGCATGAACAGCAGAAAGGTCAGCATGGATGCCAGTGCGAGGTAGCTGTGGACGGCCGACTCGGGCAGGGCCAGGAAGCAGAACGCGATCAGGACCAGCGAGACGGTGACGCCAACCTGCCCGGTGAGCAGCATCGGGCGCCGGCCGTACCGGCCGAGGAGCCACATGCCGGTCGAGACCGCGAGTATGGCCACGACGCCGTTGGCGATGGTGGCGGTGAGGGCGGCCTGGGTGCCGAGGCCGGTGTCCAGCAGGATCGTCGGCGCGAAGTACATGATCGAGTTCACGCCGGTCAGCTGGGTGAGGGCGGCCAGCCCGAACCCGAACGTCACGATGCGCCGTACCCAGGTCCCGCCGGCCTGCCCGCGGCTCTCCGGCGTCGGCGGTGACCCGGCGCTTGATCTCGGCGAACTCCTCGTCGACGACCTGCGCGTCGCGGATCCTGCCCAGGGTGGAGCGGGCGTCGTCGAACCGGCGGCGGGAAGCCGGCCAGCGCGGAGACTCGGGCACGAACAGCATCCCGAACCACAGCAGCGCGGCGGGGACCGTGGCGATCACTAGCATCCAGCGCCACACACCGCCCTCGCCCACGGTCCTGGCGATGACCGCGTTCGAGGTGTAGGCCAGCAACTGGCCCGTCACGATCATCAGTTCGTTCTGGGTCACCAGCCGGCCGCGGCGGTCGGCCGGAGCCAGTTGGGCGATGAAGACCGGCACCGTTGGGAAGTCGTCCGGCGGGAAGATCTCGCAGAATGTCACCGGCGTCGGCGCGATGTCCGACGCGCCCACGAAACGGGCGTCCACGCCGTAGCCGGTCAGTGCCGTGCGCACGAATTGCCCGAAGGGGTCCTGACCGGTCTTGGTGATCACGGCGGAAGCATGGCCATAACGGGCAGCCGCCACGGCCACGTTGGTCGGGCTGCCGCCCAGGTATTTGCCGAACGACGTGACCTCCGCCAGGCCCACGCCGGTCTGGAGTGGATATACATCCACTCCCACGCGGCCCATGGTCAGCACTTCGAACGGCATAACAGCTGGTTCCCCTTCGCTTTAAAGCGCTTTAAAGACGTCTTGACGAGCACGATGCCCTGCGAGCAAATGTCATGTCAATAGATTGTTTGGGCAAGGCTTCCCAGGTGGCCGGGACTGCCGCTGCAAGGGGCTGTCACGCGGGGAGAGCGAGGCCCCGCCGGAGACGTGCGCGTGCGGCAGGGCCACGATCCCTCGGTGCCCTGCCCCCACCGGCTACCCGATCCTTCAGCCCCGCTCCACTCAGGACGAGGCGGCCAGGTACTTGCGGATCTTCTCGCGCATGAACACCGAGGACTCCTTGGCCCGTTCCTCCCAGGCGAACACGCAGGCGGTGAGAGTGCCGTCGAAGCCGTTCGCCCTCAGCTCACGGAAGAGCTCGTCGAAGTCGACCTCGCCCTCGCCCATGTCCAGGTGCTGGTGGATGCGGGCGGCTGTGCCGGGCGGGTTGAGGATGTAGCGGTTGCCCGAGGAGGCCGTGTGATTGAAGGCGTCGGCCAGGTGGACGTGGGTGAGCAGGTCGCCCGCGTACCCGATGATGCCGGGGGCGTCGTTGCCGATGTGGAAGGTGTGCGGGGCGCAGTAGAGGAAGGAGACGTTGGGGTGGTTGATGCCCCGGATCAGGTTGACCGCGTCGTATCCGTTCTCGATGAAGTCGTCCGGATGCGGTTCCAGGGCCAGCTTGATGCCTTCGCGCTCGAACACCGGCAGCAGTTCGTCCAATGACTTCCAGAACTGCGCCTCACTGCGGTCGGGATCCTCCGGGCGCCCGTTGAACTCCGAGATCATGCTGTCCACGCCGAGGTCGGCGGCGATCTGGATCGAGCGCTTCCAGTACCGCACGGCGGCCTGCCTCTCGTCCTCGTCTGGGCCGGACCAGCGGAACAGCGGCAGCATGGAGGAGATGCCGACGCCCGCCGAGTCCAGCGCCTTGCGGAACCTGCGCACCGACGCGTCGTCCACACGCGGGTGACGGAAGAAGGGGACGAAGTCCTCTCGGGGGGACAGCTCGATCCACTCGTAGCCCAACTCGGCTACCAAGGCCGGGAGTTCGAGGAGGGGGACGTGACGAATCATGTACGGGTCGAGGGCGATCTTCATGGGGGAATGCCTTCGGATCAGGGGGAGTGGGTGGAGTGACGCTGTATGCGTGCGCTGACGCCGCCGTCAGGAAGGCGAGACCTCGGACGAGGCCGCCAGCGGTGCGATGAGGTCTTCCTCCTCGGGAAGTCCCTCCACGTCGACGCCGCGGACCTGGGACAACTCGTGTTTGAGGGCGGCGAGTTCGGCGCCGCCGGCCATGTGGTTGGTCAGTTCCTCGAGGCTGACTTCGCTGCGGGAGGCGGAGAGTTCGAGGGTGCCCAGGCGCAGCACGCTGAAGTGGTCGCCGACCATGTAGGCGTGGTGCGGGTTGTGGGTGATGAAGATGACGCCGAGACCGCGGTCGCGGGCGGCTGCGATGTACTTCAGGACCACGCCGGACTGCTTGACGCCGAGGGCGGCGGTGGGTTCGTCGAGGATCAGGACGCGGGCGCCGAAGTAGACGGCGCGGGCGATCGCCACGCACTGCCGCTGGCCACCGGAGAGGGTGCCGATGGGCTGTTCCAGGTCATCGAGGATGATGCCCATGTTGCGCAGTTCCTCGTCGGCGGTCTTCTTCATCTGCTCGATGTCGAGGCGGCGGACCGGCCAAGGGCCGCGGGTCATTTCGGAGCCGAGGAAGAAGTTGCGCCACACCGGCATCAGCGGGACCACGGCGAGGTCCTGGTAGACCGTCGCGATACCGCGGTCCAGCGCGTCACGAGGGGTGGTGAAGCGGACCGGTTCGCCGTCCACGAGGAACTCTCCCTCAGTGTGCTGGTGCAGCCCGGAGACGATTTTGATCAGCGTGGACTTGCCGGCGCCGTTGTCGCCCAGCACGCAGGTGACCTTGCCGGGGCAGACGGCCAGGCTCACGCCGTGCAGGGCACGGATGTTGCCGTAGGACTTGCCCGCGGCCTGCAGCTCGACGACGGGGGCGTCGTCCTGCTCGGAGACGGTGTACGCGAGGATCTCGCCGTGGGCACCGGCGTTGGTGGTGGATGTCATGGGGTCGGTCACCTCCTGGTCGCCGCGCGGCTGACCCACAGATTGATGAGCGTGGCGCCGAGCAGCATCACGCCGAGGAAGGCTTTGAACCAGTCGGGGTTCCAGCCGGCGTAGACGATGCCCTGCTGGACCATGCCGAACATGAACGCGCCGAAGACCGGGCCGATCGCGGAACCGGAGCCGCCGGTCAGCAGGCAGCCGCCGATGACGGCCGCGGCGATGTAGATCAGCTCCTGGCCGACGCCCTCGCCCGACTGGACGGTGTTGAAGGAGAACAGCTGGTGCATGCCCACGAACCAGGCGCTGAAGCCGACCAGCATGAAGAGGGAGATCTTCGTGAACGTCACGGGTACACCCACGGCCCGGGCGCTGTCCTTGTTGCCGCCGACCGCGAAGATCCAGTTGCCGTACCTGGTGCGCAGCAGGATCCAGGTGGCGATCCCCGCAAACAGCAGCCACCAGAACACGGTGATCTTCACCTGGACGCCGCCGATGTCGAACGAGGACGCGAAGATCTTGTGTGCCGTCTCGAAGCCGTCCATGTTGCTGATGTCGTCGGTGGCGACGTTCCCGGTGACCAGCTTGGTCACCGCGAGGTTGACGCCCTGGAGGATCAGGAAGGTGCCCAGCGTGACCAGGAAGCTCGGCAGGCCTGTCTTCATCAGCAGCCAGCCGTTGAAGAAGCCGACTCCCAGCGAGACGAGCAGGGCGACGATCACGCCGGCCCAGACGTTCATGGTCAGCTGATAGCTCAGCATGGCCGCGGTGAGCGCCGAGGTGATCACCCCGACACCGGCCGACAGGTCGAACTCCCCGCCGATCATCAGCAGCGCCACCGGCAGTGCCATGATCCCGATGGTGGAGGACTGGTACAGGATGTTGGCCATCGCACCGCCGTCGCGCACCGGCGGCGCGGCCACGAGGAAGAACACCCAGACCGCGAGGGCGCCGAGGAAGACGCCTATCTCGGGGCGGGCCAACAGACGTATGACCAGGGGACGTTCAGCGGTCCGGCCGTCGGTCTGCTTCGGGCCGGAAGCCGGCGGTGAAGTCACCGCCGGCTCGGCATGCTGGGTCGTGCTCATCACCGGGTGCCCTTCGCGGCGAACTTGGCGACGGTCTCGACGTTCGACTTGTCGACGAAGGCCGGGCCGGTCAGCACGGGCTGCTCACCGCCGCCGCTGAAGTTGCCGTTGGCCTTGTACAGCCACAGGGAGTCGACGGCCAGGTAGCCCTGCAGGTAAGGCTGCTGGTCGACCGCGAACTGGATGGTGCCCTTCTCGATGGCGGAGACGAGGTCCTTGTTGAGGTCGAAGGTGGCGATCTTCGCCTTGCTGCTGCCCTCGGACACGGCCTGGACGGCGGTCAGGGCGATCGGGGCGCCGAGCGTGACCACCTCGTCGATGGAGCTGTCCTGCTTGAGCTTGGCGGTGATCGTCGACTTCACGGAGGGCATGTCGGTGCCGTTGACGTAGAGGATGTCCGTCTTGCCGCTGAAGGTCTTCTTCACGCCGGCGCAGCGCTCTTCGAGGTTGACGTCGCCCTGGGCCTGGATCACGCACAGGGCGTGCTTGGCGCCGGTGCCGTTGAGCTTGCTGCCGAGGGCCTGACCGGAGACGGCCTCGTCCTGGCCGAAGAAGGACAGCAGGCCCTGCTGCTTCCAGACGCTCAAGCCCGCGTTGAGGCCGACGACCGGGATGCCGGCCTTCTTCGCCTCGGCGACCACGGCCTTGAGGGCGTCCGGCTTGGCCAGGGTGACGGCGATGCCGTCGACCTTCTGGTCGATCGCGTTCTGCACCAGGTTGGCCTGGTCGCCGGCGTTCTCGTCGTTCGAGTAGATCAGCTTGACGTTGTCCTTGGCCGCCGCGGCCTCGGCGCCCTTGCGGATGGTGTCCCAGAAGGTGTCGCCGGAGGGCGCGTGGGTGACCATCGCGATCGTCATACGAGGTGTGCCGGCCTTGCCCGCGGAGACGTTGCCGGTGTCCTCTTCGGCCTTCTTGCCGCCGGAGCTGCTGGAACAGCCCGCGAGTGTCAGGGCGGCCGCCGCGGCCAGGGCCACGACGGGGACGATTCTGGCGGGACGGGGAAGGGGCGTGCGCTTCATACTTCGTGCACCTCACTGTGCAGGAGGGGTGGATCGGCGGCTACTGGCTCATTCCTGTGCTCGCGTCGCGCAGGTGGGGCGCGGATTGTTCGCGGTTGCGTTGCGGTGTTTCGTGGCCGAGTCGAGGGCGAGCACCTTGTGGGCGTCGGGGCTGACTTGGTTGGAACATCAGGACAATTTAAAGCGCTTTAAGTTCTGGTACTATCGGCTTGTTTCGCGAGCGTGTCAAGGGTGCTGCGCGAGCAGATTGCGGCGGGGAGGCACAGGTGGACGAGGGCGACGTCGCGGGTCACCGGAATGGCGCGCACAAGCGCCCCAGGCTGGAGGACGTGGCCGCGCGGGTGGGCGTCTCCACCGCCTCGGTGTCCCTGGTGCTGCGCGGTGTGCCCGGCCCGAGCGAGCGGACCCGGCAGCGTGTCCTGAAGGCGGCCGCCGATCTCGGTTACCAGGTGGACCGCACCGCCAGCACGCTGGCGAGCAGGCGCAGCCGGTTGCTCGGCGTCATGGTCGACATCCACAGCCCGTTCCAGGCCGAACTGGTCGAGCACCTGCACACCGCCGCCGAGGAGGTCGGCTACGACCTCGTCCTGAGCACCATCACCCGCACCCGCGACGAGCACACCGCGGTGGAGACCCTGCTGGCCTTCCGCAGCGAGGCCCTGATCCTGCTCGGCCCGACCTCTCCCGCCAGCACGCTCGCCACTCTGGACAACAAGGCCCCCGTCATCGCGGTCGGTCGCCGTATCGCCGACGCCGCCCTCGATGTCGTACGCACCGCGGACGACGACGGTGTGGGCCAGATCGTCGACTACCTGGTCGATCTGGGACACAGCGAGATCGTCCACGTCGACGGCGGCAAGGGTGTGATCGCCACCGACCGGCGCCGCGGCTACCGCACGGCCATGCGCCGCCGCGGCCTCGAGGCCCACATCCGGGTGCTGCGCGGCGACCACACCGAGGCGGCCGGCGAACAGGCGGCATACCAGATCATCGAGGGCGGCGACCTGCCCACGGCCGTCGTCGCCTTCAACGACCAGTGCGCCATCGGCGTCCTCACCGCCCTCGCCCGGGCGGGCGTCGCCGTCCCGGGACAGGTCTCCGTGGTCGGTTACGACGACGACACGCTCTCCCGGCTGAGCTGCTTCAACCTGACCACCGTCAGTCAGAGCGCTCGAGAACAGGCCCGGTACGCGGTGACCGCGGCTGTCGAACGCCTCGACCAGGACCGCACCGAGCCCCGCGAGGTCGTCCTCGCCCCGCACCTCGTCCTGCGCGGCACCACGGCCGAACCCGCCCGACGAGAGCTGTGACGTCAGAGCCGACGAGGGCCGACGCGCTGTTCGAGCTCACGGACGCACTGTTGTGCACGGACGGGCCGGTGCGGACGTTGGTCGGGCTGGCGTTGGCACCCGAGCACCGACGTGGGCACGGCGCACTGTATGGCGGTCGCAACCAGGGCCCTATCGACATTGCCCGCCTTCGGCGCGCACTGGTCGGGTTGCCGCTGCCGCGCGCCGCCGATGGCCGCCTGGTCCTGGCCGCGGACGTCAGCCCGTGGCTGCGGCCCGATGCCGCCACCTCGCCGGACCGCTCGTTCTGTCACACCTATGGGCGTGGCGAGCAGAAGCATCTGATGATCCCCGGCTGGCCCTACTCGGTGATCGCCGCCCTGGAGACCGGCCGCACCTCGTGGACCGCGATCCTGGACGCACAACGCCCGGGCCCTGGCACGGGTGTCGCTACCGTCACCGCTGGGCAGGTCCGCGACCTGGTCACCCGTCTGATCGATGCCGGGCAGTGGGACGAGGGCGACCCGGTGATCTGGGTCGTGGTCGACGCCGGCTACGACGTCCCGCGCCTGGCGTATCTCCTGCGGGACCTTCCTGTGGAAGTGCTGGGGCGGTTGCGCTCGGACCGGGTCATGCGCCGCCCGGCCCCGCCGCGGTGGCACGGCATCAACGGCCGCCCGCCCAAGCACGGCGGCGAGTTCGTCTTCAAGGACCCCGTAACCTGGGGTGGCACCGTCGCCACCACAACCACCACGACGAGGCGTTACGGGATCGCCGTCGCGAAGGCGTGGGACAGACTTCACCCGCGGCTGACGCGCCGGGTGCGTGGCTGGGGCACGAGGGCGAACTGCCGATCATCGCCGGCACCGTTATCCGCCTGCAGGTCGAGCACCTGCCCAGTGGCGGCGACCCCAAGCCTCTGTGGCTGTGGTGGTCGCGCACGGGCGCCACAGCGGTCGAGATCGACCTGGTCTGGCAGGTTTTCCTGCGCAGATTCGATCCCCAGCACACCTTCCGGATGATCAAGCAGGTGCTCGCCTGGACCGCTCCCAAGCTCCGGGATCCCGAGGCCGCCGACCGATGGACCTGGCTCGTCATCGCCGCTCAGACCCAACTCCGTCTCGACCGACCCCTCGCCGCAGACCTGCGCCGGCCCTGGGAACGACCTGTGCCCTCGAACAAGCTCACCCCCGCCCGCGTCCGGCGGGGGTTCAGAAACCTGTGCACGATCACCCTCACCCCGGCCCGAGTACAAGAACCCACCAAACCAGGCCCGGGACGCCCGCTCGGCTCGAAGAACGGCCGTCCGGCAGCGCGACACGATGTCGGACGCGTCCTTGCCGCCGGCGAGGCGTACAGCCGCCCGGCCCACCACCAGACAGGCACCAAACCCCGCCGTACCGCATAAAAGCCGTGGTCCTGCCGTTTGCCGTCCGACCTGGTTGCTGGGACCAAAAACGGCGAGGTCCGGACCATTGATGTCGGACAGGGCGAATATGTAGTCGTGAACCTTGCTACATGCGGTCCCGCGTTCCTGGTGGACTACTTCGTCATGGAGATCGGCATCCGGCAGGCCTGGCCCTTCGTCACTTTCGCCAACAACCAGGAAGGAGCTGACCTCGCAGAAGTACGGCTGTACATCGACGGCGCCTTCACAGTGGAATCAGCCGGCTCTCCTCTCGACGGTGCCGAGCATGACGACATCCAGCTGTGGCTGCTTCGATTGGCCAAAGTGCTCAACCTGACAGTGGAGGAGGCCGTCATGAGGGAAGACACCACGTTGTTCCTCCGGTTCGACGGTGATCTCTGCCTACAGATCTCGGGCAGTCCAGCGACCTGGACAACCGCTGACGTCTGGTGGTTCGGCACCAGCTGATGGTGGCACTAGCCCACGCCGCTCAACGCGCAGGATCAACAAACGGCTCCTCCACGCCATCGGCGCGTCGGCCGGCTCGTTTGGCCCGGCGGACGGCCGGGCCATAAACGTCAAGCTCACCCGCGCCGCCGCCTTCGCTGTCCTGACTCTCGCCGCCACGCTGACGGCCGCGTTCGCCCAACTCCTCACCTGATCGCTCGGGTGTGATGGTGATGGGGTGCGGAGCGCGTCTACTGGCGGCGCCAGTGATCGTGAACCTGTTGTACGTCGGCTTCGAGTACGTCACGCAGGTCGTCGTCGCCCGCGGGAACATCCAGCCCGAGCGCGCCCGGCGATCTTGCGGTAGGACGTCGTCATGTCCGGGTCGCTTGCGGCGACCAGGGACGACAGGAGTGCCTGGTCGGCGGGAGTGGCCTGGTCGACGAGGGTGAGGACCTGGACTCGGTGGGCGAGTGTCATCTGGGGCAGTGCGGAGCCGAGTTGCTGCTTGAGCCGGGACCAGGTGGCGGCCCAGGTCACCGACCGGATGCTCGGTGGGCGCGTCGACGAGCGGGCCGGTGCGCATCGTCCGCCGGATCGAGTCGAGCCGTATCCGCCCCCGCGCCTGGCAGAGACAGCGCCTCCGACGGGCTTCCCGAGGCCTTGCCCGGTCTCCACATCACCCCCCGGTCTCAACTGGCTGATACTGCTCTTCCCCTGGCCGCATGAGGCAGCTGATGGCACCGAGAGCGAGGCACGATTCCTGGGCTGCTCGCGGACGCGGGCGTGGACGGTCGAAGTACGCGTCAGCTGACCCGAAGGCCGAGCGCCAGCGTCAGTTCAAGGACCCGCTGTGGCGATGCGAGATCCGGAAACAGCTCCCGCAGCTGTGACATCCGGTACCGGACTGTCTGGGGATGGACGAACAACTCCGCCGCCACCTCCTCCCGCCTGCCCTGGTGCAGCAGCCATGCCCGCAACGTTTCTTCCAGCCGCCGTGCGGTCGCGACAGGCAAGGTCTGCAACGGTGCGAGGGCTCGGGCACGCAGGTCTGCGAACGCGTCCGCGTCAGCGCTCAGCACCAGCTCGGGCAGGTGGTCCTCGGTGTCGCGAATATCAGGAGAAAGGGAGCGCGCGCGTACGGCTCGTGCGTACGAGGCGGACGCACGAGTCCATGGCCGGGCCGGGCCGACCACGGCGGTGCGGTCGGTCAGCTGCCGCAAGAGATGTGATCGGTCGGCATCGGGGACGAGCAGCACACCGGTGGCGTCCGGGAGATCGTCGAGGACGAGGGTGCCCGGGTCGAGCGTGCGGTAGGCGGGCCGGGCCTGGTCGGCGGGCAGCAGGACTGCGGTCAGTGAAACCGGAGGCTGCCACCCGGCCCGTTGAACAGAGGCCAGCAGCACGTCCGGGCTCGCGCCGGCGAGGAGGTCGCGGGCCAGGTGTTCCAGGTGGCGCTCCTGGGCCCGGCCCCGGGCGGCCAGTTCGTCGGCGTGGCCCGCGGCGCTCGCGGCGGAGAGCTCGTCGATATAGGCGAAGGTCAGCTCGGCGAACTTGGCGACCTCGGCGGCGGGCAGACCCGCGGGTACGGCACCCGCCGCCAGGCATCGCCAGGCCACGCGGGCGCCGACGCGGTAGGCGCTGAGCAGAGAGTCCATCGAACGGCCGTCGCGCACCTCGCCGCGGCCCAGCTCGTAGGCTGCGTCACCGGCGTCGCCGCCTGTTGCGTTCCCGCTCGCGAGGTCCAGGTAGTGCCCCAGGGCGGTGCGGACGGCTCGGCGGATGGTGCCGCCCATGCGACCCGAAAGGGCATTGGCGTAGGAAGGGACCTCGTCGATGATCGCCTCGACGACCTCGTCGGCGGTGCTCTTCAGCGCGGCCCGAAGTGCGGTGACCGTCGTCTCGTCCAGGGCCAGCTCGCTGGCCCTCCGGATTGCATGGCTCACGTTTTTGTTCCCTACGAACAATTCAGCCGACCAGATTTACGTCCTTCGGTCAGGACTTTACGTCTTCAGGCGCAGCAAGCTGGAGCCATGACGAGTGCAGCCCTCCGCACCAGGGCGTGGAAACTGCTGGAGATGGTCACGACGCCGCTGCTGCCGTCGGACTACCTCGACCTGGTCAGCCCGCTGCGTGCGGGCGCCGATCTGCGTGGGCGCATCGAGGCCGTGCACCCCGAGACGGGTGACGCCGCGACCATCGTGATCAGGCCGGGACGGGGCTGGCGCGGCCACACGGCCGGTCAGTACGTGCGGATCGGGGTCGACGTCGACGGCGTACGCCTGTGGCGTGCCTACTCCCTCACCTCGCCGACCAACCGCCCAGATGGCCGCGTCACGATCACCGTGAAGGCGATCGAGGACGGCAAGGTCAGCAACCACCTGGTCCGCCGGGCCAAACCGGGCACGCTGATCCAGCTCGACCACCCGACCGGTGACTTCGTGCTGCCGCAGGCCAAGCCCGCCAAGGTGCTCTACCTGACGGCCGGCAGCGGCATCACGCCCGTGATGGGCATGCTGCGCGACACCGAGTTCGACGACGTCGTCATGGTCCACTGCGCGCCACAGCCACAGGACGTGATCTTCCGCAACGAACTGCACGACCTGGTCGCGGACAAGAAGCTGCGGCTCACCGAGGTGCACACCGACACCGACGGCAAGCTCGACATCGCCCGCCTCGACGAACTCGTACCCGACTGGGCCGAACGCGAGACCTGGGCCTGCGGGCCCGCGGGCCTGCTCGACGCCGCCGAGGAGCACTGGACCGAGCACGGTGTCCAAGAGCGCCTGCACACCGAACGCTTCCGCCCCAGCATCGTGGTCGCCGGCGACGGTGGCGGCGAGGTCACGTTCATCGCCACCGGCAAGACCGTCGACGCGGACGGCGCCACGCCGTTGCTGGACGTCGGCGAGGAGGCCGGCGTGCTCATGCCCTCCGGGTGCCGCATGGGCATCTGCTTCGGCTGCGTCACGCCGCTCAAGGCGGGCGCCGTCCGCGACCTGCGCACCGGCGAGATCACCGAGGCCGAGCCGGGCGTCCTCATCCAGACCTGCGTGTCCGCCGCGGCGGGCCCCTGCGACATCGAACGGTAGGAGCACCTTGACCGCCATCGACCCCACCGCCCACCTGACCGCGGAGCAGATCGAGGAGCTCGGCCACGAGCTGGACGCGATCCGCGACGAGGTGATCGCCGGCCGCGGCGAGAAGGACGCCGCCTACATCCGCAAGGTCATCTCGGCGCAGCGCACGCTCGAACTGGCCAGCAGGGGCGTGCTGCTGTTCTCGATCTTCCCGCCCGCGTGGCTGCTCGGCACCGCCGGGCTGTCCGTGGCGAAGATCATGGACAACATGGAGATCGGCCACAACATCCTGCACGGCCAGTGGGACTGGATGCGGGACCCGAAGATCCACTCCACCACCTGGGAGTGGGACCACGTCTCGCCGGCCGACCAGTGGAAGCACTCGCACAACGAGCTGCACCACACGTACACCAACGTGATCGGCAAGGACAACGACCTCGGCTACGGCATCATGCGCGTCGACGAGGACCAGAAGTGGCACCCGTTCCACCTCGGCCAGCCGCTGTGGAACTTCCTCAACGCCTGCTTCTTCGAGTACGGCATCGCAGCCTACGACCTGGAGCTCGGCAAGAACCTGCACAAGCGCCGCCGCAACAACCCGGAGTTCCGCGCGCGGGCCAAGGCCGTGGGCCGCAAGATCCGCAAGCAGGTCCTCAAGGACTACGTGATCCACCCGCTGCTGTCGGGCCCGTCGTTCCTCCCCACGCTCGCCGCCACGTTCACCGCGAACCTGGTCCGCAACATCTGGACCCACTCGGTGATCATGTGCGGTCACTTCCCCGAGGGCGTGCAGGTCTTCGAGCGCCGGTCGATCAAGGGCGAGACGCGCGGCCAGTGGTACCTGCGCCAGATGATGGGATCGGCGAACATCAGCGGCAGCAAGGCCATGCACTTCATGACCGGCAACCTGTCGCACCAGATCGAGCACCACCTGTTCCCGGACCTGCCGAGCAACCGGTACGCCGAGGTCGCGGTGAAGGTGCGTGCGCTGTTCGAAAAGTACGAGCTGGAGTACGTCACCGGGCCGCTGCCCAAGCAGGTGTTCTCCGCGTGGCACAAGGTCTTCCGGCTCTCACTGCCGAACAAGAAGCCCAAGGTCAAGACGCCGGACCGCGAGCAGGAGCTCGTCGCGGCCTGATTTCCCGGTATTGGTTCAGATCCTTCGGCCGTACCGGCGGCACCGCCGGGTTCCGCGAGCTCCGTTGCGGACGGTGGGCGGCCCGCGGCATCAGACCGGTCGAGCACTGCCATTGGATCAACAACACCCCGGCAGCTCTCCAAGCAGGCTCGGTTCGTCGCACACAGATCAGCGATCACGGCACTGCCCCCGTCCCTCTTCGAGTACCTCGCTGGCTCCGGATGCGTCCACCATCCCGGAGCCGAAGCGCGGGCGCCTTCTCCGTGCCCTTGGACCACTAACGCCGGTGATTTGCCAGCAGATGAGGAACTGTTGATGAGACAGATGTGGTGGCTCACATAGACGGCGAGGCTGTGATCTACGCCCACGGGAAGATCGATTCCGCGGCAACGCAGTCGCGTGCCCTGCCCACCCCGGCCCGGGCACACCGTCTGCCGTCCGGGCCGCGTCCATGAACACGTCCGCGGGCGGTTGGCGGGGGTCAGCGCGGTTCGAGGCGCAGGGTGGAGGCGCGGGCCCCTTCGGTCAGGACGTGCTCGACGATGCTCGGGTAGTGCCCGTACTTCTCGCGGTAGGCCGCGTCCACGCCGGCGTATTCGTCGGGGTCGGCTGAGCGGAAGGTGACGTCTTGGCCGACGCCGCCGGCTTCGATACGGCCCTGCCGTCGGGACTGTGTACCCCGGTACCAGGGGCCGTCGCTGCCCTTGACCGACCGGACGTACAGCTGACCGCCGGAGCGGACCACCCACATGGTCACCGGATCCCGCAGCGTGCCGTTGGCCTGTTCGGAGGCAAGGTCCAGTTCCTCGGCGGCGGTGATCTTCTCCAGGCCCGTGCTGTTCCAGTCGGCCATTGTTCTTCCCTTCCGGTATGCAGGGCCCAAGGCCAGGACGGCCAGGGGGCAGGTGTCGTGGGTGCTGGCTTTCGAACATGAGGCGACACGATCAACCCTGCACCTTGTCGGCCGCCGGAGGCAGGCCGAGGTGTTCCAGGGGGCAAATCTGCCGCACCCTTTCTGACCTGGGCTTACGAGGGCCAAAGCGGCTGTGACCTGCTAGGACGGGTTGCAGAGGCGATCGGAGGCAGTCAGAGGCTGTGCCTCTGCAAGCTGCTTCTGGGAGACCCGAGTTGACCGGACGGATCAGGAGCGGCGACCTCGACGGCGCTCCGCTCCTGCCTTGGTCGAGTTGCGATGGGGACGCCTGCCTCCAGCGCGGGGCCATGCATACGAATGCCTCCAGGACGGCAATCCTGGAGGCATCGCTGGCACCGATTTGGAGGTCGGTTCCGGGCATCACCCGTGGTTTTAGCGGGCCTGGGTGGCGCTCTTGTCTTTGCGAGACGACCTCACCGTGCCACACCACAGTCATCAGGCAGAACCACAGCGGCAGACCCCTCACCCGTTCGGCCGACTGGGCCTTCACCACCTCCGTCCGGCTGCGGCAGAACTGGTCCTGCTCGGGGATCTCACCGGCCGGTACGCGACGGGCAGTTACAGCAGGCTCGGTTCCGACGGCCGCACCGTGGCCGTGCGCCAGGACCGGCAGGGCGCGGCCGAGCACGGACACCGCGTCACAGCGGCCATCGCCTGCCATGTCGCTCGCGCCGGCGGCACCATCGACGAGCTGACCCAGCTGCTGCTGCACCCCGACCACGAGGGTGGCCAGCACGCCCGGCACATCGCCCTGCGCTCGGGGCAGGCGCCCTGGACTACATCCGCCGGGTGTGGGCCAGCGCGACGGCGGTGGTCGTTGGAACGCGAGTGCTGGACTCACGTCACCACGCCTACGAGGTTCTCGCCGCGCTGCGGGACCGCATCGAGACCACGCCCTGGCGCGGTGAGCGGGGACGGACCGCGCTGCGGGTGCTGCGGGCCCATCTGAACTTCGCCGAGATTGCCGGTGGCCCGCTGCACCACGCCAGTGAGTGGCAGACCGCGGAGGAAGCAGGGGTCTCGCGGACGACGCTGCGCGCGGTCTACGACACCGTCCTCAAGCCAGGGGGCCGGCTGCGCCGGCTGCGGGTCGGACACGGCAGGGAGGGCTCCACCTGGCACCTCGACCACGGCAGCACCGGGAGCCGCCGTGGCTCCGCTTCACTGTCTCGTTTCTGGACCACTCAGTACCCCCCTGGCACTTGAGGAGTGGACCTAACGTGCAACGGCCACAGTCCCTGCTGCCACATACGAACCGGCGTACCCGCAATACGATCACCACCGGCTGATCACCGATGGGAAGGTCGGCAGGAAACCGCAGATAGGAGCCGTGCTTCCGCTCCGACCAGCGGCCGAAGTCCGGACATTGAGCTTCGGATGCGGTTGCTTGCGCCTCCATTCGCAGCACTCCGTTGACTCGCACGACCCTCGTGGTCACCACGCCCGAGACGAGCGGGAACAGCAGCTTCGTCAGGGGCATCCGCACGTCATTCATACCGCCTGAGAGTGCGGATACTGGTGGCGCCCCGGACGGCGCAGACGCAGAGCATCGGGTGCACTCCCGATCCCACCGCACGCCCGCGCATGAGCCCCTGATCTCAACGACCAGACACGGAAGGCTAGTTCAACCACTCAGCGTCACCCTCCACACAACGAGGGACAGAGCCAGCTTTCGAAGTTCACCGACACACGCGGGAGCGGCAACTGACCTGCCGCTGCTGTCCGGATTGTGCGAGCGTCTCGGTACGGAAACGCTAGGGAGGGAACAGTGGCGAGTCCTGGATCGGGGGGAAGCTCGGCGAGCACGCCGGAGCCACAGCCAAGGTGGTGGCGCCGGATCCCTCTGACGAACATCGGAACCGCAGTTGGCGCCGTCGGGGTCATAGGCAGTCTCATCTTCACGGGATGGGCCACCTTGAATGACGCAGCTGTGTCCAGAGACCAGCTGAAGCAGTCACGTGAAGCCGCCGAACAAGCGACACGCAGCCAGGCCATGCGGATCACGTACTGGCAGGATGCGAGTTGGGTCGACGGCGCCATGCGGGTGCATCTGCTGAACAGATCACCCGACCCCGTCAGCGACGTGCACGTGACGTTCAACGGCTTCGGGAAAACGGATGTGTTAGGGGCTCACCTATGGGGCTTCACAATCCCACCGTGCACGGAATCCATCTACCGAGCTGAGAAGTTGCGCTACCTCCATGGGAGCCCCGGACACTCGATCAAGGAAGGCAACGTTCGGTGGCAGGTGCAGTCCCTCAGCTTTACAGATAGTGACGGGAAAGTGTGGAAGCGAATTCCGACGGAGCTCGATCGCCTTGATAAGCCTCCCCATGCTCCGAACAGCTATGGAGTCGCCTATCTGGGACAGCCAGAGTTGAAGCAGGCCGCGAACTGCGGAGGCAACGGGTAAGTGGGGCACCATCGTCCACGCCCCGCTCCCGACCTCCCCCGCAGCCGTCGCAGACCGCAGCAGTCCGGCGGGGCGGGTCGCCCGCCCCGCCATGATGGGCTCGCGCTCGTGGGGCCGGCGGTGGATCGCACGAGCTGCCGTGTTGACGTGGCCGTGTCGCGCACCGGTCGGGTTCGTTCTGTTAGCGACACGACGCGTGCATGTGTGTCGGCGGCCCGATCTGCCTGTCCGCCCGGCTGCGGATCGGGTCGCGCCCTTTCGGTGAGGGCGGTGAAGGCGGCCTCGGGCGTAATGTCCATGAGCTCCCAGGTCGCCGCGCCCCGCCGCCCTCGGCCGCCCTGGATCTCTGACCACGCAGGCACGGAGCCGCTTACCAAGCGGGAAGTCGGCGGGCGGCTTCGTCGTGTTCAGACCTGCAAGTTGGTGTGCGGCAACTGAGCGCTTCAGTCGGCGAGTGGAGCGGGCGGCGTCGACGGCTTGGTCAGCTGGGTGGCATAGGTGTTGGCATAAGCGGAGAGCAAAACAGCATCACCAACCGGGCTGTACCGGTACCTTGCTCAACCGCCAAATCACATGCTCAGTCATAATCTGGCGGCGCCTGCGTATCAGTTGGGACGCATCAGCTTCAGGCGCGTGGCCCAGCTGCGGGCCGGGCCCCGCCCAGTGCCCACTAGGCGGTGGCATGTCCGCCGTCTATCGTCTGGACGGCACGGTTGGCGCACGCAGCGGCTGACCGCGACGGTCTTCACCCGCAAGGTGGTCAAGGGCGATGAACTGTGTGTACGGCGCGCGGCATAGTTGGTTCTTGTTCGTTGCCGGCTATGAGTCGCAGAGCTGGAAGGCGATCTCTTGTGGCCGGGGCCCGAACCCTAGCCGTACCTGAGCTCCGACGCGCGCCAGATTCAGCGGCACCGCACTGACTCTCTCGCGGACGTGGAACCCTTCACTCATCTCGACGATGGCAATGGCACGATGTTTGCCCACGCTACGCCCGACGACGGTGACGTGTTGGATGACGCCGATGCCACCACTGCGCTCCTCGGCCAAGTCGGTGGAGCCGCAGGCAGGGCACAACAGGCAGTGGATGACTGAGGTCTGGCACCAACGGCAGCGCTGGAAATACAGAACGCCATCCCGGATTCCGCCTGTTGGGATGGGACACGGGCGGTCCGGATCAGTCTGTGGTGTGCCTGGCAAGGCGCTGCCCCGTTCGACGAGGCCGCTGGCTGTGGGTTCGATCACTGAGTGGGACATGGCAAACTCCTCTGACCGCTGCCGGGGCAGCGCCATAGGTCCGGCGAGGGGGAAGCGAGGGTGGTCCTGGTCACGGGTGACGGATCAGGGTCCTTTTGGGTGAGTCGCACGAGGAACAACTCTCATGGTCATCTGCTCGATCTCAGCGAGAGGATCCCGTCCTGGGTCCGCGACCCAGGACAGCTGAGCTGATCCGTGGTCAGTCCTTGATCTCGCAGATCGCGGCGCCGGAGGTGATGGACGAGCCGACCTCGGCGGACAGGCCCTTGATGGTGCCCGCCTTGTGGGCGTTGA
>NZ_JBIUCC010000018.1:0-92943 GCF_044593495.1 Streptomyces sp. NPDC051963 | reverse complement strand
TTGGCGTGCTGCTTTTCGACGGCGCGTGCGGAGCCGGCGTGCGTCGCTTCCTCGATACGGCGCTGGAGATCCGCGAGCTTGCCCGCGGTGGTGTGAATGTCGAAGGCGGACGGTTCCGTGGACGCGGCGCTCACTGGATGGATCCCTTCCGGCTGGTACAGCCGAAGCTGGGGCGGGCGGAGGACAGGTGCGCGGGCATCGAACAGCGGGGGCCGGCGGGGCAGGTCGGGGGGAAGCGTCAAATGCTCCGAGCGTGAGGTGCAGCTGCTCCCAGGGAGATGCCGTGAGGGGGTACGTGCCCCAGACGCCGCGCAGGGCAGGGGAATCCACGACGGAACCTCCACGGTACTCGATGTCGTTAGAACGGTACTTAGTTCCATCATTCTCGGCAAGTGGCTTCCGAGGGCCGAGACGGGGAAGGATGGCCGGTCATGAGCAAGCCACCTGCGCGGATGCGACTCGCGGACGCCGCCTTCGCTCTCTTCGACGAGCGCGGATACGAGAACACCACCGTCGACGACATCGCCGAGCGGGCCGGAGTGGGGCGCACGACGTTCTTCCGGCACTACCGGTCCAAGGAAGCGGTCATCTTCCCCGACCATGACCGGCTCCTCGAGCTGATCAGGGACCGGCTGGCGACCTCCACCCACAGCACCGCCCTGGTCGCTGTCTCCGACGCGGTCCGCCTGGTGCTGCTGCACTACATTGACGAAGGGGATCTCGCACGCCGCCGTTACGCTCTCACCAGCAAGGTGGCCGCCCTGCGTGACCGGGAAATCGCCAGTGTGGCCCGGTACCAGCGGCTGTTTCGGGAGTTCATCGCGGACTGGATGGGAGACCCGACCGAGTCGGCGTCACTGCGAGCCGAGCTCATGGCGGCGTCCGTCGTCGCGGCTCACAACCACGTGCTGCGCCGATGGCTGCGCGGGGAGTCGTCCGATTCCGTCAGGGAGGTCGACGAAGCGATGCGCGAAGTGCTGGCCCTGTTCCCGGGGCCTGGGTCCCGGGTGGAGAACGGGCGGGGCACCACCGTCGTCGCGTTCCGCACGGGGCAGGACATCGAAGCCCTGCTCCCAGCGCTACGACACCTCATCGAGGAATAGACGCGTGTGGGAAGGCCGCGGTCGGGCCGTGCCCCGCACCGGACCTAAGAGGCCGCGTACCCGGCCGGACACGGTGATCGCGGATCGCGCGTACTCCTCCCGTGCGATCCGTTCCCACTTGCGGGATCGCCAGATTCGGGCGGTCATCCCGCAGCCGGTGGACCAGGTCCGACACCGGCTGCGCCGGGGCTCCCGCGGCGGCCGACCGCCCGGCTTCGACACCGAGGCTTACAAGGAACGGAACGCCGTCGAGCGGTGCATGAGCCGCCTGAAGCAGTGGCGCGGCCTGGCAATGCGCACAGACAAACTCGCGATCGCGTTCCAGGCCGCACTTCACCTCGCGGCCATCCTCACCTGGGCTCGCAGATGACCAAGGAGACAGGCCCTAGGACGCCCGTTGTCGAAGAGATTGTGGTGCAGGGAGCACAGGCACAGCCCGTTGTCGACGTCGTCCGTCCGCCAAAGGCCGACCAGCGCACGTGGGCGGCCTCCAGCCCTACGGGCACTGAGCCGATACGACCGTCATAGCCGCAGAGGGCGCACGGAGTGCGGCCGATGTCCACGAGGGGCGTGCCGACCTGACGATCTGGGCCTTGGACCCTTGCCCTCGGTCACGGCCGCCCGGCGGCCCCGACGATGCTGAGGGCGAACTCCCCGTACTGCCAGGCTATGGCGTCCTCGGTGAGCTCGCCGTCGTCCCGGAACCAGACGGCCACGCCCATACCCATGTCCAGGATCGCGTACGAGGCCAGGCGGACCGACGCCACGTTGAAGCGCCCCGCCGCGACGCCGTCCGTCACCAGGACGCGGAAACCGGCCTCGTACTCCGCGCGGCGGTTCAGGATCTTCGTACGGTGGGGATCGGCCAGGCTGCGGATCTCGCGATTCCCGACGAAGGCCTCCTGGCGGTGCCGTGCGTGGTAGCGCACGTGGGCCTCGGTGGCGCGGCGCAGCCGCTCGACGGGGTCGCTGCTGCTCTCAATGGCCACCCGGTGCAGAGCCAGAAGGTTGTCCATGGTGTCCGTCATGATCTGCGCCAGCAGATCCTGTTTGGACGCGACGTGCTTGTACAGGCTCGGTCCGCGAATCCCGACCGCCGCGCCGATGTCGGCCATCGTGGTCGCTCCGTAGCCGAGCTTGGTGAACAAGTCGAGTGCGGCGGCGCGGATGGCCTCAGACCGTGAACCCGGTAGGGCCATGCCCGCCGCCTCCTCAATTTCATGATCAATTACCGGTGTGACCCAGCTAGCTCACAGTAGCAGGATGGACATCGGTATCGACCTCTTGCCCTTGTCATCCTGTCTGGGCAGTTCTAGGGTTGGCTAATACTCATTAGCCAACTGGAGTACCTATGGCTGTCGATCTCTCCCCGGACCCGGTCGCGGCGGACCTCGCGGACCGCACCTCCCGCTTCATCCGGGAGAACGTTCTACCCGTCGAAGAGCGGCACCGGGGCGTCATCCGATCGGAGACGGTGCGGGAGGAACTGCAACGCGCGGCGAAGGGAGCGGGAGTATTCGCCCCTCACGTGGCAGCCGAGTACGGCGGTCACGGACTCGACATGCGAGGCCGCGCCGTGGTGTTCGAGGAGGCGGGCTACTCACTCCTCGGCCCGCTCGCGCTGAACATCGCCGCCCCCGACGAGGGCAACATGCATCTCCTGGAGGCCGTTGCGACCACCGAGCAGAAGGAGCACTACCTGCGCCCGCTCGCCGGCGGCGAGGTCCGGTCCTGTTTCGCGATGACCGAACCCGCACCCGGGGCGGGATCGGACCCGGCCGCGCTGACCACTCGCGCCGAGCGGGTTCCGGGCGGCTGGCGCATCGACGGCCACAAGTGGTTCATCACCGGCGCGGACGGAGCGGGATTCGCGATCGTCATGGCGCGGACCTCCGGTGAGCCGGGCTCCCGCGACGGCGCGACCATGTTCCTCGTCGACGCGGGCAACCCGGGAATGAAGACCGTCCGGCACATCGAGACCCTCGACGAAAGCCTCTTCGGCGGGCACATCGAGTTGCTCTTCGACGGCTGTGTCGTCGCCGACGAAGCGGTTCTGGGGGAGGTGGACGAGGGTTTCCGCTACGCTCAGGTGCGGCTCGGACCGGCCCGGATGACGCACTGCATGCGCTGGCTCGGTCTCGCACGCCACGCTCAGGACATCGCGGTGGCCCGGGCCACGGAGCGGGAGCTGTTCAGCTCGCGGCTGGCCGATCTCGGCATGGTCCAGCAGATGATCGCAGACAGCGAGATCGACATCGCCGCGTCCCGTGGCCTGATCATCCAGGCCTGCTGGGAGCTCGACCGGGGACGCTCCGGCGCCCAGTCGACTTCTGTTGCCAAGACCTTCACCGCCGAAGCCGTCTGGCGGGTGGTGGACCGCTCCTTGCAGATCTGCGGTTCCCTCGGCGTGTCGGGCGACGTGCTGCTGGGACGCTTCCTCCGCGAGGTGCGGCCGTTCCGGATCTATGACGGTCCCTCGGAGGCCCACCGATGGGCGATCGCCCGCCGGGTCGTACGCCGGCACGAAAAGGCGTCCGAGGCCGGAGCGGCAGCGAAGGGCTCGCGATGAGCGCCGCCGCGCGGCATGTCGACGACGGCCTCGATCTGGGCGCTCTCGTGACGTTCTTCGACGAACGGGTGCCCGGCTTCCGCGGCGGCCTGTCGGCCGAACTGATACAGGGCGGACGGTCCAACCTGACGTACCGGCTTACCGACGGGCGCACTTCCTGGGTGCTGCGACGACCGCCTCTGGGTCCGCTCACCCCGTCCGCCCATGACATGCGGCGCGAATACCGGGTCGTCTCCGCTCTCACCGGCAGCGGCGTCCCCGTGCCCCACGCGGTGGCCTTCGGCACAGCGTCGGTGATCGGCGTGCCCTTCTCAGTGGTCGAGCATGTCGAAGGCACAGTCATCCGCACCCTCGAGCAGTTGCACTCCCTGCCGGAGGAGACGGTCACCGACTGCGCCTACGCTCTGGTGGACGTCCTCGTCCGCCTGCACTCCGTCGATCCCGAGGACGTCGGGCTCAGCGACTTCGGGCGTCCCGAGGGCTATCTCTCGCGGCAGATCGCACGGTGGTACGCCCAGTGGAATCTGGTGCGCACCCGCGATCTCGCCGACATCGACACCCTGCACGCCCGGCTCGCGTTGGCATGCCCGCCCGAGAGTGGGGCGTCCGTCGTGCACGGTGACTTCCGGATCGACAACGTCATCCTGGCCCACGACGACCCCACCGACGTGCGTGCCGTTCTGGACTGGGAAATGGCGACACTCGGCGATCCGCTGGCCGATCTGGGCCTTCATCTGGTCTACACCGATTCCGCCTTCGCTCCCGTGCTGGCCGGCTCGGCGGCTTCGACGAGTAATCGTATGCCCGCCCTGCACGAACTCGCGGACCGCTATGCCTCCATGAGCGGACGTGACCTCGCCAACCTGGGCTTCTACCTCTCGCTCGGCTATTTCAAGATCGCGGTCATCGCCGAGGGTATTCACGCCCGGCATCGCGAGGGGCTGACTCTCGGCAGTGGTTTCGACACCGTGGGAACTGTGGTGGCACCCCTGGCCGCGGCCGGGCTGCGCGCACTTCGGGAGCGCACATGACCGGCTCCGGAGAACGGCCCGTGGGCACCGTATTGGACCGCTTCCGGCTGGACGGCCGAGTCGCGGTGATCACCGGGGCCAGTTCCGGGCTCGGCGCCGGCTTCGCCCTCGCACTCGCCGAGGCGGGCGCGGACGTCGTGCTCGCCGCCCGTCGCACCGACCGTCTGCATCACGTCGCCGAGGCGGTAGAAGGCACGGGCCGCAGAAGCATCGCCGTCCGTACGGACGTCACCGACCCCGGGCAGTGCGACGCGCTGGTACGGGTCGCCCTCGAGGCGTTCGGCCGCGTCGACGTACTGGTCAACAACGCCGGAATCGGCAGCGCTGTCCCGGCGCTGCGGGAAGACCCCGATGATTTCCGCCGGGTCGTCGATGTCAATCTGCACGGTGCCTACTGGGCGGCCCAGGCATGCGGCCGGGTGATGGAACCGGGCTCCAGCATCGTCAACATCGCCAGTGTCCTCGGCCTCATCAAGTCCTTCGCACCGCAGGCCGCGTACGCCGCCAGTAAGGCGGGCCTGATCGGCCTGACCCGGGATCTGGCACAGCAATGGTCCGGCCGGCGGGGAATCCGGGTGAACGCGCTTGCCCCGGGCTACTTCGCCAGCGAGATGACCGCGGAAGTGCCCGCCGATCAGCTCACGCGGTTCCTCGAGCAGCACAGTCCGCTTCGCAGGCTCGGACTGCAGCAGGAACTCGATTCGGCCGTCGTCTTCCTCGCCAGCCCGGCATCGGCATACATCACCGGTAGCACCCTCGCCGTCGACGGCGGAATGTCCGGCCACTGACACCTGAGTCACGCACTCACTCCGGAGGCACCCGTGAAACTCGGTCCCGACGAGCAGGCGTCGGCCCCCGGGCCGACACCGCACCCAGACGGCATCGGCGTCTGTCGCGCCCTTGATCACGAGGAGAGGAGGCACAGCGATGAACGCTGACCTCTCGTTCGATCCGCTCACGCCGGTTTCGTTCCTGGACCGTGCCGCGGCCGCGCACGGCGACCGCTTGGCGGTGGTGGACGGCGAACAGCGCTGGACCTACGCCCAATTGCACGAACGCTGCCGCCGGCTGGCGGGAGCGCTCGCTCCGCTGGCCGGCGGCCGGCCGGTGGCAGTGCTGGCGCCGAACACGCACATCCTGTTGGAGGCCCACTTCGGTGTGCCCTGGGCAGGGGTGCCGCTGGTCGCGGTGAACACCCGGCTGTCCGCCCGGGAGGTGGCCTACATCCTGGAGCACTCCGAGTCGGCGGTGCTGATCCACGATCCCGAATTCGACGACCTCGTCGATACCGCGCTCGCCGCACTGACGTCGCCGCCGAGACGCATCAGAGCGGGGGAGGGCGACGCCGGAGCCTACGAGGCGCTGATCTCCGGCGCCGCACCCGAGTCGGTCACCCCCCAGGACGAGAACGCCCTGCTGTCGATCAACTACACCTCTGGCACGACCGGCAGGCCCAAGGGCGTCATGTACCACCACCGCGGCGCCTATCTGCAGGCGCTCTCCATGGTGGGCCACACTGCGCTGTCCGCCTCGGCGGTACACCTGTGGACGCTGCCGATGTTCCACTGCAACGGCTGGTGCTTCCCCTGGGCGGTCACCGCGGCGGCCGGCACGCACGTATGCCTGCCGAAGGTCGATCCGGCGGAGGTCTGGAGACTTATCCGCGACGAGGGCGTCACCCACCTCAACGGGGCGCCGACCGTCTTGTCGATGATCGCGCACGCACCGGAGGCGGAGTCGGTCACCTCGGGCGTCCGGGTGGCGACCGGTGGGGCCCCGCCGAGCCCGGCCATACTCCGGCGGATGAAGGACCTGGGTTTCGACGTCACCCACTTGTACGGACTGACCGAGACGTTCGGCCCGGCGATGATCTGCGACTGGCGTCCCGAGTGGGACGGTCTCGACGACCAGGAGCAGGCCCGGTTGAAGGCCCGGCAGGGGGTGGGGAACATGATTTCCTGCACGGTCCGGGTCGTCGGCGTCGACGGCACGGATGTGGCGCACGACGGTGCGTCGGTGGGTGAGATCGCGTTGCGCGGAAACAACGTCATGCTCGGCTACTTCAAGGATCCCGTGGCAACCCGACAGGCCACCCCCGACGGCTGGTTCCACACCGGCGACCTGGCAGTGATCCATCCCGATGGATATGTCGAACTGCGTGACCGCATCAAGGACGTCATCATCTCCGGCGGAGAGAACATCGCCAGCGTCGAGGTGGAGCAGGCGCTCGCTGAGCATCCGGCGGTGTGGGAGGTCGCGGTGATCGGCGTACCGGACGAGCGCTGGGGCGAGGTGCCCGTCGCGTACGTCACTCTGCACAGTGGCATTGCCGCGACGGAGGCCGAACTCATCGAGCACGTGAAAAGTCGGCTGGCCCGTTTCAAGGCACCCAAGCACGTGGTGTTCGGGGCGCTTCCCAAAACCTCCACGGGAAAGATCCAGAAGTTCGTCCTGCGAGGCCAGGCGTCGCAGGACGCGGAACACCGGATCAACGAGACCGGATAGCCGGGTGATGCCAACCGCCCTTCGCATGACGGCGGCCGCACCGAGTGCGAGACAACGACTTCGCAGCGGTCCCAGTGGCCTTCGACCGGATCGTTGACTGATATGTAAACCACATGCTTATGTCATGAGCGGAATCCTTAACGGTCTTGATGCACCAGGAGATCCAATGAGTCAGTCAACGTCGACCGACGAAAACACGACCACTGCCGTTGTGGACGCCGGGCAACCAACCATCGTCTTCGTGCACGGCTTCCTCGACGACGGCCACGTATGGGGTGAGGTCGCAGCCGCACTTCCTTGGCCGAGCGTGTCGGTGGAGCTCGGCAACGTGCCGGCGGTCTCGCTGGATGGTTTTGCCGACCACGTCACCGCTGTCGTCGACGACGACGTCACCGGCGACGTTGTACTGGTCGGTCAAAGCATGGGCACTCAGGTGGCGGAGCTGGTGAGTGGACGTCGGCCGGAGCGCATCACCGGTCTGGTCCTGATCGCTCCGGTGCCTCTGCAGGGGGTGAGTCTGCCGTCAGAGATGGCGGACATGCTGCGCAGCTGCGGCGGACAGCCGCAGGTGCAACGCGGCATCCGGGCGCAGCTCTCAGTGGACTTGCCGGAACACAAGATGCTGCGATTGCTGGATTCGGGCCTGCGCCTGACGCCCAGCCAGGTCGCTGCGACCTACGACGCCTGGAGCGGCGGGCACCCTGTGGGCTCCGAGCCGACCCGGGTTCCGGCTCCGATTCGGATCGTCGTGGCTGACGGCGATCCGGTCGTGTCCGGGCCGCTGCTCGACGATCTGGTTCTGCCCCGCTTTCCCGGCGTTCCCGTCGCAAGGATCGCATCCAGCGGGCACTGGCCCCATGTCGAGCAGCCGGCTCGGGTCGCAGAGGTGATCTCCGGCTTCGTGGCCACGACCGTTCAGTGAACCTGTCACGTCGGCCTGACCGCAGCTTGACGCCTGGCACACACCATGCACTAGACAGGTCCTTCTGCCTGTTACATACTGGACAGACCGGTCTACTCAGGATGTGAATGATCATGGTTGATGAAAGGCTCAACCCTCGCCTGGCTCGTCCGCCGGTGGCCGGCACCGCAATCGACGCCGGGAGCACGTTCGTTCCCCAGTTGGGGCGCTACAGCGGTGAGGTCGTGGCGCCATCGAGCCGCGCTGTCGGTCCGGCTGTCGATCCGGACAGTCTGGCGCGCGCCGGGTGGGGGCAGTCGGAAATCGATGGTCACCTCTGGCTGGTGGAGTTCCGCTTCTTCGACAAAGCGCATCGGTTGGTCGCGCACTTCTACATCGTCGAGGACGCCGAAGACCAGGATTCCGCCCAGCGGATCGCGGAGCAGCGAGCTGCGTCCGCTCCCGAGCAGGAAGCCCGCGGCTGGATCGGTCTCGGTGATTGCTGCTCCCATGTCCATAGCTTGCGGCGCACCGCGATCGGGCGCTGGTACCTATCGGCCGCCGATGGCGAGGGACCGGCCCCGGATGACCCCAGGCTCGTTTCCCGCACCTGTGAACTGGCGCGGAACTGATGCCGTCGACCCCGGTGTCGAACTCGCGCCTGCCTTAGCCGCAATCGGCGTGGGTGCAACGCGGCGACGAAGCCCACTGGCCCCAGTGGCGCTGTCGGAGCAGGCAGATCGATGAATACTCAGAGAAGAGTACGGTCGTGGAGATTCGCCAGATCGATTGTTTCCTAGAGGTGGCACACGAGCTTCACTTCGGCCGCGCGGCCCGAAACATGTTCCTTGCGCAGTCGTCGGTCTCGGAGGCGATCAGGTCGTTGGAGCGAGAGGTCGGCGGGCCGCTTTTCGACCGCAGCAGCCGCAGAGTCGCGTTGACTCCGTTGGGAGTGAGGTTCCAACTCGGCGCAGAACCTGCGGCCGCCGCTCTGCGGAAGACGCTTGAGGAGTGCCGGCGCGAGGCCAGAGGAGAATCCACGGTCCTGCGCATAGGCTTTCTTGGTGGAGGCCTTTACGAGTTGACCCTCCCGTTGATGGCGAAGCTGAAAGAGGCACTGCCCGACATAACAGTCGAATGGGTGGAACTGACCATCGTGGATCAGTTTCAAGCTATTTCCGACGGCCGGGTCGATGCTGCGTTCTGCCGCCTGCCCCTTGGCCACGACGATCTGGTCGCCGGCGACAATTTGCTGATGGACAGACGAAAGTTGGTCGTCCCCGCCGGCCACCGGCTGGAAGGCAGCCTCCTGGTCGACCCGGAGGAACTTGCCGAAGAGGTACTGCCCTTTGTTCCCGAAGATCCGCAGATCTTGCCGTGGACCGCATTCCACGTTCCGCGCTTCACGCCCAGTGGTCGCCCGATTCAGAGGGGTCCTGTCGTCAGAACGGTCCGCGAGTGCCTGGCGGCGGTGGAGACCGGAGAGGCCGTGATGATCATGTGCGCTCGATCGGAGCCGTACTACTCGAATCCCGGCGTCCGGTACCTCAACATCGACCTTCCGTCCGTGCCGACGGCTCTCGTTCGGCGACGGTCCGACACGCGGAAAGCCATCCTTGACCTCGAAGAATATGCGCAGACCGTGGCGATGACACGCGCGGCCGCGTAGATGTCGCCGGTGATCTCGCGGCGCCAGGTGCCGTTGGCAGCTATGCCTTGAGGACCACGGGTGCGGTCACTCTGTGGCGCGCTATCGCGAGGTGTTCTCCACACCGGTCGTGGATGCCGGATCGGGACCGGGAGGTGGGCTCCGGCACACGTGCGGAAAGCGGCCACGAGGCCGCTGCGGTCGCGGGCGCGTCTCGCCACCACGACATGGGCGGACTCGACGCTATCGACCGGACCCGTGGTGAGATCCGGGCGCAGGGTGTGGACGTGGGTGGAGATGGTCACGGTCTGCCCAGCGGCGATGATTTCGAACTTGCCTCGACCGCTTCGACCAGCGGGTCGTCGGGTGCAGGACCTCCGCCGAGGCCGGGGGTCAGTGCGCCAGAAGGCGCTCAGGAGCGGGTTGGACTCCCGCATCCCGCCCCGCTCGGCCGAGGAGCAGCGAGCATTCTCAGCATGGCGTCTCCGTCCGGCGGGCGGGGAGCATCTCGAGTGCCGCGCGTGCTGTGTTGGTGAGCACAGGCTCCTCGACCCCGGCCCGGGCCAGAGTGTCGATGCCCCTGATGACGCTCAGCAACAGGTAACCCCACTCCGTGGCACTGGCCTCGGGATCGACCTCTCCGGCCACCTGCGCGGCGCGCAACGCGGAGGCGATTTCCGCGGCGATGCCGTCGAAGGCCCGCTTCGACTGCTCCGCGACGGCCGGATCCTTGCCGGCCCGGTCAGTCGTCGCATTGGTGAGGAAACACCCTCGGCGGGGTGACTCCGAGCTGAAGAGGTGTGCCAGGGAGATCAAGTACTCCTCCAACCGCCGGCGCGGCGAGGCCGTGTCGGCGGTCAGCGCCTGTTGGGCCTGGGACACCAGATCCTGGCAGTAGTCGGAGAACACCCGCATGTACAAGTCGTGTTTGTTGCCGAACGCCTTGTAGATGCTGCCCTTCCCGAGGCCCATGACGTGCATCAGATCGTAGGTCGACGTCCCCTCGTAGCCGGCGTCCCAGAAATGGTCACGGGCCGCCCGCAGCACCTCGTCCTCGTTGAAGGATCGTAGTCTTCCCATTTCTCACGGCCCCGCTCGGTCGGGGGACGGCGAGACGAAGACGCGCATCGTTGCCAGCACTTCATCGGTCCTCAGGGAACGCGTCGCCGTACATCGGCAGACCGCTGATGGATTCTTCGCGTGAGGCCTCGTCCTCGATGATGTCCCAGTGCTCCTTGAGGACCCCGCCTTCCATACGGACAAAGTCCGCCGCGATCCAGGGGGAGGGAAGACCGTGACCGGTGAAGCGTCCGCGCACGATCACCATGTCGCCGTCTGCCATGACGAGATCTACTTCGTGGCGGAGTTCCGCGGGCAGGCTCTTGACCAGCGCGAAGAGGCCGTCACGACCGGGGCCGATGTGCGCGCTGTGCTGGATGTAGTCGGCGGACCAGTATTTCTCGGCCTTCGCGTAGTCGCGCCTGTTGAACAGTGTGTCGAATGCTTCGAGGACGATCGCCTGGTTCTCTGCCTCTGTCGTCTCAGCCATGTCGAGCCCTCCTTGAACGACTGTGGCTCGGGGCCGGTCCCATCCGAATGTTGACCGGGTGGTCCACTATAGGATTTGTGGACCACTCAGTCAACAATGCGATGAGGTGTCGGGGCCTTCCTCCGGAAGCCCAAGCCGGATCCGCGTGCACCGCGCTGAGCGATGCGCTCCAACAACGGCCCTGGTGGGGGCGGAGATGGCACGGACCCTCTCCCGTCGATTCGGGCCCTTTTGCGGGAGCGCTCTGGACGTACAATAGACCGGACTGTCTATCTGAGAGGGGATGGCGTCATGGCCGCCACCGTTACCACGCCGAGGGTTTCCGCGCGAGACCGTCTTCTGGCCGCCGCAGACGAGCTCTTCTACGCAGAGGGCGTGCACACGGTCGGAATCGACAGAATCATCGAGCAAGCGGGTGTGGCCAAAGCGACGCTTTACAACAACTTCGGCAGCAAGGAAGAGCTGGTCAAGGCGTACCTGGAGTCTCGGCACGTCAGCATGGCCGAGAAGATCACCCGCCTCGTTGAGCGCCAGGACACACCGCGTGAGCGACTGCTCGCCGTTTTCGACGCCATCGGGGAGCTTTTTGAGCAGCCCGGCTTCCGCGGCTGCGCATTCGTCAGCGCCACTGCGGAAGCACCAGCTGGCGGCCTCATCGAACAGGCCAGCCGGGAATATCGAACGTGGGCGAACGCGCTGTTCGCCGATCTCGCCGACCAGGCCGGCGCGGCCGACCCTCAGGGGCTGGCCCGACAGTTGCACCTGCTCTTCGACGGTGCCAGTCTCGCGGCCAATCTGGACCGCAATCCAGCCGCCGCGGTCTACGCCCGCAACGCTGCCGCTGCCCTTCTGGACGCGGCGACGGCCCCGGAGGTGGCGGGCGCGCACCGCGAGGAGTCCGCAGTCCTCTGACCGCGGAGCGTCCAGACCGCTGGCGGGAGACGCCGACGGGTCGCTCGGGCCGGACCGGCGCCCGTCGCTGACTCTGACGGATCTGCGCTTCCGTTCGCAGAGGAGATTGCCACGTGCTCCCACTGCCAGGTCCTCCGTGCGGGCTGTACTACGGGAGTGGCCATACCGAGGACGCGCGACGATGACCACGATCGCGTAAACGATTGTGGTCGGGCGCAGGCCCGTGGCCGTGGTGGTGAAGCCCGCGACTGGGAGCGTGCAGGCCAGGTATGCGGTGAGGCACCCGACGGCGAAGAGCTCGCCGCGCTCGGTGGGCGTGGAGATCCGCGCGAGTGTGCCGAACGTGGCCCGTGAGGAGGCGCCGAAGCCGCCTTCGTCGACCACCGTGCCGCGATGGCCGGGACAACCGAATGGGTCGGCACAACATTCAGGGTCAGCGCGATGCCCGCGATGAGCAGCGACGCGCTGAAAGCCAGTACGCACAGGAGCGGACTGTCGAGCAGCGCGAAGGCGGTCACGGCGCCTGTCTCGCTCAGGAGGATGACGACAAGCCGACCAAACCAGGGGGTTGGTCAGGCCGAACAGTCCGGCCGCCGCTGACGGACCGAGCGACGGGCACAGCCCGCTGACCGCCCAGCTCGCATGCTGATGGACACTACCGGGAGCACTTCGCCGCGCAGACGCGATGGGATGCTGAGCCGCGGTGCCCCTGACACCAGACCGCCCGGTCGTCGCGCGGACTTCCCCGGGATCGCGGCGACAAGCCCGAGCGAGACCGCCGTGAGGCCGAGCGGCAGCGCGTGTACGAGGTGCCCGCCGAGCGCGGCGTGCCCGCGTCGATGATGAGGGTGCCGCGGTCGGCGAGTGGATGACTCGGCCGGGATCGAGGCGGGATGACTCACTTTTGATTGAACAGACAGGTCTGTCTTGACCGAACAAACAGGTCTGTCTAGAGTGACACTGTTAACTGTTATGCCGACGCTGTCGGTCGGCGGCTAGGAGTCGCAATGAGTGAGACTCTCGACCGGGGCAAGCGCCCGGCCGTTGCCCTGGTGACAGGGGCGACGTCGGGCATCGGGCGGGCGGTGGCGACGAAGCTCGCCGAGGAGGGGTACTGCGTGGTCGTCCATGGCCGCAACGTGCGTCGTGGAGCCGAGGTCGTTGAGATCATCGAGAAGGCGGGCGGCACGGCGCGGTTCGTGGCCGCCGACCTCGGCGACGCGCAGGACGTGGCACGACTGGCCGCGCAGGCCGGAGAGGTCGACGTCCTGGTCAACAACGGCGGCCTCGCCTGGTTCGGCCCCACTCCCGATCTCGACATCGACAGCTACGACGGCATGTTCAACGCCAACGTCCGCAGTGCCTACCTCCTGGTCGCCGCCCTGGCCCCGGGAATGGTGCGGCGCGGGGTCGGCAGCATCATCAATGTGGGCAGCATGGTCGGCACGGTCGGCGTGGCCGGCGCCGCCGCGTACAGCGCGACGAAGGCCGCTCTGGCCGCCCTTACCCGGGCCTGGGCGGCCGAGTTCTCGCCCAACGGGGTTCGGGTCAACACCGTCGCCCCCGGACCGGTGTACACCGGTGCGACCGGATCGGATCGCACCACAGCGACCGGCAGGACGACTCTGATGGGCCGTGCCGCCGAGGCATCGGAGATCGCCGACACCATCGTGTTCCTGGCCTCCGCGAAGGCCGGCTACATCACCGGCGCGGTCTTGGCCGTCGACGGAGGCCGTACCGCCGTCTGACGGCGGTCAGCACCGGACACCCCGTAGTGGTCGCTGGAGCTTCCTGCACGTGGCGGCGCCGCTGAAGTCGCTGCGACGAGTCGGCATTCCGGTCGTCTGCGACACCCAGCATCCCGAGGTCCGTTCTCCGTTGGGAGCGTGCCTCATATGACCCTGATGAAATCTCTACGCCAAGGAGCCGGCGATGGACATCTCTTGTCAGTTCGCAACGTCGATTCACTCGCCTGATCACATCGCGCTGGCCGAGTCGCTTGGATATCACCGCGCGTGGTTGTTCGACACCCCCGCGCAAAGCCCCGACATTTGGGCGATGCTCGCATTGGCCGCGCGGCAGACCGAGCGCATCGGTCTGGGCCCCGGCGTGCTCGTTCCCGGCCTGCGGCACCCGATGGTGAACGCTTCCGGCGCGGCAATGCTGGCTGCGCTCGCGCCAGGGCGCACCGCGGTCGCCTTCGGAACCGGATTCAACGGGGCGCGCGCCATCGGTGCCGCCCCGGCCACGTGGTCGTACCTGAAGAATTACGTGATGACCGTCCGTGGGTTGCTGCGTGGCGAGACCGTGGAGTGGGACGGTCATCTCGTCAGGATGTTGCACCCTGATGGCTACGCGCCCGCCCGACCCATTGAGATTCCCGTGCTGATCTCGGCGCTGGGCCCGAAGGGCCTGGCCGTCACACATGAGATCGCCGATGGGCTTTTCAGTGTCAACGGTCAGACCGGTCACGCGCACGAATTCTCCTGGGCCAGTCTCGCCGTCCACGGCACCGTGCTGCAGGACCAGGAACCATTGGACTCGCCACGCGTACGCGCCGCCGTCGGCCCGGGACACTCCTTGGCTTATCACGCGGCATACGAGTTCGGCGGCGATGTCACGCAGCTGCCGGGCGGCGAGGAGTGGTTGAAGGTCATCACCGCCCAGCCCGAGCGTGAACGCCACTTGGCCGTACACGACCAGCATCTGGTGGCTCTCAATCAGGCCGACGCCGCCGCCTGGAACGCCGGTGGCTGGAATGCTGTTCCCGCCACCACGGTGACGGGGTCGTCGACACACGTCGCCGAACAGCTTTCCGAATACGCCGAGCAGGGTGTTACCGAAATTATCTACCAACCCACCGGCCCTGACATCGCGGGAGAACTCGAACGCTTTCTCGGCGCCGCCCGGCAGGTACGCGTGGCCGGCTGAACCGCGTCAGGGCCGCCCGGTGGCCGGGAGCCCCGAAGGTGGAGCGGCGCGGTCGGACGGGAGTGCCACGCGCAGCGCGGTGCGGCACTTGCTACGGCGTAGCGTCGGTCCGGCTGTACAGGTCCGCGAGGGTGCCTTCGAGGATTTCGTCGGCGAGGGCGGGGTCTACGTCGGTGACGGCTCGTGAGAGGACTACCGCGCCGACCATCTCGCTGAACAGTGCGATGGCGCGCGCTCGTTGCTCGCCTTCGTCGAGGCCGGGGGTTCGGACTGTCGCCGTCAGACGGTCGAGGGTTGCTGCCAGTCCCTCGGCGTAGCGGCCGCGGGCCGCAGGCCCCAGCCGCCGGGCGTCGCCGGCGAAGCCGGCGACCGGGCAGCCCCGCACGATGTCGGCTCGGTGCTCGGGCGACATGTACCAGCTGATTCTTTGGGTGAGCGGATCACCGCCGCTGGCCCGAGCCGTCGCGATGGCCCGGTCGAGAGCGGCGATCCCGTCCGCCACGGCATTGGCGACGACCGTGTCGACGAGCGTGTCCTTCGAGGTGAAGTGGTTGTAGAAGCCGCCGCGTGTGAGTCCGGCGGCGCCCATCAGCTCGTTGAGACCAACTGCGTCGACGCCGCGCAGGCGGAACAGGGCGTCAGCGGCGGTGACGATCGCTTGCCGGTTCTCTGCCACCTGCTGCTTCGTGGTCCCCACGGGCGTCTCCCATCTGGCGTGTCCTCGAGTGGACCCTAACCGGCAGCGATCGAGATGACAATGTCGATTGACATTGACAATGTCATGTGGTCCAGGTAGAAACGATGTCAATCGACATTGTGATGGACGCGAGACGGTCACTCGCCGGCTACGTCAAGAGGCCGACGCGGCGGCAATCGGAGCAGATCGGGTCTGTGCTGTAGGGGCCGGTCGGTATGTCATTCGGTGAGTGCGGGCAGCCCGTTGGCGCACCGCGACATAGGGGCCTGCGGCGCGGTGATTGTCGACGAAGAAAGTCCAGTCCCTCCGTAGGCCGCCAATGTGGGGTCGGGTATCGACACGTTCGTTGAACGTCGTGGCGCCCCCATCGGACATGAGGCCTTTGATGTCACCCAGAATCCCATTTACCACCATCGGGAGCAGTGAGCATGGGTAAGTTGCAAGGGAAAGTGGCGGTTGTCACCGGAGGCACCACGGGGATCGGATTTGCTGTGGCGAAGCTCTTCGTCGCAGAAGGTGCTCACGTCTTCATCACGGGACGCCGCAAGAAGGAACTGGACGACGCCGTGAAGGAGATCGGTGGCAACGTCTCCGGTGTCCAAGGGGACATATCCGATCTGGCCGACCTGGACCGTCTTTACGAGAGCGTCAGGGTGAAAGGGCGGATCGATGTCGTTGTCGCCAACGCCGGTCTGGGTGAATTCGTCTCGCTAGAGAATGTCACCGAAGAACATTTTGACAAAATATTCGACATCAATGTGAAGGGAACGCTCTTCACGGTGCAAAAGGCGCTCCCGCTCCTGAACGACGGGGGATCCATCATCCTCATGGGTTCTGTGGCGAGCGCCAAGGGAACCCCTGCGTTTGCTGTCTATGGCGCGAGCAAGGCTGCTCTGAGGAACTTCGTCCGCGGGTGGACCTCCGAGCTAAGGGGCCGGGGTATCCGCTCCAATGTCCTCAGTCCGGGGCCAATTGTGACGCCTCTGATGGAGGCGCAGCCTCAAGACGCCATGGAGAAACTTATTTCGACCATTCCGCTGGGCCGTCTGGGTAGGCCCGAGGAAGTGGCCAAGGCGGCGCTTTTCCTGGCCTCGGACGATTCCAGTTTCGTCACGGGGATCGAACTGTTCGTCGATGGGGGCAGGGCACAGGTCTGATCGCGAATAACGGAAGGATTTCTAGTCCCAGCCGCAGACAGAGGGCACCGGAATCCCCGAGATCTGATCGATGGTGCATGATCGATCAAATTGGGCTGATCCAGCGGCCGCCGTCCGATCGATCGATCGGTATCTCCGAATGATACTTCGGCTTCATCTTCTTGATTTGCCTTGAACCGTTTGGGACTGTGAATACGGATACGCGAAAGGCGACGGACGACTCCTCGCCGAACGCATCGCTCAGCGTCTTCTCCGAGGCGCGCGGCGATTCAACATCTGTAATGCACTCCGATGAGAGAAAGGTTGCACGATGGATAACATCGGACTCGAAGTCAACTCAGGAGTGGCAACGATCACTCTGCGCAAGCCTCCTGACAACCGATTCGACCGGCCGATGGTGGAGGAGTTCGACAATGCCCTCGACGAGGTCGTGAGCCGCGGTGCCAGGGCACTGGTGCTGGCAGGCGATGGGCCGGACTTCTGCCACGGCGGAGACATCGTCCCTTGGGAGCACCTGCAGCCGGGCGAGTGGGCGGCCCAGTTGGAAGGGTTCGCTTATGTGTTCAATCGCCTGGAGCACATTCCGATCCCGGTCATCGCTGCCGTACAGGGACTGTGCAACGGCGGTGCGTTCGAGCTCGTCCTTCGCGCCGACATCATCTTCGCGGGAACACACGCGCGGTTCAGTCACTCTGAGCAGACGCTCGGCCTGGTGACCGCGTTGGGCGGGGTCTACCGCTCCGCTCAGAGAGTGGGGCCGCTGCTCGCCTACGAGTGGGCCCTCACCTCGGAGGAGATCCCGGCCGAGGTGCTGCTTCGGTATGGCGGCGTGAATCGCCTGATCGACGAAGCCGATCTGCTCCCCGAAGCCACGCGCTTCGCGGAGAAAATCGCCAAGGGGCCGACCCTTGCTCACGGGGCGCACAAGGCTCTTCTGCGGAGTTGGGCCATCGGAGGTGTCGCTGCGGCCGACAACATCGTGGCCGACATCTACCTGCCGCTCCTGAAATCCGATGACTGGAAAAAGGGACTCAAGAGTGGCATCGCGGCGTATCGCGAGGGCAGGCCGCGCCCGGTGCTCGAGTTCGACGGACGCTAGTTGTCCGTCTCTCGGAACCCGTGCGGTGGTCCGGTGCGGAAATCCGCGCCGGACCACCGCACGGCACATGGAGCGTAGAGCGTGGCTGCGCTGCCGCCACACAGGACATCGACGACGAATGGACTGTACTGAGATGACTCAGGTGACCGTTTTCTTGCGGGGCCGAGCGCAAATTCCGAGCCTCCCGGGAGGTAAACCGGTCACTGTGCCGGCCGCTGAGAGTCGGCCACGATGAAGGCGGCGCCGGCGGAAAAGGCCGAGGTTCTGTGGTCGCCGTCCCCGGAGCAGGCGCGGACGAGTGAGATGGCGGAGTTCGCTCGATGGGTGCGGCGGTCGCGGGGCGTCGATGTCGACGAACTGGACTATGCGGCCCTCCACGCGTGGTCGGTGGGCGACTTGGAGGGTTTCTGGTCTGCCGCGGCGGAGTTCCTGGGAGTGATGTACCGGGACCCGCCGACCGCGGTGCTGGAATCCGTGCAGATGCCAGGGGCACGGTGGTTCCCGGGCGCGACGCTGAACTATGCCGAGCACGCCCTCACACCGGGTATGGGCAGGCAGGACCACGATGTCGCGGTGCTGTTCGCCCGGGAGGACGGCTTGGAGCGCGTGCTCACGCATGCGGAGCTGCGCGACCAGGTCGGACGGGCGCGGACAGGGCTGATCGAGGCCGGGGTGGGCAAGGGTGACCGCGTGGTCGCACTCGCGCCCAACTGCCCGGAGACGCTGGTGATGTTCCTCGCCGCCGCATCGCTGGGAGCGATCTGGTCATCGTGCTCGCCGGAGTTCGGGACACCGGCCGTCCGCGACAGGTTCGTTCAAACAGAGCCGAAAGTGCTTCTCGCGGTTGACGGTTACTGCTACGGCGGGAAGCGCTTCGACATCCTTGAGAACGTCGTGACGCTTCAGACCCACCTGCCGACGCTGCGGCAGACCGTATTGGTTACCTATCTGGATCCGGACGCGGCGCTGGAAGGTGCCACTTCATGGGCGGAGTTCACCCGGACCCCGGGGGAGCTCGCGTTCGAGCCAGTGGCGTTCGACCACCCGCTGTGGATCCTGTATTCGTCGGGTACGACGGGTCTCCCCAAGGGCATCGTCCACGGGCACGGCGGAATCGTGGTCGAGCATTTGAAAATGCTCCGCCTCCACCATGGCCTCCGCCCCGGTGAGCGGTTCTTCTGGTTCACCACCACCGGCTGGATGATGTGGAACTTCTTGGTCAGCGGTCTGCTGGTCGGCGCGACGATCGTGCTCTACGACGGCAGCCCGGGCCATCCAGATCTCGGAGCGCTCTGGGAACTGGCGGAAAAGCATCAGGTGGCACTGTTCGGCGTATCGGCGCCGTTCATTCAATCGTGCCTCAAAGCCGACCTGTTGCCGAGGGAGTCCTACGACCTCTCTGCCATGCGGGCCCTTGGCTCGACGGGAGCACCACTGTCGGCGGAAGGCTTTCGTTGGCTGGGTGACGCAGTGGGTGAACACATCCAGATCTGCTCCATTTCGGGTGGTTCGGATGTCTGCACAGCGTTCCTGGGATCAGCCCCCACGGTGCCGGTGTGGCTGGGAGAGATGTCCTGCGCGTCTCTGGGAGCGGACGTACGCGCGGTGGACGAACAGGGCCGGATTCTGCGGGACGAGGTGGGCGAGTTGGTCATCGGCAGGCCGATGCCCTCGATGCCGGTGGCGTTCTGGAACGACCCGGACGG
This sequence comes from Streptomyces sp. NPDC051963, assembly GCF_044593495.1. Classification (NCBI taxonomy): domain Bacteria; kingdom Bacillati; phylum Actinomycetota; class Actinomycetes; order Kitasatosporales; family Streptomycetaceae; genus Streptomyces; species Streptomyces sp. NPDC051963. The sequence continues at coordinate 73,135 of NZ_JBIUCC010000018.1, read as the reverse complement.
TGTCCGATTGCGCGAGGCGTACTTTGAGGATCTCCCCGGTCTATGGCGCCATGGCGACTGGGTTGAAGCCACATCCCGGGATTCGTTCGTCATCTACGGACGGTCGGATTCCACGCTGAACCGAGGCGGGGTGCGGATGGGAACCGCCGACTTCTACTCCGTGGTCGAGGGATTCGACCAAGTCGACGACTCGCTGGTGATCGATACCACTGAGTTGGGAGCCCAGGACGAAGGCCTGCTCTTGTGTTTCCTGGTTCTTCGGACGGGAGTTGACCTGGCGGATGTGGAACCTTCCCTGCGTAAGGCACTTCGCTCAGGACTGTCCCCACGACACGTGCCCGACCGATTCATCGCTGTCGGCGCCGTCCCGCGCACACTCAACGGCAAGAAGTGTGAAGTCCCCGTGAAGAAGATTCTCGCCGGCGTCGCCCCGGACAAGGCGGTCAGCATGGGAGCGCTTCAGAATCCGGAGGCTCTCGAAGCATTTCTCGGATTCCACATCGGTGGGTGATGCGCCTGAACTTGCCGACATCGACGAATCCTGCCAAGGAGTGAACAGCATGAGCTTGTACGACCAACGTGGTCCTTTCGCCGTGACGCGAGAATGCGATGTCGTCATGTCTACGCGGGATGGAAAACGGCTTCTTGCCGACATCTACCGGCCCGAAGGCGCAGAATCCGTTCCAGTCCTCGTGCGCCGGACTCCCTATGGAAACCGGGAGAACGATCTCGCCGAGACCTTCAACGAAGCTGACTTCTACGCCTCGCACGGCTATCTCACCGTTGTTCAGAATACCCGGGGCCGCTTCGGATCGGAAGGCGTCTGGTATCCCTTCGTCTACGAGGGCAACGACGGATTCGACACCATCGAATGGGCGGCCCAACTGCCCGGATCGAACGGGCGTGTCGGAACATTCGGGCAATCCTATGGAGCGCTGGCGCAGTATTTGGCAGCGTCACAACGGCCGGAGCATCTCATCACATGCATCCCTGTGTCAGCGCCCCTCGCCGCATTCGAGAATTACTGGTATCAGCGCGGTGCCCTCGAGCTGAGTTGGACACTGAGTTATTTCTTGAACATGGCACTGGATACTTTGGGAAAGAGCGGCGACGTTGACGGTCTGGCCCGGCTCGAGGCACTCAAAGCCGACCCGGCGGTACGGTTCTCGCCGCTGAAAGATGAGGCACTGCGCCGGATGCCGCTGGCTGACTGGATCGACACCTTCGGCGCCGGCGCACCGTTCCTCGCCGACGTGTTGCATCACTCCGCCGACGGAGCGTACTGGTGGGCGGTCGATGTACGCCGCCAGTTCCACAACATGGACGTTCCCATGCTTCATCTCGGCTCGTGGTACGACATCGCGAACTGGGACACTCCGCAGTACTTCAATGGTCTGCGCGAGCACGCGATGTCCGAGCGTGCACGGGACAACCAGGCCATTCTCATGGGCCCCTGGGCCCACCTGCTGCCGTACAGCCAACCGACTTCCCGCGGCACGGGCGATATCGACTTCGGCCCGGAGGCGGCAACGTCGCTGGTGGCCGTGCAACTCGCGTGGTTCGACCACTACCTCAAGAACGGCGGACACGAGCTTCCGCGCTCACCTGTCCGCATCTTCGTCATGGGCGAGAACCGGTGGCGCGAGGAGAAGGAATGGCCGCTGGAACGGACAGTCTTCACCGACTTCTATCTCCACAGCGCAGGATCGGCGAACACCGCGGAGGGGGATGGAACGCTGACCGTCGGGACTCCCGGGCCGGAAAGTCCTGACCACTATCGCTACGACCCTGATACGCCCGTTCCGACAGCCGGCGGGCGGTACGTCGGTGGCGGTGTGCGCAACCAGGACAAGAACCAGGCTCGGCACGATGTATTGGTCTATACCGCCGAACCGCAGCAATCTCCGGTCGAACTCACCGGCCCCGTCGAGGCGTATCTGCACGTTGGCACGGACGGACCGGACACCGACTTCGTTGCTGTCCTGTGCGATGTGCATCCGGATGGATTTGTGCAGAACCTGGCGGAAGGGATCGTGCGTGGCCGTTTTCGTGACTCCTTCGACGACCCTCAACCGATGCAGCCGGACACCGTCTACGAGCTGAATGTGTCGTTGGGCAACCTCAGCCATGTTGTCGCGGCCGGGCACCGGATTCGGCTTCAAGTGACCTCGAGCAATTTTCCCCGGTGGGATCGCAATACCAACACTGGGGAACCGATCGACAAGGCGATCCGAACCAGGGTTGCGCAGCAGACGCTGTTCCACGACGTCCTGCGGCCCTCTCGCCTCATCCTTCCAGTCATCCCGGCGTGATGTGTCGGACCGACCTTCGATGCCCCTGTCATCCCCGAGCGGGCTGGGGGACGACAGGGGCCATCAGCCGAGTGGGAAGGAACATTCTGATCGGGCTGTCCCTCCGCGCGCGTGTGTCAGGGCATTGGCAGTTCGGCGCAACCGAATCCATCGGCCGGTCATCGGCACCTTGTGGCCCACGGCATGATCACGAATTTTCGCATCGAACAAGAAGTAGGGCTTGGTCAGGCCGTGTTGGAGTGGGTGTGTGGCGGTGGTAGGTGGGATGGGCGCCGAACCCAGAGGCGAGGAGTGTCTGCAATTCGCAGACGACCTGGTGGAGGCTCAAGCTGGCGCCGGAGTCCGCGGATCGTATGACGCCGTCCCGCTGTGTGGTGCAGTAGCGATCTCCGTGTAGCTCCTGGTCCTGCACGGAGCGCAGGATTCGGAGGGCCTGGCCGGTCCTCCAGTCGGGCTTGCGGGGGCTGTTGAGACGCTTGGCGTAGCGGTGGCTGAGCGCGGCGAGTGCGGTGGCGTGGGCGGTGCGGCAGTGCACCGTGTACGGGAAGCGGGCCGCGGCACTGCGCGCGATGTCCTGGTGGAAATCCACGTAGCAGCCACGGCGTTTGGTGTCGGCGGCGACCAGACACAGCGTGCTGGTCCTCCCGGTTCCCGCCTGTAGCGCGAGGTGCCGGCCGGATCGGGGGATGTCGGCCGCGGTGACGCCGTTGGCGTCGCTCGCGCGCGAGCAGGGTCGTGATCCGCTCGTCCAGGACATCCCGAAGCCGTCGGCCGCTGGGGCCGACGGCCCGCGGATCTGCGCGTCGGTGCGAGGGCGGAGGACAGCTTTGGGCAGGACGCGGCCCTGACGGGCCGGGGAGTGCGTCGTCAGCAGGTCGATCGGCAGGACAGTGTCTGGCCGCAGCCGGTGCAGGGCATGGCCAGGGCTGTTTCCGCTCTGGACTGTCATCAGCCGGGTACGGGCGGCATTCGCGGCGAACGTCAGGCGGTAGTGGGCCCGGTGAAGCTCCCGGGCGGAGGCGGGGCGGGTCGGGGAGATCCGGGTACGCGCTCACGGGGCACCAGGATCCAGACGCAATGCAAAGGGTTAAGACTGAGGATCTCGTCAGTGCAGCGGGTACGGCGTCGTGTACGGGCGACGCATTGGATTTCTTCGACGGGACTGGAGGCCTGGTGGCGTACGTAAAACAGCTGCACCACGGGCCGGGCCGGACGGCAGGATGCCTCACCCGGTGGCGCACCGCCGGTCGGTGTGGCAGGCGGAGCTAGGACTCCGGCGTCGAGCAGACGGCGCGTGCGCAGAGCGAGAGACCGGCGCAACCCGGACAGCTGCGGCGCAGCCGACGACGCCGAGCCCGGCGAGGCGCAGCAGATCATGGGCCAACCAGCACCAGCTGCTCCCGCCGCCCGCGGGATGGTCGATGTCGCGGCTGACGTGCCAGGGGCAGGACTCCGGGACCCGGGCCGCGGGCAGTTCGTGCGGAGGCGCGCCTGCACCAGGCGGTCGTCGCCGCGCAGGTATCACTCGACGGCATTGCCGTACGCGCGGCAGAAGCTGGTCTGGCCTCAGCGCAACAGCTGGCCGGCGCTGGCGGCGACCCAACCAGGCGTGGGCACCGGCTTGTTCGGGTGGCTTGGCGCTGGCGGGTCCCGCGGACAGGGGCATCGTTGCTCGCGCCCGCTAGGCCGCTACAGCGTCACCCGTACCGACATCCGGTGACGGCGGCGGAGCCTGCGGGCTCCGCTCGCGCCGTCGATGCAGCAACAATGTCACCAGCGCGGCAGCCAAAAAGATCGCTGCCATCGTGAGGAGGGCGAGGACTGCGCCGTGCAATGACGCCGTTCGCGCAACGTGGCCGTCGCGGTGATGGGCGGCGAGGTATTCGGCGGTCGCGTTCGACGCCACGGTGTTGAGCAGAGGAGCTCCGATCGATGCACCAAGCTGATAGCAGGCCGTGACCAGAGCTGAGGCAACGCCGACATCCGCGGGGTCGACACCGCCGAGTCCCAGGCTGACCGAGGACGCGACAAACGTCCCCGCTCCCAATCCGAGGATCATCATCCCCGGAACAACTGATATGTAGCTGCTGTGCAGTCCCATGCGGCTCAGCCATACGAGACCGGCCGCTCCGATGACCATTGCCGTGGGGATCACGGTCTTGGGTCCCAGTGCGCTGATCAAGCGCCGCTGCGCGAGTTGGGCACCGGTGATGAACAGGATGAGAAACGGTAGGAACGCGACCCCCGCACGTGTCGGTGAAAAGCCGAGCAAGCTCTGAAAGTAGTAGGTCATGACAAGGAAGAAACCTGCTGCGTTCAGCCCCCCGATCGTCCGACCGATGTATGCGGCTGCACGCGTCCGGTTCGCCAGGACCCTCAGCGGAACAAGCGGAGCAGATACGGAGCGTTCGATCATGACAAAGACACCGAGGAGCAGAATTCCGCCGATGATGGGGCCGTACGTGAGCGGATGTCCCCAGCCGTGCAACGATGCTTCACCGCACCCGTACACGATGGCCGCCAGACCGCCGAAGGATGTGACGCTCCCGGGGACGTCGAAGGCGACGTTCTGCCTTTCGGCCCGAGACGCGATCAGAGGTACGGCCCCGGCGATGGCGAAGAGTGCGAAACCGACGTTCACGTACAGGCACCACCGCCACGACAGGTACTCGGCGAGGACGCCGCCCAGCATGAGACCGACCGCTCCGCCGACTGTGGCCATGATGCTGTAGACGGCGAAAGCCTGAGCCCGCTCACGCAGGTCGGTGAAAGTCTCGATGAGAAGGGCAAGAGCCGCCGGCATGACCAGGGCGCCGAACGCTCCCTGCGTGGCGCGCGCGGCAACGAGTGTACCGAGACTCGTCGCCGCACCGCCCACGAACGAAGCGACAGCGAATCCGGCGAGGCCGAGGATGAACGCTCTCTTCCGTCCGACGACATCGGTAATGCGACCACCGACAAGAAGCAGACATCCGAATGCCAAAGCGTAGGCGGTGACAACCCATTGACGGTCTGGCGTCGAGAACGCGAGATCCCGCTGCGCTGACGGCAGGGCGATGTTCACGATCGTTGTGTCCAGGGTGACCATGAGTTGCGCGGTGCCGATCACGCAGAGGATCCACCATCGGCCGGCCCCTGAGCTAGGTGCGGTCGCGTGACCGGACTGCGGAGACTCGTGGACCGTTTCTCGTTGGGACATTTCGACGACTTCCGACTCGGGGCGAGCGCTCTCGCCGGTATGGCGACCACAACAGGTCTCCGCGGTGACGACGAGGAGTGGAATCGCATCACCTCTCCTGGCCGCCTCCGCGGGAGAACCGGCCGTGATACCTCAGTCCAGTGAGAGGGCCAGGGCCCCGAGGATCTCTTCGGTCTCGGTACGGGTTGCGTAGTTCGGGTGGACGTCGATCCAGCGGATGATCCCCGCCGCGTCGACGATGACGACGGTCGGCATCGGCAGGCTGTCGGTGCCATCGGCGTTCCCACCCGCTATGTCAACGCCCAGGCTTTCCTGGGCGGCGCGGGCGTCATCACTCGGCCGCGTGAGAATGCCGAGCGTTCCGGCGATCTGATTGCCTGGGTCGGAGAGAACCGTATAGGTCAACTCATTGGCCTCCTGCATGGTCAGCGAGCCGTCCGGCGCCTGCGGGCTGATCGCGATCAGCTTCACCTGACGACCCGTGAGTGCGGGAACGAGTTCGTTCTGATAGGTGCGCAGGGCGACATTGCAGTAGGGGCACCACGCACCGCGGTAGAACACAACGACGGCTGCCTGTCCTTCGCGCGCCTCAGTCAGACTCGTGCCGTTGCTGGCGACGTCCAACAAGTGACCGTCGGGCATGGTCGCACCGGCGGCCGCCACGCCAGCCGGAACACCGGCGCCATTCAGCGCGGCCAACTCGGCGCCGAAGGCGGCGCGCAGAGCGGCGGGATCCTCGGAGTTCCGTATCCTGGCCGCCGTTTCCGCTCCCTGGCTGCCGAGAGTGGCCGTGACAACATCCGGCAGATCGACAGGGCGGGTACGGTCTACGTCTGCGTTCGAAGCGTTCTCAATGGCAGCCGCCTGCGCGGCGTGGAAATCAGCGACCTGCTCCGCAATCGTCCTTTTACTGGAGGTCATTCGCATCTCCCGGTGCTGGCTCGGTCTTTACGGTAGCCCCGCAACGCCTCCTCGCCCCCGCCGTATCTTAGAGGGTGCCAACAATTGGTTGGCCGACTCCTGAATACCAGGGGGACGCGGGAGTCTTGAGTCATTCCAGAGCATCTGCAATTCTCCGCCCTTTCGGCGTGGGTCATCAAGCGCCGTGTCGCGATCGACTGATCGGCACTGGCGATAGATATGGGGCTTACGAATACCCGCGCGTGGAAGTAGCATTCGAAAGACCGGCTTTCTGGGCCTCCGCTATAGACCTTGGACGATCGAGGTTCATGCCGGGCCACAGCCGGAAGAAGTGGCGTGTCCGGTGTTCTGCGCGAAGTCGCACCCCGGGTAGTGCCCTTCCCTCTCGCCGTCAGAACTCGGCCGCAGCCTGCGCGTACCGGCGCACAGGAGGTGCGGACGAGGCCAAAGGGAGAGACAGCCCATGGATCCACAGCAGGAACAGGAAGAGGAGACGTGGTACAGCATCGCAATGTGATCATCGTGGGCTCGGGACCGGCCGGATACACCGCTGCTCTCTACGCTGCTCGCGCCGACCTGGCCCCCCTGGTGTCCGAGGGCTCGCAGTACGGCGGCGCCCTGATGACGACCACGGATGTCGAGAACTTCCCCGGTTTCCCCGAGGGCATCCTGGGACCCGACCTGATGGCGCGAATCCGCGCCCAGGCGGAGCGGTTCGGCGCCGAGCTGGTCAGCGACGATGTCATCTCCGTCGATCTGGCAGGGCCGGTCAAGACCGTGCGTACCCAGGATGCCGAGTACACCGCCGACGCCGTCATCCTCGCGATGGGCTCGGCCTACCGAAAGCTCGGCATCGAGCGCGAGGACGAGCTGACCGGGCACGGGGTGTCGTGGTGTGCCACCTGTGACGGGTTCTTCTTCCGCAACCAGGACATCGCCGTCGTCGGCGGTGGTGACACGGCGATGGAGGAAGCCCTGTTCCTCACCCGCTTCGCCAAGTCCGTCACCGTCGTGCATCGCCGTGACTCGCTGCGCGCCAGCCGCATCATGGCCGAGCGCGCCGAGGCCAACCCGAAAATTCGCTGGGCTTGGAACTCGGCCGTCACGGCGATCGAGGGCGAGAGCACCGTCAGCGCCGTGGAGTTGACCGACACCTCCACGGGGCACACCCGGTCGCTCCCGGTAAGCGGCCTGTTCATCGCGATAGGCCATGAACCGCGGAGCGAACTCGTCATGGGTGAGATCGACCTCGATGACGAGGGCTACGTGCTGACCACCGGTTCCACCACACAAACCAACATCGATGGGGTCTTCGCCGCTGGCGACCTGGTCGACCACACCTATCGGCAGGCGATCACCGCAGCCGGGACGGGCTGCCAGGCCGCGCTGGACGCCGAACGGTTCCTCGCCACCCGGACCGACCGCGCCACCACCCACGCCTAGGTCGCCTGACCAACTGTTAAGGAGATAGCAATGTACGTTCTGGCCAGGACAACCATCGAAGATCACGAAGCTCTCGTTCCGTACAGCGAGGCGGAGCAGAGGGCGGGGCGGGCGATGCGCGACGACGGTGTCCTCATCGTGTCGTATCGCAGAGGAAAGGACGCGTCCGACGTCGCCCTCATCCTGGAGGTCGCTGATTTCAACGAGGCGAGGCGCCAGCTTGAGCGACTTCCGCTGGTGGCCAATAAAGTGGTTGCGTTCGAGCTGGAGGAGATATTCCACCTCAAGGTTGGCTGACGTTGCGCCGAGGCCGGCCGGTCACGACGACTGGCCGGCCTTCGGCGTCGGGCTGCATCACTTGATCCGGGTCAGCACCGCGGAAGGCGGATCAGCGCGCGATTGACGGCACGGATGTCGGTGACGCTGCAGAAGAGACACGCGAGGTAGAGCTCCTCTTTGAGGACGTCGAGGACTTCCTTGACGCCGTCCTCTCCGCCGACGACGAGGCCCCAGTACATGCCCCGTCCGATGGCGACAGCACGGGCTCCCAGTCCCAGCGCCTTGAGGACGTCGGTGCCACGACGGATTCCTCCGTCTAGGTGGACTTCCGCCTCGCCGTTCACGGCGTCGACGATCTCCGGCAACGACAGGATCGTCGGATAGGCACCATTCATGCTGTGTCCGCCGTGATTGGACACCACGACCGCCTGCGCGCCGTGTTCAACAGCCAGTCGCGCGTCCTCGGGTACCTGGATTCCCTTGACGATCAAGGGAAGATCCGTGCGCTCGCGAAGCCAGTCGATGACGGCCCAGTTCAACCGAGCCTCCATCGCCTCAAGCAGGCCCTCCTCGCTGCTGATCCCGGTGCCGCGCAGGTTCCCGAACGGAGTAGTCGGCGTGTGCGACTTCAGCTCCTTCGGCTGACGGGACTCGCGAAGTGCGTTGGACGCCCCGTCACGTTCGTTGCTCCACGTGGCTGGCTCGTCGACGGTCACGATGATCGCGGCGTACCCGGCGTCCTCAGCGCGTTTCACCAAGTCCGCTGTCAGACCACGGTCCTTCAACACATACAGCTGGAAGAAGAGCGTCCCGTCGGAAACCGCACGGACTTCCTCCATGCTGTAGGTCGATGCCGAACTCAGAGCGAAGATCGTGCCGGCCGATCTGGCCGCTCGCGCCGAGGCGAGTTCGGCTTCAGGGTGGAAGCGGCCCTGCGCGCCCGCGGGCGCAAGGTAGACCGGGGAGTTGACTCTCTTGCCGAGCACTGTCGTGGAGAGTCCGACCGCAGGCTCTGCAGCGAGCACTCGAGGGCGGAGGAACACCCGGTCGTAAGCGTCGAGATTGTTGGTGTTTGACAGCCACAGCGGGTCGCCCTTGGACCCGAACCAGCGCTCGAAAAGGTCGCTCGGCAACAGGCCCCGTGCGCGACGCTCGTACTCCGCCAGGCTGGTCGTGAGCTTCTCAACCACAATGTTCCCCTGTCACTGGTGTCGAGACAGCAGGGAAGTGCGTCGATCGAGCTGCCTCGACCACCCGGCCGCCGCCAGAGTCGGCCGTCGGGCCGGCTGACTTGAATGTCCGGACGAGCAGAACAGAGCGGCCTTGGACTCGATACGGATGCGCCTCGTACCGAATTGACGGTGCGACAGCCCCGCGCTGCCCGACCACACCGACATGATCAGGAGCGGCAGCGGGGCGGGATATCGGGGAATCAGCCAGGTTTTCGGGTGAACGCATAGCGATGACCTCTTCCTCATGGCGACAAGTGACTTGGGTCACTCAATATCGCTGAAGTGGTGAGGTCAACAGTCGTTATTCAAAAGTCAGGAACAATCGGGAACCTCGATCAATCGATCGCTAGGCGGTCCTTGATAGGGAAGGTACGGATCGTTACGTTTGTTGGAACGGTCAATCTCTGCGCACTCTAAATCGCCGCGGCAGCGCACCGTTGCCTTCGGGACTCCGATCTGCCGTTCGATCGTGCACTGTATCGGGCTCCTCAAGGGTTTGACATCGAAGCTATTGGTCAGGAGATCGCTGCAATGAAGCAGTCCAGACTGGAAATTATCGAAAACGTCGCAACAATCACGATGAACAAGCCGCCGGACAACCGGTTTGGCGTGCAGATGATGGATGAGTTCGATGTCGCGCTGGATGAGGTGGTCGCCGCCAAAGCGCGAGTGCTGATCCTCGCCGGCGATGGACCGGATTTCTGCCACGGTGGTGACATTCTGGGCTGGCCGGAGATGCCAAGGCACGAAATTCTTGCAATGCTCCGCCGGTACAACGAGGTCGCTTATCGGATCGAGAGGCTCCCGATCCCGGTGATCGCGGCCGTGCAAGGTCTCTGCAACGGTGGCGGGTACGAGATGGCCCTCCGCACGGACCTCATCTTCGCGACGAAGTCCGCGCGCTTCAGCAACACCGAGCAGACGATCGGGTACTTCACCGGTATCGGTGGCGCGCACCGTTCGGCCGAGCGGGCGGGCCGTCAGCTTGCCTACGAGTGGCTTCTCACGTCGGAACAGGTGCCTGCTGAGGTAATGCTTCAGCACGGAGTGGTGAACCGGGTCGTTGAAGAGGCCGACCTGCTCAGTGAGGTGACCGAGTTCGCCCGGAAGGTGGCGAAGGGACCCGCACTGGTGCACGCCGTGCACAAGCAGCTTCTCAGGTACGCGGCTACCAACGGCATTCAGGCGGCCGACGATGCGATGGTCGATCTCTTCGATCCCATACTTGACACCTATGACCTCAAGATCGGAATGAAGTCCGCGGTCGACTTCTACATCTCCGGCGGCGACATCACCGACCGCCCGCAGGTGCCGTTCGAAGGCAGGTAGCCAGCCGGTCTAGCTGGCTAGATGGGCAGGCCCGGGGGCAGCCGTGAAGGGCTGGCCCCGGGCCCGTCTTCAACGAACGCACCTGGGACTAGGTCCGCATGACCAGGCGCCGCCTGTTGCATCACCGATGAAGACCGGCCTCCATGTGGTCCGCCAGCGCATGGCCGAGTCGGGCGCCGTCGACGGATTCCTGCTTGGCTACGACGACGCCATTTGGGCTCTGGCAGCGATCACTGGGAGCCGTCACGGTCGGTCGCGGGAGCAGGATCATCTTGCGGAGTAGTTCGAATTCGGCCCGTCCGTACAGCTGCCTTTTGATCTTTTTGATGCGGTTCATGGCTCCATCGGGGCCGAGCTTCATTGGAGGGTGAGCCCGGCGGTGAGGGCGTCGAAGTCGCCCTCACGGCGAAGGGGTTGGAGAGATCGCAGCGGGCCTACCCTGCGCACCTGCGTAGTGTGCCGGAGCGCGTTCTCGATCACGTCCGACGGTCTACCCTGCCCGATCTTGCGGAAGCAGGGCATGCCATTGCCAAGGCTCTCGGCTGGAGGCAGAGGTGAGCTGCCGTGGCCCCGGAGTTCATGAAGACACTGTCACGGCGACGCCGAGCAGCGCATGGGGTGGCTGCAGTCTGGTCGCGGCCACCCCCCACACGCGTTCAGTCTGCTGTGTCGGCGGCGGCTTGCATGGCCTGCTGGTATCGATCACGCGGCGGCCGTTCGCCAGGCCGGCTTCCTCGCAGAGCCTCAGGCTCCGTGCGGGTTGGGGTCAGTCCGACCAGCCGTTGCCGGTGTGCCGGCGCTGCACCCGGTCCAGGAAGTCGAGCGCTTTCAGCAGGGGATACGGATAGGCGCTGACGTCGGCGACGGGCCAGACCCTGCCTCGTTCAAGACCGGTCACGACGAGGACCCAGTAGGCGAGTCCACCGTCGGTGCCGAGCACCACAGAGCCGTTGTTGTGGACGGTGGCGACGCGCTCGTGGTGGTCGTCGGCGAGGGGCTCGCCTTCCCCGGCCCCGGTCTCCTGGAGCGGGAACAGGGCGGCGGGGTTCCGATCCGCCTGCTGGGGCCGGTCCGGGGGAACCGGCCGAGGGGCAGGAGGCTGTCCAACGCGTGTGGCTTCTCTGGTCCGGATGGAGTCGGCTCAGGCCCCGCTGAAGTGCTCGTTGACGCAACCCGGCTTGGCGTCGCCGATCGCCCGCCGATACCGCTCAGCGAAGTGCTCGGGGCCGAACGGGATGCCGGCTCGACCGCTCCGTTGACCGTGAGGACCCGAATGCCGTCGTCGGCCAGCTGGGCGCCCAGCAGGTTCGCGACCCCGAGCAGCCTCAGCTTGCCCAGGGACAACGTGGCCAGGCTCGGGTGCGGCTGGTGTCTGGGGAGCGACGGACAAGCTCCGATGCGGAGAGGACACCCCCCTTCACCGACTGCGACGGCTCCCCGTGATCGCTGCCAGAGCCCAAATAGCGCCGCCGTAGCCACCTGCTCGACGGCTTTCCGCGCAGCGCCGTCCAGGGCCACATCCTGGACCAGGTGCTGGACGCGGCCGGCGGTGCCATGGATGCCGTGCTCAAACTGCAAGTCGCTGACGGCGAGATCATCCGTCTGCTGTCGAGCCGCAGGCAGCGCAGTGCCCGGGTCCACGCAAGTCACGTCGACCCGCGGGCAGTTCGCAGAGGTGCCACATTTGCGGCGGTGGTCTCTGTACGTGCGACGGCGACGGGGAGGAGATGGTCCGCCACCGCCTGGAGGATTGCCTCCCGCCAATGCGCCGGGTCCGGCGGCTACGCCTTGCCGAGGAGCTTTCGCGCCTTCTGGACGATCTCCTCATTGGTGTAAGAGTGGCCGCTGATTCCCCAGCCCCCCGGTACGGCCTGCGTGAGCGCCACCCAGGTGCGCTCCGCCAGGGTGGGGTCGTCGGCCGCCTTGGCGATGACGGCGGTTATGTCCTTGACTACACCGAGTTGCTGATCCCGGTTGAGTGCTTCGGCGTTCGTCGTCACGTTCACGCGCACGTAGTCACTGCCGCCGCCAGCGGTCGAGAGGGCATCGGCGTCCAGTTCGTGGATGAACGCTGCGGTGTTGTCCGTGAAGAAGGGGATCTCCGGCACCTGCTCCCAGCGCATGATCGTGCGTGCCAGTTCCTGGGCCAGTGCGTGCTTGCTGGGGAACGTCCCCTTGACCGTGTAAACGTCGATCATGGGCATCGTGATCTCCTCTCATCGGTGAACGGCCTGCTTGCGGCCCGCTCTCGTGATCATGGTCCGAGGGTCGCCCTGTCGTGCAATCCCGTGCCGCTCGTAGTCACCGTGAAAAGGCGCTGCGACGGCCGGGCGGTTCGGTCGGGCCGCTCATCGGCATAGGTGTACGGTATACGACTATGTCACTTCTGAGGAGTGGCGACTGCTGGCCCACACTGCAACCGGAGGTCATCGACGTGACTGGCCGAACGAAGATCGCGATCCTGGACGACTATCAGAACGTCGCATTGGGCTTCGCCGACTGGAACTCCCTGGATGCCGAGACGACGGTCTTTACTGAGCCGTTCGCCGATGCCGACGAGGTCGTCCGCGGCCTGGCCGAGTTCGATGTGCTCGTGGCCATGCGGGAGCGCACGCGGTTCCCCGCCGAGGTCTTGAAGAGGTTGACCCGCCTTCGGCTTCTGGTGAGCACCGGCCCGGTGAACTCCGCTGTCGATGTAGCGGCGGCGCGAGAGCTAGGGATCACCGTGTGCGGAACCCGATATTTCTCCCACCCCACCGCAGAGCACACGTGGGCGTTGATCCTCGGTGCGGCCAGGAACCTGGTGGACGAGGCGGACTCGGTGCGCGCCGGTGGCTGGCAGGTTTCCGTTGCCACTGGGCTGCACGGCAAGACCCTCGGCGTTCTGGGAGTGGGCAGAATCGGGTCCACGGTCGCGCGCATCGGGCAGGCGTTCGGCATGACGCCGATCGCATGGAGCCAGAATCTCACCGCCGAGAGGGCCGCTGAGCAGGGGGTGCGAGCGGTGACGAAGGAACGGCTGTTCGCTGAGAGTGATGTGTTGTCAATCCACCTCGTGCTGAGCGAGCGAACGCGCGGATTGGTCGGCGAGCGGGAGTTGCGATCGATGAAGCCCACGGCAATTCTGGTGAACACCTCGCGCGGGCCGATTGTCGACGAGGAAGCGCTGGTCGAAACCTTGGGGCAGGGCCGGATTCGCGGGGCCGCGATCGATGTCTTCGACACGGAGCCGCTGCCTGCGGACCACCCCCTGCGACAAATGCGCAATACGCTACTCACCGGGCACGTGGGGTACGTCACCGATGAGCTGTACGAGATCTTCTATCAGGACTCCGTCGAGGACATCGCCGCCTTCCAGTCGGGGGCTCCCATTCGGTTGATGACGTAGAAGCCCGAGAGGGAGACGCAGGTGACGTAACTATGGTCCTGTCATGCCTTGGGTGAGCGCGTTATAGTGGCGCCATGGGCTGGCCAGCGACAGACAGATATGAATTGCCTCATGCTCCCGGCGGGCTGGGCTTGGTTCAGGACGTACTCAACACTCGATCGATCCAGCAGCCGCGCATGCCTGACCTCCTCGCCGACCTTGAGGATGCTCAGAGTTGGGTGGACGGCGTTGTTGGGGCATGGTCGCTGGAGACTGGTCTACGACAGGAGCGGGTCCCCCTCCGCGAGGCCGACTTGGACCGGCTGCGAGATCTGCGGGTTGATCTGAACACGTTGGTCGGGCACGGCGATCAGAACCATGGTGGGCCGATACTCCCGTCGTCGTCTGTGTCCGCACGGCTGGCGCCCGATGGCCGGGTGGTCCTGGAACCTCGTGGTGAGGGAAGCCGGCGCGTTGGTGCGATGGTGCTGATCGAGATGTTCACGGCCCAGAGTTTGGATACCTGGCGGCGGCTGAAGGTGTGCCGCAACGATCGATGCAGAGTGTCGTTCTATGACCGCTCGCGCAACAACAGCGGCGTGTGGCACGACGCTCGGGTGTGCGGCAACGCGATCAATCTTCGAGCGTCGCGGGCGCGCAAGCGCGAACGAGAGCTCGGCGTCGCGCAGCCCGCGCGGCAGGCCGTCGAGTCCGGCGACCACTCGTAGGCCGCAGCCCAGAGGCTGCGCCCGGCCGTGCGACGGGCCGGCCGGGCTGTGCGTTGGCGCGTGGCAGCCGCTGCGTACGACCTGTGTGGCTGGCCGCAGCGGCTGCCGTATCGCATGAATGATGGCTCCACGAGGCCGAAGGGCGCCTGGTCACTGACGCCGGGGCGCGATGCGCGGGCTGTGTGCCGGCTCGTCCTGACCGTGGAGGCAGGGTGGGGTCAGCTCAGCTTCCGGGACCGAAGCTGCTGCGCCGCAAGGGCGGCGACTCCGAGGGCGATCACCGCGGAGCTGTACACGACCGACGTGTCGCGCAGCCCCGCTGACGTCGCGGCGAATCCGGCGATGACGGCGGGAACACTGAAGGCCGTGTACGCGACGATGTAGGCCGCAGAGAACACCTCGCCGCGCTCGGACGGCCCGGAAATCCTTGCTAGCGTGGCGAAACTGGCCAGTGCCGAGGCGCCGAAACCGATGCCGGAGAGCACTGTGCCGACGATGGCCAGTGCCACCGTGTCATTGAGGACGCCGGCCAGCGTCGCACCCGTTCCCGCGGCCAGCAGCACAGCCCCGATGCGCAGGACCATGGCGACCGGCCGCTTCCGCAGGACGAGTGCCGTCAGCGCGCCGGTTCCGCAAAGCAGTGTGACGACGAGCCCGCCGATGAGGTGGTTGGTCAGCCCGAAGATCCCTGCGGCGACCGACGCACCCAGCGAGAGATACAGGCCACCGAGTGCCCAACTGGCGATCAGAATGGGCACGAGTGAGTAGAAGTCCGGGCGGAGCCGTTCGGGCACGCCCACCCGCGGCTTCAGTGAGGCGGCGACGCCGGCGCGCGACGCCGAGGTCTCAGGTATCCGCCAGACGGCAAGAGCGGCGAGAACCATGCCGCCCAGCAGCAGCAACCAGACCAGTTGAGTGGGGGAGGGCGCGTACTGCACCAGGGCGCCGCACCCGAGCGCACCCAAC
The DNA here is from genome assembly GCF_044593495.1 of Streptomyces sp. NPDC051963. NCBI lineage: Bacteria > Bacillati > Actinomycetota > Actinomycetes > Kitasatosporales > Streptomycetaceae > Streptomyces > Streptomyces sp. NPDC051963. The sequence continues at coordinate 57,359 of NZ_JBIUCC010000018.1, read as the reverse complement.
GCGAGGCCGCTGGTTGGCGCGACACCATTGATCAGCCCGGCGCGGCCAGGTGCGTGCGGCGGGTTGAGGTCGACCAGGGTTGCGCTGAGCGTGCTCATCGCCATGCCGGTCGCGATCCCCTGCAGGACACGGGCGAGGCACAGCACGGCGACGTTGCCCGCGAAGGCGAACGCCACGAGTGCGGCCGCTTCCAAGGCGATCGCGGCCGCGAGGACCGGGCGGCGCCCGAGGTAGTCGGACAGTGCCCCGAGTACGAGCAGCGAGGCGATCAGCCCCAGCACGTAGATCGCGAAGACCACCGTGAGCGTGGTCGCCGAAAAGTGCCATTTCGCCTGGTAGACGACGTAGAGCGGGGACGGGGCGCTGGAGGCGGCCAGGAAGAGGACGGAGATCGCGGCGACCGCCGCGAAACTGACCGGATGGGACAGCCGGGGCGACAGCCGGCGCGGCGGCGCGGTCGGCGCTAGCAGGGAGGGCTCGGACACGACGACTCCTTAGAGCAAAGATCGATGCGTTTGGGCCCACCATAACTCAAACGCATCGATCGATGCGATAATGAAGGCATGCTGACGAACGCCAGGCCTGGAGGTCGCTCCGCCCGGGTGCGCGCCGATGTGTATCGGGCGGTACAGGAACTCCTGGTCGAGGAACCCGACGAAGTGCTCACCCTGCCTGCCGTCGCCCATCGCGCCGGGGTCCATCCGACAACGCTCTACCGTCGCTGGGGGTCGGTCTCCGAGTTGCTCGGCGATGTGGCGACCAGCCGGTTCAGCGGCGACATCGTGGTGCCGGACACCGGGTCCTTGCGCGAGGACCTCGAACGCTGGACCAGCGATGTTGCGACCGATCTGGCCGACCCGGACGTGCTGGCGCTGATGCGCGCGGCCATCGGTTCCGGCCCCGCGGGCGGTTTCACCTGCACCAGGGACCGGCACGCTCAACTCGCCGCGATGCTTGACCGGGAGCGCTCGCGCGGTGGGTCCGCGCCGGAGGTCGAGCGCGCCGCGGACGCGCTGCTCGGCCCGCTCTACTACCGCGCCGTCTTCACCGACGGTGCCACCGAGCCCGGATGGGCACGAGGGCTGGTGAAGGCACTGCTCGATCGACAGTGACCGCACTTCGGCCCGATGTACGGTGACACTTCGATCGGCCCGGACGGACGGGGGCTGAGGTTGGTCCCCAGGAGTTGACACCGGGTTTCACGCGGCGAGTTACAGCGCAGTTGATGTGATCAGCCGCTGTTCGAACTCGATCGGTGTGCGGTAGCCAAGAGCAGAGCGCCGTAGGCGCCGGGTGTAGTGAGCGAGCCAGCGGAATGACTCGAGCCCCGTCTGCGCTTCGGAAGTCCAGTGCCGTCTGTGGAGCAACTCCCGCTTGAGGCCCTGGAGGAATGACTCGGCCTGAGCATTGGCGTTGCTCAATCCGACGCCTCCCATGCTGCGGGGCTGCCGCACGGTCGGAGGCGTCGGCGAAGGTCCGGCTCGCGTAGGGCGCCCCTGTTCTCGCGCTCCAGCTGCCACTCCTTCTCCGCCTTGAGTAGCCGGGCGCTCTCGGGCCACAGCTAAGTCGGCCCCCCGGCGGGACTCTCGTCGGCACCGTCCATGCGGTGCTCGGACGTGTGCTGGGCAGTGTCCTCGCGGACCCGCGGACGCAGCGTCGTCTCCCCGGTGATCCCGAGCTCTGCGGCCACGCCGCCTACGTACGCCTGGCGCTGCCGGCTCGGTGCAACGCGACGGCGCCCTTCAGGATCTCTGCTGGGCAAGATCCAGTGTTGAGGGAGTCCACTCCAAAGGATCAGCCTCAGCGCCCATCGTGGGCATGCCTAGAGACGGCGGCATCGCAGTAAAGAACATGTCGACTCAGGCCGAGGTGAAGGTCCGTCGGGAATGGAGTCGGAGCATGGCATCCCGTGACGCGCCCTGTCGTGGCCGTGAGGCCCTGACCGCTCAGCCGCTCCGACGGTCAAGCATTGTTCACGACACGACGTGACGCGACGTCGGGGCAGTGCGGGCTCAGCGCTGCGGTCGAGCGCTAAGACTTGAATGACATAGTCAAAAGCTATACACTTACGTCAAGCGAGGATTGGTGGTCGCTACAGGCAGGGCACATGGCTGGCACCCTGATGACCTCCCTCGCCTCGAGATCGCATCGATGTTCACGTCCGGATCAATATCCGCTTGACGAGCAAGGGGCTTCCATGGCGAGTTCAACAACCATCCCGAACAGCGACATCGTGTTCCGTCGTGGCGGCGCGGGCGGCCGTGCCATCGTGTTCATGCACGGGTTTCTCGATGACCAGTACGTCTGGAACCCGGTCATCGCCGAACTTGCGGCATCCGAGTTTGAGACCGTGCAGTTGGACCTGGCCGGCTTCGGAGACCGCACGAAGACGAGTGGGCCGTTGACGTTTGACCGATTCGCGGCCGACCTGTCCGCTGTGGTTGACGCGGTCGGCAAGCCGTTCGTGCTCGTTGGCCACAGCATGGCGGCACCCGTCGTCGAACTGGTTGCCACGGCGCGCCCCGATCGGGCGAAGGGCCTGGTGCTGGTGTCGCCGATCCCGATGGCCGGTACCCGGTTGCCGGATGAGGCCATCGAGACCTTCCGATCGTTGGGTGGACTTGGGGCGCCGGAGCTCGGGGCCGCCCGTCGGCAGACTGCGCCGTCGGCCCCCGAAGCCGAGGTGGAGCGACTTGCCACGGTTGCCGCTAAGGCCCGCCCCGAGGTCGTGCGGGCGCTGGCGGATGTGTGGAACAACGGCTATCCGGACGGCCAGCGGCCCAGTGGCTTCTCCGGGCCGGTACTTGTCCTTCCTGGTGCCGACGACCCGTTGGTCACTGGCGAGGTCGTGGCCACCGCGGTCGCGGCGCGGTTCGACTCGGCCAAGACGAAGGTGACCGAGATCGAGAAGGCTGGCCATTGGCCGCACATCGAGCATCCCTCCGCAGTGGCCGCTGAGATCAATCGTTTCCTGGCAGACAGCGTCACAACCTGAGCCGTCGGCACGATCGGAAGTCATGCCTGGATCAAAGCGTTCCCAGTGAGCATCCGGACGCCTGTGCTCAGGACTTGGCGTTGGAGGGAAGCATCCTCGCCTGCTCGATTGGGGTCCCGCCTGCGCGGGGGTGTGATGGGCGCGATCAGTGGGGCAACGCCCCCAATCTCGGTTCGGCACGTCACGCCTTGCAGCGTCCGAAAGGTGTGCAATCACCTTGCCCGGAAGCTTCTGTTAACGAGTTCAAGCAACTTCCTCCGCCCGCCATCGCCGCTGTGTAGAGCCGGTGTTTGGGCGGCGGACTCGAAGTCGCGCTACCCACTGGCGTCGAACTGATCGCCTGGATTGCGGAGTTCACTGACATGGTGGCGAAGGGCCCTACCCGCGCCTACCCGGCTCCCAAGGCTCTAATGCGCACTTGGGCCTTGGGCGGTGTCACAGGCCCCGGCCAGGCCGTGTTGGACGTCGCCCTGCCGCTGTTTGAGACCGCGGAGACCCAAGGAGCCTTGGCGTCCCCGGTGGACGCGCTTGAGGCAGGACGGCCAGACCGGCGTTCGGCTTCGAGAGGAGCTGAGGCAGGCGCACAACGCCAACGTGTTTCGCCAGGCCTCAACAGCGGACGCATTTCCGAGGCAGATGTCGTGGCTGTCGAGCGGCCCGCCCGCGTAGTCGCACCTGCCCGCCAACTCATCACCACCACGCCAACCGGCCGACAGGATGGAGAGCCGAAGATGACGGCGGAGTCAGCTCACCCGGCTGGGTATTCTCATGTGACTGCGCCGACGCAGTTCATCACCCAGGACGGGATCCGGTACGCCTATCGGCGTTTCGGCGCCGGAAGCGGGACGCCGCTGGTGTTCCTGCAGCACTTCCGCGGCGGCATGGATCATTGGGATCCTGCCGTTACAGATGGACTCGCTGCGAACCGTCCGGTCATCCTGTTCAACAATAGGGGAGTCGCAAGCTCCAGCGGCCAGACTCCGGACACCGTGGAAGCCCAGGCCGATGATGCAGCCACATTCATCCACGCGCTGGGTCTCGCCCAGGTTGACGTCCTGGGGTTTTCCGTCGGCGGCTACGTCGCGCAGGCGCTCACACTTCGTCACCGCGCACTGGTGCGGAGACTCGTACTCGTCGGGACCAAGCCCCGTGCCGGCGACGACACGGACCGGCACCCCGACGTGAACACTGTGGGTACCAGGTACGAAACGCCTACGCTTGAGGACTTCCAATTCCTGTTCTTCGCGCCATCAGCGACCAGCCAAGCCGCGAGCGAAAGGTTCTGGGGGCGCCGTCACCAGCGCACCACAGACACCGACCCCCCTACCTCAAAGCAGACCATGCAAGCTCAAATAAGGGCGATTGTCGACTGGCAACAGCCACATGGGAAGCCGTTCGCTGAGCTGGAGACGATCACTCAGCCGACTCTGATCGTCAATGGCAACCGCGACATCATGGTTCCCACCATCAACTCCTACCTTCTCTCCCAGCACCTCCTCAATGCTCAACTAATCGTCTATCCCGACTCTGGTCACGGTTCGCTTTTCCAATTTCCCGAACTGTTCGTCACCCATGTCGCACGATTCCTGGATGCAACGGTGGCCTACACCTGAAAGATGCTTCACCACGCCGTATCTGTTCGCCTGCCTAGGCGTTCAGCGAAAAAACTCGGCCTCCAGAGCAGGAGAAAACCCTGATGTCCGAACTGTTGTCAGCTGTTCTTGACGCACACGGCACCGTGAAGCGATGGCAAGAAGTCGAAGCCATTGACGTCACATTCAACTTTTGGGGGAACTTGCTTGACCTGAAAGGCTTCCCTGGCCATTTCCGTCCCAGCGTGTCCATCGACCCGCGCTCTCCGCGCACGACTATCCTGCACCTCGACCGTGACTCTGAGGATCGCTGGATCTTCACGCCTGATCGCGTATGGATCGAACGCCCAGACGGTTCGGTGGTCACTGAACGAAGCGATCCCCGTTCGGCGTTCGCCGGTCATGTGCGGGATACGCCGTGGGATCCGCTGCACCTTACTTACTTCCTCGGCTACGCAGTGTGGAACTACCTCACCGCTCCGTTTCTCTTCACCCAGCCCGGATTCACCACGCGCGAACTCGAACCGCACACGGAAAGCGGCGAAACCTGGCGGAAATTGGAAGTCACGTACCCTGATCACGTCGCTACGCACACCAAGGTGCAGACCTTCTACTTCGGCGAGGATTTCATGCTCAAACGCATGGATTACATCACCGACGTGCTCGGCGGTGTCGCTGCGCATTACACCTATGACGTGAAGACGGTCGGCGGGATCGCGTTCCCCCACTTCCGCAGAGTCGTGAGGCGGACCCCCGAAGGGCCGCTGATCAACGGGCCCACCTCGTTCGCGCTGGATTACACCGATCTCCATGTGCGAAACCGCTGACCAGAATTCTTGAAGTCTTCTGGGCCGCCAGTCGGAGTCAATACATTCCCGCGCCTTGCCGGTGGCAATGCCGTAACCCTCCGGCCTACCGGGCATGCCGGCGAGTCCAAAACCCCGGACGCCCGGCCGCGTCCGAGCCCGCAGAACCGCAGGGTTGGAAGAGCTGACCGAGGACGCGGAGTTCGCCCCATTTTGCCCCCGTGGTACTCGGTGAGCTCTCGCTCGGCCGTCTCTTCCGGCTCGGTGGTCCGCTGTTCTGCCGGCAGTTGTCGCTCCGGTCGGCGCCCGACGCGGCCGTGCGAGGGGCGGGCGATGGACATCTCTTGGTATTCGTTCTCGTCCCGTGTCCCGCATCACGTTGGGCCGCCTTGACTGTCCTAGACAGACCTGTCTACCGTGAGATCGGAGCAGACAGACATGTCTAATCGCTTCGATGTGGCGTCGATCGCTGAGCGGATGGTCGCCGGTGGACCGTCTGGTCTTCGAACACATCCCTACGAAGGATCGTCATGAATGCCGTCGAACAACCCGGGCGGACAACGGTGTCGAGCCGTGTGATTCCGCCGAGGATGGCGTTTTGGGTACTTGCCTCCGTCGTGGTCTCACTCCTCGCGGCCTCGAGTGCGCCCACCCCCCTCTACGCGACCTATCAAGCCGAGTGGGGCTTCACCCCGATCACCACCACGGTCGTCTTCGGTGCCTACGCGATTGCCGTGCTCGCCGGTCTGCTGGTTCTCGGGAAGCTCTCCGACCACGTGGGACGGCGCCCGGTGCTCATCACCGCGATTGCCGTGCAGGCTGCAGCCATGCTCTTGTTCTCCGCCGCCGGTGGAGTGGAGGCCCTGCTCATCGCGCGTCTCGTTCAGGGTCTGTCCACCGGCGCCGCTCTCGGTGCGGTGGGTGCAGCCATGATGGACATCAACCGCCCCCGCGGTTCTGTGGCGAACGGCTTCACCCCCGGTCTCGGCACAGCGTTGGGCTCGCTGGGCAGTGGCTTCGTGGTGCAGTACCTGCCGGCTCCCATGCACTTGATCTACCTGAGCCTGCTCGCCGTGTTCGTAGTGCAGGGGGTCGCCCTCGCGTTGATCGACGAAACCGTCAGCCGCGAGGCGGGAGCTCTGGCGACTCTGGTCCCGGACATCGGACTCCCGCGGTCGGTCCGCGCTGCGGTGACGGCCGCAGCCCCCGTCATCTTCGCTGCGTGGGCGCTGGCCGGCTTCTACGGATCCCTTGGCCCCGCCCTCGTGCGAACCCTCGTGGGCTCCACATCAGCCGTCTACGGAGGACTGGGGCTGTTCGTCCTCGCAGGGATTGCGTCCCTGACCGCCCTCGTCCTACACAAGACTCAGGCAACCACCGTCATGTACACCGGCATCACGGCCCTCATTGCCGGAGCGGCGCTCACTCTGCTGGCCATCTGGCTGGCATCGCCCGCTCTGTTCTTCATCGGTACGGCGGTGGCCGGCGTCGGGTTCGGCAGCGGCTTCCAGGGCGGCATCCGCACCGTTATGCCGCTGGCCAAGGCTCATGAGAGCGCCGGCGTGCTGTCCTTGCTGTTCGTCGTCTCCTACCTCGGTCTGGGAATTCCCTCCATGGGCGCCGGGTTGCTGGTGGTACACGGCGGAGGCCTCATCCCGACCTCTGAGGAATACGGTGGGCTTGTCATCGCTCTCGCTCTGTTGGCCCTGGCAACTCTGCTGCTGCGCGGCAGGCAACGTCGCCCCCTCACCCTGACCGTGGCGTCTGTGACGCGGGCGAGTGACCTTCCTTCGACTCAGAAGGCCGAATGCGTGGCCAGATAGCCCCCGACCGTGCAAGATCGCCCGGTCAAGCAGGACATGATCGCGCGTGAACTCCGCGGCCAAGAGAAGGCCGAGTGGTGGAAACTCACGGACGCCGCTTACCCGGACTTCGTCGACTACCGGCCCAGGCCAACCGGGAGATCCCTCTCATCGACCTGGAGCCCGTCACCGACGAGGGGCTGACACCTCCCACCGTCAGCCGTCTGCGCGCCGCCGGGAAAGTCCTCACCGCCAGCCCGCGCGCCCGCCAGTCCGCCTGCGCGCACCTGCGGCCTTCGAAGCACCCCTTCGAAGGCAGCATCCCATACGACAGGAAGTCCCTGAGCACCATGACCAGTATCGACGAGGCGGTACAGGCCACCAGGCCGACTGCCACCAGCATGCGGCGGGCCCTGAAGCGCGCTGCCAACGGGGTCTCCCTCGATGTGCACGAAGCCGCCGTTTTGCTTCAGGCCCAAGGAGATGACCTGACTGACCTCGTCGCGACGGCGGGGAAGATCCGAGACGCCGGGCTGGAAGCGGCCGGTCGTCCCGGAGTGATCACGTACTCCAAAAAGGTCTTCATCCCGCTCACGCGGCTGTGCCGGGACAAGTGCCACTACTGCACCTTCGTCACTGTGCCCGGCAGACTGCACCGCGCAGGCCACGGCATGTACCTTTCACCGGACGAGGTGCTCGACATCGCCCGACAAGGCGCCGAACTCGGCTGCAAAGAGGCTCTGTTCACCCTAGGCGATCGTCCCGAGGACCGCTGGCCCGAGGCCCGGGAGTGGCTGGACGCCCACGGCTACGACGACACGCTCGCGTACGTACGGGCCATGGCCATCCGCGTGCTGGAGGAGACCGGTCTTCTCCCGCACCTGAACCCCGGAGTCCTTTCCTGGAGTGACTTCCAGCGGCTGAAGCCAGTGGCACCCTCCATGGGCATGATGCTGGAGACAAGCGCCACCCGCCTGTGGTCCGAGCCCGGCGGACCCCACCACGGCTCGCCGGACAAGGACCCGGCCGTCCGCCTGCGCGTCCTGGAAGACGCCGGCCGATCGAACGTGCCTTTCACGACCGGAATCCTCATCGGCATCGGCGAGACCTACGACGAGCGGGCCGATTCGCTCTTCGCGATCCGCAGGGTCGCACGCGAGTACCACGGCATCCAGGAAGTGATCATCCAGAACTTCCGCGCCAAACCAGACACCGCCATGCGCGCGATGCCCGATGCCGAACTCGAAGAACTCGCCGCCACCATCGCGGTGAGCCGGATCGTGCTGGGACCTGCCGCCCGCATCCAGGCGCCACCCAACCTGCTGGACGGCGAGTACGCGCTCATGCTGCGGGCGGGCATCGACGACTGGGGCGGGGTGTCGCCACTGACCCCGGACCACGTCAATCCCGAGCGGGCCTGGCCGCAGATCGAGGACCTCACGCTGCGCACTTCCGCTGAGGGGTTCCAGCTACGGGAGCGGCTGACGGTCTATCCCGAGTTCATCCAGCGCGGCGAGCCATGGCTGGACCCTCGCCTCCTGCCCCACGTCGACGCCCTCACCGATGTGAAGACCCGCCTGGCCCATGCGGATGCCCGACCGAGCGGGCTGCCCTGGCAGGAACCGGACGCCGCATTGACCCCAACGGGCCGAACCGATCTGCATCGCACGATCGACACCGCCGGCCGCACCGACGACCGCCGCAGCGACTACAACTCCGCCTACGGTGACTGGGATGCGGTACGCGCACGGGCCGCTGCGACCGGCGTACCTCAGCGCATGGACGGTGACGTCCGGTCCGCCCTCGCACAGGCGGCTGACGAACCGTCAAAGCTGTCGGACGACCAGGCTCTTGAGCTGTTCCATGCCGACGGCCCCGCGTTGGACGTCCTCACCGGGATCGCCGACGCCGTCCGGCGCGATGCCGTCGGCGACGAGGTCACCTATGTCGTCACGCGGAACATCAACTTCACCAACGTCTGCTACACCGGCTGCCGCTTCTGCGCCTTCGCCCAGCGCCGTACAGACGCGGACGCGTACACCCTCTCCCTCGAACAGGTCGCCGACCGCGCCGCGCAGGCGTGGCAGGTAGGTGCGACCGAGGTCTGCATGCAGGGCGGTATCCACCCGGACCTGCCCGGCACCGCCTACTTCGATATCGCGCGGGCGGTGAAACAGCGCACACCCGACATGCACGTCCACGCCTTCTCACCCATGGAGGTCATGAACGGCGCGACCCGCACCGGACTGTCCATCCGCGACTGGCTCCAGCAAGCGAAGGAAGCCGGGCTCGACAGCATCCCGGGTACGGCGGCGGAGATCCTCGACGACGACGTCCGCTGGATCCTCACCAAGGGCAAACTGCCCGCCGCCACCTGGGTGGAGGTCATCACCACCGCCCACGAACTGGGCCTGCCTTCCTCCTCCACGATGATGTACGGCCACGTGGACACGCCGAGCCACTGGCTCGCACACCTGCGGACGCTCGCCCGCATCCAGCAACAGACGGGAGGCTTCACCGAGTTCGTGACGCTCCCCTTCATCCACACCAACGCGCCCATCTACCTGGCCGGGGTTTCCCGTCCGGGCCCCACTCCGCGGGACAACCGAGCCGTGATCGCCATGGCCCGCCTCCTTCTCCACGGTCACATCGACAACATCCAGACCAGCTGGGTCAAGCTCGGCGCCGACGGTGCCGCCGAGATGCTCCGCTGCGGTGCCAACGACCTCGGCGGAACGCTGATGGAGGAGACCATCTCCCGTATGGCCGGGTCGAGTTACGGCTCGTACAAGTCCATCCGGGACCTCAAGGACATCGCGGAGGCCGCTGGCCGGCCGACGCGTCAACGGACGACCCTGTACGGAGAGGTCCCGGCCGAACGCATCACGACGGGGACCGCCTCGGACGGTCACCTGCCCGAGTTGCTGCCCCTCGTCGAGTCCGCCTCGGTCCCCTCATACACCGGCATCCCGACTTCGGAGTGAGAGCCGTGCCCGAGACCTGGACCGTCGTACTGCCGGTGAAGCCCTTCCACCAGGCCAAAAGCCGACTGGCCGGCTGGTGCAGCGCGTCGCGCAAGGATCTCGCGCACGCCTTCTTCAGAGACACGCTGGATGCCGTACGCGACACCACCGGCGTCGGTCGCGTCCTCGTGGTGACGAACGATCCACAGGCCGCCGCCGAGGCCGCGCTCTTGGGGGCCATGACCGTAATCGACCACCCTCGAAGCGGGCTCAACGCGGCGGTCCACAGGGCAACCTGCCAGATGCGCGCCCTTGCGGAGAACGGGCCGATCGCTGTCCTGACCACTGATCTACCCGCACTTCGGAGCGCCGAGCTGGGCCACGTCCTGGCTGAAGCAGCCCTACACGACAAGGCGTTTCTCGCGGACCGCACGGGCCAGGGCACCACTCTGCTGGCCGCGGCACTGCCGCAGTTGCTCACCCCCTCATTCGAGGGAAATTCCGCCCACCGCCACCGACTCGACGATGCCCACGAGATCACCGGCCTGGACGTGCCCAGCGTCCGCCTCGACGTCGACACCCTCGACGACCTACATCTCGCCCGACAGTTGGGCGTCGGCCGCCACACTCAGGACGCCCTCACCCTGGCGCTCCAGACACGGCGGCATCCGCGCCACGCACGAGAGGACCACTCCCCATGAACTCACCTGCCATCCCCATGCCTGCCGCACCGCAAGCCCTACCGTCGCAGTCCGAAACCGGCGACATCGCCCAACAGACCGTCGGCATACTCGGCGGCACCGGACCACAAGGCAGCGGACTCGCCTACCGGCTCGCCCGTGTCGGACAACCAGTCGTCATCGGCTCACGCACGACCGACAAAGCACAGGCGGCGGCGGCCGAACTCGGCCTCGGCATCTCGGGCCTGACCAATGCCGAGGCAGCCAAGCGCAGTGACATTGTGATCGTCACCGTGCCGTGGGACGGGCACGCCGCGATCCTGGAGGAGCTGCGCGAGGACCTCGTGGGCAAGCTCGTCATCGATTCCGTCAACCCGCTCGGCTTCGACTCCAAGGGGGCCTACGCCATCCGGCCACCGGAAGGAAGCGCAGCAGAGCAGGCCGCCGCACTCCTGCCGGACTCCCGGGTGACGGCCGCGTTCCACCACCTCTCGGCTGTCCTGCTGACCGATCCGAAGATCGAGGCGATCGACACCGACGTCATGGTGCTCGGGGAGGACCGCGCCGACACCGACACCGTGCAGGCCCTGATCGCACGCATCCCCGGAATGCGTGGAGTCTTCTCCGGCCGACTCCGCAACGCTCACCAGGTGGAAAGCCTGGTGGCCAATCTCATCTCGGTCAACCGCCGCTACAAGACACACGCCGGGATCCGGATCACCGACTTGTGACCCCCTACACTGACCGCCCACAACTGTTGTGCTCCTCGAACCTATCCGCACGAAAATGGGCCTGCGTCCACTTGATGGACGTGGCACTGCCTCCGTCCGCGCGCGAGAGATAGAGCCGCCAGGTGTCTGTGATTTCCCCGTGCTAGCTCCCGACGCCAGTCATGTGCCGTGACGTTGACTGCGCGTTGCGGCGGCCTGGCCTTCGTGGACCTGGCCGGCGTCCTCGGTTCCCACCGGTGACCGAACTGCCGTTGGGCAGTGCGCTGTCGTAGCAGGCAGCGAGACGCTCGCCGAGAGTGCCCGGGGTCGACGAAGTGGGTGGCGCGCTCATCCATGCGGCGACGGCGGCGACGCGCTCGCCGCCCGGAGCGCCGCACGCCAGCCTTGCGTTGCAGGCCGCCACGGTGCGGCAGGTAGATCGCCTGGTAGATGGTCTCGTGCGCCAGGTGGCGGTCCGGCTTGTCCGGGAACGCGGCGCGCAAGACCTGGCTGATCTGCTCCAGGCTCCAGCGCCGGTCCAGGTGCTGCTGGATGAACTGCTTCAGCTCCGGATCGCGCCGTATCTCGCCCTCCTTCGAACGGGCGCGGCGCACAGCAGCACGCCGCCGAGCCTTGAACGGGTGGTACTTGCCCGTGCGGGGGTCGCGGTCGCGGCGTACCTCCCGGCTGATCGTGGCGGGGTCGCGGCCGAGTTCACGGGCGATCGCGCGCAGGGACTTCTTGGCCCGCAACAGGTCGGCAATGGTGATCTGCTCGTCCTCCGAGAGGTAGCGCGGCGAGACGTCGGAAGTCGGCTCCTCGGCGATCGGCGGGTAGAACCGGTCGCGTCCTGTCCGGTCGGTGTCCTTGCGCCCGTACCTCCATCGGGTCCCGGTCCTCCGGCTTGGGTTCTAACGCTTGTTGCAACGTTCCTTGATCATTCGGTGTGTGTTGATGGCGAGGTAGGGACGTAAGCACAGACTGGACCTTGACGTTGAGTACCGGCGTCTTTTGGTGGCCGGGGTGGGGAGCAAATCGAGTGGATGCTGAAGCCGGCTAGGATCTCGGCGCCATCCCCGTGGGTGCAGGGAACGCTTCGAGCACCAGGGCGAACCTGGCCTGGACTTCGGGACCATCCCCGCGGGGGGAGGCGAAGAGCACGAATCTCCCATCGATGGAGGAGACTGTCATGCCCGCCTCTGGCTCTCACTTGGTGGGTTGTCCGTGCGGTCAGGATCCGACCGCGTGTCGCCGTCTTCGTGCGTTCCGGTCACGGCTGACTGCTCTCCTTCGAGGACGCGGTCGTGTAAGCAGCCCCACCACCAGGCAATAGCGGGAATGGGAGGCGGGTTCCCGACGTCCGGTCCGTGATCTGGCCCGCCGACGGCCACGTTCGCCAGAAGGTCGGCATATCGCGTATCCACACCCTCGCGGTAGCGGGAGCTGGTGTGCCAGAAGTGGGTGCTGCCGGCCACCACCCGGCCGAGATCCCCCAGGTACTGGGTAAGTGCCGCGGAGGTGCCACAGCGCGTCTGCTCGCGCAGCCGCAGGAACAGTGCCATGGTCTGGTTGCGCAGGCCGACCGTGTCCGCCAGGCCCTGCAGGGTGTCCCCGCCCCGCCGTATGGCGCAGAGCGTGACGATGCTGGTATCGGCCAGTTGGTCGGTCAGCTCCTTGGGCAGCGAGAAGATGTCGTTGTCGTATGCGGCGAGCAGCCAGGTCATCTCGGTCAGGGCGCGTACCGGCGGTGCGACGAGATCGGCCGATGCGAGGTGATAGTTTCCCGCGATCTCGCAAAGGGTCGTAATCACGCCCATGCCCACGTCGGAAAGACGCATCGCGGTCACCCGCGCCAGGTCACCCACGCCGACTTCACGCTGGGCCCTTTGCCACACACCCCCGAAGAACGCCTCCCTCCAGGACACGGCCAACCGGTGCGCATGCACCGGCGTGGCGAGGGCGAAGAGGCGTGTACGCAGGTCAACCAGGGCCAGGGCGAGAGGATCGTCATCCAACGGCGGACATAGCGGCGCGTCCAGCAGACGCAAGAGACGATGGAGGCGGACGACGAGAACGTCCCGGTCCGTTGTCAGATCGTCGATCAGGTCGTCGACGATAAAGCCCCAGCCCATGAAGTCGGCAGCAAGCTGCGCCCGCTCCAGGTCGGCGTACGGGTACCAGACGGCAGCCAGGCGGCCGAAACCTGCGCGGGCCAGAGCATCGCAGTACCTGTCATCCCGGCATATCGCATAGTTCCTGACGAAGGTGATCGCTTGTTCGTTGATGAACTCACTCTGCGCATGCATTGCCACTGGGATGGGGTTCCACAAAGGGGCGACAGGGATCTGTGGTGTGGCGGTCATCTCACCTCGCTTCGGGTGGGGCCAGCCCAGAGGCTGCATCCACCGTGGGAGTTGGCTAGGGCACAGCTGCGGATCCGGGCGCCGGTTCTTCGACTGAGCCCGTGGGGCGAGTTGGCGCTGGTTGCTTCGGAGCGGTGGTTGCGGTTCGCAGGGCGTAGTGGAGTTGGGTGAAGGCATCCAGGACATGGACGTCGGCCAGTACTGGGTAGTCGAAGGGCAAGGGGCGTGGGCCGAATTGGTCGGGGACCGATGTGTAGCCGCCGTCGGCATTCTGGTGGGCAAGGAGGTAGTGCAGTCCACGTCTGAGGGCGTGGCGGTCGCCGGTGTAGGCGATGACCGTCAGGGCGTGCGCGGTGGACACGACGTCGCTGTCCTTGCCCGGGTGGTAGCCCCAACCGCCGTCGGGATTCTGGGTCTTGGCGAGGTATCTGGTGCTTGCCAAGGTGGCGTGAGCGATGCGTGCGCTCCGGTCCGCAGAAGCTGGAGGGACGTGGCGAAGGGCGTCCAGAACCCGGTGGATGGCGCTGGACCGGCTGCGAGTCCAGCTGTTTTCGAAGGTGCCGTCGCCTCGCTGAGCGGAGAGGAGGAAGTCGACGCACTTGTCCAGGAGCGGGGCGTGGTCTTGCCAGGAGGCGGACAAGGCCATGACGGCCCCGGCGGTCATATCGGCCTCGCGTTGATGGCCGGGCATGTAGGTGGGAAATCCTCCACGGGGGTCGGCCATCGCGCCCAGGTACTGCTCTGCCCGAGCGAGTACCTGCCGGTATCGGGCTGTGTCTGTGATGCGCAGGAATTCGATGCAGACAGCCGTGTCGTCGACGTCGGTCTGGGAAGTGGTCTCGGTGTACCCCCAGCCACCGTCGCGCTGCTGCAGGCCGGAGATCCGGTCGCCCATCTGGATCAGGAGCGATTGTGGGGCCCGAGCTGCGGCGAGTGCTCTTCCGGCCAGGGCGGTCACAAAGATCTCCTGGCCCGCGATGAAGGGCAGGCCGCCGTCGCTGTTGCGGATCCGGCACAGGGCAGCGATGCCGTTGTGCAGGAGGGGGCTGTCCGGTTGGCAGGCGTGGAGGGCGTGCAGGGCGATCAGGTGCGCGAGCGCGTTCCCTTCCCACACCTGATCGAGGCTGGCGGATGCGAGTCTGCCGGCCAGGTAGTTCCGGTCTGCGGTGCTCACGGCAGCGTGTCCTGCGCGTGCATGGCCGTGGAGGATCTTGATGGCACACAGGGACAGCTCGGTCCATGCCGCGTATCCCTGGTAGTGGAGGGTGTGCGCGTCAGTGTTTGTGTCGGTGGGCATGACGCCCGTCAGGGACAGCAGCGTGCTGAGCATGAGGCGTTTGCGGGCCCCGGTGTGGTGCCGGAACTCATTCAGATAGGCCACTGCCCGGTCGTGCTGCCCGGGTTGTCCCATGGCCGCTTCGACGATCATGGTGTCCATGGGGCCGTCCGGGCGGGCGTTGCGCAGGTATCCTGTGAGACCGTCGTGGACGGTGGGCAGGGTGCGGGTCTTGCGTAATAAGGACAGCAGCAACGCTGACTCCAGCACACGGCTGCCACACTGGTCCCGGACCAGGCCGTCCTCTTCGACTCGACTGTTCAGGCGGTCACGCAGGCGCTCTGCCTGGAGCCGGATGTGCGCTAGGGAGCGGTCCAGGTCCGGCTGCGTGCTGTCCGTAGACGCGGCGGGGTTGTTGCTGGCGTCGTAGGAGGGCGTCTCGCGGCCGGTGGTGGTGCTCATGAGGCCGGCCTTTCGGTGGTGTCCGCGGTCCGGCGGATGAGGGCAGTCAGTTCACGAGACAGTGCGAAGTGTTGGTGCTCCGCGGCCGCTTCGACGAGCTTGACGTCCTCGTAGCCGTGTGCGGCGAGCCATCGCAGCACGTCGTCCACCAAGACGTCGGGCACCGAAGCGCCGGAGGTGACGCCGACCGTGGATACCGGATCCGGCCAGCCCGCGGCATGCGGGGTGAACGACACAGGCGTAGGGATGGTCATGGCAGGGCCTTTGCAGCGGGCTCACGCAGCCCCACCAGGAGGGCGTGATCGTGGGAGTGGATTCCTTCATCGCACTGCACGCCGTCGGAGCACCGTCACCCTCTGCCAGAAGGCAGAACGTGTCACATGGCGCACCATCTCGCTCTGGTTGAAGGGCGAACGGACTGCGATGAAGGACGCGTACCCCGAACAATGCGTCCCACAGCAGTGACACGACCTTGGTCAGGGGCGTACGACAGCACGCTCAGCGCTCATACGCACGGCACGGCCAACGCCGTCCCCCGCGCACGGAACAGCCCCTTCCGGTATCTGACTGCGCGGGCGCATGCCGAAGGGGCCCGCCCTCTCTCGTCTTGAACATGATTGGTGATCTTGGCGGGTGGGTTGGTGCTGCTTCGTGTGCGACGACTCGGTGAACACGAAGGAGCCTTGGGAACGTGGTTGTTGGTGGCTGACGGTCTTGGCATGATCGCGAAATGAGTGGAAGCGCGGACCGAATTGCCTTGTGGGGGCGTTCACTGTTTGAGCGTCAGCGGGACCCGGTCGTGTGGGCGGGCGGTGTGCTCGAGGCTGCTTCGGTGACGCTGGGAAAGTCCCTGGAGGTCCAAGCTGCGTTGGCTCTTGCCGTAGACAGCACGCAATGGCCGCAGGGTCGGGCGGTCTTCGATCGGATCCGTCAGTGCGGGCTCGACAAGGACGAGCCCCTGACGGCTGCGGAGTACCTGGGTTTCCGGCTGGCGGAGCTGGTAGCGAAGCTCGCGCACAATGCGGCTGGTCCGCCTCCGCTTTTCGATTATCACGCAGGCTGGCAGGTGGGGCCGATCGCTTTCCGTCTGGCTGGCGAGTTGAGGGATCCGGCTCTTCGCCACCGCCTGGCTGCCGTCCTGGGCGGGTGGCCGGAAGCAGAGTGATCCTCCGTGATGCCGATTGCCTGCTAGGCCAGAGCGCCGCTTCCCACGCCTCTCCCTGTGACGGCAGGATTGGGGGCATGCGCATTCTGGTGATCGGCGGGACCTGGTTCCTGGGCAAGTCCATTGCAGAGCGAGCGCTCGCGAGGGGGTGGGCCGTTACGACCTTCAATCGTGGGCGGTCCGGCCCGGACGTTGAGGGAGTTCAGCCGGTCCATGGGGATCGTACGGTTCGGGAGGACCTGGGCCGGCTTGCGGGACACGGCCCGTGGGATGTCGTGATCGATACGTCCAGTTCCGACCTGGCGCCGCGCGATGTCCTGTTGTCCACCACCGTCCTGCGGGAAGCGGCACAGCGGTGGGTCCACATTTCCACGGTGTCCGTGTACGAGGGTTGGCCTCACCAGCCGCTGCATGATGCTTCCCCGCTGCTGGAGTGCCCCGCGGATGCGGACGACAGGTACGGGTACACGGGCGAGGACGGGAGCCCCACGGCCTATGGATTTCAGAAGGCGGGCGGTGAACGCGCGGTGACGGAAGCCTTCGGGGAGGCGTCCGTCTTCCTGCGGCCAGGTGTGATCCTGGGACCCGGGGAGTATGTCGGCCGTCTGCCCTGGTGGCTGAACCGGGCCAGGCGCGGCGGGCGCTTGGTGGCCCCGGCTCCGGCTGGGCAGCGCATCCAGCCGGTAGACGTCCGGGATGTTGCTGAGTTCGCGTTGGACCAGGCCGTGAGCTCGACGAGCGGCGGCTACAACGTCACGCACCCGGAGGGGATCACTTTTGACGGCTTCGTCCGTGAGTGCCTGACGGTGACGGACAGCACGGGAATCCCGGTGTGGGTGGCACCGGAGATCCTGGTCGACCAGGGCGTGAGGCAGTGGACGGAGGTGCCCCTGTGGCGCACCCACGCCGGCGTATGGTCGGTGGACTCGGCAGGGGCCGTCGCTACAGGCCTGCGCTGCCGGCCGATCGTTGAGACGATCCGGGACACGTGGGCATGGCTGGCCCGGGACGGACGCCCCGTGGACCACCCGAGGTGGGCAGAGCACGGGATCGCCCCGGAGAAGGAGGCGAAGATCCTCGCCTCCCTGTGATCAGGCCTCGATCGCCAGGAGACCGACGTGCGGGCCGATCTGGTGCGGCGGGGAGACGCGGTTGAAGTCCTCGATTCTTTCCCGGAGTTGCCCGGGGAGCTGCGCCCCGTGGTAGGTCGGGCGTGACAGACGGCGGTGGATACGGGCCGTGCGGACCACGATGCCCGTCATCCGCTGATCGGTCGGGATCTCCCAGACCGGCGCCAGCGCTTCAGCGGCTCCCTCCACGTCATTGGCCAGGAGGCGTGCCATCGCCAAGTCGGCCGCGGCCCCGCCCTGGACGTGAGCGGACTGTGCATCGGGTGTCCGTTGTCCGAGGAGGGCGAGCGCATGGCGCGCGGCGGCCTCCGCCTGGCCGCTGTCGCCGATGATGAGCGCTGTGGTGCTGTTGGACATGGCAAGCCGCTCGGCGGTGAAACCGAACTCGCCGCCCACCGCGTCGTGCAGCTCGTCCATGCGGTCGCGGCCGGGCTCCTGGGAGAGGCGGATAGCGCGCGTCGCGGATGCGATGTCTCCCAAGTGGGCGTACGCGCGTGCCTGGATCGCGTGCAGGCGGCGCTCTGCGACGTCGCCGAGCCCGCCGTAGGACAGCGCGCGTTCGGCTTTGACCACGGCTTCGGTGTTGTCGCCCGCGTGGTAAGCGATGTAGGCCAGCGAGCCGTCGACGTAGGCCCGCAACGGGGCGAACCGTGTGGTCTCGCCGAGCAGGGCGGCGGTGCGGGCAAACGTCCGCGCGTGGCGCAGGTAGCCGAGATCGAAGGCCGCGGAGGACAGCAGGGCCGCCACCTGGCCGTTGAGGATCATCAGGGCTTGGAGCTGCGCAGGCACCTGCGTACGGTCCCTGTGGTCCTCGACCTTCACACGCAGTTCTTCGGCATTCTCGAACGCCCTTAGCGGCGCGAGGCGGTGATAGCGCTGCGCGAGGGTGACGACTTGGTCGCGGAGCTCGTCGATGGTGTTGTCAGAGATGGACACACCGGCGGTTGCGTCGGCGGCCTCATGAGCATCACGTGCGGTCATTGCGATTCGTTCTTCCAGATCCAGGTGGTATGCGGGTACCTGGGAGTCGATGACCTCAGACGGGTGTGCGAACTGTTGCTCCGCGGTGTAGCCGGGGAACATGCGCTCAAGAATCGCGCACGTCTCCGGGCCCGGGAGGCCCACGAGCTTGCCGCCCGTCCAGCGCCGGAACTGAGGCTCGCCGCACGTTGGATTGTTGGGGTTGTGGCCGAACAGCTCAACGCCGGTCAGCGTGAACCGCTCATTGAACTTGCGATAAGGCAGCTTCTCCCGGTCACACAACGCCTTGAGCACTGTGTTCGGCTCGCCGCCCATAACGCCCCCAGTCTCCAGCGCCGTCGAGACGGCGCGTCTGCGGATCGATTCCTTCTCGGGAAGGGGATACCGCTCACTCCCAGTGTGACAACACGCCCTGTGCAGAAGCGACTTCAAAGCTACCCCGGGGCTATGTCCGTCACTCAGAAGCGGCTCAGAGGCACCCCCTCAAGAGATGGCGGGGCTACGGGCGAGCGGAGAACGCTGATCGCCAACCCCGTGAGCGGGGGCTTCCCGTCCCCGCTCCCTGACCAAGGCGTGACGATGACCCGATCAGGAACTACGCAGGAGACTGCCGCCGCTCGCACCAACCCGGATACCGCCGAGGACGTGCTGTACGAGGACGACGATGAGCCGGCCCGCTCTGGTGCGACTTCTCATTTTGGTGTCACCATTGGTTCTCACTTAGATGCCATGCATCTCTGCCGGTCACAGCGCATAGGAGCTGGCATCAGATGAGAAGGCTTGGTGACATCGATTGAGAATCTCCAGCGCAGCGAAATGAGAATCCCAAGGGGGTTAGCCTTCTGACCTGCAGTCTTCTATCCCGATTCTAGTGAATGCTCGGTTCGGCGGCTGGTAGTCCGGCTGTGCCCTGGGGCAACTTCGCTGGGGGCAAGAAGCGTGGCCTCGCTGGTAGCTCGCTGCACCCCCGGCTCGGGGGTCGCGTGCTTCGATCCCGTAAGAATCGGGCCGGAAGGTGCCTGCTGGTGGCCAGACGGGGCACTGCGGGCGATATTTCGGACGTCCCGGTCCGTTTGATCTGGCCTTCCCAGGCTACGGAGTCCCGCGAGCGGAAGTTGCCGGGCTCCCTGGAGGGCGTGGGGTCTGTAGTGCGACGAAGTCGGACTCGACGGACTCCCACGCGTGTAGGAAAGATGGCCCGCCGGATGAGGATGCCTGCCACCTCGTCGAGGACTTCCCCCACGCGTGCGGGGAAGACGCCCCCGCCGCCATGGCCACGGGCCTTCAGGTCGACAGACCCCCACGCGTGTGGGGAAGACCCTTAACGACCTGCTTCAGGGGTTGCCAGGTACATGAGGGCGTGGCCGGATCCAGCCGAGCAGCTTTGAGGGGTCTTTCGGGGTAAAGGCGATAGGGGGGAGGATGCTGGAAGGCGAGGTCGCGGTGGAGGCCGGAGGGCGGCCCAAGCTGAGGCTGGCTGGGTTCACAGCTGTTTTTCCCCACTCCGCCTAAGACTTGTCCCGTAACTGCTGGTCACGGGTGAGATGATCTTGGTGTGGCTGGTGTGATCACGGCGTCGGAGCCGTCCTGGATAGCCCCGTTCACGGGGCTGAGCCCGCCAGTTCGGCAAGGTTCTCACCGCGTTGCGACGCGAGGGCGCGGACCCGGTCCGCAAGGGCCGGCCCTGGAGCCTGCCGCTGGAGGACCGGGTCCTGCTGGTCGCCGCGTACTGGCGAACCAACCTGACACTGCGCCAACTCGCGCCGCTGTTCGGGGTGTCGAAGTCTGCGACGGACCGCATCGTCAACCACCTCGGGCCGGCGCTGGCACTGCAGCAACGCAAGCGGTTCCGGAAGGACACGGTGTTGATCGTGGACGGAACCCTGGTGCCCACCCGGGACCACAGCATCGCCGAGCAGTCGAAGAACTACCGGTATTCGACCAATCACCCGGTCGTCATCGACGCTGATACCCGGCTCGTGGTCGCCGTCGGACGGCCGCTGCCCGGCAACCGCAACGACTGCAAGGCGTGGGAACTGTCCGGCGCCAAGGACGCCGTCGGCAAGACCACCGTGATCGCGGACGGCGGCTACCGGGGCACCGGTCTTGTCATCCCGCACCGCCGCGAGCGGGGCCAGACCGAACTCCCAGCCTGGAAAGAAGAACACAACACCTCCCACCGCAGGGTCCGCGCACGCGTCGAGCACGCCTTCGCCCGCATGAAGACCTGGAAGATCCTCCGCGACTGCCGCCTGAAAGGCGACGGCGTCCACCACGCCATGCTCGGCATCGCCCGACTGCACAACCTCACTCTGGCCGGATGACGGAGAAACGAGCAGGTCACCCACCACGTCAGAGATCATTTACGGGACAAGCCTTAGCCGGACTGTAGTTCACCCTTGCTTGTGGGGTTGCCGGGTGCGTGGGGGCCGTGGCTGGATCCGGGCTGGCAGCGTTTGGCGGCTGCGACTTGCTATTCGGCGTCCTCTGCGACGCAGAGCGGGGCCTTCGTTACAGGTATAAGGAAGGCTCATTGTGATCTGCAGGATTCGACGTTGGTGGCGGCCTTTTACCTGCCCTGCCAAAGGTGGCTGAGATGGCGCTGCTGCCGGGGCTGACGTGGCAGGATGGGGGATCACGTGGAGTGGGGGGCCGTTGAGCGTGTATCGCGAGTTTGTCTACCTGTCGGATGCGAAGTTGCAGCAGTTCGGGTCGCCGCGGCGGCTTGTTCTGCCCAGTGCCCTGCGGCTGAACACGCCTGTGGGGGGTGTTGACGTCGATGCGCCGGCAGCTGACATCGAGCGCGATCGGATGCGGCAGTTGGAGAAGCTCGACAAGTACCTGGGGGAGCGGGCGGAGTGGTTCGCCCAGCCGGGACTGCGTGCGGCGCAGTGGGTGTGGTTCGAGGCGCCGCTGCGTTGTGTGACGTTGCAGGGCGACTATCAGCACATGGTGCTCTTCGCTGATCCCGCTGCGAGGGAGGATCCGGGCTATGAGGGGCAGACGGGTTGCCGTCTGCTCCTGCATGGATCCTCCCGCCACCTGCGAGGGTTCGCGCCTGCCGCGGTTGAGGCGCCTGCACTGGAGGGCATCGAGGGCGGCTCCAGCTTCGCTACGACCTTCCTGACCACCGCCGGGCAGGCAGTACGCGCCTTGTCCCTGGAGCACGAGGTGGCTGCCGAGGGGACGAGGCCCCCGCTGACTGGAGTGAACGGGGCGGGCGTGCGGGAGCTGTTGGAGGCGATCGACGCCAGCCATAGCCAGGTACCAGGTGCCTGGATGTCAGGGTTTGCCCGCGTGACCGCTGAGCTGCCGGCCACCAGTACGGCGCCGCGTTGTGTGGTGGCCAGCCCGCTGAGTGTGGAGTACATGCGCGAGCAGGCGTGAGCGGCCAGCGCCCGGCGTATTCAACGAGGAAGGGGACTGCGTGGTGAATGATTCCGCCCTGCCCAGCACGATGAGGTTTGTGCGGAATCACCTCCTGCATACCTATCGGCCGTGGATCGACATGTCCGACGTCCCCCACCGCGATCTTCAACAGCAGGACATGATCCTTCTGTCCAGGGCTCTGGCCGCCCAGGCGGTCAGCATGCTCACCGGCTGCAGTCCCAAGGAGGCCGCCGCATCCGTCGTGGACGGCCCCGGAGACTCGGGCATCGACGCCATCGCGTTCTCCAAGGGCGGCTCCGACATCTGGCTGGTGCAGGCGAAATGGAGTGACAGAGGCCGAGCCCAGCTGCGGGAGCAGGACGCGGCTGTCCTGGTGACCGGACTGCAACGTCTGGCCGACCAGCGCTACGAGGGCTTCAACTCCCGTATCCGTGCATCGATCAACCGCATCAATGAGGCCCTCAGCTCCCCACGCTGCCGGATCCATCTGGTGGCAGCACTCGCCGGCGACGCCCCCCTGTCCCCGCAAGTCGAGCGTCAACTGGCCCTGGTGGGAGAGAGTTTCGGTTTTGCCGACCACGTCCCGGTCACCGTGATCACGTTGGGACTGGCCGACTTCCATTCCGCGGCACGCACCGACACCATCCCCGCCGCCGTAGACCTCTCCGCCACCCTGACTGACGGCTGGCACCACATCGACGTCCCCTACCCGGCCTACAGCACCAGCATCTCCGCCGAAGAGATCGCCTCTTGGTACAACACCCACGGCGACCGGCTGCTTGACGCTTCGCTGCGCTCGCACTTTACCGGCCGACCTGACCCTGCGGCATTGAGCCGACTGGTCAGCGCACCCGAGGAATTCTGGTACCTCACCAACGGCATCACCGTGGTCTGCGATGCGATCGATCAGCAGTACCTCGCCCGCAGAGCAACGGGGCAGCCGCTGCGCCTGCGGCTGCATAACGCCCGCGTCGTCAACGGGGCCACGGTGCTTGCGACGGTTGCCCAGGCCGTCGATCAACGTCCGGGGACCGGCGATCTGGCACTGGTGCCGGTGCGGATCGTCTGCCCCGGCGAAGCCTCCCAGAGCTTCGTCGCCGCGCTCACCCAGGCACGTGATACCGAAGGCTCGGTGGATCCCCTCGACCTTGTCGCCGTCGATCCCCTCCAGCAGGCGCTGCGTGAGGAGTTCGCCGACGAACTGCACCTGGAGTACGTGTACAAAAAGGGTGCGGTGGCACCTGCCCCGAACGCTGGCTGCACCATGCAGGAAGCGGCGGTCGCCCTGGCTTGCGCGCACCCGGACGTCTCGCTGTCCGCCCGTGCCGGCGCTGATCCCGCCTACCTGTGGCGCCCCGCTTCGCAAGACGGCGCCTGCACGCGCCTGTTCGGCGGACGGCCCAGCGCCCGCCAGATCTGGCAGTGCGTCCTGATGCTGCGCCACGTGAGGACCGCCCTGGTCTACGCGGCCATGGGCGGAGCGTCCCGCAGCCGCGACTTCGCCAGCCACGCCGATCTCCTGATCGCCCACCTAGTCTTCCGCAGCCTCGATCCCGACCTTCTTGAGGAACTCTCCTCTGCTGACCGATCCGAGGATTGGACCCGCCAGCGTACGCGGGAGATCGCTGACCTCGTCGTATCGGCGACCGAGCGCCTCTTCGGCCAGCACCTCTTTCTGGCCAGCGTGTTCACGGACGAACGCAAATGCCATGTGCTCGCCGAAGACGTCATGCGTTCACTCACCACGTCCCCCACGTGGGCCGCCCTCGATACCCATAGCTCCAGACGCCCGCGCAACAGCGTCATGGTGCTCGTCGAGCACGACCGGATCCTCGAAGGCACACGGTTGATGTACCGGCCCACGCCGGCCGAAGAACGCGTCATCGGTGAGTGGCTCAGCGAGGACCCCCGCCGATACCTCGCCACCTGGACCAACCACCCCAAACGTCCCCTGGTCTGGGAAATCGACCATCGGGCCTACTCACCCAGCGCCCTGGCGCGCCACATCTGGAGCGAGGCCGGCTGGGACGACACCCCTTCCGCTATCCAGGGGTCCACCAGGTGGGTTGTCCCTGGTGAAGGCACACTCGCCGACCTAGCCGCGGCGATCATGCCGGCCACCGGCAACGGCGGAGAGTGACATGCGCAGAATCGGACGGTTCGAGCTGCGCACTCTGATCGGCCAGGGCAGCATGGGACACGTCTGGCAGTCCTGGGACACTCAGCTCAAACGCCCCGTCGCCGTCAAGATCATCAACCCTGAGCGGCTCGTCGAGCAGCCCAACAGCATCAGCCCTGAGGCCGTCGCTGCCCGTTTTTGCCGCGAAGCTGAACTCGGCGCCCGTTTCATCCATGCCGGGCTGCCCATGCTCTATGACGCCGAGCTAAACGGCAGCCCGAGCGACCTGTACATGGTGTGGGAACTGATCGTGGGGCAGGACCTCTCCCAGGTCCTCAAGGAGGAAGGCGGTCGCCTGCCCATCAACCAGGCTCTGGCCTTCACCATCCAGATCGCTGACACCCTGGCCTGTATCCACGCAGACCCTGTCATCCACCGCGACCTCAAGCCATCCAACATCATGGTCACCGGAGGCCCGCAGACGAAACTGCTCGACTTCGGCGTCGCCGCCGTCTATGGAGGCGACTATCCCCGCCTCACCCAAGAAGGCCAACTCCTGGGCACCGTCGCCTACATGGCTCCCGAGCAGTTCATCGACCGCGGCGTCATCGTGCCGCAGACAGACCTTTATGCGCTGGGATGCCTGCTCTACGAAATGCTCACCGGCCAGCCCCCGTTCACGGGCGATGCTGCCAGCGTGATGGATGCACACCGCACCCGCATCCCCATTCCAGCCAGTGAACTGCGACCCGATATCCCGCCGGGCATCGATGACCTCCTCATGAGCCTGCTCGCCAAGGAAACCGCCGACCGTCCAGCCTCAGCACACCTCGTCGCACAACAGGTCGCCCCCTACCTCACACCATCAGACCCCACCCAGCCCCCCACTGACATGGAAGCCGGCCAGGCCGCCGACGACCCCGCTGCCCCGCTGGCCGCACTAGAATTGTTGCCAGCGACGATACGCATCGTCCAGGCACAGGCCTTCTTCGACGCCGGACACTTCGGAGAAGCCCTGCCCCTCTACAACAAGCTCGGACTCGAACCGGCCGCACCCGAGGACAACCCACGCCAAGCAGCAGAGTGTCGCGCCAAGGCCGCGTTCTGTCACCTGCGACTGGGCAACCTCCCCAAAGCCCTCGACGAATACACGGCCCTCGCCGCAGAGCTGACTCAGGACACCCCGCCAGAAGACCATCTGTTGCTTGAAGTGCGCAGCCGCGTCGGTCTGCTGCAAGCAGCCAACAACAGACCAGGGGAAGCACTCGCCACCTTCGCCGCCATCTACCCCCTGCTGTTCCAACACCTCGGCCCGGATGACCCCTTGACCAACGAAGTCCGCACCATCTTCAACCGTCTCAACCGGCTCGGCGTGAACATTCCGCGGCCAACTCCCACCCCTGTCGAACAGGGGGCGACCTGACGGCACCAGCGCCCATGCGGCCCCTTCACGACGTGACTCCTCCGACCGGATAAGACATCGTTTCTTTTGGCGCCTGTCCGCCGTCAACGTTGTCTTGTCATTGCGGTGTGAGAGCCTCCGGGCATGAGTTACGACTTGGCCGTCTGGGAAGGAGAGCGGCCGGCAGATGACAGGACCGCCGGTCGAGTCTTCGAGGATCTCTTCGACCGCTACTTGGACACAGCGGTGGGCCCTCCTCCGACCGAGCGCATCGCGGCTTACGTTGCCGCGCTTGTTGAGCGGTGGGGTGACGTGACTGATGATGTGGAGGACGCATCGCCTTGGGCCGCAGGGCCGTTGATCGGCGGGGCCGGTGGCCCGCTCGTCTACTTCCCGATGAGTTGGAGCAGGGCTGAGGAGGTCTCTGCTTGGGCAGCGGCTCTCGCGGACTCGATGGGGCTGGTCTGCTTTGATCCTCAGCAGAATCGACTCAGGTCCTGACGGACACGGTGGCGGATTCCGCGCTTGCGTAGCCATCGGCGCAGGTGGTCGTAGTCGTACCCCTTGTCGGCGTGGAGCTTGGCCGGACGTCGACGGCGCGGGCCGCGTCGGGAGCGGATGGGCGGGATGCCGCGTACGAGCGGTTCCAGGCCAAGGCTGTCGTGCATGTTGGCGCCTGAGATGCCCAATGACAGGGGCAGCCCGTTCCGGTCCGTGATCAGGTGGATTTTCGATCCGCTCTTGCCGCGGTCGGTCGGATTCGGTCCGGTCAGGGACCCCCTTTTGTCGCCCGGACACTGACGGAGTCGATCGCGCACCGCGACCAGTCCAGCTGTCCTCGGGCGCCGAGTTCGTCGAGGATGACCCGGTGGAGGCGGGCCCAGACCCTGGCTCGGCTCCACTGGGCGAAGCGCCGGTAGACCGTGGGCCAGGCCGGCCCGAACACCGGCGGCAGCTGCCGCCAGGTGCAGCCCGAGGTGGCCACGAAGACGATCGCCGCCAGCGTCTCGCGGTCACCTGCCCGCCGCCGTCCCCCGCCCTGCGGACGGTTCGGCGTGGGGCCGCGGGAGCCGAACGGTGAGGTCGAGGTGTCCAGTCGCGGCGCCTGGCTGGCAAGGATGTGAAGGCGACGCCAGTACACCGGGCATGGGCCCTGCCCGCGGCAGGCGACCAGCTGTCAGCATGTGAGCGACGATGACCGTTACTGCTTCAGCTAGTGAAAGACCTTGTGCATGACGCACTCGATCGCCAGGCGTGCCGCAGAATTGATGAGTTCCATTCAAAATGGTCCGATTCGCACGCAATGGCACTGGTTGGGTTATAACTTCAATCCAAAGACGCCTGGCTTCGCGATGGTGGGAGGGCCGACGGTGATGGCGCTGGCGGCCGGTGATGCGGTGATGCCGGGCTTCGCCGCAGAGCAGCTCAAGCGATTGGAGTCGTTCGGCGGGGCCGAGAAGGATCTGGGCCACTATCAGCAGATTCTGGCCTGGTACTGCGAAGTGCTGGTCGTGGCGCATCTGGCCGCCTACGGCTGGCCGGCTCCTGCAGCGTTTGAGATGGAGCCGGTCGCAGGCGGGGCGAAGGCCAATCCCGAGGTCGTGATCAAGCTTGATGGTGTCGGCGCGCTCGGTGTTGAGGTCAAGGCTGCTGACCTGCGTGTACACAGGGAACAGCGGGCGTCGAACGGGTGGCAGCTGAACGCCCGCACCGCGGCGTCTGAAGCGTTGCGCGACAAGGCCGTGACATTCCCTCGCGACAACCCGGTCAAGGACTTCCTCATCAGTGCGGACAAGAAGTTCGCCGGCTTCCGGGCGACGGATCCAGACTTTTGGTCGGTTCTTGTCGTCGTGTGGGACGACTTCGTCAACGAGCCTCTGACGGCGTTGACCTCTCCGGCCTCGGGACTGTTCACCCCCAGGTCGTTCTACCGCGCTGATGGTGGCGCGGTTGAGTTCGCGAACGTGGACGCGGTCTTGTTGGTCAGACATCAGCACCACGTGGTGGAGGGTCTTGCGGGCCGGCCGTTGGCCGATAGCCGGGCACATCTTCTGGACTACGGCCGCCCCGGTGGCCTTCCCCCGCACGCGCTGGTGACGAACCCGGCGGGGCGCGCCTTGGCAGCCGAGTTCTTGGCGGCGTTGCATGCTGTCCCGGTGGAGGCGCTGAACGCTGCAGCGGAATACAACCCTGGGGAGATGGTGATGTGGGTCAACACCACCGAAGACACAACAGGTTGACCCGGCAGTGCCTCATGGTCGGCAGGGTCGTCGTCCCGGGGCTGCTCGATGACGACCAGCACTGACAACCACCGACAACGCAGCCGCAGGCGCGGTCTGCCATAACGGCGGGGGACGACCCCTACGTGTATGAGGAGGTCCCGTGGATCCACCGCGACCATATTCACCAGCCCGACAGACCCCACGTGCGTGGGAATACGGGCTGGGTACGATCAACCCCATCCTCAGAGAGGGCGGACCCCCACACGTGTGGGGACGACCCGGAGCGCTTTCCCGGCTCTGTGACCGTCACCGACAGACCCTCACGGGCGTGGGGAAGACGAGGAAGAGCTGTTCGCGTCCGTCGACGCTCTGGACAGACCCCCACGCGGGTGGGGAAGACGGCCCTACCTTGCTCTCGCAGGTCTACGAGGCGGACAGACCCTCACGCGTGTGGGGAAGACCGAGTTCCTGGCCGGGCTGATCGCGTGCGGGCAGGACAGACCCTCACGCGTGTGGGGAAGACCTTGGCGGCCATCCCGGACGGCGTGACGGTCATGGACAGACCCTCACGCGTGTGGGGAAGACGAGGCGCTGTTGCCGCTGTTGGTGGTGGTGTCGGACAGACCCTCACGCGTGTGGGGAAGACACCGGCCGCATGTGCATCCGCGGCGCCCAAAAGGACAGACCCTCACGCGTGTGGGGAAGACCCTTGCTCACCTGTGGTTTTGGAGATTGGCAAGGCGTTTTCTCTTTACTTTACATGACCTGGCCGTGCGTGTGAGGGCTGCTGCCTGGCCGCGGTCGTCCTTGGTGGTTTGGCCTGAACTGCCCGCCTGGTAGGTGGATTTGGGCTCGCCAGTAGCGCTGTGGGTGGGCTTATCTGTGGGGTTTCTTCCGTTGGGCGCGGGTTGACCGGCGGGGTTGCTGGCGGGCTGTAGCCGGCGGCCGGTGCTGTACGGAGGGTGTGGGCTGGATGCGGACGGATACGAGTCCTGCTGCGAGGAGGCCGTTGTCGCTGGCGCTGTTGATGTGGCGGCCGAGTTCGGTGGGTGAGGCCATGAGGCGCCGGTGTGTGGGGGAGTGGTGGAGTTCAAAGCCGTAGCCGAAGTAGACCACCGCGCTGTGGCGGGTGCGGGCCGCCTGTCGCCATTGGCTGGAGGCTCGTATGGTCGCGCGGGCGATGACGGTGCCGTCGTCGTGTTCGAGAGTCAGCTGCTGGCCGGTCAGCACAAGGGTGAGGTGCTGGGGTGAGATGAGGGTGGGCTGCGGTCCGACCAGGCGGCGCAGGCCCTTGTCGCAGGCTCGGTGGACCTGAAGCTCGATGGACTTACCGGTGTCGGGGGAGGTGGCACCGACCATCTTGTGGGGTTGCAGGATGACCACAGCCTTCGGACCGGGCAGGAACTTTCGGGCTTCCGGCAGGAGGAGGTCGATGGTGGAGTGTCCGGCGAGGCCGCCGTAGACCGGATCTGTGGACAACGACAGCACCGCGTGGCAGCGGGCAGTCGCGTAGGCGTCTTTGACCGCTGGATCCCGATCAAGCGAGGGCAGGCCGGTGGCCAGGATGGCGTCTCCCTCCTCCTGGTAGTTGCGGTGCACCGTCTCACCCATCACGGCCGACAGCCGCGGCATTAAGCCGGAGTAGATCCGCTCCCACACGCTGTCCGGATCGTAGGGCTCGGTGAACGTCTTGTCGTTGAGCCGGCTCATCTGCTCCAGGAACCCCCCATACTGGGAGTTTCCGTTCATGGCCTGCCAGCTGTCGTGCACCACCTGCAGCAGGATGAACCGGGCCTCATCGGTGGCCGTCTCGAGCGCCGGATTCTCGGCGATGCCGGTTTCCTCCAGCAGCCGTCCCAAAAGTTCCACCGCACGCTGTTCTCCCTGGGTCACCCACGTCCAGGCGCAGTGGCAGCCGACGTTGTGCACCAGGTGGTGCAGGGCAAACCCGTACAGCGTGCGAGGGCCGGCGTAAGGCAGAAAGTCGCTGAGCGCAGCAGCGGCCTGCTCCCACTTGTCCTGCAGGACGAGGGCCTCGACCAGGAGGCGTTTGAGGTCGGCTGTGGCGGCAGACCATGGATCGGTGCTGCTGGCCAAGGCGGCGGTGGCAGTGTGTTCGGCGCGTTCGGCATCCCTCTGTTCCAACAGATTCTGGACGGCGAGGAGGTCTTTTACCGCCTGTGTCGTCTTGGTGGGGAGCACGTCGGCCAGGGCACGGAAGTCCTCCAGCAGTTGCGCGAGCGCAGGGTCCGGCTGGTCGCGCAGTCGCATTTGCAGGATCCGCGACGCCTCGGCCGCGAGGTTAGCGACGGGCTCGGGCGGCGGCCCGTCGAGCTGGCGGAGGTACAACAGCACGGGACGCAGATGGGCGGCAACACGGGGGCCGGCGTCGGCTTGCTTGCGCAGCTGGGCAAGGTGTGCAAGCAGGGTGTGCGCCTGGGCGGCCAGTCCCATGTCCGGGTCGCCGGCACGGCCCAGCCACTCCAGCTCCAGCTCCAGCAGGCTGTGGGCGGCTTCGTACTGACCGTGGGCATGGTTAAACGCCGCCAGGTTGCCCATGAGCAGGGCCGTGTACCCGTCGGCTGTGCGCGTGGAGCGGATGTGCCCGACCAGCGCGGTGGCGTGCTGGGCCAGCTCCCAGGTCCGTTCCGCCTGCCCGGAGAGCAGGGCCCCGCGCAGCCAGCGGTCGGTGTGACAGGCCACATGGGACAGGCCCGCCGCCACCTCTGACTGCGACAGCCCCAGGTGCCGGGCCAGAATGTCCTGCAGCACCGCGTTCATCGACACCGTGTCGTCACTGCCCGGAAAAGTCTCCTTGCGGGTTGGCAGCGGCTCGTCATACCGGACCAGGGAGACATCGGTCAGTTCCCGGATGACCTCGCGCACCGGAACCTGCGCCTCGTCGAACACCACCCAACCGGGAGCCGGTGGCAGGTCTTTGGGGCCGACGAATGCACTCGCCAGCGCCAGATGCACCGGCGCCCGGCGAGGGGCAAGCCAGCACAGTGCGGCGACCGCGGCCAGGGTCGGCTGCAGCAGACCACGTGAGCGGGCGCCGCTGATCAGACGCTCGGTGCTCAGCGCCACGGCCGCCGCCAGCGTCCGCGGATACCCGGCAGGCACCGACCGCTCATCGTCCGCGGCCCGATGGATCAGCGTATCCGTGTAGACGTGAAGCCGGTCCACGCCGATACCGCAGCTGACCAGATAGCCGCAGGCCACCTCAATCGCCAGCGGCCAGCACTCCAGTACCTGGGCCAGCCGGGACAGCGCCGCCGCGTACTGCTCAACCTCGCTCTCACTCAAGTCCATTCGCAGCCGCAGCAAGCAGAGTGCCTCCTCACCGCTCATCGGGCTCAGATCGACGCGCCCTTGCACACCGTGCCAGTGCCCGCCCAGCGTCGTGACAATGACCCGGCCTCGCCCGCGACGCGGGATCCAGGCACTGGCCAGGGGCGCGCTCGCATCGTCGAACACCATCAGCCACCGCCCCGGCAGGGACTGCAACGCGGCATGCACCCGCTCCCGTACCAACCGCGGATCCCGCACCTCTGCCGGTTCCTCACTGCCGGTCAGATGCGCCAGCACGCGGGCGAACGACGCGACCAAAGCCTCCTCGCTCTCGGCATCCACCCAGAACACCGCGTCATAGCGGAAGGCCTGATCAGCGATGTGGGCCGCAGCCAGGCTCGACTTTCCCAGTCCCGACAGCCCGGTGACGACACACGTCCTCACCCCCTCATCGCCCTCCTCGTCGGGAGAGAGAACCTCTGCGATCCCATCGACGACGTCCGCGCGCACCACCTCCGGAATGGGCGGCAGCTGTCCGTAGACGATCCCGAACTCCTGCCGGCCGACAGCCGCAATCAACTCCTCGTCGCCGACCAGCACCGACCGGTGAAAATCCCGCACATCCCAGTCCGCCAGGCCAGGGTCGGCCGCACGGCGCATGACCTCGGCCACCAAATGACCCAGCACCAGCCCTCCGGCCCTGCGCGACAATCCCTGCCCGGCACGCACCCGCTCGGCGCGCAGCGCGTCATTGAGATCCGCACGCAGCTGTCCGTCGCTGCGGCCGTCGAACTCGACCTCCGCGCGCGCCAGACGCTCCCAATGCTCCTCCGGCAGTGCCTGGCAGATGCCCCACGCAGCGGGTGCCTTCGCCAGGAGGTCCTTCAGGTCGGCCTTGATCCGCGGCACGTCACCGCGTTTACGGCGCAACAGCTCAGCGAGCCGCAGACATCCCTCATCCGGCACGGCCGAGGTGATCAGCTGGTATCGCTCGGCGTCGATCCCGGCGACCAGATGCACCAGCACCGTCACCGCCTCGCGTGCCCGCACAGTCCGTCCCGCTCCGGCGCTCTTCACTTGGACCGCCATCAGCGAGTGGCCATCGGTGTCGGTCAGATCGAAATCGACCGAATCCGCGTGCTGGAGCGACACCGTGTCTCCGGGCCCCTCGATGCGGCAGGCAGCCGCCTTGCCGGTGCGCACACTGGCCAGCATGGCTTCGACCGTGCGCAGATACTGATACTGGAACCCGCGAGCGGCGATCCGCCCACCGTCGAATGCCACGCAACCCCCTGCGCCGGAACCGACTTGTACTCGTAAGGCTAGGCGCGGGGTCTGACAACGAGCCTTCCCACGACACCACCCGCGGCTGCTTTCGGCCTCAGCCCAGCCACACCTCACGGCACCAGGAACAGACCGGGCCATGCATCGGACGTAGGGACAAACGATCCCCAGGACGGGAAGAGCGGGAGCCGATCGGTCGTCACCGCGACAGTCCGCAGCCGCCACCGCACCCGTCTGCCGCGCCATGGAAGGATCTGGCAGGCCCAGCTCCCGGCACTGTCGAACTGCGACTCCGCGCTTGTGGGAAGAACTGGCCTCGTACGCCACCGTGGCGGAAGCCACGACAGACCTCCCCACGCCTGAGACCCTGTGCGGGGAAGACCACACGAGGACGTTGATCTTTCCGACCTTGGCGGACAGACCCCCACGCGCATGGGGAAGACCTGAACCATGGACTGAGTTTGCTCTTGCTCCAGGAAAGACCCCACGTGCATGGGGAAGACGACGACCACAACTACACACTTGACGTGGACAGACCCCCACCTGCGTGGGGAAGAACCGGTGATCAGCACGACGTCGCTGCAGGCGTTGGACAGACCCCCACGTGTGTGGGGAGCACGCCAGGCCGTTCGCTCCGGCGGCGAAGGCCATGGACAGACCCCCAGGTGCGTGGGTAAGGCCCACAAGCACGGCATCCCCACCGACCAGACTATGACAGACCCCCAGGTGCGTGGGTAAGGCCCTTGTCTGCCTGTGGTTTTGGAGATCGGCGGGCTGTCTCTTGCTTACTTTGCATGGGCTGGCTCCGGCAGATCAGCATCGAGGTGAGCCTGCTCGGCATGCGGCCCCCAGGCGCTCAACTGCCCAGTGCCCGGAAGTAGCTCGCCCTATTTCGCCACTAACCTGCTTGCTGCAAGGAGAGAACTGAGGGAGCGCAGCGAGTGGTGCAGCCTGACGAATTCGAAGTCTCGTACACAACGGAGGACTTCCCCGATACCTTCAACCGGACCGGCCGGATAGTCTTCACCGTCGAAAGCTGGCGCACGCCCTGTTCGTCACGGGCAGAGCACCACAGGACCAGGTCGCGTGCGGCTGGACATCCGTCTACGAATGGCTGCACCGCGTCGCACTAATCCCCGGCCTAGGTCCGCCGCGCGCCCACAGGCCGCGCACCCGCTCCGACCTCGCACGAAGCCTCGACCGCTCGGAGAAGGTGGAACTCTCCTACGCCCTAGGGCAGGCCATGACCGGCGTCTTCAGCCAACAGGTCGTCTCGGTACGGTTTCTGATGCACGTAGACCGCTATGCGGCCCGCCACGGCATCCGGTTCACCCCCAACACCCGGCGACATGCCGACCTCTTCGGGGAGTAACGGTCAGGTGAATGGGTCGTTGCCGAGGCCAAGGCCGGTCCGGCAACATCGATGACGAACTCAAAGAGACAATGCGGGCCAGAAGCGGACCATCCGATCGATCGGAGGAACGCCCGCCGCCATTGCCTAGGCGTGCGCCGCCCATTTCCCCCAGCACAAGGGAGTGCCCGATCAACTCAAGCTGCACGCCGTGGATCCGGAGGAGGCGGAACTCGAGGCCCTCGACCTGCCAGCGGACCGCGACCGGTTCATCCTGGCCTACTACGAGCCCTTCCTGGCCGCACTGGAGGCAGGCCAGGAAGAGCCCACCCGCGACGAGTACGAGTTCGGCTCCTTTGGCCCTTTCCAGGTCAGCATCGGGATCCTGGCAGCAGTCGCCCGACGGGTAAGACAGGCACGACTGGGACGCATGAACCGGCTGTACCAGGACGTCGCGGAGCTCTTGGACACTCATCTGTCCGAGGTCAGGCCGACCAATCGTTTCGCGGACGGGACCACCGTCATGGACAAGTGGTAGCAGGCCCTCGATCAGGACGACTGGAGCACCGAGGCCGACGAAGACCTCCCGGACTGGTGGTACTGATACCGGCCCCGTACAAGCCGCCTGCTGCGCCCGCCAACCTCGCATTTCTCCGCGCAGGGCGATGGGATGCTACATCGCGCGATTCGTGCACTCGGCCGGCACGAACTGCCCACTCATCAGGCCCTGGTGAAGGGGCATCAGGGTGGCCACGCTGCACCGAGGCCACCGAAGCTGGCGGCCGTCGCCGATCAAATTGCACAGGCCAGCGCTGTCGAATCCGCTAGACATCCCTGCGATCGAGCTCGCGACGAGGACTCTGAAGGTGCCGCGGAGCCGTGAGCCCGTCGTACAGACGGGGGAGCACAAGTGACAGCAGTGGGCACCGTCCAGCAGTTCCCGGTAACGGGCCCGGGCCTCGGCAGGCCCGGCCACCCGGACCAGGAGCCCGGCACAGCGGCCGGCCTTGGCCCGGGAGGAACGGAGCGATCAGAGGTATTGGTCCAGGGGTCGGCGGCGTAAGTGCCGTCGTGCAGCGCGGACGGACCCCCGTGTAGGGAAGACTCAACCAACGGCACTGGCCCCAGGCCGTGACCGGACACACCCCCACGTGCGTGGGGAACTTTGAACGACAACCGCGCGGCACGGAACAGCGCGGACAGACCCCACGTACGTGGGGAAGACGCGTCGTCCCTAGACGCGGACACCGCCTGGCAGGTCAGACCCCCACGTACGTGGGGAAGATCGCAGGACGCGCACTGCGGCGCGGGCGGTCATGGACAGACCCCCACGTGGGTGAGGAAGGCAGGGGAAACTCGCGTCCCTGATGGTACCGGTGGGCAGACCCCCACGCACGTGGGGAACAGCGGGGTGAGGGGAAGGCCAGCGCGGGCAGACCCGGGAAGACCTCCGTGCCCCCCGTCGCGGCACGATGTGGGCGGGCAGACCCCCACGTACGTGGGGAGAACCTGAAGGGCGTGCTGCTGGCCTGGGCCTTCGTGGGCAGACCCCCACAGATGTGAGGAAGGCCGCGCATCGCTCAGCTCGCCGCCCTGCTGTACGGCAGACCCCCACGTGCGTGGGGAAGACACCTACGCCGGGAAGCTACCCAGCCCCATGCGGGACAGACCCCCACGTGCGTGGGGAAGACGCATCGCAGGAGAGCGATGCCGCCCTCCGCTCAGACAGACCCCCACGTGCGTGGGGAAGACTTGTCGCACCGGCCCCACATGCCTTCGCCCTTGGATAGACCCCCCACGTGCGTGGGGAAGAGTTGTACAACTCCCGCGAGGACCTATCGGACATGGACAGACCCCCACGTGCGTGGGGAAGACCATCGGGACCTCAGGGGAGTTGGTCAGGGGTAGGACAGACCCCCACGTGCGTAGGGAAGACCTCGGCCTGGCCAGCCTTGCCCCCGCCGACTGGGACAGACCCCCACGTGCGTGGGGAAGACAGAGTTCCTCAAGGAACTAGGCACCTGGCTCAGGACAGACCCCCACGTGCGTGGGGAAGACAAGGTCCGCAATGTCCTTGACCAGGGCTGCCCGGACAGACCCCCACGTGCGTGGGGAAGACCTCGATGCTGTCGACGTCACCGGCCGAGATCAGGACAGACCCCCACGTGCGTGGGGAAGACGACTGGGTGTAGAGGCGGCGGTCGCGGCGCGGGGACAGACCCCCACGTGCGTGGGGAAGACTCGAAGTCGTCGACTGGGGCGCAGCGGTAGGTGGACAGACCCCCACGTGCGTGGGGAAGACCGCTTCTCCCATCTCGTTCTGCTTGAGGTCTCGGACAGACCCCCACGTGCGTGGGGAAGACGTTCCGTCTCCGTCGCGCACCTCTACAGAGGTGGACAGACCCCCACGTGCGTGGGGAAGACCCTTGCTCACCTGCTGTTTTAGAGGACTCTAGGTCGTCTTTCGCTCACTTTACCTGAGCTGACTGTGTGAGGCCGAAACTGCGCGGGGGACTCGTGGGCGGGGAGTGACCGCAATAGCCCGGACGTGGTCTGAGAAGGGCGGAAGCAACCCCCGCTGCGGAGTAGAGGCGTGGCGCGTAGCGAGGAGGACAGCCCAGACGAAACAGCTGTCCCGTGGCGGTCTGTGTGGGCGTCCCGTTGCGTAGGAGATGACCGGGGTGCGGCAGGATCGCTGCCTAACGCCTGTGTATCGAAGGCGGGTTGGCGATGCGGGGGAGTGGTTGTGGGAGTGCGGGAGGATGCCCGGCGCGGTGGGGTCGATCTGACGCCGTGGGGGAAGTTCGACCGGGGTGTGCTGGCGGTGTATCCGTTGTTGTTCCATCTGCTGGATGTGGCTGCGATTGCCGGTGAGGTGTGGGACCGGTTCCTGATGCGCGGTCAGCGGCGGCTGATCGCTGCCGGGTTGGGTGTGGCGCCGGCGCAGGCCCGTTGTCTGGTGATGTTCATCGCCGGCCTCCATGATCTGGGCAAGCTCTCGGCTTTCCAGACGCAGGAGGCTCACCCGTGGGCACGGGTGAGCGAGATGCTGCGGGAAGACAGGCAAGGCTGGCAGCGGATGCCGCATGAGCGGGCTTCCATGCACGGCGTACTGCACCTTCTGGCGGAGGCTGGCTACCCGGTGGATGCCTCCGACAGCCCGGGCGCGCGGGTGGCACAGATCATGGGAGGCCATCATGGCCGGTTCCTCCAGCTCGACCTCGACGGCGCAGCCTCCAAGGCCCGTGTCGACCTCACGTTGGGCGGGCCCGCCTGGCAGGACCTGCGGCGCCGCTACTTCGCCCTCGTACGCCATCTGACCGGTGCCACCATGGTGCCCGCCCGGGTGTCGGTGGAGGCCGCGGTACTGATCACCGGAGTCGGGGTGGTCGCAGACCGGCTGGCCAGCCAGCGTCACCACTGGCTGCCCAGAGCCCAAGCACCCGCGTTCGGCGCCGCTGATCACTACGCCCGGGCCGTCAGCGACGCCCCGGATGTGGTCAAGAACTCTGGTCTGGTCCGCGTCACCCTGCCTGAGGTGCCCTTCGCTCGGGCTCACGGCGGACCTGCGGCGCCGAACGACCTGCAGGCTTCCCTGATGCGGCAACTCACCCCCGTGGTGGGGGAGAAGGGGCCCGGGATCACCGTAGTCACCGACACCACTGGCTCAGGCAAGAGCATCGCCGCTCTGGAGGCCGCACGGATCTTCAACGCCGGCGGTGACACCGCAGGCATCGCCTGGCTGCTGCCCACCACCGCCACCGCGGACGCCGCCTACGACATCCTCGAAGCGTATGTCGCTGCGCACGGCCCTGAGCATGCCCCGGTGTCACTGGTGCGCAGCCACAGTTACCTCAACACCGCCTACACTGACCACTGTCTGGCCGCCCACGAGCGGTCGACCACCGACGAGTACTGGCCCGACGACCCCGCCAGCGCGGAGCAGACGGAGCGGCCCGAGAAACGCGTGACCGTCCCGGACGGCTGGCTGCGCGGCTGGGACCGGGCCCTGCTCGCCCAGTTCACCGTCGCCACCCACGACCAGGCCCTCATGGCGGCCCTGCCGGTCCGCTTCAGCGCGCTGCGCCTGTTGGCCCTGTCCGGGCGGACCGTCATCGTCGACGAGACCCACTCCCTCACCGCGTTCATGCAACCGCTGCTGAACCGCCTGCTGCACTGGCTCGGCGCCCTGGGCTGCCCGGTCGTCCTGCTGTCCGCGACCCTGCCTGCCGCCACCAGCAGCGAACTCGTTCGCAGCTACCTCGCTGGCGCGGGACACGACCCGGACGGCCTCGACCTGGCGCCCCCCTACCCGGGCTGGCTGTTCGCCGCCGCCACCGACGCCTCCGTCACCCGCATCGCCCCTCAGGTGGCCGCCGAGCATGGCAAGCGCCACCGCCGCACCGCATCCATCCGCCTCTGCCCGGTGCGCCACCCCTCCCACACCGATCCTGACGACGCCCCGGCCCGCGAGAGCCGACTGGACCGCATCACCACCGAACTCGCCCCCGTTATCCAGGACGGCGGCTGCGCCGCGGTCACCTGCGCGACCATGGCCGACGCCCAGCAGACCTACCAGCACCTGTACGACCAGCCTGGCTGGCCCGACGGCCCGGACGGCCAGCTGGTGCTGCTGCACGCTCGCATGCCCGGCCACGAACGGGAGGCCCTCACCCGCCAGATCCGCGACCAGCTGGGCAGGACCGGAAGGCGGCCGGACCGCCTGGTGATCGTGGCGACGAGCCTTCTCGACATGAGTCTCGACATCGACGTCGACGTCATGGTCAGCGACCTTGCATCCCTGCACACCCTGATCCAGCGCCTGGGTCGTCTGTGGCGCTTCGAGCACGCATGGGGCCCCGGACGCCGGCCCGCCTGGCTACAGAGTCGTCCGTGCCCGAGCGTGGTCGTCCTGCAGCCCACCGACGAAGAAGGCCGCACCCTTCTGCCGGCAACATGGCGTCCCCTGGATCACAGCTTCCTGCCGCACGCCACCGCCGACTTCCTGACGAGCCACCCGGAACGCACCCTCACCCTCACAGTGCCCGACGACGTCCAGCACCTGGTCGAAGCCGTGCACGGCGACGCCGGGGCCCTCGCCCGCACCAGTTCTGCCCTCCAGCGCAAGCACGCCGTCTACCAGAGCAGGCGCCGATCCCAGGAGCATCTCAGCACCCTGCACCTCGTTCCCGGCCCCCAGTACACGCTCTCTCTGGCCGACCTGCACCGCCAGCGCCTGCACCCCCGCGACGCTGCCACCCGCCTGGGCGCCATGCCCCACCGCCTACTGCCCGTCTACCGCACCCCGGCCGGCAGGCTCACCCTCGACGCAGCTGGCACCCGGCCGCTGCCGCTGGAGAGGACCCCGACCACCGCACAGACCCGCGCAATCCTCCAGCACACCCTGCCCGTTCCCGCCGCCTGGGTCACCGGCCGACGCCGCGAACACCATGCACCCCCGGCATGGCGCAAGCACGCCCTGCTCGCCGACCTGGTCCTGCTCCCGGCTGACGAACCCGATGCGGCCACACAGTTCGGCCGCCACCGTCTGCGACTGGACCCCAGGCTCGGCCTTGTCCACGAGGCCGACTGAGCCACCCCTGTTACTTGCACGCCCGTGCGCGAATGCAAATCTCATGCCGTTAGGTCGCCCTCGCTGCCCGGCAGACCGGTGACGGGAGCAGTTCACCCAGTCTCCGCGAAATTGACTGCCCTCGGACAGGAATGACTCGGTCGATCAAGGTGAACCACCAGTAGTTAAATGATGAATCGAGCGGCTCGCGTAGCAGTTCGCGTCGGCTAATATTTAGATGCGACGGCGCGGTTCAGGCTGGCACCGTCTCGCTCTGCGCTGCTGCGCTGGCGAGCACCACAACCCCGGGTGCCCCCGCACGGCCAGACGGCCCCGTCGGTGTCGCCCCAACTCGGCTCACGCCACCTGACGGACCGCTCTCCTGGTACGCCTTGCCCCCTCGTGGCCCCGGCATGCCCTGCCGGCCACTTCCCTCGCCATCCTTCCCTTCCGCCCTCACCGCCGTCCGTCAACGTGCCCTGCCTGTCAGGCATTTGGAGCTCTCTCGTGGCTGCGCCGTCCTACCTCACCGACCAAGAGCGTTGGATCCCGGTTCTGTTGCTGAATGGACGCCAGGAAGACCTGGGCCTGCGCGAGGTCATGCTGCGCGCTCATGAAATCGAAGACCTGGCGCTGCCGCTGCCTCCGGCCGCCGCTGGTCTGCTCCGCACGCTCACCGCCATCGCAGCACGGTTGACAGCCCTGGATGACCCGAAGATGAGAGCGGGGCAGTGGTCCGGGCGCCGAAGGCAGTTCCTGAAGGAACAGGGCCGTTTCGACGCTGCCACCGTCCATGCCTACTTCGACCAGTACATCTGGGATGCGTTCCACCCCGACCGGCCCTTCCTCCAAGACCCTCGGCTGGCCGTGCAGTGCGAAGAGCGGGCCGGAGTGAACAAGCTGGTCTTCGGCCGCCCGGAGGGCAACAACCTTGCCTGGCTCAGCTCGCACACCGACACCGACCCTAAGCCGGTGCCCACCGAGCAGGCCCTGTGGCACATGCTCATCCACCACTACTACGGCGCCGCCGGCCAGTGGTCTGTACGCACCGTCAACGGCCAGCGGATCAGCCAGGCCAAAGCCGGCCCCCTGCGCTCCACCCTCTCCTTCCATCCACTGGGCCGCACCCTGTACGAAACACTCCTGGCCGGCCTGCCCAAACCGGCCGGCAACTGGCCCCGCGCCGCAGACCACTGCCCCTGGGAAGAACCCCACCTGCCCGACCCGCTGGCCGCCCCGCCGCCCGTGACCTGGCCCGGACGACTACTGACCGGCCGCTCCCGGCACGCCGTCCTCCTCATCCCCGCTCCCGACGGCCGCCACGTCACCGACGCCTACCTCACCTGGGCCACCCAGGAGAAACTGCTGGCCGCCGACCCATTCCTCATCCACGACGTCGACCCGAGCAAACCCATCACCGAAAGGCACCAGCCCCGCCGGGCGGACGCCGACCGCGCCCTGTGGCGCGACCTGGATGCGCTGCTGCTCGCCGGCGACGAAAACGCACGCGTCCAACGCCCCGAAGCCTTCACCACCCTCAACGACCTGCCACCCGAATTGCGTGCCCAACTCCGCGTCCGCGTCCACGGCTTCGACCAGGACGGCAAAACTGTCAACCGCACCTGGTACACCGCCCTGACCCCGCCGATCTGGCCCTGGACGCAGGAAAACGACCCGCACATGGCCGACTGGATCGCTACCTGCAGCACAGAGGCCGAGACGATCGGCACCTTGCTGGAGAAGGTCTCCAAAAAAGCCTGGCGCACCATCACCTCGCCCCCCACAGCAACCGGCCGCGCCCCGCGCGCCCCCAGGCGGCTGCCGGCCTGGACCACGCGCGCCCGTGCCGCGTACTGGCCACGCGCCGAGACCGTCTTCTGGGACCTGCTGGCACACCCCGACCGTGACGCGCGGGCTGCGTTCGCCACGGACGCCGTCGCCGTACTGCGGGACGTCACCCGCCCCGCCGTCACCCAGCACTTCCGCGCCGCCCGCGTCCTGGCCCAGGCAGCCGCCGAACTGCGCCGCCCGCCGCGTGGCAGCCAACGCCGCCCCGCCTGACCGACCGCCGCCCAGCCCCCTCTCTTCGGGAACCACCGTGCCCACGCTCACCACCGCGCAACGCCGCGCCCACTACGACGCCTTCGTCGCCGACATCATCGATCTGTGCACCGTGGGCGGCGTGCGCTCCGCCCTCGCGTCAGGGCGCGGACGCCCTGTCGAAGAGTGCGACCGGATGAAGCCCTACCTCGTCGCCCGCATCAGCGGCTTCGGCGCCCGGCAAGCCCACTACACAGTCGCCAGCCTGATCGCCGCACACCGCCACCTCAGGGACGATGACGAGCCCTACACCCCCGAATCGGCTGTCCCCGCTAGTGGCAACACTCTCGAAGCCGACAGTCGAGACGAGGACCCGCCCGGCGCCGGCCCCACGGACAGGGCCCTGGACACCCCAGGCCAGGGCGATCGGCCCGCCGAGAACCCCGTGCGGCCGTATGACGGGCGGGCGTGGCGGGCACGCCCGAATCTCGGCACCACCCTGGCGATTGCCGTGGCCCGGCACGGCTTCAAGCAAGGCCGCATGGACGACCGCATCAAAACCCTCACCAGGCTGCCCGCCACCCGGCTGCACCCCCGGCTCTGGACCCTCACCGCGCACCTGAGCAGCCTGGATGCAGCCC
Source organism: Streptomyces sp. NPDC051963 (assembly GCF_044593495.1). NCBI lineage: Bacteria > Bacillati > Actinomycetota > Actinomycetes > Kitasatosporales > Streptomycetaceae > Streptomyces > Streptomyces sp. NPDC051963. Next base: position 15,122 of record NZ_JBIUCC010000018.1, on the reverse strand, counting down.
GCCTCGACTTCGCCGTCCTGCTGGAAGACCTCGCCTGGTGGGACACCGACCGGCTGTACATCGCCGACCGCTGGACCGAGTCCTACTTCCTCACCCTCGACCGCCTCGTATCCCAGGAGAACTGACGTGGCCGCCTACGCGCCCGCCCGCTACATCGACCTGCACGCCCTGCATCCGGTGCCCGCCTCCCTGCTCAACCGGGGGGAGGACGATGAACCCAAAACCCTGCTGCTCGGCGGATCGGTCCGTGCCATGGTCTCCTCCCAGTCCTGGAAGCGGCCGATCCGCCTGGATATGGAGGAGCAGCTCGACGAACACGCGGTGCGCACCCGCAGGCTGCCGCTGCTCGTGGCCGAAGCCCTGCGCGAGGCCGACTGGCCGGAAGACCTGGCCGCCTACGCAGGCGCCCAGGTCGCCCGCTCGGCCAACAGCGAGGGCCTGAAGACCGAAGAGGCACAGGGCGGCATCACGTCCGCCCTCCTGTACATGCCCCGTGACGTCGTCGCCGAGATGACCGACCTGTGCCAGGAACACCGAACGGCACTGGAAGAGGCCCGCATCCAAGAGGCCGCCGCGGCAGACAAGCCCAAGAAGAGCCGCAAGAAAAAGGGCGAGGGCCCGCCCGCCGTCCTGCCCACCGCAAAAGTTGCCGCGCTGATCCGCCGCCGCACAGCGACCATCAACCTGTTCGGCCGGATGCTTGCCGAACTGTCCGGCGCTCAGGTGGACGGCGCCGTGCAGATGGCTCACGCCTTCTCAGTGCACCAAAGCGACCCGCAGCCGGACTACTTCACCACTGTCGAGGACTGGCCCGCCGCCGGCGCGTCGGGCAGCGCGCACCTGCAGACCAGCTTCTTCACGTCCGGCATCCTCTACCGCTACGCGACCGTCAACCTCACCGAACTCGTCCGCAACCTCGGCGGTGACGAGAAGCAGGCCCTTAACCTGCTCGGCCTGTTCACCGAGGCATTCATCGAGACCATGCCGCGGGCGAAGAAGACCTCCACCGCACCACATACCCTGCCCCACCTCGTCGCCTACGCCGTGCGTGACCGCCGCCCGGTCTCCTACGCCGCCGCCTTCGAACATCCCGTCAAGCACGCCCACGGCGGCGGCCACACCATCCCCGCCGTTAACGCCCTCTCCCAGCACGCCGGCGCCCTCAACCGGCTGATCGGCGAGCGCCGCCGCATCGCCCACGGCTACACCACCCTTCAGGAAACCCCCGTCGACCACCTCGGCACCGCCCACGCCTCCTTCGAGGAACTCACCGACGCCCTCACCGAGGCCGCCGCCCAGCCCTCCCCGTCCCGGGCAAATGCGTGAACGGCATCGTGCTGCGCCTGGCCGCCCCGCTGATGTCCTTCGGCGAATACGCCGCCTTCCGGTACCGCGACACTGTCGCCTTCCCCACCCGCTCCGCCCTCATCGGCATGTTCGCCGCCGCCGACGGCCGCTCCCGCGAGGAAGCCCTCGCCCCCGACCCCGCCACCGGCGTCATCCCCTACAGCGATCTGGTCTTCACCGTCCGCATCGACCGGCCGGGCCACCGCCACACCGACTTCCATACGGCCGGCGGCGGCCGCCCCCACAAGCAGGGCCTGCCCACCAGTAACGGCGGCTACCGCAGCCAGAAGGCCTCCACCCACATCAGCCACCGCGTCTACCTGACCGACGCCGTCTTCACCGTCGCCGTCCAGGGCCCCGACCCGCTCCTGGAACACCTCACCCACCGGCTCGAACAGCCCGCCTTCGCGCCCTACCTGGGCCGACGCGCCTGTATCCCCGACGAACCCCTCGTCCTGCGCGACCCGCACCCCCAACCAGTGGACGAGCTCCTTGCCCGCGTCCCGCTCAGCCTTGCCGCCCCGCCCAGACCCGAACAGGCCACCGTGCCCGTCGACTTCGTCTGGGAGCACCGCCCCGAGCACATTCCGGCCGCCCAAGTGCACCGGGAACTCGCCGACGTGCCCGTCGACTTCACCCCCACCAAGCGCCTCCACCGCACCCGCCGGGTCTGGCGCAGCCCCGAAGAACTGCCCGCCTCCCTGTACGCCGCCCCACCCGCCCTCAACGCCCTGGCCGACTACATCCAGCAGGACACCCTCGATGAGCGCACCGACCGCAACTGAGCCCGCCGCAGCAACCCTGATCCGGATCCGCCTCAACCTCGAAAACCGAGACATCCGCCGCAACGTGGACCGGCCCGCCAGCCTGCACAAGACGGTCATGCTCCTGGCCCCCGAAGGCATGGGCGGAAACCCCCGCCAGGATGCGGGACTGCTCTTCCGTCTCGAGCACGCCACCCGCACCATGCCGCCGACGCTGCTCGTCCAGTCCCGGATGCCGCCCGACTTCACCCGCCTGCCCCCTGGCTGCGGCGCCGTCGAGACCCGCGACCTCGCACCCCTGCTGGCCGCCCTCACCACCGGCCGACGCGTGCGCTACCGCATCACCGCCAATCCCAGCACCCGCTACACGGTCAAAAAGGAGGAGGACGCCGACGCCGCTCCCTTCTTCCCGGCAGCCAAACCCCGCCGCACAGACGTCCCTCTGGACGGCGATGACGCCCTCGCCTGGTGGCAGCGCAAAGCCACCCACGCAGGACTCGACGTGCACAGTGCCGCCCTCACCCCCCTGCCGCGATCCCGACGCGCCATCACCCGCTGGCACGAGGGCGGCCGGCAACCGGACACCTTCTGGTGCGCACTCAGGCGCTTCGACGGCGAGGCCACCATCGCCGACGCCGACCAACTGCGCCGCGCCGTACTGACCGGCATCGGCCGCGGCAAGGCCTACGGCGCCGGCCTGCTCTCCCTCGCCCCCGCCTGACTCACCGCCCCGACGTCCACCACCCCCAGGAAGACCCCGGACACCCGTGCCCGCTACGCCACCGCCCGACGGCCCCTACGACACCACCTCCCTGCGCGCCGCCGCGGTCCGCCGACTGCTGCGCCTGCGCGACGCAGACCGCCTCGCTCACCACGATGTCCGCACCGTCGCCGCCGCCTTCACCGTCAACTGGCGCACCGTGCGCCACTGGATGGACAACGCCGACGCCCACCAAGGCACCTACACCCCCCAAGGCCGCCGCCACTTCACCCTCACCCCGGCCATGCATGAAGCCCTGGCCCGATGGAACGGCAACGCGGCAGCCACCTACCGCGAACTCGTCGCCGACGGCATCTTCGGCAGCCCGCCTCGCGTGTCCCAGGCGACCTTCTACCGTGCCGTAGACCGGGAACTCACGCCCGGCCAGCGCGCCGCCCTCAAAGGGGGCGAAGCTGCCCGCCGCCGACACGACGTGCACGCCCTGCGCCCGCACGGCAACCGCAACGACGTCTGGGAGACCGACCACGTCGAAGCCAGCCTCTTCGTCAACGTCGACGGCCACCGCCGCAAACCCTGGATCACCTGGTTCATCGACCACACCACCGCCGTCATCTGCGGGCTGGCCATCACCCCCCACCAGCCCAGCCAGGACGCCATCCTGGCCGCCGCCCGCGACGCCATCCTCTGCACGGACCACCACCGGCCCTTCGGCGGCATCCCCCGCAAGATCCGCACCGACCGCGGCCGTGACTTCCTGGGCAAGTGCGTGGACGAGGCGTTCAAAAAGTTCGGCACCGAACTGATCGTCCTGCCGCCCTACAGCCCCCACCTCAAAGGCACCGTCGAAGCCGTCAACGGCGCCGCCAAGCACATGCTGTTCAAAGGACTGCCCGGCTACGCCCACACCCCCCGAAGCCGCCGCGACCGCCGCGGCCAGCCCCTGTGGGCCCTTAACGAACTCCTCGACTACGAAACCTTCGTCACCGTCGTCCTGGACTGGGTGGACTGGTGGAACAACGACCACACCATCGCCCGCCTCCACCGGCGCACCCCCGCCCAGGCCTGGCACGCCGACCTCACCCCCATCGACACCCTCGACCTCGCAGATCTGCACACCTACACCCTCATGGACGGCGGCCCACCCCGGAAGATCACCAGCAAGGGGGTGCGCTGGAAGAGCGCCTACTACGTCGGCGACTGGATGCACGGCCACTCAAGCGCCGGCGAGATGGTCCGTCTGCGCCACGAACCCCACCACTACCACCGCGTCGAGCTCTACGACGCCGACACTCTCACCTACCGCGGACCCGCCTTCCGCAGCGACGAGATGAACCCCCGCCAAGCCCGCGCACTGCGCAACGCCCGCCAGCGCGAAGCCGACCGCTACGCCGCCAAAGCCCGCCGGGCACGCAAAAGCGCCACACCCCGCTACGCCGCCACCAGCGTCGCCGCCGCGCCCGAGCCCCTCAACCGGCTCACCGCCAGCCAAGCAGCCGCCCAGCTACGCGAACTGCAGACACCGGAAGGTCACCTGCAGGCCGAGGCCCGGCCTGACCTCCTCAACCGGCCCCAGCCCGACTCCGCCCGCTGGACCAAGCCCCGGCCCGGCCCCAAGCCCCAGGACACCGAGTGACCCACCCGACCACCACGCCCGAGAACCAGCCGACCGCCGGCCCCAACTACCACTACATGGGCCTGCCCGGCGCCCGCGCCATGCTGACCCAGGCCAGCGCAGAGACCTACGCCAACCTTGTCACCACCCTCAACGCCGACGCCGGCAAGGGCGCCATCATGTGCGTCCACGGCGGCGTCGGCCTGGGCAAGACCTTCGCCGTCAACAGCCACCTCGACGACCTCGCCCCCCACACCACCCTGCGCATCAAAGTCGGCTCCGCCAAAATCCAGGCCCTGCGCGCCTCGCTGTACCAAAAGCTCGACCTCCCTGGCGAGGCCCCCCTCAACAGCACCCGCTGTGAAGCCATCCTCAAGGAAGCACTGTCGGAAACCCCGCGCGTCCTGGTCGTCGACGAAGCTCAGTGGCTGGACACCCGGGCCTTCGAATTCATCCGCGAGCTCTGGGACGACGAAGACACCCGCCTCGCCATCGTCCTCGTCGGTGCCGAAACCTGCTACCAGAAGATCAAAAACCGGCCTGCCCTCGACTCCCGCATCCTCGTCTGGCAGCGCTACAAGCCCCTCACGCCCAGTGAAGTCCTCACCGTCATCCCCAAGTACCACCCGCTGTGGACCGACGTTCCCACCGACGACCTGCTGTGGGTCGACGACCTTGCCTGCCACGGCAACTTCCGCCAGTGGGCCAAAATCACCTACCTGCTCTGGGAAGAGCGTGGAGGCCCCGACATGAAGGGGCCCGGTACCGCAGGACCGCCACACCAGCCCACGCCACACGGCGCGGCCGCATCGCTCCCTGCTTACAGCCGGGACCTGGTGCGCGCCGTCCTCAGCCGCCTCGACCCCACCCAACGCCACACCGACTGAACGGGTCCAGGATTGACGGCCCCGGAAATCTGGCTGCACCAGCGCTGGGACGGGAGTCCCGCGGCGCTGACGGCTGCCACGGTAATGCACCCACTCCCGGTTAGCTTTGTTCACGAGTTGGGGCTCTGGTCCACTTCTTGTGGCGGTGTACGCAGCGTGACTATTGACCTCTGGGCGATGCGGGTCCAGGTCGCCCGAAAATCGCCCAGCCGACAGGCGGCAGGGTCGACAGTCTACGCCGTGAACAAGGTACGGCCGCAGCTGGATGAGCTGCTGTTCTCCTCAATGGAGGGCGTGTTCGTGGAATCCGTCGAGGTGTCCGACACGGTCGTCCGTGTCGAGGCCCGCACGACTGCCAGCCGGGCGGCATGCCCGCGGTGCGGGTGCTGGTCGGACCGAATACACGGCTCCTACCTGCGGTTCCCTCGTGATCTGCCAGCGGTCGGCAAGTTCGTTGTGGTGTCGTTACGGGTGCGTCGCTTCGTCTGCGTGGAGGAGTCTTGCTCGCGGAGGACATTTGCCGAGCAGGTGCCCGGGCTGACCCGCCGGTTCGGTCGTCGGACCGAGCGGCTGCGATCGATGTTGCTCTCGGTCGGCCTTGCCCTTGCCGGCAGGGCCGGCGCCCGGATGACGGACATCTTGGGGGCACCGGTCAGCCGGAACACTCTGCTGCGGCTGATCGTCTCGCTGCCCGATCCTCCGGTCACGGTGCCCCGCGTGGTCGGCGTGGACGAATACGCCCAGCGAAAGGGCCGTATCTACGGAACTGTGCTCGTCGACGTCGAGACACGTCGCCCGATCGATCTCCTGCCGGACCGGGAGGCGGACACGCTTGCTGCCTGGTTGGCCAAACGGCCCGGCATCGAGATCGTCTGCCGCGACCGTGCCCCCTTCTTCGCCGAGGCGGCGACCCGTGGCGCCCCACAGGCCATTCAAATTGCGGACCGGTGGCACCTCTGGCACAACCTGGGCGAAGCCGCCGAGAAGTGCGTCTACCGGCACCGCGGTTGCCTGCGCCCCGCGCCAGAACGGCCTGAGGAACCAGCGGAGGAGGCGGAGTCGGCTGCGACGTCGCCCTGGCCCACAGGCCACCGGTTCGCCGAACGCACCCGCGCCAAGCACGCCACCATCCACGCGCTTCTGGACGCCGGCCACAGCAAGCGGTCCGTCGCCCGGCAGCTCGGCATGACGCTCAACACGATCCTGCGCTTCTCGCGCGCCACCACGCCGGAAGAGTTGTTCACCGGGCAGTGGCAAAGCCGCGCGACCAAGCTCGACGCCTACAAGCCCTACCTAGCCCAGCGCTGGGAGGAAGGCTGCACCAACGCCTGGAAGCTGTGGGAGGAGATCAGAGAGCAGGGCTACCCGGACGGCTACGGAAACGTCCGGAACTACGTGAGCAGGACTCTGCGCCGCAAACCCCAGCCGGTCGGGCCCCGGCCGCCCTCGGCCCGCGCCGTGACCCGCTGGATCCTGACCCACCCGAACGCACTGGTCGAGAGCAACCGGATCCAGCTCAAGGCTGTGCTGGTCAACTGCCCCGAGCTGGATGTCCTCGCCAAGCACGTGCGGGCCTTCGCCCACATGGTCACCGACCTTCGAGGCGACCAACTGCCAGAGTGGATCGAATCAGCCAGAGTCTCTGCCGACTTGCCCAGTCTCAGCCGGTTCGCTCACCACCTCGAACGCGACCTTGACGCCGTCGTCGCAGGGCTCTCCCAACCGTGGAACTCCGGCGTCGTGGAAGGTCATGTCAACCGGATCAAGATGCTCAAGCGCCAGATGTTCGGCCGCGCAGGATTCGAGCTCCTCCGCAAGCGTGTCCTGCTGGCGTGAGCGAGAGCCTTCAGAGCTCGTCTGCGGAGATTCTGCCTTAGCCTGCGATCGGCGCATAGGATGCTGCCGTGAGCAGCGCGAACGTGCACGCAGACCGATTCCTCGGGGAATTCCGGGAGTTGGAGCATGGCCGCACCGACGGGCCCTCGCTGAGGGACTGCATGCAAAGAAAGGGTGCGGCCTATGAAACGGACCTCGTTCGCTACCTGCGTGCTGGCTCGGTGCTGGCCGCGACCACCTCACGGGTCCATGACGTCCTCAGCGCTAGGAACGAGCTGATCGGCGGCCTGCATCTCCTCACTGACGGTGAGTGGTTCTGGTACACGGATCTGGCGTACTACGTCGAGCACTATCACGTGCCCCTCGACGCACAATTCGTTGATCACGCACGCGGGCGCGGGTGGACACCACCTCAGCTGAGTGACGCCGAGCTCGTCCGGATTGCCGACACTTTCTTCCCGGACGACGGCACTGCACCTGTCGTTGTTGACGGTGGGCAGTAGAGAGGGTTGAGGACGCTCAGTACCGGGGCCGCTCGACCCTTCATGGGGTTGTGATTTCAGCCGACGGGCTTCTACCGCTGTCACACTAAGGCGGCCCTCACGCTGCGTACACGTCCACAAGAAGTGGACCAGAGCCCGTTCTCACGTACAGAGCCACCCGGTGGCTGTCAGCGTGGGGGAGTGGCCAGCAGATCCACCCGCGGTGTCGGCAAGGACAGCCCATCACAACCAGCGCACCACACAGATCGGTTGGCGCAGATTTCCGGGTGCCGGGCATCAACCTCACTCCTAGTGCAGCGTTTTGACCGACGGCCGCCTTTCCTGTGATGAGGACCGCCAGTGGGCGGGTGCCGGAACCGGCGGATGGAGACGGTGTGGGAACACTGACTGACGTGGCACCAATACTTGCCGCCGCAGCTGCCGGTCTGGCAGCCAGGCACGCCGGCGGAGCGCACGCGTGGGGGCTTCTCAAGGAAGCGTTCCGTTTCCGCGAAGCGGTACGAGCCGAGCGGGAACGGCATGCCGGACTGGTGGCCCTGGTGGAGCGACTCCCGCCGGGCAGCCGTCTTGTCGTGCGACAGGAGCCGGGCGGCCGCCGCAGCATGGAGATCCGCACGGAGCCTCGCCCGCCGACGCCCGACCGGTGCAGCACACCATGACAGGCGCGCAATCCCGTCCGTCAGTAACCGGGTTCGAGGCGTTCTTCATGCATCACGAGCCATGCGTGCGCCGCTACCTCTTCACTCGCGGTGCCCACAACGATGTGCTGGAAGAAGCGGCTCAGACGACCATGGAGGAGGCACTGCGCTCCTGGGATCGCCTCAAAGACCACCCGAAGCCGCAGGCATGGCTCTTCACGGTGGCCGCGCAGCGGCACGCCAAGATCTACATGGAGCACTGGCGGCTGGGGGAGCCGACCGACCCGGCCGACTTCGACCAGCACCTGTACGACGACGCCACCATTTCCTGCGAAGAGCGGCTCGACCTCCTGCGCAGCCTGCGCGAGTTACCGAAACAGCAGCGCCAGGCCCTGGTCCTGCGCTGCCTGTTCGACCTGCCCTATGAACAAGTCGCTGACGTCATGGGCATACAGCCCAGCTCGGCGAGAGGCCATGTATCCCGCGCACTGTCCCACCTTGCCCAGATGTATGACAAAGAGGAAGGAGGGTGCACATGAGCGTCGAAGAGCGACTGGGGCAGACGCGCCACGCCCTGGCACAGATGTGGTCCGACGAGGAGGCGACCGCCGAGCGCCTGCGGCGACTCATGGCCCGCACCTGCCCGGTCGCACCTGAGCCGGAAACGTATGCCGCCACCCCAGTGGTGCCGGACGAACAGGTAACCGCCCCAAAGACAGTTGGCCCTGGCGAAGAAGAACTCGCACTCTGCCCGGCAGTCGCGCACAGGGCAACCGGCCGAGCCGGGCGGCCGCACATGGCCACTCCGGCAGATGCCCACACCTCTCGGCCGGTCACGGACCGCGGCGGCGCCCGGATGACGGATCTCGTGGAGCGTGCCCAGGCCGGCGAAGCCGACGCCTTCGGCCGCCTCTACGACCAGTACAGCGACTCTGTGTACCGGTACATCTACTACCGGGTTGGAGGCAAAGCCACCGCCGAGGACCTCACCAGCGAGACGTTCCTGCGCGCCCTGCGCCGCATCGGCACCTTCACCTGGCAGGGCCGTGACTTCGGCGCCTGGCTGGTGACGATCGCCCGCAACCTCGTGGCGGATCACTTCAAGTCGAGCCGCTTCCGGCTGGAAGTGACCACCGGCGAGATGCTCGACGCCAACGAGGTCGAGCGCTCCTCCGAGGACTCCGTCCTGGAGTCCCTGTCGAACGCCGCACTGCTCGACGCCGTGCGCCAGCTCAACCCGCAGCAGCAGGAGTGCGTCACGCTCCGCTTCCTGCAGGGCCTCTCCGTCGCGGAGACCGCCCGGGTGATGGGCAAGAATGAGGCAGCCATCAAAACCCTCCAGTACCGCGCTGTGCGCGCGCTCGCCTGCCTTCTTCCGGACGACGCACACTGACCGGGTCGGGGCTGCGTGCCTGCAGAGGGTCTTTCCGCCGTGGCCAGTTGCCGCGGTGTCCGTCAGTCTGCTGACCAGACCCAGATCCCGCTTCACCCTCCGCGACGGGTGCCAGGCGGCGCCCCGCTCCATCAACACCTTCACCCGCGACCTCCCCTGCACGGCACTGCGCACCTTCGAGCCTCTCACTCCGTCCTGCAAGCGAGGGCGGCCCGTAATTGAGGGGCGTCGTGAGCAATGGGCGCAGCCGCTCACGAAACGGAGGGGCTGCGGTGCTGATTGCGCATCAAGTGGCAAGAACTCGGCGGCTGTCGAGCCGCTGCTCTCACAGCGGGAGGTCCGAACAGATCGCGCAATGTGTCCTCGCCCGTACGCTTAGTTACTCGGAGGGGTGGGCTGGCTGGCGGCCTTGCCGGGAAGGCAGGTTGGGGGATGGCATGTTGGATGAGGCGTTGACGGCCTTGGCTTCAGCAGCCGGTGCGGCGGTGGCCGCAGCAGCAGGTACTGATGCCTGGACGGCAGTTCGGGAGAGGGTAGCCCGGCTCTTTGGCAGAGAGAACGCACCCCAGAGCCGGCGAGCCCTGGGGCGTTTGGACCAGACGGCAGCAGCCATCGTGAGTGCTGTTCCCGGGGAGGCTGGGCAGACCCAGGCCGCTGTGACGGCCGCCTGGCAGACCCGGTTTCAGGACCTGCTCGAAGACCTGGAAGAGCCCGACCGCAGGGCAGCAGTCGAGCAACTGCAGGCGCTCCTGGACCTGGTCCGGCATGCCACGGGAGGCATGGTGGCCCGGGACGGCGGGGTCGCCATTGGTGGGAACGCTGACCTCCGGGCCGACCGGGGGTCGGTGGCCGCTGTGCGCACGGGGGACGTGACGGTCGGAAACCCTCAGCCGCCGGGCCCGGACCACGTCTGACCGGTCCCGGCACCAGGTCCGCCCTGTACGTCAAGGCGCAGACGTCGCTCGTCGCTCAGAACGGCGGCCTAAGCGTCGGGCACGCCGAGACGGTGACGCAGACGTATTATGCCGCCGCACGCTTCTCGGCGTGCTGGCCGCATCTGGTCGGGGCGCTCCCACCACTGGCGGAGTGTTTTCAGCACCGTGCCGCCGCGGACGCCTTGGCCCAGAAGATCGCCGCGGGCAGCCCCAGCGTGCTGTCGGGGACGGGAGGGGTCGGTAAGACTCAGCTTGCCGCCTTCTACGCTCGCACGGCCTGGCAGGCTGGTGCCGTGGATCTCCTGGTGTGGGTTACCGCCTCCAGCCGGGATGCGATCATCAGCGGCTATGCCAATGCCGGGGCCGACGTTGCAGACGCCGCCCCCGCAGATCCCGAGCAGGCCGCCACTCGCTCCCTGGCCTGGGCCGAGACCACCGACCGCCGATGGCTGATCATCCTGGATGACCTGGCCGACCTCACCGCCGTGCGTGGCCTGTGGCCGCCTGAACACCATCGAGGCCGGGTGTTGGTCACCACCCGCCGTCGTGACGCCGCGCTGCGCGGCCACAGCCGGCATTTCATCGGCATCGACCAGTTCACCTCCGCCGAGGCAGCCGCTTACCTGACCGCGAAGCTCGCCGTCCATAACCGCCAGGACGATCCCGAACAGATCGTCGGCCTGGCCGCAGACCTGGAACACCTCCCGTTGGCGCTGGCCCAAGCGGTCGCCTACCTGATCGACCTCGAACTGGACTGCTCCACCTACCGCGAGCGGTTGGCCGATCGTGCTCGTACCCTGCCTGGCCTGCTCCCCGAGACCGGCTCTCTGCCGGATGACCAGGCCGTCACCGTGGCTGCGACCTGGTCCCTGTCCATCGACCGTGCCGACCGGCTCAGCCCGGAAGGCGTCGCCCGCCCTCTGATGCACCTGGCCAGCCTGCTCGACCCCAATGGCATCCCCATCACCGTTCTGACCAGCCCTTCGGCTTTGGCCTACCTCACCGCACACCGCGCTTTCCGTAACGCCACTGGCCCCATCGGCTTGTGCCCGCCGGTTACCGAGGCAGACGCGGCCGACGCGTTGCGCTGCCTGCATCGGCTCAGTCTCGCCGACCACACCTCCGGCACCTCTCACAACGCTGTTCGGGTCCACCGACTCGCCCAACGTGTCACCCGCGAATCCCTGACAGACGACCAACGCGACGCTCTGGCCCGTGTCTGCGCCGACGCCCTTCTGGAAGTCTGGCCCCAGGTCGAACGAGACACGGCCCTCGCCCAGGCACTACGCGCCAACACCAACGCCCTCACCCGGCATGCCCAACACGCCCTGTGGCGGCCCGTCAGCCACCCCGTCCTCTTCCACACAGGCAACAGCCTTGGCAGCGCCGGTCTCGCCGCCACCGCCCGCAGCCACTTCCACGACCTTCACATCACCGCCCGCCAGCAACTCGGCCCTGACCATTCCCACACTCTGACCGCCCGGGCCAACCTCGCCTACTGGCAAGGCGTGACGGGGGACGTGGTGGGTGCCGTTGCTGCGTTCGAAGAGCTGTTGACGGACATGCTGCGAGTGCTTGGTCCTGATGACCCTCACACTCTGACTGCTCGCGCCAACCTCGCCTACTGGCGGGGCATGGTTGGAGATGCGGCCGGTGCCGCTACCGCGTTCGAAGGGGTGCTGACCGACGAGGAAAGCGCACTCGGCCCCGATCATCCCCACACCCTGACCGCCCGCGCCGGTCTTGCCTACTGGCGCAGAAAGGCAGGTGACGTGGCCGGTGCTACCACCGCGTACGAGGACGTGCTGGCCGACAGGAAAAGAGTGCTGGGCCACGACCATCCCGACACCCTGACAACCCGCCACAACCTCGCCTATTGGCAGGGGGAGACGGGGGACGCGGTGGGTGCCGTTGCTGCGTTCGAAGAGCTGTTGACGGACATGCTGCGGGTACTGGGCCCTGATCACCCCCACACTCTGACCGCCCGCCACAACCTCGCCAGGTGGCGGGGCGAGGCGGGGGACGCGGTGGGTGCTGTCGCTGCGTTCGAAGAGCTGCTGACCGACATGCTGCGGGTACTGGGCCACGGCCATCCCGACACCCTGACGACCCGCCACAACCTCGCTTACTGCTGGGGTGTGACAGGGAACGCTGACGCTGCTACTGCCGCGCTCCAGCGCGTGCTAGCCGATCAGGAGCGGGTACTGGGCTCCGATCACCCTGACACCCTGATCACTCGCCACAACCTTGCTCGGTGGCGGGCCGAGGTAGGGAACGCGGAATGACTGGGGCCTGGACAGGCAGACCAGAAAGGTCGACATCGAGTGAATCCGACGATGGCATGCTTTCCAGCAGGCGCCGTGTAGCCGCGGGTCTCATCGGGCTTGGGTGGGTGTTGATCCAAGAGAGGCCGCCCAGGTCGAGGTGCTGGCGGGCGCGGGTGACGGCGACGTAGGCGAGGCGGGCGTCGGTGTCGTTGACGGGTTCGGGGATAGGGCGTCCTTGGTCGTCGTGCTGGTCGGTGTCTTTGGGGGGTGGGAAGTCGTTGCCGATTTGGACGGTGGGCCATTCGCGGCCTTTGGCGGTGTGGGCCGTGGAAACGGTCACATCAGCCTGCTCTTCGTCAGTGAGCTGGTCGACGGCCGCAAGGATCGCGTCGGGACCGTGGGCGTCGACGAGGTCGACGAAGGGTTGCACGTCGCGTCCCGCGGGATCGCATGCGGCGTAGTCCTGTAAATCGCCCCACGAGCGGAAGAGGACGAGTTCGGGGTGGGGGGTTCGGTGGCCGCTCTTGAGGTCGCGGGCGGCGAGCGCGAGTGCGGCCAACTGCTGTCCTCCCCGGGTCAGGGCGACCCGGTGGCCAGCGGCGAGAAGGCGCATGACTTCGGTCATGGCGCCGATGTTGGTGCGGCACAGCACCGCGTCCGGGCAGTCGAGGCCGCCTGCCTCGGCAGGGATGCTCTCGGTGCCGGTCAGACGGATGGGAGCGTCGGCCAGAGCCAGCCACCGATTGGCCTCTTGGGCAATCACAGGGCCGAAACGGAAGGAGTGGGTCAGGGTGAGGGGGGTAGCGTCGAAACCGGTCATCACATCCCGAGCGCCGCGCCAGCCGTAGATGGCCTGGGCTGAGTCGCCGACCATGACGAGCTGGGCGTGCCCGCGCTGCGCGTTGAAGACCTCCTCCAGGACCGGGTTGGTGTCCTGGGCTTCGTCGAGGAAGAGGAAGTCCGCCTCGATCTTCGGCTCGGTCAGAGCCCACATCTTCAGGTAGTGGTCGTGCTCGAAACGCACCACCCCCTGGTCGCGGTCTTGTAGGTCGGCCCAGGCCCTGCCAGCGAACTGCACGGCGATGTCAGCGAGTTGCTCGTGCTCGCCGGGGGCGGTCAGGCCGCGCAGGCGGGGCACGTGGTGGTGGGCGAGGGCGCGGTCGGCGGAGTGGCAGTAGCGGGTCACGGTGCGAAGCACGTTGTGGGAGAGCATCCGGGGAGTGATCTCGTGATCGCCGATGCGGACCGGCCGGGTGATGCCGAGCGCTTGGCCGGTTTTCCAGGCGGCCTGGCGGGGGCTGTTGAGGCGGCCTGTGTAGCGGTGGCCGACGGCGGCGTAGGCGGTGGCGTGGGCGGTCCTACACGTCACCGTGCGGGGGAAGCGGGCCGCGGCATCCCGGGCGATGTTTTTGTTGAAGGCGACGTAGCGGCCGCAGCGCTGGGTGCTTCCGGCGAGCAGCTCAAGCGTGCTGGTTTTCCCGGTCCCCGCGCCGGCCTGAAGGACCAGATGGCGACCGGCCTTGAAAAGGTTGAGGGCGTGAGCTTGCTCGTCGGTGAGCGTGTACAACAAAGCCTCCGTGAAAGAGAGAAGCAGAAGGGCAGAAGGGAAAGACCAGCAGTTGCTGCGCTAGGCGGGCCTACAGCGCCGGCGGTGTGCATCGGTGACTGCGCCCGCACAGGCACCGGGCCACGCCAGCTAGGACTTCATCGGGCGTGTAGTGGGCGAGCACGCTGTTGAGCTGGTCCTCCAGGCCCCGGGCGCGCTTCCGCGCATCTCGGGCCACGGCTGCGTGCAGACGTCGGCTGAGCACGTCCCGCGGGCGCTGCCCCAGGACCGCTGCGTCCCTGCAGAGAGCCTCATGAACGGCGGAGTCGAGGTCCAGGTTGAGCAGGACCTGGCCGCGCCGGTCAGGGTAGTGCGTGGTCAGGCCGTCGATGGGCAACAGCGTGCCCAGTCGGCGCCGCAGCACATGCAGTGCCCGGCCGGGACTGCGCGCGCTGTGGACCACCATCAGCCTGGTGCGGTCCGCATTCACCGCCAAGGGCACATGACGACAGGCGGAGCGGAGTTCACCGGGGACGGCGGGTCTGGTCAGTGCGACCTCGACGGCATGGTGCACAGGAGGCTGCCTCATGGCTGAACCGCCCTTCGTGCGCAGCCTGCAGGCCCGGGACGTTGAGTGCGGGCGGGCAGGCGCGTGCTGATGTGCTCGTGATGG
>NZ_JBIUCC010000017.1:52708-129721 GCF_044593495.1 Streptomyces sp. NPDC051963 | reverse complement strand
TTGGCGTGCTGCTTTTCGACGGCGCGTGCGGAGCCGGCGTGCGTCGCTTCCTCGATACGGCGCTGGAGATCCGCGAGCTTGCCCGCGGTGGTGTGGATGTCGATCCCTTGGGGCTCTTGGATCTCGTGACGCTCTTCCGGCTCGGACATCGGGATGGCGCTCCCTGCCTGCTCAAAAGGGGGGACGGTTACTCATCCGTAGCGTAGTGGGGTGCCTACCAATCGGCAGTGCGGCGTTTACCACACCTAGGGTGGCTTGCATGACGCCGCGAGATGCAGCAGAGCCGAACGACAGCAGCAGGTGGTCCGACCTGGACCGGCCGCCCCTCAACGCCACCGCGCTGCGACGGGGGCTCGTGCGGGAGGACTCACTGTGGTCGGAGGTGTCGCTCGTGCCGAGCACCGGCTCCACCAACTCCGACCTCGTGGCCCTGGCGAACGCGGGCAAGGCGGCCGAGGGCGCGGTCCTCGTCGCCGAGGAGCAGACCGCGGGGCGCGGGCGCCTCGACCGGCAGTGGACCGCTCCGGCCCGCTCCGGCCTCTTCTTCTCCGTCCTGCTCACCCCCACGGACGTGCCGGTGCAGCGCTGGGGGTGGCTCCCGCTGCTCACCGGCGTCGCGGTGGCGACGGGGCTGTCGCGGGCCGCGGGCGTCGATACGGCACTCAAGTGGCCCAATGACCTGCTGCTGACCGTCGCCGGTGAGGAACGCAAGGCCGGCGGAATCCTCGCGGAGCGGGCGGGCGCCGCCGGTGTGGTGGTGGGCGTCGGCATCAACGTCACCCTGCGTGAGGACGAGCTCCCGGTGCCGGGCGCCGGTTCGCTGGCCCTGGCGGGGGCCGTGAGCACGGACCGGGATCCCCTGCTGCGGGCCGTGCTGCGGTCGCTGGAGGAGTGGTACGGGCGGTGGCGGTCGGCCGGCGGTGATCCGGCGGCGAGCGGGCTCCAGGAGACGTATGCGGCGGGATGCGCGACGTTGGGGAGGAAGGTGCGGGCCGAGTTGCCCGGAGACCGGTCGGTCACCGGTGAGGCGGTGGCGATCGACGGGGACGGGCGGCTGGTGCTGGCGGCGGCGGAGGGGGTGCAGGAGCCGGTGGGCGCGGGGGACATCGTGCACTTGCGACCGGCGTGAGCGGGGTGCCCCAGAGGGCGCGGGGCTGTATCGACATGCGGCTCCGCCACGTGGGCGCGACCGGCCACGACGGCCCCGCAGACCCCGGCGGCCGAACGCGGCCCCGCGGCGGAGCCGCATATTCGGCACAGCCCACGGAGTGACCTGCCGCACATCTGCCGTAAAGTTGACCGCGGTCGATACCTGACCGCGGCAGATCGGAAGGGCAGCAGGCGTGACCGTCGACGACACGGGCTCCGGCAGGGACCCGGACGGCCGGGTGGATGCGCTCTCGGCTTCGATCGAGCGGCGGGACTCCCATGACCGGGAGGACCCGCAGTCCGCCGACCCCGGCGGGGACCCCCTCGCCCTGCGCCTCGAACAGCTCATCCTCGGCGCGGAGCGGCGCTACACCCCCTTCCAGGCAGCCCGCAGCGCGGGTGTCTCCATGGAGCTGGCCTCCCGCTTCTGGCGGGCGATGGGCTTCGCCGACATCGGACAGGCCAAGGCGCTCACGGAGGCGGACGTACTGGCGCTGCGGCGGCTCGCCGGTCTCGTCGAGGCGGGGCTGCTGAGCGAGGCGATGGCCGTGCAGGTGGCGCGCTCCACCGGGCAGACCACCGCCCGGCTGGCCGAGTGGCAGATGGACTCCTTCCTGGAGGGCCTGACCGAGCCGCCCGAGCCCGGTATGACGCGCACCGAGGTGACGTACCCGATCATCGAGCTGCTCCTGCCGGAGCTGGAGGAGTTCCTCGTCTACGTCTGGCGGCGCCAGCTCGCCGCCTCCGCGGGCCGGGTCATCCAGGGCGCCGACGACGAGGAGATGGTGGACCGCCGCCTCGCCGTGGGCTTCGCGGACCTCGTCGGCTTCACCCGGCTGACCCGCCGCATGGAGGAGGAGGAACTCGGCGAGCTGGTCGAGGCCTTCGAGACCACCGCCGCCGACCTGGTGGCCGCGCACGGCGGACGGCTCGTCAAGACGCTCGGCGACGAGGTGCTCTACAGCGCCGACGACGCGGGCGTCGCCGCGGAGATCGCCCTGCGTCTGATCGAGACCATGGCGCACGACGAGACGATGCCCGAACTCCGCGTCGGCATCGCCTTCGGCACGGTGACCACCCGAATGGGCGATGTCTTCGGTACGACGGTGAACCTCGCCTCGCGGCTGACGTCGATAGCGCCCCGTGACGCCGTCCTCGTCGACAGCGCCTTCGCCGAGGAGCTGATCCGTACCGGCGACGCCCCGGCGTCCGAGGCGGAGGCGGCCGAGGCCGCGGCCGCCGCGGAGAAGGAGGGCGAGGAGCCGCCGGCGTTCCGCTTCGCGTTGCAGCCGATGTGGCAGCGGCCCGTGCGGGGACTCGGCGTGGTCGAGCCGTGGTTGCTCACTCGGCGGGCGCCGGCGCCCGCCGGCGAGTGAGTCCGGTTTCCCCGAGCCCCTCAGGTGGCTTGAAGTTTTCTGTCCTGTCAGTCGTTGATCGTCAGTGGGTCCACGCACAGGCCGATGACCGGGATGCAGATGCCGGGCCGGTCCGGTGTGGGGGCCGGGGAGTCGGTGGGCCGCGCGGGCGTGGGTGTCGGCTGCGGGGAGTCGGTCGCGGTCGCCGACGCGTCGGGCGTCCCGGGGACGGCCGGGTGAGCGCGCGTGGGCGCGGGGGCCGTCGTCGTGGCCTTCGTGGGCGGCGCGGACGGCGTCTTCGTGGGTGAGGGTGCCGTGCCGGGGCCGCGCCTCACGGACGCGGCCGTGGGGATCGCGGTGGGGGAGGCCGCGAGGGTGGCTTCGGTGTTCGGCGACTGGTCGGTGCCGGTATCGGGGCGGGGCTCGGCCTCCGCGGTGCCGAGATTGCTGACGTCGGAGTCGGGGGTCATGCGTACGAGGCTCAGGACACCGGCGGCCAGGGCGAGGCCTCCGGCGGCGAGGAACACCTTGCGGGGGCGCGGTTTGCGGTGGCGGCCACGCTGACGTGATGGTGTGTCCTGGTTCGTGGTCGTCGCCGGCGTGTCCGTCACCGCGATCCCTCCCCCCATGCGTTCCCCCATGCGTTCCCCATGCGTTTCGCGCCCCCGTTGCGCGTGGCGCTGCGCACGTTATGCGCTCCCGTGGGAGGTCACGCCGGAGTCGGGCGGGATGTCACTCGAAGGGGGAGTTCGAGGGGAGTTCGGGGGCCGGGCGGGAACCGGCGTCGGCCTTTCCCTGGCCCCGGGGTGGCTGCGATGATCGGGACGCAGGCTGTTGTTAACCCGCGTTAACCCGGAGGGTGTCATGAGCGAGGAACGGTTCGGGGAGTTCGTGCTGGTGCGGCGGCACGGTGAGGGTGTCGGGCATGTCGCCGAGCTCGCCCTCGACCGGCCCAAGGCCATGAACGCCGTGTCGACGGAGATGGCCCGTTCCGTCGCGGCGGCGTGTACCGCGCTGGGGGACGACAAGGACGTACGGGTGGTCGTGCTGACGTCGACCCATGAGCGGGCCTTCTGTGTCGGGGCCGATCTGAAGGAGCGGAACTCCTTCAGCGACGCCGAGCTGGTGCGGCAGCGGCCGGTGGCGCGGGGTGCGTACACCGGGGTGCTGGAGCTGCCGGTGCCGGCGATCGCGGCCGTGCACGGGTTTGCGCTGGGCGGTGGGTTCGAGCTGGCCCTGTCGTGCGACGTGATCGTGGCCGACCGGACGGCCGTCGTGGGGTTGCCCGAGGTGTCGGTGGGGGTCATTCCGGGCGGTGGCGGTACGCAGCTGCTGCCGCGGCGGGTGGGGGCGGCGCGGGCCGCCGAGCTGATCTTCTCGGCGCGGCGGGTCGAGGCGGAGGAGGCGCGGGAGTTGGGGCTGGTGGATCAGCTGGTGGAGGCCGGGCGGGATCGGGAGGAGGCGTTGGCGCTGGCGTCTCGGATGGCGGCGAATTCTCCTGTGGGGCTGCGGGCGGCGAAGCGGGCGTTGCGGGTGGGGTTCGGGCTCGATCTGCGCGCCGGGCTGGAGGTCGAGGACGCCGCGTGGCGCACGGTGGCGTTTTCGGGGGACCGGGCGGAGGGGGTGGCGGCGTTCAACGAGAAGCGGCGGGCCGAGTGGCCGGGTGAGTGACTCGCCCCCGCCAAAGGGCTCCGCCCCCTGCACCCCCATCGGCCTGAACGGCCTCGTCCTCAAACGCCGGACGGGCTGGAATGGCTGAGGTGGGTTCGTTCTGGTCCCGGGGTGTCCTCGGTCGCCGGGCGGTCACCCCGGATGAGCCGCACCGACCGTGCCGCCCACCTGTTCGCCGCATCAATGTCCCGGTTCGCCCGGTTTCTCCCTAGCCTGGAGTGATGGGTGAGGACATCCGGCTCGCAGCTGTCGTGGCGTTGGCGCAAGGGATGGCGGCCGCGCACGGGTCGCGTGACGCCTGGCGGGCGGCGGCTGTCGGGGCGTGCCGGGCGCTCGGAGGGAGTTTTGCCGCGCTGTCGGTGTGGGAGCGGGACAACGGGCGGCTGCGGGTGCTCGTGAATGTGGGGGAGCGGGCGGCCGGCGAGGTCGAGTTCCCGGAGGACGAGGCGTACCCGGTGCATCAGTTCCCCGAGATCACCGAGTTTCTGCACGAGCGCTGGGCCGGCGGCGGAGAGCCGGACGCCTGGGTGGAGACCGCCGACGGTCCGGCAGCCGGCCGGCCCGGATACATCCATCAGCGGGTCGCCGCCCTGCGGCGTCGCGGACGCGGCTGCTGCGTCGTCGCCCCGATCGTGCTGAACGGACGGGCCTGGGGCGAGCTCTATGTCGCGCGGGCCGTCGGCGAACCCGTCTTCGACCGGGCCGACGCCGACTTCGCCACCGTCCTCGCCGCCGTCGTCGCCGCCGGGATCGCCCAGGCCGAGCGGCTGGAGGAGGCGAGGAGGCTGGCGTACACCGACGCGCTCACCGGACTGGCCAACCGCCGGGCCGTCGACGTACGTCTGGAGGAAGCCATCGAGCGCCATCGCGGCCAGGGCGTCGTCGTCAGCCTCGTCGTCTGTGATCTCAACGGGCTCAAGCGCGTGAACGACACCCGCGGGCACGCCGTCGGGGACCGCCTCCTCGAACGGTTCGGGTCCGTGCTGTCGCTGTGCGGTGCCATGCTCCCCGGCGCCCTTGCCGCCCGTCTCGGCGGCGACGAGTTCTGTCTGCTCGCGGTCGGCCCGCCCGCCGACGAGGTCGTCCGGGCCGCCGACGAACTGTGCCGCCGGGCCGCCGAGTTGGAGCTGGGGGACGGGGTCGCCTGCGGGGTCGCGTCCACGGAGGATCCCATCGGACCCGTCCGTTCCGCCCGCCGTCTGTTCCGGCTCGCGGACGCCGCCCAGTACCGGGCCAAGGCGGTCAAGGCCACCAAGCCGGTCGTCGCCGGACGCGAAGGCCCCGACGATCCCGTCGTGCGACTGGCCGATGAGCCGTCCCGCGACAACGGCGCCGAGCGACGCCGGTTCCGCGGGCGGCACTGACGCCGGTGTGACCAAATCGGTAAGGGGCGAAAGCGTCCACCACTCGTGACACCGGCGCATTCACTGCGTACGCTCCTGAATATGGATATGCACACTGTGGTGGTGGGGACGTCCGGGGTCACCGCGTCCGACGTTCTTGCCGTGGCGCGCGCCGGCGCCCGGGTCGAGCTCTCCGCGGAGGCCGTGGCCGCCCTCGCCGCGGCCCGCGAGATCGTGGACGCGCTGGCCGCCAAGCCCGAACCCGTCTACGGCGTGAGCACCGGCTTCGGTGCCCTGGCGACCCGGCACATCAGCCAGGAGCTGCGGGGCCGGCTCCAGCGCAACATCGTCCGCTCGCACGCCGCCGGCATGGGGCCGCGGGTCGAGCGGGAGGTCGTACGGGCGCTGATGTTCCTGCGGCTGAAGACCCTCTGCTCGGGGCACACCGGTGTCCGGCCCGAGGTCGCGCAGACCATGGCCGACATCCTGAACGCCCAGATCACCCCCGTCGTGCACGAGTACGGCTCCCTCGGCTGCTCCGGCGACCTGGCCCCGCTGTCCCACTGCGCCCTCACCCTCATGGGGGAGGGCGAGGCGGAAGGCCCCGACGGGACGCTGAGGCCCGCCGGAGAGCTCCTCGCCGCGCACGGCATCGCGCCCGTCGAACTGCGCGAGAAGGAGGGCCTCGCCCTTCTCAACGGCACCGACGGCATGCTCGGCATGCTGGTGATGGCCCTCGCCGACCTCGACACCCTCTACAAGTCCGCCGACGTCACCGCGGCCCTGTCGCTGGAAGCCCTGCTCGGCACCGACAAGGTCCTCGCCCCCGAACTGCACGCCATCCGCCCGCACCCGGGCCAGGGCGCCTCCGCCGCCAACATGCTGGCCGTGCTGAAGGGTTCGGGCCTCACGGGGCACCACCAGGGCGACGCGCCCCGCGTCCAGGACGCCTACTCGGTGCGCTGCGCCCCGCAGGTCGCCGGCGCCGGACGGGACACCATGGCCCACGCCCGGCTGGTCGCCGACCGCGAGCTGGCCTCCGCCGTCGACAATCCCGTCGTACTTCCCGACGGCCGGGTCGAGTCCAACGGCAACTTCCATGGCGCGCCCGTGGCTTACGTGCTCGACTTTCTCGCCATCGCCGTCGCCGACCTCGCGTCGATCGCCGAGCGCCGTACCGACCGGCTGCTCGACAAGAACCGCAGCCACGGTCTGCCGCCGTTCCTCGCGGACGACGCCGGGGTGGACAGCGGGCTGATGATCGCCCAGTACACGCAGGCCGCGCTGGTGAGCGAGCTGAAGCGGCTGGCCGTACCGGCGTCGGCGGACTCGATCCCGTCCTCCGCGATGCAGGAGGACCATGTCTCCATGGGCTGGTCGGCGGCCCGCAAGCTGCGTACGGCCGTCGACAACCTCACCCGGGTCGTCGCCATCGAGCTCTACGCCGCCACGCGCGCCGTCGAACTGCGTGCGGGGCTGACCCCGGCGCCCGCGTCGCAGGCCGTCATCGACGCCGTACGCGCGGCGGGGGTCGAGGGTCCCGGTCCTGACCGGTTCCTGGCGCCCGACCTCGCGGCGGCGGACGCGTTCGTTCGGGACGGGCGGCTGCTGGCGGCCGTGGAGACCGTCACCGGGCCGCTTCAGTAAGGCGGTCGGGACGGTCGGGGCCCTGCCGTACGGCGACGGCAGGGCCCGGGACGGTCACTTGAGCTTGGCCGCCTGGGCGGTGGTCACGGCCGACGGGACCTCGGCCGCCTTGCCGGTGCCCATCGTGGCGAAGTCCACCGTGTAGTACGTGGCGACGGTGTTGCCCTGGCGCACCACCTGGGTCCTGAAGGCGGCCGTGCCCTCGCCGTCCATGTCGGAGTCCAGGACGAAGGCGACGGACTCGTCGCCGCCCGCGGAGCCCTGCTCCGAGGAGACCTTGGTGATCTTCTGGGTCTCGCCCTGGGCCGTGATGGTGAACCCGCCGGCGCAGGCCGCGATCCCGTCGGAGACGGCCTTGAGCGCCTGCTCGGCGCCGTCGCCCTCGTACGAGGAGAGGCCCACGAAGGTCATGTTGACCGAGAAGGCGTTCTCCAGGTCGGCCTCGGTGGGGTCCTCGGCGGACTCGGAGGCGGCGTCCGACGCCGGGTCCGCGGTGACCGTGTTGCTCGCGCCCGTGTCCGTGTCGCCCGGCGCGAGACCGGCCATGGCCCAGGCGAGCGGCCCGCATTCGGCCTTGTCGGTCTTCACCTCGCTCTTGGACTTCGGCAGGGTGTCGTCGCCGGAGGCGACCTTGTAGCCCTCGATCTCGCCCTCGGCGAGCAGCAGCTTCTCCAACTCGGCGGCGCTGAGCGCCTTGGCGGCCCGGTTCGGCGAGGAGGAGCCCTCCGCGTCCGACGCCTTGGCGCCGCCCGACTCCTCGCTCGAACAGCCGGTGACAAGGGCGAGCGACAGCACGCTCACGGCGACCGTGGCGGCTGTACGCACGCCCGATGATCTCTTCATGGGCGGACTATGGGGTTCAAGTCAAAGGTACGTCAAGTGCTTTAAAAACCCAGTCGTTCACGGCGTACCGAATACACCACGAACCCGGCACCGACGGCGAGGCAGAAGCTCCCGCCGATGACATAGGGGGTGGTGTCGAAGCTTCCGGTGTCGGCGAGTCGGGTGCCGTCGCCGGAAGCCGTCGTGGTCACCCTTGCCTGTGTGGTGACCTGCGAAGTCGGGGTCGCCGAGGGTTCCGGTCTCGACGGTCCGTCCCAGGACGCGTTGGCGGAGGGGACGAACCACAGGGCGCCCAGCAGGGTTCCCGCGGCGGTGGCGGTCAGCAACGGACGGCGAGCGGATGACACGGAATATCGATCCCCTTGTGGCGCTGGCGAATTGGCCGTGTGAGGCGATGTTAGTGAAAGGCGCGGGTCACGGGAAAGTCACGGGGGCCATGAGTCGTACGCTCCGGGCATGAGCACTTCTGAGACATCACGTTTTGTACGGATTCGCGTGGAGCTCGTGATCGAGGTCGACGATGCCGACGACCTCACCGAAGCGGCACTTGCCCGCATTGCGGACGGTGCGGATATGCCGGCCGAGGAGCGGGCCCACGCCGAGAGCGCTGTGACGGAAGACACGGCAGAGGCTCTCGCGTATCTCGTGGACCCGTTCGACCTGGTCAGCGAGGTGCCGGGGATCGAGCTCCAGCAGGCTTCCTGGAGCAGCGAGCAGATCGAGTACGACCCGGATTCGCCCGAGTGGGACCTCGACGAGGATGATGTCGACGAGGACGACGGCGACGAAGAAGACGCGAAAGACCTGAAAAGCGCGGTCGGCTGACGCGGCTTGGGAAAATCGTGACCCCGGGCGGCAACCGCCGCCCGGGGTTTCGTCGTCTCATGGGGCGCACTGACCGACATGCGCACCATCCGCCCCGCGGACGTGGTGCGCCCCACACATCCGAAGGATGTGGAACGGGACGAACCGGTCGTAGCGTTGATGTTCTTGATGATGTTTGTTCACGGGGGCTTTCGGGGTTTTGGGGATTCGGCAACGATGGAGAAGCGTGTGATAACGGACAGTAAGCGGCGCAGGGGCCTCATGGCCGCGTCCGCACTGCTCGGCGGTGTCCTGGTGCTCTCGGCCTGTTCCGGCGGCGACAGCAACGCCTCCGACGGCGGCAACGAAACCTCGCAGGCGAATGTCGACGAGGCGGCGGCCAAGAAGACCTCCGAGGCCCAGATCAAGATCACGCCGAAGGACGGCTCGGACAACGCATCCATCAACAACGGCACCGCCGTCACCGTGAGCAAGGGCACGCTCACCGAGGTGACCATGACGACGGCCGAAGGCTCCGCCGTCGAGGGCGAGATATCCGCCGACAAGACCAGCTGGAAGCCCAGCGCCCAGCTGGAGCGGTCCACCACCTACAAGGTGACGGCCGAGGCGAAGGACTCCGACGGCCGCGTCGCCCACGAGAACGCCTCGTTCAGCACGGTCTCCCCGGCCAACAGCTTCCTCGGCTACTTCACGCCGGAGGACGGCTCCACCGTCGGAGTGGGCATGCCGGTGTCGATCAACTTCGACAAGGCGATCACCAACAAGGCGGCCGTCCAGAAGGGCGTCACCGTCACCTCCAGCAGCGGCCAGGAGGTCGTCTGCCACTGGTTCAACGACACCCGCATGGACTGCCGGCCGGACGAGTACTGGAAGGGCGGCTCCACCGTCACCCTGAAGCTCGCGCTCGACGGCGTCCAGGGCTCCGAGGGTGTCTACGGCGTACAGCAGAAGACGGTCACCTTCACCATCGGCCGCAACCAGGTCTCGTACGTCGACGCGAACACCAAGCAGATGAAGGTCACGCAGGACGGCCGGACGATCAAGACCATCCCGATCTCCGCCGGTTCGCCCGAGAACAAGACGTACGAAGGCGTCATGGTGATGTCCGAGAAGTTCAAGGAGACGCGCATGAACGGCGCGACCGTGGGCTTCACCGACGACGACGGCAAGGGCGAGTACGACATCAAGGACGTGCCGCACGCCATCCGCCTGTCCAGCTCCGGCACCTTCATCCACGGCAACTACTGGGGTGCGGACTCGGTCTTCGGCAGCACCAACACCAGCCACGGCTGCGTCGGCCTGAACGACACCAAGGGCGCCAACGACAAGGGCACGGCGGGCTACTGGTTCTACAACAACTCCATCGTCGGTGACGTCGTGGTCGTCCAGAACACCGGCGACAAGACCATCGCGCCGGACAACGGCCTCAACGGCTGGAACATGGACTGGGCGCAGTGGAAGGCGGGCTCGGCGGTCTGACCTCCGGCTCCTCCCACCGAACAGCGAAGCGGCCTGTACGGGACTCAAGGTCCCGTACAGGCCGCTTGCTCATTGCCTGTTACCTGCCGTGCCTGTTACTTGCCGTAGTACGCGTTGTAGATCGAGATCGTCGACTTGTTGTTCTTCTTGTCGGTGATCTTGGCGTGGAAGGAGATCGCCTTCCCCTTCGCCGGGTTCTTCGCGGTGATCTTGCCGTTCGTCACGGTGACCTTCTTCCAGGTCTGGCCGTAGTCGTACGACACGTACACCGTCAGCGACTTGAGGTTGCTGCCCTTGGCCGAACCCTCGACGACGACCGGGATCTTGACCGTCTTACCGGCCTCGACGCGGCTGTCCGGGCCCGTGGTCGCGTTGAAGCGGACCGTGGAGGCCGGAAGCTTGGCGAAGTCGGCCGGCTTCTTGGAGCGGAAGGTGAAGCTCGCGTCGATCCGCGTGGACGCGGCCGCGACCTTGACGCTCCGCTTGACCGAGGTCGTCAGCTTGTACTCGGCGTCGCCGGCCGGGACCTTGAACGCCTTCTCGCCGATCAGCGGGTCGTCGTTGGTGCCGACCTTGGTGCCGTTGCGGTACAGAGAGGTGCTCACCGAGGTGAACAGCGACTGGCCCGCGTGCCCGGCGCTGTCCGCGAACAGCGGCAGGGACCCGTAGATGTTGTTGCCCTCACGGAACAGCCCGAAGTCCGAGTTCAGCTTCGGACCGAAGACCGCCTTGTTGAAGGTCTTCTTGTAGGTCTTGCCCGCCTGGAACGTCTGCGGGGTGCCCAGCGAGTAGTACGCCTCCAGGACCGGGAAGCCGTCCGCGTCCTTGCCGCCGTACTGCTCGACGTCGTACGTCCACTGGATCTTGTCGGACGTCGACAGGTACAGCGTGCGTGTGCCGGGCAGCTTCTGCGCGACCGAGGACCCGAAGACGGCGTCCTCGGGGAAGAGCCCGATGGTGAAGATCCCGCCGGTCTTGTCGGCGGCGGCCGCACCGATGTCGGTCTTCACCTTGGCGAGCTCGCCCGCCGTGAAGTGCCGGACCTTGTCGCCCTGGATCTTCTTGACCTTGGCGGTGGTGGCCACGTCGTACTCGGTGTCGGCGCCCTTGGTCCACTGACCGTTCCAGGTCTGGGTGAGACCGGTGACCTCCCCGCCGAGGTGCGCCATGCGCACATTGGCGAAGGAGTCGAGACCGACGCCGATGCCGAGGCCCGCCGCCGCGTAGGAGTAGCCGATCATGCCGAAGGTCTGCTTGGCCGCGGCGTCCGGCACGGTGATGTCGGCCGCCTTGGTCGTACGGGCGTCGATCGTCACCGAGGTGTTCTTGGTGACGCTCAGCTTCGGCTGGACCAGCCAGTCGATGCCGCCCTCCAGGTTCACGAAGTCCTTCGCGATCCAGGCGTCCAGCAGATAGGTGCCCTTGGCCACGCGCATGGTGGTCGTGCCCGACTCGCTGGCCGGGACCTGGTAGACGCGGTCCGTGCCCAGACCCGAGTAGCCGAGCAGAATGGTGTTGTACTCGGACGGCTGCCCGTCCTTGCCGATGTGCTTGACCGTGACGTCGTACGACTCGACCTCACGCTGCACCGCGGCCGCCGTACGGACACTCTGGCCGCCGCCGGTCGCCGTCACATACGCGGAGTACGCGCCGTCGAGGGCGCCGCCCAGCCTGGTGTCGGCGGTCATGTCGACGGTGGCCTTGCCGCCCGCCGGGACGGTCACCGTGGTGGCGCCGAGCTTGAAGAAGCCGGCCGGAGCGGCCTGTCCCTTCGGGTCGGTGGCCGTGGAGGTCAGCTTGAGCGTGACGTCGCTCGTACCGAGGTTGCGGTACGTCAGCGCCTTGGTCACCGGCTTGTCGTCGGTGTGCGGCCACTGCTGCGTGCCGAAGCTCACCGACACCGGGTCGGCGATCACGGTCTGCTTGATGGCCTTGTCGACCTGGATCCGGCCCGAACCCTGCTGGAACGGCGTGTACTTGCCGCCCTTGGTGGAACCGGTCAGCGCGCCCTTGAGCTCGGCGAACGTCCAGTCCGGGTGCTGTTGCTTGAGGATCGCGGCGGCGCCCGCGACATGCGGCGTCGCCATGGACGTACCGGAAATGGTCAGGTAGCCCGCCGGGTTCTGGCCGACTTCCTGGTCGATGACGCTGCCCGGGGCCGCGGCGGCCGTGATGTCCACGCCGGGCGCGGTCACGTCCGGCTTGATGGCGCCGTCACCGACGCGCGGGCCGGTGCTGGAGAACGGGGCGAGGACGTCCTTGTCGTCGACGGCGCCGACGGTGAGCGCGGCGTCCGCGGAGCCGGGCGAACCGACCGACTCCGGGCCGGAGTTGCCCGCCGCGATGGCGAAGAGGATGCCCTTCTCGGCGGACAGCTTGTTGACCGCCGCCTCCAGCGGGTCCACCTCGGGGGTGTCCATGCCGCCGAGGCTGAGGTTGACGACGTCGGCGCCCTGGGCGGCCGCCCACTCCATGCCGGCGAGGATGCCGGAGTCGTCACCGGAGCCGGTGTCGTCGAGGACCTTGCCGTTGAGGATCTTGGCGCCGGGCGCGACACCCTTGTACTTGCCGCCCGACTTGGCGCCGGTGCCCGCCGCGATGGACGCGACGTGCGTGCCGTGACCGTAGTGGTCGGTGGCGTCGGCGGCCGGCGTGAAGTTCTTGGACTCGATGACCTGGGTCTTCAGGTCGGCGTGGGTGGCGTCCACACCGGTGTCCAGGACGGCGATCTTGACGCCCTTGCCGTCGTAGCCGGCGGCCCACGCCTTCGGGGCGCCGATCTGCGGCACGGAGACGTCGAGGCTGGCCTTGCGGGTGCCGTCGAGCCAGACGTGCGCGATGCCGGAGGCCGTCCGGTCGCCGTTGGTGACCGCCTCCCACAGCTCGGGCGCGTCCTGCTGCGGCGTCTGCACCGCGTCCGCGTTCAGGGACTTGAGGGTCCTGCGGAGCGTGCCCGCGTCCCGGACGTCGGACTTGGCGGCCGTGGCGGCGCCCTGGTAGCCGACGATGACCTTCAGACCGTTCTTCTGGGACGAACGGGTCGCGGACTTGTTCAACTCGGTGATGTCGAACAGCCGCTGGTCGAGCTTGCCGGTGGCGACCAGACGGGCCGCGTCGGCGGGTATGACGAGCGTGTGCCCGTCGTCCTCGCGGACCTGCACGGGTATGTGCCTGCGCTCCTCCGCCCGCTCCAGGCCGACCACTTGGCCCTTCGCGTCGACGGCTACCCGGTCACCCGTGATGAGCGTGATGCGGTGAGGCGCGGCGAGCTTCGCGGAGCCCGGGGCCGCGCTCTGCTCGGGTTTCGCCGACGCCGGGCTGGTCATGCCCGCTGCGAGGGCGACGGCGGCCGCTGTGGCGACGGTGGCCGCGCATGCACTTTTCACTTGTCTGCGCAAATTTCCCCCAACCTGAGGTACCGGGTGAATTCCCCGTTCACCCGGCCGGGGGTCGTCTCGCACGCATGCGCGTGCTCCCCCCGGATTCGGCAGTATGCCGGTGGAAGATCAGGCACCTCAATAGACAAGTGACGGACAGGATTGTTCTGTTACGGGATCGACGGACGGCCCGGTGCCGAATTCCGGCCACTTGTCTCGCCGTTCTGGTCGTCACGGATGCGACCGCCGCCCGGTGTCCTCTGCACAGCGGGGGTCGCACCCGTGTCGTCTCGACTAGACGGCCTTCTCCTTGACCGAAATACGGCCCTTCCGAATGGTGGCCACGCGCGGGGCCTTCTTCGCGATCGAGGAGTCATGGGTGACCATGATGAAAGTGAGCCCGAACTCCTTCCACATGGATTCGAGTACGTCCATGATCTCGTCGCGCATCGACTCGTCGAGGTTGCCGGTGGGTTCGTCGGCGAGCAGCACCTTCGGCTGCTTCACCAGCGCCCGCGCGATCGCCACGCGCTGCTGCTGACCGCCGGACATCTCGCCCGGCAGATGCCCGAGCCGCTCGCCGAGCCCGACCGACTTCAGCGCCTCGGCCGCCCGCTCGCGCCGCTCCTTCGTCTTCACCCCCAGGGGTACCAGCGCGGTCTCGACGTTCTCCTGCGCGGTGAGCGTGGGGATCAGGTTGAAGGACTGGAAGACGAAGCCGATGTTCTCGCTGCGGACCTTGGTGAGCCGGGCCTCGGAGAGCCTGGCCAGGTCGATGCCGTCGAGGACGACTTCACCCGCGGTGGGCCGGTCCAGGGCGCCGAGCATCTGGAGCAGGGTGGACTTGCCGCCGCCGGTGGGGCCCTGAATGACCAGGCGGTCGCCGTCGGAGATGGTGAGGTCCACGCCGTCGAGGGCGCGGACGGTTTCCTTGCCTCGGGTGTAGTGCTTGGTGACGCTTCTGAGTTCGTACATGTGGATGGCTCCTGGGTGGGGTTCGGGGTGGTGCGCGTCGGTTGTGGCTGCGGGGTGCCGCGGCGGCACCCCACATGCGAGTCGGCTACTCGACCCGGCGCAACGCGTCCGCCGGACGCAGCCTCGACGCTCGCCAGCCGCCGAACGCCCCCGCGATCAGGCCGCCCGCCACCGCCAGACCCACCGCGATCGCGACCGTCGTCACGCTCACGGGAGCCGTGAGAGCCACGTCGAGGGTCTGGGAAGCCGTCCGGGCCGCTCCGCCGCCGAAGCCGCCACCGCCGCCGGGGCCGCCGCCCGTGCCACCGCCGCCGCCACCGCCCAACTGGGCCTGAAGCGTCGGGCTGATCGCCGTCACCACATATGCGCCCGCGAGGCCGATGGCGATACCGAGCGCGCCGCCCAGCAGGCCGTTGACGATCGCCTCGCCGACGACCTGCCGGGTCACCCGGCCCGACTTCCACCCCAGCGCCTTGAGCGTGCCGAACTCGCGCACCCGGCGGGAAACGGCGGAGGAGGTCAGCAGCCCGGCGACCAGGAAGGCCGCCACCAGCACGGCGATCGACAGCCACCTGCCGACGCTCGTCGCGAGGTCGGACGCGGTGGACAGGGAGCCGGAGACGGTGTCCGCGAGGTCCGCGGAGGTCGTCACGGTCGTACCCGAAATGTTCTTCTGGATCGTGGACTTGACGCTGTCGATCTGCTGCGAGTCGGCGGCCTGGACGTAGATCGTGGTGACCTTGTCCTTGGAGTCGCTGAGGGTCTGTGCCTGCTGCAACGGGATGTACAGGTTCGCCGCCGAGTCACCGCTGTCGGCCGTGGCGATACCGATGACCTCGAACTTCACGCTCTTGACGGTGACCGTGGAACCGACCTTCAGCGACTTCTCCTTGGCGTAGGAGGAGTCGGCGATGACGACCTTCGCGTTGGTCTCCGACGACTTGAACGTACGACCGCTGGTGATCTTCGAGGAGGTCAGCGGACCGAGCGCCGGCTTGGTGACGTCCGTGCCGTAGACCGAGTAGTTGTCGACGTCGAAGTCGGCGCCACCGCCCCGCACTTCGCCCTCCGGCTGACCGCCGCCGCCCCCGCCGCCGCCACCCCCGCCGCCGCCCTGCTGGAACTGGCCGGGCGTGAAGTTGCCGTTCACCTTGAGGACCTGGAGGCTGAGACCGCCGACCGCGTCGGAGACGCCGTCCTGGTCGCCGACCTTGGCGATGGTGGAGTCGGCCAGGGTCTGGAAGCCCTGCACCATGACCCGGTCGCTGCTCTGTTCCTCCTCGCCGTTCGCCGCGTCGAACTGGAAGCGAGGACGTTGCTGTGAATCATCCGATTGTGCCGGGGCCGCCTTGGTGACGGTCATGTCCGTACCGAGCCCGTACAGCGACTCGAGGACCTTGTCCTGCGCCTTCCCCATGCCGGAGGACACGGAGTTGACCACGATGACCAGCGCGATACCCAGCGCGAGGCCGGAGGCGACGACGAGGGCCGCCTTTCTGCGGCGGCGCAGCTCGCGCCTCAGGTAGGTGAAGAACATGCGCCGCAAGCTAGGTACGCACCGTGATGAAGGGATAAGGCCGGGATAAGAGATGCATGAGAAGGCTGTACGCGACCCAGGAGCGAGCCCGTATATCGCTGTCAGAGCCGGTCGTGTCGTGCTTGTGTGGGCCCTATGACCGCGCACAGCGTCGAATACATCCGGTACCGCATCCCCGAGCAGCAGTCGGCGGAGTTCCTGGCCGCCTACACCCGAGCCGCGGCCCAGCTGGCGGCGGCACCGCAGTGCGTCGACTACGAACTGACGCGCTGCGAGGAGGACTTCGAGCACTACGTCCTGCGCATCACCTGGACATCGACCGAGGACCACCTGGAGGGCTTCCGGAAGTCGGACCTGTTCCCCGACTTCCTCTCCGCGATCCGCGCGTACATCGGCCACATCGAGGAGATGCGCCACTACCGGCCCACGACGGTACGCGGCACGGGCGCGTCCGTGCCGACGCTGTACGCCTGGGCGGGCGGCGCGGAGGCCCTCTCCCGTCTCACGGACGCCTTCTACGACCGGGTCCTCAAGGACGACCTCCTGGCCCCGGTCTTCGCCGGCCTCGCCCCGGAACACGCCGAGCATGTCGCCCTCTGGCTCGGCGAGGTCTTCGGCGGCCCGTCCGCCTACTCCGAGACCCAGGGCGGCCACGGCCACATGGTCGCCAAGCACATCGGCCGGAACATCACCGAGCCCCAGCGCCGCCGCTGGGTGAACCTCATCCAGGACGCCGCGGACGAGGCGGGCCTGCCGACGGACGCCGAGTTCCGCTCCGCGTTCCTGGCGTATGTGGAGTGGGGGACCAGGCTGGCGGTGTACTTCTCGGGCCCGGACGCGACACCGCCCGCCGAACAGCCGGTGCCGAAGTGGGGCTGGGGTGCGGCACCGCCGTATCAGGGCTGATCACCGCGGGGTCCGGTCAGGCCGAGGGCGCTGAGGTCCCGGTTCCCGCCCGTGTCGCGTCCGTCCCCCAGCTCGCCAGCAACCGCATCGCGTCCGCCGTGGGCGACCCCGGTTCCGGGTGGTAGACGACCATCGTCTGCTCGGAGTCGTCGGGCAGCCGGAACGACTCGAACTGAAGGTCCAGATCGCCGACCAGCGGATGGTGCAGCCGCTTGAGGCCGTGGCTCTTCTCCTTGACGTCATGGGTCGCCCACAGCCGCCGGAAGTCCTCACTCTTCACGGAGAGCTCGCCGACCAGGGCGGACAGCCGCGAGTCGTCGGGGTAGCACCCGGCGTCCATGCGCAGCAGACAGACGATGTCGATCGCCTTCTGCTCCCAGTTCTGGAACAGGTCCTTGTACTCGGGCCTGAGGAACACCAGCCGTGCCCAGTTCCGCTCCCGCTCCGGCAGCTCGCCCCAGTCGCCGAAGACGGCCGCGGCCATCCGGTTCCAGGCCAGGATGTCCGTCCGCCGCCCTCCGACGTAGGCCGGAACGTCGTCCATGGTGTCCAGCAGCTGCCGCAGCGACGCCCGCACCTGCTGCGTCCGCCCCGACTGCTTCTTCTTGTGCTGCTTGGGCTTCGCCAGATGCGTGAGATGGGCGTGCTCGGCGCCGTTCAGCCGCAGCGCACGGGCGATGGCGTCCAGTACCTCCGCCGACACGTTCCGTCCGTTGCCCTGCTCCAGGCGCGTGTAGTACGCCACGGACACCCCGGCCAGCTGCGCCAGCTCCTCACGGCGCAGCCCCGGCACCCGGCGGTGCCGTCCGAAGTCCGGCAGCCCGACGTCCTCCGGCTTCAGCCGGGCACGCCGGCTGCGCAGGAACTCACTGAGCTCCGCACGCCGGTCCAGGGCCCCACCGGTCTCACGCAGAGGTTCGGGCTGTTCGTCCATGCCTCAAGTATTCACGGTCGTACGCACACGAGCCTGACCCCAGCAGTAGTAGGACCAGCGAACGTACACAGAGCTGTGACCTGGGTGAATGCCGACGGCTCCGGCACGCTGGACGTCGTGCCCGGTCAGAAGGCGACCGGGGGCGCATATCCCGCTAGGAGAACCCCGGCATGACCACTGTTGCTGCGTACGCCGCACCCTCCGCCAAGGCTCCGCTCGAGCGCACCACGATCGAGCGCCGCGCGGTCCGCGAATTCGATGTGCTGATCGACATCAAGTTCGCCGGTATCTGCCACTCGGACATCCACCAGGCCCGCGAGGGCTGGGGCGAGGCCATCTTCCCGATGGTGCCCGGCCACGAGATCGCCGGCGTCGTCTCCGAGGTCGGCCCCGGCGTCACCCGGTTCGCCGTCGGCGACCGCGTGGGCGTCGGCTGCATGGTCGACTCGTGCCGCGAGTGCGACAACTGCAAGGCCGGTCTGGAGCAGTACTGCGTCAAGGGCAACGTCGGCACGTACAACGCCCTCGACAAGGACGGCGAGCCGACCTACGGCGGCTACTCCGAGAAGATCGTCGTCGACGAGAACTACGTCGTCCGCATCCCCGACGGCATCAAGCTCGACGAGGCGGCGCCGCTGCTCTGCGCCGGCATCACCACGTACTCCCCGCTCAAGCACTGGAACGCCGGCCCCGGCAAGAAGGTCGCGATCCTCGGCATGGGCGGCCTCGGCCACATGGGCGTCAAGATCGCGCACGCGCTCGGCGCCGAGGTGACGGTGCTCTCGCAGTCCCTGCGCAAGAAGGACGACGGCCTGAAGCTGGGCGCCGAGCACTACTACGCCACCAGCGACCCGAAGACCTTCGAGGACCTCCGGGGCACCTTCGACCTGATCCTGTCCACGGTCTCGGCGCCGCTGAACCTGGACCAGTTCCTGTCCCTCCTCAGGACGGACGGCGCCTTCGTGAACGTCGGCGCCCCCGAGGAGCCCGTCGCCCTCAACCTCTTCTCGGTGATCGCCGGCCGCAAGACCCTCGCCGGCTCCGGCATCGGCGGCATCCAGGAGACCCAGGAGATGCTGGACTTCTGCGCCGAGCACGGCTTCGGTGCCGAGATCGAGCTGATCGGCGCGGACCAGATCAACGACGCGTACGAGCGGGTGCTGGCGAGCGACGTCCGCTACCGGTTCGTGATCGACACCGCGACGATCTGAGTCGGTGCCCGAAGGCCCCGGAGGCGCGTCGGCCGCTCCTCCGGGGCCTTCAGCGTGCCGTTTCGGTACGGCGGCCCAGCAGCCACAGCAGATACGGCCCACCTACGAGCGAGGTGAGCGCGCCGACCGGGATCTCCAGCGGGGGCAGCAGCGTACGGGCGGCGAGATCGGCGGTGACGAGGATTACCGCGCCGGTCAACGCGGCGTTGAAGAGGGGGAGTTGGGGTGTACGGGTGAGGCGGCGGGCCAGCTGCGGTGCGGTGAGGGCGACGAAGCCGATGGGCCCCGCCGCGCCGGTCGCCGTCGCGGCGAGCACCACGCCGAGCACAGTGAGGCCGAGCCTGACCCGGTCCACCCTTACGCCCAGAGCCGCCGCGGTGTCCGGATCGAGGCCGAGCGGCCGCAGCGCCCGGCTCGCCCACACCAGCGCCGGCAGACACAGCACCATGACGGTCGCGAGCGGCCCGGCCTGCTCCCACCCACGCCCGTTGAGACTCCCGGTCAGCCACAACTTGACCTGCTCGGCGGCCTCCAGCTCGCTGTCGGTGACATAGAGCTGCACGACAGCGGAGAGCGCGACACCGATCCCCACCCCCGTCAGCACGAACCGACTCGGCTGCATCCCGCGCCGCCACGCCAGCACGTACACGAGCGCCGCCGCCGCGAGCCCGCCCGCGACGGAGACGACCGGCATCGCACCGGGGGAGGCGACCACGCCGGTCGCCAACGCCACCACGGTCGCGGCCGCCGCCCCATGCCCGACCCCGATCACATCCGGACTGGCCAACGGATTCCGCGTCACGCTCTGCACCAACGCCCCCGCCACCCCGAGCGCGGCCCCCACCAGCCCCCCGACCACGATCCGCGGCACCCGCAACTCATTCACGACAAGCTCATGGGCCCCCGCCCCGCTCCGAACGGTCCGCCACACCTCCCCCGGCGACACGAACGTCTGCCCCACACACGCGGACACGACCATGACACCCCCGAGCACCAGGAGCAGGACGACACCGACAACAGCGGACCGACGATGCAGAAGAAGCGAAACACCGGGCCAGGGACGGAGCGGGCTCCATCCACGGGGGGCCGATCCCGCCCAGCAGCGGTCACTGGGCCCCGTCAAGCTGCGCGCACCCCGCCCCGCCAAGCTGCGGGCATGCGTGCCGCCTGGGGCGGCACGGGTGGGCGCAGGCGGCACCCCGTCAGCGCCGGGTTGCGCGTCCCACCCCCGGCTGGCATCAGCGCGCGGCGCCCCGTCAGCGCCGGGCTGCGAGTCGTGCCTCTGGTCGGCACCAACACGCCGCACCCCGTCACGCCGGGCCCCGCGCCCCACCCCCGGCCGGCCCCACCGCCGCGCCCCGCTCAAGACACCGCACCTCTCCGACGTACCAGCACCACCAGCACCGGCACCCCCACCAACGCGGTCATCACCCCGGCCGGCACCTCCGCAGGAGCCCGCACCACCCGCCCCACCACGTCCGCACCGAGCAGCAACCCCGCCCCGAGCAACGCGGACAACGGCAGCACGCTCCGATACCCACCCCGAGGCACAAGCCGTCGCGCGACATGCGGCACCGCAAGCCCCACGAACGCGATCGGCCCCGCCGCGGCAACCGCCGCCGCGGTCAGCAGCGTTGCCCCCAAAGCCGCCGCCACCCGCACAACCCCCACCCGGTGCCCCAACGCCCGCGCGGTCTCGTCCCCCAGCGCCAGCGCATCCAGCCCCCGCGCACAGCCCACCACCAGCACCGCACCCCCCACGAGGAACGGCAGCATCTGCCCCACGGTCCCGGCGTCCCGCCCACTGAGCGCCCCCACCTGCCAGAACCGGAACTGGTCCAACGTCGAGGAACTGGACGTGAGGACGACGGTCGTACCCCCCGCGGCCATCGCCGACAACGCGGTCCCGGCCAACGCCAGCTTCACCGGCGACGCCCCACCCCGCCCGCGCGCGGAAATGCCGTACACCAGACACGCGGCCAGCACGGCCCCGGCGAAGGCGTACCAGACGTACCCCCCGAACCCGTTCGCGAGCCCGAGGACGAGCGCGAGCACCACCCCGGCCGCCGCCCCCTGGCTGAGCCCGAGGATCCCGGGGTCGGCGAGCGGATTCCGGGTGACCGCCTGCAACGCCGCCCCGGCCATCCCGAGCGCGGCCCCGGCGGTCAGCCCCACTTCGGTCCGCGGCAGCCGCAACGACCGTACGACGAGCGCGTCGGCCGAACCCCCGCCGTGCAGCAGCGCGTCGACGACCGCGGACGGCGGCACCGCGCGGGTGCCGACGGCGAGGCTGAGCACGCCGACGGCGGCCACGAGGAGCGTGACCGCCGGCCAGACGAGACAGACGCGCCAGACGCGACGGGGCTTCACTTGCCTATGTGCTCGGCGAGCTGTCGTACGACCAGACGCGCGGCGGTGGGACCGGCGTTGAGGTACCAGGGGTCGTCGTCGACCTTCACCGCGTGCCCGGCCGTCACGGCCTTCATCGACTTCCACAGCGGCCCGGCCAGCACGCTCGCCGCGTCGGTCTCGCCCGCGTCACCCTGCACCGAGTAGAAGATCCAGTCCCCGTCGGCGACATCGACGCTCTCCGGCCCGATGTCCTCCGAAATGCCGTTGAACTGCTGCGACTTGGGCCGCGACAGCCCCATGTCGACGGCGATGGACCCGGTGAAGGAGGAGATGCCGAACATCCGCGTACGGTCGGGCGTGAACCGCACCATCGAGACGGTGGGATCCCCGAGGTCCGCTCCCTTTTCGCCGGCCTGGGCGGTGATGTCCCGCACCAGCTCCTGCGCCTGCTGCCCCTTGCCGACCGCATCGCCGACCAGCAGCAGATCCCGCTTCCAGTTGATGCCGTTGCCGGCGGTGACGACGGTCGGCGCGATCTTCGACAGCTTGGGGTAGAGGTCGCCGAGCGAGTCGTTGACCAGGATCAGATCGGGCTTCGCCGCGGCGAGTGTCTCCAGATTGGGCGCCTGCCGGGTCCCCGCGTCGGTCATCGCGGCGAGCTTCTTCTTGTACGACGGGAAGGCGTCCGCCAGATAGTCCGGTACGAGCCCGGCGTTGTCACCGCGGGTGGCGGCCGTCGGGACGACACCGAGGGAGAGCAGGTCGTCGAGCTGCCCGGTGCTGAGGACGGCGATCTTCTCCGGCTCGCTCTTGATGGTCGTACTGCCCTGGAAGTGCTTGACCGTCCGCGGGAAGGCGCCGTCCTCGTCGGTGTCGGAGCCCATGCCGTCGGCGAGAGCGCTCGGCGCGGCGGACGGCCCGTCGGTGTCCGAGGAGGCGCCGATGACGGGGTTGCGCGCCCCGTCGGCAGCCGTCTTGGCATCGTTGTCGGAGGCCGAGGAGCAGCCCGCCATCAGCCCTCCGACGAGGGTCGCGGCCATGACGGCCTTCCACTTCAACGTACGCACGATCTTCTCCGACCTGAACAGGGCACAGTCACCGACTCGCTAAGGCAAGCCTTACCTTAAATGACCTCGGAGTATCTTGGTGCGTGAGGCTGCGTGAGGAGGCCCACACGATGACCGTCGAGCTGAACCACACCATCGTCGCCGCACACGACAAGAAGGCGTCGGCCCAGTTCCTCGCCGACATCCTGGGACTGGAAGTCGGCCCGCCCTACGGCCCGTTCATCCCGGTGCAGATCCCCAACGGCGTGACCCTCGACTACCTGGAGACATCCGGCGAGATCACCCCGCAGCACTACGCCTTCCTCGTCTCCGAGGACGACTTCGACACGATCTTCGCCCGCATCCAGGACGCCGGCCTGGCCTACTGGGCCGACCCGTTCCACAGCCGTCCCGCCGAGATCAACCACAACGACGGCGGCCGCGGCACGTACTTCGACGACCCGAACGGCCACAACCTGGAAATCATCACGAGGCCGTACGGCAGCGGCGGCTGAGGCTGCCGCAGCCCCACTTGGTCGCCTCCATACTTGGTCGCCTCCATCGCCCGAAAGGAACTTGGCCGAGAGGTCAGAAAAAAAGTTCGGCCGATGATGTCGAGAACCCGCGACCGGCTCCGTCCCCGCAGTGAACGCGACCACGATGGGTTGCACCGGTACCAAGGAGAACCACCATGGCCAAGTACCTGCTGCTCAAGCACTACCGCGGCGCCCCGGCTGCGGCCAACGACGTGCCCATGGACCGGTGGACGCAGGAGGAGATCTCGGCCCACCTGAAGTACATGCAGGACTTCGCGGACCGGCTCGAGAAGACCGGCGAGTACGTCGACGGCCAGGCGCTGGCTCCCGAGGGCACCTGGGTGCGCTACGACGGTGAGGGGCGCCCGCCGGTCACCGACGGGCCGTTCGCCGAGACCAAGGACCTCATCGCCGGCTGGATGGTGATCGACGTCGACACGTACGAGCGTGCCGTCGAGCTGGCCGGGGAGCTGTCGGCCGCTCCCGGGGCGGGCGGCAAGCCGATCCACGAGTGGCTCGAACTGCGCCCGTTCTACGGCGTGCAGCCCACCATCACGGAGTGACCGAGTGACTTCTGAGGTGAACGAGGTCCTGCTCAGGAGCCTCACGCCGAGCGTGCTCGGGATCCTCGTCCGCCGCGGAGCAGAGTTCGCGGCGGCCGAGGACGCCGTGCAGGACGCCCTCGTCGA
Source organism: Streptomyces sp. NPDC051963 (assembly GCF_044593495.1). Classification (NCBI taxonomy): domain Bacteria; kingdom Bacillati; phylum Actinomycetota; class Actinomycetes; order Kitasatosporales; family Streptomycetaceae; genus Streptomyces; species Streptomyces sp. NPDC051963. The sequence goes on along the minus strand of NZ_JBIUCC010000017.1, from coordinate 105,846 downwards.
GGCGGTCCGCGTATGGCCGGCCGACCCTCCGCGGGACGCGAAGGGCTGGCTGGTCACCGTGGCCTGGCGCAAGTTCCTCGACGCGAGCCGGGCGGAGGCCTCCCGTCGGCGGCGCGAGGACCTCGTAGACGAGGAACCGGCGCCGGGGCCCGCACCCTCCACGGACGACACACTCCACCTCTACTTCCTGTGCGCCCACCCCTCGCTCACCCCGTCGTCCGCGGTCGCGCTCACACTGCGCGCCGTCGGCGGGCTGACCACCCGCCAGATCGCCCAGGCCTACCTGGTTCCCGAGGCGACCATGGCGCAGCGCATCAGCCGGGCCAAACGCACCGTCTCCGGCGTGCGGTTCGACCGGCCCGGCGATGTCGCCACCGTGCTGCGCGTCCTCTACCTGGTCTTCAACGAGGGCTACTCCGGCGATGTCGACCTCGCCGCCGAGGCCATCCGGCTCACCCGGCAGCTCGCGGCCGCGATCGACCACCCCGAGGTGGCGGGGCTGCTCGCGCTGATGCTGCTCCACCACGCCCGGCGCGCAGCCCGGACCGCGCCCGACGGCAGCCTGGTGCCGCTCGCCGAGCAGGACCGCGGCCGGTGGGACACGAAGTCGATCGCCGAGGGCGTCGAGATCCTCCAGACCGCCCTCGCCCGCGACCGGCTGGGCGAGTTCCAGGCCCAGGCCGCCGTCGCGGCCCTCCACGCCGACGCGCTCACCGCCGAGGAGACCGACTGGGTGCAGATCGTCGAGTGGTACGACGAGCTCGCGCGCCTGACCGACAGCCCGGTCGTCCTCCTCAACCGCGCCGTCGCCGTCGGCGAGGCCGACGGACCGCGCGCCGGTCTGGCGGCACTCGCGGCGCTGGACGACTGCCTGCCCCGCCACACCGCGGTGGCCGCCTACCTCCACGAACGCGCCGGCGACCTCACGACGGCGGCCCAGCTGTACACCGAGGCCGCCCAGAAGGCCCCCAACCTCCCCGAACACAACCACCTCACCCGCCAGGCCGCCCGCCTCAACGCGGGGCGGGGGCGCTGAGGGGGCGGGCGCGGAGACGCGCGCGGAGACGGGTGCGGAATCGACGGGGACGCTCACGCGTTGAGGCCAGTGGGTAGGGGATGCCGGTGGTGTGTGGGCCGAGCAGCCCGAGCGACCGAGCTGACTGATACCCGAGTGACCGAGCTGAGAGATATTGGAGGGGTCGCAATGGCTGCGCAGACGCAGAGGGCCGTGCTGGCGGGCGGATGCTTCTGGGGGATGCAGGACCTGATCCGCCGGCTTCCGGGAGTGACCGCGACCCGGGTCGGATACACCGGTGGTGACGTGCCGAACGCGACCTACCGGAACCACGGCACGCACGCCGAGGCCATTGAGATCCTTTTCGACCCCGAGAAGACCGACTTCCGCGCGCTGCTGGAGTTCTTCTTCCAGATCCACGACCCGAGCACCAAGAACCGCCAGGGCAACGACATCGGCCTCAGCTACCGCTCGGCGATCTACTACGTGGACGACGAGCAGAAGCGGATCGCCGAGGACACGATCGCGGATGTGGACGCCTCCGGACTGTGGCCGGGCAAGGTCGTCACCGAGGTGGAGCCGGTCGGGCCCTTCTGGGAGGCCGAGCCCGAGCACCAGGACTACCTGGAGCGTTACCCCGACGGCTACACCTGCCACTTCCCGCGCCCGGGATGGCGGCTGCCCGCCCGCGCGGAGAGCTGACCGGCGGAGGCCGGGGCGGCTGAACCGGGGGCGACGTGCAGGCGCGTCGCCCCCGGTGTTGCGTCAGCGCGGCAGCGTCGCCGGGGTGCCGCCGTTCGCCTCGTAGCCCGCCACCGCCAGCGCCCGGTACACCGCGAACTCCGCCGCCGGGTCGCCGGACAGGGTCCAGGGCAGGGCACCCACATGGCCGTCGACGTGTATCAGCTGGTTCATGGCCTCGGCCCAGCGCTCGGAGCGGACCAGGAAGAAGACCAGCAGATGGCGGACGTGGGCCAGCATCGGGTCGTCGTGGCGGGCCGAGTGCACCGCGAACAGCGCGCCGTGGACCGCCTTCGTCACGACCTCGCTCTGGTAGAAGCCGCTGACCAGGTTCACCTCGGGGAGGTGCTCGAAGACCGCGAAGAGCGGCATGGCGGCGAGGAGTGAGCCCCGCGGCGCCCGGGCCGCCGCCGCCTCCGTGAACGACATCGCCAGCTCGCGCGAGCCGTGCCACTTCTCGCACCAGTAGTGCAGGGCGGCCAGGTGGGCGCCCATGTGGGACGGTGCGCGGTCCAGGATCTTCAGCCAGAGCTGCTCGAACTCCGCGCGGGGGTACGCCAGTCCGCGGGCCACCGACAGCTCGATGATGTACGGGACGGGGTCACCGGGAGCAAGCAGGGCCGCGTCGCCGCACGCCGCCTTCGCCTCCTCCATGATGATCCGGAACTCGTCCGTGCCGGGCGTCGAGGTCCGCCACGCCTGCTGCACCAGGAACTCCGCCTGCACCGCGGCGCCGCCCGCGTCCTTGGGCGCCTCGGCCCGCCACACCCGCAGCCACTGTCCGCCCGGCGTCTCGCCGACCCCGCCCGGCCGCTGGGCCAGCTCCAGCGACGCGGCGCCCGCGAAGGCCTGCACACGCTGCCAGCGCCGCTCGCCCTCCGCCTCCGTGCCCGCGAGGAGCTGCGACGCCGACCGGTGGTCCTGCGTGCGCTGCACCAGGTCCAGGACGTCCAGCAGGTCCTGGTCGGGGCCGGGCATGCGGATGTCCAGCTCCTCCTGCCGCACGAATCCGTAGTTCTCGGGGTCCGCGGCGTCAGGGTGGCCCGGCGCGACCTGTTCGATCATGCCGCGCCTGCGCCGCAGGAACGGAAGCAGCACGAAGCCGAGCAGGACCAGCGACATCAGGACCCAGAGAATCTCCATGCCTCCAGCGTTCCAGACGCCGCCGACAATTGGCGAACCTGCTCCGCAGCCCTGTGGAAAACTCGCGCGCCCGGCCACGCACGGCCCGCGGACAACACACGGCATTCCGGCGGAGCGCTTAGGCTCGGTACCCATGAGCGACAGGCACATCAGTCAGCACTTCGAGACCCTCGCGATCCACGCGGGCAACACCGCCGATCCCCTCACCGGCGCGGTGGTCCCGCCGATCTACCAGGTCTCGACCTACAAGCAGGACGGCGTCGGCGGTCTGCGCGGCGGCTACGAGTACAGCCGCAGCGCCAACCCGACCAGGACCGCCCTCGAGGAGAACCTCGCCGCCCTGGAGGGCGGCCGCCGGGGCCTCGCTTTCGCGTCCGGACTGGCGGCCGAGGACTGCCTGCTGCGTACGCTGCTCAGCCCCGGCGACCACGTGGTCATCCCGAACGACGCGTACGGCGGCACGTTCCGCCTCTTCGCGAAGGTCGTCTCCCGGTGGGGCGTGGAGTGGTCGGTCGCCGACACCAGCGATCCGGCCGCCGTACGGGCCGCCATCACCCCGAAGACCAAGGCCGTGTGGGTGGAGACCCCCTCCAACCCGCTCCTCGGCATCACCGACATCGCCGCCGTCGCCCAGATCGCCCACGGAGCGGGCGCCCGGCTCGTCGTCGACAACACCTTCGCCACGCCCTACTTGCAGCAGCCTCTGTCGCTGGGCGCCGACGTCGTGGTGCACTCACTGACCAAGTACATGGGTGGCCACTCGGACGTCGTCGGCGGTGCGCTGATCGTCGGCGACACGGCCCTGGGCGACGAGTTGGCCTTCCACCAGAACGCGATGGGTGCGGTCGCCGGGCCCTTCGACTCCTGGCTGGTGCTGCGCGGCACCAAGACGCTGTCGGTGCGCATGGACCGGCACAGCGAGAACGCCACGAAGATCGCCGACATGCTGACCCGGCACGCGCGCGTGACGCACGTGCTGTATCCCGGGCTGCCCGATCACCCCGGTCACGAGGTCGCCGCCAAGCAGATGCGGGCGTTCGGCGGCATGGTCTCCTTCCAGGTCGAGGGCGGCGAGGAGGCGGCCGTCGAGGTCTGCAACCGCGCCAAGGTGTTCACGCTCGGCGAGTCCCTGGGCGGCGTCGAGTCGCTGATCGAGCACCCCGGCCGGATGACCCACGCGTCCGTCGCCGGCTCGGCCCTGGAGGTGCCCGCCGACCTCGTGCGCCTCTCCGTGGGCATCGAGAACGTCGACGACCTCCTCGAAGACCTCCAGCAGGCGCTGGGCAAGTAGGTCGGGGTCACCAGCCCGTGAGCGGTGGAGTCGTCTCCGACGGCGGCTCCACCCACGGGCGGGCCGTCAGCGCCCACACCAGGAACGCCACCGACGCCGCGAACAGCAGCAGCCACATCACCCGCCGGGCCACGATCCTGCGGCGCAGCATGCGGCCGCCGCGCCGCACGACGTCCGCGTAGAGCTCGGGCGGCACGGGCGGCGGGCTCTGCTCCAGGAGCTGCCGTGCGGCGGCTTCACGATCGGGGCGGATCATGACTGCGTCACCTTCGCTCCCAGGGCCGCAGGTGCCGGTCCGCGTGGTGGATGGAGCAGTGTCGTCGTCGCGCGGTTGCAGATCGCGCGGACGCGTTCCGTGGGCAGGCCCAGCAGTGCCGCCGTCTGCTCCTCGGCGACCCCCTCGTACAGCCTGAGGACCAGGATCAGCCGTTCCTGCGGAGTGAGGTGGGCGAGCCGGCTGCCGGGGTGCGGGCGGGCGCGGCCGAGTCCGCCGTACTGGTGCCAGGCCCCGCGCGCGAAGCGGGTGGCGAGGTACAGGCGGGTGCGGTCGTACGGGTCCTCGCCGCGCAGCCGGTCCCAGGACGCGTAGGTGTGGGCGAGGGCCAGGGTGAGCAGGCGTCGCGCGCGTGGGTTGTCGCCCGGGGCCTCCGCCGTGAGGAGCGTGGCGGCATGCAGCAGCCGCCCTGCCGCGCCCGCGACGAACGCCTCGAACTCCCGGGCCCGGCGGGCGCCCTGGGACGCCTGCCCTTGTCGCACCACGCCTCCCGCCCCTGAGGAATGACGGGGTCCGGGCCACGTACGGCCGGCGAAGCCGGGTACGACGACGAGGCCCCGGTCTCATATGAGGCCAGGGGTGGCCCCACGGTCAAGACTCAGGCGGCACGCGCGCGTGGACGCGGCGCGGCAGAGGGCGGTACGCGGTTCAGGAGGCCGTCGGCGGCTCGGCGCCCGGCAGGCCCTGGAGGGCCATCCGCGCGGAGAGCGCGCTGTTGAAGCGCGTGAGGAGCGTGCAGAACGCCTCGCGCTCCTCCGGCGTCCAGTCGTGTGTCAGCTCGTCCATCAACTGACGCCGTGACGAGCGCACTTCCTCCAGCCGCGACAGTCCGCGCGGGGACAGCTGGAGCACCACGGCCCGTCCGTCCTCCGGATGAGAGGTGCGCTTGACGAGCCCGGTGTCGACGAGCGGTGCCACCTGCCGGGTCACCGTGGACGAGTCGATCCCCATGCTCGCGGCGAGCGCCTTGACGCCCATGGGGCCTTCCTTGTCGAGACGGTTGAGCAGCAGGTATGCGGCGCGGTCCATGGAGTTGCGCACCTGCCCGACGCCGCCGAGCCGGGTCTGCTCGGCACGGCGGGCGAACACCGCCACCTCGTGCTGGAGCGCGTCCAGGAGACCGCTGTCACCGACGGTCGTCATGTCCATCGACATTTCAGGTGTTGTGGGCATGGCCGGGGGCTCACTTCATGAAAGGGGTGCTGGGTTGGGGGACAGGGTACGCGGCCGGGCGGCGGGTCGTACCGGCGCTGCGCAAACCGGTCTCGGAGGTTGGTCACAGCTCAGTCCCGCGGCTGTGAACTGCGATGCTTGAGTCATGAGCTACAGCACGGCTGACTCCTTGTGGCCCGTCACCCTCGACGATGTACGCGGCGCCCAGAAGATGCTCACGGGCGTGGCGCGGGTGACCGTGATGGAGGGCAGCAGGCATCTGACCCAGCTGGTCGGCGCTCCGGTGCACTTCAAGTGCGAGAACCTCCAGCGCACGGGCTCGTTCAAGCTGCGCGGCGCGTACGTCCGTATCGCCGGGCTGCTGCCCGAGGAGCGGGCGGCCGGTGTCGTCGCCGCGAGCGCCGGCAACCACGCACAGGGCGTCGCCCTGGCGTCCTCGCTGCTCGGCGTGGGTTCCACGGTGTTCATGCCGAAGGGTGCCCCGCTGCCGAAGATCAGCGCCACCCGGGAGTACGGCGCCGAGGTGCGCCTGCACGGCCAGGTGGTCGACGAGACGCTGGCTGCCGCGGAGCGGCACGCGGCCGAGACGGGCGCGGTGTTCATCCACCCCTTCGACCACCCGGACGTCATCGCGGGCCAGGGCACGGTCGGGCTGGAGATCCTGGAGCAGTGCCCCGAGGTGCGCACGATCGTCGTCGGTATCGGCGGTGGCGGGCTCGCGGCCGGCATCGCGGTCGCGGTGAAGGCGCTGCGTCCCGACGTACGGATCGTGGGCGTGCAGGCGGCGGGCGCGGCGGCGTATCCGCCCTCGCTGGCGGCCGGGCGGCCGGTGGCCGTGGAGAAGCCGGCGACGATGGCCGACGGCATCAAGGTCGGGCGGCCCGGCGACGTGCCCTTCGGGATCATCGGAAATCTGGTGGACGAAGTCCGCACCGTCACCGAGGATGAGCTGGCCACCGGGCTGCTGCTGTGTCTGGAGCGGGCCAAGCTGGTCGTCGAACCGGCCGGGGCGAGCCCGGTCGCGGCGCTGCTGAGCGATCCCGGCGCCTTCGAGGGCCCGGTCGTCGCGGTGCTGTCCGGGGGCAACGTCGACCCGCTGCTGTTGCAGCGCGTCCTGCGGCACGGCATGGCGGCGCAGGGCCGCTTCCTGGCCGTACGGCTGCGGCTGACGGACCGGCCGGGGGCGCTCGCGACGCTGCTGGGGGTGTTGTCAGTGGTGGACGCTAACGTCCTCGATGTGAGCCACGTACGGACCGATCCACGGCTCGGGCTCACGGAGGCGGAGGTGGAACTGCACCTGGAGACGAAGGGCACGGAGCACTGCACCGAGGTTGGCCAGGCCCTGCGTGAGGCGGGCTACACGGTCATCGGCTGAGGTCGGAGCCGGTCGCTCACTCGTCCGAGTAAATCCCTTGAGAGACGCGATACATCGCGTTATGGTGTGTCTCGGGTCACTCGACAGGCGCCGCCGACCGGTCATCAGGCGGAAAGCAAAGCGCGCATACCCAGTCTTTTCGAAGAACTCGAACTGACAAACCCCTGACTTGTCCCCAACGACGTGGAGAACTCACATGCCAGGCGCCATCTATGCCGAAGGCCTGGTAAAGACCTTCGGTGACGTAAAGGCACTGGACGGCGTCGACCTCGATGTCCCCGAGGGCACGGTGCTGGGCCTGCTCGGGCCGAACGGCGCGGGCAAGACGACGACCGTCCGCTGTCTGACGACCCTGCTGCGCCCCGACAGCGGCTCCGCGGTCGTCGCCGGCATCGATGTGCTGAAGCACCCCGACGCCGTACGCCGCTCGATCGGCCTGTCCGGCCAGTTCGCCGCGGTCGACGAATACCTGACCGGCCGCGAGAACCTCCAGATGGTCGGCCAGCTCTACCAGATGAAGGCCAAGGCCGCCAAGGCCCGGGCCGGCGAGCTGCTCGACCAGTTCAACCTCGCGGACGCCGCCGACCGCACCGCGAAGACCTACTCCGGAGGCATGCGCCGCCGCCTCGACCTCGCGGCCGCCCTGGTCGTCTCGCCGCCCGTGATGTTCATGGACGAGCCGACGACCGGCCTCGACCCGCGCAACCGCCAGCAGCTGTGGGAGGTCATCAAACAGCTCGTCTCCGGCGGTACGACGCTGCTGCTGACCACCCAGTATCTGGAGGAGGCCGACCACCTCGCGCACGACATCGCGGTGGTCGACCAGGGCCGTGTCATCGCCCGTGGCACCTCCGACCAGCTCAAGGCCCGCACCGGCGGCGAGCGCGTCGAGGTCGTGGTGCACGAGCGCGAGCACATCACCACCGCCGTCGAGGTGCTCGCCGGCTTCGGCAAGGGCGAGACCACCGTCGAGGAGCACACCCGCAAGCTCACGGTGCCCGTCACCGGCGGCGCCAAGCTCCTCGCCGAGGTCATCCGTGAACTGGACGTCCGCGGCATCGAGATCGACGACATCGGCCTGCGCCGCCCCACCCTGGACGACGTGTTCCTCTCCCTGACCGGCCATGTGGCGGAGGTCAAGGACGAGGGGACCGCCACCGAGGGCCCCAAGGACCGCCGTAACAAGAAGGAGGCAGCCAAGTGAGCGCCGTCACGGACGCCGCGCCCGTCGCGGCCCCCGCCCACCCGTTCGGCCAGTCCCTCCGGGACTCGCTGGTGGTCGGCAAGCGCAATCTGATCCGGATGTCCAGGATCCCCGAGATGGTGATCTTCGGACTCATCCAGCCGATCATGTTCGTGGTGATGTTCAGCTACGTGTTCGGCGGTTCCATGAACATCGGCGGCACCACGGACTCCGGTGTCTACCGCGAGTTCCTGATGGCCGGCATCTTCGCCCAGACCGTCACGTTCGCCACCGCGGGCGCCGGCGCGGGCATCGCGGACGACATGCACAAGGGGCTCATCGACCGCTTCCGCTCCCTGCCCATGGCGCGGGGCGCGGTGCTGACCGGGCGGACCTTCGCCGACCTGGTGCAGACCGCGCTCACACTGCTCGTGCTCGCGATCGTCGCCCTGCTGGTCGGCTGGCGCACGCACACCAGCATCGGTGAGGTGCTCGGAGCCTTCGGGCTGCTGCTCCTGCTCGGATACGCGTTCACCTGGATCGGCGCGCTGATCGGCCTCTCCGTGAGCACGCCCGAGGCGGCCACCTCCGGCGGACTGATCTGGCTCTTCCCGGTCACGTTCATCTCGAACGCGTTCGTGGACTCCGGCAATCTGACGCCCTGGCTTCAGCACGTCGCCGACTGGAACCCCTTCAGCGCCACGGTCCAGGCCTGCCGCGAGCTCTTCGGCAACCCCGGGGTCTCCACCTCGGACGCCTGGCCCATGCAGCACCCGGTGTGGGCGTCGCTGATCTACTCGGTCCTGATCATCGTCGTCTTCCGGACGCTGGCGGTGCGCAAGTACCGCTCGGCCACCGCCTGAGCGGCACAGGGATGAACCCCGACCGGGCATGACGAAGCCCCCGGCGCTTCAGGGCAGCAGCCGGGGGCTCGTCGAAAAATCCGGTCCTGAGGGTGGGCGATCCGACCGGGTCAGCCGTTGTACGGCTCGGCCTTGAGGATGGTCACGGAGGCCAGCTTGCCGTTCGGCAGCTCGTACTCCGCATCCTCGCCGACCTTGTGGCCGATCACGCCGGAACCCAGCGGGGACTGCGGCGAGTACGTCTCGATGTCGGCGCTCGCATACTCGCGCGAGGCGAGCAGGAAGGTCGTCGTGTCGTCCTCGTCGCCGTCGAAGGCGATCGTCACGACCATGCCGGGGGCCACCGCACCGTCCGCCGATGCCGGCGCCTCGCCGACCTTGGCGTTCTCCAGGAGCTGGGTCAGCTGGCGCACACGGAGCTCCTGCTTGCCCTGCTCCTCCTTGGCCGCGTGGTACCCGCCGTTCTCGCGCAGGTCGCCCTCCTCGCGCGCGGCCGCGATCTTGGCGGCGATCTCCGTGCGCGCAGGACCAGACAGGTACTCCAGCTCGGCCCTCAGCTGGTTGTACGCCTCCTGGGTCAGCCAGGTGACGTTCTCGCTGGTCTGGGTCACAGGTGCTCCTCGTAGGTACTGGGAATACAAAGCATCGCCCTACCCAGAAGAATGTTCCTTCTCGGAGGGGCGAAACCACGAGCCTAACAATTCAGCGGCGGAAGGGGGAGGACATAAGGCATCAGAATCACGTCAACGCAGGTCAGCCACTACGTATTGAGAGTGACCTCAGTCGGAGTGGCAGCCCAGAAGCTCCGCGGTGGTGCCCTGCGACGTGGTACGGAGCGTGACGACCTTGTCGATGCGGGTGGCGTCCCCGTCGAAGTGGAAGTCCGCCCGGCCGACCTCGGCGCCGTTCTCCGCCTGGGAGCGCACGGTGCAGTAGCCGTCGGTACCGGCGTCCTTGTGCACCTCCAGATGCACCTGCACCGTGTTCTTCGTGTGATCGAACTCGATCACCTCGGCGCTGATCTTGTTCTGGCCGACGTAGTAGTACGCGAAATACCCGATCAAGGCGACCAGCGCCGCGCCCAGCACCAGGGCTGCGACCCTGAGCTTGCGGTCGGCACGCTCGTCCGAGGAGCGGCCGTAGCGGCCCTCGGGAAGCCGCGTGCTCGCCGTGCTCATGATCGTCCTCTCGCCGGGGGACGGGACGAAAGTCCCGCATGGGGCTCCGGGACGGGGCTCCGGAATTTTTCGCCCTCCGATTCGGTCACTATAGAAGCCTCCGATTGCGCCCCCACACACCGGGCGCCGACTTGACTTGAGGATTGAGTCTTGACTGACCAGTTGCGACTGATGGCCGTTCACGCCCACCCCGACGACGAGTCGAGCAAGGGCGCGGCCACCATGGCCAAGTACGTGTCCGAGGGGGTGGACGTGCTGGTCGTGACCTGCACGGGCGGGGAGCGCGGCTCCATCCTCAATCCGAAGCTCCAGGGCGACAAGTACATCGAGGAGCACATCCACGAGGTGCGCAAGAAGGAGATGGACGAGGCCCGCGAGATCCTCGGCGTGAAGCAGGAGTGGCTCGGCTTCATCGACTCCGGCCTGCCCGAGGGCGACCCGCTGCCTCCCCTCCCCGAGGGCTGCTTCGCCCTGGAGGACGTCGACAAGGCGGCCGGCGAGCTGGTGAAGCAGATCCGCTCGTTCCGTCCGCAGGCCATCACGACGTACGACGAGAACGGCGGCTACCCCCACCCCGACCACATCATGACCCACAAGATCTCGATGGTGGCGTTCGAGAGCGCGGCGGACACCGAGAAGTACCCGGAGCAGGAGTTCGGTCCGGCGTACCAGCCGCTGAAGCTCTACTACAACCAGGGCTTCAACCGCGCGCGCACCGAGGCGCTGCACCACGCGCTGATCGAGCGCGGCCTGGACTCGCCGTATGGGGACTGGCTCAAGCGCTGGGACGACTCGGAGATGAAGGACCGCACGCTCACCACGCATGTGCCGTGCGCCGAGTTCTACGAGATCCGCGACAAGGCGCTCATCGCGCACGCCACGCAGATCGACCCCGACGGCGGCTGGTTCAAGGTGCCGCTGGATCTCCAGAAGGAGGTCTGGCCGACCGAGGAGTACGAGCTCGCGAGGTCTTTCGTCGATACCTCCCTCCCCGAGGACGACCTCTTCGCGGGCATCCGCGACAATGCCTGACATGAGCGCAAGCGCAAGCCAGGCAATGACACACCTCGCCACCCTCGCCGCCGAGGTCGACGAGGACAAGGTCACCCCCGGCGTCCTCGGGTTCATCGTCTTCGCGGCGATGGCCCTGGCGGTGTGGGCCCTGATGAAGTCGATGACCCGCCACATGGGCCGGGTCACCTTCAAGGAGTCCGGGGAACCGGGGACCGCGGAGGCCGGCTCCGAGGCCACCGCCCCGGCCGGACCGAAGGCCGAGTAGCAGGGCTGACGTCCCGCGCGGAGCCCGTCCGCCCTCACCGGCAGTGGTCGGCCAGGGACAGCAGCAGATGGGCGGACTCCGGCCGCAGATGGTCGGAGTGGGCACCCGCGGGACCGCGCCCGCGGACGAAGACGTCGCTCGCGTCGACGCTGACGAAGCGGTGGTCGAGCGCCGCGAGCGGATACGGCTCCCCGGGCGGCAGCATCCGGATCGCCGACACCGGCACCGGAGCGGTGCCGATACCGGCATGTCCGACGCCCGCCCGCTTCTCGGCCCGCAGATGCCAGAACCCGGTGGCGCGGTCGTGCTGTGAGTACGTCGCGACCACCGGCCCGCGCAGGGGTGCCTCGGCGAGTGCGGTGAACGTGGCGGCGAAGGCGTCCCGGCCCGCGGCCATCTGCAACAGCAGCATCGAGTCCACGGTGAACGGCCGCCCGTGCGGCCGCGGTGTGCTCCACCCCAGGGTGAGCGGCTCGTCGCCCGCCGCCCACTGCACCGCCTCGCACAGCAAGCGGCAGCCGAAGGAGTGGCCGACCAGGTGCAGATACTGCCCCTCCCGGTTGGCGAGCACAGGCGGGGCGGCCGGGTCGGGACGACGGGCGTCCAGACAGCCCAGGAGACGGCCGATGACGCGGGCCGCATGGCCCCGCGTACTCATGGCATGGGCCCGGTCACGGATACGGCGGTAGCCGCCGAGGGACGGCCATGAGCGCGAGGGCCAGCGGATCACCAGGACCCAGGGGACCCAGGACTCCAGGCGCCGGTAGGGGCGGGGGTACGAGGTGTACTGCTGCGCCGCCAGCGTCAGCAGCTGCCGGCCGGCCGTGAGTGCCGCGTCCGGCCTGGTCTGCCAGCCGTGTACGTAGACGAGCAGATCGGTGGCCCAGCTCGGCGGGGCGAGTTCCTCGGCGAAGTGGTCGTCGAGACGGTCCTCGGGGACCGGGCGCGGCCCCCGCGCGGTGTCCTCCAGAAGCCGGCCGTCCGGGTCGAGGTCGACGACGTGCGCGTCCGGAATCATGCGGGCGTCCCCTCGGGCGCGGCCCGCTCCAGACGGGCGTCCATGCCGCAGTGCAGGGCGTAGCCGAAACCCAGCGGATTGCGCAGGTGGTCGGCGAAGTGCCGGGCGACGGCGTGGGCGACCGCGCCCGCCGTCTCGGTGCCGGGCAGATAGCGGGTCAGGAACTCCAGGGCGTACTCGGCGGCGAAGGCCTGCGGCATCTCCAACTGCGGGCCCAGGATGCCGCGCGCACCGGTCTCGATGAGCGCCCGTCCGAGATAGGCGAGGTCGGCGTTGCCGGGCAGGCCCGCGTAGCAGGCGTTGAGCAGGACGAACGGCTGGAAGGGGGCGCATTCGGTGCGGGGCGGGCGGTGGGCGCGGACCGTGTAGGCGTCGATGGGACGCCGATCGGTCAACCTCACGACCAGGTACGGAGGTTCGGGTTCGGCGGTCTCGAAGTGGCCGTGGCACCAGAAGTACATGAGCTGCTCGTCCAGCGAGGAGTCGGCGAGGGCCTGCTCCAGTTCCCTGCGGGTGGTCCGCTCGGCGAGGGTGGTGTTGCGGGCGAGCAGCTCCGCCACCTCGGCGGCCCGGGTTCTGCCCCTCGGATCGACATGCGTGTCGTGGTTGAGGCTCACGGCCGGGACGGCGGGAGGGAGATGCTCGCGGGTGTCGGCGATGCCCGCGTAGTAGCCGCCGGTCTGCTCGATGTGATGACGGTGACCGAGGAAGCGGTGGAAGACGCCGGGGAGCCCGGGTTCGTCCGTCGCGTCGGGCGGGAGGCAGAGCATCGGCCAGGGAATGAAGAGATCGGAGTCGAAACGGACCCGCAGGGGGGGCTCGGTGCGCAGGGCCTCGATGAGGAAGCCGCGGAAGAGCTTGACCGGCTCACCGACCCCGCCGAGCAGTACGTCCAGGAACAACTGGGTGCCGTAGGCCGCGAGTTGGGACACCGCCGCCAGCAGCTCGTCCTGGGGCTCGCCGGTCAGGTCGACGAGGGTCGCGTACGGGTGCAGGGAGCGGCCCGACGCGTCGAGCGCCGCCACTGCGACGAACTCCTCCCGCCACAGACGGCGCAGCCGCGCGGTGACGGAACGTACCTCCGTCGGTGACGCCTCCAGGAACGTCTTGTGCTCGGTGCCGCTCAGCGCGGGCACCGCCGGGCCGTGCATCCGGGCGAGGATCCGGTCCTCGCCATGGACGTCGAGCCCGATGACCAGGTCCGGGGGCGGGACACGGGCGGGCAGGCGGGTGAAGCCCTGGCTCGGATCCTGGACGATACGGACGGGGAGTTCGCGGGCCACCTGGTCAGGCCCTCCGTCCGGGTGCGGACGACAGGTACGGGGCGCCCTCGAGGGTGCGGGTGACGTCGATGTCCGTCTCGATCTGCTGAAGGACCGTGCTGGTCTCCGCGTCCTCGATGGTGAAGCGGATGCGGTGGTGGCCGACGATGCGGGGAGTGAAGCGGAAGAGCGTGGTCGAGTCGACCGGGACGGCGTGCACGGGTTCGACCTCGGCGTACGTCAAGGGGGTCGCACGAGCCGTCAGAGGAGGGGTGGTCCAAGGGTGTTCCGGGTCGGTCTCGATCCGGAGGGTGACGCGGGCCGCCGAGCCGACGGCGGGCGAGTCGTCGAGGAGCGTGAGACGGACGTGGGCGGCGGGACGTAGGTCCTCGGGTTGGGCGCGGTCGGTGAAGACGCCGGGTTCGGGGACGAGATGGCGGATGGTGTGGGGAGCCATGAGCAGGCCGGTACGCCCCTCGACGCCGGCGAGGACATGGCGCGGGTAGAAATCCGCGAGCCTGCGCAGGACCTGGAGCGGAAGCGTGCCGTCCTCGCCCACAGCCGCCCACTGCACACCCGCGACATCGCCGATCGCCTCGAAGAGCCGGGCCGCACGGTCGAGCAGCGGTCGGGACTTCACCGCGTCGCGATTCCGGAGCGCCGTTTCGAGCAGCCCCCAGGCCTCTCCGTTGCTGCACCCGGCGCGTGTGAACTCGTCCGGGACCCGAGAGCTCCTGCCGGGGCCGGGCGACAGCGTTCCACGATGGTGCGCCGTCCAGGCAGAGCCCAGCAGGTCGGGCAGATCCTCGAACAGGCGGGCCGCCCGGTCCAGAGCATCCCGTGCCGCACGACGGTCATGGTGGGCATCCGCGTGGGCCACCCCGAGCAGGAGCCACGCCCAAGCGGCCCCGCGCACGTCATCGTGCTTCTCGTGAGCCCCGGGCAGCGCTTGTAGCTCTCGCAGTACGTCCGGTTGCGGGCCCCGCACGAGGAGGTCCACCCGGCACAGCTCCGTGTGCGCCCACGCCGTACCCACCACGTCGCCCACGTCGCGGAACATGTGCCAGGCCGCTTCGAGGCGTTTGCGGGCCTCCTCCATGTCACCCCGCATCAACCGCAGCCGCCCGTAGTGGAAGACGGCCCAGGCTTCGCCGGAGATGTCGCCGCGCACCTGGTGGGTCTCGATCGCGCGGCGCAGCAACCGGCCGACGTCGCTCGGCTCACCCCGGTCGATGCGGATCGCCGCACGCGTGTGCAGGGCCCAGCCGTCGAGCACATCGGCCGGGAGGGTGTCCAGCGTGGCCTCGGCCTGGAGCAGCCGGCCCATGTGGTACTCGGTGACGGCCAGTTCGCGGACGGCCTCCGGGGTGCCGATGCCCGTCAGCACCTCCGCCGCTTCCTGCAGCTTTCCCTCCCGCCTGGCGGCCATGGCGAACGGGATCCTCAGCGCGTCCGGTGAGCTGTCCGTCTCCCGGAGCCCGGCCCGCAGCATCAGCAGCGGAATCCCGGCGTCCTCCAGGACGAGTTGGTGCGCCAGCCGGACAGTGAAGCGCGGGGCGTTGGGATCGTCCGCGCGCAGAAGCCGTAACGCGAGGTCGACGTAGGGTTCGGCCGCGTCTGCCAGCATGCCGGGAACGTCCAGCAAGGAATCGGCGAGTGCGGAGTCCAGCAGTCGGCTGGTCTCCTCGGCCCAGTGGCGGCCGTGAATACGGGTGGGACGCGCGCGCACGCTCGGACGGATCGCGTACCAGCCGGCGCGGGGCTGGTGCAGGAAACGATGGCGGAGAAACCGGTCGAGCGTCTCGCGCCACTCGGTGCGGGTCAGCTCCCCGCGAGGAGCGAAGTCCGCCGAGAACTCGGCTCCCTCCCATGCCACGAGGGCATGGAAGAGGTCCGCTTCCTCGGGTTCGAGCTGTGCGAGACCGCGCCTCACGACGGCCCGGTCCGCGGCCTCCTCGACCCCCGCGGTCACCTTCCGGCTCAGCACGCGCGGACCGCCGACCGCCTGGGCGGGGGGTGCCAAGGACGTGGCGAGTACGAGCCCGTCCGTGCCCGCGACCCACCGGGCGGCCATCCGCAGCAGTCCCTCGCCCAGCGGGCCGACCGGCAGATCGTCGAGGACGATCACCGCGGACTCGTACCGCAGACGTTCCCTGCAAGCCCACACGGCATCGCCGCCCGGATGCGCGGAGGGCATGTCCAACAGTCCGTCAGTCAGACGGAGTCGAGACTCTCCCATGGCCAGGCACAGCCGCAGTGCCACCCGTTCCGGATCGGCGGACCGGTTGTCGAGGTCGAGCCAGTGCACGGACAGACGGTGCGCCGAGGCATGCTCCTGCGCCGTCTTCCGGGCCAGCACGGACCTGTCGGCGCCCGGCGGCCCGTACAACACGATCACCGGCGGGTCGTCGGCGTGCTCCCCGAGATCAGCTGCCCACGGCTCGCTCACCCGCTCAGGCCTCCGTCCGCACAGCCACCCCCATGACCTCCCGAGCATGCCTCCCCGGCACCATGCCCAACCGCCAAGCCTGCCAGCCGGCTTCGAGGTTCACGCCCCGTTCCAGCAAGAGGGTGTACGCCTCGACATAGTCGTCCAGTTTCTCGTCGCGACCCGTGTGCCTTGAGCGGGACAGCTGGGCCAGCTCCTCCTGGGCCACGGCCGTGCCGATCTCCACCCCGCCCGGAGCGGCGTACGGCAGCAGCGTGCAACGCAGGAAGCGGGCCCAGTCCTCGCCGCGGCGGTCGCCGTACGACGTGAAGAGGCCCACGGCCTCGTCGCACAGGGCCAGCGCCTGCTGGGTACGGGTGTTGCCCGCGTCCACCACCGCCAGCTCCAGACAGGTCCATGCCTCGCCGTGCGCGACGCCGATGCGCTGGAAGTCGGCGCGGGCGTCCACCAGGAGCTGGCGGGCGAAGCCGGAGTTGCGCAACGAACCGGTCTGGGCGGCCCGTTGGTCCCGGGTCGCCCGCGCCGAGTGGTGACGGGCGCAGGCCAGCCCGTACACGTCCCGCATCCGGGAGAACATCGTCCGGGAGCGCTCCAGTTCGCGGACCGACAGGTCCAGGTTGCCGGTCTCCTCCAGGGCCTGGCCGAGGTAGTACACCGACCACGCCTCGCCCCGCGCGTCCTCGTTGTCCCGGTGCCGTGCCGCCGCCTGGCGCAGGCCGTCCACCGCCTGGGACGGGTCGCCGGCCACGAGCCGGGCGCGGGCCAGCTGGGTCAGCGCCCAGGCCTCGCCGCGGGCGTCGTGGGTGCGGCCGTAGAGGTCGAGGGCCGTGCGGAGTTCCGACTCCGCGCGCGGTACGTCGCCCATGCGCAGCGCCAGTTGGCCGAGCTGGAAGTGGGCCCACGCCTCGCCGTGCACCGACTCGCCCGCGCGGTGCAGGACGAGGGATTCATTGAGGAGCTCCATCGCCTGGGACAGATGCGCCCGGTCCCGCTCCACCGCGGCCAGCGCGTGCATCGTCCAGGCCCGGTCCGTCGCCAGCTCCGCGGACGCCTGGAGGTCCAGGGCCTCCTGGAGCTTGGCCGCGGCATCGGTGAGGTTGCCCTGGTGATGGAGGGTGATGCCCAGCGAACACAGGGCCCGGGCAGCGCCCGCGTCGTGATGCGCCTCCATATAGAGGTCGACCACCGAGGCAAGGGTGGTGCGCGCCTTGTCCAGCTCGCCCAGCTGGCGGGCCGCGATACCCGTACGCCACTGCACCGACCGCACCAGCAGGCCCTGGTCGACGGCCTGCGCCAGCTCGCTGATCTCACCCAGGCGGTAGAGGTCGCCGCGCAGCAGGCAGTAGTCGCACAGGGCGCCCAGCAGATTCAGCACCGCCGCCTGGTTGACGCCCTCCGCCTGCCGCAGGGCCGCCGTGATGAAGCTCGACTCGTCGTCCAGCCAGCGCAGCGCCTCGTCGAGGGAGGTGAAGCCGTGCGGGCTGAAGCGGTCCGAGCGGGTCGACATGTTGCCGTCGACCAGGCGCAGCACCGAGTCGGCCAGATCGGCGTAGTTCACGATCAGGCGCTCCTGCGCCGCCGTACGCTCCGCGGGCTCCTCCTCGTCGAGGAGCCGGGCCTGCGCGAAGGCGCGGACCAGGTCGTGCAGGCGGTAACGGTTGCCGCGCACGTGATCGATGAGGCCCGAGTCGGAGAGGGCGACGAGATGGCGGGTCGCCTCCGCCTCGCCCGTCGCCAGCAGCGCCGCGGCCGCCGCCGCGCCCAGGGACGCCCGGCCCGCCAGCGCCAGCCGGCGCAGCAGACGGCGCGTCGCCTCGGGCTGGTCGGTGTAGCGCAGCCACAGCACCCGCTCGACCGGTTCCACCGGGCCGTACGCCGCCAGGTCCGCCGCCAGCGCGCGCGGTGAACGCGGGCCGAGCGAGGAGCCCGCGACACGCAGCGCCAGTGGCAGTCCACCGCACAACTCCCGGATCCGGTCCGCCGATTCGGCGTCGTACGGGCCGGAGGCGTCCTGCGCCGTCGCGCCCAGCAGCTCCTCCGCGCCCGCCGAGTCCAGCGCCTCGACCGGCAGCTGATGCACCCAGGCCGGCAGATCGGCGGGCAGGTCGAGGGCCTTGCGGGCGGTGACCAGGACCAGGCTGTCGGAGCGCTCGGGGATCAGCGTGCGGACCTGCTCGGGATCCGAGGCGTCGTCCAGGATCACCGTGACGGGCAGGCCGGTCAGATGCTGGTGGTACAGCTCGGTCAGCCGCTTGAGGTGCTGGTCTGGGGAGGAACGCTCCCGGAACAGCAGCTGCTCGCGCGGCGCACCGAGACGATTCAGCAGGTGCAGCAGGGCGTCCCGGGTGGTCAGCGGCGGCTCCTCCGCGGTGTCGCCGCGCAAGTCCACCACGCAGGCCCCGCGGAACTGGTCCTTCAGGTCGTGCGCCGCCCGGATCGCGAGAGTGCTGCGACCGCTGCCGGGCGCCCCGTGCAGCACGACCACCGTCGGCCTGGTCTGCGTACTCGCGCGGGCCGCCTGCACCCACTGCCGGATCCGCGCCATGTCGGCCCGGCGACCCGCGAACGGACCCACCGGCTCCGGCAGTTGACCGAAGGACTGCTCCAGCACACTCCGCCCGCGCGCCGCCGCGCTCTTGTCCGTACCGCGCAGCTGCGGCCCCTTCTTCTTCGGGCCGGTGGACGCGGTGATCACCCGCTGCTGGTCGAGCCACGGGCGGATACCGCGCACCTCCAACGCCGTCAGCCACTGCAACCGCAGCTGCTCGGGCCCGCCCGGCTGACCGACGGCGCCCGCGCGATGGTGCGCGGCCGGCAGATGCGACCCGGCGACCTTCACGACGGTGGCCGCCGCACCCACCACCCCCACGGCCACACCCGCGCCGATCGCCGTCCCGGTGTCCGTGCCGAGCACCAGGTCGGCGACCGCGGCGGCGACCGCGGCGACACCGGCCACCATCAGCGGCGTACCGCCACCCTCCCGCGCATACCGCTGCCCGAACCCGATCCGCCCGGCCTCCGCCTCGTCCAGCGCGCGCGTGTACGCCTCGTACTCCTCCACGGCCTTCTGCGCCATGGCGTCCAACGCCCCGCGCGCCCGCGTCATCAGCACCTGACCGTCGGTACGCCCGCCCGAGCGCCGTACCTCTTCCTCCACGGCCCGAGCCAACAGCCGCTCGGCCTCCACCCGATGGCTGTCCCGCATGTCATGTCCCCCTCCGGCGGCAATGGTTCTTGGTCAAGTGTGCTGCGGACCGGGCTCCCTGGGGAGAGGGCCGGGAGATCAAGCTCAGGTTGTGTGCTGTCCGGTGTTCCCCGGGTACTGCGGCAGGATGGACCACATGCCGAACCGACTGGCCCAAGAGACGTCCCCCTATCTCCTCCAGCACGCCGAGAACCCCGTCGACTGGTGGCCCTGGTCGGCCGAGGCCTTCGCGGAGGCCCGGGAGAGCGGCAAACCGGTCCTGCTCAGCGTCGGCTACAGCAGCTGCCACTGGTGTCACGTCATGGCTCACGAGTCCTTCGAGGACCAGGAGACGGCCGACTATCTGAACACCCACTTCGTCAACATCAAGGTCGACCGCGAAGAACGCCCCGACGTCGACGCCGTCTACATGGAAGCCGTCCAGGCAGCCACCGGTCAGGGTGGCTGGCCCATGACCGTGTTTCTCACACCCGAGGCCGAGCCGTTCTACTTCGGTACGTACTTCCCGCCCGCGCCCCGGCAGGGCATGCCGTCGTTCCGGCAGGTGCTGGAGGGGGTGCGCAGTGCGTGGGCGGACAGGCGGGACGAGGTGGGGGAGGTTGCCGGGAAGATCGTGCGGGACCTTGCGGGGCGGGAGATCTCCTACGGCGACAACCAGGCGCCCGGTGAGGCGGAGCTGGCGCAGGCGCTGCTCGGGCTGACCAGGGAGTACGACGCGCAGCGCGGGGGATTCGGCGGTGCGCCCAAGTTTCCGCCGTCGATGGCCGTCGAGTTCCTGCTGCGTCACGCGGCCCGCACCGGTTCGGAGGGCGCGCTCCAGATGGCGGCCGACACTTGCGAGCGCATGGCGCGCGGTGGGATCTACGACCAGCTCGGCGGCGGGTTCTCCCGGTACTCCGTCGACCGGGAGTGGGTCGTTCCGCACTTCGAGAAGATGCTCTACGACAATGCGCTTTTGTGCCGTGTCTACGCCCATCTCTGGCGCGCCACCGGCTCCGAGCTCGCCCGTCGCGTCGCTCTCGAAACGGCCGACTTCATGGTGCGTGAACTGCGCACGAACGAGGGTGGGTTCGCCTCGGCGCTGGATGCCGACAGTGATGACGGGAGCGGGAAGCATGTCGAGGGTGCCTACTACGTCTGGACCCCCGACCAGCTCAGCGAGGTGCTCGGTGAGGACGCCGACCTCGCCGCGCACTACTTCGGCGTGACGGAGGAGGGGACGTTCGAGGAGGGCTCCTCTGTTCTCCAACTGCCGCAGCGCGAGGGTGTTTTCGACGCGGCGAAGGTCGACTCGATCAAGCAGCGGCTGCTCGTTGCGCGCGGGAACCGGCCCGCTCCGGGCCGCGACGACAAGGTGGTGGCCGCCTGGAACGGGCTGGCGATCGCCGCGCTCGCCGAGACCGGCGCCTATTTCGACCGTCCCGATCTGATCGAGGCCGCGGTCGGTGCCGGCGATCTCCTTGTGCGGCTGCACTTGGACGACCATGCGCAGATCGCCCGTACCAGCAAGGACGGGCGGGTCGGGGCGAATGCGGGGGTGTTGGAGGACTACGCGGATGTGGCCGAGGGTTTCCTCGCGCTGGCGTCCGTGACGGGGGAGGGGGTGTGGCTGGAGTTCGCCGGGTTCCTGCTCGATCATGTGCTCGCCCGGTTCGTCGACCCGGAGTCCGGCGCGCTGTTCGACACGGCCTCCGACGCCGAGCGGCTCATCCGCCGGCCGCAGGATCCGACCGACAACGCCGCGCCCTCCGGCTGGACCGCCGCGGCCGGTGCCCTGCTGAGCTATGCCGCCCAGACGGGCGCCGAGCCCCATCGCGCCGCCGCCGAGCGGGCGTTGGGTGTCGTCAAGGCGCTCGGGCCGCGGGTGCCACGGTTCATCGGGTGGGGGCTCGCCGTCGCCGAGGCTCTTCTCGACGGGCCGAAGGAGGTCGCGGTCGTGGGTCCGTCCCTCGACGACGAAGCCACAAGGGCCTTGCACCGTACGGCACTTCTCGGCACCGCCCCCGGTGCGGTCATCGCCGTGGGCACTCCGGAGAGTGACGAACTCCCGCTTCTGAAGGGCCGGCCGCTCGTCCAGGGCGAACCGGCGGCATACGTCTGCCGTAACTTCACCTGTGACGCGCCGACGACCGATGTCGAGCGGTTGCGCGCCACGCTGAACGGCTGAAAAAGGAGCAGAGGGGTGCATTTCGGCGCGGTCGGATTGCGTACGTGTTCGGATGTGTCCCGCTAGTGGCACCCCCGTTCCGAAACAAGCTATTTATCGGAGCAAGCTTCTGGCTTCACAGTTCCCCCCTAACCTCTCCACAGTGACGCGGCGGGAGTGACTCACCGTCGCGACAGGGGGTTTGGGGATCTGGGGGGATCTGGTGCTGACGTCTGTCTTCATCGCTGCCGTTTCACTGGCCTTGTTCTGGATGGCGGCCTTCACCTTGTGGTGGCAGATGCACGCGTGGCGTACGCCCGAAGTGCTTGCCTCCACCCGATTCAGCAGACCGGACGGTGGCGATCACCGCTCGTTCTCGCTACTGCTCCCGGCACGGCACGAGCAGGCCGTGCTGGACCACACCATCCAGCGGCTGCTGGAGTCCACGCACACCGACTTCGAGATCATCGTCATCGTCGGGCACGACGACCCGGAGACCACCGAGGTGGCCGACCGGGCGGCGGAGCGCGATCCGCGCGTCCGCGTGGTGGTCGACACCCACGAGAAGAAGAACAAGCCGAAGGCCATGAACACGGCGTTGCCGCACTGCCGCGGTGACATCGTGGGGGTCTTCGACGCGGAGGACCAGGTCCATCCGGAGCTGCTCGCCCATGTGGATCACGCCTTCCGGACGACCGGAGCGGATGTCGTCCAGGGTGGTGTCCAGCTCATCAACTTCCACTCCAGCTGGTACAGCCTGCGCAACTGTCTGGAGTACTTCTTCTGGTTCCGCTCCCGGCTCCATCTCCATGCGCAGAAAGGGTTCATCCCGCTCGGCGGCAACACCGTCTTCGTACGGACGCACGTGCTGCGGGAGGCCGACGGCTGGGATCCCGACTGTCTCGCCGAGGACTGCGACCTCGGGGTGCGGCTCTCCAGCGTCGGCAAGAAGGTCGTCGTCGCCTACGACTCCGACATGGTCACCAAGGAGGAGACCCCGGGCTCGCTGGTGTCGCTCCTGAAGCAGCGCACCCGCTGGAACCAGGGCTTCCTCCAGGTCTACCGGAAGAAGGACTGGAAGCAACTCCCGGGCTTCGGGCAGCGGTTGCTCGCCCGCTACACGCTCATGACGCCGTTCATGCAGGCCTTCACCGGCGTCGTCATCCCGCTGAACGCCGCGATCGCGATCTTCCTCGACGTACCGGTCGGCATCGCCTTCATCACCTTCCTGCCGGCCGTGACGGCGTTCGTCACCTTCGTCTTCGAGGTCGTCGGACTGCACGACTTCGGCAAGCAGTACGGGCTACGCGTCCGCCCCGTCCACTACATCAAGCTCGTCGTGGGCGGTCCCTTCTATCAGGTCCTCCTCGCCGGGGCCGCCGTCCGCGCCGTCTGGCGTGAGCAACGCGGCCGGAACGACTGGGAGTTGACCACGCATGTCGGCGCGCATCTCACCGAAGTGATCCGAGAGGACGTTCCTGCGTGACCTCCACTCTTCCCGCGGTGACCACCCCTACGGTCCCCGCGCAGCGGCAGCCTGCGCCTCACGCCGGTTCGACCGGTCGAACAGCCCCGCCGAAGAGGCTGCGTTCCTCCCGTCCCGACCTCCTCCTGTGCGGTGTCCTCCTGGTGGCGATCCTCGTCGTCCAGGGCTGGAACATCGCCGACTACCCGACGCTCAGCGACGACGAGGGCACCTATCTCGCCCAGGCCTGGGCGGTCCAGCAGGGCGAGGGCATCGCCCACTACACGTACTGGTACGACCATCCGCCGCTGGGCTGGATGCAGATCGCCCTGCTCACCTGGATACCGTCGGCGCTCAGCCCCGAGTCGATGACGGTCGGCTCGATGCGCGTGATGATGCTGCTGGTCAGCGCCGTCAGCGCGGTCCTCGTCTACGCCCTGGGCCGGCGTCTGTCCCTGCCGCGCTGGGCCGCCGGCCTCGGTATGGCCCTCTTCGGGCTCTCGCCGCTGTCCGTCGTCCTCCAGCGTGAGATCTTCCTCGACAACCTCGCGGTGATGTGGACGCTGCTGGCGTTCTGCCTCGCCGCCTCCCCGAGCCGGCACCTCTGGCACCACTTCGGTGCGGGCATCGCCGCCGCCACGGCGGTGCTCACCAAGGAGACGATGCTCGTCGTCCTGCCGGCGCTGTTCGTCACCATGTGGCGCCACAGCCACCGCGACACCCGCAAGTTCGCCCTCACCGGCGCCGTCACGGCCTGCGCCCTGATCGGCTTCGCGTACCCGCTCTTCGCGCTCTTGAAGGGCGAACTGCTCCCGGGCGGCGGCCATGTCTCCCTCTGGGACGGCATCAAGTACCAGATGACCAGGCCGGGTTCGGGCTTCGTCCTGGACCGGGGCTCCGGCTCGTACGGCGTCCTTCAGTCCTGGCTCTACTACGACCGTGTCCTGCCCCTCGGCGGACTCGCGGGCGCCGTGCTGCTGCTGGCCACCTGGCGCTGGTCGGTCACCGCCCGCGCACTGGCCGGACCGGCGCTCACCGTGGCGATCCTCGCCGGGCTGGCGCTGCGCCCCAATGGCTATCTGCCCGCGATGTACGTCATCCAGGCCCTGCCCTTCCTCGCCCTGCTCCTCGCCGGAGGCGCCGCCAGTGTCGCGCACGCCGTGCTGCGCAGATGGCGGCCGCCGGACGAGAAGCGGTATCTGACCAGGGGCCGGTACGCACTCGCCGTCGTCCTCGCGCTCGCCGCCGGCGCCTACGTCGTACCGCGCTGGTACGACGGTGACCGCACCGCCGTCACCGCCGACGCCAACGCGCCCTACCGGGCCGCCTCGAAGTGGCTCAGCAGCGAGGTGGCGGACCCCGGGGACACGCGGGTACTCGTCGACGACGCGCTCTGGCTGGACCTGGTGCACGCCGGGTACGAGCCCGGGCTCGGCGTCATCTGGTTCTACAAGGCCGACCTGGACCCGGCGGTGACGAAGACGATGCCGCGGGGCTGGCGGGACATCGACTACGTGGTCGCCTCGCCGACGGTACGGCGGGACGCGGTCGACCTGCCCAACGTCAAGGCGGCCATCGAGCACTCGACTCCGGTCGCCGTCTTCGGCAAGGGCGAGGACCGCATCGAGATCCGGCAGATCCAGACCGCGGGAGGCGTCCGATGAGCCAGGAGTACACCACACCCGTACCGGACGTGGAGGCCTCCGAGGTTCCGGAGCCGGGCGCCGTCACCATCGTCGTACCGACGTTCAACGAGTCGGCGAACGTGAGGGAGTTGCTGCGCCAGATCACCCAGTCGGTGCCGTCCCGGCTGCCCTGCGAGGTCGTCTTCGTGGACGACTCCACCGACGACACCCCCGAGGTGGTCGAGGAGGCGGCGCGGGACTGTCCGTTCCCGGTGACCGTGCTGCACCGCCGGGAGCCGGTCGGCGGGCTCGGCGGCGCGGTCGTCGAGGGCATCAAGGCCGCCACCTCGGACTGGATCGTCGTCATGGACGGCGACTGCCAGCATCCGCCGTCCCTGGTGCCGGAGTTGGTCGCCACCGGCGAGCGGTCGAACGCCGGTCTCGTCGTCGCCTCCCGGTACATCAAGGGGGGCAGCAGAGCCGGGCTCGCGGGCAGTTATCGCGTGGCCGTGTCCCGAGGGGCGACCTGGCTGACCAAGTCCCTCTTCCCGCGCCGGCTGCACGGCATCAGCGACCCGATGAGCGGCTTCTTCGCCATCCGGCGCAGCCTCGTCACGGCCGAGGTCCTCCAGCCGCTCGGCTACAAGATCCTCCTCGAACTCGCCGTCCGCAGCCGCCCGCGCGAGGTCTCCGAGGTGCCCTTCGTCTTCCAGGACCGGTTCGCGGGGGAGTCCAAGTCGACCGCGCAGGAGGGCTTCCGCTTCCTGCGCCACCTCGTGGGCCTGCGCTCGGCCTCGCCGGTCGCGCGCATGGTCGGCTTCGGACTGATCGGCGCGACCGGTTTCGTCCCGAACCTGCTCGGCCTGTACGTCCTCACCGCCCTCGGCATGCACTACCTCCCCGCCGAGATCGTCGCCAACCAGCTCGGCGTCGCCTGGAACTTCCTGCTCATCGAGCATCTGCTGTTCCGCGACCGGCGCCGGCACCGGCGTCTGTGGGACCGCGCCGGACGGTTCGCCCTGCTCGCCAACGCCGACCTGGTGCTGCGCATCCCGCTGATCGCACTGTTCGTGCACCGGTTCGGGATGGGTGCACTGTCCGCCACCGCGCTCGCGCTGGTGACGACGTTCGTCCTGCGTTTCGCAGGGACCGAGGCTCTGGTCTATCTCCCGCGCAGGGGACTGCGCGGGAGCCGCACGGCGAGGAGAGGCGCGTGACCGGACACCGTAGAAGAACCGCGATCCTGGCCGTGGTGGGCCTCACCTCGGGGCTGCTGCTCACCACGCCCCAACCCGCCTCCGCCGCCAACCTCGTCAAGAACCCCGGCTTCGAGACGGCCGGCAGCGGTGACATGCCCTACTGCTGGGAGAAGTCCGGCTGGGGCGACAACGACTTCACCTTCGAGACCGTGGGCGACGCCCACTCGGGCGGCAAGGCCATGAAGGTCGAGCTCACCCGTCGCGCCGAGGGCGACCGCAAGGCGCTGATCACGGAGTCGGCGGAGTGCGCGCCCGTCGTCACCGCGGGCAAGCAGTACGACCTCGGCCTCTGGTACAAGACCACGACTCCCGACGCGTCGCTCACCCTCTTCCGCCATGACGCCGCGGCCGGCTGGCAGTACTGGACCGACCTCAAGACGCTTCAGACGGCGGGCAGTTGGACGGAGGCGACGGTTCGCACACCCGAGGTCCCGGCCGGCACCGACCGGATCTCGTGGGGCGTCTCCGTCTACGGCACCGGTTCCGCGACCACCGACGACTACACGATGGAACAGGTCGCCGACCCGGTCCCTGACCCGGTGTGCACGGGCACGCCCCAGGAGTGCGCCGACGGCCGCTGGGACGTCCTGCCCACCCAGAACCCGGTCCGCTCCATGCACTCCGTCGTCCTGAACAACGGCAAGGTGCTGCTGATCGCGGGTTCCGGCAACGACGAGTCGATGTTCGAGGCGGGCACGTTCACCTCGGCCGTGTACGACCCGGCGAACGGCACCTACAAGGTCATCCCCACGCCGAAGGACATGTTCTGCGCGGGGCATGTCCAGCTCCAGGACGGGCGGGTGCTGGTGATGAGCGGCAACAAGGCGTACCCCGTCGCGGGCGGACATGGCTACGAGGGGTTCAAGGACTCGTACGTCTTCGACCCGGTGACCGAGACGTACTCGAAGACGAACGACATGAACGACGGTCACTGGTATCCGTCGGCGACCGTCCTCGGCAACGGTGACGTCATCTCGTTCGGCGGTCTGCGCGAGGACTCGACGGGCTCGGTGACCGCCGAGCTGTGGTCGGACGCGGAGCAGCAGTGGCTGCCGTTGTGGCGGGTCAACCAGACCTGGTCGTACTGGGGTCTGTACCCGTCGATGATCCTGATGCAGGACGGGCGGCTCTTCTACTCGGGCAGCCATGTCTTCGGCAACAACATCCCCGGCACGGGTTCGGCGATCTACGACTACTCCGCCAACACGATCACCCAGGTCCCGGGTTTGCAGAACAAGGACGAGCGGGACCAGTCGGCGAGTGTGCTGCTGCCCCCGGCACAGGACCAGAAGGTGCTCACCCTCGGCGGCGGCAACATCGACTCCAACCCGGACGCGGGCCGGCTGACGGACGTCATCGACCTGAAGTCCGCCAACCCGTCGTACGTCGCCGGACCGCCGATCCCGCAGGGCACCGTCGACCTCGGCAACGGTCCGGTGGCCCAGACCGGTGCCCAGGGCAAGATGTACGTCTCCGCCGTCCTCCTGCCCGACGGCAAGGTCCTGGAGACGGGCGGCGCGCTGCACAACAGGGCCGACCCGGTCTACGAGTCGTCGATCTACGACCCGGCGGCCAACACCTTCGACCCGGTCGCCGTCGACCCCGAGGCCCGCGGCTATCACTCCTCCGCGTTCCTGCTGCCCGACGGCCGGGTGATGACGACCGGCGACAACCCGGGCAACGGCACCTGGAACCACGACGTGTCGATCTACACGCCGCCCTATCTCCTCAAGGGCGAGCGTCCGACGATCACTTCGGTGATCGACACCGAGTGGACGTACGGCGACACCCAGCGCATCACCGTCGACCGGGCCATCGCCAAGGCGGAGTTGATCCGTCCGGCCGCGGTGACGCACTCCTCCGATCCGAACCAGCGGTTCGTGGACCTGCCGCTGTCGGTGGACGGCGACAACGTCGACCTGAACGTGACGAGCAACCCCGACCTGGCGCCGCCCGGCTGGTACATGCTCTTCGCGGTCGACGCGAACGGCGTTCCGTCGGTGGCGAAGTGGGTGCATCTCCAGGGCCCGTCGGCACTGGCCGCAGAGACCGCCTCCGCCCACGTCCACTCCTTCGCCGACTCCCTCCGGGGCAAGGTCACGGGGCCCGCCGAGAAGCGGACCTCGCAGCAGGTCGGCCCCACCGTCTCCGGCTGCGACCGGCACTACGGCTCGATCAACGTGTGCGTGCCGACCGACTTCCCGCCGACCGTGAGGGCGACGACGAAGGCCCGCTGCGACTGGCTGAAGAAGAACGACTACGGCCGCCTGAAGATCAACGGCAAGGACGACCCCCTGAAGCTCGACCGCAACGGGGACGGAACCGCCTGCGGGAAGGGCGACATCAGGTGAGGGGTTGCGGGCCTCAGGGTTTCCGGGTGGGCAGACCGTGCTCGATGACGTCCAGGGTGCGGTCGAGGAGGTCGTGGAGGTCGTCCTTGAAGTCGTTCTCGGCCCAGTACAGGGAGATCTCCGCGAGTCCGCCGATGAGGGAGGTTGTGTAGACCCGGACCTCCAGGCTGTCCCGGGCCAGGCCGGTGCGTTCGGCGACGGCCTCGGCGAGCATCCGGCCGGTGACCGACATGCTCGCCAGCATCCGGGAACGCACCGCGGGCACCTGGACCAGCAGATGCGAACGAAGCCGGACGATCTCGGGTTCCTCCGTCATCCCGGCACTGATCGCCAGTCTCATGACGTACCGCAAGGACTCCATCCACGCCTCGTCCGCCGGCCGGTTGCGCAGCTCCTCCATCAGGATCGGGTCGTACTCGTCCGTGAGGACGATGTCCTCCTTGGTCGGGAAGTAGCGGAAGACGGTCGACGGTGACACCTCGGCGCGCTCGGCGATCTGCTCGATCGTGGTGGCGTCGTAGCCCTGCTCCCGGATCAGCTCGTACGTCGCCGTGCGGATCGCCGTGCGAGTCTTGATCTTCTTCCGCTCGCGGAGTCCCGGTTGGGGGCGGTCGGCGGGGGTGGAAATGCGTGCGGCCGTCATGGAGTCATTGTCGGACATCCACCTGGGGGACCTCCACGGGCGGGGCGGACTCTTCCTTCACGCCGGTGGTGCCGGGCAGGAACGCGGCGGCCAGCAGCGCGGACGCGAGGGCGGCGATCCCGCACACCAGCAGGACCAGGCCCATGCCGTGGACGTAGGCGCTGTTCGCGGACGCGACGAGGTCGGCCGAGCCCGTCCGCTCGGCGACGACGTGCGCCGCGACCACCGACTCCCCGGCGGTGTCGGCCGCCTGCGCGGGCAGCCCGGTGACGTCGAGCCGGTCGCGGAAGGCGCCCGAGAGCAGGCTGCCGAGCAGTGCGATGCCGATCGCGGCGCCGACCTGGCGCAGCGTCATCAGCAGCCCGGAGCCGCTGCCGGCGCGGTCGCGGGGCAGGGTGCCGAGGGCGCCGTCCATCGCCGGGACCAGCGCGAAGCCGAAGCCGACGCCGGTGATGGAGAGCCACAGCGCGGTGAAGCCGTAGCCGGAGTCCACCGTCGTACGACTGCCGAGGAGCGCGGCGAAGGCCAGCACCACCATGCCCGCGCTCACCACCGCCCGTGCCCCGAACCGGGCGACGACCTGCTGCGCGACCCGTGCGGCGACCAGGAGACCGCCCATCATCGGCAGCAGCCGGAGCCCGGTGCCCAGGGCGTCGGTGCCGAGGACGGCCTGGAGGTACGGGGGCAGCACGAACAGCAGGCCGGACAGGACGAACATCACCAGCGTCGCGGCCAGGGTGTTGAAGAGGAAGCCGCGGTGGCCGAGCAGCGCCATGTCGAGCATCGGGCGCGCGGCCCGCCGCTCGCGTGCCACCAGCGCGGCGATCAGCACGAGGGCCCCGCCGAACATCCCGAGCACCAGCGGGTCGCCCCAGCCGCGCGTCGGGGCCTCGATGATCGCGTAGATGAGGGCGCCGAGCCCGGCCGCGGTGAGCGCGGTGGAGACGACGTCGACCCTGGGGGAGGCCGGATCGCGGGTCTCGGGCAGCAGGAGGACGCAGGCGGCGATGCCGAGTGCGGCCATCGGGACGTTGACGAGGAAGACCGAGCCCCACCAGAAGTGGTCCAGGAGCCAGCCGCCGATGATCGGCCCCAGCGGCAGGCCGAGCGCGGACGCGGCGGAGATGATGCCGATGGCCCTGGTGCGCTCGGCCGGGCCGAACAGCGAGGGCAGCACGGACAGGGCGAGCGGCGTGACCAGTGCCGCGCCGACGCCCATGACCGAGCGGGCCACGATCACCCAGGTCACATCGCCGGCCAGGGCGCCCATGACCGAACCGGCCAGGAAGATCCCCAGCCCGGTGATCAGCATCAGCCGCCGCCCGAACCGGTCCCCGAGCAGTCCGGCGGGGAGCATCAGCGCCGCGAAGACGACGACGTAGGAGTCGGCCATCCACTGCTGCTCGCCGGTACTGGCGCCGAGATTGCCGGCCATCGTGGGCAGCGCCACGTTCAGGATCGTCATGTCGAAGCCGAGCGTGAGCATGCTCGCGACCAGGGCGCCGAGGGCCCACCAACGGCGTGGGTCGCGGTCCACGCCTGCGTTATGAGTGACAGTAGCCATGAAATGAGAGTAACTCTCAAATGATGGTGGGTGTCAATGAATGCCGGCGTGGGCATGAAAAATGGCCGCGGCTTCAAAGCCGCGGCCACTGCGATGAACTCCCCGGAGGGCTATGCGTGCTGGTACGCCACCAGCGAGATCCCCACGTAGTGCACGACGAACGCCGCCAGCGTGAGGGAGTGGAAGACCTCGTGGAAGCCGAACCACCGCGGTGACGGGTTCGGCCGCTTGATGCCGTAGATCACGCCGCCGGCGCTGTACAGGAGGCCGCCCACGATCACCAGGACCAGCACGGCGATGCCGCCGGTGCGCATGAAGTCGGGGAGGAAGAAGACGGCCGCCCAGCCCATCGCGATGTAGCAGGGGGTGTAGAGCCAGCGCGGGGCGCCGACCCAGAAGACCCGGAAGAGGATGCCGGCGAGCGCGGCCGCCCAGATGCCCCACAGCAGCACCTGGCCCTTGGCCCCGGGGAGCAGGAGCATCGTCAGCGGGGTGTAGGTGCCGGCGATGATCAGGAAGATGTTGGCGTGATCCAGTCGGCGGAGGATGCCGTCCATTCGGGGGCTCCAGTTGCCCCGGTGGTAGACCGCGCTGACGCCGAACAGCAGGCAGGCCGTCAGGACGTAGATCCCGCAGGCGACGCGGCCTCTGGGTGAGTCGGCGAGGGCGGTGAGCACCAGGCCCGCGATGAGCACGGCCGGAAACATGCCGAGATGCAGCCAGCCCCGGAGCTTGGGCTTGATCGGATGCGGCAGTGCGAGCGCATGAGGACGGTGGCCGACGGCCGCGTTGTCCAGGGGCGCGTCGGAGGCGGACGCAGTCATGCGGGGCATCGTACCTACGTAACCGTAAGTTACGCGTCAGTCTGTCTGTATGACCGGCGCGGAGTGGCCATCGTCTCACGGCAGTTGGCGGCTCCCATGTGGCAGGTCACGCAAAGAGACGGTCAGCTGAACCCAACGTGCACACAAAGAGACGGGTTCAAGCGTGGCGATGCTCACTCTGCTCACCTGTGACGCCCTCTGGACAGATGGGCGCTCCCGTCGGATGATCAAATGAGTGCGGTCGGCACCGGATGAGCGCCAGGCAAGCCACTGGGAAGCATCCGGGTCGCAGCCCCCACGGGGCCTCCAACCAAAAATCCCTCATCAAGGAGCAATCGTGGCGCGCGACATCGCGGCTCCCCCCGTCGTACCCACCAACCACAAAGAACTGGTCTCGTGGGTGAACGAGATCGCTGAACTGACCGAGCCGGACAGCGTGGTCTGGTGTGACGGATCCGAGGCCGAGTACGAGCGCCTGTGCGAGGAGCTCGTGGCCAAGGGCACCTTCAGGAAGCTCGACCCGATCAAGCGGCCCAACTCGTACTACGCGGCCTCCGACCCGACCGATGTCGCCCGGGTCGAGGACCGCACCTTCATCTGCTCCGAGAAGGAACAGGACGCGGGCCCGACCAACCACTGGAAGGCCCCCGCGGAGATGCGGGACATCTTCGCCGGCGAGAAGGGCCTGTTCCGCGGCTCGATGCGGGGCCGGACCATGTACGTCGTGCCCTTCTGTATGGGCCCGCTCGGCTCGCCGCTGTCCGCGATCGGCGTCGAGATCACCGACTCGGCGTACGTCGCCGTGTCCATGCGCACGATGACCCGGATGGGACAGCCGGTCCTCGACGAGCTGGGCTCCGAGGGCTTCTTCGTGAAGGCCGTCCACACCCTGGGCGCCCCGCTGGCCGAGGGGGAGGCGGACGTGGCCTGGCCGTGCAACCAGACCAAGTACATCTCCCACTTCCCGGAGTCCCGCGAGATCTGGTCGTACGGCTCCGGCTACGGCGGCAACGCCCTGCTCGGCAAGAAGTGCTACGCCCTGCGCATCGCCTCCGTCATGGCCCGCGACGAGGGCTGGCTCGCCGAGCACATGCTGATCCTGAAGCTCACGCCCCCGCAGGGAGAGTCGAAGTACGTCGCCGCGGCCTTCCCGTCCGCGTGCGGCAAGACCAACCTCGCGATGCTGGAGCCGACGATCTCCGGCTGGACGGTCGAGACGATCGGTGACGACATCGCGTGGATGCGGTTCGGCGAGGACGGCCGCCTGTACGCGATCAACCCCGAGGCCGGCTTCTTCGGCGTCGCGCCCGGCACCGGCGAGCACACCAATGCCAACGCCATGAAGACGCTGTGGGGCAACTCCGTCTTCACGAACGTCGCCCTCACCGACGACAACGACATCTGGTGGGAGGGCATGACGGAGGAGATCCCGGCCCACCTCACCGACTGGAAGGGCAACGACTGGACGCCCTCCTCGGACGTCCCGGCCGCCCACCCGAACGCCCGCTTCACCACTCCCGCCGCCCAGTGCCCGATCATCGCGCCCGAGTGGGAGGACCCCAAGGGCGTGCCGATCTCGGCGATCCTCTTCGGCGGCCGGCGCGCCACCGCCGTACCGCTGGTGACGGAGTCCTTCGACTGGAAACACGGCGTCTTCCTGGGCGCGAACGTGGCCTCCGAGAAGACCGCCGCCGCCGAGGGCAAGGTCGGCGAGCTGCGCCGCGACCCCTTCGCCATGCTGCCGTTCTGCGGCTACAACATGGGCGACTACATGGGTCACTGGGTCGACGTCGCCAAGGACAAGGACCAGGCGAAGCTCCCGAAGATCTACTACGTCAACTGGTTCCGCAAGAACGACCAGGGCAAGTTCGTCTGGCCCGGCTTCGGTGAGAACAGCCGCGTCCTGAAGTGGATCGTGGAGCGCCTGGAGGGCAGGGCCGAGGGCGTCGAGACCGCGATCGGCATCCTGCCGACGAAGGACGCCCTCGACACCAAGGGCCTCGAACTGGCCGACGAGGACCTGGACTTCCTGCTCACCGTCGACAAGGAGATCTGGCGCGAGGAGGCCGCCCTGGTCCCCGAGCACCTCAACACCTTCGGCGAGCACACGCCGAAGGAGCTGTGGGACGAGTACCGCGCGCTGGTGCAGCGGTTGGGCTGACGCCCGCGGTTGTGAGTTGTGAAGGCCGCGCACAAAGGAGTGGGCGGCCTTCGCCGTTGGCGGGTGCGGCGCCGTCGTGGCTGGTCGCGCCCACGCGGCGGAGCCGCATATCGACACCGCCCCGCGCCCCTTGGCCGGCTACTGCTGGCGGTCTTCCAAGTACCGCGTGTGCGACTCCTGCCGTCGGGCCTCCGTGTCGCGCAGGCTCGCGGCCAGCCGCTCCCCCTCCTCGTGCAGCAGCGTCAGCTGTCGCTCCAGGTGGCGTTCCGGCGGTTCCTGGCCCGGGGTGAGCCGGGTCCACCACCGGGTCCGTACGAACGTGTCGACCGCCTCGGGTACGTCCTGCCGTACGGCCCGGGACACCGCGTGCACGCCCTCCGGGTCCTGGGCGAGCACCTCGGTGACCCAGCCGGGATCCAGCAACGCGGCCAGCAGCTCGGTCAGCTCGGCCAGCCGGCCCGCGGCGGCGGGCGGCAGTTCGACGCCCGCGAGGTAGGCGGTGAGCCGTTCGAAGTCGGCCCGTACCTCGTCGAGCTGGGCCGACGGGTCCGGGAAGTCGGGCAGCGGCGGCCGCTCCGGCGGGGCGATCAGCGCGCCCGCCCCGTACAGTCCCGCGACGACCACGGGCCAGTACGGCCCCGCCACGCCCGCGAAGGTGAGCGCGAGACCCAGCAGCCCGCACAGGCTGCCGGTGATGTTCTTGCGGGACTCGAGATAGCCGGTGAACCTACTGGTAGCCACGGATCTCCTCGAAGGCGCCGTCCAGCGAGCCCTGCTGGGCGTCGAAGAGACGGCCGCCGGTCAGCTCGGCGATGTGCGCCAGCTCGGAGCGGTCGGAGTCGCCGAAGAGGATGGGGAAGACGGGGATCTCCTTGCCGTCCCGGTCCAGTCCGGCGTAGAAGGCGTCGAACTCCGAAGCCTTCGCGCCGGTCGTGTTCTCGCCGTCCGTCATCAGCACGATCGACGTGAACGTGTCGCGGTCGCTGCCCAGATGGTCGTACGCCTTCTGGAGCGAGGTGAAGATCGCGGTGTCGCCCTGGGCGGTGAGCCCCGCGGTGTCCTGCCGGATCCCGTCGAGTCCGGTCCGCGGGTCGGCAGGCTCCACGACATGGGTGCGCACGCTCTTCACGTCGGACCCGAACGGCATGAGCGTGACCTCTTCCCGGTCCCGGAAGTCGCCGGTGAGAGCGGTGAGGGCCTGCTTCAGATCGGCGAGCCGGTCGCCCTGCATCGAGCCCGAGGTGTCGAGGACGTAGACGGTCCTGGACGGGCGGCGCAGTTCGTTCTCGTACGAGTCGAGCAGTCCGTCGGCCACGGAACGGCTGCCGGGGAAGGGCAGTTCGCGCCGCCGGTCGGTGTCGAGTCCGGAGGCGGGCCGCACGGAGGCGACGACGGGCCGGCGGTGGGTGCGCTCGGTGATCGCGCGCTGGATCTCCGGGGTGCGCAGGGCCTCGGTGAGACGCCGGACGTTCTCCCGGGTCTCGCTGTCCGTGGCCACGAGCGAGGAGAGCGGGTAGTCGGCGGTGACCACGCCGTCGCTCGGGCGGATCACCGTCAGGCCCGGGATGCCCTTGAGGACGGACTCGTAGTTGAGGAGCGCGTCGACGTTCCCGCGCCGGTCGTACGCCGCCGCCAGCCAGCCCGACGAACCCGAGGTCAGCTTCTGCCCCTTGAAGAACTCCTTCAGTCGCCCAGTCGCCTTGGTGACGTCCGCGTCCGTCAGCGCCGACTGGGCGCCGGAGAGGGCCGAGGCCACCGAAACCAGCGTCGAGAAGCCGGAGTTGGAGCGGGCCGGGTCGGTCATGCCGTACGTCAGTTTCCCGTCCTGCACGGCCTGTTCGAGCTGGGACCAGGTGACGTCCCCGGGCTT
The DNA here is from genome assembly GCF_044593495.1 of Streptomyces sp. NPDC051963. Lineage (NCBI taxonomy): Bacteria > Bacillati > Actinomycetota > Actinomycetes > Kitasatosporales > Streptomycetaceae > Streptomyces > Streptomyces sp. NPDC051963. Next base: position 70,489 of record NZ_JBIUCC010000017.1, on the reverse strand, counting down.
CCAGCCGAGCGTCCTCACCGTCGCGGACTTCACTCCGATCGCGACCGGGCTGGACATGACGGGCGTCTCGGAGACGACCCTCTTCGCCGCTTCCGGGCGCAGTCGGAGGTAGTCGTTCGAGGACAGCCACAGCGCGTCGTACCGGCCGTCGGTCGTCCCCTTCGCCAGCATGTCCACGGCGTCCAGGGTGCCGATGTACGTCGGCCGGACCTTGATGCCGGTGTCCTTCTCGACCTGGTCGAGGACCGGGGTCATGTCGCTCAGTTCGCTGGAGGCGAGGACGCGGAGGGTGCCGGGCTCGGCGGGGCCGGGGACACCGGGAGTCGAAACGCCGTCGATGCCGTCGTCCTGTGCCGTGCAGGCGGTGAGCAGGCCGAGAGCCACCAGACAGGCGGCCAGTGTGCGTCTCGTCATCCGAGGCCCCCCTCCAGCGCACCCTGGGACCGGCTGCGCTCCAAGTAGGCGCCGGCGTTCTGGAGTTCGGAGGTCAGGGACTCCACGGTCGACGCCATCACCTCGGTGGCCTGCACCTTGTAGGTGTCGATGGCGTCGAGGGTGCGGTAGATCTGCTGGAAGGCGCCGCGGAGTGTCTCGGCGCCGACGGCCGGGTCGGCGGCGATCCGCTGGATCTCGCCGCTCTGCGTGGCGAGCATCTCCGCGTTGCCCCGGATGAGGTCCTCGGTGGTGCCGCGCAACGCGTTGACCTGGTCGACGACCTTCTTCTGGTTGTCGAGCGCGGAGGCGAGCATGACCGAGATACGCAGCGCCGAGACGGTGGTCGTGGCCGCCCGGTCGACGCCCTTGATCAGCTCCTCGTTGTTGCGTCGTACGACGTCCATCGCGAGGTAGCCCTGTGCGCACACCGCGAGCTGGGTGAGCAGGTCCTGGTGCTTCTGCCGGACGGGGAAGAGCACGTCGGCACGGAGACTGTCGGCCGCCTGCGGATCGGTGGCCTCCACCCCGCCGATGTGCTGCTCGACGGCGGTGTCCAGCGCCTGGGTGAGGACGACGTACTCCTGGAGCTTGCCCATCGTCTCCCACAGGCGGACGCGCTCGGTCTGCAACGCGGCGTTGTCGCGGCGCAGTTCGTCCTGGCCGCCGCGCAGCGAGCCCACGATCTTGTTCAACGTGGTCTGCGAGGAGGCGTACTTGGCGACGTGGTCGCGCAGCTTGTTGCCGCCGGGCAGCCTGGAGAGGAACTTGCGTCCCTTGCTCGCGGGCAGGTCACGCGGGTCCAGGTCCTCCACCACCCGCCGCAGCTCGACCAGCGAGCCCGCCACCTGCGAGTGGGCGTCGCCGCCCTTGTCGGGGAGGCTGCGGACGGTGCGCTCCAGCATCCGGTTGGACTGGGCGGCGGCGCTGCGCATCTCGCCGGCGCCGAGGTTGGTGATCTCGCCGACCTTGCCCGCGAATTCCGGGGACCGGGCGTCGAGCGCGGCGAGGCCCTCGACGTACCCGGCGGCCTTCCGCGCCATGTCGTCCCGCACGCTGTCGTCGACGGGGACGAGTCCGCCGGCCTTCTCCCGGAGCACGGCGGCGACGGGCTCGGGCGGAGTGAGGACAAAGGTTTCGTCATTGCCGGTCATGTACTGCTTCCCCCTTTATCCGCGCGCCCGTCGCGCCAGCTCGTGCAGCACCTCGGAGGTGGGCACGGGCGCCTGGCGGACGCCGGTCAACTGCTGCTTGAGGTAGGTGGCGTCCGAGGTGAACTCCGTGGCCTCGCCCTGGGGGCGGAACCCGTGCCGGACCTCCAGCTTGCGCAACTGCGGGTCCGTGGAGAGGAGTTCGGCGACGGCCTTGCCGTCGTCGGTGAGCGGTACGACGGTGTGGTCGCTGTTGACCGTGGTGTCCGGGTAGAGGACGACCAGGTCGTCAGGGTGCTGTCCCGCCGTCAGCAGGGAGGCGACCTGGGATTCGTAGACCACGACGAGCGGGTTGCCGGCGCCGCTGACGAAGTCCCGGAAGACGGCGTCACTGCCGGACTGCTGAGCGCCCTGCACGCTGACCAGCTTGCGCAGCAGCGGTGCGGTGCGGTCGATCTCGGCGTCGGTTGCGACGACCTTGCCGCCGTTCTCGACGTAGGAGGCGGCCGCGAGGTAGAGGGCGCCGGAGTTGGAGGTCTCGGGGTCGGTGCTGGACAGATACAGGGTGCCCGTCAACTCCCCGTACTTCTCGGCCCCCTTGAGCTGCTGCCAGGTGCGGTCGGCCCGAGCGGCGTCCAGATAGGCGCGCATCCTCAGCGTGCCTCGGTGCGACGCGTCCAGCGTGGCGAGTCCGTTCGCCTTGAGCACCTCGGCGGCGTTCTTGTGCGCCACGACGACGAGGGGGGAGTAGAAGGGGCGCGGGAGGGTTCCCGACACCTTGTATTTCGCGGCCAGTTCGACGGCCGGCGCCTGGCTCGACGGCAGCGCGAGGTCGTACCCCTTGAGGTCGAGCCCTTCCATGGCCCACGACCCGGAGGTCTCGGGCTGCACGGTGTAGCCCTTGGCGGCAAGGGCGTCCACCACCTTGGGGTCGGCGAAGAACTCCGCCTTCTCCGACCCGATCACCGCGCGCACGGTCTTCGTTGCCGTGCCCTGGTCCTCACCTTGTCGGCCCGCTACGACGGCTGCCACCACTCCGCCGATCAGCAGAACCGCGAGGACTATCCCTGCGATACGTCTCACGCCGAGGAGAGTGCTCGCGGAATCCAACGTTCCCGGTCGTCAGGGGTGAACAGGGGGTGTCCGACCGTTCCCGGTATCAAACGGGACGACAGGATTCCGGTTGTGCCGACGAAGACGTCAGTTCGCGCTGTCTCCGGCCTTGCCGTAGCGGCGGAAGGCGGCAGTCTCCACCTGCCATGGGCCGAAGGGCACCAAGTCTCCGTAGATGTACGGCTCTTTGTGGGCGTAGCCGTTCCTGCACGGGTCGGAGTGCACCTCGATGGTGCCGGTGCGCGGATCGACGATCATGTAGTGGGCGATGCCCATGGCCGGGTATTCCGTGAGCTTCTCGACGTAGTCGTTGTCCGGGTTGGACGGCGAGACGATCTCGATGACGGCCAGTACCTCGGCTGCATCTACGGCCAGGCCCTCTTCGTCAAGGACGTGCTCGGGGATGACGACGGCGTCGGGGCGGCGCATCCGGGCGAGTGCGGGATGCTCGACCTCGGGGCCGGGCACGCAGCCGTAGCCGGGGTGCGTGGTGAGGAGCTGTTCGTCCAGCTGCTTGCTGATGCGGCGAATGGTGCCCTCGTGTCGTTTCGACGGGCACATCATGGCCAGTATCGGACCGGACGGGCCGATCTCGACGCTCCACGTACCTTCGAGCTGCTCGGCGTAGGCTCCGAGCTCCGCGGCGATCTCGCGCATCTTCGCGTACTCCATGACCTCAGAGTACTGAGAAACGTGGCGCCCGGTCCGCGCGTCGCTGCGGGTGCGCGCGGGCCGGGGCCGATCGAGTGCCCTTCTCAGGGCTCAGTGGGATGCGAGTTCTCTGGGATCGAGCGCTGCCGCGTGGGCGTCCATGCGTTCGGCGGCCAGGATCGCCGATGCCGTGTCCGCGCGGGAGGCGGCGACGAGCAGCGCGCGGCCCGCGAGGGCATGGGCACGCCTGTGCAGGGCGATGGCGGGCTGAGGGTCGGCGGTGGGCAGGGCCCGCATCGTCGCACCGCCCCGCAGCCGGGTCACCCGCTCGGCCAGCCGCTCCGCCGCCGCGTCCAGGTCGGCCGAAGGTGCCGACATCCGCAGCTCGTCCGTGATCGCGAGGAGCGCGGCGAGATGGCCCGCGAGCTGGATGTCCAGCTCCTCCTCACGGGACCGGTGGGGGAAGTCCGAGGTGGCGCCGGCCATCGAGCTGTGGACCGACTTGGTGCGGATCGGTTCGTACATGGGATGGCCTCCTGTGTTCTGACAGAAGTCATCCTAGCTTGGATTTCGTCTAAAGTTGAGCACTTCACAAAACAGGACCGCGCGTCCACGCAGGGTGAGCGTCAGGTCTGGCTGTAGCCGTCCAGGAAGTTCCCGATCCGCCCCACCGCATCCCGCAGATCCCCGACCGTCGGCAGGGTCACCACGCGGAAGTGGTCGTGTTCGGGCCAGTTGAAGCCGGTGCCCTGGACAACCATGATCTTCTCGCGCCGGAGCAGGTCCAGGACCATCCGCCGGTCGTCCTTGATCTTGAAGGCCTGGGGGTCGAGCCGCGGGAAGAGATACAGCGCCCCCTTCGGCTTCACGCATGTCACGCCCGGAATCTGGGTCAGCAGCTCGTACGCCACGTCCCGCTGCTCGCGCAGCCGCCCGCCGGGAAGGACCAGGTCGTTGATCGTCTGGCGGCCGCTCAGTGCGGCCACGACGCCGTGCTGTCCCGGCATGTTCGCGCACAGCCGCATGTTCGCCAGGATCGTCAGACCCTCGATGTACGAATCGGCGTGCGCCCTCGGGCCCGAGATCGACATCCAGCCCACCCGGTAGCCCGCCACCCGGTAGGCCTTCGACATGCCGTTGAAGGTGAGCGTCAGCAGATCGGGGGCGACCGCCGCCGTCGGTGTGTGGGTGGCACCGTCGTAGAGGATCTTGTCGTAGATCTCGTCGGAGCAGACCAGCAGATTGTGGCGGCGGGCGATGTCGGTCAGGCCCTTGATCATCGCCTCGTCGTAGACCGCGCCCGTCGGATTGTTCGGGTTGATGATCACGATCGCCTTGGTGCGGTCGGTGACCTTCCGCTCCACGTCCGCGAGGTCGGGCATCCAGTCGGACTGCTCGTCGCAGCGGTAGTGCACGGCCGTACCGCCGGACAGTGAGACGGCCGCCGTCCACAGCGGGTAGTCCGGGGCCGGTACGAGCACCTCGTCGCCGTCGTCCAGCAGGCCCTGCATCGCCAGCACGATCAGCTCGGAGACGCCGTTGCCGATGAAGACGTGTTCGACGTCCGTCTCGATGCCGAGGGTCTGGTTGTGCATGACGACGGCCCGGCGTGCGGCCAGCAGGCCCTTCGCGTCGCCGTAGCCGTGGGCCGACGACACATTGCGGAGGATGTCCTCCAGGATCTCGGGAGGGCACTCGAAGCCGAACGCCGCCGGGTTGCCGGTGTTCAGCTTGAGGATCCGATGCCCGGCCGCCTCGAGCCGCATCGCCTCCTCGAGCACCGGGCCCCGGATCTCGTAACAGACGTTGGCGAGCTTGGTCGACTGGATCACCTGCATGTCAGGGAGCTTACGGCCGGGTAACGCCCCGTGGACCGTGTTTTCCACCACGTGAGACGCGGCGGTTTGGGCTGTTATCGCCGGTAGCTGTCTCAGGGTCCCCATGCGTCTCTATAATCCGCGGTCATGTCCAGGCCATCGGAGTACGGAAGCGCCCAGCCGGAGGGGGAGGACCCTCAGGAGGCGCCGAACGTGTACCACCCGCAGGCGCCTGCGTCCCCGGCGTACGACGAGTACGCCGACCCGGCGTCCGCACACGGCTGGCAGGACGGCGCCTTCGACGACACGGCCCAGCTGCCTCCCGTGGCCGACGGCGCGTCCGCGGGTCGGTCCGGTCACCGCGGTCGGCACCGGCCGCTCGGCCTCCGCTCACGCCGCGTGATGGTCGCCGCGGGTGCGGTCGGTGCCGTGTCGGTGGCCGCCGTGATCGCCGCGTTCTCCTTCTCCGGGTCGCCCTCGGGCGGGGCGCAGGGCAAGCCGGAGCGGACCAGCCCCACGGCCGGGGATCCGTCCGCGTCGACGGAGGCCGCCACGGACAGCCCGGTCGCGGGAGGTCCGTCGAACGCCGCGGGGCCGTCCGCCGGCGCGTCCCGGAGCCCGAGTGCGTCGCAGAGCGGTTCCGCGTCCGGCGAGGACACGGAGAAGCCGTCGGCCGGAGCCTCGGCGACCACGACGGCCGGTTCGACACCCTCGGGCGATCCCGCCCCGACCACCTCCGACGACAAGCCGGGCCTCGGCCGCGGCAACACGAAACGGCCCAAGCAGCCGTAACGCCAAGGGCGTTGAATGACGAGTCGGTGCCCCTTCCCGAGGCCGATCTGCTGAGTACCGGCCGGGCGGCGCGCGAACTGGCCGAGCTGCTGCGCGATTCCCGGACGGCGACTCCTTTCCCGCTCGCGGTCGCGCCGGGTGGGGCATGGGCAAGGGAGTTCCCGGAGTACCGGATGGCCCGGCGGGTGCTCACCCGGCTTGAGGATGAGCTGCCCACCGAGTTGCGGGAGGGCGGGGCGGTCGGGACGAGGGCGCGGGGTTCACCGATCTCGCGCGGTCACGCCCGCCCGGGAGCGGCGGTGCCGGGAACTCGGCGCGCGTATTGCGAGCGGCTTCAGCACGCTCCTGCAATACATCGACGAGGCCGTCGCGGAAATCCGCCAACGCCCGTCCTGAAGAAACTTCTTGCTCGCCCGCCCCTCTGCACTCAGAATGCGCATGACAAGACGGGGTGACGGGAAGGCCTCCGGTCACCTACGCCTCAAAGTCTCAGAGGGGACCCCCACATGAACAAACCTCTCGTTGCCGTGCTCGCGGCCCTGGCACTCGCCGGGGTCGGCGCGGCTCCCGCCGTCGCGGCCGAGCCCGCCGCCACGGGCGCGGAGACGGACACCCTCACGTCCGTGGTCCATGACGCGGTCACGTCCGCCACGGCGAGCCTCAACCGGCTCACCGCGCCGAAGGCGCAGGCCGTCACCTTCGCCGGCACCGTCTCGCTCAGCAACTGCTCCGGCTCGGTCGTGCGCTTCCCGGACTCGGAGGACAACGACCCGGCGCTGGTGATGTCCAACGGCCACTGCCTGGAGTCCGGCTTCCCCGAGCCCGGCGAGGTCATCGTCGACCAGGCCTCCAGCCGCACCTTCGGCCTGCTGAACCCGGCCGGCACCCGCGTCGCGACCCTGCGCGCGAGCAAGATCGCGTACGCGACGATGACCGACACGGACGTGTCGATGTACCAGCTCACCACCACCTACGCGGCGATCAAGAGCTCGTACGGCATCGACCCGCTGACGATCAGCGACGCGCACCCCACCGCCGGCACCGCGATCACGGTCGTCTCCGGCTACTGGAAGCGGACGTACGCCTGCAACGTGGACGGCTTCGTGCACCAGCTCAAGGAGGGGAGCTGGACCTGGAAGGACTCGGTCCGCTACACCTCCGCCTGCCAGACCATCGGCGGCACCTCGGGCTCGCCCGTCATCGACAACGCCACCGGCCAGGTCGTCGCCGTCAACAACACCGGCAACGAGGACGGCGGTCGCTGCACCGACAACAACCCCTGCGAGGTCGACGAGAGCGGCAACGTCACCGTCCGCCAGGGCATCAACTACGGCCAGCAGACCTACCAGATGGCGCCCTGCTTCGGCGTCGACAACAAGCTCGACCTGAGCGCGAGCGGCTGCACCCTGCCCAAGCCGTGACTCAAGCGAGGGCGGGCGGAGTGCGACGGACCGCCCGCCCCGCGAGTACGTCCGTCCGTCGCCCGTCCTCGATCACGAACCGGCCGTCGATCAGCACGTACGGGATGCCGTCCGGCAGTGCGCGCGGACGCTCGAAGGTCGAGCCCGCCGCCACCGTCGCCGGGTCGAACAGCACCAGGTCCGCCCGGTAGCCCTCGCGGACCAGCCCGCGGTCCGGCAGCCGGAGCCGGGCGGCCGGGCGTGAGGTGAGGTGGGCGACGCACTCCTCCAGGGACAGCACGCCCAACTCCCGTACGTACCGGCCGAGATACTGCGGGAACGTCCCGTACGCGCGCGGGTGCGGCTTCATCCCCTGGAGGATGCCGTCGGACCCGCCCGTGTGGACGGGGTGCCGCATGATCGCCCGGACGTTCTCCTCGTGGCCCACGTGCTGGAGGATCGTCGAACCGAGCCGGTCCTCCAGCAGCAGGCGCCGGGCGGTCACCCAAGGGGCCTCGCCGCGCAGCTGCGCCGACTCCAGGACCGTACGCCCGACATGGTCGTCGAGCGCTGCCTCGCTCACACCGGAGATCTCGATCGTGTCCCACTCGATGGGCACGCCATGGCAGCCGTCCGCGCCCACGACCTCCATGTGATGGCGGATCCGCTCGGCCGTCTCCTCGTCCGCCAGCCGCTTGAGGATCTCCTCCGGCCCGCCCTCGCTCGCCCAGCTCGGCAGCATGGCGACCAGGGTGGTGCAGCCGGGTGTGTAGGGGTACGTATCGAGGCTGATGTCGGCTCCGGCGGCCAGCGCGTCGTCCAGCAGCGTCAGCAGCTCGGGTGCCCGGCCCTTGTTCACGCCGAAGTTCATGGTGGCGTGGGCGAGATGGAGCGCGCAGCCCGCCTCCCGGGTCAGGGCCACCATCTCCTCGTACGCCTGGAGGGCGCCGGCGCCGTACGAGCGGTGGTGCGGGCAGTAGTAGCCGCCGTACCGGGCCACCACCCGGCACAGCTCGGTGAGTTCGGCGTCCTCGGCGTACATCCCGGGGGTGTAGGTGAGCCCGGACGACATGCCGACCGCGCCCTGCTCCAGCCCCTCCGCGACCAGCCGTCGCATACGATCCAGCTCTTCGGGCGTCGCCTCCCGGTCCTCCCACCCGACGGCGAGCATACGGACCGTGCCCTGCGGGATGAGATACGCGGCGTTCACGGCGATCCCGCGATCCAGCCGGTCCAGGTACTCGCCCACCGACCGCCAGTCGAAGTCGATGTCGTCGCCGTAGCCGTTCCACCCGGTGATCGCACGGCGCACCTCGGCGAGCGTGCGGTCGTCGACGGGCGCGTACGACAGCCCGTCCTGGCCGATGACCTCGAGGGTGACGCCCTGCGCGGCCTTGGCGCTGTGGTCGGGGTCGCGGAGCAGGGCGAGGTCGCTGTGGGCGTGCATGTCGATGAAGCCGGGGGAGAGGACGAGCCCTTCGGCATCCAGCTCCCGGGTCGCCGTGGGCCGTTGGCAGCCCGCCGCCGCGGCCTCCTTGACGATCGACACGATCCTGCCGCCGTCGACGGCCACATCGGCGCGGTACGAGGGCCCGCCCGAGCCGTCGACCACGTCCGCGTCACGGATGACGAGATCTGCCATGGCCGGGCCTCCTAGAAGAACGTGCGGATGTAGTCGACGACCGTCCCGTCCGCCTCGGCGACCGGGATCAGCTGCCACTTGTCGAACGACGTGCACGGGTGCGACAGACCCATACCCAGCCAGTCGCCGACCTCCAGATCCGCCTCCGGGGCCGTGCGGATCCACGCGTGCTGGTCGGAGAGGCCGGTGACCTCGATACCGCTCGCCGGCCGCTCGGTGTCACCCCGGCGCACGACCTGGGCGAAGGGCAGATCCAGGTCGTACGCCGCGTCCCGCTTGCCCGCGTTGGCGAAGGCCTGCTCGGGCGAGGGGCGGGAGACGACCTGCGCCCACAGACGGAACGCGGGCTCCAGCGCGCCTTCTTCGGGGACGCGGGTGAAGGGGGTCAGCTTGCGGTAGTGGCCGTCGTCGTGCGAGACGTAGGCGCCCGAGCGCAGCAACTTCAGTACGGGGGAGCCGAGTTCGGGGATCTCCGCGAAGACGTCGGCCACCGCGTCGAACCAGGCGCTGCCGCCCGCGCTGACCACGATCTCGTCCAGGCCCTTGAACCGCCCGGCCCGGTCGAAGTCGACGGCCAGGGCGACGAGCCGCCGCAGCCAGGCGTGTACCCGCTCCGCATCGGCCTGCGGGACCTCGCCCTCGTACCCCGCGACGCCGACGAGCCGCAGCGTGCGCGTGGCCGCCACCGCGTCCGCGACCGCCGCGCACTCCGCCTCCGTGCGGACGCCGGTGCGGGCGCCCTCACCGGCGGCGAGCTCGATGACGACCTCCACCGGGCGGCCGGCTCCCTGGAGCGCCGCGTCCATCAGCTCGACGCCCCGCACGGAGTCGACGTAGCAGATGAACCGGAAGTCGCCGTCCGCCGCCAGCTCTCCGGCGATCCACCGCAGAGCGGCCGGGTCCACCAGTTCGTTGGCCAGGAAGATCCGCCGGCTGCCGAAGGCCCGCGCCACCCGCACCTGGTGCGGCACCGCGAGCGTGATGCCCCAGGCGCCGTGCTCGATCTGGCGCTGGAAGAGCTGCGGGGCCATGGACGTCTTGCCGTGCGGGGCGAAGGCAAGGCCGTGGCGGACGGTGTACGTCTCCATGAGCGCGAGGTTGTGCTCCAGCCGCTCGGCGGAGAGGGCGAGGACCGGGGTGGCGAAGCCGTCGGTGAAGAGGTTGCGGCGCTGGTCCGTCAACTCGGCGACGGTCAGTCCGGCGGCGTCCGGCGGGAGGCCCTTGAAGCGGTGGTCGACGCGTTCCTCTGCGAGGCGGGCGAGCGCTTCGGTACCGGTTTCGCGGGCCACGGGACCTCCCCGATCTGGAGCGTTGCAATCACTGCAACGTTCATTGCGTATGTCGCTTACCGCTGTCTAACATCTCGGCCAACGCGGGGTCAACGGAGCCGCCCACCCCGCACCACCCGAGGAGCTACGACCATCGTGACCGTCACCGGACCCTGCAATGCCCCCGACGTCGTCGACGTCGTCGCGCTCGGCGAGTCCATGGTCACGTTCCTGCCCACCCGACCGGGCCGCCTCGCCGACGTCCCCTCCTTCGACCGCGCCATCGGCGGCGCGGAATCCAACGTGGCGTGCGTGCTGGCCGCCGCCGGCCACTCCACCCGGTGGGTGAGCCGGGTCGGCGCCGACGGGTTCGGCGACCACCTCGTCGAGGCGATCGGGGGGTTCGGCGTCGACGTGTCGGCCGTACGACGGGATCCGGCGCGGCCGACGGGCGTGTACTTCCGTACGGCGGGGGACCGGGCGACCGACGCGCACGAGGTGGCGTACTACCGGACGGGGTCGGCGGCGTCGGCGATGACGGCGGAGAACGTGGACATGGAGGCGGTGCGGGCCGGACGGCTGCTGCATCTGTCCGGGATCACCGCAGCGCTGTCGGACGACTGCCTGGGCCTGCTGCGAGAACTGACCGCTCCTGGAGAGGGGCGCCCGGTGGTCTCGTTCGACGTGAACCACCGCCCGGGGCTGTGGGCCGACGCCGATGGCCCGCGGGTGCTTCTCGAACTGGCGCGGGGCGCCGACATCGTCTTCGTGGGCGAGGACGAGGCGGAGGAAGCGTGGGGGGTCACGGGCGGCCCGACGGCAATCCGGGAGCTGCTGCCCGAGCCGGAGGTGCTGGTGGTGAAGCAGGGATCGCGGGGAGCAACGGCGTTCTCCCAGGCGCGGCCTGCGGGCAGTCGTGCCGCTGGGGCGACACGGGTGGGCGCAGGCGGCACCCCGCAAGCGCGGGCGGGTGAAACCCACCCCCGCCCAGCCCTCACCCAGGGCGCCGTCACATTCGCCCACGCCCTGAACGTAGACGTCGTAGCCCCCGTCGGCGCCGGCGACGCCTTCGCCGCCGGCTTCCTCTCCGCCACCCTGCGCGAACTCCCCGTCCGGGACCGGATACGGCACGGCCACCTCATGGCCGCGGCCGTCCTCACCGCCCCCGGCGACCTCGCACCCCCGCCCCGCCGCGCCCACGCCGACCGCCTCGCCTCCCTCGACGACAACGCGTGGGGGACACTTCGACTCGGCCCGGGCTGGACGACCCAGCAGGCCGAGGAGGAGGTACGTACGCCATGAGCCAGACCGTCGACCGCGCACTGAGCATCCTGCCGCTGCTCGCCGAGGGCCCCGCCGACCTCGGCCAGGTCGCCGAGCGCCTGGGCGTGCACAAGTCCACGGCACTGCGCCTGCTCCGCACGCTCCACGAACACGGCATGGTCTACCGCCAGTCCGACCAGCGCTACCGCCTCGGCGCCCGCCTCATCGCGCTCGCCCAGGAGGCGATGGAGAACCTCGACATCCGCGAGATCGCCCACCCCCACCTCGCACGCCTCAACGAACAGTGCGGGCACACCGTCCACCTCGCGGTGTACGAGGAGGACGAGGTCCTCTACATCGACAAGGTGGAGAGCCGCTACCCGGTGCGCATGTACTCACGGATCGGCAAGCCGGTCGCCATCACGGTCGCCGCCGTCGCCAAGCTGCTGCTCGCCGACCTTCCGGAACCCGAGCGCCGCGTCCTCGCGGAGAAGCTCGACTACCCCATGTACACGGCCCGTTCGACACCGCATTCGGAGGCTTTCCTCAGGGAACTGGCCAAGGTGCGCGAACAGGGCTGGGCCACCGACCTCGGTGGCCACGAGGAGTCCATCAACTGCGTCGCCGCGCCCATCCGCGGTGCCGACGGCCGGGTCGCCGCCGCGATGTCGGTGTCCGCCCCCAACGTCGTCGTCACCGGCGACGAACTCCTCACCCTGCTCCCGCTGGTCCGCCGTACCGCGGACGCGATCAGCGGAGAGTACTCGGGCAGAACCACGACGAAGGACTTCGCATGACCGAGAAGATCGCCCTCACCCCCAAGACCCACACCACGCCGCCCGCGAAGTTCTCGCACGGTGTGAAGAAGGGCAACATCCTCCAGGTCGCCGGCCAGGTCGGCTTCCTGCCCGCGGTCGAGGGCGAGCCCCCGACGCCGGCCGGCCCGACCCTGCGCGAGCAGACCCTCCAGACCCTCGCCAACGTCAAGGCGATCCTGGAGGAGGGCGGGTCCTCCTGGGACGACGCGATGATGATCCGCGTCTATCTCACGGACGTCGCCCACTTCGCGGAGATGAACGAGATCTACAACGCGTACTTCGAGGAGCAGGGCCTCACCGTGCCGCCCGCCGCACGCACGACGGTGTACGTCGGCCTGCCCGCGGGACTCCTCGTCGAGATCGACGCGCTGGCCGTCCTCGGCTGACCGCCCGACACCCCCAACTCCCGCACTCCGTACGCCATCCCGGCACGGCGCCCGTCATCCCCCAGGGCGCCGTGCCGCGATCCCCCCTGCCCGAAAGCTCAATGCATTTAAGTAGAGGACCCCCCGAATGTCCCTTCCGCTCGCCGCCACCGCCCCAGCCGAAACCCCACCCCATACCGGAGGGCTGCTCCTCCTCATCGACGGCACGGCCGGTCTCCTCACCGTCGCCGCCATCGGCATAGCCCTGCTGCTCTTCCTGATCATCAAGGCGCGGCTCCAGCCGTTCGTCGCGCTGCTCGCGGTCTCCATAGCCGTCGGCCTGCTCGCCGGTCTGTCGGTCACCGAACTCTTCGGCACGGTCCAGCGCTCGGACGCCGTGTCCACCATCGAGACCGGCATGGGCGGCATCCTCGGCCATGTCGCGATCATCATCGGCCTGGGCACCATGCTCGGCGCGATCCTCGAAGTCAGCGGCGGCGCCGAGGTGTTGGCCTCCCGGCTGCTGAACCTCTTCGGCGAGAAGCGGGCCCCGCTCGCCATGGGCGTCACCGGCGTGATCTTCGGTATCCCGGTCTTCTTCGACGTGGGCATCTTCGTCCTGGCGCCGATCGTGTACGCGGCCGCCAAGCGCAGCGGCAAGTCGATCCTGCTCTACTGCCTGCCCCTGCTGGCCGGTCTGTCCATGACCCACGCCTTCCTGCCCCCGCACCCGGGCCCGGTGGCGGCGGCCGGACTCCTCAACGTCGACCTCGGCTGGGTCATCCTCATGGGCGTCGTCTGCGGTGTCCCCGCGGTGCTGGCCGCCTGGGTGTTCTCGGCGTGGATCGGCAAGCGGATCTTCGTCGCCGTACCCCAGGACATGGTGGAGGCGGCGGCCGAGGCGAAGCTGGCGGTCGTCAACGAGCAGCGCGAGTCGGGCGTGGAGCCCCAGGAGAAGCCGGTCCCGCTCGGCACGGTCCTGGCCATCATCGGTACGCCCCTGGTGCTGATCCTCGCCGCGACCTTCTCCTCGATCGCCCTGGACCCCTCCACCGGCCGCTCGGTGATCGAGTTCTTCGGCAGCCCCTTCGTGGCCCTCACCATCGCCCTGCTGCTCGCGTACTACCTGCTGGGCATCCGGCGCGGCTGGTCCCGCAAGTCCCTGGAGACGGTGTCGACATCGTCCCTGAAGCCCGTCGGCAACATCCTGCTCGTCGTCGGCGCCGGCGGGATCTTCGGCGCCATCCTCAAGGGGAGCGGAGTGGCCCAGGCCCTCTCCGACACCTTCAACGACGTCGGCCTCCCCGTGATCGTCCTCTCCTACCTGATCTCGGTGGTCCTGCGGGTCGCCCAGGGCTCGGCGACGGTCGCCATCGTCACGACGGCCGGCATCGTGGCCCCGCTCCTGTCAGAAGGCGACCACTCCCAGGCCTTCATCGCCCTCGTCATCATGGCGATCTCCGCGGGCTCGATCTTCGCCTCGCACGTCAACGACGGCGGCTTCTGGATGGTGGCCAAGTACTTCGGCATCAGCGAGCGCGACACCCTCAAGACCTGGACCGTGCTGGAGACGGTGCTGTCGGTGGCGGGGTTCGTGGTGGCGGCGGTGCTGAGCTTGTTTGTGTAGGCGTCTGATAACAAAGTCGGGGCTGGCTGTGTACGGCACAGGATCGTCGACCATACTGCCCGCTGTGGAGCAGCGCATAGGTTCGAGCAGCCAGCCCCTGGACGGCGCCGGGGTCGACCCGGCCTTCATCCCCGGGCTCACCTCACCCGTGTCCAAGGACCCGGAGGACGTGAAGCCGGAGAAGTCGGAGAAGGCGGAGTCGTCGCCCGAGACGGAGACGCCCGAGACGGAGACACCCGAGACGCCCGAGGAGGCCGTCGAGGAGACCCTCGACGAGCCCCCGGCCTCCGAAGACACGGAGTCCGAAGAGCCGGCCTCCGAAGAAGCGGAGTCCGAAGAAGCGGAGCCCGCGGAAGCGGAGTCCGACGAGGAGGAGTCCGAAGAGGGGGAGGAGTCCGAAGAGGAGGAAGCTTCCGACGGACCCGTCTTCGAGGCCTCCGACCGCCGCGCGAAGATCATCGCCGACCACAGCGGCGTACGACTGTTCCTCGACGACCAGGAGTGCGAGTTCCGCTGGGACGAGATCGGCGCCGTGGAGACGGAGTCGCCCCGCTTCGGCAAGCGTTTCACCATCACCGTGCACACTCCTGACCGCCGCTGGTACCCGATCGAGATCGAGGCGACGGCCAGGAGCAGCTTCACCGAGTGGGACGAGCAGCTGGACGCGGTCCTGGACTCCTACTTCGAGGAGTCCGACTAGCCATCCGGCCGGCTAGCTGCAGTACTGGGCTTCCTTGCCGATGGACCGGTACATACAGTCCGAGTTCTCCAGCAGCTGCAACACCGCATCCCGGTTACGAGAGGTCTCCCGCTCGATCACCTCGTCGGGCGGGTAGAACCCTCCACCCCCGGACCGCGGATACATCTCGTAGGTGTAAGCGAAGATCTTCTGGTTGCCCCACAGCCAGTCGTCGATCGACCCGTCGGTGATGTACAGGTCACTGGACTGCTCCGGCGTATAGCCGTTGCTGGCGGCCATCTTCCCGCCCACCGTGGCGAAGGCGTTCCGGTCGTCGGCCGTCATGCCGGTTGTGGTGTCGGCGGTGGTGTACCCGAAGGGCCACAGCACCAGCTCGCTGTACGTGTGGAAGTCGATCGCCGACTTGATCTGCTGCACACCGCCGACGACCCGGCTGCGCACGAAGTTCGCGACCACCTTGGTCTCGGGCGCGGACTCGGCGGCGGCGCCCCGGTACGTCTCCGAGGACGTCGACCCGGACGACCCGCCACAGCAGCCCCACCGGTAGTTCCAGTTCCGGTTGAGGTCGGTACCGACGTACGAGGAACCGGAGTTGGGCTGCCGGTTCTTCCGCCAGGACCGGTAGGCCCCGGTCGCGATGTCGTACTCGCCGCCGTCCGGGTTGAGGTCGGGGACGATCCAGATCTCACGGTTGTTCACCATGCTGGTGACGCGGGAGTCCGTGCCGTAGTCCTGCGTCAGTTCGCGCAGCAGGTACAGCGCCATCTCGACGGTGAGATGCTCACGCGCGTGCTGGTGGTGGGTGAACAGGACCTCCGGCTCGGCCTCGTCGGTGCCGACGTTGTCGCTGATCTTGATGGCCACGATGTTCCGGCCGCCGTACGAGGTGCCGATGGTCCGCTGGCTGGCGATGCTCGGGTTGGCCGAGATGAGGGAGCTGATCTCGCTCGTCATCTCCGCGTAGTTGTGGTAACGCGAGTCGGCCGACGGGAAGTCGAGGAGCCGTACGTCGTCCGCGCTCGCCGACCGGTCCGGGGCCGCGCCCAACGACGTGACCTCGTAGCCGAGTTGACGGAGCTTCTTGACCTGGTCGGCGCGGCCCGAGATCACCACGCCGTGGTCGTCGGCCTCGTCCACCGTCACGCCGACCTGCTGGATCGCCGTACGGTCCTTGACGGTCGAGTGCATCTGGATCTCGTACTGGCGGATGTCGTCCGCCGAGGCCTTGGGGCGTGCGCCGCCGTCCGCGGTGGCGTTCGTCGCCGTCGCGGCGAGGGGAGCCGCGAGTGCGAAGGCGGCCAGGGCGGCCAGGGCGGCGGTTCGTCTGCCGCCTCGCGCGCCTGAGCCGCGTATGCGAAGTCGCATGAAATCTCCTATTTTCTCCAGGAATTCCGGGGTCTCCGGAGTGGGGAGTGGAGCTGGGGGGTGTCTCTCTGCGACGTACTTGGTGCGGGTGTGGCGCTCATGGTGCGGGTATGGCATGGCCCGGTCAAGTACGCCAAGGAGGCATGGCCAAAATCGGCCGCGCAGTGTACGCGTGGGCGCCGGTACAGGCGCGGACCCGGGCGAAGTGCACCCGACGGTGTGACCGCGGCGTGCAAATATGCAATCTGCCGGGGGAGAGTGGGGAGTGCGCGCAAGAGGAGTCACACCCTCCGGCTCTCCTCGGACCCCCACACCCCAAGGACTGGCTGATCATGGGCGGATCAGCGCCACGAAGGGACCGCCGGCTGCCGGTCGAGACGACCAGCTTCGTCGACCGCCGTGACGAACTGGCCCAAGGCCGGGAGCTGTTGGCCCGCGCCCGGCTGGTCACGCTCACCGGCCCCGGCGGCGTCGGCAAGACCCGGCTCGCCGCGCGCCTCGCCACCCGGATCGCCCGCGCCTTCCCGGACGGCGTGCGCTTCGTGCACCTCGCGGGCCTGCACGACCCGGCGCTCGTCCCGCTCGCCGCCGCCGACGCGCTCGGCCTGCACGACCACTCCACGCAGCCGCCGCTGGACGCCCTGGCCGAGCATGTACGCGACCGGCGGCTACTCCTCGTCGTCGACAACTGCGAGCATCTGCTGCCCGCCTGCGCCGACCTCGCCGCCGCCCTGCTGCGCGGCACCATGGGCGTCCGCGTCCTCACCACCAGCCGCCACCGCCTCGGCCTCACCGAGGAACACCTGCTGGACGTACGGCCGTTGCCGGTTCCCGACCCGGACGGCGACCTCTCCGCCGCCGACGGCTACGCCGCCATCGCCCTCTTCGCCGACCGCGCCGCCGCCGTCGTCCCCGGCTTCCGGCTCACCGCCGCCAACCGCGCCGCCGTCGCCCGGCTGTGCCGGCGCCTCGACGGCCTCCCGCTCGCCATCGAACTCGCCGCCGTCCGGATGCGCGTCCTCGGCGTCGAACAGCTCCTCGACCGCCTCGACGACCGCTACCGGCTGCTGAACGCCGGCAGCCCGTCCGCCCTGCCCCGGCACCGGACCCTGGGCGCCGCCGTCGACTGGAGCTACGAACTGTGCACCGAACGCGAACAGTTGGTGTGGGCGCGCGCCTCGGTGCTGGCCGGCAGCTTCGACCTCGACACGGCGGAATCCGTCTGCGCGGACGGCGAGCGCAGCGAGATGGGGGTCCCCTCGGTCGGTGGCTGGGGGGAAGGCGAGTCGGGGCTCCCTCCGGTCGGTGGCCGCGGGGGAAGCGAGTCGGGGGTTCCTCCGGTCGGTGGCCGCGGGGGAAGCGAGTCGGGGGTTCCTC
>NZ_JBIUCC010000017.1:0-52610 GCF_044593495.1 Streptomyces sp. NPDC051963 | reverse complement strand
AGTCGGGGCTCCCTCCGGTCGGTGGCCGCGGGGGAAGCGAGTCGGGGGTTCCTCCGGTCGGTGGCCGCGGGGGAAGCGAGTCGGGGGTTCCTCCGGCCGGTGGCCGGGGGAGAAGCGAGTCGGGGGTCCCCCCGGCCGGTGGCCGGGGGACGGTGAGCACGCACGACGTGGTCGAAGCCGTCGCCGGGCTTGTCGACAAGTCGGTGCTGTGCCGGGAGCCGGGACCGGACGGTGTGCGCTACCGGCTCCTGTACACCCTGCGCCACTACGGCCTGGATCAACTGCGCCGCCTGCCGGGCGAGGAGACGGCCGCCCGGCGCCGCCAGCGCGACTGGATGCAGCGGTGCGCCACCGCCCGCGAACGCGCCTGGTTCGGCCCCGGACAGCGCGAGACCGTCGCCCGACTCCGCGCCGACCAGGACAACCTGCGCGCCGCCCTCGACTTCTGTCTCACCACCCCCGGCGAACGCCTCGCCGGACTGCGTCTCGCGGGCACCCTGTGGTTCTACTGGCACGCCTGCGGCGCACCCCGCGAGGGCCGCCACTGGCTCGACCGCGCCCTCGCCGCCAACCCGGAGCCGACCCCCGAACGCGCCCGCGGCCTGTGGGTCGCCGGCCTCCTCGCGGCCGCCACCCAGGACCTCGCCCGAGGGCTGGACCTCGCCAGGAACGCCCGCCGCCTCGCCCGGCATCTCGGCGACCCGGCCGAGACCGCCCACGCCGAGTACGTCGTCGGTGTCCTCCAGCTCTTCGGCAACGACCTCCAGGTCGCCCTCGCCCACTTCGAGACCGCCGTCGCGCGTGGCCGCGTCCCCGGCCAGCACCTGAGCATGCACGGCCTCGACAAGGTCGAACTCGCCTTCGCGCTCGCCCTGCTGGGACAGGCCGACCGTGCCGTCGCCGTCTGCGAGGCCGCGCTGCGCGACTGCGAGGAGCACGACGAGGACTGGGTGCGCTCCTACCTGCTGCGGATCCTCGCCCTCGCCCACACCGTCCGCCAGGACTTCTCACGCGCCGAACGGCACGCCCTCGACGCGCTGCGCCGCAAGCTCGACGTCAACGACGTCATCGGGATCGGCCTCACCCTCGACCTGCTCGCCGTGATCGCCGCCGAACGCGGCACCCCCGAACGCGCGGCCGTCCTGCTCGGCGCCGGCGACCGCGTCTGGGGCGACATCGACAAGGGCCGCTGGGGCTCGGACGCCCTCAACTCCGCACGAAGACGGTGCGAGGAACGGACGCGCGGCACGCTGGAGGAGCCCGCCTTCCAGCGGTCGTACGAACGCGGCAGTGCGTACGGCCTGACGGAGGCCGTCGCCTACGCCCTCAGCGACGAACAGTCGCCGGACGAGACCACCGAACGGCCCTCGAACGGCGTCCGCCTCACCCGCCGTGAGGCCGAAGTCGCCGCGCTCGTCGCAGAAGGACTCGCCAACCAGCAGATCGCCGACCGTCTGGTGATCGCCCGCCGAACCGCCGAAGGCCATGTGGAACGCATCCTCAGCAAGCTCGGCTTCAGCAACCGCAGCCAGATCGCCGCCTGGGTGACGGCCCAGCGCTGAACCCGTCAGGATCCTCCCTCCCCAGACCTCGAAGGGAACCCGTGACCATCCATCCTGCCTCCGCCCACGGGGCGTTCGACCACCGTATGGCCGTCTTCGGCACGGACGACGAATTCGTCGCCGCGGCCCTCCCGTTCCTCGCCGAAGGCCTCGGCGCCCCCGGCGAACCCCCGCCCGTCGCCATCGCCGCCCCCGACAAGCTGGACCTGCTGCGGGACGCTCTCGGCGGTGACGCCAAGAGCGTCGCCCTCATCCCGCACTCCGAGTGGTACATCGGCTCCGCTGCCAACGCCGTCGCACAGAGCGCCGGTTACCTTGCGGCCCAGGCCGGGCCCGGCGGCCGTATCCACCTCCTCATGGAACCGATCTGGAACGGCCGCGCCGGACGCTCGCCGCGCGAGACCGCCGAGTGGATCCGCTACGAGGCCCTCGCCAACCTCCTCTTCGCGCCGCTCGCCACGACGGCCCTGTGCGCGTACGACACCCGCACCGCCGGAGCCGCCATCGTCGCCGCCGCCCGCCGCGCCCACCCCGGCACCGGCGTCTACACGGACCCGGTCACGCTCGCCGGCGAGCTGGACGCCGTACCGCTGCCGGAGCCGCCGGCGGACGCGCAGCTGCTCCACCACCCGGACCCGGACGCCCTCTGCGCCGGGGCCATCGCCCGTGGACTGGCCGCCGTGGACGCGGAGTTGTTCGCCGGCTGCGTCCTCGCGGCGGCGGCCTCGCTCGGACCGGTCACCGGCGCCCTGCTCTGGGGCACGGCACCGGGCTGTGTCTGCGAACTGCGCACCACGCGCCGCGTCGCCGACCCGCTCGCCGGCTTCGTCCCGCCGCCCGGCGGCGAACTCGGGCCGGAGCAGGGGCTGTGGTTCGCCCGGCAGGTGTGTGCGTACGTCGACGTGCGCGACGACGCGGAGGGGGCGACCGTACGCCTCCAGTACGTGTAGCCGTACGTCGACGCAGGTAGGGAAACAGGTAGTCCTCCCCGTGTGCGGTACACGCGGGGAGGCCACCATAGGAACATGCTGCAACTCTCCGGGTTCCCCTCGCCGGATCCCGGCCACCGGTACGGCGCCTACCCCCAACCACCCCTGGGGGCAGGCCACTTGAGCATCGAGTACGAGCCGCGCCGGACTGCCGTCGGTGAGGCCCGCAGGGAGGTGCGCCGGCAGTTGGAGATATGGGGACTGGGCGAGCGGGACGACGTGGCCGACACGGCCGAGCTGCTCGTCAGCGAGCTGGCGACCAACGCCGTGCTGCACTCCGAGAGCCGGTTCCGGCTGACTCTGACCGCCGCGCACGGTGTTCTGCGCTGCGAGGTCACCGACGCGGGGCGCGGGCGGCCGCGGGTCCTCGACGCGGGCACCTCGGAGAGCGGCCGCGGGATGTTCCTGGTGGACGCGCTCGCCCGGCGCTGGGGCTGCCACCAGGACGGGCAGGGCACGACCGTCTGGTTCGAGCTGGGTACCTGTGGCTGCAACGGCTGTAGTCGGCCATAGGCGTGTGCATCGGGTGCTGATCGGCGCACGCCCCCTTGTGCCGTCGCACGCTTTACGCTTTCTTGATCCGCATGGCTGAGACGACGGGGAACCAGACGACAGGCGAGGCCACCACCGCACCTCGCAAGTCCAGTTGGAAGTACATCGGGCCCGGCATCGTCGTCGCGGCGACCGGTGTCGGTGCCGGTGACCTGGTGGCGACGCTGATCGCCGGCAGCAACTTCGGGTACACGCTGCTGTGGGCCGCCGTCATCGGCTGCCTGGTCAAGATCTCGCTGGCCGAGGCGGCGGGGCGCTGGCATCTGTCCACCGGGCGGACCCTGTTCGACGGCTGGGCGAGTCTGGGCCGGTGGACGACGTGGTTCTTCGTCGTCTACGTGGTGATCTGGGGCTTCGTCTACGGCGCTGCGGCGATGTCGTCGAGCGCGCTGCCGTTGCAGGCGCTGTTCCCCGACGTGATGGACCTCGAGTGGTGGGGCATCGCGTGCGGTCTGGTCGGGCTGGTCTTCGTCTGGTTCAACAAGTACGCGGTCTTCGAGAAGGTCATGACGGTGCTGGTCGGCGTCATGTTCGTGGTGACCGTCTATCTGGCCATCCGGGTCACTCCGAACCTCGGGGACGCCTTCGCCGGTCTGCTGCCGGTGCTGCCCGACGAGAAGGACTCGATCCTCAACACGCTGGGCCTGATCGGCGGCGTCGGCGGCACCATCACGCTGGCCGCGTACGGCTACTGGGTCAACGCCAAGGGCTGGACCAACACCGGCTGGATGAAGGTGATGCGCCTGGACAACCGGGTCGCCTACGCCACGACCGGCATCTTCGTCATCTCCATGCTGTTCGTCGGCGCGGAGCTGCTGCACTCCGCGAACATCGCGATCGCCAGCGGCGACAAGGGCCTCATCCAGCTGAGCGACATCCTGGAGGCCGAGTACGGCGCGGCGACGGCCAAGTTCTTCCTGATCGGCTTCTTCGCCACCTCCTTCACCTCCCTCATCGGCGTCTGGCACGGCGTGAGCCTGATGTTCGCGGACTTCGTGGCCCGGCAGCAGAAGCGGGAGCGGACGACGGGCGCAGAGGTGGCCTCCGGCGAACGCGAGCGGTCCTGGCCGTTCCGCGCCTACCTGCTGTGGCTCACCCTCCCGCCCATCGTCCTGCTGTTCCAGGGCGAGCCCTTCCGCCTCATCATCATCTACGGCGTCCTGGGCGCGGCCTTCCTCCCCTTCCTCGCCGGCACCCTGATCTGGCTTCTCAACACCTCGCGCACCCCGAGCGAGTGGCGCAACGGCTGGGTGAGCAACGGGATGCTCGCGATCGCCGGGCTGCTGTTCCTCGTACTGTGCGTGAAGCAGATCTGGGACCAGCCGTGGTCCGAGTTCTTCTAGCCCCTCGGCGGCGGGTTACGGTGCGCCCATGCAGCAGCCCGACTCCGGCCCCCAGCAGCCACCACAGCCACCACCGCCCGGCTTCGGCCCGCCCCCGCAGCCGTACGTCCCCGCCCCGCCGCCGTACGCGCCCCAGCCCGCGCCGATGCCGCCCCACCCGCCTCATCCGGCCGCCGCGGGCCCGGAGTTCCTGGCCGTGGACCGCCACAACTCCGTCGTGGTGGACCCCGCCGGGGTCTCCTTCGAGAACCACGGCATGACCCTCGAACTGTCCTGGCCCGAGATCCGCAGCGTCCACTACAAGGCGGAGGGCAACGCACTCGTCGTCGGGGTCGTCCACGCCGACGGGCGGTTCTACGAGTGCGTGGTCGACGCCAAGCGCGGGGAGCGGCTGCGGGAGTGGTTCGGGCAGCTGGCGGGCGTGCTCGGGTACTACCGGCCCATGGGCTGACCTGATCGCCTAGGACAGGTCGGCCCACTTCGGGCTGAGGGCGACGGCCCGGAGCTCGGCGATGGTCAGCGCGGGTGTGTCACGGGTCGCGGCGGTGTGCTGGGCACCGGAGTTGAAGGCGCTCACCACCACGCGCCGGCCGTCGGTGCGGATGGTGTCGACGGTCCACATGACGACCCCCTCACCGCCCTTCTCCCCCGGGCCCTGGTGCACGGCGACCTTCGTCCCGTCGGCCAGGACCTCGGCGTCCGGACCGAAGAGCTGGTCCTCGACGTCGCGCATGTCGGGCTGCACATTGATCTGGACGAGGCTCTGGCCGCTGCCGTCGTCGACCACGACATAGCCGTACTCGCCGTCACCGCCGCGGGAGACCACCTTCGTGTCCTTCGGCAGCAGGGCCGCGAGCGTCTTCTGCACCCCTGTGCCCGTGGGCGAGGAGGGCGGAGCCGAGGACGACGCGCTGGGGGACTTCTCCGCCCCGGCGCCCCGGTCGGCGGAGTCGATGGCGATCGTCCAGAAGTCCTTGGTGGCGATGGCCTTCAACTGCGCCGGCGACAGGGGCGGTTCGTCACGGCTGACCGGAGCGCCCTTCTCGGCCTCCGCGTTCCACTCGCTCAACGTGACGTGATGGCCGTACGGCGTGATGAGCGAGGCGTACCACCACTTCGTGTCCTCGCGGCGGTCCGGGTACTCGTACCCCTGGTAGACCATGAGCGTGCCGTCCTGCACCTTGGTCGAGGTGCAGGCGTCGTACTCGACGAACGTCTTGTCCGGGCAGGTGGTCAGCTGCGCGGCTTCGTCGCTGTTCGCCTCGACGCGGTTCAGGGAGACGCTGACCAGCGCGGCGCCCTGTCCGTCGTCGTACACGAGCGATGCGTACGGCGCCCCGCTGCTGGTGCCCTCGCCCTGCTGCCCGCTGTACGTCCCCTTGGGGAGCATCTCCTGGAGCGCGCGGACGATGGTGTCGCCCGACAGCTGTCCGTCGGCGGACGGGCTCGGCGTCGTGTCCTCGGTGCCCACGGACCGCTGTCCGTCGGCGTCGTTCGCCGGCAGGAGCAGCGCCCCGCCGACGCCGACGAGCGCGACCCCGGCGACGCCGCCGACGAGGGCCGCCCGGCGGCGGTGCCGCAGTCGGCGGCCGCGTGCGGTGCCGGCGGCGACGAGGGCGTTCCGATCGGTCTCGAAGTGGTCGCCGGCCTCGCTCAGAGCGAGGGCGACCCGGTTCTCGAAGAGGTCTTCCTGGTATCCGGAAGGCATGACAAACCACCTTTTCTACTGAGGTGTTGGGCCTGGCTGGCGGAAGTTCAGGTGGCGGCGTACTCGCCCATGTCCTCGCCGAGGAGTTCACGCAGCCGGGCGAGTGCACGGGTGCAGCGGGTCCGTACCGCGGCCGAGCTGGTGTTCATCGCGTCGGCCGTCTCCTCGATGCTGCGGTCCTCCCAGTAGCGCAGGACGACCACCGCACGGTCCTTGGCGGGCAGCCGGGCGAGCGCCTCCAGCAGCGTCAGCCGCAGGGACGTGTCGCCGTCGGCGGCGTGCGGCCGCTCCGGCAGTACGTCCGTGGCGCGCTCGGTGCTGCTGCGGCGCCGCTGATGGGCGAGGAACGTGCGGGTGAGAACGGTCTGCGCGTACGCCGCCGGGTTGTCGACCCGCGACACCCGCCCCCATCTGACGTACAGCCGGCCCAGGGCCTCCTGGACCAGGTCCTCGGCGAGATGCGTGTCCCCCGCGGTCAGCAGACACGCGGACCGGTAGAGATGCCCCGCCCGTGCCGCCGCGAACGCCGCGTACTCGTCGGACCCGCCCGCGCGGACCTGTCTCATGTACTCCCCCCATCGTCGGCCGTCACCTCATTGATGCGGTGGGCCCCCGGAAATGTTTCACAGGGGGGCGAGAGGGGACGCCGGGTGGGCCGAGGGTATGTCTTGGTGAGGACCAAGCAGAAGGAAGTACGGGGGACCACCGACCCACCACCACAAGGCAACCAGCCCCCATACAGCCAGCAGCCGCTGCCTCCACCTCCGCCGAGCATGCCCCCGCCGGGTTTCTGCCCACCGCCACCGCAGAACGCGCCCATGCCCGCGCCGCTGCACGGATACCCGCAGTCCCCTCCCTGCAGTGGTTCGCACAGCCGGCGCCGGTGCTGGGGCACTACTGGCCGATGGGGTGGGTGAGGCAGGCTCAGAACTCCACCGGGTCATCTCGAACTTGGGCGATACCACCTCCAACTCGCGCTACCAGACGTACCTGCCGGACATCGTCTGGTTCGGCGTGCGAAGCGCCGCCTGGCGGTGGAACGGGGCCAGTTCAACCAGCAGGCCGGATACGGAAGCCAGTATCCGTAGTTGGCACCCGATAGCATGTCGAGCATGGAAAACCCACAGGACGCTCCGCTCACCCGTGAAGAAATGCAGCGGCGTTGGCCTTCAGCGACTCCTCAGGAGCGGCGCGAGATGATGCGCCGCGTACGGGAACACGAGCTGAATACGCCTGAGGGTGCGGCGCGGGACCGGAAGCGCAAAGCGATTTTCTATGGAGTGTTGGCGCTGATCATCATCGGCGGGCTCGCCTATCAGCTACTCACCCGATAGGCCGCGGGTCAGCCGCCGACTGTCCGGCTCAGCGCCATCGTGGCCAACAACACCACGAGCGCTGCCCAGCTGAGAGGGACCCTCTTCTGCCGCCACCCCGCGAAGCCCAGCCCAGCGCTCACTGAGACCAGCGCCGTGACGAGCAGACCGCCGAAGGTGAAGTCGCCGGTGAAGATCGCAACCAGCAGGGCCGCCCAGTATCCCAGGGCGAAGAGGACCCCGGCGGCCAGCGCAGACACGTAGATCAGGCGGTTGGGGTCGTCTTTGCGGTCCGTGGTACGGAGATTCTCGCTCCTGGGCATACGCATGGAACTACCCTATACGGAGAGGGCGCTTGCGCCGACACCGCCTGAGCTGCACGGAGAACCATGGGATTCAAGGTAGTTCCAGACGATCTCGAAGCTTGCGGAAAGCTGATTGATCGCGCCGGACAGGACGCGCTGCAGGGAAAAGAGTATCTCAACCGTCACAGCGAAATCTCTGCCGGGGCTCAGGGACTTTTCACCCGGCCATTTGATTTTCATGGTTCTCTGCGCTCCGACGTGGCGGACGTGTTCGGTCGATTGCACTCACTTCTCGACGCTTCGTCTCGGGAGCTCATCAGGTCTGCGGACTACTACCGGGATACCGACCAAGCGGAGGCAGCCAAAGTGGATGCTGTCCAGCCTCCGTCGAAGCGTTGAGGACGCAACATGGCTTTCACGGACGTCGCTGAACCAACCAGTCGACTCAAGGCGCCAGGGGCTCCCGAGGAGTTCAGCAACCCCTTGGATCTGCTGAACCAGGCGAGTGACCTCATCAGCCCGACCTACTGGGTGAATGAAATCCTTACGGCAGCCACGGGATTCAACCCCATGGACAAGGCCAAGGAGTACTTTGCCGGTGATTGGGAGGCGTACGCGAAGTGTGGCGAGGTTTGGGAAAACCTTGGCAAGTTGTGTGACGACATCTCCGAGAACCTCAAGGCGGGCAATCGCGAGCTCGATGCCACGTGGGATGGCAATGCTGCGGATGCCGCCTTCAATTATTTCAAGGCGATGGCCGACCGTTGTGACGAACTACAGTCAGATCTGAGCGCTCTGAGTACGCAGTACGGCATCGTCTCGCGCGGTGTGTGGTCCACAGCGGAGGCAGTCGGCGCGATCCTCGGCCAGATCGGTGATGCTGCTGCCACGGCAGCAATCGCGGCTGCCGCTGGTACGTTGGTCTCTTGGACCGGGTGGGGCGCGGCTGTCGGCTATGGCCTTGCCGGCTTCGAGATCCTCCGCATCATCGACCTGTGGGTTGATGCCACCAAAACCATCAACAATGCCCAGCTGATCGTCAACGGCGCTATGGGGGTCACTGAGTCGGTCGGTGGCGAACTGGCGGGTAAACTTCGTGACTTTCGGCTGCCTGGAGACGCGTACGACAACGCCGTGGTCTGACCACGTCCCGTAGCGAGGATGAAACCAGCGATGGACCGCCACGACAGTAATCCGGATCCGGATCCTGCAGTGAGTGATGCGGAATTCCAGAGTTCCACCCGGGATCAGGTTCAAGCTCGCGCGCTTCGCAAGCAGTTGCAGCAACTAGCGGGAGGCGGCGCCGGCGAGGTGTTGCAGGAGATGTCCAAGGAAATCCTCTCCGGCCGACTGGGACTGCGTGAGGCCATGCGGGTAACTGCCTACGCCGAGGCTCTCGGAGAGCGCACTCGCACCTTCCGGGAGGCGTGGGAGCAAATGACACCGGAAGAACGAGAAAACCAGCAAGCCGAAGCCCGACGTTTCCTCGATGCTCAGCGCGAGGAGATCGAGCAAGAACGCCGAGAGCAGCAGGACTGTCCAGTCTCGGGCAGGCCCCCACGCCACAGCGGCCGTGGTTGGAGCGCATATTGATCCAGAGTGGTAATGACTCTGGATCATTGATCGCCGCGAGGGCAGCTGGCGGACGGGAGTTGCCGCGGCGCTGATCAAGAACGATGTCGGCGCATAGGGCAGGAGAGCCATGGACGCGCGATCCGCGGGCCGGGCTTCCTCCAAGAGCTCTTGAAGACTTCAGCAGGCTTGCACGCCTGACTTTGCCGAGCCAGTAAGTTGAGCGGGCCGCAGCCACGGGGCTGGGCGCCGTAACCCTCGCAGGCGTCCTGTGCCTCTGCAGCGTGGCGGCCGCACCCGCGGCGCTCTGTGGGCTGTGACCTCGAGGCGAGGTGTCAGCGGCCTGTTCGGCGGCTGAGGCACAGGGCCCGTCGTTCTCCCGGGGCCCCGCTGGTTCCCTGGGAGAGCGACGCGTGGAACAGAACGAGGGAATGATGACAGGTCTGGAACGGATCACCCCCTGGTGGGACCGTCGGGTCATGGGCGGTGTCGCTATCGCGGTCCTCCCCGTAACGGGGATCGTTGTGGCCGTCGTCGGGGCGAAGTCCGAAGCGAGCGTGTCGGGGATCTTGCTGGTCGTCACCATATGGTGGGTGGTCATCTGGGCGGTACGCCATCAGATAGTGCCGTCTGCGTCCGTGAGCGCCACCACTCTGGTGATCAAGAATGTTTACGACCGGTACCAGATCCCCTGGCAGATGTTGTCGGGCATCGACTGGCAACGACGGTCAGGCGTCCTCTCTCTCGGCCTGGCGGACGGCCAGCGGGTGACCGTTGAGGCATTCAGTCGCTGGCCGTCGTTCGGGCGTCACCGGAAGGTGATCGCGATACTGGAAGAGGGCCGTCGTCTCGCGGCGACAGGCCAAGGTGGGACTGGTGCGGACTCGTCGGCGGACCAGGTGCGAATCACCGAGAACTCGGGAATCCTCGAATTCCTGCTGGCCGTCGCCTTCGGGATTACCGCGCTGGCGCTGGTGGTCAGGGGCGTCATCCTGCTCTTGAACTGATGCACGAGTTTCTGCGACGAGCGTGCCGCCTGCGACGGGCTGGGTTGACGTGGAGCGGCCGTAGCGCGCGGATCGGCCGTTGGCCGCACGTTCAGTTGGGCCGGGACCGGCAGGATCCGAAATCAAGGGCTGGCCGTGGAGGCGGGTTGCTGCTGGAGCCGTTGCCTCACTGAACGCGGGGTTGCTCCCAGCCCCTTCGAACTGGCAGCTCTACCCGGACTGGACTTCCACCGGCAGGCGACGACGAGCTTCCGAACAGCGAGGACCACTGGGCTGCGGGCTCGCACCCTGGGTCTGGCGTCGGTGCGGCGTACTGCCGGCCGATCCCTCGGCGCAGAGCGGTGCTTCCCAGGCGATGTCAGGCACGGTCGTCTCCTCAGAGCTGGCTGGCGATGTCCTGGATGAAGGCGTACGACTCCGTGGGTGACAAGGCGTGGCGTTCCATCCAGTCGAGCTGGGCTCGGTACCCGGCACCGGGGAACGATGAGGCCCTGAAGGCCCACAACCTTCACGACATGCTTGACCCGGCACTCCAAGCCGTCAGCGAACTCACCGCAACGGCAGCCCAGTTCACGGAGTCGCCGGACTTCTACCCATTCCTTCGCTATCGCTCCTCCACCCTCCACCTGATCGCCTACGACTGCCCGGCCCGGGAACCGGACGGCGGAACCCGCACGTGGGCAACCCTGCCAAGGGCGAGCGCGGTGACGTACGGCGCGAAGCATCCCTGATCGGCCTGCGATGGGCAGATCTGGGCCGTAGGAGAGCTGGATCTCTCTGGAAGATCGTGAGTCGGCCGATGCGCTCGCCCTGCCTACAACCGCGTGATGCAGTCGGTGAATCCCGCGAGGCGGGGACAAGTGGCTTCGCGGTCTCAGTGACACGCCGTGGATGCGGCGTATCACTGAGACTCGCGACCCACTTGGCAGCCTTCCGGCGAATTCGCCCTCAGCGGCACCTCCGCGTGGGTGGGGGAGGCACCTCGAAATCTTCCACTGCCCGGCGGGTCCCGCCCGCGAGCACAACGTCAGCCTTCAGGGGCGGACCGCTCAGTTACGGCAGCCCGTGCACATGCGGCCCCACCGCGTTCGACCACGCGTTCCCCGCGGCCGCGTCCCAGTTGGTCGACCAGGTCATCGCGCCGCGCAGGTCGGGATAGGTCCTCGACGGCTTGAAGGAGCCGCAACCGGTCCCCTTCGTCAGGCAGTCCAGCGCGTTGTTCACGACGGAGGGCGAGACATAGCCGCTGCCCGCGCCGCTGGTCGAGGCCGGAAGGCCCAGCCCCACCTGGGAGGGGGCCAGTCCGCCCTCCAGCTGGATGCAGGCCAGGGCCGTCAGGAAGTCGACCGATCCCTGGCTGTAGACCTTGCCGTCGCAGCCGAGCATCGAACCGCTGTTGTAGTACTGCATGTTGACGACCGTGAGGATGTCCTTGATGTTCAGGGCCGTCTGGAAGTAGCCGTTCGACGTCGACTGCATGTCGATCGTCTGCGGGGCCATCGTGATGACCAGCGACGAGCCCGCCTTCGACGACAGCGAGCGCAGCGACTGCGACATGTAGGTCGCGTTGATGCCGTTCTCCAGGTCGATGTCGACGCCGTCGAAGCCGTACGTCTGCATCAGCGAGTACACGGAGTTGGCGAAGTTCGTCGCGGAGGTGGAGTCGTTGATCGACACCGTGCCGTTCTGGCCACCGACGGAGATGATGACCTTCTTGCCCGCCGCCTTCTTGGCCGTGATGTCCGCTTTGAACTGGTCGACGGTGTAGCCGCCGAGCCCGGCCGAGTCCAGGTTGAAGGTCACCGCACCCGGTGTCGACGTCGCGTCCGCGAAGGCCACCGCGATGATGTCGTACTGGGACTGGACGTCGCTGAGCTTCTGGACCGTGGCGCCGTTGTTGAAGTTCTGCCAGTAGCCGGTCACGGCGTGCTTCGGCAGGGCCGGGCCCGTCGGGGTGGCCGTCGTCCGCCCCGTCACCGCCGTCGACTTCACCGACTCACCGGCCGCGTTGGTCGCCGTGACCTGGAAGGAGTACGAGGTGGAGGCGGTCAGGCCGGTGACCGTGGCCGACGTTCCCGTCACCGCCGTCACCTTCGCACCGTCCCGGTAGACGCTGTATCCCGTCGCTCCCGAGACAGCGTTCCAGGCGAGGGACACGGAGGTGGAGGAGGTGCCCGACACGGACAGTCCGGCCGGCGCACCCGGAATCGTCGGCGCGGGATCGGTCCCGCCGCCCCCGTCCGGCCCGAACACGGACAGGTCGTCGACGTAGTACGCGGCCTGTCCGTACCAGCCGTGCGTGTACACCGTCACCGATGTCGTCGAGGCGCCGGTCGTGAAGGACGTCGTCAGCTGCTTCCAGCTCGTCGAGTCGGGCGTCCAGGTCGACACGTCCGTGGTGCCGGTGCCGGTCACGCCCAGATAGGAGTACCCGCCCTGCACCCAGGCGCTCAGTGCATACGTCGAGTTGGGCTTGACGGCCACCGTCTGGGTACATCGGGCGTTGTCCTGCCCGGCCGGCGTGGCCTTGAGCGCGGTCGAGCCGGTGCGGACGGGGGAGGAGACCGTC
This sequence comes from Streptomyces sp. NPDC051963, assembly GCF_044593495.1. Taxonomy (NCBI): domain Bacteria; kingdom Bacillati; phylum Actinomycetota; class Actinomycetes; order Kitasatosporales; family Streptomycetaceae; genus Streptomyces; species Streptomyces sp. NPDC051963. The sequence continues at coordinate 39,690 of NZ_JBIUCC010000017.1, read as the reverse complement.
GCGCCGCTGCCCGCGGAACAGGCCCAGTTGGCCAGGCCGGACTCGAAGCCGGCGTTCTTGGCGTTGTTGACGTCGGCGGCGGACGCCTGGCCCGCACTGGTGAGGGAGAGAGCGAGGGCGGCGGTGACGGCTCCCGCCCAGAGTCGTATCGATCGTGTCTGTGGGGACATGACAACAAGTTGGTCCAGACCAATTGCATTGTCAAGGGATGCCGCCGAGATGCTCAACCTGCCCCGTTTTGACAGGTGTTGTGCAACGCCAGTTGCCTCGCAGCTACAGAAACGCTGTTCTCCGGTCATAGAGGCGTGGTTACAGTGCTCAGGTAGTCACGCTGTGAAGTCGACTCGGTGTGCCGGAGTAACACCGGCGGGCCGACAGGGGCGGGTGAATCGGGGAGCTGCACGTGCCAACTGCCATTGCCGTGACCAGTGCCGACCTGGCGCTGCCGGCGCACGACGAGCGAACCGTGCCCGCAGTCGTGCTCCAGGACCTGGACCGGCAGTCGCTGGACCAGTCGCTCGGCGCCGTGCAGACGCTGATCGACCAGCACGGGCATGTCATCGTCATGTGCTCGCAGGCGGTTCCCGATGCCGTGGTGCAGCGACTGCACACCGTACGGTCGCTGCTGGAGAGTGACCGGATCGCCCTGTTCCGTCCCCCGCTGCCCCCGCTCGGACTCGCCGTCCTGGCCCGTCAGTTGAGACAGCTCGCCTCCTGCGACCTCAGCCCCGGTGTGCTCGCCTCCGCCGGCCGGCTGCTCACCCACTACATCCACGCCGGCGCGCTGCTCGGCTCCGTGGCCCGCCTCGACCGCGTCCCCGTCGGCCTGAAGTCGCACGCCAAGTCCTGGGTGCCCGGTGTCCAGTTCGGGGTGGTCGCGCATCCCGAGCCGCAGCTGGTGAAGCTAGAACCCGGGGCCGAGCTGACCGGCCCGGAGTTCGCCACCTGGATGCTGTTCGCCAAGGGCCAGCTCCAGTCGGACTGGGTCACGGAGAGCCTCGCGAAGTCCTGGCGGGTCCAAGGGATGCGTGAGGCCGTGCTGCCCGCCGAGTCCCCGCACTGGTGGGGGACCGGCAAGCTGATCGAGTTCTGTTCGTTCCTGCCCGACCTGTCGGTCCTCTACCAACTCGTCACCTCGGTGCGGCAGAACGTCTGCCACTGGTGCGGCATCGACGTCATCGGCGACCGTTGTGTCTTCTGCTCCGCCACCCCGCCCGTCCTCGAGAACCAGAACGGGAGCCCGAAGCAGATTCAGTACCAGAACCGGAAACAGATAACAGCAGGCTGACCCCCGCACCACCGCACCGATGCATCACCGCACCACTCGACTCCGCTCGACCTATACCCCCCAATGAGGTTGTACGGTTCATGAACTCCCGTCAGCGCCGCGGCGTGATACTCCTGCTCCTGTCGGTCCTGTGCGCCCTCGGCGCGTTCGCCGGCGTGCTCTCCGTCGTCAACGACGTGGAGTCCAAGGTCGGTCCCGAGGTCACCGCCTACCGGGTCAAGACGAACGTGAAGCCCTACGAGACCCTCAACGCGGGCCAGTTCGAGAAGACCGAGATGCCGGAGCGCTGGTTGTCGGACACGGCCGTCACCGATCTGAAGCAGATCGAGGGCAAGATCGCCGTGACGCCCCTCGAGAAGGGCTCCCTGCTGCAGAGCGACATGATCGTCGACCAGCCCGCCCTCCAGCCCGGGCAGCAGGAGGTCGCCATCATGATCGACGCGGCGACCGGCGTGGCCGGAAAGATCACGCCGAACTCCACCGTCAACGTGTACGCCACCTTCGAGGGCCGGCGTGAGACCGACCCCGATCAGTCCAAGATCATCGTGACGAACGCCAGGGTCCTCGACGTCGGCGAGCTCACCCCGCTCGAACCCGACGCGAACGACCGCACCCGGGACGCCACCGACGCCGTCCCGATCACCTTCGCACTGTCCACCATCGACGCCCAGCGCATCACGTACGCGGAGTCGTTCGCCCAGCGGGTCCGGCTCGCACTGGTCGCGCCCGGCGGCGACACCACGGTCCCCGAGTCCGACCGGACGTACGAACTCGCGAAGGACAAGTGAGAGGCCCGCATGCCCACGAGGATCCTCCCGGCGGTCGGTGACGCGGACGCGGTCCGGTCCCTCACGACCCTCCTCAGCCAGCTCCCGGACGCCGAGCCGGTCGCCCCGGTGGTCGACTCCACCCAGCTCGTCGACACCCTCGCCCGCCTCGCCGCCGAGTCGGTCGACGAACTGCCCGAGGTCGTCGTCGTCCACGAGCGCATCGGCCCGGTCCCCGCGCTGGAGCTGATCCGTGACGTGGCCCTGCGCTTCCCGGCCGTGGGCGTCATCCTCGTCACCTCCGACGCGAGCCCCGGCCTCTTCCAGGCCGCCATGGACTACGGCGCACGGGGCCTGGTGGCGCTGCCCCTGAGCTACGAGGAACTGGCCAGCCGCGTCCGCGCGGTCGCCCAGTGGTCGGCGGGCGTACGACGCCATCTCGGCAGCGCGGTCGACGTGTTCACCGGCGTGGGCGGCACCGTGGTCACGGTGAGCGGCGCCAAGGGCGGCGTGGGGACGACCCTCACGGCGGTCCAACTGGCCCTCGCCGCCCAGGCGTCGGGCCGGTCGGCGGCGCTGGTGGACATGGACCTCCAGGCCGGCGACGTCGCCTCCTACCTGGACATCCAGTTCCGCCGCTCGGTCGCCGACCTCGCCACCATCACCGACATATCCCCGCGCGTCCTGGCCGACGCGGTCTTCCGCCACGACACCGGCCTCGCGCTGCTGCTCGCCCCCGGCGAGGGCGAACGCGGCGAGGAGGTCACCGACCGAGCCGCCCGCCAGATCGTCACCGCCCTGCGGGCCCGCTACGAGGTCGTCGTCATCGACTGCGGTGCCCAGGTGAGCGGCGCGAGCGCGGCTGCGATCGAGACGGCGGACACGGCGCTGCTGGTCACCACCCCGGACGTGGTCTCGGTCCGCGGCGCCAAACGCACCGTACGCATGTGGGACCGGCTCCAGATCCGCAAGGCCGAGGAGACGACGGTCGTCGTCAACCGCCACACCCGCGCCACGGAGATACAGCCCCCGCTGATCCAGAAGATCACCGGGACCGCGCTGGCCGCGACGGCAGTCCCCGCCAACTTCAAGGAACTCCAGGCCGCCGTCGACGCGGGCCGCGTCCACGAACTCGACAGCAGGAGCACGGTCAAGCAGGCCCTGTGGGGCCTCGCCGGCGAACTCGGCCTGGTGAACGTCCCCGAGGGCGACCGGCGGGGCGGACGGGGGTCGGTCGGCTTCCGACGGCGGAGGGACGGAGGGGGATGAGGCTACGCGGGGTTTTCGCAGCGCGGGACCGGGGCCAGGTCACCATCGAGTTCCTCGGCATGACCCCGCTGATCATCCTCACGCTGGTGCTGCTGTGGCAGTTCGTGCTGCTGGGGTACACGTACACGCTGGCTGGGAATGCTGCGGATGAGGCGGTGCGGGCGGGGACGGCGGTTGCGGATGGTGGTGCACGGCAGGCCGCGTGTGAGCAGGCGGGTCTGGACAAGCTGCCGGACGCGTGGAGCGGCGAGGTGGCCTGCGGGACCGAGGGCGGCTTCGTCAAAGCCACCGTCACGCTCCATGTCCCCGTCCTGTTCCCGGGCTCGATCGGCTTCCCCTTCGACGTGGAGGGCCACGCGGGTGCCGTGGAGGAGGTGAAGGACTGAGATGCCGTACGACGGTAAGGGCCGCGACCGCGGCCAAGTCGCCATCGAATACCTCGGGTTCATCCCGATCCTGATCCTCGTCGCGCTGGCGGGGGTGCAGATCGGGCTGATCGCCTACGTCGGACAGCAGGCCGGTACGGCGGCCCGGGCCGGGGCACGGGCGGCCTCGCTCGAACAGGGTGCTGCCCAGGAGGGGTGTCAGAACGCGGTCAGTGGCTGGGTGGCCGAGCGGACCGTGTGCACGGAGGCCCGGGGCGCCGACGAGGTCACCGTCACGGCCACGGTCCAGATCCCGTCGATCGTCCTCGTCTGGGACTTCGGGGACGCCAACAAGACCGCCACCATGCCGCTCGACCACTGAGGATGCACCCATGAGCCTGCGGTCCCGCATCAGCACCCCGGAGGAGAACGGCAGCCGGGGCGAGGACGGCCACCTGGTCGCGTCGTACCGCGCGAAACTCCTGGAGGAGATCGACCTCGCGGAGATGAGCGCGCTCGCCATGGCCGAGCGCAGAGCGCGTCTTGAGCGGGTGCTCGGGCACATCATCAGCCGTGAGGGCCCGGTGCTGTCGACGGTCGAGCGTGCGCAGCTGATCCGGCGCGTGGTCGACGAGGCGCTGGGCCTCGGCATCCTGGAGCCGCTGCTCGAAGACGCGTCGATCACGGAGATCATGGTGAACGGCCCGGACGCGATCTTCGTGGAACGCGGCGGCCGCGTCGAGCAGTTGCCGCTCCGCTTCCCCTCCCACGACCAGCTGATGCAGACGATCGAGCGGATCGTGTCGACGGTCAACCGGCGTGTCGACGAGTCGAACCCGATGGTCGACGCGCGTCTGCCGTCCGGTGAGCGCGTGAACGTGATCATCCCGCCGCTGTCGCTGACCGGCGCCATCCTCACCATCCGCCGCTTCCCCCGCTCCTTCACGCTCCAGGAGCTGATCGGCTTCGGCTCGCTCGACGAGCACATGCTGTACCTGCTGGAGGGGCTGGTGCAGGCGAGGTGCAACATCATCGTCTCGGGGGCGACGGGCACCGGAAAGACAACGCTGCTGAACGCGCTCTCCGGCCTGATCCCCGAGAACGACCGCATCATCACCATCGAGGACTCGGCGGAACTCCAGCTCCAGCAGGCCCATGTGATCCGCCTGGAGTCCCGCCCGCCGAACGTGGAGGGCCAGGGGCACGTCACCATCCGCGACCTGGTCCGCAACTCCCTCCGGATGCGCCCGGACCGGATCGTCGTGGGTGAGGTCCGCGGCGGGGAATCCCTGGACATGCTCCAGGCGATGTCGACGGGCCACGACGGCTCGCTCGCCACGGTCCACGCCAACAGCGCGGAGGACGCGCTGACACGCCTTCAGACCCTTGCCTCCATGTCGGACGTGGAGGTCCCCTTCGTAGCACTCCACGACCAGATCAACAGCGCGGTCGACGTCATCATCCAGCTCACCCGGTTCCCGGACGGCGCCCGCCGCATCACCGAGATCGCGGTCCTCGACAGCCACGGGGGCGAGCCGTACCGCATCGCGACGGTGGCCCGCTTCGAAGCCCAGCCGATGACCCACGAGGGCCGGGTGCACGGCAGTTACGCCCATTTCCCGCTGCCGCGCCGCACCGCCGACCGCCTCTACATGGCGAGCCAGCCCATACCCCAGGCCTATGGCGTCGCCCATACCCCAGCTCAGCTCTCCACCCGAGAAGCCAGGTAGGACCCTCCCGATGGAACTCGACACCCTAGTCACGCTCACCACCGGCACAGCACTGCTGACCTGCGTTCTCTTCGTGGTGGGCCTGCACTTCTACGCGGCGGGCAAGGCGCAGCGGGCAGCCCTCGTGGAGCGGCTGTCGGCCACCGGCCAGCTGCCCGCCGGCCGCCGGCGCCGCTTCCGCACCATGGACCGCCGGCTGCGCCGTACGAAGCTGGGCAAGGACCTGGAACTCCGCCTGGCGGCAACGGGCCTGGATGTCACACCGGGCGAGTTCTTCGCCTACATGCTCGCGACGGTCACGGCCCTGTGGCTGATCGGCCAGGCGACCCTCGCCCCCTTCTTCGGCCCGCTGGCCGGGGCGCTGGGGGTGTGGGTGGCGATCCAGTTCCTCAACTGGCAGCGGCAGAAGCGGATCGAGAAGTTCATCAACCAGCTCCCGGAAATGGCCCGCATCCTGGCGAACGCGACACAGGCGGGTCTGGCGCTGCGTACGGCGATCGGGATGGCCGCGGAGGAGCTGGAGGCGCCGGCCGGGGAGGAACTGGGGAAGGTGGCGAACCAGTTGGCGGTGGGCGCGTCGATGGACGACGCACTGGGCGAGCTGGCCGACCGGCTGCCGTCCCGCGAACTGGTGGTCCTGGTCACGACCCTGGTGCTGTCGAACCGGGCGGGCGGTCAGGTGGTGAGCGCCCTGCGGAACCTGACCGAGACGCTGGAGGAGCGCAAGGAGACACGGCGCGAGGTCCGCACCCAGCTCTCCCAGGTCACCATGACGTCGTACGCCGTCCCCGTGCTGGGCGTGGGTGCGCTGTTCCTGATGAACGGGGTGAAGGACGGCGCCCTGGACCGGATGACGGGCTCGCCGCTGGGTCAGGGGGCGGTGATCGTGGCGTTCGCGCTGTACGCCATCGGCTTCATCATGATCCGCCGGTTGTCGCGGATCGACGTCTGAGGCGGGGAGAGGGACATGGCATTCCTACTGGCCCTGCTGATGGGCCTCGGCATCTGGGGCGTCTTCGCCGGCGTCCGCATGTACCGCGCGGACGCCAAACTCCCCGATGACCTGGCGCTGGCCCTGGAGGTCGGCGCCACCAGGACGGGCGCGGTCGACTCCCTGATCGACCGCCTCGGCATGCGGTACGCGCCCGCGGTACTCCGGCTGATGGGCCCGAAGCAGGTCGCCAAGTACCGCCGCAAGATCGACCTCGCGGGCAACCCCGGCGGCCTGACCATCAACCGCTACGCGGCACGCAGGGCGGTCTACGGCGCGCTGGGCGGCGTAGGCTGCCTGGTGTTCCTGCTGCGGGGCCAGTACCTGGTGGCGCTCCTCCTGCTCGCCTTCGGGGCGTTCTGGACGGAGGTCGGAATCTGGTCGGCGATCCGTATCCGCAAGGACGTGATCGAGCGGACCCTGCCCGACTTCCTCGACGTACTGGCGGTGGTGGTGAGCGCGGGTCTGGGCTTCCGCCAGGCCCTGGACCGCGTCGCCACGAAGTACGAGGGCCCCTGGGCGGACGAACTCCGCATCACCCTCCGGCAGATGGACCTCGGCATGAGCCGCCGCCAGGCCTTCGCGGAACTCCGCCGACGCAACGACTCCGAGCAGGTCGCGATGTTCGTGACGGCGTTGCAGCAGGGGGAGGAGCTGGGCGCGCCGATCGTCGACACGCTGGTGTCGCTGGCCAAGGACATGCGCCGCACGGACGCGCAGAACGCCCGCCGCAAGGCGGCCAGGGCCGTACCCAAGGCCACCTTGATGATCACCACCTTCATGGTGCCGGCCACGATGATCCTGCTCGGCGCGGGGTTGCTGCTCGGGTCCGGGACGGACTTCGGTTCGATCACGGGGGAGTAGGGGGGCGAGGGAGATGGCTACGACGGAACAGGGCGGTGGGGGCGGCCCGCTGAGTGCGCTGAGTCCGATGAGTCCGCTACGGCTGCTGCGTCGCCGGCGGCGTCGGACTCGGCCGCAGGGGACAGCGGCACCCGTATCAGTGCCCGTACCTGTATCCGCGCCCGCACCCGCACCCGCACTGGAGATCAACGCCCTCCAGGCAATGTGCCGCCAGGTCTTCGCCTTCCGTCTGGCCATGATCGCCCTGGCCTCGCCCTCGGCCCTCCTCAACGCGGCCCCCGGGCTGGGCGTCCGTCTGGTGGGCGCGGCGGTGGTGGTCACGTTCATGGGCTCGTACGTCCTCTTCCGGGACTGGGAACGCTTCGGCCCGCTCCTGCTGCGCCACCCTTCCCTCCTGGCCATCGACACCCTCTTCGGCTCGCTCCTCCTGATCTCCGCCGGTCCGGACACCACCCTCGCGTACGTCAGCGTCTGCACGCCCCTCCTCGCGGGCATCGTCTACAGCTGGCGGGGAGCGGCGGTCTTCGCCAGCCTCCAGTCCCTGATCCTCCTCCTCGTCCACGCGACGGGCCCCGACACACAGGCGGGCGTCGCGGAGACGGCCTTCCTCCCCGGCCTCTGCGTCATAGCGGGCGCTGTCGGCTCCTCCCTGCGCACACTCCTCCTCCGCTTCGGCACCGCGACAACGGCCCTGACGGCAACCCAGGCGCGCCTGGCCGTGACGGAAGCGGTGAGTGCGGAACGCGCCCGCCTGGCACGCGAGATGCACGACTCGGTGGCCAAGACCCTGCACGGGGTGGCCCTGGCCGCAGACGCCCTGGCCGCCTCCGCGGACGCCACTCACCCGAATCCGGCCCTGATCAAACAACAGGCGGAACTGGTGTCCCGCTCGGCACGCAGAGCGGCAGCGGAATCCCGAGACCTCCTGGCCGACCTGCGCCGCGAAACAGACCCGACCCGAACCACGGACGTACTCACGGAACTTGCGGCCCGCACCGGGGACTTCACGACCCGCACGGGCTTACCGGCCACCTACCACCCCACAGGGGACGCCCCCCTCCCCCCGATCCCCCCGGCGGTGGCCCGCCAACTCCTCACCATCGCCACCGAGGCCATGGAGAACGCCCACCGCCACGCATCACCCACCCACGTCGACGTACGGGCAGGCATCCACGACGACGTCCTCCGCATCACCGTCCACGACGACGGCCGCGGCCTCCCTCCCGACACCACCCTCGACCAGCTCCGCCAAGCGGGCCACTTCGGTCTGCTGGGCATGGTCGAACGCGCGGCCTCGGTAGGAGCCCGCCTCGACATCGGCCGGGGCGATCACGCACAGGGCACGGAGGTCCGCCTCGAACTGCCTTTGGCGGCCGTGACGCCACAGAGCAGCACAGGAAAGGAGGCTGCCTGATGCCGCAAGACCTCCCGCAGGTACGGGTATTGGTGGCGGACGACAACCCGGTGGTCCGAGCAGGCCTCACCGCACTCCTGTCCGGCCGCGAGGACATCACGGTGGTGGCGGAGGCCGCGGACGGCCGCGAGGCCTGCGAGGCGACGTATCGGCACCGCCCCGACGTGGTCCTCCTGGACGTCCGCATGCCGGGCGTGGACGGCATCTCGGCACTCCCGTACCTGGTCCCGCTCGCTCCGGTGATGATGCTCACCTACAGCGGGGAGGCGGGGGTCGTCGAGGAGGCTCTGCGCAGGGGCGCCGGCGGTTACTTGGTGCACGGCGAGTTCACGGCGGACGAACTGGTGGCAGCCGTACGGGACATCAAACGGGGAAGGCCGCACTTCACGCCCACGGCGGCGGGTGCGTTGCTGGAGCAACTGCGAGCAACGGCAAAGGATGTTGACGCACCAGCCTTGCCTGAAGGCCTGGGTGAAGCGATTTCCCCCAAACGCCTTTCGCAACTGCAACCAACTGTGGGACAGTCTTCCTTGGGGCAGGCCGACAGGTCGCGGTTCCAACTCAGCGCAAGGGAGGCGGAGATCATGGACCTCGTCGCATCGGGCATGAACAACCACCAGATCGCCGCCACCTGCTTCATCAGCGAGAAGACGGTCAAGAACCACATCAACCGCATCTTCGCCAAGCTCCACAGCACCAGCCGCGTACAGGCCGCCGTGAAGTGGTTGGGGGTGGCCTGAAGTGGTGCGTCGGGGGGTTGGTGGGGGGTGGAATTGGGCCCTGGGGCCCTCTGCGGGATCGGGTGTTGAGCCATACCCTGCTCAGGTCGACCACCTGTCGTGCCACGCCGGAGGGGTACACCATGAGCAACTGGATCAACACGACCGTCTCGTACGTCCGCGCTCGCGCCGCCCGGAACGACAAAGGGCAGACGGCGGTGGAGTATCTGGGGATCATTGCGGTGGTCGTGGCTATTGTGCTGGCGATCACGGGGACGAGCATCGGTCAGACCATCTACGACGCGATCGTGTCCAAGATCGACGAGGTCATCGGTTGACCCGGAGCCGCACATACGGCGACGCAGGGCAGGCCTTCCCCATCTACATCACGGTGGTGGCGGGCCTGCTCTTTCTCGCGTTCGCATACCTCGCGGTCGGCCAGGCAGCGGCGAACAGGAACGGTGCACAGACGGCGGCTGACGCGGCCGCACTTGCGGCAGCCCTCGACACCCGCGACAAGCTCAGGGACGAGTGGGTGGACAACCTGCTCGACCCGACGACGTGGCAGGGCATATTCAACGGCGAAGGCGTGGACTTCGACGGATGTGATCGTGCCTATCAGCTGGCAGCGCAGAATGACGCAGAGGCGTCCTGTGACCCGACATTCGCGCTGCCCCCGGGCTACACGGTCGAGGCCCGGACCAACAAACCCGTCGGAGACTCCATCGTTCCCGGCACGGAGGACAAGCATGCGAGGGCGTCCGCCACTGCCGTGATCGACCCGCTCTGCACGTTCGAACTCCCCGGCGAGGACGCGGGGGACGACGTACTGCCGCAACTCGACTGCGGGGACGGGATCATCTGGGAGGACCTGGACCCGGACGACCCCACCAGTCTCCCGGGCCCTGAGGACCTGTTCGACGTCCATCTGGCTGACGACTGACACGTGAACGACGAGTGGTGAGGGAAGCAGAGTCATGAGCATTCGGTTCACAGCCAAGGCCCGTAGGGGGATGGCCGTGTTGGCCGTCGTGGCCGGACTGGCCGTAGGCGTGACGAGCTGCGGCGGCGGAGGAGACGAGGACAAGAAGCCGGAAACGTCGGCTTCGGCCACCAAGGAAAGCGGATCCGACCCGAGTGCTCAAGAGGGGTCGGACGAGCCCCTGGTCGAACTCAGGGGAGAGGGCGGCCTGGTCCTCCAGATCAACTCGGCCGTGCGGGACTCCGGTGGGTTCGTCACCGTGAGCGGCGAGTTGAAGAACGACGGCGCCGAGGCGGCTCGACTCTCCATCCGAACCGCGGGCGATGAAACCGAAATCGTCCGGCACGGTGATTCGCTCGGCGGGGCAACGCTCGTCGACTCGGCGACCAAGAAGCGGTACTACGTTCTGCGCGACACCGATGGTCGTCCGCTGACGACGACGGGCATGCCGAGGATCCAGGCGGGCGACTCGATCCCGGTGTTCATGCAGTTCCCCGCACCGCCTACCAGCACCAGCGAAGTCACCTTCCAGCTACCGACGTTCGCCTCCGCCACGATCAAGATCTCCGGGTGAGGCACCGATGACCCTCACCCCACACCGCGCCGCCACCCTCACCGCAACCACGCTCCTCCTCGCCACAACCATCCTCGCCACCGGAACGACGACGGCCTACGCCGACGAAAGCCCCAGCGTCCCCCCGGGCACGGAGGCAACGGCCTCGGCCCCGGTGGAAGTGGACGGGAACGACCCGGACCTCAAGATCCCCGAGGGTGCAACGCTCGCCGAACCGAAGGTCCTGGACATCAAGCAGGTCGTAGAGGACCAGACGGGCGACGAACGCCGCGAAGACACCAACGCGGACGTGAAGTTCGCGCTCCAGGCGGAGGTCCTGTTCCCCAAGGACAGCGCAAGGCTGAGCGCGGAGGCCAAGTCCCGGATCTCGGCGATCGCCGAGGAGGTCAAGACCCAGAACGCGACGAACATCAGAGTCTTCGGCTTCACGGACAACCTCGGTTCCTCGGCACACGGCGACGTCCTGTCGAAGCAGCGGGCCAACGCCGTACAGGAGGTACTGGAGGGCGAGCTGAACGACGCGAACGTCCGGTACGAGGTCCGCGGCTACGGCGAGCAGTACCCGATCTCATCGAACGCGACGGAGTCCGGCCGCAAGAAGAACCGACGGGTGGAGGTCTCTTTCCCGCGCTCCGAGAGCTGACGGTGACCACGCAGGGGAATCCGCGGACACGCGTCGCAGGATGCGGGGGACGGGCATGACCGTGCTCATGGTGGCGGCGGCCGTCTACGGCGTCCTCCAGGTGTTCGTGCTGTCGTGGCCCGCGCGCTCGGTACGGCTCTCGACGGTACTGCTGGCGCTCCTGGCAGGGGTGTACGCCTGCGGAACGGCCGCGGCGCTGCTGGAGCTGACGTACACGCGGATGATCGCGGCGAGTACGGGCGAGTCGCTGATCAGGGTCGTGAACACCACCGCCTACACCACCGCCCCTTGGGTGGAGGAGCTGGTGAAGGTGTCCCCCCTTCTGCTGGCCGGGCTATATGCCAAGGTGCGCCGCCAATGGGGTCTGACCGACTTCACCGTCCTGGGAGCCGCACTCGGCGCCGGTTTCGGTCTGCTGGAGGCTCTGCTGCGCTACTCCCTGGACGCGGACCGGGCGCTCGCCCGCCATGGCGGCTGGCTGGTCCCCGACAGCCTCTCGCCGCCGTACGTCCCGGGCCCGGGCCAGGTCTTCACGACCTGGCTGCCGTCCCCGGCCGCCGCTCTGGACCTCGCCCCGGGCGGGGGCGTCACGATCGCAACCTTCACCCATCTTGCATGGACGGCCTTGGCAGGCCTGGGAGTTGGCGTCCTGTGGCGGGCGCGGGCCTGGTGGAAACCGCTGGCGCTGATCCCCTTCGGGGTGGCGACAGCGCACCACACACTCAACAACTACGCAGGCACAAACCCGGGCAGCGGTACCCGAGACTGGCTGCAAACCATGGACGCCGGCCTGTGGGCCGCACCCGTGGTCGCCCTGCTGCTGGCAATGGCGTTCGACACGACGGTCCTGCACCGCGCCAAACGCCGACTCCCCGACACGCTGTTGTCGACGGAGAGAAGGGACGGCGACACCGCCGCCGCACTGATCCGCTACGCGGCCTGGCGCGTCCCCTGGACCCCGCTGATAGCCCTGCGCTTCATCCACCTGCGTCGAGCCCTCTGCTATGCCACCTCCGGGACGACGCCCCAGAGTTTGGAGCCCTTACGCAGCACGGTCGCCGCCATGGCCACCGGAATCGACGCGACGGACAACGCGCGGGCGTGGCGGACGCCGAACTTACGAGCCCGGATCAGAGCATTCCGCGCGGCCGAGGGACGGAGGCACCGCACCCGCCGCCTCCTCATCCTCCAGATCCTCATCCCCTGCGTCCTCGTCCTCCCGTCCGTCCTCTTCCTCGGCGTCGGCTCCTTCAAGCGCACGGCCGGCCTCCAGGACTACTTCACCACCGGCATCGGCCCGACGATCCTGCTGGTCTTCGCGGTGGCGGCGCTGGCCTGGATCGGCTGGCAGTCGACGTACCTGCTGCGCACTTGGCGTCGGACGACTCTGCACCCGATCGGCGAAGAACTCGCCGCCCACCGGCTTCGTGCGGCCTCGTCACTGACCGCCCTGACGGTCGGCGCGCTCCTGCTCTGGCGAACGGCCGAATCGTCCGACCCCAGCGCCCCGGCAATCCCCACCACCCACCTCCTCGAAGCCCTCGACAACTTCCTCACCTACCTGGGCTTCGCCCTACTCCTCCTCTCCCTGCTGGCCCTCTTCCCACCGGGGGCGGGACTGGCGTTGGCGGGAGGTGGTGCGGTCGGCGGACTCAGCGTGGAGGCCGCGCTTGTGGCCACGCGCCTCGGAGTTGCCGGACTCGTCCTCATGGCGGCCGGAGCGGGGAGCGGGGGTACAGGAGGAGGAGGGAGCGGCGGCGGATCTGGGCAAGGCGCAGGCACTCCACCCGCAAAGCAGCCGTCGGCGCCGTCAACTGACGCGATAGGCGGGCATCGGAAGGCGTCCGACATCGCAAAATGGGCGCGTGAGCAGGGGTGGACCGAGACACAGACCCAGAACGGTCCGCCCAAGTTCATCGACGAGAACGGGATCATCCGTGTCACCCTGAAACAGGGAAGCAGCCGAGCTCCTGGAAGCGGGACGCCGCACGTGGAAATACGAAACGCCCAGGGTGAACGTATCGACCCGAATGGGAACGTCGTCACAAGAAAGAGCCCTGGAAACCACACGTCTATAGTCTGGGACCTTCCGTGAGTACCGAAAGAACCAACTACTCGCAGCTGAGCGGATTCGAGAACGTCTACCTCGAGGACAGCTTCGTACTGGACGTCAAAGCCACTCCGGGCCGGGTGACCTTCGACCTCGACCTGGTCCTCACACCTGGCCACCCTGCCTACCGCTCACCGAATCCAGGCGAACAGAACTGCTACGTCCGAGCCACGGTCGAGTTCCCCGAGGTGCGGCACCTGGTATGGGCGGGGCAGGGAGCGCCTCCGGCGACAGACGCCTCGGGTGACAAGGACTACGGAGCGATTGACTCACTCCTCTGGAACGGCGATGCCTTTCACCTGGAGGGTGATTGGGGCGAAATCCAGGTTGCGTCCGCTCTGCCGGTCATCCGTCTGCTCGACTGAAGGCGTCGGCATCCTGGATCCTGTACGAACTCGCCCGCAACCCGGAGGTCGACGAGCGCCTCCAGTCGGAACGCACCGACGTCCTGGGCGACCGCCCGCCACCTTCGACGACCTGCCCCGTCTGCCCTACCTGAGCCGCGTCGTCATCCCGGCCGACACCGAACCGGCCACCGCGATCGCGACGATCACCCGCGAGGTCCGCCTCGAACTGTCCCCGGGCCAGACGGTACGACCCGTCGCCCGAGCGAGCCGGGGCGGCGGCGGAGCGTCAGCAACACCCACGCCCGGGTTAGCCCACGCCCTCGATCCCCACCCGAACCCCCACCCCCAACCCCCACCCCGTCATGACCCCCGCCTCCGCCTCCACCACATGCCGGGCCCGAAGCCGAGGCATCCCGAGCCGTCCGGGCTTCATGGTCGTCACGGCGATGACGTCGAGGTTGCGGTCGAGGTAGGCGACGTCGATGGGGATCCGCATCCGAAAGGTGTGCACGCTGTTGGCGGGGGAGAGCAGGATCGCCCCGTCGACGGCGTCCCGCCCCAACAGCCCTTTGGTCCGCGCGCGGTACGAGGTGGCGATCTCCAGGGGAACCGAGACGACATCCCCACCGCCACTCCCGTACACCGCCAGCCTTCCCGGTCCATCCCGCCAACGACGCCGCATTCCAGCAGCGTGACACAAGGCTGTCGACTCGCGGAAAAGACGTTGTCCGTTGTGGCCCGGCCCGGGTAGGAAGGCCGTATGACGACTGGACTCGGTGCCGTGTTCCGCCCTCAGCTGCCGCCCGAGAGGCTGCGTGAGATCGTCCGGCTCGCGGACGGGACGGGACTCGAAGAGCTCTGGCTGTGGGAGGACTGCTTCCGGGAGGGCGGGATTTCGACCGCGGCCGCCGCACTCGCCTGGACCGAGCGGGTGAACGTGGGGGTCGGGTTGCTGCCGGTGCCCTTGCGGAACGTGGCCATCACCGCGATGGAGGTCGCCTCGCTGCATCGGATGTTCCCCGGGCGCGCGATCGTGGGCGTCGGGCATGGGGTGCAGGACTGGATGGGGCAGGTGGGGGCCCGGGTCGAGTCGCCGGTGACCCTGCTGCGTGAGCATCTTCTCGCCCTGCGCACCCTGCTGCGCGGCGAGCGGCTCACGACCGACGGGCGGTACGTCAAGCTCGACGACGTCGCGCTCGACTGGCCCCCTGCCGATCCCGCGCCACCCGTCCTCGCCGGCGCCACCGGGCCCCGCTCGCTGCGGCTGGCCGGTGAGGCCGCCGACGGGACCATCCTCACCGCGAGCACCCCGCCCGAGGGTGTCCGGCGTGCCCGGCAACTCATCGACGAGGGGCGGGAGTCGGCCGGTCGTACCGAGCCGCACAAGGTCGTCGTCTATCTCCTTGCCGCCACCGGGCCCGACGCCTCCGCACGGCTCCGTGCCGAACTCGCCGCCGAAGGCGTCGCATCCGTGCCGGACCTGGGCGTCGCCGGGGACGCCGGGGCCGTCGCCAAGGCCGTCCAGCGACTCGCCGACGCCGGCGCGGACACGGTCGTCCTTCAGCCGACCGGCGACGAGCCCGACCCCGAGGGGTTCGTGCGGTTCGCGGCGGAAGAGGTAAGGCCGCTGGTCCCGTGAGCCCGGCCCCCGCCGACCACCACCGCCGCACCTACGAAGACCTCGTCGAAGAAGCCGTCTCCCACCCCACCGACGGCTGGGACTTCTCCTGGTTCGAGGGGCGCGCCACGGAGGCGCGGCCCTCGTGGGGCTACGCGGAGTCCATGGCCGTACGACTCCCCGGTGCGGCCGCCGTCCTCGACGTCCAGACCGGTGGGGGAGAGGTCCTCGACTTCGCGCTCCGCGCCGGCTCCGCCGCACCCCTCCTCACCGTCGCCACCGAAGGCTGGCCGCCGAACGTCGCCAGGGCCACCGCCCTTCTGCGACCCCACGGCGTCGCCGTCGTCGCCGTGCCCGAGGACGCCCCGCTTCCCTTCGCGGACGCGGCCTTCGACCTCGTCGTCAGCCGGCACCCCGTACGCCCCGACTGGCCGGAGATCGCCCGCGTCCTCCGCCCGGGCGCCATCTACTTCGCCCAGCACGTGGGCCCCCGCAGCGTCTTCGAACTCGTCGAGTACTTCCTCGGGCCGTTGCCCGAAGAACAGAGCAGCGCCCGTCACCCCGACCACGAGTGCGCCGACGCCCGGGCGGCCGGGCTCGAAGTCGTCGACGTACGCGCGGAGCGGCTGCGTATGGAGTTCTACGACATCGGCGCCGTCGTCCATTTCCTGCGCAAGGTGATCTGGATGGTCCCGGGCTTCACCGTCGAGGCGTACGAACCCCGACTGCGCGCCCTCCACGCGCAGATCGAGTCCGAGGGCCCCTTCGTCGCCCACAGCGCTCGCCACCTCTTCGAGTTGCGCAAGCCGGATCGGCCACGGTGACCGACTACGCGTGCGGTCCCGCCGTCACCTTCCCGACCACCAACTCCGGCCGGGCCTCGAGGACTTCCCCCACCCGCTCCACCTGAAGCCCCAACTCCCGCTCCTGCCGCGGAGTCAGACGCCCCAGCAGCTCCACCGTGACCGTCGTACGGCGTCCCTGGCGCCGTTGATGCCACACGCCCGCCACCACGCCGTCGACGAGCACCACGGGGTAGTTGCCCGCCTGGCCGCCGGCCAGCGCCCTCTCGTAGGCCGCACCCGGGAACAGGCGCTCGCGCGGCTGCGCTGCGATGCCGTACGCGTCGAAGTACGGCAGCAGCCGTACGCCCTTCGCCCGGCCGCCGTCCGGGAAGTCCGTGTCACCCGCCGCCACCCATGCGGGCGTGCCCTCGAAGTCCACCTTCTCGATCTCCCCCGCCTCGGCGAGCCTGCCGAACACCTCGCCGGCCCAAGTCGGTCCGGCTGCAAGCCATTTGGCGAAGTTCTGCGGTGTCGCGGGACCGTAGGCGCGCAGATAGCGCTGTACGAGCAGCTCCAGCGCCCGGTCCGGCGGCAGTGGGTCGAAGGCCGGCGGGCGGGTGTACGTCACCTTGCGGCCGCGGTTCGGGCCGAAGCACATCGCGCCCGACTGGCCGGCCCGGTGCATCACCTGGCGCCAGCGCGGCCACATGTCCTGGAACGCGGGCATCACCCGGTCCCCGGCCCAGGGACCCGTGCGCGCCACGACCTCCTCGCTGAGCTCGTCCACCGTCAGGCATACGCCGTCCAGGGCCTCGCCGATCGCCGCCACGACCTGCGCCGCCTGCTCCTGGGTCATCCGGGCGCCGGGCGCGAAGGGGCTCGGGCCCGTCGGGACCGCCGTCAGCGCGGCGCACCAGAGCGGGAGTTCATGGGCCGGGAGCAGATGCACCGTGCCGCGCGGGCCGTGTGTCTTCACCAGTGAGCGGTCTTCCCAGAGCGCGGCACGTACGTCGGCCCGTGTCACGCCGACCGTCCGCACCCCCACCGACACCTCCGCCGCGGACAGCACCTGCGCATGCGCGCCGAGCATGGCGGAGACCACCGAGGCCACGTCCCCACCCGCTTCCGCAGGGTTGGCCAGGAATTGCCGCTCCAGCCGGCGTGCGCTCGCCTCGTCCCAACTGATCCTCAAGGTCATGCGACGACGCTAGGACGGAAGTAGGCCGGAAGCTGTCCTCTCTATGTCCTGCATGCCGGAGGACACATCGAGACCAAGTGTGTGCAAATCGGGCTATTGGCTCCTTGGTGAAGGTTTACCCTTCGTATCCACGGGCTGTGCACAGTTTCCACATTGTTATCGCAGGTGGCTCGCATCCGACCTGTGCGTCACGTAAGTTCAGACCAAGGTAATTCGCGTCAGCAAAGCTACGCGGGGTGGCGCCGCGCGGTGGAGGGGGCTGCGCGGTGCCGCGTACACCCGTTGACGTCGTATGCGCCCTCTCGGCGAGGCCCGGCCGGGAGCCTCCGTGCCGTCAAGTGGACGTTCGCTGACGGGGTCACCCACCCGGGGGACCCGCGGACGACCCGCCGAGCCGCCACCGGGTACGGCGAAACCTCCGCATCCCCCTGAATCCCGCCCGACCACCCTGGGAATCCGCTGTGTTCCGGCCATGAGCCCGCCCAGAACGGGGCCATTTGCGGCCACCGTGCCGTCGTCGGGCGACTCCGGAGAGTAGTTGTGGCACGCCGATGCGCGCAGCATCACTTACAAAGGGTTATGGTGGAAGCCCCCCCTCGGGCCGGTCCGTATCCCCCCCACGGACCGGCCCGTTTTTTGTGCGCGGACGGGCGTCTCGTAGGCAGGGCCCACCCGGAATACGGCCCCGAGGCCCACGGCGGTACCCTCAACCGGCGGGGACCGCATCCGCACGGAGGGGCTGACATTCACGTGAACCTGCGCGACAAGCTGCGCAGCCTGCTCGTCAGGCTGTACGCACACCGGGTGGAAGGCCACCTGGACCACGCTCAGGTGCCCAAGCACATCGGCGTCATCATGGATGGCAACCGGCGCTGGGCGAAGGCGGCGGGTTCCACCACCGTGCACGGTCACCGGGCCGGCGCCGAGAAGATCGAGGAGTTCCTCGGCTGGTGCAGCGAGACGGATGTCGAGGTCGTCACCCTCTGGCTGCTGTCGACGGACAACTTCGACCGGCCGCAGGACGAACTCGTTCCGCTCCTCGGCATCATCGAGGACGTCGTCCGCACCCTCGCCGCCGACGGGCGCTGGCGCGTCCACCACGTGGGCACGCCTGATCTGCTGCCGCAGCAGATGCAGACCACCCTCAAGGAAGCCGAAGAGGCCACGGCGGGCATCAAGGGCATAGTCGTCAACGTCGCCATCGGCTACGGCGGCCGCCAGGAGATCGCCGACGCCGTGCGCTCGATGCTCCTCGACGCCTCCGACAAGGGCACCTCGCTCGAGGAGCTAGCCGACGCCGTCGACGTCGAGACCATCGGCCGGCACCTCTACACCGGTGCCCAGCCCGACCCGGACCTCGTCATCCGCACCAGCGGCGAGCAGCGGCTGTCCGGATTCATGCTCTGGCAGACGGCCCACTCCGAGTACTACTTCTGTGAGGTCTTCTGGCCGGCCTTCCGCAAGGTCGACTTCCTGCGCGCCATGCGTGACTACGCGGCGCGTCACCGCCGTTACGGAGGCTGATCCGGCGTACCTCCGGGCGGGGAGGGTCACCGTCTCTGAGGCGGAAGTAACAAAGAGTTCACCAGGGCGCCGTCATTCGGCGTGGCATGGCATCGCACGTTCGAGGGCATAAGCCAGACAGGTCGACACCCGAACCACGGGTGTCGGATCTCAGCGGACGGCACGGGGCCGTCCGCCCGGGAGGCCCTTTGCACCAGCCCGATCGTGCGTTCACCGCACGGACGAAGCAGCGGAGGGCCGGTTCTCGGCCCGTGCATCGCGGCCGTCGACCGGTCCAGCTCCTCTCCGTCGCTCCCCGACCTCTTCCGAGGGGGTACGTCCTTCCGTGGTGACCAGCACAAAGCGCCACAAGCCCGACCGGCGCACTTATGTTCTCGACACCAGCGTCCTGCTGGCCGACCCGAACGCCCTGAGCCGCTTCGACGAGCACGAGGTCGTGCTGCCGATCGTCGTGGTGACGGAGTTGGAGGCCAAACGGCACCATCCCGAACTCGGGTACTTCGCCCGGCAGGCCCTGCGCCTGCTGGACGACTTCCGGGTCCGGCACGGTCGCCTGGATGCCCCCATCCCGATCGGGGACCTCGGCGGGCACGTCCGTGTCGAGCTCAACCACTCGGACCCCAGCGTTCTGCCGACCGGCTACCGCCTGGGGGACAACGACTCCCGCATCCTCGCGGTCGCCCGCAATCTGCAGGCCGAGGGGTTCGACGTCACCGTTGTGTCGAAGGACCTTCCGCTCAGGATCAAGGCGTCCTCGGTCGGTCTTCTCGCCGAGGAGTACCGCGCCGAGCTCGCCATCACGGACTCCTCCGGCTGGACCGGAATGTCCGAACTGGTCCTGCCGGGCGAGCAGGTGGACATCCTCTTCGAGGAGGGGACGGTCTACGTCCCCGAGGCGTCCGGCCTTCCGGTCCACACCGGGCTCACCATCCAGTCCGAGCGCGGCAAGGCGCTGGGACGGATGACGCCCGAGGGCAACGTCCGGCTGGTCCGCGGGGATCGCGAGGCGTTCGGCATCAAGGGCAGGAGCGCGGAGCAGCGCATCGCGCTGGATCTGCTCCTCGACCCGGACGTCGGGATCGTCTCGATGGGCGGCCGGGCCGGCACCGGAAAGTCGGCACTGGCACTGTGCGCGGGCCTGGAAGCGGTCCTGGAGCGCCGGCAGCACCAGAAGATCATGGTCTTCCGTCCGCTGTACGCGGTGGGCGGGCAGGAACTCGGCTATCTGCCGGGCTCCGAGGCCGAGAAGATGAGCCCCTGGGCCCAGGCGGTCTTCGACACGCTGTCCGCGGTCACCAGCCGCGAGGTCATCGAAGAGGTCACCGCGCGCGGGATGCTCGAGGTCCTGCCCCTCACCCACATCCGCGGACGCTCGCTGCACGACGCGTTCGTCATCGTGGACGAGGCGCAGTCCCTGGAGCGGAACGTACTGCTGACCGTTCTGTCCCGAATTGGCGCCAATTCACGGGTCATTCTGACCCATGACGTGGCCCAGCGGGACAATCTACGGGTCGGCCGGTACGACGGTGTCGTCGCCGTCGTCGAGAAGCTGAAGGGGCATCCGCTGTTCGCGCATGTCACGCTCACGCGGTCCGAGAGGTCCCAGATCGCTGCGCTTGTGACCGAAATGCTCGAAGACGGGGCGATCTGAGAGGTGTCGCATCCGATGCCCAATTAGGGCCGGTTACCTGGTAGTTGGCGCCGTCCAGCAAAGGCCTAGAGCCTAGTTGGGCGGCGCCTTCGCGTGTTGCGATTTCTCGAAATCCGCTGGGTCAAACGGGATGTGAGCTTTCACACGCAACTCAGAATTGCCACCCGGCGTCCGGGTGCGGCAGAGTCTCATTCCTGTCAGGCCCCGCATACGACCCACGTGTACCCCCAGCGGTACGGCACCACCCAGGCATCACCGCCAACTCCATAGCTCCGTCGTATGCCGCCCGAGCACCACGCGGCGCTCCCCTCGCGGGAGTTGCCCATCGGGCCCGAGCCTCCCGTGACCCCGCAGTTGGGAGGCCAGCGTCAGGGGCACGATTGCGTCCGCCAGGGTCACCGAAGCGGGCGATGCTGGAAGGAAACCGTGTGAGCCGGATTTCGGTCCGGGGATTCGCAGTGGCCTCGGCCACCGCGGTCACCGCTGTCGGAAGTGTCGTCGGCGTTGCCTCGGGCAGCACCGCACAGAACAACGACGCCGAAGCGGCGGCAGCCGACCTGACGCTGCTCGCGGACATACCCGCGGGCCAGCAGGCCCAGGTCCAGACCACATCCCTCACTCAGCAGGCCGAAACCCAGGCCATCGCCGCGGACACGACCGCCAAGAAGGACGCCGAGGAGGCAGCCCGCAAGGCCGCCGCCGAGTCCGCGGTCGCGAAGAAGGAAGCCGCCGAGAAGGCGGCGCAGGAGGCCAAGGAGCGCGAAGAGGCGGAAGCGGCGGCCAGCCGCAGTGCCACGCGCGACGCCTCCGACTTCACCCCCCAGAGCTCGTACTCCATCGCGGAGATCCAGTCGATGGCGCAGTCGATGGTGGCGAGCGACCAGTACCAGTGCTTCAGCAACATCGTGGACCACGAGTCCAGCTGGAACTACCAGGCCGTCAACGCCTCCTCCGGTGCCTACGGCCTCTTCCAGGCGCTGCCCGGCTCCAAGATGTCGTCCGCCGGCTCCGACTGGCAGACCAACCCGGCCACGCAGATCAAGTGGGGCCTCAGCTACATGAACGACCGCTACGGCAGCCCGTGCGACGCCTGGTCCTTCTGGCAGGCCAACAACTGGTACTGAGCCGCCGTTCGCTCAACCTTTCCGAGCCCCTCACCGTCCTTCGGTGAGGGGCTTTCGGCTCTCGCCATGTACGGCATGTACGGTCGGACCGGACGACTCCGGGGGAGCGGTGGGGACAGACGGGGGCAAGGGACGGATCATGTCGCGAGTGCCAGGGTGGCTCAGTCGGCTGGGCGCCGGACTGACCGAAATGGGAGAGCGGTTGGACGAGCGCCGCGCCGAGGTGGAGCGGGCGGACACCGAGCCGGTGTCCGCGTCGGTGACCGCCAAGGTGACGGACACATCTCCGGCCCCGGTCCCGCCGCCGCCCGACTACGCCCCGGAGGTCGCGCCCCGTTCCGACCGTCCCGACGCCGCGCTCGCCGTGCCGTGGGGGGTCAGGGTCGCCGCCGAGGCCGGCTGGCGGCTGCTGGTCCTCGCGGGCACGCTGTGGGTGCTGATGCGCATCATCAGCGCCGTCCAGCTCGTGGTGCTGTCGTTCGTGGCCGCGCTGCTGATCACCGCGCTGCTGGAGCCCGTGGTGACGCGGCTGCGGAGGTACGGCGTGCCGCGCGGCATCGCCACCGCGCTCACCGCGATCCTCGGCTTCGTGGTGATGGGGCTGATCGGCTGGTTCGTGACCTGGCAGGTCATGGAGAACATCGACAACCTCTCCGACCAGATCCAGGACGGCATCGACGAGTTGCGCAACTGGCTGCTCAACAGCCCGTTCCACGTCACGGACAAGCAGATCAACGACATCGCCGAGAACCTGCGCGAAGCGGTCGGCGCCAACACCGACGAGATCACCTCCGCGGGCCTCGAGGGCGTGACGGTGATCGTCGAGGCGCTCACCGGCATCCTGCTGGCCGTCTTCTCGACGCTGTTCCTCCTCTACGACGGCAAGCGCATCTGGCAGTGGTCGCTGAAGCTCGTTCCGGCGGCGGCCCGTCCGGGCGTGGCCGGGGCCGGCCCGCGCGCCTGGCGGACGCTCACGGCCTATGTGCGCGGCACGGTGCTGGTGGCCCTGATCGACGCCGTCTTCATCGGTATCGGCATCTATTTCCTGGACGTGCCGATGGCCGTTCCGCTGGCCGTCTTCATCTTCCTGTTCTCCTTCATCCCGCTGGTGGGCGCGGTGGCCTCGGGCGCCCTGGCGGTCGTGGTGGCGCTGGTGACCCAGGGCGTCTTCACCGCGGTGATGACACTGGCGGTCGTGCTCGCGGTCCAGCAGATCGAGGGCCACATCCTCCAGCCGTTCATCCTCGGGCGGGCGGTCCGCGTCCATCCGCTGGCCGTGGTGCTGTCGGTGGCGGCCGGCGGTCTGGTCGCGGGCATCGGCGGTGCGATCGTCGCGGTGCCGCTGGTGGCGGTGACGAACACGGTGGTCAGCTATCTGAAGTCGTACTCCCAGGAGGCGGCGCTGCGGCAGTCCCCGCGGCCGAGGGGTGCCACCGCGATGGATGTGGCGCCGGTGCAGCCCGCGGACGCGCCGCCGCAGCAGTCGTAGAAGCGTAGAAGCAGAAAGGGCCCCGCTCACCGCGGAGGTGAACGGGGCCCGGGATGCGCGGTGTCAGTCGGCGAGCACCGCTTCCGCGTCCAGCGTCACGCCGACCGCCTGGATCACCGAGGCGATCTTGAAGGCCTCCTGGATGACCTCGCGGTCCACACCGGCCTTGCGCAGGACCTGCTCGTGGGAGTCCAGGCACAGGCCGCAGCCGTTGATGGCGGAGACGGCGAAGGACCACAGCTCGAAGTCGACCTTGTCGACACCGGGGTTGCCGATGACGTTCATACGGAGGCCGGCGCGCAGGGTGCCGTACTCGTGGTCGGAGAGCAGATGGCGGGTGCGGTAGAAGACGTTGTTCATCGCCATGACCGCGGCGGCGGACTTGGCCGCCGTGTACGCCTCGGGCGTGAGGTTCGCCTTCGCCTCGGGCGCCAGCTCGCGCAGGACGATGGGGGAGCGGGACGCGATCGCCGTCGCCAGGACCGTGCCCCACAACTGCTGGGCCGGGAGGTCCGAATTGCCGATGACCGAACCCAGGTTGAGCTTCAGGTCCTTGGCGTAGTCCGGTACGGCGGACTTGAGGGAGTCGAGGGACATGTCCGTCACTCTCCGGCCAGCAGGGCGACCGGGTCCAGCGTCTCGTCGCCCTTGCTCCAGTTGCACGGGCAGAGCTCGTCGGTCTGCAGGGCGTCCAGGACCCGCAGGACCTCCTTGGGGTTACGGCCGACGGAGCCGGCGGTCACCATGGTGAACTGGATCTCGTTGTTCTGGTCGACGACGAAGACCGCGCGCTTGGCGAAGCCGTCCTCGCCCTCGATGCCGAGGTCGCGCATCAGCTCGTGCCTGGAGTCGGCCAGCATCGGGAACGGCAGGTCGCGCAGGTCGTCGTGGTCCTTGCGCCAGGCGTGGTGCACGAACTCCGAGTCACCGGAGAAGCCGAGGACCTGCGCGTCGCGGTCGGCGAACTCCTCGTTCAGCTTGCCGAAGGCCGCGATCTCGGTCGGGCACACGAAGGTGAAGTCCTTCGGCCAGGCGAACACGATCTTCCACTTGCCCTCGTAGGTCTTGTGGTTGATCGTCTCGAACTCCTTGCCCTTCTCCAGCGAGACACAGGCGGTCAGTTCGAACTCGGGGAACTTGTCACCGACAGTGAGCACTAACTCTCCTTGCAGCGAGGAAACGCCCATTGTGTGGGCGTTTCCCTCGGGTTGGACGTGATCGATGCTTACACAGGCTGCATTGATTATGGAAATAGCTACACTTGGGCAAGTTGATCGGAGGTAGCTATCAGTGACCGTAAGTAAGAGGAGGCAGCCCAGCCTCGCCCAGCTACGGGCCTTCGTCGCCGTCGCCGACCATCTCCACTTCCGGGATGCCGCCGCCGCGATCGGCATGAGCCAGCCCGCCCTGTCCGGCGCCGTCTCCGCACTGGAGGAGACCCTCGGCGTGACGCTGCTGGAGCGGACGACCCGCAAGGTGCTGCTCTCGCCCGCCGGCGAGCGTCTCGCCGTACGCGCCAAGGCGGTGCTGGAGGAGGTGTCGGCGCTGCTGGAGGAGGCGGAGGCGGTCCGGGCCCCGTTCACCGGGGTGCTGCGCCTCGGGGTCATCCCGACCGTCGCGCCGTACGTCCTGCCGACCGTGCTGCGGCTCATCCACGACCGGTACCCGGACCTCGACCTCCAGGTGCACGAGGAGCAGACCGCGAACCTCATCGACGGCCTCACCGGCGGACGGCTCGACCTGCTGCTGCTCGCCGTGCCCCTCGGGGTGCCGGGAGTCACCGAACTCCCGCTGTTCGACGAGGACTTCGTGCTCGTCACGCCCCTCGATCACGCGCTCGGCGGCCGGGAGGGCATCCCGCGCGAGGTGCTGCGCGAACTCAATCTCCTGCTGCTCGACGAGGGCCACTGTCTGCGCGACCAGGCGCTCGACATCTGCCGGGAGGCCGGGCGTGCGGACGCTCCCGTGACCACGACCGCCGCCGGACTGTCCACCCTCGTCCAACTCGTCGCCGGCGGGCTCGGCGTGACCCTGCTGCCGCGTACCGCCGTCAAGGTCGAGACCACCCGCAGCAACCAACTCCTCACCGGCTACTTCGCCGAACCCGCCCCCACCCGCCGGATCGCCCTAGCGATGCGGACGGGAGCGGCCCGAGGAGCGGAGTACGGGGAGCTGACCGCAGCGCTCCGAGAGGCGCTGCGGCCGCTTCCTGTACGGGTGGTGAGGGACGGCGACTGAGTGGCAGCGCCCCGAAGGGGCGCGGGGCCGTATCAATGTGCGGCTCCGCCGCGCGGGCGCGACCAGCCACGACGAAGCCGCAGACGACCGACGGCCGCGGCACCGTCAAGCCGAGCGCAGCTACTCCGTACGCAACCCGTCCGGCCGCATAAGCCTCAGCAGCGGCGGCAGGCTGAGCAGTGTGACGGCGAGGACTACCGCCGCGCCGGCGCCGGTCATCGTCAGCACGCTCGCCCAGTCCACGGTGATCGCGGTGTCCGACATCTTGAGCAGCACCGCGCCCAGGGTGAGACCGACCACCGAGGCCAGCAGCAGGCCGAGCGCGACCGGGATCGCCGTCTGCCACAGCACCGACAGGCTCAGCGTGCGCCGCCGGGTGCCGAAGGCGACCAGCGACGACAGCAGTTTCTTGCGCTCGCGCAACTGCTCCAGCTGCGAGACCAGCAGGCTCGCACCGATCAGCGCCAGGACACAGGCGGCCCCGACGAACAGGCCGGTGCGGATGGAGTCGTAGCGCTCGGACGTGTTGCTGGAGGCCCACATCATCGGCTCGCTGATCGGGTCGATCGTGGCCGCGGTGTTGCGCACCAGGTCCTCCACGTCCGGTACGGACTCGTCGAGGTTCAGATAGATCTGGCCGGTCAGACCCGGTGCGACGGCCGCGGGCAGCGCCTTCGGCGTGACCATGAAGCCGCCCCGCTCCCAGCCGGTCATGTCCTCGCGGGCCGTTGCCTTCTTCACGGTCGACGGCACGGTCCAGGCGACCGGCGTGGTCTTGGGGCCGTCCGAGTACCCCGAGTCGAAGTACACCGTGGTGCCGGGCTTCGACATCGCTTCCATTTTCGTGTCGTCCTCGGCGCCCTGTACGGCGAACACGTCCCCGTCGCGGCACGAGGTCAGCCCCGTCACCTCACGCAGCGAGGCGCAGTCGCCGACGGTGACCTGGGCGTTGAGCTCGGCGTCCATGCGCTTCTCGCCGACGTTTCCCTCGGCGTACGCGTAGACGTGGCGCACCCCCTCGGTGTCCCGGAACTTCGCCGCGGACGGGGCGAGAGGGGTCCTGTCCGGCAGGGTCACCTGCATCTGCACCCGGTCGACATCCTGGCCCGTCGGCTCGGTGAAGTCGCTCTCGACCCCGGCGAACAGCATTTGGAGCGCGATCGCACCGGCCACCGCGACCGCGATGCCGTTGACCATGCGGGCCGCTGTGCCGCTGCTCAACTGAAGCCTGCGCACGGCCAGTTGCCAGGCGACGCCGCCCGAGCCGAGCTTGGCGACGACCGCCTCCACGATCCACGGCAGCAGCGCGGTCACGCCGACGAGCAGCAGCAGGACGCCGCCGGTGACCAGGTACTGGTTGAAGTCCCCGCCGTCCCGGCCCTGCCCGATCATCGGGTAGAGCATCCCGAGGCCGGCCAGCGGCAGCAGCAGCCGCCACCACAGCCGGCGCCGCGCGGGCTTCGCCGTACGGACGACACCGAGCGGCTCGATCACCACCCCGCGCAGCGCGAGCAGCGTGACCAGCACCGCGGCCGCCATCACCAGGAGCGCGACCAGCACGGCCAGCACGGGCGAGGGGTTGAGGTAGCTCGGGAAGACGCTGACGTCGAACACCTCCAGGCTGCCCGCGATCTCACGGCCGATGAGGAAGAAGCCCGTGCCGAAGACCAGCCCGAGCGCGGCGCCCGCGAGCGCCTCACCGGCGGCCACCCGCCGGGTCATCCCGCTGTCGGAGCCGACCAGCCGCAGTGCGGCGAGCCGCCGGTCCCGCCGCTCGCCGCCGAACCGTACGGCCGCGGCGATGAACACGGCGACCGGCATCAGCAGCACCACGAAGACGACGAGGATCAGCAGGAGCAGCACGGGGTCCAGCGGGTCAGAGCTGGAGGTCTGGTCCCCGAACTTCGCGATCCGTACCACCTGGTCGCCAGGGGCCACGCTGCTGCCGTCGGACCGCGGAGAGAGACCGTCGCTGCCGCGGTAGAAGGCGAGTTCGGTCGGGCCGATCAGCCCGCTCTCACCGATGGTCCCGACGATCTTCTGCGGCAGCCGCTCCCGCAGCAGCTTGCCCTCGTCGGAGCCGAGCAGTTTCTTCAGCGCGGGGGAGACCACCATCTCGCCGGCCCCCGGGAACTTCTCCAGGCCCGGCGGCAGCGGCGCCTTCGGACCCTCGGGCTGCATGTCCCGCCCGCGGATGCTCTTGTCACGGAAGGTCGTACCGCTGCTCGCGAGGAGCACGGTGTTGTCCGCCTTCGGTATCTCCTTCGCGCCGTAGTTGATGTCCGACCGGGCCGCCTCCCGGCCGTGCCGGGCGTCCAGCGCGCTGGGGAGCGCCGTGGTCAAGAGCAGCAGCGCCACCCCGAGTCCGACGCCGACACCCGTCAGCAGGACCCGGACCCAGCCCTCGCGTCCCCCGGCGAACGCGAACCTGACGCCCATGCCCAGGTCCCTCGTCCACTGCCGCATCCTCATACGACGCGCTCCATGTCCCGGGACTTGCCGTCCCGTACGACGATCTCGCGGTCCGAGTACGCGGCCACCCGTGCCTCGTGCGTGACCAGCACGACGGCGGCGTTGGTGGACCGGGCCGCGTCCGTGAGCAGCTCCATCACCCGCTCGCCGTTGAGCGAGTCGAGCGCGCCGGTCGGCTCATCGGCGAACAGCATGCGGGGGCTGGTGACCAGCGCCCGGGCCACGGCGACCCGCTGCCCCTGACCGCCGGACACCTCGCCGGGCCGCTTCTTGCGCAGATCGTCGACCTCCAGCCGCTCCATCCAGGACAGGGCGGTCCGCTCGGCCTCCTTGCGCGAGGTGCCGTTCAGCCGCAGCGGCAGGGCGACGTTCTCGACGCAGGTGAGTTCCGGCACCAACTGCCCGAACTGGAACACGAAGCCGAACTCGCTCCGCCGCAGCGCACTGCGCTCGGCATCGCTCATCCGGGCCATCTCGCGGCCGTTGTAGACGATGGACCCGGAGTCCGGCGGCACGATGCCCGCGAGGCAGTGCAGCAGTGTCGACTTTCCGGAGCCCGAGGGGCCCATCACGGCGACGACCTCGCCGGGGTGGATGGAGAACTCGGCGCCGTCGAGGGCGGTGGTCGGACCGTACGACTTGCGCAGTTCGGTCGCGACGAGCAGGGAGCCTGCGGGGGTCATCGGGTCACCGCCTCGGCGAGTTTGTCGAGGCGCGCGGCGGTCAGTTCCAGCCAGCGCAGATCGGCCTCGAGATGGAACAGGGCGTGGTCGCAGATCAGCTGGTCCGCGAGATCCCCCTTGCGCTTGCGGTCGGTGAGGATCCGCATCATCCGCAGATGCTCCGAGCGCTGTGTGTCGAGGATGTCGGCTGCGTTCCGGTGCGTGAGCAGCGCGAGAACGACCTTGGTGTACAGGGTCGACTGGAGGTACGGCTCGGGCTTCTCCGGCGTCGCCAGCCAGCGCTGTACGTCGGTGATGCCGGCCTCGGTGATCGCGTACCGCTTGCGCTCCGGACCGCCGCCGGGCTCGATGCCGTCGACTTCCACGAGCCCGTTCTTCAACAGCCGGGACATCGTCGAGTAGACCTGGCCGTAGTGCAGCGGCCGGTCGTGACCGAACTTCTCGTCGAAGGCGCGCTTCAGGTCGTAGCCATGACGCGGGCCTGACTCCAGGAGCCCCAGGAGGGTGTGACCGATGGACATGGGGAGGACTGTACACAGGGGGTATACCCCATGTGTATACGTCGAGTGTGTAGAGCCATACGGGGGATGCAACGGTGCAGGTGGGGGCTGATTGTCACGATTCTGTTACTGCTGTGCGGGTGGCTGCGTGGGTGGGCGTCCGCGGCGGGGAATCGGGCGTGCCTCGCCCGGCAGCCGCCCGGCCTCGGCGAGCGCCTTGCGCAGCAGGAACTCGATCTGCGCGTTGGCCGACCGCAGTTCGTCCCCGGCCCAGCGCGCCAGCGCCTCGTACACCGACGGGTCCAGCCGCAGCAGCACCTGCTTGCGTTGCTGCTGCGGCCGCCGCCTCTGCGAGGAAGCCTCGGAGGGATCCGTCACTGGTAGAGCGTCCCGGTGTTGAGGACCGGCTGCACCGAGCGGTCCCCGCACAGCACCACCATCAGGTTGGACACCATCGCCGCCTTCCGCTCGGAGTCCAGCTCCACGATGTCCTGCTCGGTGATCCGGGCGAGCGCCGCCTCGACCATCCCGACCGCGCCGTCCACGATCTGCCGCCGCGCGGCGACGACCGCGCCCGCCTGCTGTCGCTGGAGCATGGCCGAGGCGATCTCGGGTGCGTAGGCGAGGTGCGTGAAGCGGGACTCGATGATCTGGACGCCGGCCGCGTCCACGCGCGCGTGCAGTTCGACGGCGAGCTTCTCGGTGATCTCCTCGGCGTTGCCGCGCAGCGAGAGCCCGCCCTCGTCATGGGCGTCGTACGGGTACTCGATGGCGATGTGCCGGACGGCCGCCTCGGTCTGGGTGGAGACGAACTCGAAGTAGTCGTCGACCTCGAAGGTGGCCTGGGCGGTGTCCTGGACCTTCCACACGACGACCGCGGCGAGCTCGATCGGGTTGCCGTAGGCGTCGTTGACCTTGAGGACCGCGGTCTCGTGGTTGCGCACCCGGGTCGAGATCTTGGTGCGCGAGGTGAAGGGGTTCACCCAGCGCAGCCCGTCCTGCCGGATCGTCCCCCGGTACCGCCCGAAGAGCTGGACCACCCGCGCCTCGCCCGGCGCCACCATGTTCAGCCCGCACATGGCGAGGAACGCGGCGATGGCGATCACGATGCCGCCGACGATCAGCGCGGCCTTGGCCCCGGCGCCGGAGACCGTGGTGGCGGCCACGATCATCCCGATCCCGCCCAGCAGCCCGATCAGACCGAGCAGCAGCGCCAGCCCGCCGCCGATGCTGTGCGCGGCGAACTCGCGCACGCGCGGTTCGGGCATGTCGGGGAGGTCGGGTGCTGTGTCGTGCGTGGTCATGGGTGTTTCCCCCGTTCTCGGTGGAGCCGTTTCTCGCTTAGCTCCGTTCTAGCTAACTGATATCACATTACCCGCTCACGGCAACCCTAACCGCCTCTCGGTCGTCGGTTCAGTTGGGACAGGTGCTGATTGTCACGTCCGTAAAAGACCGGATCGCAAGCCCTTTGTCATATAGAGCGGTGTTAGCTTTCTGAGCTGACCTGAGCGAGCAACCTGTGAGACAGCCGACGACGGAAGCGGAGCAGACGGACCCATGGGACGGGCGGAAGAGAGACGAGCGCGACAGCGTGGTGGCCACCGCGCGGCGCCCAAGCGCCGCTCGCGACGAGCGGCCGGGAAGAACGACGGCAAGAGCGTCATACGCCGGCTGTTCACATGGAAGAAGATCCTCGGGACGTTCCTCGGCGTGTGCCTGCTCGGCATCGGCGGCTTCATCGTGCTCTATCTGGTCGTCGACGTCCCCGACGGCAACGCGGCCGCACAGGCCGCGAAGATGCAGAGCAACGTCTACAAGTACAGCGACGGCGATGTCCTGGCCCGGGACGGCGAGGTCAACCGGGAGATCGTGGACCTGTCGAAGGTGCCCAAGGACGTCCGGAACACCTTCGTCGCCGCCGAGAACAAGACCTTCTACAAGGACGCCGGCATCGACCTCAAGGGCACGGCCCGCGGTGTGTTCAACACGCTGTCCGGCAAGGGCGCCCAGGGTGGTTCGACGATCACCCAGCAGTACGTCAAGAACTACTACCTCAGCCAGGAACAGACGGTCTCCCGCAAGCTGAAGGAGATCGTCATCTCGCTGAAGGTGGACCGCCAGCTGTCCAAGGACGACATCCTCGCGGGCTACCTCAACACCAGCTACTTCGGCCGCAACGCCTACGGCATCCAGGCCGCCGCACAGGCCTACTACCGCGTCGACGCCGAAGACCTGTCGGTCGCCCAGGGCGCATACCTCGCCGCCCTCCTCCAGGCGCCGAGCACCTACGACTGGGCCGTCGCCTCCGAAACCGGCAAGGAGCTGGTGAAGGCGCGCTGGAACTACGTCCTGGACAACATGGTCGAGATGGGCTGGCTGGACTCCGCCGAGCGCAAGACCGAGAAGTTCGAGGTGCCCAAGGAGCCCAAGGCCGCCGCGGGTCTGGAGGGCCAGAAGGGGTATCTGGTCGAGCTGGCCAACACCCAGCTCGAGAATCAGCTGATGAAGCAGGAGGGCCTCTCACGCTCCGAGGCGGAGGCCCAGGTCAAGGGTCAGGGCTGGACGATCACCCTGAACATCGACAAGAAGAAGCAGGCCCAGCTGGAGAAGGCGGCCAAGACCCAGCTGACCAGCAAACTGGACAAGAAGAAGCGGCCGGTCGACGCAGACATCCAGGCCGGCGCGGTCTCCGTCGACCCCAAGACGGGGAAGATCGTCGCTCTCTACGGAGGCGCGGACTACTTCGACCACTATCGCTCCAACGCGACCAGAACGGACTACCAGCCCGCGTCGACGTTCAAGCCGGTGATCCTCGCCGCCGCCCTGGAGGACAAGGCCAAGACGCAGGACGGCGCGACGATCGGCGCACGCACGGTCTACGACGGCACGAGCAAGCGGCAGGTCGTGGACAACGGCAAGAAGGTCGGCTTCGCCCCGCCGAACGAGGACGACGTCGACTACGGCGACGTCAGCGTCCAGACGGCGATGAACAAGTCCATCAACTCGGTGTTCGCACAGATGGGCATGGACGTCGGCATGGACGAGGTGATGAAGACCGCCGGCCAACTCGGCATCGACGTCGAGGGCGACGAGGCCGTGGCCGCACAGACGCTGGGCACCATGGGCGCGAGCCCCCTGGAGATGGCCGGGGTCTACGCCACCCTCGACAACCACGGCAAGCAGGTCACCCCGACCCTCGTCGCGTCGGCGGAGCAGAACAACCGGACGATCAAGATGCCGGACCCGATCGGCGGGCAGGTCATCAGCCCCGAGGCCGCCGACACGGTGACCTCGGTGCTGACCGGCGTGGTCGACGACGGTACGGCCCGCACCTCCGTGCGCGAGAACCCGGCCCGCGACGGCCAGGAGGTGGCCGGTAAGACGGGTACCTCCGACTTCGGCAGGTCGGCCTGGTTCACCGGCTACACACCGGACCTGGTGACCTCGGTCGGCCTGTTCGGCGAAGACCCCAAGACCGGCAAGCAGGTCGACATGAAGGGCGCGACCGGCAAGCTGCCGGGCACGGGCCGGGTCAACGGTGGCGGCATCCCCGCGCAGATCTGGGCGGCGTACATGTTCGGCGTGACGAAGTCGGACGCCAAGTTCGACCTGGACACCACGCAGGGCGCGGGCGTCGAGCCGTCACAGACGCCGACGATCACCGAGCAGCCGAGCGAGACGCCCAGCGACGAGCCGACTACCGAGAAGCCGACCACCCAGGCACCGCCGTCGCAGACGCCGAGCGAGACGCCGTCGCAGACACCTAGCCAGACGCCCTCGCAGACACCGAGCCAGAGCCCGACGACATCACCGCCGGCGGAGGGCACCACTCCGGAGGATCCGTTCGACCCGCAGTTGGAGTAGCGCCCCGACGGGGCACGCCCGCAGCGACCGACGGCGCTGCGGGCGCCCGGGTGGAGCGTCTAGTTGCCGTTGACCTCGTGCGCGATCCGGTCGCCGATCTCCTTGTCGATGTTGCGCCAGTACTGCAGGGCGCGCTCCAGGACCGGGCGGGAGACGCCCTGTTGGAGGTGTCCGCTGACGTTGGAGACCAGCCGGTCGCGGGCGGCGTCGTCGAGGACCTGGCGGACCATGGTGCCCGCCTGGCCCCAGTCGTCGTCCTCGCGGTGCAGCCTGGTCGCCTCGCGCACCAGCTCACCGGTGGCCTGCCAGCTCGCCGGGTCGCCGAAGCGTCCGTAGTCGGCCGCGGGGCCGCCGTAGGAGTTGGGTGCGTACGGCCGCGCCGCGCTCGACGGCTCGTAGCGCATGGGGCCGTCCTTGGCGTATGAATTCACCTGGGCGTGCGGCCGGTTGGGCGGCAGCTGGGCGTAGTTCGGGCCGATCCGGTACCGGTGGGTGTCCGGGTAGGAGAACAGCCGGCCGAGCAGCATCTTGTCCGGCGAGGGGCCGATGCCGGGCACCAGGTTCGACGGCTCGAAGGCGGCCTGCTCGATGTGGATGAAGTAGTCCTCGGGGTTCTTGTCGAGGACCATCCGTCCGACGTCGATCAGCGGGTAGTCGCCGTGCGGCCAGACCTTCGTCAGGTCGAAGGGGTTGAAGCGGTAGTCGATCGCGTCCTCGAACGGCATGATCTGGACCTTCAGGGTCCAGCTCGGCGCGTTCCCGGACTCGATCGACTCGTACAGGTCCCGGCGGTGCTTGTCCCCGTCGGAACCGGCCAGCTCGTCGGCCTCGGCCTGGGTGAGGAAGTCGATGCCCTGGTCGGTCTTGAAGTGGTACTTCACCCAGAACTTCTCGCCCGCGCCGTTGATCCACATATACGTGTGGGAGCCGTAGCCGTTCATGTGGCGATATGTCTTCGGGATGCCGCGGTCGCCCATCAGCCAGGTCACCTGGTGTGCCGACTCCGGCGAGAGCGTCCAGAAGTCCCACTGCATGTCGTTGTCCCGCAGCCCGGTCACCGGATGGCGCTTCTGGGAGCGGATGAAGTCCTGGAACTTGATCGTGTCACGGACGAAGAAGACCGGGGTGTTGTTGCCCACCAGGTCGTAGTTGCCGTGCTCGGTGTAGAACTTGAGCGCGAAGCCGCGGGGGTCGCGCCAGGTGTCGGGCGAGCCCTGCTCGCCGGCGACGGTGGAGAAGCGGGCCAGCATGTCGGTGCGTTTGCCCGGCTGGAAGAGGTCGGCCCTGGTGAACTGGCTGACGTCGTTGGTGACTTCGAAGAATCCGTACGCGCCACTGCCCTTGGCGTGCACCACGCGCTCGGGGACCCGCTCCCGGTTGAACTGGGCCATCTTCTCGATGAGGTAGTGGTCCTGGAGCAGGATCGGGCCGTCGGGACCCACGGTGAGCGAGTGTTCGTCGCTCTCCACCGGAATTCCGACGTTGTTCGTGGTGTACCGAGCCTGCTGGGATTCCTGAGGTACGAGTGTCACGAGCGTCCTCCCGTCATGAACGAGGGTGGTTCAGGTCGCTTCGCTCACCCCAGAGTCAACTCCGCCGACGGGATGTCGGCAACATTTGGACTGGGTCCAATTCCGGTTCGGTTCTGAATGGGCTGGTCCGGGGTGAGGCGGGACGGGTACCCGTCAGCCGCGGTTCAACTCGAACCAGACCACCTTCCCCGTGCTCAGCCGGGTCGCCCCCCACCGCCGGGCCAGCCGGTTCACCAGATACAGTCCGCGTCCGCCCTCGTCCGTGGCCCGCGCCTGCCGCAGCCGAGGCAGCTGCGGCACGTCGTCCCCGACCTCGCAGCGCAGCACGTCGGTACGGAGCAGCCGGAGCGTGATCGGCCGGGTCGCATAGCGCACGGCGTTCGTCACGACCTCACTGACCAGGAGCTCCACCGAGTCGGTCAGTTCCTCCATGTCCCAGCGGGCCAGCGCGCGGCGGGCCAGCCGCCGGGCCTTGCCGGGAGCCATCTCCTCCGGCTCCAGGAACCAGTACGCCACGTCGTTGGGCGCGATCCCGTCGAAGCGGGCGGCGAGCAGCGCGATGTCGTCGTCCCGGTCACCGGGACCGAGCATGTCGAGCACCTCGTCGCAGAGCGCCTCCAGCGGCGGCGGATGGTCGGGCCCGGTCAGCTGCGCGGTAGCGGCGAGCTTCTCGCGCAGCTGCTCTATCCCGGTCCACACGTCCCGCAGCCGGGACTCCACGAGCCCGTCGGTGTACAGGAGCAGCGTCCCCCCGGCTGGCGCGTCCAGTTCCACGGCTTCGAAGTCGACGCCGCCGACACCGATGGGCGCGCCCGGCGGCACCCGCAGCACCTCGGCCCGGCCGCCGAGGTGCAGCAGGACGGGCGGCGGATGGCCGGCGTTGGCGATGGTGATCCGGTGCGATACCGGGTCGTAGACCGCGTACAGGCAGGTCGCCATGCGGTCGGTGCCGAGGCGCTGGGCCTGTTCGTCGAGGTGGTGCAGGACCTCCTGCGGCGGCAGGTCGAGCCCGGCGAGGGTCTGGGCCGTGGTCCGCAGCTGGCCCATGATCGCGGCGGACGTCATGGAGTGCCCCATGACATCGCCCACCACCAGCGCCACGCGACTGCCGGGCAGCGGGATGGCGTCGTACCAGTCGCCGCCGACGCGCGCGGTCTCGGCGGCGGGCAGATAGCGGGACGCCAGCCGCACGCCGGTGGCCCTGGGCAGGTTTTCGGGCAGCATGGTGCGCTGGAGCTCGTCGGCGATGTACGCCTCACGGCCGTACAGCACCGCCTTGTCGATGCCGAGCGCGCTGTGCGTGGCGAGCTGGGCCGCGACCAGGAGGTCGTCCGGCTCGAAGGCCATGCGTTCCGGGCGGCGCAGGAAGAGCGCGGCACCGATGACCCGGCGCCGGCCGCGCAGCGGGGCGAGGATGGCGCGCTGTCCGCCGGGTACGGCCACGTCGTCGCCGAGGAGTTCCGGCAGCGCGGCGCGGGCCGCGGGGGCGTCGGCGAAGACCGGGCGCACGCCGCGCAGCACCTCGTTCAGCGCGCCGCCGGGCCGCACCTCGCACAGGTCCGCGGTGACAGGTGTCAGGTCCACCAGCTCGGGCTGGGGCGCGGGCGCGAAACCGCCCTCGGTGTCCCGCTCCTCCGGGATCCGGTCGGTACGGCGCAGCCGCAGCACCACCGGGCCGGTGGGCCGCTCGTCGCCGACCGGCAGCGGGTCGCGCAGATAGACCAGGATCGCGTCCGAGAACGTCGGTACGGTCGCCCGGCACAGCCCCATCACGATCTCGTCGAGGTCGATGCCGCGGGCGATCCGCCGGGTCGCCGCGCCCACGAAGCGCAGCCGGTCCCCGTCCCGCCGCATGGGCGTGGGCCGGCCGGGCGCCGCGCCCTGGCCGGTACGGCGGTCCTGGCGGGACTTGTCGTCTTCGGTGCCCTGCTGAACAGGGACCCCCTCGGGAACGGGCCGCGGACGGTGGGTGTCCGGCTCGACGGCGGCGGGCTGGGAGTGCTCCGAGTCACCAACAGGTGTCCCCGCGGGCGGCGTCTCGCCGGTGCGGGCCTGTGCCGGTAAGGCGCCGGGGGCGCGCGGCGCCGCACCGGAGGTACGCAGGAGCGCCCCGCGGGGGTCCGCGGGGGCGGCGCCGGTCTCAGGGCGCTCGAAGGAGGTCGGCTGCTCCGTCACGCGTGTCGAATCCGTCCGTCCGGGGCTGCGCGCCAGGCGCGCGGTTCATCCCGCCGAAATGCCGATACCCGGAATGCGTGCCCCAGGAACGGAATTCCCGCGTGGTCAGAGGCTGTTCCTGTGTCACCGGCAGACGGACCGCGGTCCGTACCGGTGTTGCCCTCGTACCCCTCGCTCACGTCCTGCCGCCCCTCGGTGACGTTCGGTCAGTCCCGGCGCATGTGCCGGGAGTTACTGCTGTAAATACTCGCGGAGGACGATCCTACGGTTGTGCACCGGGGGCGCATCAAGGGTCTCACGTGGACATGTGCGCGGGCGTACGATCCCAGTCCTCCGGCAGTGACGGTACAGCCCAGGACGGATCCGGGCGCCAATGCTGCCAGCCGTCCGAGAAAGGCGGCCCCCAGGCGCGGATCACGTCCACCGCCGAACGGCCCGCCGCCCGTACCCGCTCGGCGAGTTCGGCGTCCATCAGACCGTCCCGCTGGGCCTGCGCGAACTCGTCCTCGTCGCGCCAGTGCCAACTCCGGTCCGGGTGGACGGAGATGTCCAGGAAGTGGTCCTCGGAGTCCACTCCGCCGTCCCAACGCACCAGTGGATCTTCGAGGTTGACGTACCAGTTCTTGAACTGCCAGCCCGGCTCCCAGAACAGCCACACCGACCAGGGCTCGCCCGGCCGCGCCAGCTTCAGCACACCGGTGCCGAACCAGCGGTCGCGCTGCACGGTCCGCGGCTTGGTGTAGCGCGACCGGAGCGGCTCGGCGTGCACGGGCGTCCCGTCGGCGAGCACCGGCTTGACGCACTCGGTGCCCGGCGCCAGCCAGACGGCGAGGATGTCCTCGTCGTCCCGGACGACGGTGACAGGGCGTGCGATATGGAAGCGGTGGCCGGCATTCTCGCGATAGCGCCACAGGATCCGGCTCCCGGGCGCCCAGAAGGCAGTCGTGCCGTCCGCTTCCACTCGTCTCACCGCTCCGTCGTCTGCCATGTACAGATATTAGTTGTCACAGGCATACGACGCTGCGGTGCCCGTCACGGTTCACGCCGGCGGAACCTTAGGTTACGGGTGCGTCATACGCAGCACGTCCAGGGCTTCGTCGAGCTGCTCGACGGTCAGGTCGCCCCGCTCTACATACCCGTTCTCCAGCACGACTTGACGGATCGTCTTCCGCTCCGCGAGCGCCTTCTTGGCCACCTTGGCGGCCTCCTCGTACCCGATGTACTTGTTCAGCGGGGTGACCACGGAGGGTGACGACTCGGCGTACTCGCGCGCCCGCTCCCGATGCGCGACGATCCCGTCGACGGTCCGGTCGGCGAGCAGCCGGGACACGTTGGCGAGCAGCCGGATCGACTCGAGCACGTTCTTGGCGATGACCGGCAGCATGACGTTCAGCTCGAAGTTCCCGGCGGCCCCGGCGGTGGCGACGGTGACGTCATTGCCGATGACCTGGGCGCTGACCATGAGGACGGCTTCCGGAATGACCGGATTGACCTTGCCGGGCATGATCGAGGACCCGGGCTGGAGATCGGGGAGCGAGATCTCGGCGAGCCCGGTACGGGGACCGGAGGCCATCCACCGCAGATCGTTCGCGATCTTGGTCAGTCCGACGGCGATGGTCCGCAGCTGCCCGCTCGTCTCGACGATCCCGTCCCGCGCCCCCTGCGCCTCGAAGTGATCGCGGGCCTCGGTGAGCGGCAGCCCGGTAGCCCTCGCCACCTCGTCGATCACGGCGGCGGAGAAGCCGGGCGGGGTGTTGATGCCGGTACCGACGGCGGTGCCGCCGAGGGGCAGTTCGGCAAGGCGGGGGAGGGAGGCATGCAGCCGCTCGACGCCGTACCTGACCTGCGCCGCATATCCCCCGAATTCCTGCCCCAGCGTCACGGGCGTGGCGTCCATGAGGTGCGTCCGCCCCGACTTCACGACGTCGGCGAACTCCTCGGACTTGCGGCTGAGGGAGGCCGCGAGGTGTTCGAGGGCGGGGATGAGGTCACGGGTGACGGCGGCGGTGGCGGCGATATGGATGGAAGAGGGGAACACGTCGTTGGAGGACTGAGAGGCATTGACATGATCGTTGGGATGCACGCTCTTGCCGAGCCGCTCGCCGGCCAGGGTGGCGATGACCTCGTTGGCATTCATGTTGGACGAGGTCCCCGACCCGGTCTGGAACACATCGATCGGAAAGTGCTCGTCCCACCGCCCCTCCGCCACCTCACCGGCCGCCTCCTGAACAGCCTCGGCGATGTCCTTGTCGAGCACTCCAAGCCGCGCGTTCACCTTGGCGGCCGCACCCTTGATCCGGGCCAGGGCCTCGATGTGGGCCCGCTCGATACGCTGCCCGGAGATGGGAAAGTTCTCAACGGCACGCTGCGTCTGCGCCCGCCACTTGGCGTCGACGGGGACACGTACCTCGCCCATGGAGTCATGCTCGATGCGGTATTCGCTCATACCGGCTATAGCGATCGGGAACGCGGTTGTGTTCCGCGCTGTGAGCCGAACGGCGCCCGGCCCACCACGCGGAGAAGACCAGCCCAGCCAATCCCAGCCCGTCCGGCGTTTGAGGACGAGGCCGTTCAGGCCGACGGGGGTCCAGGGGGCGGAGCCCCTTGGCGGGGTCGAAGGGGCGGAGCCCCTTCAGGACGGGACGGGTAGGGGCGGCGGGGGCGAAAATCCACCCCCCCCCCCCCCCCCCCCCCCCCCAACCCCCCCCCCCCCCCCCCCCCCCGCAACGCACGGAAAGTCGGGGCCCGCGGCGGGTCCAGGGAGAAGGAGTTGG
>NZ_JBIUCC010000016.1:0-149361 GCF_044593495.1 Streptomyces sp. NPDC051963 | reverse complement strand
TTGTCGGACCCGTCGTTGTTGATGGCGCTGCCGCGGACGACCGCGTAGATGCGGTCCCCGGCCTCGACCGCGTCCGACAGCCGGCGCAGCACCACCGCGACCACGCCGTTGCCCACCACGGTGCCCTGGCGATCGGCGTCGAACGCACGGCAGGAGCCGTCCGGGGAGAAGACGAAGCCTTCCTGGTACGGGTAGCCCCACTCCAACGGGAACGTCAGCGCGGAGGCGCCGGCGAGTGCCACGTCGGATTCCCCGCGCAGCAGGCTCTGCCGGGCCAGATGCGCGACCACCAGCCCGGTGGAGCACGCCGTCTGCACCGTCAGCGCGGGGCCACGCAGATTCAGCCTGTGCGCCACCCTCGTGGACACGAAGTCGGACTTGTTCCCGAGGAGGTCGCGGTAGAACTCATGGAGTTCGGTGATCTCGTCGCCGCGCACGCTTCCGCTGTTGTAGCCGCCGAATCCGGCGCCGGCGAAGACCCCGATGCGGCCGGGAAAGGCGTCCGGCTGGATGCCGGCGTTCTCCAGGCCCTGCCAGGCCGTCTCCAGGAAGAGCCGGTGCTGCGGGTCCATGTTCTCCGCTTCGGACCGCGAGTAGCCGAAGAACTCGGCGTCGAAGAGGTCGGCGTCCTCCACATAGCCCTTGGCCGGGACGAACGCGGGATCGTCCAGCAGGTGCCTGGGCACCCCGGCGTCCAGCAGCTCCTGGTCGGTGAAGCGGCGGATCGACTCGACCCCGCCCCGCAGGTTCGCCCAGAACTCCTCCGCGTCCGTCGCACCCGGCAGCCGCAGGGCCACGCCCACGATCGCCACCGCGTCCTCGTCCGAACGCTCCCTGGCCGGTACCGTCGCCGCGGTCACCGCGGGCGTGGCCTCGTCGCGCAGGAACGTGGTCAGCTGCCGCACCGTGGAGTGGCGGAACAGCGTGGAGAGCGGGAAATCGCGGTCCACGCCGGCCCGGATCAGCTCGTGGACCTGCACCGCTGTCAACGACGTTCCGCCCAGGTCGAAGAACCCGATGTCCGGGTCCACATCGGCCGGCTCCAGCTCCAGTACCTGCGACCAGGCCGAGAGCACCGTCTCCCACACCCGGTCGTCACCGGCGGCCGGAGCGGCGGGAGCCGGCTGCGCCGCGGGCAGTCCGGCCGGTTCCGGGGTCACGTGGTGGTCGTGCCTGCGGAACCAGCCCTCGTCCTCGGCGTGGGGCAAGGACAACCGGCTGACCGGCAGACCGCCGTCCCGGACGAAGGAGTTCAGCATGGTCTCGAAGTTCGCGACCATGCGGTGTGCGGATTCCTGATCCAGTACGTGCGTCTGGAACTCCAGTTCCCCGCGCAGTCCCTCCGCGGCAGGTGCGAGGCTCATGGCCAGCTCGAACTTGGCGGTTCCCGCGACGTTGCCGGTGAAGTGCCCGCCGTACGGCCGCCATGTGCCGTCGTCCGGCTCCGCACCCAGGCCGTAGTTGAACACCGCCCGGAACAACGGGTTCTCCTCGCCGTTGCGCTCGGCGTCGACGACCTTGACCACTTCGGACAGGGGCACGTTCTGGTGTTCCATCACACCGAGCACGCGGGACTGCATCGCCGACAGCAGCTCGGGCACGTCCGGGTCGGCGGAGAGATCACAGCGCAGCGGCAGGGTGTTGGCGAGGAAACCGACGATCTCCGCCGACCCGGCCAGTCCGCGCCCGGACCACACCGTGCCGATGCTGAAGTCCCGCTGGTCGCTGTACCGGGAGAGCAGCACGGCGAAGGCGCCGGCCAGCACCGTGTACAGCGTGACCCCCGTATCGGAGGCGAGGGACTCCAACTCGCCCCGGAGGGCGTCCGGCAGTGCGAACCCGACCTTGCCCGCGCCCGGGTCCGACTGCCCCCGGGGCAGTTCCAGACGAGGGGCCCCGGACAGTTCGTCCCGGAAGAAGCCGAGTCCCGCCTCGAAGGCGCCCTGCGCGATGGAGTCCCGCTCCCAGGCGGCGTAGTCGCCGAGGTGCACGAGCGACTCGCTCCCGCTGTCGGGGGCGTAGCCTTCGCGGAACTCCCCGTACACGGCGACCAGCTCATGCAGCACCATGACCAGCGACCAGGCGTCGACGACCGCGTGGTGCAGAGTGAAGCAGACCACCTGTTCGTCCGCGCCGGTGAGCACCAGGCAGCGCAGCAGCACGGGGCCGGACAGGTCGAAGGGTGCCTCGGCCTCGCTCCGGATCCGGTCGGCCAGTTCCTCGGAACCGGCCACCTCCTCGAAGCGCAGCGGGGTGTCGAACTCCTCGTACACCACCTGGACCAGCTCACCGTCGCGGCTCTCCAGGCCCGTGCGCAGTGCCTCGTGCCGCCGCACCACGAACTCGACGGCGGAGGCGAATGCCGCGCGGTCCAGCGGTTCGGCGAACCGGACCGGCATCGTCACGTTGTACTCGGCCGTGCCGGGACGCATGTGCTCCAGGAACCACAGCCGGCGCTGCCCCTCGGTCGCCGGATGGACATCGCGTCGCGCCACGCGTTCCACACGCGGGCCAGGCTCCGTGTCGTCACCCCGGTCCCGTACGGACTCGTTGAGGTACGCCGCCAGGCCGGCGGGCGTCGGGTGGTCGAAGACCGCCGTCGCGGCCAGCGCCAGTCCGGTCTCGGCGGCCAGCCTGCGGCGCAGTTCCACCGCCATCAGGGAGTCCAGGCCGAGGTCGGTGAAGACCGCCTCGGGGTCGATCTCGGCGGGCGTGCCCAGGACCACCGCCGCTTCGCGCCGCACGAGATCCGTCAGGGCGCGGATCCGTTGCGCTTCCGGCAGGTCGGCCCAACCCGTGCCGGTCGTCCGGGTGTCCGCCAGCCGCCGCATCCGGGACCTGCCGCGCAGCAGCGGCGATCGGGTCTCCTCGGGCCCGGAGAGATCGACGCGGATCGGCACCACGTGGGCCGGCCGTGCGGCCAGGGCGGTGTCCAGGGCGTCGAGGGCCTGCGCGCCGGTCAGCGCGGTCACGCCCTGCCTGCGCATCCGGGCCAGTTCCGCCTGGCCGAGGTCCGCGGTCAGCCCCGTGCCGGCCTGCTCCCACAGCCCCCAGGACAGGCTCAGTCCGGGAAGTCCCTGCCTGCGCCGCTCCAGCACGAGCGCGTCCGCGAACGCGTTCGCCGCCGCGTAGACGCTCTGCCCGGCGCTGCCGAGCACACCGGCGGCCGAGGAGAACACCACGAAGGAGGTCAGCGGACGGGCGGCGGTCAGCTCGTGCAGCCACCACGCCGCGCGTGCCTTGGGAGCCCAGACGCGTTCCAGTCGCTCCGGGCTCTGGTCCGCCAGCAGCCCGTCGTCGAGTACGCCGGCCAGGTGCCACACCCCGCTGAGGTCCGCGACGGACTCCACGAGCCCGGTCACGGCTTCGCGACTGGTGACGTCGCAGGCGACCACGCGCACGCTGTCGGCCCCGGCGGCGGTCAGTTCGGCGCGCAGGTCGCCGGCGCCGTCCGCCCCTTCGCCCCGGCGGGAGGCCAGGACCAGGCTGCGCACCCCCCGAGCCTTCACGAGGTGCAGGGCGACCTGCCGTCCCAGCTCACCTGTGCCGCCGGTGATCAGCACCGTGCCCGGTGCGCCGTCCATGCCCCGGGGGGCGTCGTCCACCGGTGCCGTGTCGCGCGGGGAGAGCCGGACCAGCCGGGGAACGCGGATGCCGGCGCCGCGGACCGCGAGTTCCGGCTCGGGGACGGTCAGGGCCGCCCGCACCGCGTCCGGATCGGCGTTCCCGTCCACGTCGACCAGCCGGACCGGATGCCCCTCGGCGCGTGCCGCCCGCAGCAGCCCCCACAGGGGTGCCGAGGCCAGGTCGACGGCCTCGCCCTCGGCCGCGGACACCGCCTGGCGGGTCACCCATACCAACTCGGCTCCGTCCAGCCGGAGATCGGTCAGCAGGTCCCGCGCACGGATCAGTGCAGCCGTGGTGGACTCCTGCGGTGTGCCGGAGGTCTCCGTGGCGTCCACGACGATGCGGGAGGGAACCGGTCCGGTCCCGGCGTCCAGCACGGGCAGCGCGAGCGCAGCCGCGAGGGGGCCACCGGTGATCACGGTGTCCGCGAGTGCGGCGGCCGGCGCCGGGCACTCCTGGAACTCCACCCGGTACAGGTGCCGTTCCGTCGCCGCCCGCAGGCTGCCCGCGGTGGCCTCGCGGAGCCGGAGGCGCGCGGTGGCCACCGGATTGCCGTTCTCCTCCGTCACGGACAGCTCGACCTGCTCGCGCGTCTCGTCCAGGCGTACGCGCACCCGCACGACCGAGGCCCCGGTCGCGTACAGCCGGGCGTCGCTCCACTCGAACGGCAGCAGGATCCGCTTGTGGTGCTGCCCACCGGACGTGCTGCCTGCCTCCTCGGCCTCCTCGGCCACGAGGATCGTGTGGAAGGCCGCGTCCAGCAGGGCGGGGTGAATGCCGAAGCCCTCGGTGCGCAGGCTCTCGGGGAGGCGGAGGACGGCGTGCAGTTCGTTGTCCTGTCGCCACAGGTCGCTGAGGCCCTGGAACGCGGGTCCGTAGTCGATGCCGCGCTCGCGGAAGCGGTCGTAGAACCCGGTCAGGGAGACGTGCTGCGCGTGCTCGATGGCCGTCCAGTCGACGGGTTCCGGTGCCTGTGCGGGTGTGTGGTGGGTGAGTTGGGCGGTGGCGTGGGTGGTCCAGGGGGTGTCGGGGTGGGTGTCGGGGTCGGGGTGGGTGTGCACGGTGGCCTGGCGGCGGCCGTTGCCGTCGATGCCGCTGACCGCGACCTGGACACGCAGGGGCCCGCTGTCGGGCAGGACCAGCGGAGTGGCGAGGGTGAGGGTGTCGATCCCGGTGGCGCCCACGCGTTCGGCGGCGGTGAGGACCATGTCGAGGATCCCGGTGCCGGGCAGGAGCACGGTGCCGAACACCTG
This sequence comes from Streptomyces sp. NPDC051963, assembly GCF_044593495.1. NCBI lineage: Bacteria > Bacillati > Actinomycetota > Actinomycetes > Kitasatosporales > Streptomycetaceae > Streptomyces > Streptomyces sp. NPDC051963. The sequence goes on along the minus strand of NZ_JBIUCC010000016.1, from coordinate 144,481 downwards.
ATGCTCGTTCAGCCAGCGCTGTCCAGGGGTGGTCGCGTCGATGCTGCCGGTGAGGATCAGCCCGTCGCCGGTGGCGAGCGGAGTCGCGTTGGTGAGCCACGGGTGGTCCAGGCCGTCCGCGCCCCGGCCCGAGGGACCGCTCGTGGTCTTGGCGGGGGTGGCGTGCCAATAGCGTTCACGGTCGAAGGCGTAGGTGGGCAGCGTGGCTTCCACGGGCGTGCGCGGGACGGCCCGCTCCCAAGACCATGCGTCACCGCGGGTCAGTCCGGCGCGGGCCCAAGAGGTGAGGACGTCGGTGATGTCGGCGTGGTGACGGTGAACGGTGGCATGGCTGGTCCCGCCGTGACGCCGCGTGATGTCATCGAGAGCCATCGCCATGACGGGATGAGCACTGACCTCGACCCAGGTGTCATGCCCGTCAACGGCAGCAGCCTGACTGGCCTGATCGAAACGCACCGGCCGGCGCAGATTGGCGCACCAATAATCCGCGTCCATCCCGGTGCCGTCGATCTTGCGGCCGTGGACCGTGGAGTAGAGGGGCGTGTGTCCGGGCCGGGGCTCCAGGTCGGCCAGTTGCTCGGCCAGGCCGGGCAGCAGCGGGTCCATGTGCGCACTGTGGGAGGCGTAGTCGACCTGAACACGGCGGGCGAACACCCCCTCGGCCCGGAACTGTTCGAGCAGCGCATCCAGGGCGTCACTGTCCCCCGAAATCACCGTAGAAGTAGGGGTGTTGACGGCGGCGACCGACAAAGCGGTGCCGGCCAGACGCTCACCGACCCACTCATGGCCACGCTCCACGACGGCCATGCCGCCCTCACCACAGCAGGTGGCGACAGCCCGCGAACGGGTGGCGACAATGCGCGCACCCTGCTCGACGGTCAGAATGCCCGCGACCACCGCCGCGGCGACCTCGCCCTGAGAGTGACCGATCACAGCCCGGGGCGTGACACCCATCGACCTCCACCACGCAGCCAGGCCCAGACTCATCGCGAACAACGCCGGCTGCACCTCCTCCACACCGGTCAACCCACGGCGACCGGTGAGCAGATCGGTGACCGACATCCCCGTCCACGGCAGCAGAGCCGCATCACAAGCCGCCACCGCCTCCGCGAACACAGGGGACTGCTCCCACAGTGCCCGGCCCATGCCCTCCCACTGCGAACCCTGACCCGGGAACACCCACACCCCGCCATCACCGCTCTCAAAGAAGTCCTCAACCGGAGCTTCAAAGGGAGCGACGACACCGACGGCGTCCGTGCCCTCAGCGAGGGCTTCGAGGCGTTCAATGGCCTCCTCCCGGGTGGTGGCCAGCACCGCGGCCCGGTGCTCGAACCAACTGCGGTGCCACAGCGCCGTGGAGGCGACCCGGTCCAGGGACACCTCGGGGTGGCTGCGCCACCACTCGGCCCAACGCCGGGCCTGAACCCGCACCACACCCGCATCCCGACCCGAAACCACCACCGGAACCACCACCGGAACCACACCCTCGGGCAGTGCCTGCTCGGTGACGGCCGCCACGGCGGGGGCGGGGGCCTCCTCCAGGACGAGGTGGGCGTTGGTGCCGGACAGGCCGAACGACGACACTCCCGCGCGCCGCACCCGGGATTCCTCCTGCGGCCAGGAACGGGCCTCACCCAGCAAGGCCAGCCCGCTGCCCTCCCACTCGATGTGCGGGCTCGGCTCGTCCGCGTGCAGCGTCGCGGGGAGTTGCTCGTGCTGGAGGGCCAGCACCATCTTCATCACGCCGATCACGCCGGCGGCGGCTTGGGCGTGCCCGATGTTCGACTTGGCCGAGCCCAGCCACACCGGCCGTTCCGCAGGCCGCCCCGGCCCGAAGACCTCGGCCAGCGCGCCCGCCTCGATCGGATCGCCGAGAGGGGTCCCGGTGCCATGGGCCTCGATCACGTCCACATCCGCCGGCGACAACCCGGCGCGCGACAACGCTTCCTGAACGACCCGCTGCTGCGACGGCCCGTTCGGAGCGGTCAGCCCCTGCGACCGGCCGTCCTGATTGACCGCCGAACCACGGATCACGGCCAGCACCCGGTCCCCGGCCGCCCGCGCGACCGACAGACGCTTGAGTACGACCACACCACAACCCTCGGACCAACCCGCACCGTCGGCATCGGCCGAGAAACTCTTGCACCGCCCGTCCGGAGACATACCGCGCAGCCGCGAGAACTCCACGAACAGCGACGGCGTCGACATCACGGTCACACCGCCGGCGAGCGCCACGTCGCACTCACGCTGCCGCAGCGCCGTCACCGCCAGGTGCAGCGCCACCAGCGACGACGAACACGCCGTGTCCACCGTCACCGCCGGACCCTGCAACCCCAGCGCGTACGACAACCGGCCCGACAGCACACTGCCGGCGCTCCCCATCGAGCCGTACGCGTCGAGTGCGCCCAGGTCCTGGTTGTGGAAGCGGTCGTAGTCCGACCCCATCGCACCCAGGTACACACCGGTGTTGCTGTTCTCGAGCGCCTCGGAACGGATGCCGGCACGCTCCAGGGCCTCCCAGGAGGTCTCCAGGACCAGCCGCTGCTGCGGGTCCATGGCCTGCGCCTCGCGCGGCCGGATCCCGAAGAACGCGGCGTCGAACTCCTCCACGTCCCGCAGAAAACCGCCCTCACGCGCATAGCTCTTCCCGACGGCCTCCGGATCCGGGTCGTACACATCCCAGTCGTCCCACCGGGACGGGAACCCCTCGATCGCGTCCCCGCCCGAGGACAACAACTCCCAGAACTCCTCAGGAGTCCCCACACCACCCGGCAACCGGCACGCCATCGACACGATCGCGACCGGATCGTCGTCCTCGTCCGCAGCCCGGACGACGGCCTCGGCGGGCGGCACTGCCCGTGACAGGTCCATCTGTTCCAGGAGGAACGCCGCCATGGCGGCAGGAGTCGGGTAGTCGAACGCCAGCGTCGCGGGCAGGGGGACCTCCGTCTCCTGCGAGATGCGGCGCCGCAGTTCCACGGCCATCAGCGAGTCGAGGCCGAGGTCCCTGAACACCTGCTGGGCCGGCACCTCACCGGCGTCGGGGAGGCCGAGCACGCCCGCCGCCGCCGACCGCACCAGCAGCGTCAGCGACTCCCGGCGCTGGTCGGGCGACATCGCCGCGAGCCTGCCGCGCAGGCCCGACGGAGTCTCACCGGTGTTCGCGCGCCGCAGGCGCGGCCGGACCATGCCGCGCAGGACCGCGGGCACCTCGTCCTGGCCGCGGCGCAACGCGGCCGGCGCGAGGCGGACGGGGACCAGATGTCCCCCCGGCTGCGACGCCATTGCCGCGTCCAGAGCCCGCAGCCCCTCGTCCACGGACAGCGGCTCGACGCCCATGCGCCGGATCCGGGTCAGCTCGGCCTGGCCGAGATGCGCGGTCAGACCGATACCCGCCTGCTCCCACAGTCCCCAGGACAGGCTCCTGGCGGGCAGGCCCGCGTGCAGCCGCCATGCGGCGAAGGCGTCGAGGAACGCATTGCCTGCGGCGTACGTGCTCTGGCCGGGGCTTCCGAACACTCCGGCCAGCGAGGAGAACACGACGAACTCGGACAGCGCGTGCTCAAGGGTGAGTTCGTGCAGGTGCAGGGCTGCGTCCAGCTTGGGAGCGAGGACGCGGGCCATCCGCTCGGCGTTCTGGTCCGGCAGCAGTCCGTCGTCGAGTACGCCGGCCAGGTGCCACACCGAGTCCAGGCCGTCGATGGAGCCGATCAGACCGGCGAGGGCTTCCCTGTCGGTGACGTCACAGGCAGCGATCCGCACGCTGTCGGCCCCGGCCGCCGTGAGTTCGGCGGCGAGGTCGGCGGCCCCGGGGGCCTGCTCACCGCGGCGCGAGGTCAGCACGAGACGCCGTATCCCGCGCGTCCGCACCAGGTGCCGGGCGAGCACCCTGCCCAGCTCACCGGTGCCTCCGGTGATCAGTGCCGTTCCCCCCGGCGCCGGGGTTCCCTCGGTGGCGTCCTCCGGCTCAAGATCGACCGCGACCAGCCGCGCGACCTGGACCTCTCCTCCCCGTACCGCGATCTCGGGTTCGTCCGCCACGGACACGGCCCGGGCGAGCGCGGCCTCGTCCTCGGCCGCGGGACCGACGTCCACCAGACGCAGCGAACGCTGCGGGTACTCCGCGCGCGCGGCGCGGACCAGACCCCACAGGGCGGCATGGACGAGGCCGTCCGCGCCCTGCCCCTGTTCGGCCGCCACGGCCTCCCGGGTCACCCAGACCAGCTCGGTTCCGTCCAGCCGGGAGTCGGCCAGCAGGCTCTGCACCACGTGCAGCGCGGTCGTGGCGGCCTCCCGTACCGCATCCGCCAGCGCGTCCGGGTCCGGCGCGGTGTCCGCGGTGTGGTCGAGGACGAGCCGTGCCGGGGGCTCCTCGCCGGCGTCGAGCAGGGCCCACAGCGCGTCCACGCCGCTGACGGGTCGCGCGCCGAGCACGGGCACGAGGTCGCCGGAGCCGCCGAGGACCCAGGTCTCGGCGGGTGCCTCGCGCATCGTGCGGGGAGGCTGGAATTCGACGCGGTAGAGGTGGCCGGGGGTGCGCTGCCGCAACTGCTGTGCGGTCGCCGTCCGCAGGACGAGCGCGTCCGCGTAGGCCACCGGCTCGCCGTGAGCGTCGGCCATCCACAGCCGGACCGCGTCGGAGGACCCGGGATCCCGCTCGATCCGGACCCGGAGTTCGGTCGCACCGGTTGCGTACACCTCCGTACCGGCCCACTCGAAGGGGAGCGACACGCGCTCCGTGTCGGAGTTCAGCGCCGAGATCGCGTGCAGCGCCGCGTCCAGCAGTGCCGGATGCACCGCGAAGCCGCCCGCCGCCGCGTTCTCGGCCGCGGCCTCGGGCAGGCGGACCACGGCGTAGGCGGTGTCGCCGCTGCGGGAGAGCTCCACCAGCCCCTGGAAGGCGGGTCCGTACTCGATGCCGCGCTCGCGCAGCCGGTCGTAGAACCCGTCGAGGTCCACCGGCGTGCTGCCCGCCACCGGCCAGTCGCGCAGTTCCCGGAACCCGTCGTCGTCGGCGCCGACCGCCTGGTGGGTGAGTTGGGCGGTGGCGTGGGTGGTCCAGGGGGTGTCGGGGTGGGTGTCGGGGTCGGGGTGGGTGTGCACGGTGGCCTGGCGGCGGCCGTTGCCGTCGATGCCGCTGACCGCGACCTGGACACGCAGCCCGCCGGTTTCGGGGAGGACGAGGGGGGCGGTCAGGGTGAGGGTGTCGATCCCGGTGGCGCCCACGCGTTCGGCGGCCGTGTGGACCATGTCGAGGATCCCGGTGCCGGGCAGGAGCACGGTGCCGAACACCTGATGCTCGTTCAGCCAGCGCTGTCCAGGGGTGGTCGCGTCGATCCTGCCGGTGAGGAGCAGGCCGTCCTCGCCGACGAGGGGGGCGGCCAGCGTGAGCCACGGGTGGTCCAAGCCGTCGACGCCCCAGGCCGACGGGTCGGCCGCGGTGCCTGTGGGGGTGGCGTGCCAGTAGCGTTCACGGTCGAAGGCGTAGGTGGGCAGCGTGGCTTCCACGGGCGTGCGCGGGACGGCCCGCTCCCAAGACCATGCGTCACCGCGGGTCAGCCCGGCACGGACCCACGAGGTGAGGACGTCGGTGGTGTCGGCCCGGTCCCGATGGGCACTGCCGACGGTGACGCCCCCCGCGTGCTGGGTGATGTTGTCGAGGGCCATGGCCATGACGGGGTGGGGGCTGATCTCGATCCAGGTGTGGTGGCCGTCAGCGGCAGCAGCCTGACTGGCCTGGTCGAAGCGGACGGGCCGGCGCAGGTTGGCGCACCAGTAGTCCGCGTCCATCCCGGTGCCGTCGATCCTGCGCCCGTCGACCGTGGAATACAAAGGCGTATGCCCCGACTGCGGCTCCAGGTCGGCCAGTTGTCCGGCGAGGCCGGGCAGCAGCGGGTCCATGTGCGCACTGTGGGAGGCGTAGTCGACCTGAACACGGCGGGCGAACACCCCCTCGGCCCGGAACTGTTCGAGCAGCGCATCCAGGGCGTCACTGTCCCCCGAAATCACCGTAGAAGTAGGGGTGTTGACGGCGGCGACCGACAAAGCGGTGCCGGCCAGACGCTCACCGACCCACTCATGGCCGCGCTCCACGACGGCCATGCCGCCCTCACCACAGCGGGTGGCGACAGCCCGGGAGCGGGTGGCGACGATGCGCGCACCCTGCTCGACGGTCAGAATGCCCGCGACGACCGCCGCGGCGACCTCGCCCTGGGAGTGACCGATCACAGCCCGGGGCGTGACACCCATCGACCTCCACCACGCAGCCAGGCCCAGACTCATCGCGAACAACGCCGGCTGCACCTCCTCCACACCGGTCAACCCACGGCGACCGGTGAGCAGATCGGTGACCGACATCCCCGTCCACGGCAGCAGAGCCGCATCACAAGCCGCCACCGCCTCCGCGAACACAGGGGACTGCTCCCACAGTGCCCGGCCCATGCCCTCCCACTGCGAACCCTGACCCGGGAACACCCACACCCCGCCATCACCGCTCTCAAAGAAGTCCTCAACCGGAGCTTCAAAGGGAGCGACGACACCGACGGCGTCCGTGCCCTCAGCGAGGGCTTCGAGGCGTTCAATGGCCTCCTCCCGGGTGGTGGCCAGCACCGCGGCCCGGTGGTCGAACCAACTGCGGTGCCACAGCGCCGTGGAGGCGACCCGGTCCAGGGACACCTCGGGGTGGCTGCGCCACCACTCGGCCCAACGCCGGGCCTGAACCCGCACCACACCCGCATCCCGACCCGAAACCACCACCGGAACCACACCCTCGGCGGCGGCCCCGGCCGCGGGCCCGGCGGATTCCGCGGGCTCCGGTGCCGGCTCCGGGTGCGCCGGGGCTTCTTCGAGGATCAGGTGGGCGTTGGTGCCGGACAGGCCGAACGACGACACTCCCGCGCGCCGCACCCGGGATTCCTCCTGCGGCCAGGAACGGGCCTCACCCAGCAAGGCCAGCCCGCTGCCCTCCCACTCGATGTGCTCGCTGGGCCGCTCGGAGTACAGGGTCGCGGGCAGCCGCTCGTGCTGCAGCGCGAGCACCATCTTGATGACGCCGGCCACGCCGGCGGCGGCTTGGGCGTGCCCGATGTTCGACTTCGCCGAGCCCAGCCACACCGGCCGTTCCCTAGGCCGCCCCGGCCCGAAGACCTCGGCCAGCGCGCCCGCCTCGATCGGATCGCCGAGAGGGGTCCCGGTGCCATGGGCCTCGATCACGTCCACATCCGCCGGCGACAACCCGGCGCGCGACAACGCTTCCTGAACGACCCGCTGCTGCGACGGCCCGTTCGGAGCGGTCAGCCCCTGCGACCGGCCGTCCTGATTGACCGCCGAACCACGGATCACGGCCAGCACCCGGTCCCCGGCCGCCCGCGCGACCGACAGACGCTTGAGTACGACCACACCACAACCCTCGGACCAACCCGCACCGTCGGCATCGGCCGAGAAACTCTTGCACCGCCCGTCGCGGGCGGTGCCCTGAAGCCGGGAGAACTCCACGAAGACCGATGGCGTCGACATCACCGTGACACCGCCGGCGAGCGCCACGTCGCACTCACGCTGCCGCAGCGCCGTCACCGCCAGGTGCAGCGCCACCAGCGACGACGAACACGCCGTGTCCACCGTCACCGCCGGACCCTGCAACCCCAGCGCGTACGACAACCGGCCCGACAGAACGCTGCCCGCCCGGCCGGTGTTGACGTAGCCGTCCTGGTCGTCGAGACCGTGCCCCAGGCTGCCGTAGTCGCCGTTCATCGTGCCCAGATACACACCGGTGTTGCTGTTCTCGAGCGCCTCGGAACGGATGCCGGCACGCTCCAGGGCCTCCCAGGAGGTCTCCAGGACCACCCGCTGCTGCGGGTCCATCCCCCTGGCCTCGCGCGGCGGGATCCCGAAGAACGCGGCGTCGAACTCCTCCACGTCCCGCAGAAAACCGCCCTCACGCGCATAGCTCTTCCCGACGGCCTCCGGATCCGGGTCGTACACATCCCAGTCGTCCCACCGGGACGGGAACCCCTCGATCGCGTCCCCGCCCGAGGACAACAACTCCCAGAACTCCTCAGGAGTCCCCACACCACCCGGCAACCGGCACGCCATCGACACGATCGCGACCGGTTCGGTCAGTTGCGCCTCCAGATCGGTCGCCCGCCGCTTGAGCTCCCGGATGGCGGGCAGCGCGAGTTCCAACCGACTCTGTTCAGACATCAGGCGGTTCCTTCCGAGCAAGGGCGAGGGGCGAGGGGGAAGACTTCTAGGTATCGAGTGCGAGGAGAGCCTCGAGTTCGGCGCCGATCTCGGCGACCGACCGGGCCGGCGCCGGTGCCTCCGGGGCCGTAGGAGACCTTGGTTCCGGTACCGTCGCGGCCTGCGGGCGCGTGAGCCCCAGGCGCCGCATCAGCAGGTCCGCGATGTCGGCCGAGGTCGGATGGTCGAAGGCGAGACTCGCGGGCAGCGGGACCTCGGCGGCGTTCGCGAGCCGGCTCCGCAGTTCCACGGCCATCAGCGAGTCGAGGCCGAGATCCTTCAGCACGGCCTTGCTCCTGAGCGCTCCGGGACCGGACAGCCCCAGGACGACGGCGACCTCCTCCAGTACGAGCCTGGTGACCGAGGCGGCCTGCTCGCCGGGCGTCAGCCCGCTCAGACGCTCGCGCAGCGAACCGCGCGCGGGGGTGTCCCCGGCCCGGCGGAGCGAGGGCCGGACAAGACCGCGCAGCATCGCCGGAGGCTCCCCTTCCAACGCGGCGAGGTCGAGCCGGACGGGGACGAGGTTGCCGTCCTGCGAGCGCAGCGCACGGTCCAGCAGCCGCAGGGCCCTGTCCACGGGCAGCGGAGCGATTCCCTGCCTGCGCAGCCGCCCCAGCTCCGCTTCGGTGAGGTGGGCCGTCATGCCCGAGCCGGCCTGCTCCCACAGCCCCCAGGCCAGACTGGTCCCGCCGCTGCGGGCCGCGAGGGCGTCCAGGCAGGCGTTGGCCGCCGCGTAGGCGCCCTGTCCGGCGGCACCGAACGTCGCCGCGACCGAGGAGAACAGGACGAACGCCGACAGGCCCAGTCCGGCGGTGAGTTCCGCCAGGTGCGCGGTCCCGTCCAGCTTGGGGGCCAGCACCCCGTGCAGTCGCCGCCGGTCGTAGTCGAGCAGCAGACCGTCGTCGAGCACGCCCGCGAGGTGCAGTACGGCCGACCAGTCGTCCGCCGTGGACAGGACGTCGGCCACCTGGGACCGGTCGGTGACGTCACAGGCCAGCAGCCGGACGGATCGTGCGCCGGCTTCGGTCAGTTCCGCCACCAGATCCGCGGCTTCCGGGTGCTCGGGGCCGCTGCGTGAGGTCAGGACCAGGTCGCGGACCCCGTGCTCGGTCACCAGATGCCGGGCGACCGCCCTGCCGAGTTCGCCGGTCCCGCCGGTGAGCAGAACCGTTCCGTCGGCCACCGCGGTGGTGGGCGCACCCGGGGCGCCCGCGGCGGTCAGCCGGGGGGCCAGGATCTGCCCGTCCCTGACGGCGAGTTCCGGCTCTCCGGTCACGGACAGCGCCGACAGCAGGGTCACGGCGTCTGTCCGGTCGCAGTCGACGATCCGCAGGGCGGCCTCCGGGTGTTCGCGCCGCGCCGCCCGCAGCAGACCCCACAGGGGTGCCCCCGCGAGGCCGCCCACGCGGTCCTCGGGGCGGGCGGCGACGCTGTCCCTGGTGATCCACACGAGCTCGGCGTCCTGCCGGGGCAGCAGCCGGTGCAGCAGGTCCAGCGCGTGCGCGGTCGCCTCGTGGGCGGCGGCGACGCCGTCGGGGTACCCGGTGGCGTCGATCAGGATCCGGCGCGGGCCGTCCCAGGTGACCTCCTCGGCCGGTGCCACCCCGAGGGCCTCGGACACCGCACCGCGGCCCAGGACTTGCACCGGTTCCGCAACCGCGGGCACGTCCGGCACGGACCGGAAGACCACCCTGTAGAGATCGGGAACGGACAGGGCGGCACGCAGCTGGTCGGAGACGACCGGACGCAGCTCCATGGCTCCGATGTACGCCACCGGAGCCCCGGCGCCGTCGGTCATCGCGACCCGGATGCCGTCGTCCCGGACATCGACCCGCACGCGCAGCTCGGTCGCTCCCGTGGCGTACAGGCGCACATCGGTGAACTGGAACGGGAGCTGGGCCTCCGCGGAGGCCGGGACCACCGCGCGCATCACTTGCAGGGCCGCGTCGAGCAGCGCCGGGTGCACACCGAAGCCGCCCGCCTCGCCTGCGGGGAGCCGGACCACGCCCGCGGCGGTGCGGTCCTGCCCGCGCAGTTCGGCCACGCCGTGGAAGGCGGGGCCGTAGTCGACGCCCTGGGCGGCGAAGCCTTCGTAGAAGCCGGAGAGGTCCGCTGCGGGCAGGTCGGGCATCGACCAGTCGACGTGCTCCGGGCCGGACGCGTCGACCAGCACGCCCTCGGCGTGGGTGTTCCAGGCTCCCGTGCCGTCCACCCTGCTGTGCAGGGTCGTTGTCCGCTGTCCGCCTTCGGAGGGGCTGATCCTGACCTGTATCTGCGCCGTGTCCTCCAGCACCATCGGCCGTGACAGGGTCAGTTCGCCGATACCGGTGGCGCCGGCCTGGCCGGCCGCGGCCAGGAGCAGGTCCAGCAGCGCGGTGCCGGGGACGACCACGGTGCCGAAGACCACGTGGTCGGCCAGCCAGGGCTGGGACGAGGCCGAGATGCGGCCCGACAACACCCAGCCGCCGTCGGCCAGTTCGGTGCTGTCGGTCAACCAGGGGTGGCCGGCGTGGCCGGCGTGGCCGGCGCTCCGGGCGTCCAGCCAGAAGCGTTGCCGCTGGAAGGCGTAGGTGGGAAGGGCGACTCGGCGGCGCCTGCCGCCGTACAGGGCGGGCCAGTCGACCCCCGCACCCGCCGTGTACGCCCGGGCGACCGCCAGGGCCAGCGCCTCGGGCCCGGGCCGGTCCGGCCGCTGGGTCGCGATCACGACGGCCTCGCGGTCCAGGCAGTCCCCGATCATGGCGGCGGGCGTGCCGTCCGGGCCGATGTCGAGGAACCGGGTGACGCCTTCCGCGAGTGCGGTGCGGATCCCGTCGGCGAACCGGACCGGCTGCCTGACCTGCCGCACCCAGTGGCCGGCATCGCAGGCGGTGGCGATCCGCCCGGTCGGATTCGTCACCAGCACGAGGCGCGGCGGGTGGAAGGTGAGCCCCTCGGCCACGTTCCGGAACTCGTCGAGCATGCCGTCCATGTGCGCGGAGTGGAAGGCGTGCGACACGTTGAGCCGCTTGGTGCGGCGTCCGGGGAACCGTGCGGCCACCTCGTCCACGGCGTCGGCGTCACCGGCGATCACCACGGACCGCGGCCCGTTGACGGCGGCGAGGGAGACCCGCGCGGACAGCAGCGGGGCGATCTCGTGCTCGGCGGCCTGGACGGCGAGCATGACCCCGGTGTCCGGCTGGGCCTGCATCAGCCGGGCCCGGGCCGCGACCAGCGCGCAGGCGTCCTCCAGCGAGAGCACGCCCGCCACGTGCGCGGCGGCGAGCTCGCCGACGGAGTGGCCGAGCACCACATCGGGCTTCAGGCCCCAGCTCTGAAGGAGCCGGAACAGCGCCATCTCGAAGGCGAACAGCGCGGGCTGGGTGAACTCGGTACGCCGCAGCGCGTCCGGGTCGTCGATGAACTCGGCGACCGGAAGACGCAGGTGCCGGTCGAGTCCGGCGCAGATCTCCTCCCACGCCGCGGCGAACACCGGGTACGCCTCGCGCAGTTCGGCTCCCATGCCCGCACGCTGGGTTCCCTGCCCGGCGAAGACGAACGCCGTCCGGCCGTCGTCCGCCGACCCTTCCACCAGCGACGCCGAGGGTGCTCCCTCGGTGAGCGCGCGCAGCCCGGCGAGCAGGTCCGCGGTGTCCCGGCCGACGACGACGGCGCGCTCCTGGAAGGAGGTGCGCGAGGCGGCCAGGGAGAACCCCAGGTCGGCGGGGTCCGTGCCGGGGTCCGTCCCGACCCGGACGGCCAGCCGGGACGCCTGTTCGCGCAGGGCTTCCCGGCTCCGCGCGGACAGTGTCCAGGCGAGCACGTCGGGGCGGGGGCCCGCCACGGGCTCCTCGGCCTCGGCGGACTGCTCCAGGATCAGGTGGGCGTTGGTGCCGCTGATGCCGAAGGCCGAGACGCCCGCTCGCCGCGGGCCGTCGCCGTTCCAGGCGACGGGGTCCGTGGCGAGCCTGAGGGAGTCCGCCGACCAGTCCACGTGGCGGGACGGGGTGCCGGCGTGCAGGGTGCGCGGGACCACGCCGTGCTGCATGGCCAGCACCATCTTGATCACGCCGGCCACGCCGGCCGCCGCCTGGGTGTGGCCGATGTTGGACTTCACCGACCCCAGCCACACCGGTCTGCCGGAGGCGCCGTAGGTGGCCTGGAGGGCGCGTGCCTCGATGGGGTCGCCCAGTGTCGTGCCGGTGCCGTGGGCTTCCACGACGTCCACGTCGCAGGCTTCGAGCCCCGCCGCGGCCAGGGCCTTGCGGATGACCTGCTGCTGGGCCCGGCCGTTGGGTGCCGTGAGGCCGTTGGAGGTGCCGTCCTGGTTGACCGCCGAACCGCGGATCACGGCCAGGACGGGATGCCCGTTGCGCCGCGCGTCCGACAGCCTCTCCAGGAGCAGCAGCCCGCTGCCCTCGGACAGTGCGGTGCCGGAGGCGTCGTCCGAGAAGGCGCGGCACCGGCCGTCCGCGGCGAGGCCGCGCTGCCGGCTGAATCCGACGAACAGGCGCGGCGTGGCCATCACGGTGGCGCCGCCGGCGACGGCCATCGCGCACTCGCCCCTCGACAGGGCCTGCGCGGCGAGGTGGACGGCCACCAGCGAGGCCGAGCAGGCGGTGTCCACGGTGACGGAGGGCCCTTCCAGGCCGAGTGCGTAGGAGATACGGCCGGAGACCACGCTGGCGGCACTTCCGGTGAGCCCGAATCCCTCGGAGCCGTGGGGCGTGCCCAGGGACGCGTAGTCCTGGCCGTTGGTGCCCAGGTAGATGCCGGTGTCGCTGCCGCGCAGCGTGTCCGGTGCGATGCCGGCCCGCTCCAGCAGCTCCCAGGACCCCTCCAGGAGGATCCGCTGCTGCGGATCCATGGTCAGCGCCTCCCGGGGGCTGATCCCGAAGAACTCCGGGTCGAATTCGGCGGCGGCCACGAATCCGCCTTGGCGGACGTAGCTCGTGCCCGGGTGGTCCGGGTCCGGGTGGTACAGCGCGGACAGATCCCAGCCCCGGTCCTCGGGGAACGGGGTGATGGCGTCCCCACCATCGGCGAGCAGCCGCCAGAACCCCTCCGGATCGCGTACGCCGCCGGGGAACCGGCAGCTCATGGCGACTATGGCGATGGGCTCGGCCGAGCCCTCGGGGGCGCGGGCCGAGCCCTCGGGGGCGCGGGCCGGGGTGGCGGGGACGCGGGCCGGGGTGGCGGGGGCCAGATCGGCGACAGCCGGGACGGCGGGCGCCGGGACGCCGGATGCCGGAACAGCGGATGCCGGGACGGCGGGCGCCGAAACGCCGGATGCCGGAACAGCGGGCGCCGAAACGCCGGGCGCCAGGACGGCGGGCGCCGAAACGCCGGGCGCCAGGACGGCGGATGCCGAAACGCCGGGCGCCAGGACGGCGGGCGCCGGAACGCCGGGCGCCGAAACGCCGGGCGCCAGGACGGCGGGCGCCGAAACGCCGGATGCCGGAACAGCGGGCGCCGAAACGCCGGGCGCCAGGACGGCGGGCGCCGGAACGCCGGGTGCCGGGACGGCGGCAGCCGGGGCTGCGTCCGTCGGGGCCGGTGCGTCGGGAAGGGAGGCGGCGTGCAGGAGTTCGTCGAGGATGTGCTCGGCGACCTGTGCGGGCGTGGGGTGGTCGAAGACCAGTGTGGTGGGCAGCCGCAGCCCGGTGGCGGCCCCCAGCCGGTTGCGCAGTTCGATCCCGAGGACCGAGTCGAAGGCGAGTTCCTTGAAAGTGCGCTCGACGTCCACCGCGTCGGCCGCCGCGTGCCCGAGCACGAGCGCGGTCTGCGCCCTGACCGCCTCCCGCACGGCGTGCGGCCTGCCGTCCGCGGGCAGTTCGGCCAGGCGCCGGCGGAGGGCGGGCCCCTGCTCGGACGCCGCTTCCACGCCGTCGGGCAGATCGCCGAGCAGGGCGCTCGGACGGGCCGCCGTGAACACCGTGCGGAACCGGTCCCAGTGCACATCCGCCACGGTGACGCAGGGCTCGGGGGCCGCCACGGCCCGGTCCAGGGCCAGCAGGGCCAGGTCCGGCGCCATCGGGGGTACGCCGTGACGGTCGAGGACCTCCCGCACCGGCCCCCGCGCCATGCCGTCGCCGTCCCAGGGACCCCACGCCACGGAGGTCGCGGGCAGTCCCTGGGCGTGCCGGAGCGCAGCCAGGGCGTCCAGATACGCGTTGCCGGGCGCGTAGTTGCCCTGTCCCGGAACGCCGACAGTCGCGCCCCACGAGGAGAAGAGCACGAACGCGTCCAGTCCGGTGGTGAGTTCGTGCAGATTCCGCGCGCCCTGAGCCTTCACCCGCAGCGCCGCGTCGACCTGGTCGAGGGTGAGGTCCTCGACGAGTGAGTCGTGCAGTGCCCCGGCGGCGTGCACCACGGCTCTGGGCCGGGTCCGCCCGAGGAGCTCGCGCAGCGCCTCCCGGTCGGCGACGTCGCAGGCGACGATCTCCGCCCCGGCCCCGAGCCGGCGGATGTCCGCGGCGAGCGACTCGGCCCCGGGGGCGTCCGGTCCGCTCCGGCTGACCAGCACCAGGTGTTCGGCGCCCTGCCCGGCCAGCCGGCGGGCGACCGCGGCGCCGAGCGCGCCCGTGCCGCCGGTGATCAGAACCGTCCCCCGGGGACTGAAGTCGCGGGCCGGACCGCCGGAGGCGCGCACCAGGCGGCGGCCGTATACGCGGGACCCCCGGATCGCCACCTGGTCCTCGCCGTGCCCGCCGTTGAGCATCCCGGCCAGTACCGCGGCGTCGTACACGGTGGACACGTCGATCAGACCGCCCCAGCGCGCAGAGTGCTCGAGGGCGACGACCCTGCCCAGGCCCCACACCAGACTCCGGTCCGGCGCGACCGTTTCGTCCGAGACGGCGACGGCGTCGAGCGTGACGCACCACAGCGGGGCGGTCACCCCCGCGTCCCCCAGCGCCTGCACGGCGGTCAGCGTCGTGGCATAGCCCGCGGGAACGCTCGGGTACGCGGGGTGCGGAGCGTCCTGTGCGGCGGCCAGGCAGAGCACGCCGTCGCAGGTCACGCCCCGCAGGCGGGCGGCGAGCGGGTCCCGGCCGAGGCCGGGTTCGACGTCCATGACGGTGATGTGCAACCCCTGTCCGGTCAGGGCCTCGACCACGGAGTGCGCCCAGGCGTCGCCTGCCGGCACCAGGGCCAGCCAGTCACCCTGGCGGGCCGCGGCCGCGCGCACCTCCTTCCAGCCGATCCGGTACTGCCAGTCGTCCAGGACGGAATCCGCGGTGCGCCGCCGGCGCCAGGAGGCCAGGGCGGGCAGGACGGGGGCGAGTGTGTCCGGGTCGAGGCCCAGGGTCCGGGCCACCTCGTCGACGTCCCGTCGGCCCACCGCGTCCCAGAACGGCGCGTCCTCGGCCGGCCCACCGCCCGCCGCGTCGGGGTCGGCGTCGATCCAGTACCGCTGGTGCTGGAAGGGGTACGTCGGCAGGTCCACGACGTTCGCCCGTCCGAAGGCGCGGCTCCAGTCGACGTCCACCCCGCTGGTGTATGCCTCGGCCAGAGCCGTCAGGAACCGGTCGCCCTCCCCCCTGCGCAGGGTTCCGACGGTGTGCACGTCGGCGCTCTCCTCCACGCCCATGGTGAGCACGGGGTGCGGAGTGCATTCGATGAACACCCGGTGGCCCTCGGCGGCCAGCTCGCGTACGCACGCGTCGAGTTCGACCGTGGAGCGCAGGTTCCGGTACCAGTAGCCCGCGTCCAGGGTCGCGGTGTCGATGCGGCCGGTGTCGACGGTGGAGAAGAAGCCCTCCACACCGGGACGCGGCCGGATCCCGGCCAGCGCGGTGAGGATGTCCTCGCGGATCTCCTCCACCTGCGCCGAGTGCGAGGCGTAGTCGACCGGGATCCGCCTGGCCCGGATGCCCTCGGACTCGCAGTGCGCGATCAGCTCCGTCAGCGCCTCGGGATCACCGGAGACCACGGAGTTCCTGGGCCCGTTGGCCGCGGCCATCGACAGCCGGCCCGGCCACCGGTCGGTCAGCGTTTGCGCGTCGGACCGCGAGGCCACCAGCGAGACCATGCCGCCCCGGCCCGCCAGTCCTCGGCGGATGGCCTGGGCCCGCAGCGCCACCACGGCCGCCGCGTCCGCGAGCGACAGCGCTCCGGACGCGCACGCCGAGGCGATCTCACCCTGCGAGTGCCCGAGCAGGACCGCGGGTTCGACGCCGAAGTGGTTCCACAGCCGTGCCAGCGACACCATCATCGCCCACAGTGCGGGCTGTACGACGTCCACGCGTTCCAGGGCGTCGGCGTCCGAGATCACCTCGCTGAGCTTCCAGTCCACATACGGTTCGAGTGCCTGCTCGCACTCGGCGAACCGCTCGGCGAAGACCGGGGAGGACTCGAGCAGTTCGGCGGCCATTCCCGGCCACTGGGCGCCCTGCCCGGCGAACATCAGGACCGGGTTGCGCCCGCCGCCGGATCCGACGACCAGGTTCGACGCCTGGGCTCCCGAGGCGAGCGCCTCCAGCCCGCGGAACAGCTCCGCGTCGTCCCGCCCCAGGACGACGGCCCGGTGCTCGTGGTCGGCACGGGTGGTCGCCAGGGAGAATCCGACGTCGGCGGGCACGAGGCCGGGGTGCGCGGCGAGGTGGGCGCGCAGTCGGCCGGCCTGTTCCCGCAGGGCGGGCGCGGAGCGTGCCGACAGCACCCAGGGAAGGCGCGTCCGCTCGACGGACTCCTGGACGTCGGCGGTTCGCGCCGGTGGCCCCGCCAGCGCGAGGTGGGCGTTGGTGCCGCCGTAGCCGTAGCTGCTGACTCCCGCCAGGCGTTCTCCCTCCGGCCACGGCTGGCGGCTGGTGACCACGGCCAGGTTCGCCGCGTCGAAGTCGATCTTCGGGTTGGGGTTCCGGAAGTGGAGGCTGACGGGCAGTTCGCCGTGGAAGAGGGCGAGGGAGGTCTTGAGCACACCGAGCACGCCGGAGACCGGTTCGAGATGGCCGAAGTTGGTCTTGGCCGACCCGATCCGCAGGGGGTCCTTCCTGCCCCGGCCGAGCACCTGGCCCAGTGCCGCCGCCTCGATCGGATCGCCCCGGCGGGTCCCTGTGCCGTGCGCCTCCACGTAGTGCACCCGGCCGGGGTCCACGTCCGCCTCCCGCCAGGCCGTGCGCAGAACTTCGGCCTGGGCCTCGGCGCTCGGGGTGGCCAGGCCGTCGGTAGTGCCGTCGTTGTTCACGGCGCTGCCGCGGATCACCGCGTAGATCCGGTCGCCGTTGCGGCGGGCGTCCGCGAGCCTGCGCAGGACGACCACGCCGCAGCCCTCGCCCCGGACGTACCCGTTGGCGCCGGCGTCGAAGGCGCGGCACCGCCCGTCGGGGCTCTGCGTGCCGAGCTTGGACATCGCCACGGTGGTGTGGGGGTGGAGGATGAGACTGACACCGCCGGCCAGTGCGAGGTCCGTCTCTCCCGACCGCAGGCTCCGGGCCGCCTGGTGGATGGCGACCAGCGAGGAGCTGCATGCGGTGCCGATGGACATCACGGGGCCGCGCAGGCCGAGGGTGTAGGCGATACGGGCGGGGACGATCGAGGTGTCCGTACCGAGGGCCGTGTGCGTACGGATCTCGCGGGCGGACGCCCCGGTGGCGAGGTGGTACTCCTGCCACATGGTGCCGAAGAACACGCCGGTGGCCGACCTGGCGAGCCGGTCGGTCCGGATCCTGGCGTCCTCCACCGCGGCCCAGGCGACCTCGAGCGCCAGCCGCTGCTGCGGATCCATCTGACGGGCCTCGGTGGGCGAGATGCCGAAGAACTCGGCGTCGAACCCCGCGATGTCGTCCAGGAATCCACCCCACCGGGTCCTCATCTTGCCCGGTGCCGAAGAGTCGACGTCATGCCAGTCCTCGGCTCGCCACCGCTGCGGGGGGACCTCGCTGATGGTGTCGATCTCGTCCAGCAGGCCCTGCCAGAGGGCCTCCGGGGTGTCGATTCCGCCGGGGAGGCGGCAGCCGAGTCCGATGATGGCAATATCGTCAGCGTTCATCACGCATCCTCACTTCGGGCAGGCAAAAGGCACGGCGGTGCGCGCCCGCCGGGCCGACTCCGGGGGACCTGGCCCGGGGGAAAGTTCGTTGGCAGAGCGCCGCGTCAGAGGATCTGACCGATCAGGGCAGCATGCATGTCCCACCCGCGGCGCCGGTGACTGAAGGCGACGCCCATCTCGACCCTGGCGAACTGCTGCCACGCACTGGTGCACGCCGTGGCCGAGGTCGAGTACGTCCGGTTCCTCCGTGGCTCCCCGGACGACCGAACCGGACCCGGCGGCTCACAGATCGCCGACGAGGAAATGGGCAGAGCGAATTCCCGCACCAGATCCGACGAGGGGCCCATATCCCGCATGGCCGCTATCCGGTCCACGGCACGCCGTACGGTGAATTCACCGGTGAACAGCATCCGGAAACGGGTGTGCTCCGGCGGGTCCATGAAGAAGAAAACTCCCGGCCGTGCGGGCTCGGAAGTGCCTCCCCCGACCGCCGTCCTGCGGTGTTGGGGCAGGTACGCTCAGTGGGTAATTCCACCTGTTTCAGATCGGTCCTGGTCAAGTCCACTCCGTGGTTGTGACGGCCTGTCCGTCCGGCCAGGTTCCGGGATAAGTCCCGCAGATTGGCTTACCCGATGGTGCCAGACAACCCGGATCTCGATCTTTCTGTTCATGTCGTGTGCGATCTTCCTGCGATTACTCCCCAATCCTTTCTCAAGCGTTCTCTTAGACTCTTAGACCATGTCCTACGTGGTGAGGCGGACGTTGACGTCGATATAGGGCGGGGAACATGGAGTTGGATTGTTCCGGACGGTTTATGGGAGAACGAGACACCACCCTCACAACGGCCGACCTGCCCAGATGGCTGCGGTGGAAGCGCATTGGAGTCCGGATCGCACGCAAAGGCATCGAGTCCGGTGAACGGTTGGGCCGTTGCAGGTGGGTGATCGAGCGGACCATGTCGTGGCTGTCCGGCTGTCGAAGACTCAGTCCTCGATACGAGCGTCATCCCCGCAACTACCTGGCCTTCTCTGGTATCCGCGGAAGGGGGCGGGGACGCCTCAGCGGTCGCCGAGGCCGGGGCTGTCGGTCGCGCCGACCAGTACGGCCGAATTGCCCGGTGCCTGCACGCCCTCGAGCAGGTCCTGATGGGCCCGGCCGATCTCCTCGAAGGTGTACGAATGTCCCAGGTGCGGGTCCACGAGGCCCATGTCGACGAGGCGGGTCACGGCGTGATACTCGCGCGGATTGGCGAAGTGAGATCCCTGGAGCCGCTTCTGCCTCATCCACAGATATCTGAGGTCGACGTCCACGTTGTAGCCGGATGTGGCCCCGCAGATGACGATCATTCCGCCCGTGCCGCACACATAGACCGACGTGGGGATGGTGTCGCTGCCGGGATGCTCGAAAACGATCGTGGGCGATGCCTTCTCACCGAGGATGTCCCAGATCTCACGCCCGAAGCGCCGGAGTTCCGAGGTCCATCGCTTGTGCTCCGCCGTGCCGGCCTCGGGCACGCGTCCCCAGTGGCTGTACCCGGTTCTGTCGATGACGCCTGTGGCCCCCAGGTCGAGGCAGTACTTGGCCTTCTCCGGTGAGGACACGACGGCGATGGGCCTGCCTCCCAGGTGCCGGGTCAGGGATATGGCCATGGCGCCGAGGCCGCCGGAGCCGCCCCAGATGAGGACCGGATCCCCGGGCTGGACCGTATTGGGTGCCCAGCCGTTGAGCTGCCGGTACGCCGTCGCGCCGGTCAGCAGAAAGGCCGAGGATTCCGCCCAGCTCAACCGGGCGGGCCGGGGCAGACACTGGAAATCGGCTACCAGGGCGAACTGGGCGAATGAACCCCAATTCGATTCATAGCCCCACGCTTTCAGTGAGGTCGCGAACATCGGATCGACGCCGAGCCGGACGTCAGGATCGTCCGCGTCCCACAGTCCGGCCGAGACGATGACCTCATCGCCCACCTTGACGTGGCGTACGCCGGCTCCCAGTTTCCAGACGATTCCGGAGGCATCTGATCCGCCGACGTGAAAGTCCTCCGTGCTGCCCTGCCGCTGACGTGCGCCCACGACATCGACGGGGTGCCCCTTGGCGGCCCAGACGTTGTTGTAGTTGATGCCGGCGGCCATGACCGCGATGAGCACGAACCCGGGGGGAACCTCAGGCGTGTCAACGACTTCCGTCCGGAAGGCCGTTGCCGGTTTCCCGTACCGCTCCGGGCGAATGACGGATGCGTACATGGATCTGGGGACCGTCCCGAGCGGGGGCAGGTCTCCCACCTCGTAAAGGGTGCTGGTCGTCGAGGAGTCCAATGTGATCTCCAGTGTCGAGTGGTCGGTTGCGCCCTGGGCTCTTCGGTTTCGTGCCGGTCAGATGCCGGAGGCGTTCGCCACCTGGACAGCCTCGGCGGGAACAGCGTTCTTCAGCATGTAGCCCCGCCCCCACACGGTCCGGATGGACAGTTCGATGGGCAGGAGCCGGCGGCGGAGCCGCATGATGTGCAGATCGAGCGAGTTCCTGTTCAGGGTCAGCGTCCGCAGGGCGCAGCACTGCACGAACTCGGTGCGGTGCACGACGTCTCCGAAGCGGTCGATGAGCAGCCGCATCAGTTCGGCCTGCGTGGCGGAGACGGTGATGGAGTGATGACCGAAGCTCAGGGTCCCGGTCGAGTCGATCGTCGGTACCCGATTGCTCTCGAACCGGTTCTGCAGGACTGTGACCCGGGCCTCCAGGTCATCGCGGGAGACCGGGGGGCGTACCCAGTCCTCGACCGGGTCGTTGCTGATCGGCGGCTGCGCACCTGCCTCCACGACGAGCAGTCGTGGCATCCCCTCTTGCCGGCAGCGGGTTCTCAGATCCGCCTGCGCCGGCCATCGGACGAAGACGACGTCGGAGTTTCGACCGCCCACAGCACGTCCTCCCTGTACATCCCACGTACGTACCGGTCCGTCCCACGAAAGGCCATGCACCTCTCGGCACGGATGAGTCCCGGTGGAGTCCGTCGTCGCGCGGGTTCGGCCCGCCTCAGGAAGCCGGCGTCACCTCGCGCAGGCTCCGGGGCCGGATGTCGGGCCAGTGCTCCTCGACGTACGCGATGCTCTCCGCCCGCCCCGCCGGCCCGGCCACGACCCGCCAGCCGCCGGGCACCTCGGCGAACGTGGGCCACAGCGCGTGCTGCTCCTCGTCGTTGACCACCACATGGAACTCGCCGTTCTCGTCGTCGAACGGGTTCACCGTCATGTCTCCTCCCTTGCTGTCACGATCGGTTCGCGACAGCAGCCGGTCCATGTGCTCGCGGGTTCCGTGTGTGCGGCGAGACCTACTCGCCGGCTCGCTCCGGTGCGGGGAGCGCGGCGCGGTCGACCTCACCGCTCGCGGTCAGCGGCATGCGTGCGACGACCACGATGTCGTCCGGCACCAGGTGGTCGGGCAGTTCGGCCGCCAGATCCCGCCGCAGCACCGCCGGCAGCTTCGACGCCCGGCGGGACACCACCGGCGCGTTGGCGAGCGGCCTGGTCCGGGTGTCCATGGGCCGGTACACGCCGCCGTAACAGTGCGTACCGTCCGCGGGCACGATCACCGCCTCGAACCAGCCGGGTGCCTCGGCCGACCAGGTGCACAGGACGGCCCGGCCGTGCTCCTCGCCCCAGGTCTGCAGCGCGTGCGGGTCGAGCGGTGTCCCTTCCGCCGTGGTGGGAACCCCGCACTCGGCCGCCTCGCTGATCAGCCTGGCGTTCGGGATCCGGGTCAGCCGGAGGCGGCCGCCGTGCCGGGCCAGCTCGGCCTCCAGACCGGACATCTGGTGCACATCCGAGTCCCAGGCGACGGTGGGGACGTCCGCGAGGCGAGTCGGCCCGCTCGGCTGCTTGTGCAGGACGGTTTCGTAGCGGTGCCGGGTGAGTTCGTTCCCGTTGGATCCGGGCTTCAGCCGGATGTCCACGGCCACGACGTCGCGGTGCGCGTCGGCCCACTCGGTGAAGAAGCCCGCGTCGAGGTGGAGTTCGGTCTCGCGGCGCACGGCGCGGGCGACCGCCGCCCGGACCGCGGACGGCTCCTGGCCGGGGCGCTGGGCATGGTGAACGGCCGTCAGGAACTCCCGGAGGGTGCCGAGGTTGCGGACGTCGCCGATGACGATCCGGCCGCCGGGTGCGAGCCGCTGGAGCGCGACGTCCAGGACGCGCGAGAGGTAGGCGGCGTCGGGGAAGTACTGCACGACCGAGTTGAGGACGACCGTGTCGAAGTACTCGGCCGGCAGTCCGTCGGCCACGTCGGCGGGCTGCCAACGCAGCGTCACCTTGTCCTTCAGCCGCGGATCCATGCCGACCTGGGCGCGGAGGCGTTCGATGACCGGCTCCGAGAAGTCGGTGCCCCAGTAGACCTCGGCCTCCGGAGCCAGCGGCCCGAGCAGAAGGCCGGAGCCGACCCCGATCTCCAGCACCCGGCGCGCCTGAAGACCGCGCACCCGCTCCACCGTGGACGCGCGCCACCGGCGCATCTCCGGCAGGGGGATGGGTTCGCGCGTGTAGGAGCTGTTCCATCCGGTGAAGTCGTCGCCGATCCGGGTGGCGTCCGGCGCGGTGTCGCCGTACATGTCGTCGTAGACCGCGCGCCATCGCTCGACGTGCTGGGTCACGTCCGTGTCCGGCACCTCGGGCACCACGTACGCCACCAGGCGCCGCTCCCCGAGCCGGATCTCGTGGGAGACCACGGCCGCCTGCGCCACTCCGTCCCGCTTCCGGAGCGCTGCCTCGACCTCCTCGAACCGGTTGGTGGACGACATGTTCTGTCGGGCGTACGTGAGGGGCGCCATGTTCCTGTTCCCTTTCGGTCGGGCGTCTCCAGCGTGCTGCGGTGGCCACCGGAGAAGATCTCCCCTGGGTGCTTCCCGGGGCTCGGGGGTCAGTCGAGGTCGAGGCCCGATGCCTCCAGCAGCGCGTTGAGCTCGGCGTTGATGTCGTCCACGGACCGCTCCCCCTCGGTCCCGGCAGGCGCGGTCCAGCTCAGCGGGGACGCCGGGTCCTCGGCAGCCGGGGCGTCCGGCGTGAGCGACGGCAGGTCCATGCGGTTCAGGACAAGCCGGGTGATGTGCTCGGGGGTCGGGTAGTCGAAGGCGAGGGTCGCGGGCAGCGAGAGGCCGGTCTCCGCGGAGAGACGGCGGCGCAGTTCGACCGCCATCAGCGAGTCGAGGCCCAGGTCCTTGAGGACCTGCTGCGGGGCGGGCGTCCCCGCGGCGGACAGGCCCAGCACCGTGGCGACCTCGCGCAGCACCACCTCCGTGACCAGTTCCGTGCGCTGCTCCCCGTCCGCCGCGAGCAGCCGCTCACGCAGACCGGCCGGGCTGCCCGTGCCGCCGGCGGAGCCGGTACCCGAGCCGCCGCCCGCGCGGCGCAGCCGGGGCCGTACGAGCGCGCGGAACAGCGCGGGCACGACGCCGCCCTGGTCGGCCTCCCGCTGCGCGGCCCGCAGGTCGAGCCGCACGGGCACGAAGTCTCCGGCCGGGCGGGCCAGCGCCGCGTCCAGCAGCGCCAGCCCCTGGTCGAACGGCAGCGGGGCGATGCCCTGCCGGCGCATCCGCTCCAGCTCCACCGCGCCCAGGTGGGACGTCATGCCGACGCCCGCCTGGTGCCACAGCCCCCAGGCGAGGCCGGTGGCCGGGCGGCCTTCGGCGCGCCGCCGGGCGGCGAACGCGTCGAGGTAGGCGTTGGCGGAGCCGTAGATGCTCTGTCCCGCCGTGCCGACGGTGCCGGCAGCGGAGGAGAACAGCACGAAGGCGGCCAGGTCCAGGTCACGGGTGAGTTCGTCCAGGTGGTGGACGCCGGTGACCTTCGGGGCCATCACTCGGGAGAGCCGCCGCGCGTCCTGACCGAGGAGGACACCGTCGTCCAGGACTCCTGCGAGGTGCAGGACCGCAGTCCATCCGCGGCCCTGTGGAGCGTTACCGAGCACCTGCGCCACGTCATCTCGCCGAGAGACATCACAAGCCACCACTCGTACGCATCGCGCACCTTCTTCTTCCAGTTCATGGATGAGTTCCGCGGCGCCGGGGGCCTCCGCCCCGCGCCGTGAGGTCAGCACCAGGTGCCGCACACCGTGGTGGCGCACCAGGTGCCGGGCGGTCTCCCGGCCCAGCTCGCCGGTGCCGCCGGTGATCAGCACCACGCCCTCGGGGTCAAGGGCCCGTACCGCGGCCCCCGTACCGTCCGCGGCGGCCCGCACGAGGCGGGCGGCCCTCACCTCGCCGCCCCGGACGGCCAGTTCGGGCTCGCCGGTGACCGCGAGGGCGCGGGCGAGCGCGTCCCGGTCGGCGTCGTCGGGACCGAGGTCGACCAGGCGCAGTGTGCGCTCGGGGTGCTCGGCGCGCGCGGACCGGACCAGGCCCCACAGGGGTGCGTACGGCAGTCCCTCGACGGTGTCGCCGGGCGCGGCGGCGACACTGCCGCGCGTCACCCAGACCAGCTCCGTCCGTGCGAGCCGCTCGTCGGACAGCAGCTCCTGGAGCTGCGCCAGCGCGAACTCGGTGGCCCGGTAGGCGGCCTCCGGCGCGCTGTCGAACGGTGGCCGTCCGGTGGCGTCGACGACGATCCGAGCGGGCACGTGCGGACCCGCGGCGAGCCACGCGGTCAGGGCCCCTCCGTCCGCGAGCGCCGGTACGCCGAGCCGTTCGGCGATCAGGCCGGTACCGGTCAGCACCGCGTCCGCGACAGGGCCTTGCGGTACGGGGGCCGCGACCGGCTGGAACTCCAGGCGGTGCAGTCCGTCGGCGCCGCCGCGCGCGGCCTGCAGCTGCTCGGCCGTCGCCCGGCGCAGATGCAGTGCGCCGATCCGTACGACGGGTGCGCCGGCCGGGTCGCAGGCCCACACCCGGATCTCCTGACCGCCGTCGGCGCCCTCGGCACCGGCGGACACGTCGATCCGTACGCGCAGTTCACCGCCGCCCGCCGCGTGCAGGTCGACGTCGCTCCACTCGAACGGCAGCAGCGCGCCCGGTGCCTCCTCGCGGGCCACGCCCTTCATCACGTGCAGGGCGGTGTCGAGCAGCGCCGGATGCAGCAGGAACTCGGCACCGGCGGAAGGGTCCGGCAGACGCACGAGGCCGTAGGCGGAGGAGTCCTTGCGCCACAGCTCGGCCAGACCGCGGAACACCGGGCCGTAGTCGATGCCCTGGGCGGCGAACCGGTCGTAGAACCCGTCGAGTCCGACTCGCTCGGCTCCCGGCACCGGCCACTGTGCCAGCTCGCCGAACGCCGAGGTGTCCGGATCGGGAGCGCCCTCGCCCAGTTCACCGGTCGCGTGCCGCGTCCACTCGGTGGGCGCGGTCTCGGGGCTGCTGTGGACGGCGATCGCCCGGCGGCCCGAGGCGTCCGGCGCGCCGACGGTGATCTGGATCCGTACGGCGTCGTCGATCACCAGCGGCTCGGCCAGCGTCAGCTGGGCGATCCCGGTCGCCCCGACCTCGTGCGCGGCGGCGGTGGCCAGCTCCAGCAGCCCCGTGCCGGGCACGATGACCGACCCGAAGACCGTGTGGTGCGTCAGCCACGGCTGCTCCGCCGACGACAGCCGCCCGGTGATCAGATGGCCCTCACCGTCGGCCAGTTGCGTGACGGCACCGATCCACGGGTGCGCGGAGGCGTCCAGACCGAGCGACCCGGCATCCCCGTTCGTCTTCGGTACGTCCGACCAGTACGGCTCGCGCTGGAAGGCGTACGTCGGCAGCGGGACGACAGTGCCGCCGCCGAGGACCTTGTTCCAGTTCAGCTGGTGGCCTTGGACGTGGAGGAGGCCGAGGTTGCGCAGCAGACGGTCGTAGCCTCCCTGCTGACGGGCGAGGGAGCCGACGACGATGCCACCGCGGTCGGCGCTGCCGTCGGTCAGCGGCATCGACAGCACCGGGTGGGCGGAGATCTCCACGAACACCGTGTGACCGTCGTCCAGAAGCCTGCCCAGGGCACGATCGAAACGGACCGGCTCACGCAGATTGCGGCACCAGTACGTGCCGTCCAACTCCGGACCCGCAGCCACTTCCCCGGTCACCGTCGAATAGAAGGCGATCCCAGCGGCCTGCGGCGTAAGACCCTCGAACTCAGCGGCCAGGCCCGGCAGCAACGGATCCATCTGCGCGTTGTGCGACGCGTAGTCCACATTGATCTTGCGGGCGTACACGTCCTGCCCCTGAAGCTCGGACACGATCCGCGCGACGGCGTCGGCCTGACCCGAGATCACGGTGGACCCGGCGGTGTTGACGGCCGCGACCGACAGGGCGTCACCGTAGGGCGCGAGGAACTCCTCGACCACACTGACAGGCCGCTCGATCAGCGCCATACCGCCCTGACCGGCACAGGCAAGAACCCCCTTCGAACGAGCGGCCACGATCTGCGCACCCTGCTCCAACGACAACGCACCGCTCACCACCGCGGCGACGACCTCACCCTGCGAATGACCCACCACCGCGGCAGGCTCCACACCCAGCGAACGCCACAACGCCGACAAGCCCACACCCATCGCGAACAACGCGGGCTGGACCACATCCACCCGGTCGAACGGCGGATGCTCACCCTCCTCACCCGCCAAGACCTCACGCACCGACCAACCGGTGAACGGCATCAGAGCCGCATCACACGCCTCGACCGTCTCCCGGAACACCACACTCGTGGCAAGGAGTTCGCGGCCCATACCGACCCACTGCGAACCCTGCCCCGGATAGACGAACACCACCTTCCCGCGCCGCTCAGCCACCCCGGAGACCACCGCGTCATGCGCCTCACCCGCGGCCAACGCCTCCAACGCCTCGACAAGAGCAGCCGTGTCACCAACCGCAATGCTCGCCCGGTGCTCAAAGTGCGTGCGATGACGAGCCGCCGTCACCGCCACATCCCCAAGCCGGACGCCCGAACGCCCGGCCAGCCAAGACGCCCACCGCCCCGCCTGGACACGCACCGCCACCTCGTCACGGCCCGACACCACCACCGGCACCGGACCAACCACCACCTCAGCGGCAGCCCCCGCCAGAACAGGCGGCTCCTCCACGATCACATGCGCGTTGGTGCCACTCAGCCCGAACGACGACACACCCGCACGGCGCGGACGCTCGACGTCCCGCTCCCATGGTTCGAGGGCGTCGACGACACGCACCGGGAGGTCGTCCCAGGCGATGTTCGGGTTGCGCGGGCTGCTGTTGAGGGTCGCGGGCAACGCATCGTGGCGGAAGGAGGCGAGGACCTTGCAGACGCCCGCGATGCCGGCGGCCGACTCCAGGTGGCCGATGACGCTCTTGGCCGTGCCGAGGCCGAGTTCGTGACCCGGCGCCCGGCCCTCGCCGTACACGGCGGCCAGGGCCTGCACCTCGATGGGGTCGCCCAGGGAGGTGCCGGTGCCGTGGCACTCGACGTAGTCGACGTCGGCGGAGGTGAGTCCGGCCGAGGCGAGGGCGGTACGGATGACCTTCTGCTGGGAGGAGCCGTTGGGGGCGGTGATGCCGCTGCTGGCGCCGTCGTGGTTGACGGCGGTCGCCCGGATCACTCCGAGCACGGTGCGGTTCTGGGCGACGGCGTCGGACAGCCGCATCAGCGCGATCACGCCGACGCCCTCGCCGCGGCCGTAGCCGTCGGCCTCGGCGGAGAACGTCTTGCTGCGGCCGTCGGGCGCGAGCGCGTGGGAACGGCTGAGCGCCACGAACGAGTCGGGGTCGGCGAGCACCTGCACACCGCCCGCGAGGGCCAGTTCGCACTCGTCGGAGCGCAGCGCCTCGCAGGCGAGGTGGAGGGCGACGAGGGAGGAGGAGCAGGCGGTGTCCACGGACAGCGCCGGTCCCTGCAGACCCAGATGGTAGGAGAGCCGGCCGGCGTTGAAGCTGGGCAGGCTGCCGGTCAGGGTGTAGGTGTCGGCGGTGCCGCCCTGCCGGTGCTTGCCGTACTCGCCGACGCCCGCGCCGACGAAGACGCCGGTGGTGGTGTCGCGGAGGTCGCGCGGGCGGATGCCGGCGTTCTCCAGGGAGTTCCAGGCGGCCTCCAGCAGCAGCCGGTGCTGAGGGTCCATCGGCTCGGCCTCGCGGGGGCTGATGCCGAAGAACGCGGCGTCGAAGTGGGCGACGTCGCTGAGGAAGGAGGCGTGGCGGGTGTAGGTGCGGCCCTCGGAGTCGGGGTCGGGGTCGTAGTAGGCGTCTACGTCGAAGCGGTCGGCGGGCACGGTGGTGACCGTGTCGCGGCCCTGGGCGAGGACCTGCCAGAGACTGTCGAGGTCGTGGGCGTCGCCGGGCATGCGCAGGCCGACGCCGACGACCGCGAGGGGGTCGTCGGCTGGGCGGCGGGTGCCGGTGCCGGCGGCGGGTACGGCTTGTGCGGCGGGGGCGAGTTCGGTGAGCAGCCAGCGGGTGGCGGCGGCCAGGTCGGGGTGGTCGAAGACGAGGGTCCTCGGGGTGAGGACGCCGGTGCGCTGCTGGACTCGGACACTGAAGTCCACGGACATCATGGAGTCGAAGCCGAGATCCTTGAAGCCGCGCTCGGGGTCGAGGGCTTCGGGGTCCTTCGCGCCGAGGACCGCGGCGGCCTCGACGGCCAGCAGGTGGCGCACATGGTCGGCGCGGGCGTCCTCGGGCAGTGCGAGGAGGGTGGCCCGCAGCGGGGTGTCCGTCTCGGCGGGGCCGGCGTCCGCGAGGGCGCGGGCGGCCTCGGGGACCGCGCGCAGGAAGGGGCGGTCGCGGCCTTCGGTGTAGGCGGTGGCGGCGCGGGCCCAGTCGATGCCGGCGACGAGCGCGGTGGTACCCCGGTCGAGTACGGCGTCCAGGGCGTCCAGCGCGTGCGGCGCGGGCATGGGTTCGAGGCCGATGCGGCGCAGTTGGGTCTCGGCGGCGCCGTGCGTCATTCCACCGTCGGCCCAGGGGCCCCAGGCGACGGAGACGGCGGGCAGACCGGCGGCGCGGCGCCGGGCGGCGAGCGCGTCGAGGGCGGCGTTGGCGGCCGCGTAGTTGGCCTGGCCGACGTTGCCGAGGACGCCGACGACGGACGAGTACAGCACGAACGCGTCGAGGTCGAGGTCGCGGGTCAGCTCGTCCAGGTGGGTGGCCGCGGTGAGCTTGGGTGCGGTGGCGGCGGCGAGGGACTCGGCGTCCTGGCCGTCGAGGAGCCGGTCGTCGAGCAGGCCCGCGGTGTGGAAGACGGCGCGCAGCGGGGTGTCGTCCCGCCGGAGCGTGTCGATGAGGCCGGCGAGTTGCTGCCGGTCGGTGACGTCGCAGGCGGCGAGGGTGACGCGGGCTCCCGACGCCTCGAGGTCGGCGACGAGTTCGGCGGCGCCGTCGGCGGCGGGACCGCGCCGGGAGGCCAGGACCAGGTGTTCGGCGCCCCGTTCGGCGAGGCGGCGGGCGAGATGCCCGGCGAGGGCTCCGCTGCCGCCGGTGACGAGGACGGTGCCGCGCGGTGTGAAGGGGCGGGCCGAGGTGTCCGGGGCGGCGCGGCGCAGCCTGCGTGCCAGGCGTCCGGCGGGACGTACCGCGACGTGCTCCTCGGCGTCGGGTGTGCCGTGCGCGGCGAGGGTGGCGAGCAGTTGGCGCAGCTCGCTCTCGCCGGGGTCGGCGGGCAGGTCGGCCAGTCCGCCCCAGCGGGCGGCGTGTTCGAGCGCGACGACATGACCGAGGCCCCAGGTCTGGGCCTGGGCTGGGTCGGGGGCGGGGTCCTCGGGGTGGGCGGCGACGGCGCCCTCGGTGAGGAACCACAGCGGGGCCCGTACGGCGGTGTCGGCCAGGGCCTGCACGAGGGTGAGGCTGTGGACCGCGCCCGTGGTCACGTCCGGGTGGCCGGGGTGCGCGGTGGTGTCCGCGGCGGTGAGAGCGAGGATCCCGGTGAAGGTGTCCTCGCCGAGGGCCGCGGTCAGGGCGCCGATCAGGGCCGCGCAGGCGGACCGGTCGTCGTCGGTGGTCAGGATGTGGGGGTGGGCTCCGGCGGCCGCGACGGCGGCGGCGAGGCGTTCGGCGCGGGCGCCGGCGGTCACGGGGGCGGCGATCAGCCAGTGCCCGCGCAGGGCGGGTGCGGTACGCGCCACGGCGGAGGGTTCCCAGGTCTCCTCGTAGATCCAGTCGGCGATGCGCCCCGCGCGGTCCTGCTGGTCGCGCCAGGCGGCGAGGTGGGGCAGGACGGCGGCGACGGCGTCGGCGTCGGCCGCGCCGAGGAGCTCGGACAGCCTCGCGACCTCACCGCTGCCGACGGCGTCCCAGAAGGCGTCCTCGGCCTGGGAGCGTTCGCGGGCGTCGGTGGCGCCGCCGCGCGTGGTCTCCAGCCAATGACGCTCGCGCTGGAAGGCGTAGGTCGGCAGGTCGACGGGCCGGCCGCCGGGCAGGACACGGTCGAAGGCCAGGTCCTCGCCCGCCACGTGCAGCGCGGCGAGCGCGCGGACGAGGGTACGGACCTCGTCGGCGGCGTCACCGTCGGCACGCGGGGCACGCTGGGAGGCGACGAACACCGCCTCCCCCTCCACACACCCGGCGCCCATCGCGGACAGCACCGCCGCCGGACCGCACTCCAGATACCGGCCCACGCCCGAGGACTCCAGCGTGCGCACGGCGTCCAGGAACCGCACCGTCTCACGCACCTGACGCACCCAGTACGCCGGCTCCGCCAGCTCCCCGGCCGTCGCCCAGCCACCGGTCACCGTCGACACCAGGGGCACCTGGGGTGCCCGGAACACGCAGGAGGCGGCCACCTGTTCGTACTCGGCGAGCATCGCGTCCATGTGCGGCGAGTGGAAAGCGTGCGACACGACCAGTCGGCGCGTACGGCGGCCGGCAGCCGTGAAATGCTCCAGCACCGCTTCCACCGCGGACTCGTCGCCACTGACGACTGTCTGGGTGGGGCCGTTCAGGCCCGCCACCGAGATCCGGCCCCCGATCCCGGCCAGTACCTCGGACACCTCGGTCTCCGGCGCCTCCACCGACGCCATCGCACCACCCGGCTCACAGGCCTGCATCAACCGGCCACGCGCCGCCACCAACCGCGCCGCGTCCGCCAGATCCAGCACACCCGCCACATGCGCGGCCGCCAGCTCACCCACCGAATGACCCGCCACCGCGACAGGCGCGATCCCCCACGCCTGCCACAGCCGGGACAACGCCACCTCGACCGCGAACAGCCCCGGCTGCGCGAACTCCGTCTGATGCACCAGCTCCGCATCCGCGCTGTCCGGCGCCGCGAACAACACCGCCGTCAACGGCACCCGCAGATACGGCTCCAACGCCGCACACACCTCGTCGAACGCCTCCCGGAACGTCGGGAACGCCCCGTACAACGCACGCCCCATGCCCAGGCGCTGACTGCCCTGCCCCGTGAACAGCACGGCCAGACCACCCGTGACGGCGGCACCCTCGACCACATCCGGATGAGCCCGGCCCTCCGCCAGCGCCCGCAACGCAACGGCGGCCTCGGCGACGGACCCGGCGGTGACGCCGGCCCGGTGCTCGAAGTGTGTGCGGTGGTGGGCGGCGGTGTAGGCGACGTCGAGGAGGTCCCTCTCGGCAGCGCCGTCGAGGCGGTCGGCGAGCAGAGCGGCGTTCGCGGCGCGCGCCTGCTCGGTCTTGCCGGACACGGTCAGGGTGAGGGGCGCGCGGCGGGCGGCCCGCTCCTGGCGGCCGTGCACGGCGTCCCAGTCGATGTCGTGCCCGTCGCACCACAGGCGCGCGGCGAGCTCCTCCAGGCCGCGGCGGGCGCTGCGGTCGCGGCGGCAGGTGGCGAGGGCCGCGGAGCGGGTGTCGCCGAGGTCGGTGAGGGTCCGCTCGACGGAGCGCCGGACGACGGAGTGCGGGGCGATCTCGACGACGCGCAGCCCGCGGGTGGCGGCGGGGCGGGCGAGGGCGAGCTCGGTCACCGACTCCGCGAGCAGCATCGGCTCGCACATGTTGCGCGCCCAGTAGGCGGCGTCCAGGGCGGTGCCGTCGACGTGGCCGGCGAGCACCGTGGAGAAGAAGGGGACGGACGTGGTGCGGGTGCGCACCGTGCCGAGGCGCCGGACGAGTTCGGGGGCCAGGTCGCGCAGGGTGTCGCTGTGGGAGGCGTAGTCGATGTTGACGCGCAGGGTGCGTACGTCGCGCTCGGCGAGGTCGCGTTCGACTGTGGCGACAGCGTCCAGGGGTCCGGACAGGCAGACCTGGCCGGGGGCGAGGTGCCCGGCGAAGCTGATCCCGCGGGCGGTGTCGCGGGCCAGTTCGGCGGCCTCGTCGATGCCGAGGTCACAGACCGTCAGGGCACCGAGGCCACAGGCGCGTTCGGTGATCAGCGCGGACCAGGTGGTGATCAGGCGGGCGCCCTCGTCCAGGTCGAGGGCGCCGGCGACGACGGCCGCGGCGACCTCGCCGACGCTCTGCCCGAGCACGGTGTCGGGCTCCAGGCCCCAGGCGGTCAGGGTGCGGGCAAGGGCGATCTGCACGGAGAACAGCACGGGCTGGACGACGTCGGTGCGGTCGAGCCGGGAGCGGGCGCCGTCGGCGAGCAGTTCCTCGGTGACGGACCAGCCGGTGTACTGGCGTACGGCTTGGTCGCAGGCGTCCAGGGCGGTGCGGAAGGCGGGTTCGGCGAGCAGTTCGCGGCCCATGCCCGGCCACTGCGAGCCGTGGCCGGAGAAGAGGAAGGTGAGCGGGGGGCGTTCGCCGGTGCGGGCCGGTCCGGCGAGGAGTTCGGCCGTGGTGGCGGTGATGGCAGCGACGGCTCGGTGGGTGCCCTGCTCCTGGGCCGGGGCGCCGGGCGTGGCGGTACCGGCGAGGGCGGTGACGGCGTCGTGCAGCGTCTGTTCGTCGTCGGCGGTGACGGGCAGCAGCGTACGGCGCCGGTGGGCGGCCTCCTCCAGGGCGACGTGGGCGTTGGTGCCGCCGAAGCCGAAGCCGCTGACGCCGGCGTAGCGGCGGGGGGCGGCCGGCCAGGTCTGGTGCTCGGCGACCACGCTCAGGCGGTTGCGCTCGAAGTCGATGTGCGGGTTGGGCGCGTCGAAGTGCAGGCTCGCGGGCAGTTCGCCGTGGTAGAGGGCGAGGGCGGTCTTGAGCAGGCCGACGACTCCGGCCGCGGGCTCCAGGTGCCCGAAGTTGGTCTTGGCCGAGCCCAGGCGCAGCGGTTCGATGCGGCCCTCGGCGAAGACGGTGCCGAGGGCCTCCGCCTCCACGGGGTCGCCCAGCAGGGTGCCCGTGCCGTGCGCCTCGACGTAGGAGACGTCCTTGGGGTCGATGCCCGCGTCCTGCCAGGCGGTGCGCAGGACGTCGGCCTGGGCCAGCGGGTTGGGGGCGGTCAGCCCGTTGGAGGCGCCGTCGTTGTTGACGGCCGAGCCGCGGATGACGGCGTAGACCCGGTCACCGGCGGCGAGCGCGTCGGACAGCCGGCGCAGCACGAGCATCCCGCAGCCCTCGCCGCGTACGTAGCCGGCGGCACCGGCGTCGAAGGCGCGGCACTGGCCGTCGGGGTTCATGCCGCCGAACTTGGTCATGGCGACGGTGGTGTTGGGGTGCAGCATGACGTTGACGCCGCCGGCCAGGGCGAGATCGCTCTCACCGCGCCGCAGGCTCTGCACGGCGAGGTGGGTGGCGGTCAGCGAGGAGCTGCAGGCGGTGGCGACGGCCAGCGCCGGGCCCTGCAGACCGAGCGTGTAGGCGATACGGGCGGGGATGATCGAGTTGTCCCAGCCGACGGCGGAGTGCGTGCCGATGGCCTCGGGGTCGGCGCCGGTGGCCAGGTGGTACTCCTGCGCCATGGCGCCGAGGAACACACCGGTGCGGCTGCCGGACAGGGAGCCGGGCACGACCCGGGCGTCCTCCAGCGCAGCCCAGGCGACCTCGAGCGCCATGCGCTGCTGGGGGTCCATGTGCCGGGCCTCGGCGGGCGAGATGTGGAACAGGTCGGCGTCGAAGCGGGAGACGTCGTCGAGGAAGCCGCCCCAGCGGGTGGTCATCTTGCCGGGGGCACGCGGGTCGTCGTCCAGCCACTCGTGGGCGTTCCAGCGGTCGGCGGGCACCTCGCGGATGGCGTCGAGGCCCTCGCAGAGGGCCTGCCACAGGTCCTCCGGGGTGTCGACGCCGCCGGGCAGCCGGCAGCCGAGGCCGACGACGGCGATGGGCTCGCCGTCGTGGACCTGTCCCTTCGCGGCCGGAGCCGGGGTGGGGGTCACGGCGCCGGTGAGGTGGGCGGCCATCGCGGCGATCGTGGGGTGCTGCCACACCACCCAGGTGGGGACGTGTTCGCCCAGGTGTCGGGAGAGGGCTGCCACGAGGGTGGTGACGCCGGCGGAGTCCACGCCGAGGTCGCGCAGAGGTCGGCCTGGGTCGACGGACTCCGGTGTCACGTCGAGCAGTTCGGCGACGGTGCTTCGGAGGAACGCCGTGATGTCCTGGGCGGTGGCATTGCTCATCTGCTCATCCTCGAGATTCTCGACGTGGGGAGCGCTGCAGCTCAGGGGTTGGCCGGCTCTGGAGTCAGGGGGCCCGTGCCGCCGTACTCCTCGCGGATCGCCTTGGACAACGTGCGCGAGCCCGCTATCTGCGAATAGACCGTCGCCGCTTCTGTGGGCGTGCGTTCCATCGTGGTGCGGTCGACCCGGTAGAGGCCGAAGCGGGCGCTGTAGCCCATGAGCCACTCGAAGTTGTCCATCAGGCTCCAGTGGTAGTAGCCGCGGACGTCGACGCCTTCGGCGCGGACGCGCTCGATCTGCTGGAGTGAGCGGACGGTGAACTCGGCGCGGCGCTTGCCGGATTCGGAGGCGATGCCGGACTCGCTGACCACGAGGGGGACGCCCGGGTAGCGGGCGGCGAAGTCCTTGAGGACCGGGTAGAGGCCGTCGGGGTCGGACTCGTAGCCCATGGCCGGCACGAAGTAGGAGTCGTCGAGCAGCGGCAGACAGGGCGCGGCACCGCAGACGTTGACGTCGATGACCGGCAGGGAGGGCGCCGCGTCGCCGGGGTCGGAGACTCCGGTGCGGTCGTACAGCTGGATGCCCAGCCAGTCCATGGTGTTCTTCCACTCGGGGTGGGCCTCGTCGGGCTTGCCGTCGAAGTCGGCGTCGAAGCTGCCCTTCCACAGCGAGTTGAGGAAGTTCAGCTCGAAGAAGTAGCGGAAGCGGTCGCGGGCGGCGATGTCGCGGGGCTCGGTGCTGATCTTTCCGTCGCGGACGGCGACGTACTGCTTGACGCTGGCGGTCAGGCCGACCGCGGAGTTGCGGCGGTCGCCGTCGGCGTCATGGCGGTCGTAGCGCTTGATCGCCTTGTACATGGCCGCGTGGGCGCTGATGTAGCTCCGGATGGCCGGCGCGAACTTGGTGCCGAAGTTGGTGGGCAGGTTGGCCTTGCCGGGCGGGCCTGCGCCGAAGGCGTGCGAGAACATCATGTAGACCATCGGCTCGTTGACCGTGGCCCATTCGTCGACGCGGTCGCCGAAGCGCTCGGCGAGCAGCTTGGCGTGCTCGGCCATCTCCTTGACGACCAGGGGGCCGCCCTGTGGGTGGTCCAGGCCGCACAGGTTGGTGTCGGAGGGGCCGTTGGTGCAGGCGACGTCCTCGGGGTCGTCGACCCAGACCGGGTTGGCGAAGTGGTGGACGACGATCATCGGGCGGATGCCGCGGTCGATGAGCGCGTCGAGCTGGTCGCTGTAGTGGTCGAGCGCGGCCTCGTCGATCTGGTTGCGCTTGGGCTCGATGCGGGCCCATTCGATGCTGAACCGGTAGGAGTCGACGTTGAGGTCGTCGAGCAGGCCGACATCCTCGACGGCCTTGCTGTAGCCCTGCACGCCCTCGCCGACGAAGGGGCTCCTGCCCATGCCGTCGGGGGCCGGCTGGGTCCACTTGTACCAGTCGGTCCGGGTGTTCTGGTCCTCGATCTGCGTGGCGGAGCTGGCCACACCGAATCGGAAGCTGCCCTTGCCGGAGGGTGCGGTCAGTGAGCCGATGCCGGCGAAACCGGTGCCGCGGTGGGCCTTTGACTCGGTGTCCGGGCCGGCCGCGGCGGCGACCGGGGTGAGCAGGCCAAGGGTCGCGACGACGCCCGCGATCTTCAGAAGTCGCTTCACGGTGCCTTCCAGGTGAAAGGAGACGGTGGAAACACGGGTTGCTCCGCATGAGGCATGAGGACAGTCCCCCGCACGCTGACACCCTCTGCTCCGCCGCTCGACACCCACTCGAACCTGCCTCAGCCGCACGAGGGCGGAGGAAGATGCGGGAAGGCCCACGAGGAGGGGCCCGCCACCCGGGACGTCCCGGGTGGCGGGCCCCTCCTTGCCGCCCAAGTACGGTCGGTCAGCGCTGTTCGGTCTGCTGCGCGAGGAAGGACTCGATGGCGTCGGCGGCGACGGCGGGGCCGTCGACGGCGCGCATGGTCTCGCCGAGAGCGGTGACACGCTCGGTCACCGCGGTGTCGCCCGCGACCTGGTCGACGGCCGTGCGCAGGCTCTCGGCGGTGACCTCCTCCTTCGCGAGGTGGCGGCCGAGGCCGAGTTCGCCGACGCGCAGGCCGTTGGCCCGCTGCTCGTTCATCTGCGGGATCACCACCATGGGCACGCCGTGGTAGAGCGCCTCCATGGTGCTGTTCATGCCGCCGTGGGTGACGAACAGGCGGGCGTGGCGCAGCACGTCGAGCTGCGGCACATGCCGGCGTACGTCGAAGTGCGGCGGCAGTTCGCCGAGTTCGGCCTGGTCGAGGTGGTCGCCGACGGCGATGACGACGTCCCAGTCGGTCAGGTCGCGGAAGGCCTCGACGGCCAGGGAGAAGAACTCCGGCCAGCCGGTGGCCGCGGTACCGAGCGAGATCAGCAGCACGGGCCGGCCGGCGGCGGCCGGCTGCCAGGTGCCCTGGAAGGAGCGGTCGCCCAGGCAGGGTCCGGCGAAGACGAACCGCTCGTCGAAGGTCTCCCCGTCGTAGTGGAACTCCCGGGGCATGAAGACGATGCCGCGCTTCTCGATGCCCTGGAAGAAGGCCATCGGGTCGGCGGGCAGCCCGAACTCCGGCAGCAGTGCCGCGAGTTTGCCGACCATGTCCATGACCTGAGGATCGGTGAATTCCGCGATCGGGAACCGCTCCTGAATGTTGAAGTGCTCGTTCCACGCGTACGAGGGGAACAGCCGGACCACCGGGATCCCGTTCTTCGAGGCGTGGAAACGGGCTCCCCAGGCCATGAAGTCATGGGCGATGAGGTCCGGCTTGTTCTTCTCGTAGAACGGACCCACCTGTTCCACCAGGGAGGTCGCCTCGTTCAGACAGCGCAGCCCTTCCCCGGCGTTCGCCTCGGCAGTGTAGGGGCTTCGGTAGAACTCACCGAAAACCGATTCGTAGACGACCGGCTCCGCGCCCACTCCGCGCACCGCAGGAACGAAATGCTCGGTCACGGTGCACGTCACCCGGTTTCCCCGCTTCACCAGTTCTTCCACCACGCCGAGCGTGGGGTTGACATGGCCGATCGCCGGGAAATTGAAAAAGGCGATGTGAGACGACATGAATTCTCTCCTCCGTGGCACGCCGAACGCTGCGGGTGAAATCCTTCCTCACCGTAGCAGCGCCCGGCACGGAGCGGTCTAGAAAGGAACGTGCTTGCCCAGGGCCACGCGCAGGCAGCCGACCTGCCCGCAGTGATAGGCGTCGTGCATCTGAATGATCGACAGGGCCTTTCCAAGATTCTTGAGCCGGTCGTCGCCGACGGGCTCGAGGGGGGATTCCTCGTCCAGGTCGGCCGGGGTCAGCCCGGCCACGAACTCACGCATGCGTGCGTGCACGGCCCGGTAGAGGTCGATCATCTCCTCGAGCGAGGGGCCGATGGACCAGTCCTGGTCGTCGTTGCCGGCGTAGCGGAGCGAGAACTCCTCGGTGACCAGGGACTGGGTGCCCTGGTGCAGGGTGGAGAAGTAGTCCGTGGCGCAGGTCAGATGGCCGAGGAACCACACCAGCGGCTTGTGCGGGGCCGGCGCGAGACGGGCGGTGGCGTCGTCGAAGTCCTCGGCGAGCTGCAGGACCATGCCGTGCGCGAGGTCGTAGCTGTGCAGGAGGTGGTCGGTGAGGGACTGCGGGGCCGCCTCGATGGTCGCGGTCATGTGCCGGACTCCTCGGTGTCGTGGTCAACTTCTTGCAGGCATCGTGACAATGAGTCCTCAAGCATCCCTCAAGGGATTCTCGAGCGGTTCTCGAGCTTATTTCTGCCGCTTCACAGACCGGGCGACGCGAATGCGCTGGTACCGGGATCCCGTATTGCCGCGAGCCGGTCCCGTGCCTCGTCGAAATCGGGCAGCTCCGCGGTCTCCTCGGATTCCCAGTGGCAGCCTTCCCAGTCGAACATGAGCTCTTTCACGCGGCGCGCCGCGGCCAGATGCGGTTTCGACTTCATGAAACCGCTCAGCGCCGCCATGTCCTCCCAGATACTGAGACTCCGTGTGCTGTTGAAATTGTTCTCGGATATGCCCAGGCATACGGCGAGCAGGCCGGGCCGCACATAGAGTTCCTTGAGAATGGCCTCGTTCAGCTGGATGGCCACCGGTTCGTGTCCCGGTTTCGGCCAGCCGACCGAGGTCGCGATGAGATGACGGCCGCGAATGGGTTCCCGCAGCATTCCCGTTTCCGGGTCCACGGCCGGGCCGGTCCAGGGCGCCACCACATTGAGGTCGGATTCGTCGCCGTCGGCGAATCCCTGCAGCGAGGTGGGGATCGGCCGCTGGTTGTCCGCCATGCTCAGTTCTCCTTGCGTCGTACGACAAGCCGCTTGATCTCGGCGGCCTGGAGGTGCAGGACGCCGAACTCGGGCCGCCGCACGACCTCCAGTCCGGCGAGGAGGGGGGCCACCGCCCGTAGGACGGCCCGCAGTTCGAGCCGGGCGAGGTGGGCGCCGAGGCAGATGTGCTCGCCGTGGCCGCCGAAGGCCACGTGGGCGCGCGCGTCGCGGGTGATGTCGAAGCGGTAGGGGTCGTCGAAGACGGACTCGTCGTGGTTGCCCGCCGGGTACCACATGGCGACGGTCTCGCCCTTGCGGATGCGCTGCCCGCCGATCTCGGTGTCCTGGCGTGCGGTGCGCACGAAGTTGACCGCGATGGACGTCCAGCGCAGGATCTCCTCCGCCGCGCTGTCTGCGAGCGAGGGGTCGTCGATGAGCTTGCGCAGTTCCTCCGGGTGGTCCAGCAGGGCCTGGATGCCGCCGGTGGTGGCGTTGCGGGTGGTGCCGATACCCGCGACGAGCAGGTTGAAGACGGTGTACAGGATCTCGTGGAAGGCCAGCGGTTCGCCGTCGATGCGGGCCTGGGCGAGCCGGCTGAGGACGTCCGTGCCGGCGCCGTCGATCTGCGCCATGCGCTCCTGCACCAGGTTCGCCACATAGCCGTTGAGGGCGGTCATGTTGCGGGCGAAGGTGGCCTCGGCGTCCTCGCCGTCGCGCTGGTTCTCCGGGTCGGCGGCACCGGTGGTGCCCTCCGTCCACTCGAAGATGTCGTCCCAGTCCTTCAGCGGGGCGCCGACCAG
This sequence comes from Streptomyces sp. NPDC051963, assembly GCF_044593495.1. Lineage (NCBI taxonomy): Bacteria > Bacillati > Actinomycetota > Actinomycetes > Kitasatosporales > Streptomycetaceae > Streptomyces > Streptomyces sp. NPDC051963. Next base: position 104,837 of record NZ_JBIUCC010000016.1, on the reverse strand, counting down.
CTCGCAGATCGCCGCGACCGGCAGCCGGGCGGACAGATGGCGGGCCACGTCGGCCTCGCCGCGCTCGTCGAGCCGGGCGGCGAACTCGGCGACGTATCCACGGGCGAGCTCGTGGAAGCGCTCCTCCAGTTCGGCGATGGCCTTCGGGGTGAAGCAGGGGGCCATCACCTGGCGCAGATGGCGGTGGCCGGGCGAGTCCATGTACGACAGCGCCGGCGGCAGGTCGGGGCCGTGCCCGAACATCTGGGCACGCTGTTCGAGCTGGATCTCGAACATGTCGACGGCCTCGGGGGTGTCGAGGGTGACCCGCTGGGCGCTGGAGAAGATCTTCGGGTTGCGGGAGACCCAGGCGATGTCCTCGTGCCGGGTCAGCACCCAGAACGGCTCGAAGCCGGGCCGCCGGTACCAGAACACCGGTGACTCGCGGCGCAGCAGGTCGAACTCGTCGTACGGGTAGCCGCCGCGGGTGCTGTAGGCGGTCTCGTCGGTGATGTCGAGGGTGTCGGTCGTGAGCATGGTCATCGGTCCTCAGGCTCCGGCGTGTGCTCGTTCAGGAAGGAGGCGATCGTCGCCACGGTGGCTTCGCGACGGTCGGCGCCGGCGTGGCCGGCGTCCAGGATCCGGGCGCCGGGCACCTCGTCGGCGAGGCGTTTGGCCAGGCCCTCCGGGTGCAGCGGGTCGGAGCCGGACAGGATCAGCAGCGGACTCCCGAGGCTCGCCGGCCACTGTTCGGGCACGGAGAAGTACGGCGAGCCGGCGGGCCAGATGCCGTCGCGGAAGCGGACGAGGGCGACGATGTAGCGCTCGCGGCGCAGCGCCGTGAGCTCCTCGCGGAACGCCGGGTCGGCGGCGAGCCGCGCCGCGTAGGGACCGGCGCCCGGGTTGCGGGCGAAGTCGCCGTCCGGCTCGGCGGCGGCGATGACGCCGGCGATGCCCTCGGCGCGGGCGTGCCGCATGGGCTCGTCGTAGGTGCCGAGGAAGTCGCCGGGGGTGTTGGTGCCGTCGAGGCCGACGGGTCGCTCGGCGACCACGGAGCGCACCCGGGCGGGGGCGTCGTGGGCGAGCCGCCAGGCGACGGCGGTGCCGGTGCCCGCGGCGACCACATGGGCCTCGGCGGCGCCGGCGTCGTCGAGGACGGCGACCAGGTCGGCGGCGTGCTCCGGGTAGGAGAAGGGCGCGAAGGGGGCGGCGGACGAGCGGCCGGTGTGCCGCAGGTCAACGGTGATGACCCGGAAGCGGGCGGCGAGTTCGGCGACCGGGTGGTAGAAGTTCTCCTCCCAGCCGGCACTGTCGCCGCCGGCCGGGCCGTCCGCCAGGAGCAGCACGGGGAAGCCCTCCCCGTGCACTTCGTAGTGGATCCGCGCCCCGTCGGGGCGGACTGTCTCAGGCATGGGGTTCCTCCACGGTTGTGATGAGCCTGATCACGTCGGTGAGCCGGTCCGCCATCGCCGGTGCGTTGACGATGGGCGCGGCGTGGGTGCCGTCGATGCCGGTGCGGGTGAAGGGGCCGTCGGTCAGCTCCTGCCACACCTGCATGGCCCCGGCGGGCAGCACCGGGTCGTCGCTGCCCTCGACGGCGACGACGGGCACCCGCAGCGGGGGCCGGGTGACGCCGCGCAGGACGCCGCGGTGGCTGTCTGCGAGCCGGGTGTCGGCGCGCAGCCGGTCGACGTACTCGGCGAGGAGTTCCTCGCTGTCGAGGATCTGGTCGGGCAGCAACCCCCGGAAGATGTCGGCGAGTTCACCGAGGGTCACGGCGTCGAAGTCGCCGTCCGCGGTGAGTTCGGCGAGCCGGGTCAGGCCGGGGGTCGGCGCGGCCAGCGGCGGCAGCGCGCACGCGGCGACGAGGGCCAGCGGCGGCACGCCGGGGCGGTGGGCGAGGCGGTGGGCGACCTCCCAGCACAACCATGAGCCCTGGCTGTGCCCGTAGAGCACGAGGGGTGCGTCGAGCACGGGGGCGAGGGCGGCGACGACCTGGTCGGCGACGGCCATCATGTCGGTCATGGCGGCTTCGCCGGCCCGGGCCTCACGGCCGGGCAGCTGGACGCCGACCAGTTCGACGTCGTCGGGCAGATGGGGCACCAGCGGGAGGTGGCCGCCGGTGGTGCCGCCCATGCCGGCCACGCACACGACGCGTGCGCGGGGCTGCTCGGCGGGCTTGAGGACCCGCAGCCAGGGACCGGGACCGGCCGGGGCGGTGTCCTCGACGCCTTGCAGGTCCTGTAGGAGCCGGCCGGCGATGCCCGCGCAGTGGGCGTGCTTGAGGATCAGCTCGGTGGTGACCGGCAGGCCGGTGCGGCGGATGAGCTGGTTGCGCAGGGTGACGGCCATCAGAGAGTCCAGGCCGAGCTGCGGCAGCGGCTGCTCGCCGGGCACGTCGGCGGCCGTGAGGCCGAGCACGGCGGCGATCTCGTCCTTGACCAGATCCGTTACGGCGTCCAGTCGTTGGCCCTCGTCGAGTCCGGTCAGCCGGTTCCGCAGGGCGCGACCGGCCTCGGCGTCCCCGGCTGTCTCCTGCTCCGGCTCCGGGCGCGCCTCGTCGATGCCGTCGAGCAGCGGGCGCGGGCGGGCGGAGCGGTAGGCGGGCGCGAACGCCGTCCAGTCGATGTCGGCGACGCCGAGTGCCACGCTTCCCGCGCGCAGCGCCAGGTCGAGGGCGTCGAGGGCGCGGGCAGGCGGCATGGAGCGCAGGCCGCGCGAGCGGGCCGCCTTCTCGGCCTCGGCGGACACCATGCCGCCGCCGGCCCAGCCGCCCCAGTGCAGCACGGTGGCGGGCAGCCCGCGGGCGTGACGCTGTCGGGCGAGGGCGTCGAGGGCGGTGTTGGCGGCACCGTAGGCGGCCTGACCGGCGCCGCCCCAGAGGCTGGCGCCGCTGCCGTAGAGCAGGAAGGCGTCGAGGTCGTACCCGTCCAGCGCCTCGTCGAGGTTCCGGGCGCCCAGCACCTTGGCGGCGATCTCGTCGGCGGCCGCCTCAGGGGTGAGATCGGCGAGCGCGGCCATACGGGAGACCCCGGCGAGGTGGGCCACCACGGTCAGCGGCCGTTCGGTGTCTGCCGCGCACTGCGCGACCAGCGCGGCGACCTGCTCGCGATCGGTGACGTCACCGGCCGCCAGGGTCAACTGCACGCCCCGTTCGGCCAGTTCAGCGGCGATTTGCTCGGTGTCGTCGGAGGCGCCCGCGCGCCGCGAAGCCAGCACGATGTGCTGCGCACCGCGTTCGGCGAGCCTGCGTGCCAGGTGCAGGCCGAGGGCGCCCCGGCCGCCGGTGATCAGGGCGGTGCCGCGAGTGGTCCACTCCCCGGCCGCGCGGGGCGCGGTGCGCCGCAGCCGTCGTACGAAACGGCCGTCCGCGCGCAGCGCGCCCTGGTCCTCGTGGTCGCCGCTCGCGAGGGCGGCCACGACCTGTCCGGCCCAGCCCTCATACGGCAGGGTCGCGAGGTCGAGGGTGCCGCCCCAGCGCAGCGGGTCCTCCAGGCCGGCCACCCGGCCCAGCCCGGTGACCAGCGCGGCGGCGGGGTCGGGGGCACCGTCGGCCGCGTCCACCGCGACCGCACCTCGGGTCAACGCCCAGGCCGGAGCGGCGAGTTGGAGTTCACCGAGGGCCTGAAGCAGCGCCAGGACGGCGAGCAGACCGCGGGTGGTGCCGCCGGGCCCGGTGGTGGTGTCGAGGGAGGCGAGGGTGAGGATCGCGTCCGGCGACTCGGGCAGCGCGGCGAGCGCCTCGGCGGCGGCCGCGCGGTCCGTGGTGCCGGGGACACGGTGAACCGTCCGGGTACCGGCGGCACGCAGGGCCTCCGTCAGCGCATCGGCAGCGTCCTCCTCGCCGTGGGAGGTGACCAGGACGACGGTGCCGGGGGCAGCGGAGCCCGCCGGAGCCACCGGCTCCCAGGTGTCCTCGTACAGCCATCCCGCGACCTTCTCGTCCGCCCCCTGCCTCCGCCACCAGGCGTTCAGCAGCGGCAGCAACTCCTCGATGCTGTCGTGCAGTTGCTCGGGCGCGGCCAGCAGCTCGGCGATGCGAGCGGGCTCGGCGTCGCCGACCGCTTCCCAGAACGCGCGGTCCACGCCGGCGTCCCGGGCGGCGCGCGGCTCCTCGATCCAGTAGCTCTGCCGTTGGAAGGCGTACGTCGGCAGGGGCACGACCCGGCCCTCGGGCAGGGCCCGCGTCCAGTCGACCGCGTGGCCGTGGGTGTGCAGCACGCCCAGGGCGCGCAGGAGTTCGGAGCGTTCGCCGTGGCCCCGGCGCAGTGTGCCGGCCACGACGGCCCGCTCGCCGCCGCCCTCGGTCAGCGCCATCGCCAGCACCGGGTGCGGGCCGACCTCGACGAACACATCGTGTCCGGACTGGAGCAGCTCCTGCTGAGCGAGGTCCAGGCGGACCGGTTCGCGCAGGTTGCGGGACCAGTAGCCGGCGTCCAGGGCGGCGCCGTCCAGCAGGGCGCCGGTCACGGTCGAGAAGAACGGGACGGTCCCCGACTGCGGGGCCAGGCCGGCCAGTTCGGCCTCCAGCGCGGGCAGCAGGGCGTCCATGTGGTGGCTGTGGGAGGCGACCGGTGCCTCCAGCTTGCCGCAGACCACATCGTCGTCGTCCAGTGCGAAGAGGAGGTCCTCGATCGACTCGGCGGAGCCCGAGAGGGCCACCGACGACGGGGTGTTCACGGCGGCGACGGACACGGTCCCGCCGTACGGGGCGATCCGTTCGCGCACCTGCTCCAGCGGCAGTTCCACGACGGCCATCGCACCGACCCCGGCGACACCCTGCAGCGCGCGGCTGCGGACGGCGATGATCCGCGCGCCCTCGGCGAGGGTGAGCGCCCCCGCGACGACCGCGGCGGCCACCTCGCCCTGCGAGTGACCGACCACCGCGGCCGGTTCCACGCCCAGTTCGCACCAGGCCGCGGCGAGGGAGACGTACATGGTGAACATGACCGGCTGGTTCACGTCCAGGCGGTCCAGGGTCAGCTCGGGGGCGGCCCGGCCGAGCAGGACGTCGGTGACCGACCAGCCGGTCAGCTCCGCGAACGCGGCGTCGCACTCCCCCACCTTCTCGGCGAACGCCGGGGATTCGGCCAGCAGTCGACGTGCCATGCCGTCCCACTGGGCGCCCTGCCCGGGGAAGACGAACACGGTGCGGCCCCGCGCACGAGCCGTGGCCTCGGTCAGCGCGGCGTGCGAGCGGCCCTCGGCGAGCGCGGTCAGCGCCTGCACCAGCTCCGGCACGTCCGCCGCGGCGACGGCGGCCCGGTGGGCGAAGTGGGTACGCCGGGTGGCGACGGTGACAGCGACGTCGCGCAGCGCGGCGGAGGGGTTGCGCTGCAGCCAGTCGGCCCAGCGGGCGGCCTGCTCGCGCAGCGCGGTGTCGTCCCGCGCGGACAGCACCACCGGCAGAGCGCCCTCGGCCGGGGCCTGTTCGTGCCGCTCGGGGGCCTGTTCGAGGATCACATGGGCGTTGGTGCCGCCGATCCCGAACGAGGACACCCCGGCCCGCCGTGGCCCGTCCTCCTGCTGCCAGGGCTGGGTCTCGGTGTTGACGTGGAAGAGGCTCGGGTCCATGCCCATCTCGGGGTTGGGGTGCTCGAAGTTGAGGCTCGGCACCAGCTCCCCGTGGTGCACCACGAGCGCGGCCTTGATCAGCCCGGCGACGCCCGCGGTGGCGTCCGCGTGCCCGATGTTGGTCTTCACGGAGCCGATCGCGCAGGGTTCCTCGCGCTCGGCGGCGCCGAACACCTGCTGCAGTGCCTGCACCTCGATCGGGTCGCCGAGCGCGGTGGCCGTGCCGTGCGCCTCGACGAACCCGATGGACGCGGCGTCGACGCCGGCCACGGCCTGCGCCTCGGCGATGACCAGGGCCTGGCCCTGGACGCTTGGCGCGGTGAAGCCTGCCTTGTCGGCGCCGTCGTTGTTGACGGCGCTGCCGCGCAGCACCGCGTACACGGTGTCCCCGGCCTCGATCGCGTCGGAGAGCCGGCGCAGCGCGAGGATGCCCGCGCCGCTGCCGAAGACGGTCCCGGCGCCCTTCTCGTCGAAGGCCCGGCACTTGCCGTCGGGCGAGACGACCAGGCCTTCCTGGTGCACGAAGCCCTGCTTGAGCGGGATGGTCAGCGAGGACGCGCCGACGAGGGCGACGTCGCACTCGCCGCGCAGCAGGCTCTCGCGGGCCAGGTGGGCGGCGACCAGGCCGGTGGAGCAGGCGGTCTGCACGGTCAGGGCGGGGCCTCGCAGGTCGAGCTTGTGCGCGACCCGGGTGGCGAGGTAGTCGCTCTTGCCGCCGATCATCGAGCGGTAGAAGGACGACAGGTCCTCGGCGGGCTGCTGCGGGTAGCCGCCGAATCCGGTGCCGCCGAAGACGGCGACCTTGCCGTCGAAGGCGCGCGGCACGATGCCGGAGTGCTCAAGGGCCTGCCAGGCGCACTCCAGGAACAGCCGGTGCTGGGGGTCCATGACCAGCGCCTCGGCGGGCGAGTAGTCGAAGAACGCGGCGTCGAACAGGTCGGGGTCGTCGACGAGGCCGCGGGCGCGCACATAGTCCGGGTCGGCGAGTTCCTCCTCGGTGGCGCCGGTCGCGCGCAGTTCGTCGTCGGTGAAGCGGGTGATGGACTCCACTCCGCCGCGCAGGTTGTGCCAGAAGGCGTCCAGGTCGGGTGCGCCGGGCAGCTTGCAGGCCATGCCGACGATCGCGACCGCGTCCTCGCCGTTGCGTTCGCGCCGGGCGGCGGCCTCCTGGCGTACGAGGGTGGTGGGCGAGCCGTCGCGCAGGAACCCGGCCAGTCCGCGCACGGTCGGGTAGCGGAAGAGGGTGGACAGCGGGAACTCGCGGCCCAGGCCCGCACAGATGATCTTGTGGGCCTGAAGGGCCGTCATGGAGGTGGCGCCGAGCTCGAAGATGCCCTTGTCGGGGTCGATGCGGTCGCTGCCCAGCACCTCCGCCCAGGCCCCGGTGATCAGCTCCTCGAGGTGGTCGCCGCCCGCCGCGACGGGCACGGCTCGCGAGAGCGGGGCGTCGAGGGCGAGCAGCGCGTTGCGGTCGACCTTCTTGTTCGGGGTGTGCGGAAGTTCGTCCTGGCGTATGAGCCGGGCCGGGACCATGTAGGCGGGCAGCCGGTCGGCGAGCAGCAGGCGCACGTCCTCGTCGGCGACTGTGCGGGAGGTGGTGTAGTACAGGCACAGCCGGGGGTCGCCGGGGATGTCCTCGCGGACCACCGCGGCGGCCTCGGTCACGCCCGGGTGCTCGGTGGCGACGGCTTCGATCTCGCCCAGTTCGATGCGGTGCCCGCGCAGCTTGATCTGTGTGTCGACGCGCCCGCAGAACTCCAGGCTGCCGTCGGCGCGGTAGCGCACCACGTCGCCGGTGCGATACATCCGCCCGCCGGGCAGGAAGGGGTCGGCGACGAAGCGTTCGGCGTTCAGTTCGGGCCGGTCGAGATAGCCGCGGGCCACCTGGAGTCCGCCGATCCACAGCTCGCCCCGGGTGCCGCGCGGCACCCGCCGCCGGCCCGCGTCCAGCACGTACAGCCGGTTGTTGGCCAGGGGTTCGCCGAGGGCGACCTCACCGGGCAGCGCGTCCCAGGCCGCCGACCACACCGTGGTCTCGGTCGGCCCGTACATGTTCATGACCTGCGGGCACAGCCTCAGCAGCTTGCGGGCCAGCCCTCGGTCCAGGGCCTCGCCGCCGACCAGCATCCGCTCCAGGCCCTGCACCAGAGCTCGTCCGTCGGCGTCCGCGAGCAGCATCCGCGCCAGCGACGGGGTGCACTGCAGATGGGTCGGCGCGTACGGCAGGTAGCCCGCCCAGGAGGCCGGACCGCCCTGGGCGACGACCACGCGGTAGCCACGGGTGAGCGTCCACAGCAGCTCCAGCGTGGAGATGTCGAAGGACAGGCTCGTCACGGCCAGCCAGGTGTCGCCCGCGCCGCCGCCGACACGGTCGTCCATGGCCGTGCAGAAGTTCGCGAACTGCGCGTGCTCCAGCTGCACCCCCTTGGGCAGCCCGGTCGACCCGGAGGTGTAGATCACATAGGCCAGGTCCCGCAGCCCGGGCAGGGCGAGGTCCTCGGGAAGCGTGGTCTCGTCGGCGGCGGGCAGCGCGTCGGCGAGCAGCACCTGGATACGGTCGTCGGCGATCTCCCCGGCGCCGTCCCGGGTGGAGACGACGATCCCGAGCCCGCTGTCGGAGATCACATGCTCCAACCGGGCCTTCGGGTACTCCGGGTCCAGCGGCACATACGCGCCCCCGGCCAGCCAGGTCGCCAGCACAGCCACCACGAGGTCGACCGAGCGCGGCAGATGGATACCGACCAGGCTCTCCCGGCCGACTCCGGCCGTCCGCAGATGCCCGGCCATCGCCCAGGCGCACGCCAGGAGTTGGCGGTACGTCATCGTCGTACCGTCCGCGACGAGTGCGACCGCGTCCGGGGCGGTGCGGGAGCGCGCCACGATGCGCTCCAGGGCGCCGGGCACGGTCACGGCCTCGGCGGCGGTGCCACCGTGCTCCTCCAGCCACGCCAGTTCTGCGGTGTCGAGGACGGTGAGCTCGGCGATCGGGCGGGTGGCGTCGGCGGCGATGTCCACGAGCAGTGCGTGCAGGCCGGCGACCAGCCGCTCGGCCGACTCGCGGTCCAGTACGCCGGTGAGGAACTCCAGTTCGCCGCGGATGCCGCCGTCCCGGCCCGGGGCGAGGATGAGGCCGACGTCCGCCTTGGCGACCCCGCGCGGACCGCCGCCGACGGCACCGTCCTCGGCGGGCACCCAGGCATCGGCGCCCTCGCCGAGGACCGGCAGGTCGGAGGCCCGGTAGTTGAACAGGGCCCGGAACAGCGGGTTCTCGTCGCCGGTGCGGGTGCCGCCGGCGGTCTTCACGATCTCGGTCAGCGGCACGTCCTGCCGCTCCAGCAGCCCCAGCACCCGCGATGCCGTCGCCGCCAGAGCGTCGGTGAACGCCGGCTCGCCGGTCAGGTCCACGCGCAGTGGCAGCGTGTTGACGAGGAACCCGGACAGGCGGTCCACGCCCGGCAGCTGGCGGTTGGCCCACACCGTGCCGAGTGCGAAGTCGTACGACCCGGTCGTCCGCGCCAGCAGCACCGCGAACGCGCTCGCGTACACGGTGTACGGCGTCACCGAGGCGTCGGCTGCGATCTCCTCCAGGCGGGCGTGCAGGCCGGCGGGGAAGGTGAAGGGCACGGTGCCGCCGGTGCCGCCGGTGGCGGGCGGGAGGTCCAGACGGCCCATGCCGTCGAGTTCGGCGCCGAACCGCTCCAGGGCGGGCGTGAAGTGGCCTTCTGCGAGGGCGCGTTGCTCCCAGGCCGCGTAGTCGCCGAGGTGGAAGTCCCCCGCGTCGGTGGCCCGGCCGTGATAGGCGTCGTACAACTCCCTGGTGAGCAAAGTGAGCGACCAGCCGTCCGTGACGGCGTGGTGCAGATTCAGGCACAGCAGCGGGCCGTCGGACGTGTCGAGCAGGGCGCAGCGCAGGAGGCTCCGGCCGCTCAGGTCGAAGGGCGCGAGCTCCTCGTGTCGCAGCCGCTCCTCGATCCCGCCGCCGGTGAGGTCCTCGTGCACGAACGGCAGCTCGTAGGTGTCGTGCACGACCTGCACCAGCTCGCCGTCACGGCTCTCCAGGCCGGTGCGCAGGGCCTCGTGACGGTCCATCACCTGACGCAGGGCGTCGGCGAGGCGGACCGGATCGAGCAGCTGGGCGGGGCGCAGGACGAGAGGACTGTTGTAGCGGGGGTTGCCCGGGTCCATCTGCTCCAGGAACCACAGGCGTTTCTGTCCTTCGGTCGCCGGGTGCGTGTCGCGGTGCTCGGCTCGCGTCAGGGGCGGGGCGGTGGTGGCGAGGTCGAGGTCCAGGGTCAGCAGATGCCGAGCGATGTCCTGGGGGGTGGGGTGCTTGAAGGCGAGGTTGGTGGGCAGGGCGGTGCCCAGAAGTTCCGCGAGCCGGTTGCGCAGCTGAAGCGCCATGATCGAGTCGAGGCCGAGCTCGGGGAGGCGCTTGCCGGCCGGCACCGGTTCGGCGGCACCGAGCACGGCGGCCGCCTCTTCGGCCACGGCCCGGGTCAGGGTCTCGGCGCGGTCGGCCTCGTCGAGGCCGGCGAGCCGGGTGCGCAGGACGGCCATCGGCGCCGCGGCGGCCGTCTCCTCCCCGGCGGTCGTGCGGACCACGGCGGCGGACCGGCCGACGACATCGGTCCAGTACGGGCGACGCTGGAAGGCGTACGTGGGCAGTTGGGCAGCGCGCTCGAGCGGCAGGGTGCCGAGGATGCGCTCCCAGTCCACCGCGCACCCCTGCGCGTGCAGGCTGCCCAGAGACCTGAGGACCTGGCCCAGGCCGCCGTGCCCGCGGCGCAGGCTGCCGGCCACCGCGCCCTGCACATCGGCGGTCGCGCCGGTCAGCGCCATGCCGAGCACGGGGTGCGGGGAGATCTCCACGAAGACGTCGAACCCGTCGGCGACCAGGGCGGCAAGGGCACGGTCCATGCGGACGGTCTCGCGCGCGTTGCGGCACCAGTAGCTGCCGTCCAGGGCGGTGCCGGGCAGTACGGAGCCGGTGACGGTCGAGTAGAACGGCAGCTCTGAGTCGACGGGCCGGAACCCGGCGAGTTCCTCGGCGAGCCAGGGCAGCATCGGGTCGATGTGCGCGCTGTGCCCCGCGGTGTCGGAGGCGATACGGCGGCTGAAGACGTCCCCGCCCTCCAGGCCGGCCAGCAGCGACTCGACGGCGTCGACGTCGCCGGAGACCACCGCGGACGCCTCGGTGTTGACGACGGCGATCGACAGCGCGCCGCCGTAGGGGGCGATCAGCTGTTCCACCTCGGCGACCGGCAGTTCCACCAGCGCCATCGCGCCCCGGCCGCTGCACTCGCGCAGCTGGCCCTGGGAGCGCAGCGCGGTCAGCCGGGCGCCGTCGACCAGCGACAGGGAGCCCGCCACGACCGCGGCGGGCACCTCGCCCTGGCTGGAGCCGACGACCGCGGCGGGCTCGACACCGAGCGAGCGCCAGACCGCGACCAGGCCGATCATCACCGTGAACAGGGCGGGCTGAAGCACGTCGATGCGCTCCAGGTTCAGCTCCTCGTCCGCGGTTCCGCGCAGGACGTCCAGCACGGACCAGCCGGTCCACGGCCGCAGCGCGGCGTCGCACTCCTCGGCCGCGGCACGGAACTCCGCGCTCTCGGCGAGGAGTTGACGGCCCATCCCCACCCACTGCGAACCCTGTCCCGGGAAGACGAAGACGGGCTTGCCGCGCTCCTGGGCCAGGCCCGTGACGACGGCGGTGTGCGCGGCGCCGTCGGCGAGCGCGCGCAGCGCCTCGGCGGCCTCGGCCGGGCCCTCGGCCAGCACGCAGGCACGGTTCTCCAGGTGCGCGCGGGTCAGGGCCGCGGTGCGCACGGTGTCGCGCCAGGGCGTGGTGGTGCCGTGTTCCTCCAGCCAGCCGGCCCAGCGGGCGGCCTGGTCGCGCAGCGCCTGCGGCCCGTGGCCCGACAGCAGCAGCGGATACGCGTCCGCCTCGACACCGGGCGTACCGGGCTCGGTGGACTCCGCGGGTTCGGCGGGCGGCGCTTCCTCGACGACGACATGGGCGTTGGTGCCGCTGATGCCGAAGGAGGAGACACCGGCCCGGCGGATGCGTTCGCCGCGCGGCCAGGGCCGCGGCTCCCGCAGCAGGGCCAGCCCGCTGCTCTCCCACGGGATGTGCGGGCTCGGCTCGTCGGCGTGCAGGGTCTGGGGCAGGGTCTCGTGCTGGAGGGCCAGCACCATCTTCATCACCCCGGCCACGCCCGCGGCGGCCTGGGTGTGCCCGATGTTGGACTTCGACGACCCCAGCCACACGGGCCTTTCCGCGTCCCGCCCCGGTCCGAAGACCTCGGCCAGTGCGCCCGCCTCGATCGGGTCGCCGAGCGGGGTACCGGTGCCGTGCGCGTCGACGGCGTCGATGTCCGCCGCGTTGAGCCCGGCGGCGGCGAGCGCGTCGCGTACGACCCGCTGCTGGGCGGGCCCGTTGGGTGCGGTCAGGCCCTGGCTGCGCCCGTCCTGGTTGACGGCCGAGCCGCGCACCACGGCCAGGATCCGGTCGCCGTCGCGGCGCGCGTCCGAAAGACGCTTCAGTGCGAGGATGCCGACACCCTCGGACCAGATCGCGCCGTCGGCACCGGCCGCGAAGCTCTTGCAGCGCCCGTCGGGCGCCATCGCGCCGAGCCTTGAGGACTCGACGAACATCGCCGGCGAACTCATCACGGTGACCCCGCCGGCCAGCGCCAGATCGCACTCCCCGGTGCGCAGCGCGGCCAGCGCGGAGTGGATCGCGACCAGCGAGGACGAGCAGGCCGTGTCGATGGTCAGGGCCGGGCCCTGCAGACCGAGCGCGTAGGAGAGGCGGCCGGAGACCACGCTGCCGGAGATACCGGTGCCCTGATAGCCGTCGAGCACGCCGAGGGGGGCGTTGCCGGTGTCGTAGTCGGAGCGCATGCAGCCCAGGTAGACGCCGGTGCGGCTGCCGGCGAGGGCGTCGGGGCGGATCCCGGACCGCTCCAGCGCCTCCCAGCCGGTCTCCAGGACGAGCCGCTGCTGCGGGTCCATCGACACCGCCTCGCGCGGCGAGATCCCGAACAGGTCGGCGTCGAACTGCTCCAGGTCGTCGAGGAACCCACCCTCCCTGGCGTAGCTCTTGCCGACGGCCCCGGGGTCGGGGTCGTACAGGTCGAGCCCGTCCCAGCGGGCCGGGAGCGGGCCGATGGCGTCGCGGCCCTCGGCCAGCAGCCGCCAGTAGTCCTCCGGGGTGCTCACCCCGCCGGGCAGCCGGCCGGCCATGCCCACGATCGCGGCCGGTTCGTGCAGCCGCTCCTGAAGCTCGGCGTTGCGCTGCTTCAGCTGGAGGACCGCGGCCATTGCCCGCCGCAGCCGGTCCTCGTTGGCCTGGGAGTTCGCCTCGGCGTTCATCTCCGCCATCCGTCTCGCATCTGGTGTGGGTCTCGCAAAGAGAAGGGGGTGGTGGCGCCGGTCAGCGCTCGATGGTGACGTCCATGTAGGGCGGGAACTCCGGCAGCCGTGCGCCGTCGTGCTCCAGCAGGGTCACGCCGCCCTCGGTGCCGGCCTCGCGGAAACCGGCGAAGCGGTAGGTGACGTACATGGTCCGGTTGCGGTCGGTGGGGACGAACTCCGCGCGCAGCCGTACGCCGGCGGCGTGGGCCTCGCGCATGAGATGGCTCAGCAGGACGGAGCCGACGCCGCGGGACATCACCCGGCACGACATCAGCAGCAGCTTGACCGTCCACACGCCGGCGCCGCGTTCGACGAGGGCGAGGCCGATCCGGCCGTAGCTGCCGTAGCGGTCCTCGAGGCCGGCGACCAGCAGTTCGTGGTCGGGCGAGCGACGGAAGGCGTCCAGCTCCTCGTAGGAGTAGGTGTAGCCGGTGGCGTTGAGCTGGTTGGTACGGACGGTGAGTTCCTCCGCGCGCTGCAGGTCCCGCTCCCGGGCGGGTGCGATGACGAAGCGCATCCGCAGGGCGGCGAGGAACTCGTCGTTGGTGCCGTCGTGGGAGTCCTCGGCCTGCTTGCGCCGGGCGTCGGCGCGGTAGAGGTGGCGGCGCTCGCGGGAGTCGTCGGTGACGAAGCGCGGCTGCATCTGCGGCAGTTCGGGAAGGCTCGCGGCGTCGACGGCGTCGACGCACAGCACGTCGGTGTGCGCGAAGGACACCTCGTCGCGTTCGAAGGGCTGGTCGTCGACGAAGGCGAGGGTGTCGACGCCGATGTTGATCGCCTCGGCGATGGCCTTGACCGACTGGGACTTGTTGCCCCAGTTGATCTGCGGGTACAGGAAGTACTCGGCGATCCCGAACTCCTCGAGTTTCGCCATCGCCGCGTCGTGGTCGTTGCGGCTGGCGACGGAGTGCAGGATGCCGCGCTCGTCGAGGGTGCGGAGCACCTCGACGACCTCCGGCCGCAGCCGTACGTCGCCGTCCTCCAGCAGCACGCCGTCCCACACGGTGTTGTCGAGGTCCCAGACCACGCATTTGACGGTCTTGACGGGTTTGACGGTGGCGGTCATCGCTCACTCCTCGGTGCTCGTTCCTGGAACGCGTACTCGGCCAGGCCCACTTGATGGAGCTGCGCGCTGCCCTCGATGATCTCCATCACGCGGGAGTCGCCGAGGAGACGCTGGACGGGATAGTCGGAGCTGCAGCCGTTGGCGCCGTGGATCTGCACGGCGTCGGCGGCGGCCTTCCCGGCGGCGGTCGCGGCGAAGTACTTCGCGGTGGAGGCGGCGGCCAGGGCGCCGGGGTCACGCAGGTCGCGCAGCCGTCCGGCCTCCAGGCACAGCAGCCGGGCCGCCCGGGCGCCTGTGTACATGTCGCTGATCAGCCGGCGCACCAGCTGGTGTTCCTTGATGAGGGTGCCGAACTGCTCGCGCCGGCCCGCGTAGTCGACGCTCGCCTCCAGGGCGGCGTCGAGGATGCCGACACAGCCCCAGCCGACGGTGTAGCGGCCGAGGTCCAGGGCGGCGCCAACGACGTGCGAGACGCCGAGGCCGGGGCGGGCGAGCAGGTTCCCGGCCGGGACCCGGCAGCCGTCGAGGCGGACGTGCGCGGTCATCGAGGCGCGGATGCCGATCATGTCCTCGATCAGCTCGGTGCTCAGGCCCGGGGTGTCCCGCTCCACCAGCAGAGCGGTCGGGCCCTCCTCGCTGCGGCCGACGACGAGGAAGACGTCGGCGCTCTCGCCGTAGGTGATCCACTTCTTGTGGCCGTCGATCACGTAGTCGTCTCCGTCGCGCACCACACGGGTGGTCACGCCGGCCGCGTCGCTGCCTGCTTCCGGCTCCGACACGGCCAGCGCGGCGATGCGCTCACCGCGGGCCAGCCGCGGCAGCCAGTTCTGCTTCAGCTCGCGGCTGCCCCAGCGGGCGACGGTGTGCGCCACCATCGAGTGCACGGTCAGCAGGCTGCGCACCGAGGAGCAGGCGCGGCCCAGTTCGCCGGCGAGCAGGCCGAGGGTGACCGCGTCGCAGCCTCCGCCGCCGTACTCGCGCGGCACGTACAGCCCCAGCAGACCTTCGTCGGCGAGCAGTCGGACCGTCTCGGGCGGCGTCCGCTGGGCGCGGTGCCAGGCGTCGGCGTGCGGGGCCAGGTGACGGTCGGCGAAGGCCCGGAACCCCTTGCCGGCCTGCTCCTGCTGCGCGGTGAGCGCTCCGGTCATCGTCGTGTCGTCCGCTCGTCGCTACACTGCGGCCGGGGCGGACAGCTTGCGGGTGACGAACGCGTCGAGGGCGCTGATGGAGCGGAAGTACTCCAGCTCCAGGTCCTCGTTCTCGACGGTGATGCCGAATTCGTGCTCGACGAAGGAGACCAGCTGCATCGCGAACATCGAGCTGACGAAGCCGAGTTCGAAGATGTCGTCGTCGTCCTTGAGATCCTGCACCGGGAAGAAGCGGGAGAGGTACTCCGCGATCCGGGCCCCATTGTCCGTACTCATGTCGTCATCCGTCCTGTTGTGATGGCAGAAGTGGGGAGGGGGCGTCAGCGGTACTTGTGGAAGCCCTCGCCGCTCTTTCGCCCGAGCAGGCCGGCGGCGACCATCTTCTTCAGCAGTGGGGCCGGCCGGTATTTGCCGTCGTTGAAGCTCTCGTAGAGCACCTCGACGGACTTGAGGATGGTGTCCAGGCCGATCAGGTCGGCGGTCTCCAGCGGGCCCATCTTGTGGTCGAAGCAGGTCTTGAAGATCCGGTCGACGTCGGCCGCGGGCGCCACCCCGTCCTGCACGAGAAATACGGCCTCGTTGATGGTGAGCATCAGCACCCGGTTGGAGACGAAGCCCGGCACGTCCTCGACGACGACGCAGTCCTTGCCCAACCCGGCGAGGAAACGGCGGGCGGTGTCGAGGGTCTCGGGCGTGGTGTGGTGGCCGCGGATCACCTCGACCATCGGCTTCATCGGCACCGGGTTCATGAAGTGCATGCCGACGACCCGCTCGGGGCGCGAGGTGACCGAGCCGACCCGGGTGATGGAGATCGCGGAGGTGTTGACGGCGAACACCACCTCGGGGCGCACGATGCGGTCGATCCGCTCGTACACCTGCTTCTTGATGTCCCAGTCCTCGGTGACGTTCTCCACCACGAAGTCGGCCTTGGCGAGCAGTTCGTAGTCCGTGGTGAACTCGATCTTGTCGAAGACCTCGGCCACGTCGACCCCGGCGCCCTTGTTGAACAGGGCGTAGGCGCGCAGGCCGGTGCGCAGTTCGCGGCGCGCGTTCTCGAGGACCTCGTCGGAGATGTCGACCAGGACCACCCGGTGGCCGGTCTGCGCCAGGTTCTGTGCGACGCCGACGCCCATGACACCCGCGCCGACGACTCCTACGGTCGTGAATTCCATCGCGTACGACTCCGTTAGCGTGCGCCGCGTACGGCGTAGATGTTGTGGATGTCCGTGCCGACGTACAGCTCGTCCTGCTCTGCGGTCACCGTGAAGCCATGGCCCTGCAGCAGCTGGACGAGTCGGGCGACCTCGCCGTCCGCGTCGTGCGCCTCCAGCACCATCTGCTGGATCTTGGGCCAGTCCTCGTCGGCGATGCCGTCGATGACCTGGCGCTCGCTCTTCTGCACGTCGATCTTG
Organism: Streptomyces sp. NPDC051963; assembly: GCF_044593495.1. Taxonomy (NCBI): domain Bacteria; kingdom Bacillati; phylum Actinomycetota; class Actinomycetes; order Kitasatosporales; family Streptomycetaceae; genus Streptomyces; species Streptomyces sp. NPDC051963. The sequence continues at coordinate 88,239 of NZ_JBIUCC010000016.1, read as the reverse complement.
ATGAGGTCGATGCGCTCGACGCCCTGCTCGCGGATGACCGCGCTGAGCGGGCGCAAGGTGGCGGTGAACTCGACGGCCTCGAAACGGACGTCGAGCAGGTCCTCGGAGGAGACCAGCTGAGCGACCTCGGCGTCGGCGTCGGTCTTCTGCTGGTTGGCGATGATGGTGCGCAGGTTGTGCTTCTCCTCCGCCTCGTCGGGGTGGAAGGAGGACATGCCGGAGCTGCGCGGGTAGAAGGTGAAGTTCGCCTGTGCCTCGGTGTCGGAGGCGCCGATGTTGAACAGGGTGGCGTTGACACCGTGCTCGGCGACGTTGCGGCTCAGCAGCTCGAACATGGGCGGCGCTGGCTCGAAGGTGAAGACCCGTACGTTCTCGGCCTCGTAGTGCGAAAAGAGCGTGAACAGGCCGATGTTGCCGCCGACGTCGAAGACGGTGCCGCCGTCGGGGATCGAGATGCCGTGCTTGGCGTAGGTGCGGTGATCGAAGATGTCCTCGTAGAAGTGCCGGGTCTCCGCCTCGTTCTGGTGCCAGACCGTGAGGCCGTTGGGCAGCTGGAAGCGGGCCAGGGAGTTGCCGGTGTGCGAGGAGCCCTCGGCCGTGGCGTCCAGTTCCCCGCCGGAGCGCAGCGTGTCGACGGCGGCGGCCATGCGGGTGAGGGTGGACCACTCGTAGATCTGGCGCAGCGTCAGCTCGACGCCGAAGGCGCGCTTGATGCGCAGCGACAGCCGGGTGGCCAGCAGCGAATTGCCGCCGAGCTCGAAGAAGCTGACGTCGTGCGGCAGTTGCTCGTTCTTCAGCAGCTTGGCCCACAGGCCGGCGAGCTCCTGCTCAGTGGCGCTGGGTGCGTGCTGACCGTCGGCGTTCATGGCAGCCGTGGCGGCGGCGTCGGCGACGATGTCCAGCTCGCCGGCCGGGAAGCCGGTCCAGTCGATGTCGGCACCCGCGAGCCACAGCCGGCCGAGCGCCTTGAGGGCGACGGCTGAGTCGGACTGGCGCTCCAGCGGGTGGCGCATGGAGGCGACGACGGTGCCCGCATCGGCACCGCGAACGACGGTGGCCATGCTGCTGAGGGTCTGGCCGGGGCCGGCCTCCAGCAGCAGCGGGACGGCCCCGAGGTGACGCAGCCCGCTCGCGAAGCGCACGGTGCTGACCAGGTGGCGGGCCCAGTACGCGGGGTCGGTGGCCTGCTCGTCGGTGATGGGCTCGCCGGTGACGTTGGAGATGTAGGGGATGGCCGGCGGGTTCAGGGTGAGGGTGCGCGCGAGCGCGGTGACCTGGTTGGCGATGGGCTCCATCATCGAGGAGTGGAAGGCGTGCGTGGACTGCACACGGCGGCAGATGACGCCCCGGTCGGCGAGCGTGCGCTCCAGCGCCTCCACGGCGGTGACGGTGCCCGCGACCACGCAGAACTCCGGACCGTTGACGGCGGACAGCGAGACGTTCTCGCCGAGCAGGTCCGTCAGCTGCTCCTCGGGGAGCATGACGGCGAGCATGGCGCCCTTGGGCAGGCCGTCGATGAGCGCGGCGCGGCGGGCGACCAGGGTCAGGGCGTCCTGAAGGCCGAGCACGCCGGCGAGGGTGGCCGCGACGTATTCGCCGAGGCTGTAGCCGATCATGACGGAGGGGCGGGCGCCCCAGGACTCCCAGAGGCGGGCGAGCGCGTACTCGATGACGAAGAGCGCCGGCTGGGCCAGACGGGTGGCGTTCAGCCGGCGCTCGTTCTCGTTCTGCGGGCCGTTGTCGCGGCCGAGCATGCGCCGCAGGTCGATGGCCGGGGAGGCCTCAGCGGAGTGGCCGGGTGCCGGGTCCGGGAAGACGATCTCGCGTATGTCCAGGCCCAGTTCGGGGGCGAGGGCTTCGGCACAGTCGTCGACGGCGGTGCGGAAGACGGGGAAGTCGCGGTACAGGTCGCGGCCCATGTCCAGGTAGTGGTCGCCCAGTCCGGGGAACATGAAGGCGACGGGCGCGGCGCGGCCGGCCTCCTGGGCGCCGATCTCCGTGGCGACCCCGTCGCCGGCGAGCACGGCGCCGCGGTGGTCGCCCTCGGCGTTGCCCACGGTACGGATGCGCACCGGTACCCGTTCCAGCTCGGGGGCCTGGGCGAAACGGGCCTTGAGGCCGGCGAGTCCCGCATCGAGAGTGGTGCCGTCGTCCCCGCTGAGCAGGGCCAGATGCCACAGGACCGGCTCGGACGGCTGGAGTGCCGCCTCGTCGTTCTTCTCCGCGGTGGTGATCTTGGGGCTCATGCCTCTCCTTGAGGTGTCGGCCGTCCGGAAAGGGTCGAGCGCCCACTGCTGCTGCCCCGTGCCCTTTTCGAGGTGTCCGTCGTCTGCCAACTCTCGGCGCGCCGCCTAGAGCCGAACCGGAGCTGCGCTGGACACCCCGGGGGCGCGGAACTCAGCCTTTGAACGGCCGTCCGTTCACCGGATCTGCGTCACGGACTCCGCGTACTTGCGGGCCAGATGGAGCGTGGCGGTGGAATTGCGCCCCAGCGCCTCGCGGACGTGGCGGCGGGCCCGCGCGAGGTCGGCGCCGGGCCCCAGCACCCGCTCCACGGCGTCCTCGCGCAGCACCACGCTGTGCTGGGCGACGGCGGTCACCCCGTGCTCGTCGGACACGACGTTCCACTCGCCGGTGTGCGCCTCCATGAGCGCCGGGGTGGTGGTCTGCTTGTAGACGATGCGGCCGGCGTGCGGGAAACAGATCCGCACGGACTCGGTGGTGTGCGTCGCGCCGTCCGCGGTGAGGGTGTCCATCGCCATGATCTGCACCCCGGGGATGTCCTCCGTCAGTTCCAGCCGCTGCACATGCGGAACGCGCTCGGGCCAGTCACCGACCCGGTAGAGGAACTCGTACACCGGCTCGGCGGGCGCATCGATACGGACCGTGTCCTCGAAGGACAGCACCAGCTCGTCGAACCGCCGCCAGCGCTCCGCGAGCGACTTCAGACTCGCCAGCTCGGCCCGGGAGTTGAGCTCCAGGACCTGCTCCACCCAGGACAGTTCACCCGCGCTGTCCCCGAGCACCGAGAAGTCGTGCAGCAGCGTCAGCGCACTGGTCCCGTCGGGCCGCTCCTCGACGATCCACGTGCCGTGCATCTTCGTCACCGGCAGCTGCGGATGCGTCTGGTGGAACTCGACGCACCGCGTCCTCGGGTCCTGGGTCCGCTCCGAGATCCACGACCTGACCCTGCGGCCCGCCGTCGCCCACATCCGCAGCCGCTCGTTCGTGCCGTCGAACTCCAGCCGCTCCACGTGCACGTTCTCCGGGAAGAACAGCGGCCACCGCACCGCGTCCGTGATCAACCCGTACACGACCCCGGCCGGGGCGTCCACCTCGGCCGAGTGCGAGGTGCGGTGCACACGCTCACCGGTCATGATCAGTGCTCCTTCGGGCGGGGGACAGGGGTGGGCAGGTCGGGCGCCGGTTCGCGCCGGGCCTCCCGGGCGAGCGGGTCCGAAAGTCCCAGCGGGGCGAACGCCCCGTCCAGGACGGAGCGGGTCAACTGGCTGCCCCGCGCGGCGACATAGCCGTCCGGGCGGACCAGCACCCAGCAGCCCGGGCCGAGACCGAGCGCGGTACGCAGCCGGGCGTCGGGGTCGGCGAGCGGGGCGGGCCCGTCGGCGTCCTCGCCGCCCACGGTCCGCACGGACAGCCACTCGCCGTACTGGACGGCGGCGGTGACGGCGACGCCGACGGGCGTGTCCCCGGGTCCGGTGCCGCCCTCGGCGAGCAGCAACGTCCAGCGCGGGTCGCGCAGTTCGTCGTGCAGCGCACGGCAGCCCGGTGACCGGGGATCGTGCACCTGGGCCTCGGTGATCCGCCGGCCGGGGCAGGGGCCGGGTGTCAGCACGGTCCCGGACATCACGACGGGTCCGGCACCGACGACGTAGTGGTAGGACTCGACGCTGGTCAGGGACGAGTCGCCGTACCCGATGCGCAGGCCGGACATGCCGCCGAGGACCTTGCGCTGGATGGCGCGGCGCAGCGCCGGCACGGTGCGCACGACGGAGAACACGACGGGCAGCGCGGCCGAGGCGAGGAGGTTCTTCAGCTGGACGAGGAAGGTGGCGGTGCGGGTGGAGCCGAGGAGGGCCTCGCCGATCGGTACGCGTTCCTCGCTGTAGGTGTCGAGCAGGCCGTGCCCGGCGTTGCCCTGGTCGACCTGGGCGAGTTTCCAGGCGAGGTTGTACGCCTCCTGGACGCCGGTGTTCATCCCCTGTCCGGAGGCGGGGCTGTGCACGTGCGCGGCGTCGCCGGCCACGAAGACCCGGCCGTCGTGCATGCGTTGCACCATCCGCTGCTGGAAGGTGAACACGGACGTCCACTCGGGCTCGCCGACCTCCACCTCGCGGCCGAGCCCCTTGGACAGCCGGGCCCCCAGCTGTGCGGCGCCGCCGTCGGGTGCGGGCGCGGTGTCGAGGAGACGCCAGTGCCCGTCACGGGCGTAGGGCACCATCATCAGGGCGTGGCCGCCGGTGTGGGTCCAGTAGATGGTGTCGGGCGGCAGGTCGGTGACGACGGGCGCATCCGCGAGCATCCAGGTCTCGCTGGTCTCGCCGGTCAGTTCCAGCCCGAGCAGCTTGCGCACGGTGCTGTGCCCGCCGTCGCAGCCGACCAGCCATGAGGTGCGGGTGCTCTCCTCGTAGCCGTCGGCGTCGCGCAGGCGGACGCTCACACCGTCCGTGTCCTGCTCGAAGCCGGTCAGCCTCACGCCCCACTCGATCTCGACGCCGAGCCGGGCCACGGCCTCGCGCAGCACGGCCTCGGTGTCGGTCTGCGAGACGATGAGCGTGTACGGGTACGAGGTCGGCATCGTCGAGTAGTCGGCCTCCAGGCGCACCAGCCGGTGTCCGCCGGAGTACATGGTGAAGGCGCGGTTGCGCCGTCCCCGGGCGAGCAGCGCGTCGACGACGCCCAACTGCGCGAACGTCTCCAGGGTGCGGGGGTGCACGGCCACGGCCCGGCTGGTGCGCGCGGGCCCGGGGGCGGCGTCGACCAGCCGCACCCGCACTCCCCTGCGGGCGAGTTCATGGGCGGCGGTCAGCCCGACGGGACCCGCGCCGACGACGACTGCTTGCGGCCGGTCGAGGTGATGCATCACGCGCTCTCCTCGACCGTCTCGTACAGACCCGGGTCGGGCGTGGCCAGCGGGCCCAGGCCCTTGACCAGCGACTGGAACTCCTCGCTGCGTACGGCCTGCTGGTGGGCGGCGGCGTCCTGCCACACGGCCAGCTCGAGGAAGACGTTGGGCGCGCCCGCGTGACGGAGGGTCTGGTGGCTGACGTATCCGGGCTGGGCGGCCATGTAGGAGGTGAGCCTGCCCTTGACGGCGAGGAAGGTGTCGAGGTCGCCGTGGACGGTCAGCTTGTTGACGAAGGTCACCATGGTCTTCTCCTGAGATCCTGGGGGAATCGGATGTGCGGACGTGCGGGTGCGGGTTCGTGCGTGCGGGTGCGGGCGTCCGGGTCAGGACGCGGCCCGCTGGATGAGCCGTTGCCGGATCAGGCGCCGGGCCGGCTTGCCGGTGGGGGTGCGCTCCACGGCGTCCAGGGCTTCGGTGAGACGGATCCGCTCGAAGTGGGCGAGCTGTTCGTTGGCCCGTGCCGTGACCGAGTCGAGGACGTCGAGGATCCGGTGGGGGCGGCCGGAGGTGTCGTGGTCCTCGCGGTCCTCGCGGTCCTCGTGGCCCTCGTGGTCCTCGCGCAGGACGACGCCCGCCCAGACGAGGCCGCCGTGTTCCTCGTCGGGCCAGCCGGCGACCACGCAGTCGGCGACCCTCGGGTCGGCGGCGAGGATCCCTTCGACACGGCTGGGCGAGACGATCTCGTTGTCGTACTTGAAGATGTCGTCGATCCGGTCGACCAGCCACAAGGCCCCGTCGTCGTCGACGTATCCGACGTCCCCGGTGGAGAACCAGCCGTCGGCGTCGATGCGCGCGCAGGACTTCTCGCCGAGGTAACCGGCCATCAGCTGGGGGCCCTTGACCTGCACCTCACCGCTGGACCAGACGTCGACCGGGCGGCGGGTGGTGAGGTCGACGAGCCTGCACTCGGTTCCGGGCACCGGGGCGCCGACCGCGCCGGGCCGGTAGCGGTCGGGCTGCTGGCAGTGGGTGAGCGGGGAGAGTTCGGCCATGCCGTAGCCCTGGACGACGGGGACGCCGAGCAGGTCGCGCAGGGTGCGGGCGGCTTCCCGGCGCAGTCCGGAGCCGCCGGAGAGCACGGCCGTGAGCGCGGGCCCGCCGCGCGCGGCACGCTCGGTCGCGGCGAGGCGTCCGTCGGCGGCCAGCCGGTGCAGCCGTGCGGGCAGCCCGTAGTAGTGGGTGGCGCCGGTGCCGGCGGCCACGGCCAGCGAGAGAAGCGGGTCGGGGTCCTGGCACAGCACCTGGCAGGCGCCCGCGTCGAGCGCCGAGTTGAGGTGCATGACGTGGTACAGCGGCAGATGGTTGACGGTCACCGAGTCGCGGCCCAGGCGGTGGGCGAGGGAGGTCTGCCGGGCGTTGGCGACCACGTTGCGATGGGTGAGCAGTACGCCCTTGGGGCGGCCGGTGGTGCCGGTGGTGAACTGCACGCAGGCGACGGCGTCGCGGTCGGCGTGGACCGGTTCGGGGGTGTCCGGCATGCCGTCCAGGGCGGTGTGCAGGGGCACGCAGCCGGGGGGCACCACGGCGTCGGGCGCGTCGGTCACCACGATGGTGTGCAGCGCGGGCAGCGTGTCCCGCATCTTGGCCAGCAGTCCGGCCGTCGCGGCGGGCACGAGCGCGATCTCGGCCCCGGACGCGGCGAAGACGTGCCGCAGTCCGTCCTCGCCGATCAGCGGGTTGACCAGAACGACCGTGGCCCCGCCGCGCAGTACGCCGTAGTAGCCGGCGGCGAAGGCCGGGGCGAGGACGTTGGCGACGCCGATCCGCGCGCCCGGCCGACCGTCGGTCAGTTGCTGCACGAACACGGCGATCCGGTCGGCCCGGGCGTCGAGTTCACGGAAGGAGAGGGCGGCGCCGGCGGTGCGGACGGCGAGGCCGTCCGGGTCGCGCTCGGCGGCCGTGCGCAGCAGGCCGTCCACCGGGAACTCGGGGTACGTGAGCTTCGGCACGGTTCTCCTCCGGTTCTCGGTGGGCGGCGCGCACACCGCTCGACGGATTCACGTTCCGTCGGACCGCTTGAGGAATGTTCGAAGCGTGCTGGATCCGTTCTGCACCCTGGGGCCCCGCACCCCGCACCCCGCTCACCCGCGAACGCCGGACCGTGTCCCCTCACTTGCCCCGCTGAGCACGAACAGGTCGGTGCGCACGCTGACCGGGTCGGCGCCGTACGCGATCCTGCGGGTGATGCGCTCGCCGAGCCGGGTGCGGGTGACCACGGCGGCGGCGCGGGCGCGCAACCGGGTGGTGACGGGTCCGCCGCGGCCGAGCAGCGCCTTGGCCTGAAGCCGCTGCATCCGGTGCACGGCGGCGGCCGCGGGCCTGCGCCGCAGCTCGTAGGGGAGCAGCCGGGTCCGGCTCGCGTCGCCCGCGTGGACGGCGTCGAGCAGGACGGGATGGGCGGCGGCCGCGTCCTGGAGGGCGAGGTTGATGCCCTGGGCGCCGATCGGCCCGTGCGTGTGGGCGCTGTCACCGACGAGCATCAGCCCGTCGCGCACCCATTCCTCGGCCTGGGCGGCGAACACGTCGAGCAGCTTCAGGTCCGCCAGGGCGGGCGGATGCTCACGGAACAGTTCCGCGAACTGCGGGAGCGCGTCGGTCAGTTCCCGCCGGATCACGTCGATCCCCTGGGCCGCGACCCGGTTCCAGGTCCGGTGCGGCAGGGTCCAGCCGATGCGCAGCCGGTCGGGGTGGGTGTCGTGGACGAGGAGGGCGCCGCGCTCGGTGCGGTGGACCCGTACCTGCCCGGTGGCCCCGCCCGGCGCGGGCATGGCGAACCACACCACGTCCTGGTCGAACGCCTCGGTCCGTCCGGCGTCGATGCCGGCCAGCTTCCGGGTCCGGGAGTACCGGCCGTCGGCGCCGGCCACGACGTGTGCCCGCACCATCGCCGTGTGCCCGTTCCCGTGCTGCGCCACGGCCCCGGTGACCCGGTCGCCGTCGCGCAGCAGCGCATTGAGCCGGTAGCCCTCCAGCAGGGTGAAGCCGGGCAGGGCATGGCAGGCGGCGAGGAGTTCATGCAGCAGATGGCGCTGGGGCAGGGCGAGCAGACAGTCGTACGGCGGTGTCAGGCGCCGGTAGTCGACGTCGAGCAGCAGCCGTTCGTCCTGGAGGACCTGGAAGCCGTTCAGCGCGCGGGCGCCGCGGGCCCGGGCGCCGTCGAGGACGCCCAGTTCACCGAGGATGCGCTGGCCGCCGGGCTGGAGGATCTCGCCGTGGAAGTCACGGCGCAGCCCGGAGGAGCGCTCCAGCAGGGCGACGCGGACACCGGAGCGCAGCAGCATCAGGGTGAGCGCGAGCCCGGCGGGGCCCGCGCCGACCACACAGACGTCGGTGCTCAGTTCGTTGACCCGGCCCATCTCGGGCACCTTCATGCCAGTCCTCCTGTGGTGTGCGGTTCGGCGGCGCCCCCGAAGGGGCGCGGGGCCGCATCTGATATGCGGCTCCGCCGCGCGGGCGCGACCAGCCACGACGCACCCGCAGCCAACTCACCGCACCACCAGCGGAGCACTCAGTCGCCGTACGACTCGGCAGGCCCGCCCGAGCAGCCGCGGCAGTTCGGGGCCGCGGACGAAGAAGTGGTCGCCGGGGAGTGTGCGGGCGAGCAGCGGCCCCGCGGTCCAGCGCCGCCAGTCCGCCAGTTCGGCGGGGTGCACCAGTGGATCGTCGGCGCCGGCGACGGCCAGCACCGGTACCGTCAGCGGGCCGCGCGCGACCGGGGTGCGGGCGGCGCGGCGCAGGGCGTCGGCGAGGGCCAGATCGGCGCGCAGCACCGGCATCACGGACCGGTACCAGAAACCGCCGGGGGCGGCGCCCTCGGGCAGGCCACCCGCGGTGTCGAGCAGCCGCAGCAGCTGCTCGTCGGAATCCCGGCAGGCGTCCGCCAGTCGGGAGGCGGCGTCGGGCGGCGGACAGGCTCCCACGGCGAGCAGCGCCGGGCCGGGCAGCCCGGCCTCGTGCAGGGCCCGGGTGAGCGTGTAGGCGACCAGCGCGCCGAGGCTGTGCCCGTACAGCACGTACGGCGTGTGCGGCGCGGGCCGGAAGTCGTCCATCAGGTCGGCCAGCAGCGCCTCGCGTCCCGTCACCCGGGGTTCGCGGCGCCGGCTGTCACGGCCGGGGAGCAGGTGCGGCACGGGCGAGACGCCGGTGCCGAGGTCCGCGGGCCAGCCGTGGAACGACGAGACGCCGGCTCCGGCGTGCGCGAAGCAGTGGAGCAGCACCGGCTGTTCGTCGGACATCGGCCGTCCCTCTTCTCGTCGCGCCCGGGCCTGTCCGGCGGATCAGGTCGCGGGAGACCCCACGGCGCTGGTGGCGGAGCCATGGCGGCTCCCGCGCCCCACGAGGGTCGCGCCGGGTCCTCGAGGCAGGCTCGGGCTCAGACCGCGTACAGATTGAAGGTGGAGGTGGGGCGCGGCCCGCACACCACGTCCAGCGCCGGGTCGACGGTGAGCATCGCCTGGTGCAGCCGCTGAAGCTGCGGCGAGGGCTCCACGCCGAGGTCCTCGATGAGCCGCTTGCGCAGCCGCCGGTAGACGTCCAGCGCCGTGGCCTGCCGGCCGGAGCGGTAGAGCGCCACCATGGCCTGCGAGTGCAGGCCCTCGTGCTGCGGGTGACGGGCGATCAGATCGGTGAGCTCGGCGATGAGTTCGGTGTGCCGGCCGAGCCGGAGGTCGGAGTCGATGCGGCGCTCGACGGTGACCAGGCGGCTCTCCTCCAGTCGCATGACCTCGATCTCCAGGATCGGTCCGACGCGTACGTCGACGAGCGCGGGACCCTGCCACATGGACAGCGCGTCCCCGAAGAGGCCCGCCGCGTTGGCGTCCTCGCCCTCCTCGAAGGCGGCCTGACCGGCCGTCACCAACTGCTCGTAGCGCTGTACGTCGACGCACTCGGGCGGGACCTGGAGCAGGTAGCCGCCGTGCCGGGTGGCCAGCACCTCCTTGGCGGTGCCGGGGGCGTCGGGCCCCATGGCGGTGCCGAGGCGGCGGCGCAGTTGCAGGATGTACGTCTGCATGGTGGTCATCGCGCTCTGGGGCATGTTGGTTCCCCAGATCTCCTCCATGAGGGTGGGCACAGGCATGACCCTGCCCGGGTAGAAGGCGAGCAGAGCGAGGATCTGCCTCGGCTTGCCCGCAGTCGGAACGATCGAGACTCCGTTGACATGAGCGCTCAACGGACCCAGAACCTGTATCTCCACAGTTTCCTCCCCGTACCGGTTGAGTGTGTGATTCCACTCGTTGGCTCAAAGCCGTCGGCCGTGCAGCACGCTAGCCCCGTTCTCGTGACACCCGTCGGTATCTCCAGCCGCGTTCAAGCGACCTTCCACACGCGGCCGTTCGACCTGGGACCAGCTCACTAGAGAGCACTTGTACGAATGCTGGAGCCGGGCTCGCGCGGACGGCCGCCGCCCGCTTCGGGTGGCTATCGTCCGGAAGACGACCGCCCCACCCCGCAGCCGTCGCGATGGCCGAACCCGACCGGATCACGACACCCGCACCCACGCCCCCTGGCCGCCGCCCACCGACCAGCGACGGAGTCACCATGGAACAGCGCCGGCCCACACCACCCGGCAACACAAAAGGAGGTGGTGTCGCGATGACCGTGCAGGGTGGGGCCGCCTTGACCGTGGTCGGGCGGGGTGGGGGGCTTTCAAGTGCCCGTGAGGAGACCGAGTTCCGGCTGTTGGGGCCGGTGGAGATCCGGGACGGTGGGGCGGGGGCGGACATCGTGCCGCCGGGCGCCAAGCAGCGTGTCCTGTTGTCCGCGCTGGTGCTGCACGCCGGCCGGCCGCTGTCCGTGGACCAGCTCACCGAGGAGCTGTGGGGCGGCAGTCCCCCGTCGAACGCGGCGAACGCGTTGCAGGCACATGTGGCCCGGCTGCGCCGGCTGCTGCCGGAGAGCGCCGTGCCCGTCCCCGGCCACGAGTGGATCACCACCCTGCCGACCGGCTATCTGCTGAGCCTGGGCCGCGCCACCACCGACGTCCAGCGCTTTGCCCGGCTGTCCGCCAAAGGCCGGGCCGCGGTCGCCACCGACCCCGACTATGCGGCCCAACTGCTGCGCCGAGCCCTGGCGTTGTGGCGCGGTCCGGCCCTCCAGGACAGCCGCGACGGACCGCTGTGCACCAGCGAGGCGAACCGTCTCGAAGAGAACCGGCTGACGGCGGTGGAGACCCTCTACGACGCGTGCCTGCGCTGCGCCCAGCACGGCGAGATCACCGGCGAGCTGGAGAAGCTGACGTCGGACCATCCGCTGCGCGAGCGGTTCTACGACCTGCTGATGGTCGCCCTCTACCGCAGCGGCCGTCAGGCCGAGGCCCTGGGCGTCTACGAGCGCGCCCGCCGCCGCCTCGTGGAGGCCCTCGGAATCGAGCCGGGCCCGGTCCTGCGCGGGCGCCTGGAGGCGATCCTCAACCACGCCCCCGACCTCTCCGCCCCCACGGGCCCCGGCCTGTCCGCCGGGCCGACGACGCTGACCGACACCCTCGAACTCGGCAGCGAGATCGCCCGCCTCCAGCGGCACATCGACGAACTGTGCCGCCGTCAGGAGGCGTTGGTGCGCCACTTCGACGCGCTGGTCGCCCGGCTGCCGGAGACCACGTAGGCGCTGAGCAGCCTGCGTCGTGTTCAAGCCGTTCTCCAGGTACGTCGGCGACGCTCGGACCGTCGACGTGGGGCTCGTGTTTGTCGGCTGGGCGACGATTCGCGCCGCCGTCGTGACACCTGGAGGACAACTGTGAGGGACAGCCGATGAGAAGGGTCGTGATCACCGGAATCGGAGTGGTCGCCCCGGGTGGAGTGGGAGCCAAGGAGTACTGGTCGCAGCTCACCGCGGGTCGCACGGCCACCCGTGGCATCACCCTGCTCGACCCGGCCCGGTTCCGTTCACGCATCGCCGCGGAGGTGGACTTCGACGCCGCCGCGCACGGGTTCACCGTCGCGGAGACCGAACGGCTCGACCGCGCCGCGCAGTTCGCGGTGGTCAGCGCCCGCGAGGCACTGGCCGACAGCGGACTGGGCGGGCAGCTCGACCCGCTGCGCACCGGGGTCACACTCGGCAGCGCCGTCGGCTGCACCTCCGGCCTGGACGCGGAGTACGCGGAGGTCAGCGACAGCGGCGCCCACTGGCTGGTCGACCACACCCGGGCCGTGTCCCATCTGTTCGACTACTTCGTGCCCAGCTCGCTGGCCGCCGAGGTCGCCCACACCGTCGGCGCCCAGGGGCCGGTCTCGCTCGTGTCCACGGGCTGCACCTCGGGCCTGGACTCCGTCGGCCACGCGGTCGAGCTGATCCGCGAGGGCAGCGCCGACGTCATGGTCACCGGCGCCACCGAGGCACCGATCTCCCCCATCACGCTGGCCTGCTTCGACGCGATCAAGGCCACCACCTCCCGCAACGACGAGCCGGAGAGCGCCTCGCGGCCCTTCGACCGGACCCGGAACGGGTTCGTGCTCGGCGAGGGTTCGGCCGTCCTGGTCGTCGAGGAGCTGGAGCACGCCCGCCGCCGCGGCGCGCATGTGTACGCCGAGATCGCCGGCTTCGCCAGCCGCAGCAACGCCTACCACATGACGGGCCTGCGCACGGACGGCCGGGAGATGGCCGAGGCCATCACCGCCGCCCTCGACGAGGCCCGGCTCGGCCCCGACGCCGTCGACTACGTCAACGCCCACGGCTCGGGCACCAAGCAGAACGACCGGCACGAGACGACCGCGTTCAAGCGCAGTCTGGGCGAGCGGGCCCACGAAGTGCCCATCAGCTCCATCAAGTCGATGATCGGGCACTCGCTCGGCGCGATCGGCTCCCTGGAGGTGGCCGCCAGCGCGCTGGCCATCGAGCACGACGTCGTACCGCCGACGGCCAATCTGCACGAACCCGACCCCGCCTGCGACCTGGACTACACACCGCTGGTGGCCCGCGAGCAGGTGACCGACACCGTGCTCACCGTGGGCAGCGGGTTCGGCGGTTTCCAGAGCGCCATGGTCCTGACCCGTCCGCACCTGGGAGTGAGCGCATGACCGGCACGTCCCTCCTCGAACGTCCCGCCTCCCCCGCCCCGGCGCCCCCGGGCGCCGCCCCGGCGGTCCGCAGCACCCACGCCGTGGTCACCGGCATCGGCGTCGCCGCCCCCAACGGGCTGGGCACCGAGGCCTGGTGGGCGGCGGTGCTGCGCGGCGAGAGCGGTATCGGTCCGCTGACCCGCTTCGACGCCTCCCGCTATCCGGCCCGGTTCGCAGGTGAGGTGCCCGGCTTCGTCGCCGAGGACCATGTGCCGAGCCGCCTGCTGTCGCAGACCGACCAGGTGACCCGGCTGTCGCTGGTGGCCGCCGAGGAGGCACTGCAAGACGCCGGCCTCGACCCGGCCGAGCTGCCCGACTACGCGGCGGGCGCGGTCACCGCGTCCTCCGCGGGCGGCTTCGAGTTCGGCCAGCGCGAGTTGCAGGCCCTGTGGAGCAAGGGCAGCCAGCATGTCAGCGCGTACCAGTCCTTCGCCTGGTTCTACGCGGTGAACACCGGTCAGATCTCCATCCGCCACGGGCTGCGCGGCGCCAGCGGAGTGCTGGTGTCCGAGCAGGCGGGCGGTCTGGACGCCGTGGGACAGGCCCGGCGCCAGCTGCGCAAGGGCGCCTCGGTCGTCGTCACGGGCGCGGTCGACTCCGCGCTGTGCCCGTGGGGCTGGGCCGCACACCTGGCCGAGGGCCGGATCAGCGTCAGCGACGACCCCGACCGCGCCTTCCTCCCCTTCTCGGCGGACGCGAGCGGCTACGTCCCCGGTGAGGGCGGCGCCCTGCTGATCCTGGAGGCCGCCGACTCGGCCCGCGCCCGCGGCGCCCGGACGTACGGCACGGTCGCCGGATACGCGTCCACCTTCGACCCGGCCCCGCAGACGGGCGGCGGTTCCCGGCTGGGTGCCGCGGCCGAACTGGCCCTGGCCGACGCCGGTGTCCGCGCCGACCAGGTCGACGTGGTGTTCGCCGACGGGGCCGGCGAGCGGGATGCCGACCGTATCGAGGCCGAGGCGCTCGGCGGGCTGTTCGGGGCGTACGGCGTCCCGGTGACCGCCCCGAAGAGCATGACGGGCCGGCTCGCCGCCGGTGGCGCCTCCCTGGACCTGGCCGCCGCTCTGCTCTCGCTCCGCGACCAGGTGATCCCGCCCACGACCGGTACGCAGCGCCCCGCCGAGGACTGCCCCCTGGACCTGGTGACGGGCACACCGCGCCGAGACGTCGAACTGCGGACGGCACTGGTGCTGGCACGCGGCCGCGGGGGCTTCAACGCCGCCGCCGTGGTCCGCGCGTAGCCACGGTCGCCGTCACCCGTACCGAAGGAACACCGAGGGAACACCGAAGGAAGAGGTATCCGTGAACCGGCTCGAACTCAACGATCTGAAGACCCTGTTGCGCGAGTGCGCCGGCGAGGAGGAGGGCGTGGACCTGGACGGGGAGATCCTGGACCTCCCGTTCTCCGAACTCGGCTACGACTCGCTGGCCGTGCTCCAGACGACCGGGCGCATCGAGCGGGACTTCGAGGTGCTCCTGGACGAGGAGGCCGTCGACGAGGCCGAGACTCCGCGCGCGTACCTGGAACTGATCAACCGGGCGCTGTCCGAGCGCGCCGGCGTCTGAGCGCGGGTGCGTGAGATGACTGCTCCCAACCGCAGAAGTTTCGTGGCGGGAACGCTCGCCGCGACCGCGGCGACCGCCACGGCCGGCATCACGGCGAAGCCGGCCGCCGCCGCGGCCGGATCCGAGCCCGTCGTGGTCGACCCGGCGGACCCGCGCTACGAGGACCTCGCCGTACGCGGCAGCAACAAGAGGTTCTCCGCCCGCCCCGAGTCCTTCGTGCTGGCGACGACCACCGAGCAGGTGGTGCGGGCGGTGCGCGAGGCCGTACGCGACGGCAAGCGCATCGCGGTGCGCAGCGGCGGCCACTGCTACGAGAACTTCGTGGGCGACGCGTCGGTCCGCCGGGTCATCGACCTCGGCGCGATGGACACCGTCCGCTGGGACGCGGCGCGCGGCGCCTTCGAGATCGGGGCGGGCGCCCGCCTCATGGACGTGTACCGGGCCCTCTACTACGGCTGGGGAGTGACCGTCCCGGGCGGTGCCAGCGCGACGGTCGCCTTCGGCGGCCATGTGCAGGGCGGCGGCTACGGCGCCCTGTCCCGCCGCGAGGGCATCTCCAGCGACCACCTGCTGGCCGTGGAGGTGGTCGTCGTGGACGCCGCCGGCCGGGTCCGCCCGGTGATCGCCACGCGCGAGGCACACGACCCGAACCGGGACCTGTGGTGGGCCCACACGGGGGCGGGCGGCGGCAACTTCGGTGTCGTCACCCGCTACTGGTTCCGCTCGCCCTCGGCCCGGGGCACCGACCCCGGGACTGCTCTGCCGCGCCCGCACGGCAGCGTGCTCACCTCCAACGTGATGTTCCCGCGCGAGGGCATGACCAGGAGCGCGTTCCGCACGCTGGTGGGCAACCACGGCCGCTGGCACGAGCGCAACAGCGGCCCCCGCTCGCCGTACACGGGCCTGTTCAGCGGCCTCGTCCTGCTGGGTCACCAGGGCCAGAACGACCAGGGCCTGAGCGCGATCGCCTTCACCCACCTGGACGCGACGCTGCCCGACGCGCAGCGGCTGCTGGACGACCACATAGCCGCGATCAGCGCCGGAGTGGGCGTGGAGGCGTACGTGGCACCTCCTCAGACGCTGCCGTGGCTGGCGTCGGTGGAGGCGCTGGCGACGGCGCAGGACGCGGAGACCGGCCGGCAGAAGATCAAGTCGTCCTATCTGCGCAGGGCGTTCACCAACGCCCAGATCGACGTCCTGTACGACCGTCTGGGCAGCACGGACCACACCAACGAGTCCAGTTCGGTGTCCATCCAGTCGTACGGCGGCAGGGTCAACACCGTCGCCCCGACGGCGACGGCTTCGGCCCAGCGCGACTCGGTGATGAAGGCCCTGTTCATGAACACCTGGCAGGACCCGGCCCAGGACGCGGCGAACGTGGACTGGCTGCGCCGCCTCTACGCGGGCGTCTACCGCACCACCGGCGGGGTCCCGGTCCCGGACGACCGCAACGAGGGCTGCTTCATCAACTTCCCCGACGTCGACATGGCCGACCCCAAGTGGAACACCTCCGGTGTCCCCTGGCACCGGCTGTACTTCGGCGACAACTACCGCCGCCTCCAGACGGTCAAGGCGAAGTGGGACCCGCGGGGCGTGTTCCACCACCCGTTGTCCGTACGAGCGGCCCGCTGAGGCCTCGTTCCGTACGACGCAGCGCTCAGCTGCTCGTCGTCGCCTTGCGTTCCAGCACCGGCGCGTACAGGTTCGGCTCGCTCGTGCTCAGCGCCCGCAGCGCCTCCGCGTGCGGGGCGAAGTCCGGGTGGGTGACCGCCGCGCGGAAGGCCTCGGCGTCCGCCCATTCGGCGATGTTGACGTACGCGCCCGGCTGTTCGGTGTGGCGCAGCAGACGGTGGCGCAGGAATCCGGGGCGGTCACGGAAGAAGGCCGAGGTGTCGTCGAAGAGCCGCTCGAACTCCTCGGCCGGACCGGTGACCGTGAACCGGTTGATGAAGGTGACCACGTGTTCCTCCGGGCCGGTGAAACGGGCTGACGTAAACGGGCTGACGCAGACATACACACGCACGCTTGCGCGCGCGGCTCGAGCCGGACTCGAAGGGGGACCGAGCGGTGGCATCGACACTGCTCGGACTGCCGCCGACCCACCGGAAGGGACACCCATGGCAAGGCCATCGACGGGATCCGAGTACGCGATCCTCGCCGAGAACGTGTGCAAGCGGTACGGCGACGCCCCGGCCCTGAGCGGGTTCGGACTGCGGGTGCCCGAGGGCACGGTGCACGGGCTGCTCGGCCACAACGGCGCCGGCAAGACGACCGCGGTCCGCATCCTGTCCACGCTGGCCCGGCTGGACGAGGGCCGCGCCGAGGTGGCCGGCTTCGACGTGGTCCGCGACAGCGCGAAGGTGCGGGCGCGGATCGGGCTGCTCGGCCAGAACGCCGCGGTCGACGAGGTGCTCAGCGGCCGTCAGAACCTGGTGATGTTCGGCCGGCTGTACCACCTGGGCAAGCGGGCGGCCGGGGTGCGCGCGGACGCGCTGCTGGAGCAGTTCGGGCTCGCCGACACGGGGTCGAAGCAGGTCAAGGACTACTCGGGCGGTATGCGACGGCGGCTGGACCTCGCGGCCAGTCTCATTCTCGCGCCGCGGGTGCTGTTCCTCGACGAGCCGACGACGGGCCTGGACCCGCGCAGCCGCAACGAGGTGTGGGCCGCGGTGCGTTCGCTGGTCGAGGACGGCACCACGGTCCTGCTGACCACGCAGTACCTGGACGAGGCGGACCAGCTCGCCGACCGGATCTCGGTGATCGCCTCCCCCGGCGGCGCGGGCGGCCGGCTGATCGCCGAGGGCACCCCCGACGAGCTGAAGTCGCAGATCGGCGGCGACCGGATCGACGTCACGGTCCGCCACAGCGGTGAACTGGCCGCCGCGGCCGATGTGCTGGCCCGGATCACCGGCCTGGCCCCGGACACCGACGCCGAGAACCGGCGCGTGGGCGCCCCGGTCCGGGACCGGGTGGCCGCGCTGTCTCAGATCGTGCGCGCGCTCGGCGAGGCGGGTGTCGTGGCCGAGGACATCGCCCTGCGCCGCCCCACCCTGGACGAGGTCTTCCTGCACCTCACCGGCACGGACAGGACCGAGAAGGAAGAGAAGAAGGAAGAGGTGACGGTGTGACCACCGCAGTCCCGCAGTCCGAGGCCGGTACGGGCGGCGTCCGCTGGGCCCTGTCCGACTCCTGGGTGCTGACCGGCCGTTCGCTGGCCCACTGGGCCCGCAACCCCGCCCCCGTCGTCATCGGGCTGCTCTTCCCGATCATGATGGTGCTGATGTTCGGGTACCTGTTCGGCGGGGCGATGCAGGTTCCCGGCGGGGGCGGCTACCGCGAGTTCCTGGTGCCGGGCATGTTCGCGATGACGATGGTCTTCGGCATCGAGGTGACGATGCTGGCCGTGATCAGCGACGCCGCCAAGGGGGTCACCGACCGGTTCCGGGCGATGCCCACGTCCGCCGCGGCGGTGGTGACCGGGCGCAGCATCGCCGACATGCTCAACTCGGTCCTCGGGCTGGCGGTGATGATCCTGTGCGGTCTGGCCGTCGGCTGGCGCGCCAACGACGGGTTCGGCCGGGCGCTGGCCGCCGTCGGCCTGCTCCTGCTGCTGCGCTTCGCCCTGCTGTGGGTGGGCATCTACCTGGGGCTGGTCTTCACGGACCCGGCCGCCGTCACCGCCGTACAGACTCTGGTGTGGCCGCTGGGCTTCCTGTCGAACGCCTTCGTCTCGCCGGACACCATGCCGGGCTGGCTCGCCGCGGTCTCCGAGTGGAATCCGCTGTCGGCGACGGTGACGGCCGTGCGGCGGCTGTTCGGCAACCCCGGCTGGGACACCGGGACCTGGGCGACGGATCAGGCCATAGTCATGGGTGTGGTGTGGCCGGTGATCATTTTTGCCGTTTTCTTCCCGCTGTCCGTGCGACGCTACCAGCGGCTCGGCAGCTGAGACCGGCCGTACGCACGGGACGAACGAAGGGGAACCCAGAGGGACATGGCAGTGATGACGGGCGTTCGAGCCGACGACCTCACGCGGTGCGCGGTGCTCTTCGAGGCGGCCGACCCGCCTCGTGCCGGCACCGTGGTGTTCTGGGATCCGACGGGCCCGGTGACCGAGGACGCGAGTGATGCCGTGGACGTCGTCACCGTCGAGGACGACACCCCCGTCACCCGCACCGTGGCGGCCCTGCGCCTGTCCGTCGCGGACGCGCTGCCGGTGCTGGCCCGGGCGGCCCGGCCGGGGGCACAGGCGCATCCGGCCGCCGCGTTCTGGGGCGGCGCGGTCGCGATCGCCCTGCACCTGGCGGCCCGGGAGCGGCTGCTGCCGGGCGTCACACCGGCCGGCTACGACGCCTGGCGGACCGGCCCGCTGGACCTGGACGACGTACGACGGGTGCGCGCGCTGGCCGGCGCCGCGCCGCCCGAGGCGTACGCCGCCGCCCTGCCGGGCACCGGTGGCGCGACCGTGCGGCTGGCCGAACCGGAGGGCCTGGTACGGGCGTTCCTGGATGCCGTCGCCGACACGCTGCCGCGTACCCCGGCGGCCCACGCGGCCACCGGCCGGGCCGCCTTCGCCGCCGTCGAGCCCCAGCACGTGCCCCAACTGCGGGCCTGGGCCGAGGAGATCTCGGCGGGGCTGGACTCGGGGGTACGGGTGTCGCTGCGCGTGGAGCTCACCGAGACCGGTACCGACGCCGCTCCCACGCTGCGTCTGGTCCCCCGCGCCCACAGCCTCGCCGACCCCACGCTCGCCCTCGACGCGGAGGAGCTCTTCGCCAGCGTCGACCACGCCCTCGGCCACCGCGCCCAGGCCGACACCGTACTGGCCGTACGCCGTGCCGCGGGCGTGTGGGAGCCGCTGGAGCGGCTGTTGCCCGTGCCGCGCGCCATGGACCTGTCCGACCGGGACGTGAGCGACCTGCTGGGCGGCGGCGCCGGCCGGCTGCGCGCCCACGGCATCGACGTGCTGTGGCCCGGGGACGCCGGCCGCACGCTGACCGCCCGCGCCGTGGTCGGCGCCGACCTTCCGCCGCCGGCCGACCTGCGCTCCTTCTTCGGCGGCGACGGCACCGTCGGTCTGCGCTGGCAACTCGACCTCGACGGCGACCCGTTGACGGACGAGGAGACGGACGAGGTGGCGACCGGCCGCCCCGTCGTACGACTGCGCGGCGACTGGATCCTGGCCGGTGCGGACCTGGCCCGCAAGGCACGCGAGCGGGAGGTGGGCGCGCTCTCCGCGATCGAGGCGCTCGCCGTCGCCCTGACCGGGTACGCGCGCGCCGGCAAGGAGCAGGTGCCGGTGGCGCCCACGCCGTGGCTGCTGGCGCTGCGGGCCCACATCACCGATCCGGACGGCGGCTCCGAGCCCGTACGGCAGCCCGCGGCGCTCACCGCCACCCTGCGCGACTACCAGCTGCGCGGACTGCGCTGGCTGGAGCGGATGACCTCCCTGGGTCTTGGCGGCTGCCTCGCCGACGACATGGGCCTGGGCAAGACGATCCAGCTGATCGCGCTGCATCTGCTGCGCCAGGAGCACCCCGACAGCAGCGGCCCGACCCTGGTGGTCTGCCCGGCCTCGCTGCTGGGCAACTGGCAGCGCGAGGTGGGCCGGTTCGCGCCCGGTACGGCGGTACGCCGCTACCACGGCACGGGCCGCACCCTGGACGGCGCCGACGAGGGGTTCGTCCTGACGACGTACGGCACGATGCGCCTGGACGCCGAGCGGCTGGCCGGGCACCGCTGGAGCATGGTCGTCGCCGACGAGGCCCAGCACGTCAAGAACCCGCACTCCAGCACCGCGAAGGCGCTGCGGCTGATCCCCGCCGACGCGAAGATCGCCCTCACCGGTACCCCCGTCGAGAACAGCCTCTCCGAGCTGTGGGCGGTGCTGGACTGGACGACGCCCGGACTGCTCGGCGGATACGGCGAGTTCCGCCGGCGCTGGATGGCGCCGATCGAGGCGGAGCGCGCCGCGGGCGAGCGGGAGCGGCCCACGGCCACACGGCTGGCCGGCCTGGTACGGCCGTTCCTGCTGCGCCGCCGCAAGTCCGATCCGGGCATCGCGCCGGAGCTGCCGCCGAAGACGGAGACGGACCGGCCGGTCGCGCTGACCGCCGAGCAGTCGGCGCTGTACCGCGGGCGGGTGGCGGAGGTGATGGGGCAGATCCGCGGCAGCGAGGGAATCGCCCGCAGCGGTCTGGTCCTGAAGCTGCTCACCGGCCTGAAGCAGATCTGCAACCACCCCGCCCAGTTCCTCAAGGAGGAGGACTCGGCGCTGACGGGCCGTTCGGGGAAGCTGGAGCTGCTCGACGAGCTGCTCGACACGATCATCGCCGAGGACGGCGCCGTGCTGGTGTTCACGCAGTACGTCGCCATGGCCCGGCTGCTTCAACGGCACCTGCGCGAGCGCGGCGTGCCCGCCCAGCTCCTGCACGGCGGCACGCCCGTGCCCAAGCGCGAGGAGCTCGTCCAGCGCTTCCAGGACGGGGAGGTGCCGGTCTTCCTGCTGTCGCTGAAGGCGGCGGGCACCGGCCTGAACCTGACCCGGGCCGAGCATGTCGTGCACTACGACCGCTGGTGGAACCCGGCGGTGGAGGCGCAGGCCACGGACCGCGCGTACCGGATCGGCCAGACCAGGGCCGTCCAGGTGCACCGGCTGATCGCCGAGGGCACCGTCGAGGACCGTATCGCCGCGCTGCTGGAGTCGAAGAAGGAGCTCGCGGACTCGGTTCTCGGCGCCGGTGAGCAGGCGCTGTCGGAGCTGACCAACGACGAACTGGCCAACCTGGTCGAGCTGAGGAGCGTGTGATGGCCGCGAGCCAACGCAGCGATGACAGCGATGCCCGGGGTTTTCCCGCGTTCGCCGCACGCAAGGGCGGCCGTGCCCGCGGCCAGTCGTTCTGGGCCAAGGCCTGGACCGAGGCCGTCGAGGACACCTGGCCGCAGGAGGAGCCGCTGAAGCAGGGCCGCGCCTTCGCCCGCACCGGGCGGATCGGTCCGGTCACCGTCAGCCCGGGGCGGATCTCCGCGGAGGTGTACGGCGGCGAGGAGGCCCACACGACGGTGATCACTCTGCGGGAGCTGGACGAGCAGGAGTGGGAGCTGCTGTGGGAGAAGACCGCCGACCGGCCGCAGGAGACGGAGGCGCTGCTGGCGGGTGAGCTGCCTCAGGACCTCCTGGAGGCGGTGGAGGACGCCCGGGTGCGGCTGTTGCCCGGGTACGGGGACCTGGACGCGGACTGCGACTGCGACGCCCTGGACCATCCGTGCCCGCACGCCACGGCCCTGTGCTACCAGATGTCGTGGCTCCTGGACACCGATCCGTGGCTGCTGCTGCTGGTGCGGGGCAGGGGCGCCGCCGAGGCCGTGGAGGAGCTGAAGTCCGAGCTGCTGCTGCGGGCCATGGCGGGCGACGACGACGACGAGGACGCGGACGACGCAGACGGAGTCGGCGAGAGTCCGGCCGAAGTCGCCCCGTCGGACGCCCCGTTGCCCGGTGTGGACCCGCTGGCCGCCTGGTCGCGGGAGGCGTCGCCGCTGCCGGAGCTGCCGCCGCTGCCCGCCGCGCCGGACGGCGCCGACGAGCCGGTCACCGGCATCGAGGCCGACCCGCTGGAGCAGTTGGTCGCCGACGCGGCCGTACGCGCCAGATCGCTGCTCGGGTACGCGCGGGGCCTGACCGACCGGCCCGCGCCGCCGCTCGACCTGTGGCAGGACACCGTACGCATCGCCGCCGTCCATCCCGATCCCAGAGTGCCGGTGCGGCTGCGGGAGAGCTGCGGCCGTCCGCCCGAGGAACTGGACCGTGCGGCCGAGGCGTGGCGCACCGGCGGGGCGGCGGGCCTGGAGGTGCTGGAGCACACCTGGTCGCCGTCCGCCCAGGAGACCGCGCGGGCACGTGCGGCGCTCTCGGCGGGCTGGGAGGCGGACGAACTGCCGGAGCTTCAGGTGCGGGACAACCACTGGACGCCGGCCGGGCGGGGCATCCAGCTGCGGCTGGGCCGCGACGGGCGCTGGTACCCGTACCGCCTGCGGGCCGGTGAGTGGTGGCCGGCCGGCCCTGCGCACAGCGACCCGTCGGACGTCCTCGTGGACCTGACCGACGACTGAACGACCGTGCAGGTCAAGGGGCCCCGTCACCGGGTGGTGACGGGGCCCTTTCTTGCTTGAGGTGCACCGCGGCTCGATCAGTTCTCCAGACCACGACAGCACGATCGGGAGCCACAGGTACCGCGAGCCGCGCACGGAGACAGAGGGAGGGATCTTGACCGGACAGGCCACGGCACACCGTTCCGCTCTCCTCGACGGTGTCCTCACGCAGGCACGGCGCACCCCGCACGCGACGGCTCTGGTGTGGCGGGACGAGGAGATCGGCTACGACGCGCTGCTGCGCCGCGCGGAACGGGAACGGGCCCGGCTGGCAGGTCTGCCGGACGACGAGCCGGTCGCCGTACCGGCCGTGAAGTCACCCGCCACCGTCGCGCTGGTACTGGCCTGTCTGCTGGAGCGCCGCCCGGTGCTGCTGCCCGCCGCCACCCTCGGATCCGACGCCGTCGACCGGCTGCACGAGCAGGCGGGTGTACGGCATGTGCTGCGGCCGTACGACGATCCCCCGCCGCACAACGCGGACACCCCGCGACCGCCCGCGCCGCCCGCCGACCGGCCCGCGCTGCTGCTCACCACGTCCGGCTCCACCGGACTGCCGAAGATCGTCCCGCTGGACGCGGACGCGGTCGACGCCTTCACCGGCTGGGCCGCCGAGGCCTTCGGCATCGGGCCGGGCACGACGGTGCTCAACTACGCGCCGCTCAACTTCGATCTGTGCCTGCTCGACGTGTGGACCACCCTCGCGCACGGCGGCCGGGTCGTGCTCGTCGACCCCGACCAGGCCCTCGACGGTCCGCGTCTGCTCGGCCTGCTGACCCGGCATCAGGTACAGGTCGTCCAGGCCGTCCCCATGTTCTTCCGGCTGCTCGCCGACGCGGCGGACGCCGCCGAGGCGGTGCTGCCCGCCGTACGGCACGCCATGTTCACCGGCGACGCCGTCCCCGGGCCGCTGCTCGCCCGGCTGCCCGGTCTGCTGCCCGGCGCCCGGCTGCACAACATCTACGGGTGCACCGAGACCAACGACAGCTTTGTGCACGAGGTGCCCGCCGCGGCCGCGGCGGGCGGCGGTCCGCTGCCGCTGGGCCGGCCGCTGCCCGGCGTCGACGCCCTCCTCGTCACCGACGAGGGCACGGTGCTGGCCGGGCCCGGCACCGGTGAACTCCTCGTCTCCACCCCGTTCCAGACCCGCGGCTATCTGGGCGCCGCGGCCGCCGCACGGGCGTTCGTGCCGCACCCGGCCCGCGGCGGCGACGCACCGGGGCGCCGCTACTTCCGCAGCGGCGATCTGGTGCGCCGGCACCCGGACGGCTCCCTCACTCTTCAGGGCCGCACCGACTTCCAGGTCAAGGTGCGCGGGGTGCGGGTCAACGCCCAGGAGGTGGAGCACGTCCTGCTCGGCCACGACGAGGTCACCGAGGCGGCCGTCCTGGCCCTGCCCGACCCGGTCGCGGGGCGGCTGCTGCACGCGGTCGTCCGACGGGCACCGGGCTCGGGGCTCAACAGCCTGACGCTGCGCGGGCATCTCGCCCGCCGACTGCCCCGGGCGGCGGTCCCCTCCGGAGTGCGGATCGTCGACGACCCGCTGCCCAGGACCGCCACCGGCAAGGTCGACCGCGACCGGGTCGCTTCGGCCCACTTCACCAAGGAGAACTGACATGAGTCACGCCCAGGCCGTCAAGGAGTTCGTCGTCAAGGAGTTCCTGCCGGACGTGCCGGCCGAGGAGCTCTCCGACGACCTCGACCTCATGGCGAACGGCGTCATCGACAGCCTCGGGCTGCTCAAGGTGATCGCCTGGCTGGAGGACCGCTACGGCGTCGACACGGACGCCGTCGACCTGGATCCCGAGTCGTTCACCTCCGTCGCGGCGATCGCCGCGTTCCTCGCGAACGCGCCGCGCGAGCACGCGGGGGCCGCGTAGTCATGCACGAGGCCGTCGTCTCGCTCATCGGCCGGGACCGTCCCGTGGAGCCGGCGGTGTGGCGGTCGTTCTGGGACCAGCTGCACTCCGGTGACCTGCGCCGCGGCGAGGCCACGGCCCTGCTCGCCTCGCTGTCCACGAGGATGCCCGACCGCCTCACGCTTCAGGCGTTCCTGCACTCGCTGGCCGAGCGCCGGCCGGCCCGTCCGGCGGACACGTTCCCCGGCGCCGTCAACATCGTCGGCACCGGCGGCGGGCCGCGCACCTTCAACATCTCCACCGCGGCGGCCTTCGTGGCGGCGGCGATGGGCGTGCGGGTCGTCAAGACCGGCTCCCGCGCCTACACCGGCACCTGCGGCTCGCTCGACCTGCTGGAGCGGCTCGGCATCGCGCCGACCACGTCGTACGAGCAGACCCAGGACACCCTGGAACGCCACGGCGTCGCCTTCGCCGGGTACTTCGTGTACCCCGCGGAGATCGCGCTGCTCGCCCGGGCCGTCGCCCCCCTGGACCTGCGCCGGCTGGGGTCGTTCGTCAACACGCTCGGCCCCTTCCTGGCCGACATGCCGGTGCGCGCACAGGTGACCGGGGTGTCCCACGGTTCAGCCGCGCCCCAAAGGGGCGCGGGGCTGTATCCATATGCGGCTCCGCCGCGGGGCGCGACCAGCCACAACGGACCCGCAGCCGAGAGACGACACATCGCGGCACAACCCGCGGAGCGCCTCGCGGGGCTGCGGCAGGCGGCCGAGCATGTCTCCCGGGCGACGGGCCGGACGGTGTGGCTGGCGGACAACGACGCCGGCGCCGACGAACTCCTCGCCTTCACCGCCAACCGGGTGCGGTGCTACGAGGACGGCGCCGAGGACGAGTTCACCCTGACGCCCGACGCGCTGGGCCTGGGTTCCGGCAGCCTGGCGGACCTGGCCCGGCCCGAGGAGGCCGGTGTGCAGGAGGCCGCGGACCTCTTCCTGGAGGTCCTTTCCGGCCACGGCACCCCGGCGGCCACGCAGACCGTCTGCCTCAACGCCGCCGCCCTGGCGGTGGCGGGCCGCTTGACCGGCGACTGGCACGAGGCGCTGCGCGCGGCCCACGCCACGGTGCACGACGGCTCGGCGCTGTCCCTGCTCGACCGGCTGCGCACCCGGGAGGCGGCCCATGTCTGAGCGCGGCCGCGTGCCCACTCCACCGCCGCTGCCGGGCCTGGCCCCGGGGGCGGTACCCGGGGTGGCGGCCCTGTCCCTGGCGTCCTACCAGGCGGCGGACAGCGGGTTCTTCCCGCACCGCCGCCCCGGCCGGCCGGGAATCGCCGTGTTCCTCAACGCGGGCGATCCCCCGCTTCAGACCCTGCCCGAACTCGCCGCGATGCTCGACGACAGCGACATCGACTGTCTCGAACTGGCCGTGCCGTTCCCGGACTCCGTCACCGACGGCCCCGTGATCCGCCGCAGCGCCGACCGTGCGCTGTCCCGCGGGATCACCCTCGAAGCCGTCCTCGACGCGGTGGCGGCCCTGCGCCCGTCCCTGCGGCGCCTGCGGATCGCCCTGCTCGCCGACTGGAGCCACACGGTCAAGGGCCGGGACCTGGGCGACTTCTCCCGCGCCGTCGCCGACGCCGGCTGCGACGGACTGCTGCTGCACGGTCTGCCGCCGAGGCTGCGGACCGCTCATTACGAGGCCGCCCACCGGGCCGGACTGCCGCTGGTCACGACCTGCTACGCGGTCTCCTCCCCGGCGGTCGTGGCGGAGGCCGCCGCACACGCCTCCGCCTACCTCTATCTGGTCGCCCACTACGGCCGCAGCGGCACCACCGCCGCCCCGGACCACGACCGGCTCGCCGCGACGCTCACCGCACTGCGCGCCAGGACCCGCGTCCCGGTCGCCGTCGGATTCGGCGTCCGCACCGGGGCCGACATCTCCGCACTGGAGGAGCTGGGCGCCGACGCCGCCGTCGTCGGCAGCGCCGGCGTGGCGCGTATCGAGCGGGCGCTGGCCGAACGGCGCGACCCCGTACGGGAGTTCGCCTCCTTCGTCACGGAGCTGCGCCGCCCGGTCGTCCGCCACCTCACCACCGTATGAAGGAAGGAAGCCACACATGATCGTGCGATCCATCGACAGCGTCCGCTGCGTCGACTGGGGCAACGGGCTCAGCCGCCGGTTCCTCACCGAGTCGGACGGCCTCGGCTATACCGTCACCGACACGATCGTGCGGGCCGGCACCAAGTCACGGCTGGAGTACCGCCGTCACCTGGAGGCCTGCTACTGCATCGCGGGAAGCGGCGAGATCGTCGACATGAGCGGCGACTCCCACCCCATCACCCCCGGCACGCTGTACGCCCTCGACCAGCACGACGCGCACTGGCTGATCGCCGGCCCGGACGAGGACCTGCGCCTGGTGTGCATGTTCACTCCGGCGCTGCGCGGCGACGAGCGTCACCAACTCGACTCGGACGGGTTCTCCCACTACTGATGATCACGTGGACCGAGGACCAGCGGCGACTGCGCGAGGGTCTCGCGCCCCTGCTGGCGAAGCTCAGCGACGGACACGTCGAGCGGGACGCCGACGCCGCCTTCCCGCGCGCGCAGTGGGAGCTGCTGCGCGCGACGGGCATCCTGGGCCTGCCCTTCGAGGAGCGGTGGGGCGGGCTCGGCCAGGATCTGCTGACCACGATGTACGTCCTGGAGGGGCTGGGTCTGGGCTGCCGTGACGCGGGGCTGAACTTCTCCGTGTGCAGCCATCTGGTCAGCACCGGCGTGCCGTTGCAGCGTTTCGGTTCCGAGGAGTTGAAGGCCCGCTATCTGCCCGGGCTGTGCTCCGGCGAGCTGATCGGCGCCCATGCGATCAGCGAACCCGACAGCGGCTCGGACGCGCTGGCGATGCGTACCCGGGCCGAGCGGGACGGCGACGACTTCGTCCTCACCGGCAGCAAGGCCTTCGTCAGCAACGGCCCGGTCGCCGATGTGATCACCGTGTACGCCCGCACCAGCGACCGCCCCGGACCGCTGAGCATCACCGCGTTCCTCGTCGACCGCGCCACGCCCGGTCTCACCGTGGGGCGGCCGGTGGCGAAGATGGGGCTGCGCACCTCCCCGCTGTGCGAGCTGTACTTCGACGAGTGCCGGGTCCCGGCCACGCAGGTCGTCGGCCGCAGGGGCGGCGGCTTCCTCGTCATGGACCATGTGATGCGCTGGGAGATCCTGTGCTCCTTCGTCATCAACGCGGGCGAGATGCGCGACCGGGTCGAGCGCTGCGCCGAGTACGCCCGCACCCGCACCCAGTTCGGGCAGCCGATCGGCTCCTACCAGGCCGTGTCGCACAAAGTCGTGGACATGGAGATCGGGGTGGAGACCGCCCGGCACTGGCTGTACTCGGCCGCGGCCAGGCTGGCCGCCGGCGAGAACGTCACCCGTGACATCGCGATCGCCAAGCTGGTCACCAGCGAGGCCAACGTCGCCTCGGCGCTCGCCGCGGTGCAGATCTTCGGAGGCAACGGCTACATGGCCGAGTACGGCATCGAGAAGGAACTGCGCAACTCGGTCGCCGGGACGATCTACTCCGGCACCTCCGAGATCCAGCGCAACCGCATCGCCTCGACGCTCGGCCTGTGACCCCCAAGGAAAGCGGACCCCACCACCATGACCGCCCTGGCAGCAACCGAATTCATCGACCACCACAGCCCCGAGGTGCACGCCTTCGTCCGCCGGACACTGCCGCCGACCGCCACCACCCCCACCGAGCAGGCGGTGGCCCTGTACTACGCCGTGCGGGACGGCATCCGCTACGAGGTCTACGGCGCCGACCTCTCCCGCGAGGGCCTGCGCGCCAGCCGGGTCGTGCGCACCGGCGCCGGGATGTGCCTGCACAAGTCGGTGCTGTACGCGGCCGCCCTGCGTTCCCTCGGCATCCCGGCCCGCCTGGTCCTGACCGACGTACGCAACCATCTCGCGTCCGAGCGGCTCAAGGAGCTGCTGGGCGGGGACGTGTTCCACCAGCACGGGCTGACCTCGCTCCGCCTCGATGGGCGCTGGGTGAGGGCGACCCCGGTGTTCAACAAGACCCTGTGCCGGCTGTACCGGATGGCTCCGCTGGAGTTCGACGGCACCGCCGACAGCGTCCACCACCCCTTCGATCTGAAGGGGCGGCGCCAGATGGAGTTCCTGCGCGAGCACGGCGAGTTCGACGAGCTTCCCTACGAGCGGGTGATCGGCGACCTGCGGACCGCGCACCCGCGGCTGTTCGACGCGGCGGGTGAGCGCTTCGCGGAGGGGTCCCTGGCAGGCGAGGCGGCCGCGTAGTGCTGGTCAAGTTCTGCGGCGCCACGACCGCGGCCGAGGTGCGGGGCGTCGCCGACGCGGGCGCCGATCTGGTCGGGCTGTGGCACGGGGTTCCGGGCGGGCGCGCGGAGCTGTCCGCGCGGGGGCTGGCCGGGCTGGCCGCCGAGGCGCGGGCCACGGGCCGGCTGCGGTCCGTGCTGGTCACCTTCGGCTCCGACGCCGAGGCCCTGGCCCGGCTGACCGCCGACGGCGGCCCGTCGTGGATCCAGCTGCACGGCTACCAGCGGCCCGCGACGGTCCGCGCCCTGCGCGCACTGGTCCCCGACGGCGTACGCATCGTCAAAGTCCTGCACGTACAAGGCGGTTCCTGCGTGGAGTCGGGTCTGATCGGCGCCTACGAACGGGCCGGCACGGACTGCTTCCTGCTGGACGCGGTCACCGCGGACGGCCGGGTCGGCAGCACGGCACAGCCCCTGGACGAGACCGCCGTGACCGCTCTGGCCGACCGCATGACCCGTCCCTTCCTCCTGGCGGGCGGATTGCGCGCGGACAACCGGGACCGGTTCGCCGACGCGGTCGCCCATCCCCGTTTCCTCGGCATCGACGTGGACTCCGCCGCGCGCGGCGCGGACGGACTGCTCGCCCCGGCGAACGCGGCGGCGGTGGCCGGCGCCTGGAGGACGTCATGACGTTCGTGGAGGCACTGACGTCGGCCGCACGTCCGGTGATCATGGAGGTCAAGCGGCGGGACGCCGACGGCACCGACCTCATCGGCGCACGCACGGTCGCCGAGGTCGTCGCCGGGTACGAGGAGGCCGGGGCGCCGTGTGTCTCGGTGGTCACCGGCCGCTGGTTCGGCGGCAGCGAGGAACTGCTGAGCGAGGTCGCCGCGCTCACCGATCTGCCTTTGCTGCGCAAGGACTTCCTCACCTCACGCCGCCAGCTTCGGCGCAGCCGCGAACTCGGTGCCTCCGCAGTGCTGCTGACGGTGAAAGTCCTGCCCACCGACGTCCTGGCAAGCCTGGTGGACCACGCGCTCGACCTGGGCCTGACCCCGTTCGTGGAGGTCACCGACGCCACCGAGGCAGCCGCGGTGCCCCGGGCGTCCGCCTGCGTGATCGCCGTCAACAACAAGGACATCGCCACCCGTGAACGCCTCCCCGGCGACCTCGACCGCAGCACCGCCCTGCTGCCCACCGTCCTGAACACCGCCCCCCGCCGCACCATCAGCGCAAGCGGCATCACCGACCCCACCGACGCCGCCCACCTCCTCGACGCAGGCTACGACGGCCTGCTCATCGGCACCGGCCTACTCCGCACGGCGGACCCGGCCCAGTGGTGCGCCGCCCTGGACGCAGCACGGGCCGCCTGACACGAGGTCAGGCGGCCCGTGACTCAGGGCGGTTCATGGGCGCCGGGCGCGGCCGGTCGCGCGGCGGCCGCGGGACGTGCGGCCCCAGGGTTTGTAGACGGAGATCACGGCTGCGGCTGTGAGCAGGGCGAACAGGAGGGGGACGCTCCATACCAGGAAGTCGGCGGGCCAGCCGGGGCGTGGCGGGGTGCCGCCTGCCTCGGCGGTGTTCTCGGTGGCCTTGATGACGATCGGGTGGATGACGAACCAGGCGAAGATCGTCATGAAGAGGGTGATCACCCACTTGGCGATGATCCACCAGTGCAGCAGCAGGCCCCAGGCCGTGCCGCAGGACAGCAGGATGCCGGAGATCGCGGCGGTGACGCTGAACACCGTGACGCTGGTGTCGTCGAAGACGTACATCGCGTAGAAGACGCCCTTGGCGATCGCCGCGTCCTCGGTGGTGAACCCCATGACGGCCAGGACGGCCATGGACAGCGACAGCCCGACCCAGCCGACGGACGTGACGACATGGATCGCGAGCGTCAACTTGCGGGTCCGGCGGCTGAGTTCGAACCTCTTCTTCTTCCCGGTGTCCTTCTTTGCGGTGTTCCGGTTCGCGGTGTTCTGGTTCTGGTTCCTGACGGCGCTCTGGGGAGCGGACAAAACGCAGCCTCGCCTTCGTCCTGTGGGGGTGTCGACAGCGGGTCCGATGGTCCCTTCTGCTGCTTGAGGCCTGGTGGAGACCGGTCGACCGGCTCTCCGGGCATCCTCCAGCGGCCCGCCGGACGCTGGGCACGACTTGACTGACCGACGAACTCGTGGAGCAGGCGTGACAGTTCTGGTGACAGGTGCAACAGGATCGGTCGGCCGGCATGTGGTCGAGCGGCTCGTGACCGCGGGCGTCCCCGTGCGGGCGCTGACGAGGAACCCGGCCACCGCCGGCCTCCCGGCGGGCGTGGACGTCCGCGAGGGCGACCTCACCAGCCCCGACACGCTGCGCGCGGCGCTGCACGGCGTGGAGCGGCTCTATCTCTTCCCGGTGCCGGAAACCGCCCGTGAGGTCGTCGCCGCCGCGAAGGAGGCCGGGGTACGCCGCATCGTCGTGCTCTCGTCCTCCTCCGTCCTGGACGAGTCCGGCGACAACCACAGCGGCGAGCACCACCGTGCCGTGGAGCGCGCCGTGGAGGAGTCCGGCATCGACTGGACCTTCGTGCGGCCCGACGAGTTCGCCACCAACGTCCTGTGGAAGTGGGGCCACTCGATCCGCGCCGAGGGCGTGGTGCACGCCCCGTACGGCAACGCCCCGCGCGTGCTGATCCACGAGGCGGACGTCGCGGCCGTCGCGGCGACCGCGCTGCTTCAGGACGGGCACACGGGCCGTGCGTACGTCCTCACCGGCCCCGAGGCGATCACCCAGGCCGACCAGGTGCGGGCGATCGCCGGAGCGCTGGGCCGGGACATCGAGTTCGTGGAGATCACTCCCGACGAGGCCCGCGAGCAGATGGGGCAGGTCATGCCCCCGCCGGTGGTGGAGATGGTCCTCGGCTATCTGGCCGACGCCGTCGTCAACCCGCCCGCGGTCCTGGACACCGTGGAGCGCGTCACCGGCGTACCCGCCCGGACCTTCGCCCGGTGGGCCGCCGACCACGCCGCCGACTTCACGCCCGTACCCGAGGAGGCCGCCGTATGAGCGTCGACGCCACCGCCGCGCTCACCGGCGCGCGAGTCACCATGACGGGCAGCGGCGAGCCCGAGCGGCAGCTCGTCGCCGGCCACGAGACGGTCCCGGCCGCGGGCCGCGGCCAGGTCGTGGTGCGGGTCGAGGCGGCGGGCGTGTCCTTCGCCGAGGTCCAGATGCTCCAGCATCTGCACCCCTTCCCGCCGCGCTTCCCCTTCGTGCCCGGCTACGACCTGGTGGGACGGATCACGGAGGTCGGCGAGGGCGTCACGGGCCATCGCGTGGGCGACCGGGTCGCCGCCATGCCCCGCTACGGCGCCTGGCAGGAGTACGTGCAGACCCCGGCCAAGCACCTCGCCCCGGTGCCCGAGGACCTGGACGCCGCCGAGGCCGTCGCACTGGTCGCCAACGGCGTGACCGCCTATCAGATGCTGGACCGGCTGACCGGCCTGTCGCCCGGCGACACCGTGCTGGTGCACGGCGCGAGCGGCGGCGTGGGCACGGTGCTCGCCCGGCTCGCCGTCCACCGCGGGCTGCGCGTCATCGGCACCGCGTCCCCGGCCAAGCACGAGGCCGTCCGCGCGCTGGGCGCCGAGCCCCTCGACTACCGCACCCCCGACCTGCCGTCGGCGGTACGCCGGCTGGCGCCCGGAGGCGTGCAGGCGGTCTTCGACCACATCGGCGGCCGGGGCCTGGACGACAGCTGGGCGATGCTCGCCAGGGGCGGCACGCTGGTGTCCTTCGACTCCTCCGTCGCCGGATACCGGCCGGGACAGTGGTTCCGCCCGCACGTCCCGGCACTGCTGCGCACCGCCCGCCGCTTCCTGGCCCGGCTGCTGCGCCTGACCGGCGGACGCCGGATGACGATGTACTACGTCAAGCCGGGCCCGGACTTCAACGCCGCCCTGGACGCCCTGTACGGACTGCTCGCCGAGGGTGTGCTGAAGCCGGAGATCGCGGGCCGCCACCAGCTGGACGGGGCCGCCGACGCGCTGCGGCAGCTGCTGGAGGGACGTTCCGTCGGCAAGCACGTCCTCCTTCCCTGACCCGCGCGCCGACTCTTCGATCACACAAAGGAATTCACCATGTCCACGACGCTGACCGAGCGTGCCGTCCAGCAGCGCAACAAGCAGATCGCGCTGGACTGTGCCGCCGCCTGGAACCGCTGGGAACTGGACGGCATCATCAAGCACTGGTCCCCGGACATCCGCCACTTCTCCGAGGACCGTCAGGTCGACACCCAGCAGATGATCGGCGCCATGCAGGGCGGCCTCGCGGCCTTCCCCGACCTCCACCTGGACGTCAAGAGCGCCGTCGCGGAGGACGACCGGGTCATCCTGCGGATCACCGTGACGGCGACCCACCTGGGCGAGTTCATGGGCAAGGCCCCGACCGGCAGGAAGGTCACCTGGTTCATGCTGGAGGAGCTGCGCTTCGACGACGCCGGCCGGATCATCGAGCACTACGACGTCTTCAACTACCTGCCGATGCTCAAGGAGCTGGACTTCGTCCCCGCGGACGTGATGTGAGCGCCGACCTGTTCGAGACCGGCCCGCTCGACACCGCACCGAACGAGGTCGAGCTGACCGAGGTCGCCGACGGGGTGTACGCCTTCGTGCAGCCCGACGGCGGCTGGTGTCTGAGCAACGCGGGCCTGGTCGTCGGCGACGGGGGCCGGAGTGTGCTCGTCGACACCGCGGCGACCGAGGCGCGGGCACGCCGGCTGCGCGAGGAGGTGCTGCGGTGTGCGGGCGCACCTCCGCGCACCCTGGTCAACACGCACTTCCACGGCGACCACACCTTCGGCAACCACCTCTTCCCGGAGGCCGCGGTCGTCGCGCACGAGCAGACCCGCTCCGACATGGCGGCGGCGGGCCTGCATCTGACGTCCCTGTGGCCGGACGTGTGCTGGGGCGACATCGAACTCGCGCTGCCCGAGATCACCTACCGCGACGCGCTCACCCTGCACTCGGGCGGGGTGCGGGTGGAGCTGCTGCATCTCGGCCCGGCCTCGCACACCACCAACGACACCGCGGTGTGGCTGCCCGAGCAGCGGGTGCTGTTCACCGGCGACGTGGTGATGTCCGGTGTCACGCCGTTCTGTGTGATGGGCTCGGTCGGCGGTTCGCTGGACGCCCTGGACCGTATGCGCGGCCTGGACCCGCTGGTGGTCGTGCCGGGCCACGGGCCGGTCGGCGGCCCCGAGGTGATCGACGCCAACGAGGCCTACTTCCGCTGGCTGCGGGACCTGGCCCGCGAGGGCGTCGCGGACGGGGCGAGCCCGCTTCAGCTGGCCCGCGCCACCGGCCCCGGCCCCTTCGCGGAACTCCTCGACGCCGAACGGCTGGTGCCGAACCTGCACCGGGCCTACGCGGAGGAGCGCGGAGCCGCACCCGGGGAACGGCTGGACATCCCGGCCCTGTTCCAGGAGATGACGGAATATCACGGCAGGCTGCCGACCTGCCGCGCCTGATCCGCGACGAGTGAGGGGCGCGACCGCTGTGCTGCGGTCGCGCCCCTCACTCGTTCACTCGTCCCGGGTCAGACGTCGATGCCCTTCAGGTACGTCGCGAAGGTGTGCAGCGCCGGGTGCTCGGCACGCAGCGCGGGGATGTCCGCGCGGTACCCGTGCTCCTGGAACCACTCGAACATGAGGGCGATCTCAGGGGCGTTGGGGATGTACGGGTTGGCCGCGACCGCGTCGAGCGGCAGTTCCTCGAAGCGGGCGGGGAGTCCGCTGCGGGCCGTGAACGCCTCGGCGATCTCGGTGGCCGTCAGCTCGTCGCCCGCCAGCTCGACCGCCCGGCCGAGGTACTCCTCCGGGTGGTCGAAGGCCTGCGCGGCGAAGTACCCGATGTCGTCCACGGCGATGAACTGCACCCGCGTGTCCGGCTTCAGCGCCAGCTGCACCACCAGGGTCCCGTCGACGTTCTGCGGGCCGTGCGCGGCGAAGTTGTCCATGAAGAACGACGGACGCAGCACCGTCGCGGGAACACCCAGCTCCTCCAGGTACCGCTCGATGTGCCGCTTGGAGTCGAAGTGCGGGACGCCGCTGTGCCGTTCGGCGCCGCCCACCGAGCTGTACACCACGTGCGCGACACCGGCGGCTTTGGCCGCCCGCGCCACCGCCCTGCCCTGCCGGACCTCGCCGCCCAGGCCCTTCGGCGTCATGAAGGTCTGCACGGAGAACACTCCGTGCACGCCCTCCATGGCCGCACGCAGCGAGGCCTCGTCGTCCAGGTCGCCGGTGACCAGCCGCACGCCGAGCCCGGCGAGCGCGCGGGCCGCGTCGGAGTCCGGGTTGCGCACCAGCGCCGCCGTGTCCCGGCCGCGCCGCACCAGTTCGCGCGCGGTCGCACCGCCCTGGAGGCCGGTGGCCCCGGTCACCAGGATCGTGCCGTTCGCCTCGGTCGTCGTCATGTCGTACGCCTCTCTGAAGCTCTTCGTCAGCCGAACAGCGCGGCGTTGGCCACCGCCCAGGCACGGTAGGGACGGGGGTCGCGGCCGGTCAGGTCCCGCACGGCCGTCGTGGACGTGGCCCACGGGACCTCGGGGCTGTGCAGTGCGGCCACGTTGGTCACCGCCGCCGCCCGGTCACCGGTGATACCCGCGAAGACCTCCACGACCTCCTCCTGGGGGGCGACGGAGAAGCTGAGGTCCCGGCCCAGGACGTCGCCCAGGATGCGGGTCTGCTCCTCGGAGGTGAGGACCTCGCCGCCGGTCAGGACGTAGGCCTTGCCGCGGTGGCCGTCCTGGGTGAGCGCGGCGACGGCGGCGGAGGCGATGTCGTACTCGTCGATCGGCGCACCGGGGTTGTTGCCGATCCAGCAGCGCACCGAGGAGCTCTCGCCGACGGTCCTGGTCCACCACGAGGTGTTGGCGTGGAAGGGGCCGGGGCGCAGGAAGGTGGTGGCGGCGCCGGAAGCGGTGATCTCCTGCTCCGCCGCCCGGTGTTCCTCGGCGATGCCGTGCGGCAGCGGGTGCAGCACGCTCGCCGAGGACAGGAACACGAGGTGCTCGACGTCGGCGGCCCGGGCGGCCTCGGCGATGTTGCGGGCCTCCCCCGCCACATCGCCGGAGAGCACCACCAGCGCCGCGGTGACACCCGTGAACGCGGCGGCCAGGGAGGCGGGGTCGGCGGGGCTGCCGGCCACGACGTCGACGCCCTCGGGCAGTCCGGCCTCCTCGGGCTTGCGGCTGAGCGCCCGCACCTTGCGGCCCAGTGCGGTGAGTTGGCCGACGGCCTCGCGGCCGACCTTGCCCGTCGCTCCGGTGACGAGGATCATCGTCAGGCCCTCCAGCCCTGCGGCTCCGGCCACGGCGAGCCGAGCTGACGGTAGGTGCCCTGGTAGTCCGGCCAGTCCCGGTGGTCACGGATCTTGCCGTCGACGAAGCGGATGAGGTGGATCTGCTCACCGGAGAACCTGCGGCCGGTCGGTGCCATGCCGACGAGGTCCCCGATGTGACGGCCGTACAGGACGAGGTTGGCGCGCACCCAGTCGCCGCGCTCCTCCAGCAGCACCTCCTCCAGGTGCGCCTCCTCGGAGAACGTCATACGCAGCCACTTGACGGCCATCGCGAAGGAATCCGGACCGCGCAGGTCCATGTGTTCCATCGTCGCCGGGTTCAGATAATCCGGGTGAATGTATTCCGCGACGTCCCCGGTATCACCGGTGTTATAGGCCTCGATCATGCGGCGCACCGCGGTTATCTGACTGCTCATCGAATTCCTTCCACGGTCGCCTCCAAGGGCGTCGGCTCCTGGCCGCAATTGTGGGCGGGGCCGTCCGGCGCGGGCAAGGGAAGAATTCCCGACTCCCTTTGTTTTCCAGTCATCCTCCAGTTGCGCACGGGGCCTCAGGCCCAGCATGGGCGACATGGTCACGGACACGGACACGGCAACGTACAAAACGAAAGTCACCGCCGCCTTCAACGGTGCCGCGGCGACCTATGACCGGCTGGGCGTGGAATTCTTCACGCCGATGGGCGCGCGGCTGGTGGACATCGCCGGGCCGCGGCCCGGTCAGCGGCTCCTCGACGTCGGCTGCGGCCTGGGCGCCACCCTGCTGCCGGCGGCGCGGCTGGTGGGGTCCGAGGGCAGCGCGCTCGGCATCGACATCGCCGAGGCCATGATCGAGGAGGCCGGCCGTGAGGCGGCACGGCAGGGCATCGGCAACGTCGACCTTCAGGTGATGGACGGCGAGCACCCGGATCTGCCCGCCCGCTCCTTCGACCTGGTCCTCGGCAGCTACAGCGTGATCTTCCTGCCGGACGCCCGTGCCGCGCTCGCCCGCTATGCGGGACTGCTGCGCGACGGCGGCCGGATCGCCTTCACCAGCCCGGTGTTCACCCGGGACACCTTCCCGTTCCTGCCGCCGCTGTTCACCGACCTGATCCCGATGTCCCTGCTGCGCCACCTGCCGCCGGCCTGGCACCCCGAGCAGCTCCACCGGCAGCTGCACTCCTGGCTGGAGGACCCCGCGGACCTGACGACCGCTCTGCACACGGCCGGCTTCGGCCAGGTGGAGATCACCGACGAGACGGTGGACATGACGGCGCGCTCCGGCGAGGCCTGGGTCGAGTGGTCCCACACCCAGGGCATGCGCCTGTTGTGGCAACACCTCCCCGCCGACGAGGCCGCCACCCTCCGCACCCGCCTCACCACAGCCCTCAACGCCCTGCGCGGCACGGACAACCTGATCCACATCGACGTCCCGGTCCGCTACGTCACGGCCACGGTGTCCCGCTGACCACCCCGCTCATGGGTGAGGCTCCCCGCCTGGCGGGGAGCCTCACCCATGTCACTGGGACTTCACCCATGTCACTGCCGACCAGGACCCATGTCACTGCCGATCACGTCACGGACAGCGCGCCGTCCACCGCCAGGACCGTGCCGTTGGCGTAGGCGGCCTCCGGTCGGGTCAGTTGGACGATCCACCAGGCGATGTCCTCGGGCCGGCCGACGCGGCCCGCCGGGATCCGCTCCGCCATCTGCGCGAGGAACGCCTCGTACGCCTCGGCCGGCATGCCCGCCCGTACCCCGACGCCGGTGTCGACGACGCCGGGCGCGATGCCCACCGAGCGGATGCCGCGCGGCGCGAGCTCCACGGCCCAGGTGCGGGTGAGGAAGTCGAGGGCCACCTTGGCCATGCCGTACACGGAGTTCTCCGGCCAGGCCCGGCGGCCCAGCGAGCCCGCGGAGCTGACGTTCACGACGACGCCCTTGCTCTCCTCGAGGGCGTCCAGTGCGCGCTGGGTCAGGAACACCGGGGCCATCAGGTTCGTGCCCAGCTGGGCCCGTACCGATTCCCTCTCCAGACCGTCCAGGGCGGCGAATCCGGTGACGGCGGCATTGTTCACCAGCACATCGATACGGCCGAATTCCTTCAGCGCGGTCTCGACGACCACGTCCGGCGCATCCGGTTCGTGAATGTCCTTGGAAAGGACGCGAATTCTGTCCTGGTAACCGTCCGCCGTTTCCTTCAGCGTCGATTCACTCCGGCCGACGACGAGAACGTGCGCACCGTCGTCGGCGAATGCACGCGCCGTCGCCGCACCTATTCCCGTACCGCCACCGGTGACGATGACGGCTTTCGACGTCCCGGTGCTCATGAGCACAGCGCGATGTTGACACCGCGGATGACGGCCTGCTCGGCCTCCGGCCCGAAGTCCTTGTCGCCGATCGTGAACGACAGCTGCACGCGCGCGCCGAGATCACGGGTGGTGGCCGCGAAGGTGGCGTAGCCGGGGATGCCGGCGCCGTGGCCCCACAGGTCGAGGTCGTCGTCGTTCTCGAGCTTCATGATGCCGAGGCCGTAGCCGACGCCCATCGGCAGGTTCTCGATCATCTCGGGCGGCAGCGGGGTCGTCATCTCGGTGAACTCCGGCTCCTTCAGGAGCTTTCCGCTGAACAGCGCGGTGAAGAACCGGTCCAGGTCGGCGGTGGTGGAGATGATCTCGCCCGCGCAGCCGGCCTCGGAGGGGTTCATCAGCGTCACGTCGACGGGCTTGCCGCCGATGTCCATGTAGCCGCGGGCGTGCGGCTCGGGGATGTTCGGGTCGTCGCCCGGCAGCACGGTCTCCGTCAGCTGAAGCGGCTCCAGGACCCGCTCGGTGATCTCCTCGCGGTACGAGCGGCCGGTGACCTTGTCGATGAGCAGCCCGATGATGAAGTAGTTCGTGTTGCAGTACGCGAACTTGGTGCCGGGCTCGAACTCCAGCGGCTTGGCGGCCGCGATGGCGATGAGGTCCTGGGGCTCGTAGTGCTTGTAGCGGTCGCGCAGGAAGCGGTCGCCCGGCTTCTGGAACGAGTCCATGTAGTTGTACAGGCCGCTGGTGTGCTGGAGCAGATTACGGATGGCGATCTTCTCGCCGTAGGGCAGCAGGCCCGGGAGGTAGCTCTCGACCGTGCGGTCGAGGTCTATCTTGCCCTCGGCGACCAGCTGGAGCACCACGACGGCCACGAACGGCTTGGTGATGCAGGAGATGCGGAAGCGGCCGTCCGCGGGGACGGGCCGGTCGGTGCCCAGTTCCGCGATGCCGGAGGTCACCACGAAGGTCTCCGCCCCGCGGGCGACCCGGAACTGAACGCCTGCTGCTCCTGCCGCGACGAGCCGGTCAGCGGCGCCCTGGACGGCCTGCTCAAGGGCCGAGGCCTCCGGCCGGGCAATCGTCGTCTGCGTCATGTCGGCAAACCCCCATCGGGTGGTAGTCGGTTGTCAGAGCCTGTGTCTGAACCACGGCCGCGCCCGGCCGGGGTTCAGACACAGGCTCTTCGGCGGTGCGCGGCTCTTGCGGCGGTGACGCACCCGTACGGCTGTGCCGAGGCTGACCCGGCGGGGTGGAGAGGTGGCCGGGTACCGGTGGAGCCCCGCTCAGGCGAGGTCGTCGCGGGTCACCCGGCGGGCGGAGACCCGCAGTCGACCGTTCTCGCGCAGCAGGACGTCCTCGCACACGCACACGCGGTGCACCCGCGACTCGCCGCCGATCTGCGAGGCGTACACGATCGCGTAGGAGCGGACGTCGAGCCCGCCGTCCGGCCGCGGGCGGACGTCGAGCATGCCGAGGAAGTGACGGTGGCGCTGCCCGGCGGCGGCGAGCTCGGCCGCGGACCGGCGGGTGGCCGCGACGAGGCCGGCGTGGCCGCGGACCGGCTCGGGCAGGGTCGGCACGTCGAACGTCGCGTCCTCGGTGAAGGTCTGCGCCCACTGCTCGGCCTCGCCGAGGTCGAGGAGCTGCATCTGGTGGGCGTAGAACTGCTGGGCCTCCGCGTGCAGCGCGGCGGACCAGG
Organism: Streptomyces sp. NPDC051963; assembly: GCF_044593495.1. Taxonomy (NCBI): domain Bacteria; kingdom Bacillati; phylum Actinomycetota; class Actinomycetes; order Kitasatosporales; family Streptomycetaceae; genus Streptomyces; species Streptomyces sp. NPDC051963. The sequence goes on along the minus strand of NZ_JBIUCC010000016.1, from coordinate 47,854 downwards.
CGGGGGTCCCGGCACGCTCGGGTGCGATCGTCATGGCGTCTCCGTTCGGTCGATTCGGCCGCCGGTCAGCCTGCACGCGCCTTCTCGCACCCGGTTGGAAGATCCCTCAAGCCCCGCCCTCACCGGTCCGGTTGAGGGAATTTCCGCCCTACCTCAAGGGGCACGGGACACGGTCGTGAGTCACCACGGCGTTTCTGGAAGGACACCGATGACGACAACGACGAAGCCCTCCGCGCTGATCACGGGCGGGACGAGCGGGATCGGCCTGGCCGCCGCCCGGGAGCTGGGACGCCTCGGCCACCCGGTCTTCGTGTGCGCCAGGGACGGGCAGAAGGTCAAGCAGACGGTCGAGGACCTGCGCGGTGAGGGCCTGACCGTCGACGGCGTCGCGGCCGACGTGCGCTCGCGCGAGTCGGTGACCGCCCTGGTCGCGGCCGCGGTCGAGGCGTTCGGGCCGATCGGCGTGCTGGTCAACAACGCGGGCCGCAGCGGCGGCGGGGTGACCGCCGACATCGCCGACGACCTCTGGTACGACGTCATCGACACCAACCTCAACAGCGTCTTCCTGGTCACCCGCGAGGTCCTCAAGAAGGGCGGCCTGTCCGGCGCGGCGTACGGGCGGATCATCAACATCGCGTCCACCGCCGGCAAGCAGGGTGTCCTGCTGGGCGCCCCCTACAGCGCCTCCAAGCACGGCGTCGTCGGCTTCACCAAGGCGCTGGGCCGTGAACTGGCCCCCAGCGGCGTCACCGTCAACGCCGTCTGCCCCGGCTATGTCGAGACCCCCATGGCCCAGCGTGTGCGCCAGGGCTACGCCGCCGCCTGGGACACCACCGAGGACCAGGTCCAGGAGCAGTTCGAGGCGAAGATCCCCCTCGGCCGCTACTCCACCCCCGAGGAGGTCGCCGCCCTGGTCGGCTACCTGGCCTCCGAACCCGCCGCGTCCATCACCGCCCAGGCGCTCAACGTCTGCGGCGGACTCGGCAACTTCTGACCCCCCACCGGCATCCGCGGACTGAGGCACAGAGAGAAGAGGTAGTGAAGGTGTCGGTTGAACAGGTGCACCGCACCACGCACGACGTGGAGATCGCCGCGCCCGCGACGGTCGTGTACGGGCTGATCTCGGACGCGGTGCGATGGCCGCTGTTCTTCCCGCCGAACGTGCACGTGGAACAGCTGGAGTCCGACGGCACGGACGAGCGGCTGCGGATGTGGGCTACCGCCAACGGCACGGTCAAGTCGTGGACTTCGCACCGCCGGCTGGACTCGGCCGGACGCCGTATCGACTTCCGCCAGGAGGTGCCGGCCGCCCCGCTCACGGGGATGGGCGGCAGCTGGATCGTCGAGGAGCGGGGCGAGGCCGCGTCCCGGCTGGTCCTGCTGCACGACTTCACGGTGGGCGGGGACCGTCCCGAGGACGTCGCGTGGGTCGAGCGGGCCACGGACACCAACAGCCGTGCGGAGCTGGGCCGGGTCAAGGACCTCGCGGAGCGCCGGCCGCGGCTGGACGCCCTGCTGCTCTCCTTCGAGGACAGCGTGCGCGTCGAGGGCCCGGCCGAACCGGTCTACGACTTCCTCTACCGGGTCGGCGACTGGCCCCGGCTGGTCCCGCACGTCGACCGCCTGGACCTGACCGAGGACACCCCCGGAGTGCAGGTCATGGCCATGGACACACGCACCGCCGACGGCTCGGTGCACACCACCGAGTCCATCCGGGTCTGCTTCCCCGACGCCGGCCGCATCGTCTACAAGCAGACGGCCACGCCCGCCCTGATGGACGCCCACACCGGTGCCTGGTCCGTCGTACCGGACGAGACCGGTGTGACCGTCACCTCCCGGCACGACGTGGTCCTGCGCGAGGAGGCCGTCACGCGGGTGCTCGGCGCGGACGCCACCGTCGAGCAGGCCCGCCGCTACGTCCGCGAGGCCCTCGGCCGCAACTCCACCGCCACCCTCAACCTCGCCAAGCAGCACGCGGAATCGGCCCTCGCAACCCGGTGACGGGACACTCCGAGGCTCTTCGCCGTCCTCGTATCTCAAGGGAATCAGGGAACTCACATGGATGAGATCGTCAGCGCTGTTCTCTCCGAGGACGCGTCACCGCAGGACTTCGCGGGACTGCGGCTTCCGGAGTCCTACCTCGGCGCGGTACTGCGCGAGGAGGACGTCTCGATGTTCGAGGGCATGGCCTCGGCGGACAAGGACCCGCGCAAGTCACTGCAGGTGCGGGACGTGCCGGTGCCGCAGCCCGCGGCGGGTGAGGCGCTGGTGGCGGTGCTGGCCTCGTCGGTGAACTACAACACCGTCTGGTCGGCCATCTTCGAACCGCTGCCCACCTTCTCCTTCCTGAAGCGGTACGCCCCGCTGTCACCGGCGTCGGCCCGCCACGACCTGCCGTACCACGTGATCGGCTCCGACCTGGCCGGGGTGGTGCTGCGCACCGGTCCCGGCGTGAACCGGTGGCAGCCCGGCGACCGGGTGGTCGCCCACTGTCTGTCGGTGGAGCTGGAGTCGGCCGACGGACACGGCGACACGATGCTCGACCCGGAGCAGCGGATCTGGGGCTTCGAGACCAACTTCGGCGGACTGGCCCAGCTGGCCCTGGTCAAGGCGAACCAGCTGATGCCGAAGCCGGAGCATCTGACCTGGGAGGAGGCGGCGGCTCCCGGCCTCGTCAACTCCACCGCGTACCGGCAGCTGGTCTCCCGCAACGGCGCCGGGATGAAGCAGGGCGACAACGTCCTGATCTGGGGCGCGAGCGGCGGACTCGGCAGCTACGCCACGCAGTTGGCGCTGGCCGGCGGCGCCAACCCGGTCTGCGTGGTCTCGTCGCCGCAGAAGGCGGAGATCTGCCGGGCGATGGGCGCCGAGGCGATCATCGACCGCACCGCCGAGGACTACAGGTTCTGGAAGGACGAGCACCACCAGGACGCGCGTGAGTGGAAGCGGTTCGGCAAGCGGATCCGTGAACTGACCGGCGGCGAGGACGTCGACATCGTCTTCGAGCACCCGGGCCGCGAGACCTTCGGCGCCTCCGTCTACGTCACCCGCAAGGGCGGCACCATCGTCACCTGCGCCTCCACCTCCGGCTTCAAGCACGAGTACGACAACCGCTACCTGTGGATGTCCCTGAAGCGCATCATCGGCTCCCACTTCGCCAACTACCGCGAGGCCTGGGAGGCCAACCGGCTCATCGCGAAGGGCAGGATCCACCCGACGCTCTCCAAGGTCTACCCCCTTCAGGAGACCGGACAGGCCGCCTACGACGTGCACCGCAACCTCCACCAGGGCAAGGTCGGCGTCCTGTGCCTGGCCCCCGAGGAAGGCCTCGGCGTGCGCAATCACGAGCTGCGCGCCAAGCACATCGACGCCATCAACCGCTTCCGTGAAGGGCAGGCGCACACCTCATGACCGAGCGGCCCCCGCACTCCCCCGCGCCCATCACGGGCATCGTCGGCCTCGGCTCGGTCGGCGAGTCACTGCTGCACCTGCTGCTCGCCGCCGGCCACCGAGTGGTCGCCGTCGACACGGATCTCGACGTCCTCGGCCGAGTGGCCCGGCGGATCAAGGCCGTCCACGGCAACGGTCCCGAGCGGGACGCCGTGACCTTCACCTCCGACCACGCCCTGCTGCGAGACGCGTCCGTGGTCGTCGAGGCCGTACCCGACACCCCCGCCGCCAAGGCCTCCGCCCTGCACGGGATCACCGCCGTCTGCCCGCCCGGCACCACCCTGGTGACCACGACGGCGGCGCTGCCCGTCACCCGGCTGGCGCTGTCCACGGCGCGCCCCGACGACCTGGTCGGACTGCGGTTCTTCACCCCGCCCTCCCCCGGCGGCCCCGTCGAGACGGTGCGCCCGGCCCTCGCCTCCCGCGAGAGCACGGCCGCGCTCGACGCCCTCGTGGCCTCGGCCGGTCTCACGCCGGTCGAGGTCGGCGCCCGGCCGGCCGACGACGCCACCGCTCTCGTCCTGGGCCTGCTGAACCGCTCGGTCTGCCTCCTCGACGAGGGCTACGCCGGCCACCACGACATCGACACCGCGATGCGCCTGGGCTGCGGTCTGCCGGCCGGGCCGTTCCAGACCCTGGACCGCATCGGCCTCGACACGGCCCATGCCGCCCTGATGGGGCTGTGGCTGCGCACCGGCGACAGCGCCTTCGAACCCGCGCCGCTGCTCAGCCGGATGGTCGCGGCGCGGCTCCTGGGCCGCAAGTCCGGCTCCGGTTTCTACGCGTACGACGAGACGGGCGCCCAACTCCCGGCCGACGCCGCCGATGCCTCCGACACGGACGCCGTGAGCGTGCGCCGGGTCGGCGTCCTCGGCTCCGGCGCCATGGCGCGGGGCATCGCCGAGGTCACCGCCGCGGCGGGACACCCTACGGTGCTGGTGGCGCGGAGCGCCGAGAAGGCGGACGCCGCCGTGCACGCCGTAGCGGATTCGCTGACGCGTGCGGTGCGGCGGGGCAGGATCACCCCCGAGGCCAAGTCCGCGGCCCTCGGCCGGCTGGAGGGCGCCGCCGACCTCGCGGCCCTGGCCGACTGCGATCTGGTCGTCGAGGCCGTCGCCGAGGAACTCGACGTCAAGCGCCCGCTGTTCCAGTCCCTGGGCCGGATCTGCGCCCCCGGCGCGGTGCTCGCCACCACCACGTCGAGCCTCTCCGTCACGGCCTGCGCCGAGGCCTCCGGCCGCCCCGCCGACGTCGTCGGCATCCACTTCTTCAACCCGGCGCCGGTGATGCGCCTGGTCGAACTGGTCCGCACGGACACGGCGGCGCCCCGCACCCTCGCCACGGCCCGCGCGTTCTGCCAGGGCCTGGGCAAGACCGTGGTCGGGTGCTCCGACCGCACCGGCTTCATCGTCAACAGCCTGCTGTTCCCCTACCTGGGCGCGGCGCTCGCCCTACTGGACCGCCAGGGCGCGGAGGACACACTCATGGAGCGCACGGACGCGGCCGTCCAACAGGGCTTCGGCTACCCCATGGGTCCCTTCGCCCTCCTGGACACCATCGGCCTGGACGTCTCCCACGCCATCCAGCAACGCCTGCACGCCCACTTCCAAACCCCGGAGTACGAGCCCTCGGCAGCCCTCACGGACCTGATCACGGCAGGCTACTTGGGCCGCAAGAACGGCAAGGGCCTACGAACGGCGACGAGTTCGCGCTGACCGCGGGACACGCACTCGCCCCCGGACCCCACCGGACCGGCCCAGGATCGCACCCGCAACTTCCGGTTCGGGTTTCCGGAGTGCGAGCCCTCGACAGCCCTCAGGAGCCTGATCCCCGCGGGCTACCTGGGCCGCAGAACGACAAGGGGCTACGAAGGAGTGCGGCGGCACCGCCCGTCCCTCCGGCGGACGCCAACAGCTCGTCGAGCAGCGCCGGTTCGCCGCCTCGCCGCCTCGCCGCACCAGCTCCACCAACGTCCCCAAGGGCGTCAGGCCGCGTGCCTCTCTCGTATCTCTCTACGGAGAGTCTCCTCAGGAACATGGAAGGTTCACTGGTCCCGGAGCTGAGCCGCACTGGAGGCAAGGCCGGTCGGCGGGGGCCGGTCAGTGCGGGGCCGACACTCTCGGCGGCTCGGGCAGGGCCAGCAGCCGGGGCGCGGCCCGCCCCCACGGAAAGCCGTGATGCAGTTGCAGCACAGGCGACGCCTGAGGCTCGGCCAGGACGGCCACGGCGGCCAGTACGTCGGGCACCGGCTCCAACTCCACGAAACGCCAACCTCGTTCGTGGTCGTTCTCCGGCGGCCGGAAACCGATCACTCCGCGGTCCTCGGCCAGGGTGAAGGCGAACGAGTCGAAGGGCAGTCCGAGGCCGAGCCCGCGCGCCTTGGAGTACGCCTCCTTCAGCGTCCACAGCCGCAGCACCCGCCGGTCGCGGGGCCGGCCCGGGGCGGCCTGCGCCACCCAGTTCTGCTCCTCCTCGGCGAAGGTCTCCACGATGGTGTCGAAGCCCTGGTCACCGCGGTCGAGCCGCTCCACGTCCACGCCGATCCGCTGCTTGCGCACCACGCCGAGCAGATTGTGACCCTGTGCGTGGGACAGGTTGAAGTCCAACTCCCGCCCGCCGCGCGGCAGTCCCTCGGGCGGCTTCTGGAGGAACGGCCGCCCGCGCGAGGTGCGCCAGATCACCGCCTCGGCCTCCGGCACCCCGCTCTCGAGCGCGAGGACCCGCCGTACGAGCGCATGGGCGACCAGATACTGGCGCCGGTCGCGCTCGAAGAGGAACCTGCCCGCGATCTCCTGCTCGTGCTCGTCCAGCCAGTGGGCGGCCAGGGTGGCGGCGATGCCCGGGGCGAGCTCTTCATTGGGGCAGAACCAGAGTTTCACCGCCACCGAAGCCGCACTGTTCATCCGGCCTGCTCCTCCACGGGATCCAGCCACAACGGCTGCCGCAAGAACACAGAAGGCGGTGGCACGGCCCCCGGTCCTCCCCCGGTGCCCTCCTCCATGGCGGCCCAGTCGACGTCGACCCCGGACAGCCACAGCTGGGTGAGCTGTTCGAGGCGTCCGCCCCGCCAGAGCGCGGCCAGATAGTCCCGGGTCTCCGGAGCCGCGCCCAGCCCCAGCGGATCGACCGCACCGGCACGCAGGTCGGCACAGCGCAGGCCGCCGCCTCCGGCCCGGGTATCGGCGAACCGCCTCAGCTCTGCGACCAGTTGATTCACATCACCGCCCAGATGGGCGATCCGGCACGGCATCGCGGCACGCCCCACCCGCAGCGCCCGCGCCACATCGGCGAGCACGACCCCACCCATGCCCTTCGCAAGCCAGTCGGCCAGCCGGGAGGCAGTGGCGGCGAGATGACCGGGCGTGGGCGCGGACAACACCACCAACTCATCGCCCCCGCCACCCCCACCCTCCGGCGCACCGACCAACCCCACGAACTCCTCAACCACAGCCCGAGCGACAAGCCCCGCCTCCCCGACCACGTCAACAACGGCCCTACGAGGCACCTCCCGCCCTTGCCCATCCCGCGCCCGCCCCCACGGCACAGCCTCGCCCCCACCCACCGCCGGAGCCAGCACCCCCCGCCCCACCTGAAACACAGCCGCCGTAACCCCCACAACCCCACCAACAGCCCCGACATCCCCAACCAACCGCCGGACCCCATCCCGCACACCCACCGGCCCAACGCCGACGACACCCTGCCGCCCGTTCACGTCCCCCAGCCCTACGACCGAGGCGTCCCCACTGGCGCTCGGCCGCGCAGACACGTCCCGCGTGTCCGTCAGCCCGACGACCGAGGCGTCCCGCCGCCCGGACATGCCGCGGGTCTCCGACAGCCCGCCGCGCGCAGCGTCCCCGCCGGCATCCCGCCGCCGGGACACAGCGTGCGTCTCCCCCAGCCCGACGACCGAGGCGTCCCCATCGGCACTCCGCCCCCCGGACACGGCCTGCGTCTCCCCCAGCCCGACGACCGAGGCGTCCCCATCGGCACTCCGCCCCCCGGACACGGCCTGCGTCTCCCCCAGCCCGACGACCGAGGCGTCCCCACCGGCACTCCACCCCCCGGACACGGCCTGCGTCTCCCCCGACTCGACGGCCGAGGCATCCAGGTCAGCACCACGCCCCCCGAACACCTCGCCGGCACGCCCCGCCACAACAGCGACCCCCGTCCCGCCTCGCCGGGCGGCGAGTGATCCCGCGTTCCCCCGCCGGAATCCGCTCGACGTGTCCCGTACGACCGCGTGCACGCGGTCCCCGTCCGCAAGGGCCCGGTCGAGTCGTTTGAGTACCACCGCCCCGACGCCCTCCCCGGCTCCGTCACGGGCGCGGGAGGAGTGCAGCAGCAGTTCGACGCCGCCGGCGACCGCCGCCGCGCACTCACCGCGCCGCAGGGACTCGACGGCGAGGTGGACGGCCGTGAGGGCCGAACACGCGCCGGTGTCGACGATCTGCCCGGGCCCGCTCAGCCCGAGCAGCGCGGCGAGCCGGCCGGGCAGGCTCCCATGGCCGCTGCCGGGCATCTCCCGGGGCCCACGCGAGGCCCACGACTCGGCGGCCAGCAGTGCGTAGTCGTGGGAGCTCACCCCTACGAAGACGCCGACGGCACGCGGTTCACCGTCCGGACCGGTCAAGGCATCCAGCCGGGGTCCGGCGCAGCCCGCGTCCTCCAGCGCCTCCCAGGCGGTCTCGAGAAACAGCCGTTCCTGAGGATCCATCAGGGCACCTTCACGGGCCGTGAGTCCGAAGAACCCGGCGTCGAACTCCTCGATCCCGTCCAGGAAGTGGCCACGTTGTCCCGGTTCGAGCGGGGATCCCCCGGGGCGCCCCACAGGCCCGTCGCCGGACGTGTCCCGACCGTCGCGCAGCAGCTCCCAGAACGTCTCCGGATCAGGCGCCATCGGATAACGCCCGGCAAGACCGACGACGGCGTACCCGTCGAGCGGCGGCACCACGATGTCCGTGAAAGCCGACGGCTCCGGCTCCGCAACCTCCGCGGGCGCCACCGTCTCCCCCACCCCCCGCGACAGCAACCGCGCCGCTTCCTCGCGCCCCAGCGTCCCCGCCTTGAACCGCGTGAGTATCTCGCGTTCGTCCATGGTGTCCCCGCCTGTTCAGGCGCGCGGCGGCAGCAGACCGAGCGCCTCGTCCACCGACATCCGGTCGTCACGCACCGCGTCGAGAAGAGCTTCGATCCCCATCACCGCGCCGGCCGGAGCCCCGCCCGCCCCCGCAGCACGCTCCGCGGGTTGCGGGGCGTCGGCCACCGGCGTCACGGAGACGACGTACTTGGCCATGGCCTCCAGGCTCGGATGGTCGTACAGCGTGACGGCCCGCTCCCGCAGCCCGTAGACCTGGTTGATCGTCGCCACGAACTCCGCCCCCAGGATGGAGTCCACACCCAGCACGTTGAAGGCGGCCGAGGTCTCGATGTCCCACGGATCGCAGCACAGAATCCGGGCAAGCTCCTCACGCAGCACATCCAGCACCGCTTCCCGCGAAGCCCCGAGAAGCCCGGGAGCACTGGGAGCACTGGGAGCCCCAACGGCCCCGGCAGATGCGGAAGCCCCGGAACCCTGCCCCGGCACGGCCCCCGGTTCCCGCTCCGCCCCACGAGAGCCCGCCCGCTCGAACGGCGCCGCCCCCGGCGTCCCCCGCTCCCGAGCCACATGCCGGGCGAACTCCAGCGGCGTGGGATGGTCGAACAACGCATCGGGCTTGACCGCCGTGCCGTAACGGGCGTTGACGGTGGCGACGAACTCGACGGTCAGCAAGGAGTCCAGTCCCAGCGACCGGAACGTCTGCTCCGCATCGATCTTCTCGGCCTTGAGCCGCAGTACGGCGGCGAGCATGCCGACGAGTTCGGTCATGAGGTCGGCGGACGGCACGGCGGACGCCGCGCTCGGAGATGCCTGGCTGTCTTGAGGCATGGCTTGACTCCAAAGATCCGTCCCGGCTGCCCGACGACGGAGGTATCGAAGATGCGTCTGTTCCAGTTGGGTCGGCGCTCTCAGGCCGCGCCGACCAGACCCTCGGTCAGCGCCGAAGCGTGTACGTCGTAACGCCCCGTGTGCTCGGCCGGCACCAGCGCCGGCAGCAGCGAGTCCCACAACGCCCCCACCCTGCGCCGGAGTTCGGGACAGGGCATGCCGGTCCCGGACAGCACCCCGATCCCGCACACCGTCGCGGACAACAGCGTCTCCGGCCCGTCCGCGAAGGTGTGGCCGCGCAGCTCCCCCGCCGTGCGGGCCCGGTCGATGAGCCGCAGTACCTCGGCGATCCACGCCTGGTGGAAGTCGGTGACCGGCGGCTGCCGCCCGGCGCACTCGTTGGTGATCCGGAAGCTGGCCCGGATCACCGGGTCCTCGTGGAGCATCCACGCCAGCCAGTGCGTCATGTCGATCAGCGCCTGCACCGGCGGCACACCCGTGGCCCCCTGGCCGCGCACGAAGTCGCGCAGCACGGTGTGTCCCTGCTCCTGCACCGCGTCGGCCAGTCCGTCCTTGGAGGCGAAGTGGAAGTACAGCGCCCCCTTCGTCATTCCTGCGGCCTCAGCGATCTGCCCCAGCGTCGCGCTCGCATAGCCGTTCCGGTTGAACATCTGCGCGCCTGCCCTGACAAGCCTGCGCCGTGTCCTTTCCGACCTGGCCTGCATCCCGTCTCCTCCTCGCGTACGGAGTGCTCTACTGACGGTCCGACAGCAGCTCAACCGACCCGGCTGAGGCGCTCGTTGCCTCCGGCGCCGGCAACCGACGTCGGCTCGGGCCCGGCCATCAGGATCGACCGCTGCATCCGGCGCAGCCCGGCGGAGGGCTCGAGGCCGAGTTCGCGGACGAGAGCGGTGCGCAGCCGCTGGTACACGTCGAGGGCCTCGCTACGGCGGCCGGAGCGGTGCAGCGCCAGCATGAACTGGCCGTGCAGGTTCTCGTGGGTGCGGTAGCGGCTGACCAGGACGGTGAGCTCGCCCAGCAGTTCACGGTGGCGGCCGAGCCGCAGGTCGGCCTCGATGCGCTGGTCGAGCGCGCACAGCCGGGTCTCCTCCAGCCGCCTGGTCTCCATCTCCAGCTGCACACCGGTCTGTACGTCGGCGAGCGCGGAGCCGGTCCACAGTGCGAGGGCGTCCCGCAGCTGACGGGCCGCGCCCGAGAAGTCGCCGGCGTCCATGGCCCGGTACCCGGTGCCGGCCAGCCGCTCGAACTCGCGGACGTCGCTGGCGCCACCCGAGGTGTTGAGCAGGTAGCCGCCCGGCAGGGTGACGAGCACGTCCTTGGCAGTGCGCGACGGGGCGCCCTCCGGGTCGCGTTCGACGGCCGCCGAGATCAGCTCCCGAAGCTGGAGTACGTATGTCTGGAGCGTGGTGCGCGAGCTGCGCGGCGGGCGCTCGCCCCAGAGTTCCTCGATCAGCGTCGCGACCGGCACCACCTGATCGGCGTGCAGGGCCAGCAGCGCCAGGACCTGGCGCGGTTTCGGTGCCGTCGGGGTCACCGAGATCCCGTTCTCCCTGACGTCCAATGCGCCCAGTACTGCGATGTCCATGCCGTTTCCCCTAATCCGTGCATGAGATGAGTCGTGAGTCGCCTGGCGTCGGCCTTTACGGAGCCGCTCCCGGATGCTCTCAGTAGAAAACAGGACGGACGGTTTGTCAATATCAAACCGTCCGCGCTGTTTTTTATTCTACCCAAGCCGCTCGAGGGACGCTCGATGTCCGCTTTAGCGGGATCCTCACCTCGCCCTGGAGCCTCAGGAGCCCCGGACGCCGTCCTGGCGACACGGAACACCGAGGGAAAAGGAAACTCCTTGGTCTGTTTACGGAGCCTCCGGGGCCGTCGCACTCTCCTCTGTGCTCGCACACACCGGAGCGTGCCGCTCGGTCAGCCGGGGCAGCAGCAGATCCCAGAACCCCGTGACCTTCTCTTCGGACAGCCATGCCTTGTCCTCGCCGCTGAGCACCTCGAACCCGACCGTGGCGGCCACGACGGCGGTCGCGGCGTCGTCCGCCGACACCCCCTCGGCGAGCCAGCCGTCCTGGTCGGCGCGCAGCAGCACCTCCTCGACCCAGCTCTGCCATTCCCGCCGTATCGACGGCCCCTCGTCCCGGCCGGGGTCGTCGGACAGCTCGAACCCCGCCCGGACGACGACATCGTCGGAGATCTTGCTCATCAGGCGGTACGTCGCGCTCACGAGCGCCTGAAGGGGACCGCCGCCGGGCGTCGAAGCGTCCTGCACGATCTGCCGTACGGTCTCCAGCGCCTCCGCCTCGATGGCCTGGACCAGCGCCTTCTTGTTCTCGAAGTGAAAGTGCAGCGCACCGTTGCTGACCCCGGCCCGTCTACTGATCGTCGTGAGCGAAGTGCTGGCGAGGCCGTCCTCCGCGAACACTTCGGCCCCGGCACGGATCAACGCCATGCGAGTCCGGGCCGCACGCTCCTGTTTGACCATCAGTCGTCTCCTGGCCGGGGCCCCGGTCGCAGTCCCCCGTGCGGAGGTCTCTGCCGTGTCCCGTCGTTCGTCGGTTCATTGCGGCGGGTTGCCGTGTTTGCGGGAGGGCAGATCGGCGTGTTTGGAGCGCAGCATCGCCAACGAGTGGATCAGCACCTCGCGGGTCTCGGCGGGGTCGATCACGTCGTCGACCAGACCGCGCTCGGCCGCGTAATACGGGTGCATGAGCTCGGACTTGTACTCCTTCACCATCCGCGCCCGCATGGCCTCGGGGTCCTCGGCCTCCGCGATCTGGCGGCGGAAGATGACGTTGGCCGCGCCTTCCGCGCCCATCACGGCGATCTCGTTGGTGGGCCAGGCGTACGTCAGGTCCGCGCCGATGGACTGCGAGTCCATGACGATGTAGGCACCGCCGTATGCCTTGCGCAGGATCAGCGAGATCCGCGGCACCGTCGCGTTGCAGTAGGCGTAGAGGAGCTTGGCCCCGTGGCGGATGATCCCGCCGTGCTCCTGGTCCACCCCCGGCAGGAACCCGGGAACGTCCAGCAGCGTCACGATCGGGATGTTGAAGGCATCACACATCTGCACAAAACGTGCGGCCTTTTCCGACGCCTCGATGTCCAGCACACCCGCCAGGTTCAGCGGCTGGTTGGCGACGATCCCGACCACCTGGCCGTCGAGCCGGGCCAGCGCACACAGGACGTTGCGGGCCCACCGCTCGTGGACTTCCAGGTACTCGCCGTCGTCGACCAGTTCCTCGATCACCTTGGCCATGTCGTACGGCTGGTTGCCCTCCGCGGGGACGAGGTCCAGCAGGACCTCCCCCCGGCGCCCGACCGGGTCGGCACACGCCACCCGCGGTGAGTTCTCGCGGTTGTTCTGCGGGAGCATGGAGAGCAGGTAGCGGACTTCGGAGAGGCAGGTCTCCTCGTCGTCGTAGGCGAAGTGGCAGACGCCGGAGGTCTCGGCGTGGACGTCGGCGCCGCCGAGGCCGTTCTGGGTGATCTCCTCGCCGGTGACGGCCTTGACGACGTCCGGGCCGGTGATGAACATCTGCGAGGTCTCGCGGACCATGAACACGAAGTCCGTCAACGCCGGTGAGTAGGCCGCGCCGCCCGCGCACGGGCCGAGCATCACGGAGATCTGCGGGATGACGCCGGAGGCCTTGGTGTTGCGCTGGAAGATGCCGCCGTAGCCGGCGAGGGCGCTCACGCCCTCCTGGATACGGGCGCCGGCGCCGTCGTTGAGGGAGACCAGCGGCGCTCCGGCAGCGATGGCCATGTCCATGATCTTGTGGATCTTCGTGGCGTGGGCCTCGCCCAGCGCCCCGCCGAAGATCCGGAAGTCATGGGCGTAGACGAAGACGGTACGGCCCTCGACCGTGCCCCAGCCGGTGATCACACCGTCCGTGTACGGCTTCTTGGTCTCCAGACCGAACCCGGACGCCCGGTGCCGGCGCAACTGCTCGACCTCACGGAAGGACTCCGGGTCCAGCAGCAGCTCGATCCGCTCACGCGCGGTCAGCTTGCCCTTGGCATGCTGCGCCGTCGTCGCCTTCTCACTCGGCCCGGCCACCGCCTGCGCACGGATCTCCAGCAGCTCGGCCACTCGCCCGCGGACACCTGTCGGCCCTGGCTCGACCCGAGGGAGGTCAGTCGTCGTAGCCATGTCAGATCCCCTTCTGAGGCAGCGCCAAGAGGCTCGGCCCCGCGTCCAGGCGAAACATCTTAACAAACCGCTTACGCGGTTTAAAGTTGATGATCGAACCGTCTCAAAGGGCTGGAATCCGTCATCGCCAACTGCCGGGTGCCCTGTAGACCGTCGGCCGCGTCTCCCACCGGGGGGCGACCTCCGGCAGCTGCTCAGCCCCCTCCTGAGCGCGCCCTCGCACCAGGAGCAACGCCGCCGTGAGAGCGACCAGTTCATCCTCACAGACCAGGCCACGTTCCACCCGGAGCACGGTCTCGACCCTCTTCATCCGGCCAGCCCCCCTTCTCTCGACTCAGGGACACGGTCGGCCAGACCGCTCGATCACGGCTTTGGCATCACTCGAGAACCGGCTGGGCCGGTAGCCCGTACACCGGCATCAGGCCCACCCGACACACGCCGACGGGAGCGCAACCAAAGCGGCGCTCGACCCGTCATCCAGAAGAACGTGCAGTTCAGATAGATGCCCGGAGAGGAAAGGTCGCCGGGGGCAACGTGCGGACGAGACCGTTCCATATCTCGTACGACCGGAGCCCTTCCTACCGGTAGAAATTAAACCGGATGGTATGTATCTTCTCAGGCCTGGAAGGAAAACAAGCACTTCACGCCAACGCGGCTCAGGGGGATCAGATATGTCTGCGAGCACGTTCCGTGTCGAACGCGCCATACCAAGCGCACGTCTCACCGTGGATTCCGCGGCGCCCACAGGCACCAGCGTTTTCCACTACCCGTCTCTCACCACCACCGTTCCCAAGGAGTTCGTCCACCGCGCAAGCGTGGCCGAGGTCATGCTCACCGACTGGGACCGAATCGACGAGGACCGCTTCACCGTGTCCGCCCAGTGGCCGCGCGGGCACAGCTTCTTCGCCATGGAAGACCGCTACAACCCGCTCATCGCCGCTGAAACGATCCGTCAGGTCGGCGCGCTCCTGGCGCACGCGGAGTTCGGCGTCCCGCTCGGCCACCAGTTCCTGATGTGGGATCTCGAGTTCAACGTCCACCCCGAGCAGTTGATCGTCGGCAGTGCGCCCGCCTCGCTCGACCTCGACATCGCCTGCACCGAGATCAACCGGCGCGGCGGCGGCCTGACCGGGCTGCGCTACAAGGCTGTGGTCCGTCGCGACGACCGACCCGTGGCGACCGGCAGCGCCGCCTATACCTGCATCTCACCGGTGGTCTACCGGCGCCTCCGCGGCCGGCACACGCTCGAGAGCGGCTGTCCTCAGCTCCCTCTCACGGCCCCGCTGGCCCCTCAGACCGTGGGACGACTGTCACCCATGGACGTCGTACTCTCCCCCGTCGGCGAGCAGAACGTCTGGCATCTGAGGGTGGACACACGTCACCCCGTGCTCTTCGACCACCCGGTCGACCACGTGCCGGGCATGATGCTGCTCGAGGCCGCCCGCCAGGCCACGGCCGCGACTCTGGGGCGTTCCTGCATGCCGCTGGACATCACGGGCGAGTTCAAGCGCTACACCGAACTCGACAGTCCCTGTGTGATCGAGACGTGCCGTATCCCCGGTACCGGCATGGACCCCGTGGAGTCCGTGCTCGTGACCGGTCACCAGAACGACCGGCTCACGTTCCGCTCCACCGTGACCGTCGCCTCTCCCGCTGAGTGAACGGCAAGGCTACTGCCCGGGTCCGCTCGGCGCGGCGGCCGCATCCCGCCGCCCGTGACGGTCCACGAAGGCCGTGAGATGGTCCTCGGCCCACGCACGGAAGTTTCCGGAGGGTCGGCCCGTCACAGCCTGTACCGTGTCCTCCACCTCCGCCTTGGCCCCCGCACGCTGGCGTTCTGCACTCTCCAGCAGCGCCTCGACGATCGGTGCCGGATACCGTCTGTCCAGGACGAGGCGCGCCTCGTCCTGACTCAGTTCCTCGAATCGCAGCGACATTCCCAGCAAACGGCCGAGCCGTTCAGTCTGTTCGACCGCGGTGATCGCCTCCGGCCCGGTCAGAGTGTAGGCCTTTCCCGCGTGCCCGTCCTCGGTCAGGACGCGCACGGCTACGTCCGCGATGTCCCGGGGATCCACGCAGGCGTTGGCCGACGTCCCGTGGAGCCCTCGGACGACGTGTTCGGAGCGGATGGACTCGGCCCAGGACAGGGTGTTGGACATGAAGGCACGCGGACGCAACAGGGTCCACTCCAGACCCGAGTTGCACAGCAGCTCCTCGTTGCCGCGCTGCCACCGGGTGATGAGGTCCTCGGCCTGCCGGTCGAGGACGGCGGCCGCGGAGAGCTTCACCAACCGCTGCACTCCGGCCGAATTCGCGGCGCGGACGAACCGGGCATCGTCACCGGCGCCGACGCTGCTGGTGACGAGCAGCGCCGTCGTGACCCCGTCCAGCGCCCGGTCCAGCGACTCCCTATCGCCGAGATCCCCGACGACCGTCTGTGCCGACGGGGCCGCGCCCGCGACCCTCTCGGGATCCCTGGCCATGATGCGAATGTGCAGGTCGGCCGGGAGGCGCCGGACCACTTCCCGCCCCACCGTCCCGGTGGCCCCGGTCACCAGGATCATGTGCGTTCCTCCGTCAGCCCACCGCCGGTGCCACCGCCGGCGCCACCGGCTCCCCACAGGGCTCCACTCATCCCTCTCCCCCTTCTCGTTGCGATCACTTTGCGCAATTCCTTGAATCTGGTACGGCCTGGGGTACTGCGCAGCCTCACATCTTCTATAAGATACAAACTGGACGGTTTCTTATAGGGGTCTCTGGGCTCATCGATTGGAGGAGACCGAAATGGTGAAGCAGGACCGTGCGATCCGCACACGGCAGACGATCTTGACAGCGGCTGCCAAGGTCTTCGAGGAGCGTGGCTACCAAGCCTCGACGATCAGCGAGATCCTCAACACAGCCGGTGTGACCAAGGGAGCCCTGTACTTCCACTTCCCCTCGAAGGAGCACCTGGCACAAGGGGTGCTCGCCGGGCAGGACCAGCAGGCCCCCATTCCCGACCGCGCCTGCAAGGTCCAGCAGATCGTGGACACGGTAGTCCTGCATGCCTACCGTCTGCAGAGCGACGCAATGGTCAGGGCAGGTGTCAGGCTGTCCCTCGACCAGCTGGCCCAGGGACTCGACCGCAGCGGCCCCTTCTCCCGCTGGACCGAGGTGATCGTGGAACTGCTGGAGAAGGCGCAGGCCCAGGGCGAGTTGCTCCCGCACGTCGTACCGGCCGAGACCGCCGAAGTCTTGGTGGGCACCTTCGCAGGCGTCCAGTCCATGTCCGAAGCCGTGTCCGGCTATCAGGACCTGCCTCAGAGGGTCAGTGCCTTGCTGAGGCACGTGCTGCCGAGTGTGGTCATGTCCTCAGTACTCGCTGCGGTGGACATCACCGAGGGCAGGGGCGCGGCGGTCTATGCCGAGTTGCAGAGCCTGGCGCCCGCTCCTGCGCCGAGGGCTGTCAGCTGACGGACTCGGTAAGGCGGCCCTCTGCGTCCGCGGGCACGGTCGCCGTGCTCCTGGACTCGCCGAAGTACGCAGCGAGCGCCGCGTCCAGCCCGTCACCGTCCGGCCCCCAGGCGACATAGCCGTCGGGCCGGACGAGCAGCGCCTCGCAGGGCAGTTCGGGCGTCGGCGCGGCATGCACCGTACGCAGCAGTCCGGCCCAGCCCTTGGCCTGCTCCTGATAGTCGCTGCCCCGCTCCCCGAAGAGCAGCAACAGCGGCCTGCCCTCTCGCAGCAACCCGATGACTTCGGCGGGCCCGTCGGGGGTGTTCAGGCCGACGTTGTGCAAAAACCTTCCTTCCCAGGGGGAGGACTGCGCGGTGAGCGGCGCGAGCATCGTGTCCTGCGCGCTGACCATGGCTCCGAGGGCGCTGGCCTCCCCTCCGGTGGCCAGCAGCTGGGTGAACAGTGCACGCAGCGGCTCGAGTTCGGGACCGGGTCGCATCAGGGCGAGCTGGGCACGCGTGTTGTCGACCACCCGTTGCGCGGCGGGCCGGCGCTCCTGGTCGTAGCTGTCGAGCAGCCGCTTGCCCGCGCCGCCGCGCACCGTGAGCGCAAGCTTCCAGCCGAGGTTGACGGCGTCCAGCAGTCCGGTGCTCAGCCCCTGGCCGCCGATCGGGAAGTGAACGTGGGCCGCGTCTCCCGCCAGGAAGATCCGTCCGGCCCGGAAGGACCGGGCGACCCGTGAGAAGTCGCTGAACCGGCTCAGCCACCGGGGCCGTTCCATCGCGATGTCCCGTCCGGCGATCCAGGAGACCTCACCGCGCAGTTCTTCCAGGGTCGGCGGCACTCGGCGTCGGTCCGGCGCGGCGGTGCAGTTGAGGGTCCGCAGGCGGACCCCGCCGTCCGGGATGTCCTTGGCGACGAGCCAGCCGCGCGCGGTGCGGTGCCAGCCGGGCCCCAGGGAGGACGACTCGACGAGCCGGACGTCGCCCGCCATCGCGGACACGGTGGCCGAGTAGGTCCGGGAGGCGAAGCCCGTCTGCTCACGCACGGTGCTGCGGGCACCGTCCGCCCCCACCAAGTACTGGGAGACACAGTCGACCGGGCCGTGCTGCCCCTGCGCCGTGACCCTGACCCCGTCGGGACCCTGCCTCACCATGGTCACCCGGTGTCCGCGCAGGATTCGCGCGCCCGCCGCCCGGGCCCGCTTCTCGAAGTGGTGCTGAAGCTCCTCCTGCGGGCACTTCAGTACCGGCTCCGGCTCGGCGGCGGGCGCCGAGATGTCAAGCCCGGGCAGCCCCGCGAAGTGAAAGGCCCGTGTGAAGGCCGCCGGATCCACGGCGGCCTCCAGCCCGTCGAGATGCCCGCGCCGGACCAGGCACTGCACCGTCCGGGCATGCAGTGTGGTCGCCTTGGGACACTTGGACACCTCGGTCTCCGACTCCAGGACCAGGGTGCGCACCCCGTATCCCGCCAACTCCGCGGCGAGAAGCATGCCGACCGGTCCCCCGCCGACGATCATCACCTGCGTCTTCGTACGACTCGCCATCCGAGCCTCCCCGTTACCCAGTCGCACCCGGGCTCGTCGCTCAGGCGTGCGACATGGCTCAAAATATACCGGTCACGCGGTTCTTTGCAACGCCTTCACGGTCCCGCCGTACGCGCTCACAACGGCAACGTGATCCCCAGCTCCCGCATCGCCGTCGACGGCGGACCGCCCTCGGACCGCTCGGTCTTGCGCCCCTTGCTGCCCGGCGCCAGCGTCCGCGGATCCACCGCCTCGGCCGGCGCACCGGTGGCATACAGCCCGTCGGGGTCGGTGTCACGGTCGTGCGGCAGCAGCCAGAAGACCCGGCGGCGGAACGTGCCGGACGAACGGGACGGCTTGGCCTGCGGCCCGAGCAGCGCGTATCCGACCATGCGCCCGTCGCGGTGGTAGGCGGGCCTGCCGCGGCGCGTGGGCAGCCGGTCCAGGCTCTGGCGCACATAGTCGAGCCGGTCGAGGTCCTCCAGCCAGACGAACGCGACCTCGTGGATGATCTCGTCTTCTGCGATGAGGGCGCTCATGCTGTCTCCTCGTCGGCGAGCAGTCCGATACCCGGGTAGTACTTCCGCTGGTTGGACAGGATCATCTCCTTGGGCGACGCCAGTCCCAACGCTTCACGAACCCGGGCCGCAAAGGCACGGGACGAGACGGCCGGGGCCCCCTCATTTTGACACCACGTCTTGTAGGCCGCGTAGAGCTGTGTCTGTTCCGCCCGGCGGTCGGGGTCGATCCGACAGGACTCGTTCAGGAACCGCCCGGTGTGGTCCTCCGTGTCGGCGTACGCGGTCGTGGCGATCCGGACCCGCTCCGGGCCGGTCAGGTCCTTCTCGCCCGCCAGATAGCGACGGGCGCCCTCGATCAGCCAGTTGAGGATGCCCGGTCCCTCCTCGGTGACCAGGATGTCCGCCAGGTTGTCGATCTTCCGGTCGTCGGGCACGACCCGCTCGAACGGAATCAGCCGCATCCGCCGCCAGAACGCGAAGCCGCCGGTGCCCACTTCGGGCCGGTGGTTGCCCAACAGCCAAAGCTTGTGGGTGGGTTGGAAACTGAAGAAGTCCTGACGCATCCGGCGCGCCTTGATCCGGTCGCCGCCCGTCAGCAGTTTCACCCGGGCCTCGTCGAACCGGTCGCCCGGCTTGACCTCGCTGCACACGATGACCCTGCGCCCGTGCAGCTCCGCCAGATCGGTGGGATGCCCCTCGTAGGGCCGGGCCATGAGGAACCCGGGCGGCGCGGCATCCGCGTAGTCGCCGACCAGCTTCATCAGGACGTCCAGCAGCACCGACTTGCCGTTCTTGCCGGAGCCGAACAGGAACGGCATGACCTGTGCGCCGACGTCCCCGGTGATGGAGTAGCCGAGCAGCAGATGCAGGAAGTCGATCATCTCCGCGCCCTCGGGCCCGCCGCCGAACGTGTCGGTGAGGAACCGGTCCCAGCGGGGCGTGGCCATCCGCTCCGGGGCCGCGGTGGTGGAACGGGAGTGGAAGTCCTTGTTGGGGTCGGGCGTACGGATCAGACCGGTGCGCAGGTCCACGATCCCGGCCGGCGTGCACAGCGCGTACGGGTCGGCGTCCAGCAGAGCCGCGTTCAGGACCATGCCCGGCGCGGACTTGGCCTGGGTGAGCATCGCGTTCATCCCGCTGGTGCTCAGCGCACGCCGGCGATGCTGCTGAAGCGCGACCGTGCTGTGCACTCCGCGTGGATCGTTGCTCGCGATGGACTCCGCCAGGTCTCCGGCGGCCCACAGCACGGTGTCGTCCTCGTCGACCTGCCAACGGGTGCTGTCCCAGCGGAACCAGCCGAGGCCGGGCACATGCCGGTAGTCGTTGGCGTAGAGCTTGACGAACAGTTTGGCGTTGCCGCGGTCGGTGAGCGTGTCGGGCAGCAGCCCGTCGGCGGTCGCCTCCCCGCCCGGCTCGGCGGCCTGTCCGGTCCCCTGTCTGGACTGAGGCACGGGCAGGGCGAGGATCTGCGCTGCGACCGCCCCGGCGTCGAAGAGGGTGTTCTCGTCACCGGAGGTCATTTGCGCCTCCCAGGGCCAGCGGACGTGTCCGGCCGGCACTCAGACCGCCGCGGATGACAGCGCCGTAGCGCCGCTCCTGCCCGGGCCTGGCATGCGCGGCCGCCTCCGCCAGAGCGCGCTCGGCGTCCTCGTCGGCCAACTGTCCGGCGGCGACGAGTCCTCCGGCGGTGTACGCGGCCCGATTGAGCTTCTCGGTGAACCCCGCTCCCTCCGGTACGGCGGCGCAGGCGGCCACCTCCGCGAGCAGCGCGGCCAGTGCCCGGCCCGCGGCGGATCGCCCGCCACCGGCGGCCAGGACCGCCTGCCGGGCCCGCGGCGGTACCGGCCGGGGCGCGGGCACATGCGCGGGCGGCAGATGCCCGGTGCGCTCCAGCTCCCGCGCCAGCCAGTCCGGCAGCGGCGCGGGCTCCCGCACCCTGCCCAGCGGCTCGTACGCCCCCGCCTCGGTCACCGTGCCGGGGGCGACGATGTAACCGCCGTGCGCCCGTACGTCGACCTGCCACGCCAGCGCACGCCCACCGGCGGAACCGACGGAGCTCTGCCAGCGGTGCCCCCGTGTCCGGTACCACACGTGCAGACCGCCCGAGGGGGTCCGCACCCGCAGCGTCGACGCATCGTCAGCGGGGTTGGTGGCGCCGCGCAGGGCGGCCAGCACACCGAGGGTGTGGAAGCCGTTGGCGAGCCCGGTCAGATCGATCGTCTCGGCGATCCGGATGCCGGGCAGCAGACGATCCCGGTCGGGCAGCGAGCGTGCATGGGCATCGACGTCGACGACCACCAGGCCCGCGGGCCCACAGGCGATCCCCACGCCGAAGCCGGGGTTGGCGCCCCACCACTGCCCGATCCGGGCGAAGTCCAGCGTGGCGGCCCGGAATCCGTGGCACCACCGTCCATCAGTCACACAGCGACATCCCCGGTACGTGTGCCCGGGCTCCCGGCAGTCCGTGCAGTTCCCCGCCGGCGTCTTGCGTCCTGGCGCCAGCGGATGCACCGGCCAGCCCCGTCCGGCACACCACCGGGCCGCGGCCAGCGAACGCCCGACGCCCGGTCGGGCAGGGACGGACTGCGGTGAGTCGCTGCGTGAAACCCGCAGTTCATCGGTCATGTAACTCCCCCGTCAGCGACCGAAGCGACTCAACAACAGGCACAGACTAGCGAAGCAGACGTGAAGAAGGAGACCTCTGTGCGAAGAAACGGTTCCGTTCGCTCGATCCCCCCAGCGACCGAACGTCCGAGACCCAAGCGACCGAGCGAAGTTGAGTAGCTGCCTCAGTCGCTGAGAAAAAGCGCTGGTCACAGCGCTGGAGAAACCTCAACAGCGACTGAAGCGACTGAAGCCCTCTATATATGACGCACACAGGCATACGCACGCGCACATGCGCACACATGCGAATGCCGTCATATACCCGGGGCTTGAGTCGCTTCAGTCGCTGCCTTCCCCCGAACCACCCACGTGACCTGCTGCTTTGCACAGGAAGCGCACAGCGACGCACACAACTCCCGGTCGCTTCTCTTCAGTCGCTACAGCCACCAGGCCCCCGCCCCGCCCCTCGGGCCCACTCCAGAGCACACTTGCCCCAGCGACGGAAGCGACTCAAGCGACTCTGCACCGGCTTTGTAGTCGAGGAACCGCCCCTCAACTGCCCACCGTTGTCGCTCTCCGGCCCGCGCGCTGGACCATACTGATCCCAGCAGGTGACGGACATCCCAGCAGACCGCGCAGGAAACACGACCGTACGCCTCCCGGGAGCGACCGGGAAGCCCGCGAACCGGGAAGGAGACCCCGTTGTCCGAGCGCAACCGCGAGTTCGGCATCTTCGGCGCCCGCGGCATCAAGGGCCATGAGGCCGTTGCCCGCCAACTGGACGCCCTCGCGGGCTTCATCGCCACACCGGTCACCACACGCCGAGGCCTGCTGGCCCGACTGCACTACCTGACCCGCACCCCGCACGCCCGGGAGGCCGCGCGTGCAGCGGGCCTCACCGTCACGGACCGCACGCTCCGGGCTTGGCTGGACGGCAGACGGGCTCCCTCGAAGCGGAACCTGGAGCGCGTCGAGACCTCCTACCGCACGGTCCGCCGCCAGAACGTGGCCCGCTATCTACTGGGCCGACTGAACCGCGAGGGCCGCGGCACCCGCGTCGAGATCCACCCGCTCAACCAGTCCCAGGTCCCCCGCCCCCGCCAACGAGTCGTTGAGTTCCGCACTCTCAACGTCCGCCAGTGGGACGCCATCATCACCGCCTGGTCCACCGCGGACGACCGGGCCCTGGACAACGCCTGGGTCGACCAGATCGTCGACCTGGGCTCTCAGTGGGGCCAGTACGAGTACGTCACCAACATCGGCTTCGCGGCCTGACCCCTCGACGACTCCCCCGGGCTATTACGACGTAATAGCCCCTCCCGGAAGCATCAGCCGTCGAAGTATCAGTCGCCGAAGCATCAGCCGTCCCCCTTAACCCCGCTCTCACTCCCGCTGCCGACCCCAGCCCGCTGCTCCTGATGCTCACTCAGAATCCGCAGCATCTTGTCGAACTCGATGTCGCTCATCTTCCGGATGAGGTGCATGGCGAGGAACGCCCCATCGTCATACGGCAACTTCGGCGGCACCCGAGAATCAACGACCTCGGCATCGACCTGTCCCCCGGCCTCATCGGCACGAGGCTCGGGCACGGTCTCTCTGCGCCGCCGCGGTGTCTCTTCCCCCACAGGAACCGTGTCGCCCGCGTCGGGAGAAGCCGCATCCTCTATTACGTCGTAATAGTCGGCGGACCCGGAATCGTCCCGCTTCTCCTTCTGAGCGTCAGACTCACCCTTGGGCTGTTGCTTCACCTCCTGCGTCGCCTCTTCCTTCGGCTCCTCCTTCTGAGCCTTCCGCTCCTGCCGCTCGACCTCCTTCCGCGCTCGCTCGGTCTTGAGCTCTTCCAACACGTCCTGTTGCTGCTCGGCCGGCTTGTTGCCCACAGCCCGCAGCAGGTCGATCGGCTCCTCCCCGATACGTGCCTGAAGCTCAGGGGTCAGATTCAGCAGAGCCAGCCGCTGGGACACCCATCCCTGCGACCGGTGCAACCGCTTCGCCAGCGCCGTCTGACTGCCATGAATCACCAACAGCCGATTCAGCGCACGCGCCTCATCGAGCTCATCGAGATCCTGCCGATGAATGTTGGCGACGAGCGCCGACTCCAGCAGTTCCTCGGAGTTGGCCCCGAGGTCGTCGCTGACCATCACCTTGATGTTGGAGAGCCCGGCCTCACGAGCAGCCGCGAGCCGGCTGCTGCCATCGATGACGACATACGTCGTATCCGCCTCGAGGCCTTCCTCGTGTGCCGGGTTGGCCTTGACGTAGGCGTCCCGGTTCATCACCGTGATCGCCTGCTTCTGCCCGTGCGTCTTCAGACTCCCAGCGAGGTCGGTCAGGTCTCCGAGGCTGGAGCGCGGGTTGTCGGGGTTGAGACTGACGCGATGCGGAGGAAGTTCGGTGGGCGGAGCGACTCCATCGGTCGGTACCCCGGTGGCCGCGGCCACCGCTGCCCGCCGTGCACTGATCGGACGTGCGGACCCGCCGAAGCGTCCGGCGCCCAGCTGATCGGCCTTGCTCATGAGATCTCCCGGGCCAGTGCACGCATCCCGATCGACTGCTGCGACTTGGGCGCGTAGGACAGCAGTGGCTGCTTCACACGGACGGCTTCCTTCTGCTCCTTGAGGTCCCCGATCAATCCGACGACCTTGGGATCCTTTATGTCGACCCACCCCTGAAGCGAGGAGGTGGCGATGTACCCACGGCGCGAGTCATACAGATTGACCACGATCCCGAGGTAGTCGATGTCGATCTGAAGGTCGCTGCGCAGATCCTCGATCTGCGTGGTGAGCAGTTCATACGCATCGGCAGAACTGTCCTCGGCCTGCACCACGACAAGCGTCCCCGACTGCCCGGGCTTCTCCCCCTCCCGCCGACGCCCGTAATACGCGGCGGCGTCCATGCTGAGCCCCAGGCTCGGCGGGCAGTCGACCATTATTACGTCGTAATAGCCCTCGAGCGGAGCGAGCGCCCGCTCCAGCGCAGCTTCCCGAGCGCGCACTGCCGACAGTCGTACGTCGAGCAGGAACGCGTCGTTGCATGCGGGCAGCAGATGCAGCCGACCGCCGAAGTTCTCCTCGTCGACGGAGACGATGAGGTCCCGCAGATCGCCCTTGGGGTCACCGGCCATGTGGTTGGTGAGGCTGTCGCCGTTCATCGGCAGGGGAGTTGCCCCCAGCTGGTTGGTGAGGTGGCACTGGGGATCGAAGTCGACGAGCAGCACCCGCAGTCCCGGACCCGGGAGGTCCTCGGTGTCGAGCGGACTGTCGGTGGCGTCGCTCGCGGCAGCGAGCTGCTTGGCGATACGGACGGGGTAGAGCCGGCTGGGGTCCTCGGCGAGAGCCTCACCGGTACCGGCGGTGATGGCGGTCTTGCCGACACCACCCTTCTGGTTGCACACGACGATCCGCCGGGTGATGGTCGGCCGCTCGACTTCCGGCGCCGGATGGGTGTCCAGCCACAACTGCACGGACTGGGCCAGCCCCTGAATGAGCGACACCTTCCGGTCATTGGCGATCCGCTTGAACTCGTCCCACTGTCCCTCCGGCAGGAAGGTTGCGAACGAGTCGGCACCGGCGGTGTCCACGGTGTCGGTCGCCGAGGCCAGATTGCACCAGTCCTGGATGCCTTGTTCGACGGCAGCCTGGATCTCGACGCCCTTCTGGGCAGCTCTGATTTTGAGGTCTTGCCGGAGCCACCCCGGCAGCTTGGAGACGACCTTCTCGCGGTCGCCAGGAGAAGCAGGAGAAGTCATGGGGTCACCTTACTAACGCACTCCCCCGAAAACACGAACGACACGTTAGCTAGACCAAGTTCATGCAACTGACCTGGATGGAATGTCCCCAACCACTGCCATTTGCCCACCTTTTGTCCTCGGCGGCGCCCTGGCAACCTCGACGCTCGAGCTATTACGTCGTAATAGCTCGAGCGGCTGACGCAAGTGGGTGGCCTCCAGCCCCAACCCTCAGGTCGCCTGCCCCAGACCTATTACGACGTAATAGCTGGAGCACGAACAAGGGGCGGCCTCCCCCCACCGAGCCGTCGGCACATCGATTCCCACCCTCGATCGAGTACTCCCACTCCGCGGTAACAGCTGTTACCATCCTCGTATGGCAAAGACACAACTCGGTGCGAGGGTCGACGACGAGGTCGCGGAGCTCGCCCGCGCGCGTGCCAAGGATCGCGGCCTGAGCGTCGGCGACTACCTCGCCCAGCTCGTCCGGGAGGACGCCGACGGTCTGCGTACCCGAGCCCTGGACGCAGCCCGCCGCTTCCTCGACGAACACCAGTCGGTCTTCGATGACGCGGAGGCCGGCACGAAGCGCCCGAACGAGGAGCAGCACGCCGCGTAATGGATCTGCACATCGACGTCCCCTGGATCCTCCAGGTAACCGAGATCGCCGGCGCCCACGACCCGGCCCCCGACGACTACGGCGTTCCGGTGGCCGCCGTCGCCTGCCACAAGGCGGAGCTCCTCGACCAACCGATCTACGACGGGCCGTACGCCCGCGCCGCCGCCCTGGTCCATGTCCTCGGCCGCTGCCGCTGGCTGGAACGCTCCAATATGGCTGTTGCGGCAGCAACCGGTGTCATGTACCTGGAAGCCTCCGGCTATCCGGTAAAGCCCACGCGGGAGGATGCAACAGCCCTCCGCGACCTGTTGCTGGATCCCACCTGCACGGCAGCAAAGCTTGCGGCCCTGTTCCGCACCTGGCCCGTGGTCAGCTGAGCGGACGCGGGCGAGATCCCGGCCGGGGGAGTGGAACAGGCCGGTGGAGGGAGCCGGACTCCCTGCTCTACGAATCGCCTGTCAGCCGTCGCCGCCGTACCGTCGCCCCGAGTGGTGCTCCTGCGCGAGCCGTCTGAGGGCCAGCAGCGCGGGCTCCAGCAGGACGGTCAGCAGGACAGCCCGCTCGGCCTGCTGCATCGGGCCGCCCGCGTCCTGGAGCTGATCGAGGTCCAGTGCGGCCGTACGGTCGGCGAGTTCGGCGTACGGCAGCAGGGAGCGCCAGTCGAAATCCAAACCGAGCGCGCGCAGCGTCTCCAGTGTCTCGGCGACGACCAGGGCCGCGGGTGGGTGCGGGGACGTCTGCCAGCCCATCTCCCCGACCAGCGCCGCGACTTCGGACAACCCGGCCGAATCGGCGTCGGATGAGTCACCCGAAGCCCCCGGCTCGTCCGGCGTGCCGCCCCGCCCGGCGGGCACGACACCCAGCACGAGCCCGAGCAACAGATGCACGTCCCCCAAGTGCTCGTCCACGGCGGCCAGTACGTCCTTGGTGGCGCTGACCGACAGACCGCGCACCGCGATCAGCGAGCGGATCAGACGCAGCCGGCGCAGATGACTCTCGTCGTAGTCGGCCTGGTTGGCGGCCGTGGCCCGGCCAGGGGGCAGCAGCCCGTCCCGTAGGTAGTACTTGATCGTGGGGATGGAGACACCGCTGCGGCGGCTCAGCTCGGAGATGCGCATCCGGACCCGCTCCCTCCCTTTCTCGCTCACGATTTCACTGGATAGTGGATAGTCTCGCTGTCTACTATGGATAGTGTCACTCGCCAATCCTGAGACGAGGCCCGGCCACCATGCCCACACTGCCCTGGACCATCCCGAATCCGCCCCCTGCGCATGGCACGGCGTACGTCATGGCATCCCGCTTCGAAGTGCGGTCGGCCAAGGACGTCCCCCGCTTCTTCCTGCGCTCCCTGTCCGCCTGGCGTCAGGTGCGCACCGCCCCCGGCGCATACGGCGCCTCACTCGTCGCCCAGCCCCTCAAACGCGTCTTCTACACCCTGTCGGCCTGGGAGGACCGCGACGCCCTGTACGCGTACGCCAGAACCGAACCGCACCGCGGCATCATGACGTCCCTGCGCCCGACGATGAGCGCCTCCACCTTCACCTTCTGGCAAGCAGACACCGAACACCTCCCCATCACCTGGCACGACGCCAAACAACGCCTGACCGACCAGACCCGCAACGACACAGCGGACGGCACTGCCACCTCGTAGTCAGTCCCAGGTCCCGTCCGCTCCGGGGTGCCCCACCCAGGGACACTCTTACGGCATCAGCCTTCACCACCCGTTTTACGGGCCAGGAAACTGGCGACCGTCCTCTTCGCCCCTTGACCGGGCGCCTGCACCAGCCGCGCCGTGACGACGAGCCCGGCCTGCTCCAGCATCTCGGCGAGCCGGTCCGCCGGCTCAAGATAGGACTCGTAGGACACGGGATGTCCGCCGTAGGCGCGCCCCGGCCGCACCCGCTCACCGTCACCCACATATCCGGCCGTCATCAGATGCCCACCGGGCGCCAGGGTGCGAGAGAACTCGCCGAACACCACCGGCAGCACTTCCGGCGGAGTGTGATGGGTGGAGTAGTACGCCAGGATCCCCCCGAGCCCGCCGTCCTGGACCTCCAGTGCGGTCATCGACCCCACATCGAACCGCATCCCCGGATAGGCCTCACGGGCCAGTTCGACCATCCTCGGCGACAGATCGACACCGAACACCGGCACGCCCAGCCCGGCCAGATACGCAGTCACCTTCCCGGGCCCGCACCCCACATCAGCCACAGGCCCCCGCCCGCCATCCCGCACGAGCTCGGCGAACACGCCCAGCATCGCCCGCGACAACACATCCAACTCGCCGGGATCCTTGACCAGTTCGGCGTAGTCGGTGGCCACGGTGTCGTACGACTCCCGGACGGCAGCAAGATAAGGCAGCTCGATCACACCGCGAATCTAGACGGGCCCACTGACAGCCGGACAAGGCCATGCCGACGTCTCCGCGGCCGCAGTCCGCGTTCAGGACGAGTGAAAGGCCCGTCGCAGCCACCGGAGGGGTGGTGGCTGCGACGGGCCTTCGGGGGTGGCCCGCGTTGGCATGGCGGCTATTTCGGGTCGCGGTTGAACTGTGCCTGTGACCAGCGGTACCCGAGTGTGGCGAGGGCGAGGCACCAGACGATGGTGATCCAGCCGTTGTGGCCGATCTCGGTGCCGAGGAGGAGTCCGCGCAGGGTCTCGATGGCCGGGGTGAAGGGCTGGTACTCGGCGATGGGCTGGAACCAGCCGGGCATCGCGTCGATGGGGACGAAGGCGCTGGAGATGAGGGGCAGGAGGATCAGCGGCATGGCGTTGTTGCTGGCGGCCTCGGCGTTGGGGCTGCCCATGCCCATCCCGACGGCGATCCAGGTGAACGCCAGGGCGACGAGTGCGAGCAGCCCGAGTGCCGCGATCCATTCCAGGACGGTGGCATCCGTGGAGCGGAAGCCCATGGCTGCGGCGACGGCACCGACGAGGACGACGCTGATGATCGCCTGAAGCACGCTGCCGACAACATGTCCGAAGAGTACTGATCCGCGGTGGATCGCCATGGTGCGGAAGCGGGCGATGATGCCCTCGGTCATGTCGCTGGAGACCGACACGGCGGTGCCGACGACCGTGGAGCCGATGGTCATGAGCAGGATGCCGGGAACGATGTAGGCGATGTACGCGGAGCGGTCCCCGCCGCCGATGCCTGCGCTCATGGTGTCGCCGAAGATGTAGACGAAGAGCAGCAACAGCATGATCGGCGTGAGCAGCAGGTTCAGGGTGAGGGAGGGGTAGCGGCGCGCGTGCAGGAGGTTGCGCCGCAGCATCGTGGTCGAGTCGCGTACCGCGAGTGAGAGCGAGCTCATCGGGCGTCCTCCTTGAGCTGGGTGGGCACGGTGGTGCTGCTGGTCAGGGCGAAGAAGACGTCGTCGAGGTCCGGGGTGTGGACGGTGAGTTCGTCGGCTTCGATGTCGGCTGCGTCCAGCCGGTCGAGGATGGAGCGCAGTTCGCGCTGGCTGCCATCGCTGGGCAGTTGCAGTGTCAGTGCCTCGTCGTCCCGGGCCGCGTCGTGCAGCGCGAGGGCGGCACTCTGGTGGGCGGCCGGGTCGGTGAAGCGGAGGCGGACGTGTCCGCCGGGGATGAGTCGCTTGAGCTCGTCGGCGCTTCCTTCGGCGGCGATCTTGCCGTCGTTGAGGACGGCGATGCGGTCGGCGAGTTCGTCGGCCTCCTCCAGGTACTGGGTGGTGAGGAAGACCGTGACACCACCGGTGACGAGTTCTCGGATGATCTGCCACATGTTGTGGCGCGAGCGCGGGTCGAGACCGGTGGTGGGCTCGTCCAGGAAGATGATCCGGGGACTGCCGACCAGCGTCATGGCGATGTCCAGACGCCGCTTCATACCACCCGAGTAGCTCTGAGCCGGCTTCTTCGCCGCCTCGACGAGGTCGAACCGCTCCAGCAGTTCGGCGGTGACCCGCCGGCCCTCGGACTTGGACAGATGGTGCAGGTCGGCCATGAGGAGCATGTTCTCCTCGCCGGTGATCAGACCGTCCACGGCGGAGAACTGCCCGGTCACGCCGATCGCGGCACGCACGGCCTGCGGGGCGGTGGCGAGGTTGTGGCCGGCGACGTGGATGGTGCCGGAGGCGGGACCGGGGGAGATGAGGCTGGAGAGGATCTTGACGGCGGTTGTCTTGCCGGCGCCGTTCGGCCCGAGCAGCGCGAACACCGAGCCGGCCGGGACGGTCAGGTCGATGCCGTCGAGGACGGTCTTGTCGCCGTAGGACTTGTGCAGCCCGATCGCCACGATGGCCGGGTTCGTCATGAGGGGCTCCTTCAGAGGCTGCGGGCGGTGATGTCGCCGTAGGAGGTGGTCGCGTGGATGTTCAGCCCGGCGGCGGCGCCGTCGCTGTTCGTGAGCGTGTTGTGGATCCGGCCGTAGGTGGTGCCGGCGTCCAGGGAGGCCGAGACTCCGCGGGCGGCGCCGACCAGGATGTCGCCCTGCTCGGTGCGCAGCGTGACCGTGCCGCGCAGGGCCTCGGCGATGTGGATGCCGCCCCTTTGGGTGCTGATCTCCGCGGGGCCACCCAGACGGCCCACGGAGACGTCGCCGTCGAGGACGGTGAGGCGGGTGCTCGCGGTCTCGTCGAGCTTGACCGTGCCCAGCGCGCCCTTGATGTCGACGTCGCCGAGCCGTCCGACACCCCGGAACTCGGCGCCGGCCGCCTTCGCCTCGACGCGGGAACCGGCAGGCAGTTGGACCGTCACCTCGAGGGACCCGGAGGCGCCGAGGATGCGGTTCTTCGACGCTGAGGTCTCGATCCGCAGGACCCCGTCACCGTAGGCGGCCGTGGTCTGCTCCGCCGCCTGCACGTCACGGCTCTTGGAGGCGTCCGCGGGCAGGATCTCGACCGTGGTGTCGGCCCGGTCGGCGGCGATGAACTGGATGCGTCCCGCAGGGATGTCCAGGACGACCGAGACCGGGGCGGGGGTGTCGAACTTCTGAAGTGCGCTCTGCTTCTCATGCATCGTGTGCTCCTGACTCGTTGTTTCCGATGATGGAAAAGCTACGTTGCGTTCATGGATTTGGCAACAGCTTCGTTGCACACAAACAACAAACATGCAGCTCAAAGCCAAGAAATCGTTGCAATGGCTTTGAATCTAATGCAACAACCCTCGTCTTGATCGTTGCAATGGATTGAGAGTGAACGCTATACTCGGGACACCACGGACCACGAAGGAGACCGCGATGCCGGGAGGCAGACTCACTCAGCCCGAACGCCAGCAGATCGCGCTGGGACTGGCCGACGGCCTCGCCTACGCCGAGATCGCCCGAAGCCTCGACCGCCCCACCTCGACCATCACCCGCGAGGTCATGCGCAACGGCGGCCCCACCGCCTACCGCGCGGACCTCGCCCACCGCGCCACCGAACACCGCACCCACCGCCGCAAGCAGGCCGCGCCCAGGGACCCGAACACACCCCCGCAGCCCCACGGACGCGACGCCGAAGCCGTGCGTGAGTACGAGGAGATGCTCACCACCGTCTTCATGCAGTCGGGCCTGCCCAAAATGACGGCCCGCGTACTGGTCTGCCTCTACACCACCGACGCGGGCAGCCTCACCGCATCCGAACTCGTCCAGCGGCTCCAGGTCAGCCCGGCGACCGTCTCCAAGGCGATTGCGTTCCTGGAGAGCCAGGGCCTGGTCCGCCGGGAACGCGACGAACGCCGCCGCGAGCGCTACGTCGTCGACGACGACGTCATGTACCAATCGACGATGGCCAGCGCCCGCGCCACCGCCCACCTGGGCGAGACCGCACGGCAAGGCGTCGGCATCCTCGGCCCCGGCACCCCGGCCGCCGCCCGCCTCGAAAACATCGCCCGCTTCGTCGACTTCGTCTCCGAGAGCATCGCCCGCGCCGCGGACCAAGCCCGCGAAGTCCTCCACACGAAACCCGAGCCCACCTCGGACGACACCACCTAAAGGGGTCTCTGCGGGCCCGGCACTTTCTTCCGCGGGCGTCATCCCCCTCCGCGGGCGCCACCTCCCACAACCCCCTCACCATGACCGGTGGGTGGCTCGCCTCCCCAATTGGGGAGGCCCCCACCTCCCCCTCCGGGTTGTTCGATTCACAGAATGTGAATCGTCTCCGTCAGGCACACTCGTTGTCATGGCTCGCCCCGCCCGCAAGGCGCCTCCTCCCACGAAGCCGCTCATCAAGCCGCCCGTCCGGATCGGCAACCTCGACACCGCGGCTGTCATAGGTGAGTTGCGCCAGTTGCACGAAGACGCCGAGGACAAGGACGTCGGCCGGATGGCCGCGGACGAGGAGTTGTTCCGTGCCTTGCTGTACCTCGAAAGCAACGCGGGCGCGCTGAAGAGCGAGAAGGCCCAACGCACGGCCGCGATAGCGCGGGTGAGGTTGTGGGAGTACCTCCGCGAGCAGGCCGACCTCCACCAGGCGAAGGCGATCGAGCACGCCCGGGCAGCGGGCGCCGAATGGACCGACCTGGTGCCTGCGCTCGCCGTGAACACCCCAAGTGCGGCCTACAACAAGGCGAAACGCATGCAGGCTGCCGTCCTCACCGAGGCCTCCCGCGGTGACCGGCCTGTACGCCGCACACCCGAAGCCGTCCGCGAGGCCGAGCGCCTGGCGGCTGCCCGGGCCGCCGCCGAGCGCCGCGCGGAAGCAGAAGCGGCACGCCGTCACGCCCTACTGGCCCCGGTCGCACAGCGTATGATCGACCACCGCTCCGGCTTGGACGACGACGGCGAAGTCACCTTCTGGCTGGACCAGATCGCAGCGGTCCTTCCCAACTGCCGGACCCCCACGCAGCTGGTCAGCCTCCAGACCTACATGGAAGCCACAGTCCGCGAACTACGAAAGACGGAACGCACCGGCGCGCGGCCGACCGCTACCACCGACGGCGCCCGGGGGGCCTTCGCAGCCGCGGCTGAGCTGATCCTTGACTGAGCCCAGCACTGCGATCTCCAGGCCGGGGCAGCCCGAGCACGAACTCAGTCGACGCTCAGTCAGCACGCCGCCGTACCGCTAGTCGGCACGCCGTACCGCAGCAGCCCTGCCGATCTTGTTGATGCTGTTGTCGATCTCGGCCAGCAGAGCTGCGGTCTCGCCCGGAGCGTCCTCCAACGCCCGCCGGACAACAGGCTTGCCGAGCCGGCGTGACGCCTCTCGCAGCAGAGCCACCGTCTCCCGCAGCCGCTCCACATCGGCCGAAGCGACTTCGAACCCCGAGGGGTCGGCGTCCTGCCCAAGCGACGTGATCGTGTGTACGTCCTTCGTGTGTACGTTCGCGCCGCCCATCGAGGGCAACCCCGACTGCTCTGCGCCGTCCGTTCCCGCACTCGCCCCGCCCTCGGGCGCCGGCGGGGGAGTGAGCACATCGCGCACCATCGTCCCGATCTGCGAGGGACTCAACTCCTCGGTCAGCGGAGGAAGCCGACGCACGACCTGTTCCAGCAGCTTCGCGGTCACACGCTTGCCGGTCCGTGCCACAGCGTCGTAGACCGCCACCGCGGCTCGGTCACCGGCCGCCCGCCTGACGTCGCCCAGTTCCCGCACCTGGGACTCGCGCGGCCGGTGACCGAGCTGGTTCAGTGCCTCGCCGATTCGCCACTCGTCCATCAGCCGGTACACCTGGGACTCCGAGATCTCCCAGTTGGTCCACACGAACTCGGCGAAGTTGGTGCAGCCCTCATTCCGGTGCAGGTCGCCGGTCGCCATTGTCTCCAGGCTCTTGCCGGCCACCCAGAAGGCGTTGTGCAGGTTGTTCATGCCTGCCTTGCACGCCTCGAACGCCTCTTTCTCCTCCGTGCTGAGGTCGCCCTCGCCCGCCGGTGGCCGGGGAGCGGGGATCGACTCGAGGGTGGTGCCGACGGGCGCCTTGACGACAACCGTGGCTTCCTGGAACACCGCGGGCGCACCGCCGCCCAGCAGACCTTTCCCGGGCCGTACGGGCTCGGCCGGGTCGTCGTCGAACACGCCGGTCATGTGGCGGGGGCCTTCCTGCAGAGAGCGTCGATTTCCGTGTTGAGCAGGTCCATCTCCAGTGCCAGCGGCCTGATGGAGTCCGGGACCACATCAGCGCGGGTCGCCCGACCCGCTGCGACGTCATAGCTCTTCGCGCTGGTGGGCAGCAGATCCGCGTACTCGCCGAAGGTCAGCCCCTTTCTACGGGCATTGACGGCCGGCATCTCGCGATACCCGACGACCCGGGTCGCCATCGGCGTGCTCGCTCCGAGCTCCCTGAGGACCTCCTGACGGACCTCCTCGTGCAGCTGCGTGGCGCTCGGATTCGAGCCGTACAGGCAGGCGCCTGCGACCTGGAGGTACGGGTTCAACTGCCGTCGTACGAGCTTGTAGTTGCGGGCTATGCGCCGCATGCCGCGGATCGAGGTGTCATCCGAACGTGTCGGCACAAAGAGCCTGCGAGCGGCGGCCAACGCCAGTTGCTCCAGGCTGTCCTGCTCCGGGGCACTGTCGAAGACGACCTGGTCGTACCAGGGAGCGAGGGGTGCGAGTGCCCGTGCCAGAGAGGACACCACATGGACGCCTTCCACCGTCATCCGCGCCGTCAGGAGGGTCAGCAGTTCACCGACAGCCTCGCCTCCGGGGACGACATCGAGGTTGGGGCGCACCTCTTTGACGGGCACGAGAGGGGTGCGGTCGTAGATCGACCGGTACAGGCCCTGTCCGTTCAACACCGACGGGCCCTCGGGGCGGATACCGCGGTTGAACCGTTCGATACCCAGATCGTCGTCGTCCTGGCTGGTGACACAGATGAGCAAGGTCCGTTCCCCGCGGGCCGCGTGCCAGGCGGCCTTGTGAGCGGCGAGGGTGCTTTTGCCGACTCCGCCCTTGCCCGTGCCGATCATGACGGCGTTCGCGGGCGGTTCGATGATGTCCACCGCATCAGTCAGCACCGGAAGCGCCCTCCTCGTCCGTGCCTACCGCACCCGGTCGAGGGGCAGCACTCGGCATCCTGGCACACGGGCTCCCGTGGAACTCCTGTGCGATGGAGGGGCAGACCAGCACTCTCGGTCCCGTCAGTCCCGTAGCCGGCCGCCCAGGGGGAGCTCGCCGTTCCGACGGGACTCGGGGTTCAGTCCCTCTTCGGTCCCGTTTCAGTCCCGCTTCAGTCCCGTACCCAAAAGCCCAGGTCAGAGACGTGCACGAGACAAATCCTCAAGGATCACGGGACTGACGGGACTCAAAGTGCTAGTTATCCCCATCAGGCGCGTGTGTATGCGCGCGCACGACACTATGACCATGGTCTATTGCTACGCAGCTCATAACTGACACTCTGAGTCCCGTCAGTCCCGTGCCCGCCGCAGTGAACGCCCTGACCTGCGCTTTCTCTCCGGGACTGAGAACGGGACCGAAACCCGGCCCAGTCCCGGCCCCCTTTTAGTCCCGCGGACATCCCCCGGTGGCGGGACTGACGGGACTGAACTTCCGACACGCCCGACTGGCGCACCGCCCCCGCGCGGGCGGTGCGCTAATCTCTGTGCCGCATGTGAAATCCTCAGTCCCGTCAGTCCCGTCAGAGACGACCGAACGTCACTGACCAGGCAGCAGGCGCCCCCGCGGCTACGCGGACTGACGGACGAAAGGCTGACGAACCGACAAGGACGCCCAGTGTCACGCCAGGTTGCGACCCACTCCACGGCCCCGTCGGGGTCCGTGGACGCTCTCGCTCTGGCCCGCTGGTGTGCCCGCGCAGGGTGGCCCGTACATCCCTTGGCGCCCGGCAGGAAGACCCCCGCGGCCAACTGCGAGACGTGCAGGCAGGACCGGCACGCCCCAACTGCCTGTCCCTGCATCCCGGCCGGACGGTGGTGTCACGGGTTCCACGCCGCGACCACGTCGGCCGAACGCATCGACGCATGGTGGACGGCGCAGCCCCGCTGCGGCGTCGGGGTCTCCTGCGGCCCGGCGGACCTGGTCGTCGTCGACGTGGACGCGCACGCTGCTCAGGTCCCCGACCGCTCCCGCCTGCTGCCGGGCATCCCGATCGGCCCACAGGTCAACCTCACCGGCCTCGCCACCGGTTTCGACACCCTGGCCCTTCTCGCAGCCCTGCGACGGCAACCGAGTCCGGCTGACGACGACCGGACACTGCGGGTACGCACCCCGTCCGGGGGCCTGCACGTCTGGTACCGCAATCCGCACCCCGAGATCCGCTACCGCTCCTCCACCGGGTCCAGCCCGAAGACCGCGCTGGCCTGGCAGGTCGACGTACGGTCCGACAACGGCTACATCATCGCGCCGACCACGCGCACAACAGCCGGTGCCTACACGCCCGTAGGCCCAACCCGGCACCCCGCGCCCCTCCCGCAGTGGCTGGCCGCCGAACTCGCCCGTACCGGCCACAACCCGGCCCCGGAGACACCGGCCGCTGCCACCCCCGTCCCCACCCCCCGTCGGGCCCATCGGCGCGCCCCCGCAGCCGCGCACCGCATCCTGGAGCCCCTGCTCGCAGAGGTCGCCGCCTGCGCGGCGGTCCCGCAGGGAGCGGGCTTCACCGAGAAACTGAACCGAGCCGCCTTCACCGCAGGGGGACTCACCTCGGGCGGCCACCTCGCCGAGAGCGACGCACGGGCCCTGCTGCTGGACGCAGCCCACCACGCACGCCCGCACCAGCAGCGGCGCAACGTCACGATCATTGAATCCGCTCTGTCCGCCGGCGCCCAGCGCCCGTTCCATCCCCAAGGACGCGCATGAGCAGCGCCGAGCCCGCCCGCTTCGACGCCGTGGCCGCCGCCGAGCAGATCCACCAGCAGCAGAGCCTCGACCTCCAACTCCCCACCGCCCAGCCGACCCTGCCCGCACAGCAGACCGAAGCACCCCGCCACGTGACCGGCCTCGACTCGGGACTCCTGCCGGAAGAGCTGACGGACCGCGCCAACGCCAAGCTGTTCGCGAGGCTGTTCACCGACCGGTTCCGGCACGTGGAAGGCCTGGGCTGGTACTCCTGGGACCAGTACCGGTGGCGGCGCACCGGCGGCGAGAAAGCGGCCATGTGGGCGGCCGGCGACATGGCCGAGCAGATGCCGCGGACCGATCCGAGAGGACTCTTCAGCGACCGCGAACTGGGCGCCCACCGCAGGCGCACCCAGTCCACCGCGGGCATGAAGGCGCTCCTCCAGCAGGCTCAGGCCGCTCCCGGCCTGAGCCTGGACCCGGACGTGCTGGACGGCGACATCTACGCCCTGTGCACCCCCGGCGGCGTCGTGGACCTGCGGACCGGGGAGCTGCGCAAGCCAGACCCGCTCTCCGACATGCACGCCCGCGCCACCACGGTGGCCCCGCAAAAGATGCCGATCCCGCGATGGCAGAGCTTCCTGCGCGACACGTTCGGCGACGACGACAAGGGCCGCGAAACCATTCGGTTCCTCCACCTGCTGCTCGGCTACTCCGTCACCGGCGACGTCGGCGCCCAGGTCCTGCCCTTCCTCTACGGATCAGGCGCCAACGGAAAGTCCGTACTGCTGGACGTGATGCTTCAGATCCTCGGCGAGTACGCCAACGCCGCCCCGCCCGGCTTCCTGATGGAGAAGGGCAAGTTCACCGAACACTCCACCGAGCTCACCGAACTGCACGGCCGGCGCATCGTCGTATGCAGCGAACTCAAGCCGAACGACACCTTCAACGAAGCCCGGGTCAAGCTCCTCACCGGCGGCGACAAGATCACCGCCCGGCGGATGCGGCAGGACTTCTTCAGCTTCCACCCCACACACAAACTCTGGCTCCTGGGCAACCACAAGCCCGAAGTCGGCACCGGCGGCTACGCGTTCTGGCGCCGTATGCGGCTCATCCCCTTCGAACGCAAAGTCCCGAACGAGCGCAAAATCGACAACCTGGCGGCCGAGCTGGTCCGCGACGAAGGCCCGGGAATCCTGCACTGGCTCCTCGAAGGCGCCCAGCGCTACCTCGCCACGCGCGACCCCCTGCACGGCCCCGCGGCCGTCCGCCTGGCCACCGAGGCCTACGAGAAGACCGAGGACCACATCGGCCGTTTCATCAGCGAACGCTGCACCCGGGGCAGCGACGGGCACCCCAACCCCGACCTGCGGGTCGAGCAGAAGCTCCTGTACGAGACATACGGCCGCTGGTGCACAGAGGAGGGCATTCGCCCGGCCACCAGCCGCGCCTTCGCCAGCCGCATCAGGACGGAACTCGGACTTGCCTCCCCGGCTGAAATGATCAAGAACAACGACAGGAAGCTCTACCCCGGACTCGCGCTGCTCCCCGCCCATGGAGACAGTGAAAACGGGCCCGAAATGGGCCGGGTGTACGAACGAGGACCGGTATGACGACTGCGAACGCCCTGGGTCCGTCAGGTGACGGGCCGTACGATGAAAGACGCGACCTCGCACAGCGCCACACCAGGCACCAGAGGACGAGCAGTGTGAACGCCACACACGATGGCCGGAGGCCGGCCGGAGATGACCAGGAGGGTCCGCGGCCATGAGCTCGATGCTGCAGGACAGCCAGCTCACCGGAGAAGCCGAAGTGGTCTGGCTGGAGAGCCCGGAGAACTTCGACTACGTCCGCCAGGCCCTGGACAAGGTCAACACACGCCGCGGCAAGCCACGCTTCGACCGCGACGGCCGCATCGTCGGCTACACCAACCTCGCCGCAGGCACGGAAGCCGACCCCGACAGCGGCCTCTTCGCGCGCCGGACGTTCTTCCTCCTGCCGCACGACCGCCCGAACGACCCGACCGGCCCGTACGAGGTGGGGGCACCCGGGGAAGCCGTCGACCCCAGCACCATCCAACCCGGCAGGGTCGGCGCCAAGACCGAGCGCTCGCAGGGCCGCGCAGCGGAGATAACGCCCGCCGGCCGATGAGATCGGCGCCGCTGCCCGGTCGTACCGACGACGACCCCGGCGCGAAAGGCACGGACCATGAAGCTGACGACCGTCACAAACGTCTCCCTCGACGGAGTGACGCAGGGACACCGACGGATCGATGCAGGGGCCCGGCGCGCCGGACGAGGACGGCAGCGGTACGAGACGACGTGAACTCGCTGCATCCTGCCCCGACGGCACGAAGAATGGCGACATGAACCATCGTCATGGATTCGGAGGCGCCCAATATGTCGCCGCGCGACCAGCCGCCGACGATTGGGACAACCAGGCACAGCAGTGGCAGCGGCGGACGGACATCTAGCCGCCTCCCCTGACACGCCATGCCTCCCCCCTTTGCCTCATCTATCGAATTTCGATAGATTTACATCGCGATTCGATGGAAGGGTGAGGCGTGGGAAAGCTGACCGTGCGTGCGCTGCGCGCCGTGCTCGTGATGGTGCTCACCGGCACCGTGTTCTTGCAGACATTGATGCTGTGGACATTGATCAGTGGGAACGACCCGGAGGACGGTTCGCTCCCACTGACCGCACTGCGCGTCACCACGATCCTGGGCATGGTGTCGGTCCAGGTCGCCCTGGTCTGCGTATGGCGGCTGGTGACGATGGTGCGACGCGGAACCGTGTTCTCCCACGCCGCCTTCCGGTACGTGGACGGCGTCATCGGCGCGATCGTGGCGGCCGCCCTCGTGTGGTTCGCGGTCACGATCATCAACGCGCCGGGCCAACGGGACGACCCGGGCGTCAGCGTCATCATGGGCGGGATCGGCGTGGCCATCCTGGGGGTCGCGCTCATCGTGCTCGTACTGCGGATGCTGCTCGCCCAGGCCGTCACACGCGACGTCGAAGCGGCGCAGCTGCAGGCCGAGTTGGACGAGGTGATCTGATGCCGATCGCCGTCGACATCGACGTGATGCTGGCCAAACGGAAGATGTCCGTGGGCGAGCTCGCGGACCGCGTGGGGATCACCCCCGCCAACCTGGCAGTACTCAAGAACGGCCGCGCCAAAGCGGTCCGCTTCGCGACGCTCGCCGCACTCTGCGAGGTGCTCAGCTGCCAGCCGGGCGACCTGCTGCGCTGGGAGACCGAGGACGCCACGGGCGAATGACGCGCCCTTCCAAGATCACGGCCTGCTTTCACGGCGCGACGGTGTGCCGACGCGTTGAGGGTGAGATCAGGAACGCAGCAGATGGGGTCAGTCCCAGACCAGGTTGAGGGAGCGTTCGAAGTTGATGTATCCGGCGCGGGCGAAGGCTTTCGCCATGGGGACGTTGCCGAGATCCGTCGACGCCCTGATCCGGTCGACGCCCTCCGCGGCCAGGATGCGGGTGCCCTCGGCGAGGATCTCGTCGATGTGGCCGTTGCCGCGGTGTGCGGGCAGGACGCCGATGTACGCGATGATCGGGTGGTAGTTGTTGCGGGCCGGGACGACGAAGCCCACCGGCCCGCCGCCGTCGGCCAGTTCGGCGATACGCCACCACTCGTGCGGGCTCTTGAAGTTGGCGAACTCGCCGTCGTAGTGGCGTTCGGCCGCCTCGCGCGGGCTCAGCCCGGATGCCAGGTCCGCCTGGCCGTGGGCGTCGAGTGTGCCCTCCATGACCGGGGTCATCAGGGTGAGGAGGTCC
Organism: Streptomyces sp. NPDC051963; assembly: GCF_044593495.1. NCBI lineage: Bacteria > Bacillati > Actinomycetota > Actinomycetes > Kitasatosporales > Streptomycetaceae > Streptomyces > Streptomyces sp. NPDC051963. The sequence goes on along the minus strand of NZ_JBIUCC010000016.1, from coordinate 7,404 downwards.
TCGCGGTCGGCCACCGGGCGGAAGACGAGACGCCCCTTGGGTTCCGCAACCAGGGACGAGGGGGTCCACTGCAGCCGCAGCCGCTCGACCAGGAGCCGTGCGCCCGTGCTCTCCAGCACGCGGGTGCGGGACTCGACCACTTCGCGGGCTGCGGCGTCCTCATGCCAGTCGGGCGGGACGAAGCGGCCGTACTCCGGTAGCTTCGCGCCCGCCGGGAAGACGGTCGCTGTCGCCGTCTTGAACAGCCGCAGGCCGATCTCGTAGCGGTCCGCCCTGGGCAGCGTGTCGTCGATGTCGAAGAAGTCGAACTGCAACGGCATGTCACCGCCCGGAGTAGTCCACCAGGCGAGCCGGGCGAGGAGACGGTCGCCGTCGAGGGCCACCCAGGCCCACTCGGGACGGCGGCATCCACCCGCGAAGTCGTCGGTCAGTTCGTGGTCGAGGACATAGGAGAGCCGGCAGAAGAGATCGATCTCCTCGGGGCCGGTCAGAGGTCGGTAGCTCACCGATGGCGGTATCAAGTCAACTCCTGTGAAGCGGTACAGCGCTTGGGACCCGGCAGATCGTGCCGGTCAGACACGCGGGTGCCCGGGCAGCAGGTGGCGAGGGACACCGGCTGCTCAGGCCGATTCGAGGATCGGGCGGATCTCGAGCGCCTCCGGGGTGGGGAAGCCGCGGGCCAGCTCGATGGCCTCGGCATGGTCGGCCACCTCCAGCACGAACCAGCCACCGAGGGTCTCCTCGCCGCTGTGCACGGGCCCCTCGGTCACCGCCACGGACCCGTCCGCCGTCTTGCGCACGGTGACAGGGCCCTGGTGCTCGGTGTCGAGGGCGTCGCCGCCCGCCAGCTTGCCCGCTGCCGCGAGCTCGCCGATCCACGTCTCGTACGCCTTACGGTAGGCGCCGCGGTCAGCCTGGATCTGGGCGCGCGACGCGTCCGTCTCGAAGATCACGAGGGCGTATTTCATTGACGTTCCCCTGTTCGGTGTTTCCAGGTGCTGGTGCTGGTGCTGGTTCTGGTGGCGGTCGGTTCGATGCCACAGTGATCCCGTGCGGTCCATGTCATACGGGCCGCCGGCTGAATTGAGCGGGCCGATCCTGCTGATTCGTACGGTTCATGTCGCCACCTGCGGGAGGTGGCTCCCGGCTCGGTACTCAGCATGCGCACCGATCGGCCCGGGAACAACGGCCGATCTTATTATGATCGTTAACCCAGAGGTGGGAGCTCCACTTCGGCCGCTGCGCCGAACGCCTGCATGTCTCCCCAGCGCGTGTCAGCCAGGCGATCAAGAAGCAGGAAGCCATCGCCGAGGTGACCACCTGGCTGCCGGTCAACCGAGACAGGCAAGGCCCTCGAAAACGGCGCCGAACACGTGCTGTCCGCCGACGTACCCAGTCGTGCCAGCGTCTCACGTGGAGAGGTGCGTCATTTCTCGGCTGGGGCGGGGGCTCGGGGCAGGCGTAGCTGGAAGCACGCTCCGAGGGTCCGGGGGGTGAGGGTGAGGGTGCCCTGGTGGCGGTGGGCCAGGTCGCGGGCGATGGCGAGGCCCAGGCCGGTGCCGCCGTGGTCGCGGGAGCGGGCGTCGTCGAGCCGGACGAAGCGTTCGAAGATGCGCTCGGCGTCCTCGGTGGGCACGCCCGGTCCGTCGTCGTGCACCGTGAGGACGACCCAGGCGTCCTGGTTTCGGACGGTGATCTGGATGCGGTGCGCGGCGTGGCGGGCGGCGTTGTCGATGAGGTTGCGCAGCAGCCGTTCGTATTCGCCGGGGTTTCCCTGGGCGTGTGCGGGGGCGGCGCTGTCGCAGGTGAGGGTCAACGGGCGTTCGGTGAGGGGATATTGCTCGGTCAGCCGAGAGGCGAGGGCTGTCAGGTCGACGGTTTCGGCGTCGGCTGTGGGGGTGCGGGTGTCGAGGCGGGCGAGGAGCAGCAGGTCTTCGGCGAGGGCCTGGAGGCGGCGGGTCTGCCGTGCGGCGGTGGTGGCCGCGGCGGGCCAGTCGGTGCGTTCCGGGTAGGCGAGCGCGATTTCCAGGCTGGCCAGCAGTGTGGTGAGGGGACTGCGCAGTTCGTGGGCGGCGTCCGCGACGAAGCGGCGTTGCTGGGCGGCGGCGTTGTCGAGGCGCTGGAGGGTGGTGTTGATGGTGGTGGCCAGGGCGGTGATCTCATGTCCCGCGGCGGGGACGGTGACACGTTCTCGAGGGTCGCTCGCGGTGACCGAGGCGGTGAGGACACGGATGGCTTCGACCGGCCGCAGCGCGATGCGGACGGCGAAGTAGACGGCGGCGGCGATCAGTACGAGGCCGACGAGCCCGGCCCGCAGCAGCAGGAGGTCGGTGGTCTCGGTGATTGCCTCGGCTGTGTGCGGGAGCACCACCACATAGACCCGCAGGTTGGCGTCGGCGGCGACGCCCAGAGCGGCGGCCTTGTCGCTGCTCAGTTCATCGGCGCTGATATCGGCGGACATGACCATGTAGGTCCCGCCGGCCATGTCGAGTCTGTCCCTGGGGTAGTCGCGGCGCACCGGTATACGGATCGGGCGGATCGTATAGCCCTCGGACCCCTTGAACTCCGATGGAGCCGGCAGCACATGGCGGGTGCCGGGTTCGAAGTCGTCCATGCCTCCGCCGTAGGCGACAGCGCTACGTCGGCCGGTCGCGACGACCTCGTACGGCAGCACAGCGCCTCTGCGAGGGGGAACCACACCCTCGTTCAACTGATCGACGAGAGCCCAGAGCTGTTGCTCGGCTTGCCCTTCGGTGATCTGCGCGCCCTGGCGGTAGACGTCGCGATGTACCCACCAGCCGATGCCGACCAGGATGACGGCAGCGGTCGCTGCGGCGACCAGGGCCGCGCGGGCTCGTACCGAACGCGGCCACCAGCGGCGTCGCGGCTCAGTCACGTTCACGGTCGTCCACCAAGCGATAGCCGGTACCCCGTACGGTCTGCAGGGACCGTCGGCCGAACGCGGAGTCCACCTTCTTGCGCAGTGCGCTGACCCGCGCCTCCACCAGGTTGGGATCCTGGGCTTCGTCGGGCCACGCGTGATAGAGCAGATCCGTTTTGGAGACCGCCTGGCCCGCCCGGCGAGCCAGCAGCTCCAGCACGGCGAACTCCCTGGGCGTGAGTTCCACCCGGGCCCCGGCCCGGCGGCAGACCCGGCCGGCGACATCCAACGAGAGGTCGCCCACGGCAAGGACCGGCGGCGCAACCGTGGCCGCCCGTCTGACCAGAGCCCTCAGCCGTGCGACGAGCACCACGTAGGAGAAAGGTTTGGCCAGGTAGTCATCGGCCCCCGTGTCCAGGGCCTCTGCCTGATCCCACTCTCCGTCCTTGGCGGTGAGGACCAGGATGGGGGTCGCGTTGCCCTCCCGGCGCAACTGGGCGCAGACCTTGTAGCCGTTGAGCCCGGGCAGCATCAAGTCCAGTACGACAAGGGCGTATTCGCCGGTCCGGGCCATCCACAATCCCTGCCGGCCGTCATGGGCGAGGTCGACGCTGTAGCCCTCAGCGGTCAGACCGGTGTGCAGGGTGTGGGCAAGGTCCACCTCGTCTTCGACCACCAGGATGCGCATGCGGTGAGCCTTGCACAGCGCCCGCCCGCCTTCCTGATCGGCCGGTCAGGTTGGGTCAGCATCCCGTCAACGAGGTCCGGGCACGCTGGCGGAACGTCTTCGCCAATGCTGAAAGGCCCTGCCGCCGATGGCCATTGATGAGTTCGAAATTGTCAATGATACGGAAAATACCCCTCAGGGACACTCTCCGAGAGTCTCCCTGCTCTCACGCCGAGGATTCCTCACTCCCTTGCTTTTGCCAGTTTCACTGTCCACCCTTCTCGGTATATGGAGAATCCGCAGAGACGGAACCTTGTGGCATGACGAGGCTGTGACTCTCGAATTGGCTTCCCGTAGCCTTCCGGACCTGTGGCAGACGCTGGGCAACATAGACGCCGTACATGGAGCATATTACTTTCTCATGCACGTGCTGTTTGGCCTGTTCGGAACCGACCTCCTGGCGCTGCGGCTTCCCTCTGTTCTCGCCGGAGCTCTGGCAGCGGCGGGAGTCACAGCGCTCGGGATCCGATTGGCAGGGACACGCGCCGGAATACTGGCAGGCCTTTCCTTCGCCGTACTCCCAGATGTTCAAAAATACTCACAGGAAGGGCGCTCATACTCAATTGTCTGCGCACTTGTGGTCTGGGCCACATATTTTCTTGTGAGTGCGGCAATTAGCCGCCGAGCCCCAGAAATTATTAGGCGCAGAAGGTCGATGGTGCCATGGATCGCATATGGCACTCTCATGCTGGCAGCGTGCATTCTGCACCAGTTCGCCGCCCTTGCCCTGGTAGTGCATGCCTTCGTCGTGCCGGATTATGCGCGGCGCCCTTGGGCGTACACCGCACTTTTGGTTGCGGTAGGAGTCGCACCCCTTGCGGCCCTGGGAACGGCGCAATCTGGGCAAGTCGCATGGATCGACGGCGTCACCGGTAGCGAATACCAACGCTTCGCGATACTGGCTTCTTTCGCGATTGTGCTGTCCTACTTCGCTTCGTCAGGCAACGCCGGCAAAGTTTCTCCTGAAGCGCCATTCAGTCTACGGGCGATCGCCCTGCCTCTGTTCGTATTGCCCACTGCACTTCTCATGCTAATTTCCCTTTACAAGCCTTTCTATGTAGAGAGGTACGTGCTCTACGGTCTCGTCGGCCTGGCGCTCCTTCTGGGGGCTGTGCTTGATCGCATGCTTCGACTAGGGCGCACCCTACGAGTAACTGCAGTGATTGCTATTGCGTTGGCAATCACACTGCTCATACCCGAATCCCTCAAGCTGCGGACACCGGAAAGCCGATCGGACAATGTCACCGCTCTGGCAATAATCCTGTCCAGGGAATACGCTCCTGGCGACGGAATCCTCTACTTGTCCGTGAAGAGGCGCGCATGGTCGCTGGCCTACCCTTCGGTAAACAGAGGGATGTTCGACCTTGCCCAGGCGCTCACTCCGGCAGCCTCGCACGACCTTTACGGCACCGAATTGCCTTCCCCTCAGATTCGCGCGCGCATGCGCAGCAGCGCACGAATTCTGGTAGTAACGGAACCCGAAGGAACTCATGGCGAAAGTAGCGCGACAGAGCAAATAAAGGAGAGGGTTCTGGCAGAATATTTCACCAAGGACCGCACCATACGAATTGACGGGGCACAAGTCATTATTTACGAGCAGCGTACAACGGCTACTGAGCTCCGGGGCGGGCCCGCATGCCGTCGTCCTGCCTGTTCGGCGGCCAGCCATCGCCATGCTGTCCGTTCGAACGCCTCAACGCCTATGCCATCAGCCGAATATGAGCAAGCGCCAGCTCACTGCGAGCTTCCAGTCCGGACAAGTATTGAGAATCACAACGACCTGTCTCCCAAGAACACGGTCTATCGGTTGATCAGTGGCGAGGTCTGATACTGCAACCGTCTTTGGCGTGACTGGTTGCCAGGCTGTTCGCCGACCTGGGCATGGATGGGGATCTTGGTGATGTCAGGGCGTATCGGGGAGGCTAGCGAGGTGCCGCGAGTACGTCCCGGAGTACGTTCTCGAGCGTGACGCGGGCCAGCTCGTGTCTCAGGGTCCCCTCGATGCCCTCGTAGATGCCCTGCATTGCCGGCTGGATGCCGTAACCCACCACGCATCCCTGGTCCGGGGTGGTGCGGTGCATCGCGAACAGCGGGCCGGGTTCCACTGCCTCGTACACGTCGAGCAGGGTCATCGATCCCAGCTCGCGCGCCAGCGACCAGCCCGCGCCCACACCCCGCCGGGACTCCACGAGCCCGGCCCTGCGCAGCTCGCCGAGCAGCCGTCTGATCACCACGGGGTTGGTGTTCGCGCTGGTCGCGATCTGCTCGGAGGTGGCGACCTCATGGCCCTGGCGCTGGTAGAGACCGATCCAGGCCAGCGCGTGGGCGGCAATGGTCAGCCTGCTGTTGGCACTCATGAACCCCTCCTCGCGGCCGCAACGCTTTATGTTACGACAACGCAGTCGTAACAGAGAAGGTTGCAACAGGCTGTCGTAACAATTAGTGTTGCGACAGCCGGGAAGGTCAATCAACGAGGTGAGAAGAATGAGCAAGCCACTCACGGGCAAGGTCGCCCTGGTCACCGGGGGGTCGCGCGGACTGGGAGCCGCGACCGTACGACTGCTGGCCGAGCAGGGCGCCGACGTCGCCTTCACCTATGTCAGCTCCGAGAAACAGGCGCAGGCCGTCGTCGACGACGTGCGCCTCAAGGGAGCGAAGGCCATCGCCTTCAAGTCCGACCAAGCGGACATGAGTCAGGCGCCGGCGCTGATCGACGACGTGGTCGCGCACTTCGGCGGCCTGGACATCCTCGTCAACAACGCGGCGATCTCCGCGGCTGGCACGGTGGACGACCCGGACGCCGACACCGCCGCACTGGACAGGATGCACGCCACCAACTACCTCGGCGTGATCGCCGTCATCCGGGCCGCCTCCCGAGTGCTGCGCGCGGGCGGCCGCATCATCACGGTGAGTTCCGGAGTGGGCTCCCGGGTCGGCATCCCGGGAGCTGCCGACTACTCGGCGACCAAGTCAGGTATCGAGAGGTACACCATGGGGGCCGCACGGGACCTCGGACCCCGGGACATCACGGCCAACGTCGTGGAAGCCGGAATCATGGCCGACGGTATGAAAGCGCCGGACCCCGAGACCCTCAAGGCCCTGGTCAGCTCGCTGTCCCTGCAACGCATGGGTCACCCCGAAGAAATCGCCGCGGCGATCGCCTTTCTGGCGAGCCCCGCCGCGTCGTACGTCACGGGCGCGGTGCTGGATGCCCACGGTGGCTACAACGCCTGAACCGGAACCCCTGCCGCGTGCCCCGAAGGAAATCCCGTCTTCGGGGCGCGCACCGCCAACGACCCGCGCGTGCGTGGACACGCCTCAAGAAGCCCGGATCGTGATCGTGTTACGAGCTCGTAGTTGATGGTCTGTGTTGTTTTGCAGTGGATTCTTGTCGTTGTTCTGTGAGTGATTGGGGTTGGTGTTTTCGCGGGTGGGTCTGGGGTTGGTGACTGGTATCGGGTGTGGTGTGGCCAGGGATGGCGCGGGCTTCTGGGACGGGTGCAGCCGGTACGTTCGAGGAGTTTGGTGTGTACCCGTGAGGCGTTGCCACCTCACAATGCCGGTAGTTGCCGGAGCTGCGCTGTCACCGTGATCCGGCTACCCGGTACATGCTTGAGATGCCTCGCCCGGCCGCCGGCCAGCCAACGCCACACCGTCCGCTCCGAACGTCCCAACGCCTGTGCCACCAGCCGGACATGAGTAGACGTCAGCTCACCACGGGCCTCCAGCCCCAACAGACGCTCCACTGCGGCCGCCCGCTGTGCACCAGCCGGATCGTTCGACACTCCTTCGTCTT
>NZ_JBIUCC010000015.1:0-150400 GCF_044593495.1 Streptomyces sp. NPDC051963 | reverse complement strand
GCGAACAAGCCCCACGGGGCTCCCTATGTTGTCTAGGCCCACCGTCAAGCATCACGTGGGACCAGATCGTCAGGCATCAGCTGGGATCCGACACGACATGGACGCGTTGTGTAACTTCGCTTGATGCTTGACGCGTTGTGCGAGTTCGCTTGACGGTTCCGTTCTCGGGTTGCTGTCGGGGAGGGCGTCAGGGTCGGTGTTGCTGGAGCTAAGGCGGGCGGGCCGGAAAGCCGTCGTGGCGATGGCGCCACCGTTCGGAGATGACGGCAGCTCTGACGGCAACGACGGCACACAGAGGCAGATGATCGCCAACCTAGGCGATCCAGCCAGGCCAGGGCCGAGTGCCTCCACAAGACGTTGCCCGATCCTACGGATCAGAAGGTTGCAGGTTCGAATCCTGCCGAGTGCACACAGGTCAAAGGCCCCGGAGCGATCCGGGGCCTTTGGCGTTCGCGGGTCAATCGGTATCGCCCATGGCGGAGCGATCAGTAGAAGCGGCGGATGAAGACGTCCGACTTGCCGTTGGTGTCGTCGGGCACGATGTCGTCGGCCGTGGAATGGAAGACCACGTCGCGGCCACCGGCGCTGACTGAGTCGGTTCCGGCTGAGGCGGGCTGGGTCGAGACGATTTCGTCGGTGCCGGTCTGAAGGTCGCGGAGCGTGAGTGATGGTCCGGTCGTGTCGTGCGGGGCGTACAGCAGATAGCGGCCGGTGGGATCGATGGCCACGCCCCGTACGTTCGGCACCAGTTGGTCGGTGCCCGAGCTCTCGTCGTGGACGTAGGTGTCGGAGCCCGAGAGGTAGACGACCTTGCTGCCGTCCTTGCTGAACTGGACGAGCGTCGCCGCCTTGGACGGGCCCTCGATCGGGCCGGAGGAGGTGTCGTCGGTCCGGTCCCACACGAAGACGTCCTCCGCCTGGCCGTCCTGGTAGGCGACAAAGCGGCCGTCGCCGCTGATGGACGGCCGGGCCGAGATGGTGTGGTCGAACACGAAGACGGTCTCCGCGGTGTTGGCGCGCCAGTCCCGTACCTCGATGCGCTGTCCGGACGGCGGTCGGTTGAAGGTGGCGACCTGGGCGATGTAGCGGCCGTCTGTGCTCAGCGACGGCTGGCTGCAACTGAGGCCCGGGCAGTTGATGCCGATCGTGCTCTCCGAGCTCACCTGGGACAGGAACGTCTTCGTGTCTCGTTGCAACAGCCCCCAATGGGCTACGTATTGCCCGTCACCACTGATCACCGGGCGTTGGATCGGAGGGGCGCTGGTACTCATCTGCGTGGTCTGGCTCGTCCGTTGGTCGCGGACGAACACCTTTTCGTATGTCATCGGGAAGCCAGTTGTGAGGTTCTTCGCCAACGACGAGAAGGCGATGCGCCGGCCCTCGGTCGTGATCGTGGCGCCGACGGAATCGCCGTCGCCCTGGGTGCCGTCGGCCGCGACACTGATCCGCTCGACCCCGGCTCCGCTGTCGCTCACCGCGCTCGCCATGGTCATGGGCTCGGCCGGCGCGGCTCCGGGTAGTACCGCCGTGACCGCGCAGACCACGACCGTGGCGCCTAAGGCGGCCCGCACACGTCTGGTGGCGCTCCGATTCGTGCTCCCCCTCATTTTTCCCCCTGATGCAAGACATGGCCCTTCTCCCCGGTCCCCACCGGAGGGCCACAAGCATGCAACCGCGAGGGCGCTGTGGGGTCAATGTGTCGTATGACTAGTGAGAGGCGCAGTTCCGGTCAGGTGAGAGCGCTGAGGAGTTGCGCGGCGCGTTCCAGGCCGGCCGGAGCCCGCGTGCCCGCAAGAGCCCCTGCAAGCCCCCGCCTCGGCAGGAGGCGGGGACCGGCCGATGGGCTGCCCGTGTCAGGGGCGCCAGCCGTCAGGGACTCGGCCCTGCTGCACCTGGAAGGTGCCGCTGCACGTGCCGGTGTCGGAGCCGACCGCACCGGCCGGCTCCGCAACGAGACTGTGGGTTCGGTGTGATGGCTGAATTGGGACGCCGGGGCGGGGGCGCCGTTCCGTGGTGGCCGTGACGGCTGATGCAGAATGAGGCCGGAACATGGGGGAGGGGGCCGGACCAGCGGTCCCCAGCGCGAGTCGGGGGAGACATGTCGCGTTGGAAAGAGTTGCCCGCTGAACTGCATCCGGATATCCACCAGTTGATCGTGCGATTGCGGCGGGTCAAGGACCGCAGTGAACTGAGCGCGCGTCAACTGGCCGCGAAGACCGGGTACAGCGCGAGGTCGTGGCAGCGGTATCTGAACGGCAGGTCGCTGCCGCCCAGGGAGGCCGTCGAGGCGATGGCCCGCATCGGGGGTGATGGTCCGACCAGGCTGCTGGTGCTGCACGAGATCGCCGCCGAACGCTGGGCGGAGGGACGTGTGATCACCGACGGTGGCTCGGAGGTCCCCACGGTGACGCGGGTACACCCGCCCATGGGCCAGCAGTCGTACGGTCGTCACCTGCGCGGCCTCGTCACGGCGGGAACGGTGGCCCTGGTGCTGTCCGTCTCCGTGGCGCTTCTGCTGGCCGTGCGGCTCGCGGAGGCCCGCGCCGAGCTCGCGGAGATGCGTGCCGACACGGTCGCGGCGACGCCGGCCATCGTGTCGGAGTCCTCGGTACCCGTCATCTACACCTGCCGGCTGGAGCAGAGGGAGGGCCGCTGGTACGCGGGGCTGAGCCGCACCACGGACACCATCCTGGCGTACACCTACATGGGGCCTGAAGTGGCCGAGGCGCAGTGCCTGTTGCGCCGGGCGGGTATCTCGCCGGGGGAGATCGACGGCGTCTTCGGCCCGAAGACGCAACGCGCGGTCGAACGTATCCAGACGCGGGACGGGCTGGTCGTGGACGGTGTCATCGGACCGCACACCTGGAAGGCCCTACGGGAGGTGGCGCCCCAGTGACCGCGGAACAAGCCCGACTGGCCGCGGCACTGCGGGAGTTGAGGGCCCGTACGGGGCTGAGCCTGGCGGCGCTGTCGCAGCGTACGGCGTACAGCAAGTCCTCGTGGGAGCGCTATCTCAACGGCAAGAGCCTGCCCCCTCGTCAGGCCGTCCAGGAACTGTGCCGGGTCGCGAACGAACCGGAGGGGCGGGTGCTCCGGGTGCTGGCCCTGTGGGAGATCGCCGAGTCGGAATGGCGCGGACGCGCGGCGGTCCTCGCCCCTGCCGCCCCTACCACCGATGACGCGCAGGCGCCGGCATTTGAACCGGCCCAGCAGCCTGACACCGGGCGGTCGCGCGGTCGTAGGGGCAGACTCACGATGGTGCTGGTGTCGGCGTACACCGTGCTCGTCGGTGGTGTGGCGCTGGTGTTCTTCCTGCTGCCCGACCGGGAGGCCCCGGAGGACGAACCACTGTCGGCCTCCGTCCCTTACTCTCTCGCCCCCCAATGCCACGGGGCCGGCTGCGAGGGCCGGGACCCGATGCGCATGGTCTGCGGCTTCGCTCCGGACAACCTCACCACGTACCGCACCGCCACCGGCGCCCACGTGGAGCTGCGCTACAGCGAGAAGTGCGGGGCGAGTTGGGCCCGGGTGTGGGGGGCCGGGATCGGCGACCGGGTGGAGGTCACGGCAGGTGGCCCGACCCACGACGTGCGCATCGAGGACAGTGCCGACACGGAGACCTACGTCTACACCGAGATGACCGCGGCCCGCCCCGGCAGCACCGTCCGGGCCTGCTTCCGGCCGGCGTCGGCCGACGGCGAACGGGAGTGTGTCGAGGCCCGCGTGGGCGGGGCCGCCACCACGACCCGGCCCGCCGCGCACGGCGGCACGGCGGGTGGGTGGGTCAGGCCGCCGTCTTGACGGCCGAGCCTGTCCGGGTCTGTTCCTGCACGACGTGGCGGCGTCGGGTCGGCATCCCGAGGGACGGGTTGGCGACGCCCCAGGCCGCGCCCTTGCAGATCAGTTCCTTGTAGGTGGCGGCGAGCCGTCCCGTCAGGGCTGCCTTGACGGCGCGGTCGTCGGCGGTGACGTACTGGATCAGACCTTCCTTGCGGCCCAGTGAGATGCACTGGTTGAAGTAGCGGAGCGGTGTGCTCGGGATCTTTCCGCCGGTGAGGCGTGCCGCGATGGCGTCGGCGGCCTGCCACGCCATGGGGGTGCCCGTGGCGCACGACATGCGCAGCGGCTTGTCGCCGGGGCCCATCGCCATGGCCGCGTCGCCGACGGCGTACACGTCCGGGTGCGAGACCGAGCGCATGGTCCCGTCGACCACGATCTGGCCGGTGGCGGTGGTCTCCAGCGTGGTGGCCCGCGCGATCGGGTGGACCGCGAAGCCGGCGGTCCACACGGTGACCGCGGCCGGGATGGACTTGCCGTCGGCGGTGGCGACGCGGTCGGCCTCGACCTCTGTGACGGCGGCGTTTTCGTGCGCGGTGATGCCGAGCTTGTCGAAGACCTTGCGCAGGTGGTCGCGGCCCTTGGGCGCGAGCCAGTCGCCGAGGCCACCGCGGGCGGCGAGGGCGACGTCGAGGTCCGGGCGCGCCTCGGCGATCTCGGTCGCCGCCTCCAGACCGGTGAGGCCGCCGCCGATCACGACCACGGGCTGTCCGGCGTCCAGCCGGGCCAGGCGCTCGCGCAGCCGGAGCGCTCCGGGGCGACTGGCGATCTGGTCGGCGAACTCGTCGGTGCCGGGGACGCCGTGGCTGTTCCAGCCGCTGCCGAGGGCGTACACGAGGGTGTCGTACTCCAGCTCCTCGTACTCTGCGGGTTCCCGGGCGTCCGGCTCCCCGGTGGCGCCCACGTCGATGACTGTGACGGCCCTGCGGTCGACGTCGACGGCGGTCACCCTCGCGAGCTTCAGCTCGACGCCGGTGCCCGCGAACATCTCGCTGAAGGGCCGGGGCTTGAGGTCCTGGCCGGCGGCCAGTTGGTGCATCCGGACGCGCTCGACGAAGTCGGGCTCGGCGTTGACGAGGGTGATGGCGACGTCCTCGCGGTGCAGCCGCTTGGCGAGGCGCCCGGCGGCGACGGCTCCGGAGTAACCGGCTCCGAGGACGATGATGCGGTGCTGCATGTCCTTGCTCCCTGTTGTCCGCTCTTGCGCGTTGTCCGTTCTTCCGCGGGTTCGCTCTTCCGCGGGTTCGCCTCTTGAACCGGACAGCCCGTCGTTTCCTGACAGGAGCAGGATGTGAAGCACCTCACATCAGGGTCAGAAGGCCCTGAGCAGGGGTTCCCCGTGGTCGGCGGCCTCCTCCCACCGCCGGGTCGCGCGGTCGAGCTTGTCGGGGTTGACCTGGTTGCGGAACCCGGCGATGCCCTCGGCCGTGACCTCCAGGCACATGACGCCGACGACCCGGCCTTCGAGGACGGCCACGACGGCGGGGTCGCCGTTGGCCGTCGTGACGTAGACCTCGGGTGAGCCGCCGACGAGGGCGCGCTTGGCCTCGCCGGGCTTGAACAGGCCCCGCATGAACTTCGCGACCGCGACGGCGCCTTCGAACGCCTTGGCGCGGGCCGGGATCTTCCCGCCGCCGTCGCCGATCGCGACGGCGTCATCGGTGAGCAGCCGCACGAGCTGTTCGGTTTGGCCGCTGGTGGCGGCCGCGAGGAACTCCTCGACGATCCGCCGGGCGGCGGCCTCGTCGATCTCCGTGCGGGCCTGTCCGTCCGCGATGTGCTTCTTGGCGCGGTGGAAGATCTGCTGGCTGGCGGACTCGGTGAGGTCGAGGATCTCGGCGATCTCCCGGTGCGGGTAGTCGAAGGCCTCCCGCAGCACGTACACCGCCCGCTCGTTGGGTGAGAGCCGCTCCAGCAGGGTGAGGACCGCGAACGACACCGATTCTCGCTGCTCGGCGGTGTCGGCCGGGCCGAGCATCGGGTCTCCGGCGAGCAGCGGCTCGGGAAGCCATTGGCCCACATACGTCTCGCGCCGGACGCGGGCCGAGGTGAGCTGGTTGAGGCACAGGTTGGTGAGGGCCTTCGTCAGCCAGGCCTCGGGGACCTCGATGTGGCCGACGTCAGCGGCCTGCCAGCGCAGAAACGTCTCCTGCACGGCGTCCTCCGCCTCGCTCGCTGAGCCGAGGAGGCGGTAGGCGATGGCCCCCAAGCGCGGCCTGGCGGCCTCGAACCGGTCCACGTCGTTCACGGTCGGCGACATGGTCTGGATCCTAGCTTTCCCGCGCGCGACGGCCGCTGCATTGCGGCTCCGCGGGGTCGGGCTGCCCGAGCAACAGGGTCAGGCTGCCGTGCAGTACGGACGCGGAGCGATACGCCGGTTCGTCGGAGCGATACGCCGGTTCGTCGCCGGGACCAGGTGCTGCGCCGGAACCGCATCCCGCCGAACGGCATTGAACCGAGCGGTATTGAAGACGAACAGGCGCAGCACCAGGAAGCGGCCGATTCCCGCGAGGCCGGCGGCGGTCAGGTAGACGGTCTGTTCCCAGAGCAGCGTCGGCGAGGACTGGATCGTGTGGAGGACGAGTATCGCGGCGGACGTCACCGCGTACGCGGCCGTGGCCGAGCCCGCGGACTGGAGATGGCGGCGCAGGCCGGCTCGTCGTCCGGTGCCGAAGGTGAACAGGGCGTGCAGCTCGGTGCAGAGGAGGGTCGAGGCGACCGTGATCAGCGCGTTCGCCAGCGCCCAGGGCATGACCGTCGCCACCAGCGGTACGGCCGCGCTGGAGAGGACGCCGATACCGCCCCCGCACACAACGAAACGGACGAAGGACGCGAGCGGGCCGGGGGCGGTGGGCGCGCCGTCCGCCCCGGTCGACGGCAGCTCGGCCCGGCGCGCCTCGTACGCCGGCTCCTGCTTCGGCGAGAGCAGCGACTTCATGGGAAGTTCCTTCCGGGCGAGGACCGTTGAGCTTCGACGATCAGCTGATCGTGGGTGTGATCAGCTGCGTCAACGATCCCGTCACCGGGTCCTCGATACGAGGAGACAGCCTCCCGTATCGGGGGTGGAGCCAGCCCTACCAACGGGGTCGGGCCTGCCGTATCCCTCCTGCCCGTCCTACCCGTCCTGCGCCCGTCACGCCCGCGGGCGCTGCCGCGATTCCGGTCCGTGGAGTTCGCGCAACTCCTCGATGTACTCCAGCGCCAGACCGGTCGTGCGCGTGAACCAGTCGGTCAGTACGGCGATTTCGGCGGCCGAGTAGTCGGCGAAGAGGTCGTTCAGGCGGGCGTAGTAGGGGCCGTAGAGGGCCTCGACGCGGGTCACGGCCGAGGGGACCGCGGCCAGGCGGACTCGGCGGCGGTCGGTGGGGTCGGGGCGGCGGGTGATGAAGCCGGCGCGCTCCAGACGGTTGATGATGCCGGTGGCCGCGCCGGTCGTGACGTGGGCGTGTTCCGCCAGGTCCCCGGCGGTGAGCAGGTTGTCGCCCGCCTTGAGGACACAGGCGAAGCAGAGGAGATCGGTGACGTTCAGGCCCAGCCGTTGGGCCATCTCCTGCTGGCCCAGCAGGTGGGTGGCGATCAGGGAGTCCATCGCTGACAGGGCCTGGGCCGGGGTGGCGGCCGGGCGCGGCTTGGCTGGCATTGCGGTTCCCTGTTTCCTTAGTTCGTGAGAGATTAAGGCGTTAAACTTCTTACGTGGTGAGGGATTGGGAATCCTTGCCCACAGCGGACGTCCGCTGCCAAGAGGGAGGCAGGTACGTGAGCACACATCAGTATGACGAGGGCCATACGGTCGCGGGGTGGACCGGATTCGGCGTCGCGACCGTCGGGACCGTCGTGCTCGGGGTGGGGGTGTGTACGGTGTCGGCCGCGCTGTTGGCCGTCGGGCTCGGGATCGGGGTCGTGAGCGTCCTCGTGACCTGGGCGCTGCATCTCGCCGGGTGGGGCAAGCCGCCCGGCCGGAGGCCCCGGGAACAGTGGGGGATGCGGGTACGGGATCTGGCGGTGCGTCAGGGGCACCCCGGGTGCGTGGGGTGCCGGCTGGCGGGGCGGGGGCGGCGTACGGCCGAGGTGTCCACGCCTGTTGCGGTGGTCGGGGAACCGGAGCCTGCCGCAGCCGCTGATTCCGTGGGCTGATGCTGCTGCCGATGCCGTGAGCTGTGCGGGGGCCGAACTCGCCGGACCGGCATTGTCAGTGGTGGCCTCTACTCTCGAAGAGCGATGGCACAGGCATGGAGATGCTCGGGGCTGCGGTGGTCGGCCGACGGCCCTGAGCTGGTGTGGGACGGCGGTCGGCGCTCCGCGCTGACCTGGGGGAAGCGGGTGGCCTTCGGGGCCGCGGACGGGGGTGTGCGGCAGTGTGTGGGAGCGCGGGGGCATCCGTGTCCGGTGCGGGCGGGCGTATCGGGGCGGAGTACGGGGGCGCGGTGCGAGGAGTGTGCGCGGCTGGACCGGGCGCACTCCGTGGCCGCCGACACCATGGCCGACGATCCGCGGCCGTACCACGTATATCTGGCCTGGTTCGGGCCGGGGATGGTGAAGGTCGGCATCACCGCCGAAGAGCGGGGGTCCGCTCGGCTGCTGGAGCAGGGCGCCGTCTGCTTCAGCTGGCTGGGGCTCGGGCCGCTCATGGCCGCGCGGCGCACCGAGGAACTGCTGCGCGCCGCACTCCGGGTGCCTGATCGGATTCCGTACGCCGACAAGCGTGCCGTGCGGTCCGACCTGCCGGGGACGGCGGCGGAGCGGGCGGCTGAACTCGGCGAGCTGCACGCGCGGGCCGTGGCGCTGGGCGGCTGGCCGGAGTCGCTGGCCCGCGAGCCGTATCGGCCCGTCGATCACGCCGAGGTGTTCGGGCTCCCGGGGCTTGCCCCGGCCGTCGGCGAGGTGCGCGAACTTGTCGTCGGCGGGGTGATCAGCGGGCAGTTGGTCGCGGCTGCCGGGCCTGATCTCCATCTGGAGAACGGCGGCCGGGTCGTCGTACTGGACACGCGGGTGATGACCGGGTGGCAGCTGGTGCCGGTGGCGACTGGGGAACTCACCGTGCCTGTGCGGGAGTTCAAGAAGGCGGAGGTGAGTGTCCAGGACGGGCTGTTCTGAGGGGCGGGCGGATGCCCGCGGCCCCTGAGAGCTGCCTGTGCGTTTCTCAGGAAAATCACAGGTTCCAGAAAGGGTGCTCTCAGAGGGCGTCGCCAAGGTGTCTGCTATGACCACGACCTCGCCCCAGGGGCGCACCGAACTGCTGAGGCCGGACGGGAGCCCCGTCCGAGTGCTTGTGGTGGACGACGAGCTGTCGATCACCGAGCTGTTGTCCATGGCCCTTCGCTATGAAGGCTGGCAGATCCGCAGCGCGGGAGACGGCCAGGGCGCCGTCCAGACCGCGCGGGAGTTCCGGCCGGACGCCGTCGTTCTCGACATGATGCTGCCCGACATGGACGGGCTCGCCGTCCTCGGGCGGCTGCGGCGGGATCTGCCCGACGTTCCCGTCCTCTTCCTCACCGCCAAGGACGCCGTCGAGGACCGTATCGCCGGTCTCACCGCCGGCGGTGACGACTACGTCACCAAGCCCTTCAGCCTTGAGGAGGTCGTCGCCCGGCTGCGCGGCCTCATCCGGCGCTCCGGTGCCGCCGACCGCCGCTCCGACTCCGTACTCGTCGTCGGTGACCTCACCCTCGACGAGGACAGTCACGAGGTCAGCCGGGCCGGGGAGGGCATCCACCTCACCGCCACCGAGTTCGAGCTGCTCCGGTTCCTCATGCGCAACCCTCGGCGTGTGCTCAGCAAGGCGCAGATCCTCGACCGCGTCTGGTCCTACGACTTCGGCGGCCAGGCCAACGTCGTCGAGCTGTACATCTCATACCTGCGGCGGAAGATCGACGCCGGGCGCGAGCCGATGATCCACACCCGGCGTGGTGCCGGTTACCTGATCAAGCCCGCCGCCTCATGAGCGGACGACGACGGCCGCGTCCGCAGAAGCGACGGGCGGGACAGCCGCGCACCCTGCGGACCCGGCTCGTCGTCGCGTCGGTCGTGCTGATCGCGGTGGTGTGCGCGGTGATCGGGACCGTGACGACACTCGCGCTGCGTTCGCATCTGTACGAGGAGCTGGACGGGCAGGTCGACGAGGCCAGCAAGCGCATCTCGGGGCCCAGGAAGCCCGGTGCGGAGCCAGGCGCGGACGACCAGGGGGTGATCCGTGCCACGACGACGGACCGGCTCGCGGAGTTCGTCTCCAAGGGGCCGACGCAGGTGAACACCGTCGCCGCCCAGGTCGACACCAACGGCAAGGTCACCCGAGCGGTCATCGCCGAGCAGAGCTCGACCGACGACGGTGACTACCTCAAGGACATGGATGCCGTCGAGCTGAGCGACGACCAGATGACCGTGCTCAACGGGGTTTCCCAGGACGGCAAGCCGCACACCGTGAGCCTTCCCGACCTCGGTGACTACCGCGTGCAGTACGTCAGCATCGACGGCGCTGCGGGCTACTACGTCGCCCTGCCGACCGACACCGTCACCAGCACCGTCAACACCCTCATCCTCGTGGAGGTGAGCGTCACCGGCGCCGGCCTCGTCGCCGCCGGTATCGCCAGCTCGGTGCTCGTCGGCGTGGCCACCCGCCCCCTGCGCAAGGTCGCCGCCACCGCGACCCGGGTCTCCGAACTCCCCCTGCACACCGGCGAGGTCAACCTCAGCGAACGTGTCCCCGAGTCGGAGACCGACCCGCACACCGAGGTCGGCCGGGTGGGCGCGGCGCTGAACCGGATGCTGAACCACGTCCACGGCGCCCTGCACTCACGCCAGCAGAGCGAGATGCGGGTACGGCAGTTCGTGGCGGACGCCAGCCATGAGCTCAGAACGCCGCTCGCCTCCATCCGGGGGTACGCCGAGCTGACCAGACGCGGCAGGGAAGAGGTCGGGCCGGACACCCGGCACGCCCTCGGACGCATCGAGTCCGAGGCCGGCCGTATGACCCTGCTCGTCGAAGACCTGCTGCTGCTCGCGCGCCTGGACGCCGGACGGCCGCTCCAGTTCGAGCAGACCGACCTCATCCCGCTGGTCGTCGACACCATCAGCGACGCCCGCGCGGCCGGCATGGACCACAACTGGCGCCTGGACCTGCCCGACGAGCCCGCCCTCGTCTCCGGCGACGCGGCCCGGCTCCAGCAGGTGCTCATCAACCTGCTCGGCAACGCACGCAAGCACACCCCGCCCGGTACGACCGTCACCGCACGGGTGCTGCGGCGCGGGCCCTGGATGTGCGTGGACGTCGAGGACAACGGCGAGGGCATCCCGCCCGATCTGCTGCCCCATGTCTTCGAACGGTTCGCGCGCGGCGACTCGTCTCGGTCCCGTGCCTCCGGTTCGACCGGTCTGGGCCTTGCGATCGTGCAGGCCGTGGCGACCGCGCACGGCGGTGCCGTGACGGTGGACAGCGTTCCCGGGCGCACGGTCTTCACCGTGCATCTGCCCGCCCTCGCGCCGCAGGTGCCCCGGCCTGCCCCCGAAACGAACTGGCAATCGCACTCACAGGCACAGCACAGTGCCACCACACGGACGCAACAGCGGGCTTGAGGAAAGTCGGTTCCATGCGAACCGACTCTTCTCCCGGCTCCCTGCCGGCGCGGGAGCACCTCCCGGCCGGAGACGCCGGTACGCCTGTCCTGGATGTAGTGATCCCCGTCTACAACGAGGAGAAAGACCTCCGGCCGTGTGTGCTGAGACTCCATCAGCACCTCAAGCGGACCTTCCCGTACGCCTTCCGCATCACGATCGCCGACAACGCGTCGATCGACACCACACCCCACGTGGCGTCCCAGCTGGAGGCGGAGATTTCGGAGGTGCGGTCCTTCCGCCTGGAGCAGAAGGGCCGCGGCCGGGCCCTGAGGACCGTGTGGTCCGCCTCGGACGCACCGATCCTCGCGTACATGGACGTCGACCTGTCCACCGACCTCAACGCGCTGCTTCCGCTGGTGGCGCCGCTGATCTCGGGTCACTCCGACCTCGCGATCGGTTCCCGGCTCAGCCGGAGTTCGCGCGTCGTGCGCGGCGCCAAGCGTGAGTTCATCAGCCGCACGTACAACCTCATCCTGCGCGGCTCGCTCCAGGCCCGCTTCTCCGACGCCCAGTGCGGGTTCAAGGCGATCCGCCGGGATGTGGCCCAGATACTGCTGCCGCTCGTCGAGGACACCGGCTGGTTCTTCGACACCGAGATGCTGGTGCTCGCCGAGCGCGCGGGCCTTCGTATCCATGAAGTGCCCGTCGACTGGGTCGACGACCCCGACTCCACCGTCCACATCGTGAAGACGGCGACCGACGACCTCAAGGGCGTGTGGCGGGTGGGCAAGGCCCTGGCCACCGGTTCGCTGCCGCTGGACCGGCTCGCCCGGCCGTTCGGCGACGACCCGCGCGACCGCGACATCCAGGACGTACCCAAGGGGCTGGCCCGCCAGCTCGTCGGCTTCTGTGTCGTCGGCGGTCTGTCGACCCTCTTCTACCTCCTCCTCTACACCGTCTTCCGGCAGTTCGGCGGCTCGCAGATCGCCAACGCGCTCGCCCTGCTGGTCTCCGCGATCGCCAACACGGCCGCCAACCGGCGTCTGACCTTCGGGGTGCGCGGCCGGGGCGGTGCCGTCAAGCACCAGGCGCAGGGCCTGGTCGTCTTCGGTATCGGCCTGATCCTCACCAGCGGTTCGCTCGCGGCGCTGAACGCGGCGTCCAGCGACCCCGGCCACACCACCGAGCTGGCGGTCCTGGTCGCCGCCAACCTCGCGGCGACGGTGCTGCGCTTCCTGCTCTTCCGCGCCTGGGTGTTCCCGGACCGGCGCGACGACGACCAGCTGTCGACCATGGTCGCCTCGCACGTCCCGTCCTCGCCCACCTACCGGACGGCCCCGGCGCCCCAGCGTCAGATGACTCCCCAGAACTCCCCGTACGACACCACCCAGTTCCGCGCCGGTGAAGCCGCGGACCGTTCCTGGAGGGACGCGACCATTCAGCTCCAGCCGGTGCGTCCCACCGACACCGATCCGAGGGACCGACGATGACCGCGTATTACACAGCCGATTCGGCCGTCACGGAGCCCACGGCTCCGCCGACGCCGGCGCCCGTGGCGGGTGAGCCGAGGCAACCGTTCGTCCGGAGACTGTGGCGGGGCCGCCCCGAGGACCCCAGCTGGGCGCGCCCGGCCTTCCTCGGCCTGCTGCTCGTCACCACCGTGCTCTACCTCTACAACCTGAGCGCCTCCGGCTGGGCCAACTCCTTCTACTCCGCGGCCGTCCAGGCCGGCAGTGAGAGCTGGAAGGCGTTCTTCTTCGGCTCGCTCGACTCGGCCAACGCCATCACCGTCGACAAGCCCCCGGCCTCGCTGTGGCCGATGGAGCTGTCGGTCCGCATCTTCGGCCTCAGCTCCTGGGCGATCCTGGCCCCCGAGGCCCTCATGGGCGTCGGCACGGTCGCCGTCGTCTATGCGTCCGTACGCCGCCGGTTCAGCCCCGCGGCCGGTCTGATCGCGGGCGCGGTGCTCGCGCTCACCCCCGTCGCGGCGCTGATGTTCCGGTTCAACAACCCGGACGCGATGCTGGCGCTGCTGATGGCGGTCGCCTGCTACTTCGTCGTACGAGCGCTGGAGGACGGCCGTACCAAGTGGCTGATGTGGGCCGGAGTCGCGATCGGCTTCGCGTTCCTGGCCAAGACGCTTCAGGCCTTCCTGATCCTGCCGCCGCTCGCGATCGTGTACGCGGTCTGCGCGCCGGTGAAGGTGAAGAAGCGGTTCGTGCAGCTGGCACTGGCGACGGTCGCGATCGTCGTCTCCGGCGGCTGGTGGGTCGCGATCGTCGAGCTGTGGCCCGCGTCCTCACGCCCGTACATCGGCGGTTCGCAGAACAACTCCTTCCTTGAGCTGACCTTCGGCTACAACGGCCTCGGCCGGCTGAACGGCGAGGAGACCGGCAGCGTCGGCGGCGGCGGTGGCGGCAACGGCGGCGGCAGCCAGTGGGGTGAGACCGGCTGGGACCGGATGTTCAACTCCGAGATCGGCAGCCAGATCTCCTGGCTGCTCCCGGCGGCCCTGATCCTGCTGATCGCCGGCCTGGTGGCCACGCGCAAGCTCAAGCGGACGTCCGTGACCCGTGGTTCGTTCCTGGTCTGGGGCGGCTCGCTGCTGATCACCATGGTCGTCTTCAGCTACATGGCGGGCATCTTCCACCAGTACTACACGGTGGCCCTCGCCCCCTACATGGCGGCCGTGATCGGCATGGGCGCGGCGACCCTGTGGGAGAAGCGCGGCGACATGTGGGCGTCGCTCGCCCTCGCGGCCTCGGTCGTGGCGAGTGCCGCGTGGGGTTACGTCCTGCTCAACCGCACCCCGGACTACCTTCCCTGGCTGAAGTGGCTGGTCCTGATCGGCGGTCTGGCCGGCGCTCTCGGCCTGATCTTCGTCGCCAGGCTGGGCCGTCAACTGGCGCTCGCGGCAGTCGGCTTGAGCTTCGTCGCGGCTGTCGCCGGTCCGACGGCGTACACCATCAGCACGCTTCAGGAGGGCCACACCGGCTCCATCGTCACGGCCGGTCCGGCCGGGGCGAGCATGATGGGCGGCGGCGGCCGGGGCGGCGGTCCCGGTGGCGGCGGTGGCGGCTTCCCGGGCGGTGGCCAGCAGAACGGCACCACCCAGGGCCAGGGTCAGCAGGGCGGCGGCATGGGCCAGCCCCCGACCGGCGGCACCGGCGGCTTCCCGGGCGGCGGTATGCCGGGGCAGAACGGCAACACCCAGGGCCAGAACCAGCAGGGCGGTATGGCCGGCGGGATGGGCGAGGGCGGTATGGGCGGTGGCGGCGCGGCCGGCCTGCTCAACGGCGCCACCGTCTCCGACGAGGCCAAGAAGCTGCTGGAGACGAACGCCGGGGACTACACCTGGGCCGCCGCGGCCATCGGCGCCCAGAACGCGGCGAGCTACCAGCTCTCCACCGGCGACCCGGTGATGGCGATCGGCGGCTTCAACGGCACCGACCCGTCCCCGACGCTGGCCCAGTTCAAGGAGTACGTGGCCGACGGCAAGATCCACTACTTCATCTCCAGCGGCTCGGGCGGCGGTGGCATGGGCGGCAGTGACAGTGGTACGTCCGCGCAGATCACTGAGTGGATCGAAGCCAACTTCAAGAAGGTGACGGTCGGTTCGGCGACGTTCTACGACCTGACGCAGAAGGCGAGCAGCAGCAGTAGCTGACGGTTCGCGGATCGGTTCGCCGATCGGTTCGTCGATCGACGGAGGGCGGTGGCGCAGGCCACCGCCCTCCGTCGTACCTCCGCACCGGGTCTCTCCGTATCTCCGTTGTACACCGTATAGGGACTGTTCTACGGTGTACATCATGACCACGTCCCCCCAGGGCCATCCCCAGCGCTGGCTGATCCTCGGCGTCATCTGTCTCGCCCAGCTCACCGTGCTGCTCGACAACACCGTGCTGAACGTGGCGATCCCCTCGCTCACCGAGGAGCTGAACGCCGCCACCTCCGACATCCAGTGGATGATCAACGCGTACTCGCTGGTGCAGTCGGGCCTGCTGCTGAGCGCGGGCAGCGCGGCCGACCGCTACGGCCGTAAGAAGATGCTGATCGCGGGCCTGGCCCTGTTCGGCATCGGGTCGCTGGCGGCCGGACTCGCCGACTCCACCGGGCAGTTGATCGCCGCGCGGGCCGGTATGGGTGTGGGCGGTGCGCTGCTGCTGACCACGACGCTCGCCGTGGCCATGCAGATCTTCGCGCCGGAGGAGCACCCCAAGGCGATCGGCATCTGGAGCGCCGTCAACGCGCTCGGCTTCGCCGTGGGGCCGCTGCTGGGCGGGTTCATGCTGAACCACTTCTGGTGGGGCGCGATCTTCCTGATCAACCTGCCGGTCGCGGCGCTGGGCCTGGTCGCCGTGATCGCCCTGGTCCCCGAGTCGAAGAACCCCCGGGGAGACCGCCCCGACCTGCTGGGTGCGCTGCTGTCCACGATCGGTATGTCCGCGCTGGTGTTCGCGATCATCTCCGGACCCGAGCACGGCTGGACGTCGGGCCGGGTGCTCGGCACGGGCGCGCTCGCGGTGGTCGTGCTGGGGGTGTTCGCGTACTGGGAGAGCCGGATTCCGTATCCGATGCTCGACATGCACTTCTTCCGGGACCGGCGGTTCACGGGTGCGGTCGCGGGGGCGGTGCTGATCACCTTCGGCATGGGCGGTGCGCTGTTCCTGCTGACGCAGCACTTGCAGTTCGTGCTGGGTTACGACGCGTTGGAGGCCGGTCTTCGTACGGCGCCGCTCGCGCTGTCCGTGGTGGCGCTGAACTTCTCCGGGCTGTCGGCGAAGTGGACGACGAAGCTCGGGACGCCGGTGTCCATCCTGCTGGGCATGGTGTTGATGTCGGCGGGGCTGGTGTCCATCGCCACGCTGGCCTCCGACGGCTATGGCGGGACGCTGCTCGGACTGCTGCTCATCGGGGCGGGGTGTGCTGTCGCCAACCCGGCGATGGCGCACGCCATCATGAGTGCGATTCCCCGGGAGAAGGCGGGAGTCGGTGCCGGTGT
This sequence comes from Streptomyces sp. NPDC051963, assembly GCF_044593495.1. Taxonomy (NCBI): domain Bacteria; kingdom Bacillati; phylum Actinomycetota; class Actinomycetes; order Kitasatosporales; family Streptomycetaceae; genus Streptomyces; species Streptomyces sp. NPDC051963. Next base: position 134,010 of record NZ_JBIUCC010000015.1, on the reverse strand, counting down.
CAACGGCACGCTCGCCGAGTTCGGGAACGGCCTCGGAGTGGCGGTGCTCGGAGCCGTGCTCAACTCACGGTTCGCCGCGTTGATTCCGGTGGCGGCGGCCTCGCTGCCGGCGGCGTTGGCTTCGGCGGGGTCCGAGGCGGAGAGGGAACGTATCACCGATGCGTTTTCCTCCGGACTGGCGACCAGTCAGTTGGTGGGGGCCTTCGCCGTGTTGCTGGGCGGGGTGGTCGCGGCGGCGTTGCTGCGACGTGCGGAAAGGGCAGACTCGGAGGTGGTGGTCGCCCACTAGCTCGGGACATCCGGTGGTGGTGCGTCTGCGGACCGTCTGTGGTTGATCGCGCAGTTCCCCGCGCCCCTGACGGGGCGCTCAGCTCGACCGGCATCAAAGAAAGACTGAGGAAGGTGCGCCATGGTTAAGTCAGCCCAGCGTTCGGCGCGAACCAGTGTCTGGCTGGACGGGAAAGCGCGCCGTGGCGGGCGTGGCGGCGGGCAGCCCTCCGGGCTCGACCGCGACCGGATCACCGAGGTGACGGTCCGGCTGCTGGATGCCGAGGGGCTGGGCAAGTTCTCCATGCGCCGGCTGGCCGGGGAGCTGAACGTGACGGCGATGTCCGTGTACTGGTACGTCGACACCAAGGACGACCTCCTCGAACTCGCCCTGGACGCCGCCTTCGGTGAGCTGCGGCTGCCCGACCCGGACGCCGAGGGCGAGGACTGGCGCGACCAACTGCGGACGCTGGCCCGGGAGTACCGGGGCCTGCTGGTGCGTCACGCCTGGCTGTCGCCGCTCGCCGGGACCTTCCTGAACATCGGCCCCAACTCACTGTTGTTCTCCCGGGTCGTCCAGCGCGTCATCCGCAGGACCGGGCTGCCCGCGCAGAGCCTGACCGGGGCCATCTCGGCCGTCTTCCAGTTCGTGTACGGCTACGGCACGATCGAGGGTCACTTCATCGCCCGCTGCGCGGATGCCGGCATGACCCAGGACGACTACTTCCGGCACGCGATGAGCGCGGTGACGCAGGCACCGGAGGCCGCCGAGGTCATCCAGGAGTCGGAGGACATCATGGCGGCCCGTGGCGGTGACACCGTCGAGGAGATGCGGGAGCGGGACTTCGCGTTCGCGCTGGAGCTGCTGATCGCCGGGATCGAGGCGATGGTGAAGGCCGCCGAGGAGCGGGCGTAGACGCCGTTGTCAGTGGCGCGCAGTACGGTTTTTTTCATGGCAGCCCGAATCACTCTGACGCTCGACTGCACGGACGCGCAGCTCCTCGCCGCGTTCTGGAAGACGGCCCTGGGCTATGTCGACGAGCCGCCGCCCGCTCCCTTCACCACCCGCGAGGAGTGGTTCGCGAGCTTCGACCTCCCGGAGGACGAGTCCGTGGACGACTGCGCGTGGCTCTGCGATCCGGACGGCGCCGGCCCCCGGCTCTCCATCCTCAAGGTCCCCGAGCCGAAGACGGCCAAGAACCGACTGCACATGGACATCCGGGTACCGGGGCACGGAAACTCCGACGAGCGCTGGGCCCGGATCAGAGCCGAGGCCGAGCGGCTGGTGAAGGCGGGCGGGAGTGTCGAGGAGGAGTTCGACGGCCACCACATCACGATGGCCGACTCGGAGGGCAACGAATTCTGCGTCGCCGCCACCGCCGCGTGAGCGCTACTCCCCGCTGACCAGCCGCGCCGGGAATCCGCCCGTCGCCACCGGCCCCCACCGCTCCGGGGTGACCCGGATGATCGACTTGCCCTGCTTGACCATGGCCTGCCGGTACTCGTCCCAGTCCGGGTGCTCACCGGCGATGTTGCGGTAGTACTCGACGAGCGGCTCGACGGAGTCGGGGGAGTCGATCACCTCGGCGGTCCCGTCGATCTGGACCCAGGGCCCGTCCCAGTCGTCGCTCAGCACGAGCAGGCTGACCCGCTGGTCCCGCTTGGCGTTGCGGGTCTTGGCCCGCTCGGGGTAGGTGGAGACGACGATCCGGCCCGAGTCGTCGACGCCGCAGGTCAGCGGCGAGGCCTGAGGGCTGCCGTCGGCCCGGCGGGTCAGCAGGATGGCGCGATGGCGGGGTCGTACGAACTCAAGGAGCTCGGCCGGCGATACGGCGGTGTTGGTCGCGATGTTCGGTGCCATGGGGCGCAGCCTAGACGCTCCGCTGGAAGGCCGGTGACTCGTCTGCGGGTTCGTCGTGGCTGGTCGCGCAGTTCCCCGCGCCCCTGAGGGGCGCTTACGCCTGCGGCAGCGACTCGCCCTGCACGGCCTGGATGTCCAGTTCCACCTTCAGCGTCGTACCGACCGCCGCGATGCCCGCCTGGACCACCTCGTTGTAGTACATGGCGAAGTCCTCGCGCTGGAGCCGTGTCGTGGCCCGGAAGGCCGCCCGGGTGCCGCCCCAGGGGTCCGCGCCGGTGCCGAGATAGGCGAGGTCGAGGTCGACGGGTCGTACGACACCGTGCAGGCTCAGCTCGCCGTGGACCGTCCAGCGGTCCGAACCCGCCACGGTCAGGCCCGTGGAACGGTAGATGATCTCGGGGAACGTCTCCACGTCCAGGAAGTCCGCGGACTTCAGATGGCCGTCCCGCATGGCATTGCCCGTGTCGATGGACGCGGCCCGGATCACCGCCTCCACCCGGGACTTGGCGATGTCGTCGGGCGCGACCTCGATCGTGCCCGCGAACCGGGTGAACCGGCCGTGCACGCTGGAGATCCCCAGGTGCTGGGCGACGGCGCCGACGGACGAGTGCGCCGGGTCGATGGTCCACGGCCCGGGCGGCGGCAGCTCGGTGCCGCCCTGCCTCGCCAGCGTCACCGTGCCCACCTCGGCCCGGCCGCTCGCCGTGACGATGGCGCTCGAAGCGGTGGGCGCGTAGCCGACGGCCGTGACGATGACGGTGTACGCCCCCGGCGCCAGCGCCGTCGTGTCCCGGACGACACCCTCGCCGTCCGCCTCCGCACGCACCACCTGCGCACCGGTCATGTCGGTCACCGTGACGACCGCGTGCGACACGGCCCATCCGTCCCGCGTACGGATCTTCGCGGTCAGTCCCATCCCGTTTTCTCCCTGCAAGCCATGCAAACAACCGGTCGTACAGAACCGGCCCGTGACGAACGCGCACCTCCGCTCAGAGCGCGCGCCCGTCACGGGCCGGGGTTCATCTACTCGCCCGGGTGGGCGAGTTCGATGTCGTGGGCGTCGGCTCCGCGCCCGGTGACGGTCAGCGCCGTCGCCACCGGCGGGTAGCCGGTCGCGATGACGGTGTACTCGCCGCCGTCGAGGTCGGTGAAGGCGTACGCCCCGTCCGCGCCGGTCGTGGCCGTGCCGACCACGTTGCCCGCCGCGTCGACCAGCGTCACGCGGGCGTCGGCCAGCGGACCGTGCGGCGCCCGCACGACACCCTGGACCTGGGCGCCCGAGTCGAGGTCGACCTCGATCCGGGTGACCCCGGTGCCGCCCACCTCGACGGGCAGGGCGCGCGGCCGGTAGCCGGCGGCGTTCACCGCCACGGTCACGGCACCCGGCACCAGCTCGGTGAAGGCGAACTCGCCCTTCTCACCGGTGGTCTGGGTGGCCAGCAGATCCCCGCGCACATCGGTGACGATCACCATCGCGTCCTTGACGGGCAGCGTGGTCCCGGCGGACCGCACCACCCCGTTCAGCCCGCTGGTGCCGCTGAGCAGGATGTCGTACGCCAGCGGCTCGCCGTTCACCACGATCGTGGACGCCTGCGGCTGGAACCCGTCGGCGGAGGCGATCAGGACGTACGAACCCGTGCCCGGCGCGTCCACCGCGTAGGAGCCGTCGCCCTGCGCGACCGAGCGGCCCAGTTGGCGCCCGGCGAGGGAGATCAGCGTGACGGCGGCCTGCGGGACGGGCGCGCTCTCGGCGCCGCGGACATGGCCGCGGACCGGGATGCCGCCGGAACCCTCCTGGGGCGGAGCCACCGTGGCGACGGCCGCGAGCTTCTGCGTGCCCTCGGGACCGGCCTCGGTGTCGGCGGCGACGGCCCAGCTCGGGACCTTCTCCTCGCCGGGTGCCGCCGCCGCGGCCGGGATCTCCTCCGCGCCGGCCGACTGCGCCATCGCGCCCTTGGTCTTCAGCGGGACCTCCTTGATGAACAGGGTGATGAGGAAGGCGAGCAGGGCCATGGCGGCGGCGATCAGGAAGACGTCCGCGATGCCGTGGCCGTACGCGCTCTCCATGACCGTGCGCAGCGGCGCGGGCAGCGCGTCCATGTCCGGGATGGTGTCGCTGGAGGCCGAACCCGCGGCGGAGGCGTACTTGGGGCCGAGATCGGCGAGGCCGTCCTGGGCGTAGTCGGTGATCCGGTTGGCCATGACGGCACCGAGCGCCGAGACGCCCATCGCACCGCCGAGGGACCGGAAGAAGGTGACCGTGGAGCTGGCCGAGCCGAGGTCCTTCGGGTCGACCTGGTTCTGCGTGGACAGCACGAGGTTCTGCATCATCATGCCGATGCCGAGACCCAGCATCGCCATGAAGACGGCGGTCTTCCAGTAGTCCGTGTCGTAGCGGATGGTGCTCAGCAGGCCCAGGCCCGCGGTGATCAGCACACCGCCGCCGACCAGCCAGGCCTTCCAGCGGCCGGTCTTGGTGATGAGCTGCCCGGAGACGGTGGAGGAGATGAACAGTCCGCCGATCATCGGGATCGTCATGACACCCGACATGGTCGGGGACTGGTCCCGGGCCAGCTGGAAGTACTGGGCGAAGAACACCGTGCCGGAGAACATCGCGACACCGACGAACATCGACGCGAGCGACGACAGCGTGATGGTCCGGTTGCGGAACAGCCGCAGCGGGATGATCGGCTCGCTGGCCCTGGTCTCGACGAAGATGAAGATCAGCGCGAGGAGGACGGACCCGCCCACCATCGCGTACGTCTGCCAGGACAGCCACTCGTACTTGTCACCGGCGAAGGTGACCCAGACCAGCAGCAGTGAGACCGCGGCGGAGATGAAGAAGGCACCGGCCCAGTCGACCTTGACGTCCCGCTTCACGACGGGCAGCTTCAGGGTCTTCTGCAGCACGATCAGCGCGATGACCGCGAACGGGACACCGACGTAGAAGCACCAGCGCCAGCCCAGCCAGGAGGTGTCGGTGATGACACCGCCGAGCAGCGGGCCGCCGACGGTCGCGACCGCGAACGTGGCACCGAGGTAGCCGGAGTAGCGTCCCCGCTCACGCGGGGAGATCATCGCGGCCATCACGATCTGCGCGAGGGCGGACAGACCGCCCACGCCTATGCCCTGCACGACCCGGCAGGCGATCAGCATGGCGGGGTTCTGCGACAGCCCGGCGGCGGCCGATCCCAGCACATAGATGACGAGCGCCAGCTGGACGAGCGCCTTCTTGTTGTAGAGGTCGGCGAGCTTGCCCCACAGGGGGGTGGCCGCCGTCATGGCCAGCAGGGTGGAGGTGACGACCCAGGTGTAGGCGGACTGGCCGCCGCCGAGGTCGCCGATGATCTCCGGGAGGGCGTTCGACACGATCGTGGACGACAGGATCGCCACGAACATACCGAGCAGCAGACCGGAGAGCGCCTCCATGATCTGCCGGTGTGTCATCTGGACGCCGTCGGGAGAGCCTTGGGAGCCTCCCCCGTGCTTGGCGTGAGCCCGCACACCGGCTGGTGTGGTCGTTGCCATGGGCTTCCTTCTCTTATGTGCTTGCGGGTGTACGGGTGGTCTCTTCGAGCACGGGCGGGGCCGGCGGCCGGTGTACGGGCCGGCAGTCGCCGAAGCTGTCCCTGAGCCGGGCCATCAGCCGGGTGAGCTGGCCGACCTCGTCGTCCGACCAGTCGTGCAGGCGGTCGGCGAGCAGCTCGGTGGTCCGCCGGGACAGCTCGTCGAGCAGTGCCTGGCCCACCGGGGTGAGGCGCAGGATGCGGGAGCGCTTGTCCGCCGGGTCCGGGGAGCGCTCGATCCAGCCACGCTCGGCGACGTGCGCGACATGGCGGCTGGTCACGGACATGTCCACGGCGAGCAGCTCCGCGAGCCTGCTCATGCGCATGTCGCCGTAGCGTCCGAGCAGTGTCAGCACGGCGGCGGAACCGCCGGGACACTCGGACGGCAGAATCCGCCCCATCTCCCGCTTCACGGCCCCGAAGGCACTGAACTGGCGCACCAGTTCCTCGTACTGCGCCTCCTCGGCCATCACACCTCCCGCATTCGTTGCTTAGGGCAACCATAGAGATGTTGGTTGCTACAGGCAAATAAAACGGTGTAGGTCCGGCATAAAAACTTGGCAAAGGCAAGGGTTGCGGCCGTAAATGTGCAGGTGGCAAAGGTTCCGTGCGGGGTGCGCAGCCCCCACTTGGGCGGTCACAGCCGATTCGCTAGTGTCTCGGGACATGGCTAACACCCAGGGCCCCCAGGGCAACCACGACCCCGCAGGCAACACCCAGATGTTCCGCGCGTTCGTCGACGAGGCCCCGCAGGGCCGGCAGCAGGCGGCGGCCTCCTCAGGCCCCCGTATCGGCCTGATCATCGGTGTCGTCGTCGCGGTGGTGGTCGTGGCCGCCGTCGCGTGGCTCGCGCTGAAGTAGGCACGGCACGACCTGTAAGCGACGAGGGCACGACTACTTCCACTGGACGGACACGTCCCGCGTCTCGATGTGCATGCCCAGCGGCACCCGCCACGCGTCGACGCACACCGTCCAGCTCTCTTCCTTCCGCGCCCCGGCCCTGACCGGCGCCGGAAGCTTCTCGGCCGACTCGACGGTCCCCCAGTCGATTCCGAGCGCCCCGATGATGTGCGTCCCGAAGGTCACCGTGCCCGAACGCACCGCGGTTCCGCCGGAGTTGTGGAAGCGGACCGTCACCTTCTCGCACCAGCGCTCGTCCGCGGCCTCCCGCTCCGGCTCGGACCAGGTGAGCGCGGCGGGGGCGGGGGGTGTCGTACGACCGCTGCCGCCGGCCGACGGTGGTGAAGCCGAGGGCGTACGGGGGGACTTGGCGCCCTCGGTCTGCGTCTCCGGCCCCGCCCCGGTCCCGGTGGCGGGGGTGGGGGTGGGGCTGTCCGGCGTGATCCCGCCCGGGGGCGAGGGGGCGTTCGAACCTCCCGTCGCGTCCCGCGAGTCGGCCGGACCCGAGGAGGGCGCCGATGACCCGCCGTCGAGCGGAACCAGGCTCACCTCCCCGGTCGGCTTCACGGCCGCACCGGGGGCCTGAGGCGCCGAACCGGTCGCCACGTACCCGTCGCCGTCGCCTCCGGCCCCGCACGCGGCCAGGACCCCGCCCAGACAGACGACGGCCGCCGACGCGCCGATCGCGGCGTGCCGGCGGCCATGTGTCCATGTCGCCCGCGTCGATCGAAGCATCGCGCCATGGTGGCTGACGCTCCGTCAAATAGGAAGCCTCGCGACGCTCTTGGGCGTCAGTCGGAGATGAGGCCCTCGCGCAGCTGCGCCAGTGTCCTGGTCAGCAGCCGGGAGACGTGCATCTGGGAGATGCCGACCTCCTCGCCGATCTGCGACTGGGTCATGTTGGCGAAGAAGCGCAGCATGATGATCTGCCGCTCGCGGGGCGGCAGTTTGGCGAGCAGCGGCTTGAGCGACTCGCGGTACTCGACGCCCTCCAGGGCGCTGTCCTCGTAGCCGAGGCGGTCCGCCAGGGAGCCCTCGCCGCCGTCGTCCTCGGGGGCCGGGGAGTCGAGGGAGGAGGCCGTGTAGGCGTTGCCGACCGCGAGGCCGTCGACGACGTCCTCCTCGGAGACGCCCAGGACCGCGGCGAGTTCGGCGACCGTCGGAGAGCGGTCGAGCTTCTGGGAGAGCTCGTCGCTGGCCTTGGTGAGGGCGAGCCGCAGCTCCTGCAGACGCCTGGGAACCCGGACCGACCAGGACGTGTCGCGGAAGAACCGCTTGATCTCGCCGACGACCGTCGGCATCGCGAACGTCGGGAACTCCACGCCCCGTTCGCAGTCGAAGCGGTCGATCGCCTTGATCAGGCCGATGGTGCCGACCTGGACGATGTCCTCCATCGGCTCGTTGCGGGAGCGGAAGCGGGCCGCCGCGTACCGCACGAGCGGGAGGTTGAGCTCGATCAGGGTGTCCCGGACGTATGCGCGCTCGGGGCTGTTCTCGTCCAGTGCGGCGAGCCGCAGGAAAAGGGAGCGGGACAGGGTGCGGGTGTCGATGGTCTCCGAGGAGGTGATCACCGGAGCCGGCGTGGGCTCCAGAACCTCAACCTCGGCGATGGGGCCGAGCGCGGCGTGCGCCTCGGGCGCTGCCTCGCTCTTTGTGAGCGTGAGCACCTTAGAGCTGCCCTTGTCTGCGGACATGCCACCCCCTTTGGGTCGCGGGACGGTCGTGACGAACGCTCCATCGAGGAACGTCGGCCTTCACCTGAATACCGGAGCCGCAGCCCCGGCAAACGCGCTTCCCGCAGAATGTCACATGTCGGCAACACGCTGTAGTGACATGTCGACATGTGAGACTTGAATCCGCCCTGGATAAAGGGGGTCTGACGGTTTTTTGGCGCAGAACTGTCGGGATCCGCCCTGGTGAGCGATTCGCTCTCGCCGGTTACGGATCGATCCTCTATGCGGTTACGCGTCGATCCTGTTCGCGGAGCGCAGTCGCTGAAAGCTACGCGCGAGTAGCCGCGACACATGCATCTGGGAGACGCCGAGTTCCGCACTGATTTGCGACTGTGTGAGATTGCTGTAGTAGCGCAGCAGCAGGATCCGCTGTTCGCGTTCGGGGAGTTGGACCAGCAGATGCCGGACGAGATCGCGGTGTTCTACGCCGTCCAGGGCCGGGTCCTCGTAGCCGAGCCGGTCGAGGAGTCCGGGGAGCCCGTCGCCCTCCTGGGCCGCCTCCAGGGAGGTGGCATGGTACGACCGTCCCGCCTCGATACAGGCCAGCACCTCCTCCTCCGTGATGCGCAGCCGCTCGGCGATCTCGGCGGTGCTCGGGGTGCGCCCGAAGGCGGTCGTCAGGTCCTCGGTCGCGCTGTTGACCTGCACCCACAGCTCGTGCAGCCGGCGCGGTACGTGGACCGTGCGGACGTTGTCGCGGAAGTACCGCTTGATCTCGCCGACGACCGTCGGCATCGCGAACGTCGGGAACTGCACGCCCCGGTCCGGGTCGAAGCGGTCGATGGCGTTGATGAGTCCGATGGTGCCGACCTGGACGACGTCCTCCATGGGCTCGTTGCGGGAGCGGAAGCGGGCGGCCGCATAGCGCACGAGCGGGAGGTTGGCCTCGATGAGCGCCCCACGCACCCGGTTGTGCTCCGGCGTGCCCGGTTCCAGTTCCTTGAGCTCGCCGAAGAGCACCTGGGTGAGCGCCCGGGTATCGGCGCCGCGGCGCCTTTCCGGGGCCGGGGGCGGGGGATCGTCGGGAGGAGCGGGAGCCGGCGTCTCGGCCTGAGCGGGAGCCTCGTCCTGGGGCGGCGCGGTACTGGCCGACACGGTCAACGCCACCTCTTCCTCCGTCAACGCAGGTCAACTCATCCGTCAAAAGCTGTCATAGCATCACAAGACATGTGCATTGCATGCAAGCACCGCATAACCACGTGTTGACGACAAAAGGGTGCATAAGACGCACTGAAGCCCTCCGCCGGAACGGCGGAGGGCTTCTGAAGACGGTGGTTCCGAACGGACGGTGGTTCGGAACGGGGTGTGGCGCAGAACCGCGGGCGCCTCAGAATTCGTAGTCGGCGATCACCCACGTGGCGAACTCGCCCCACAGGGTGACGCCCGCCTGGTGCTCCGGGTGCATCGCGTACGCCCGCAGGGCCTCGCGGTCCTCGAACGCCGAGTTGATCGCGAAGTCGTACGCGATGGGCCGGTCGCTGAGGTTCCAGCCCAGTTCCCAGGAGCGGATCTCGGGGATCTTGCCGTCGAGTGCGCGGAAGAGCTCCGCGCCCTTCACCACGCGCGGGTCATCGCGCTCGACGCCCTCGTTGAGCTTGAAGAGGACCAGGTGACGGATCATGACTCTCCTCCGTTGGCGACCCACGACGCGAAGTCGCCGAGGGCCTTCGCGGCGTCCGATATGCCCTCAAAGCCTATCTGGACATAGTCCGCGGCCTTCGCCGGGTCCGTGATGATCACGTAGAGCACGAAGACCACGAGGACATAGACGGCGATCTTCTTCGAATTCACCGCCACGGCGGCCTCCTCTGTGCCTGCTGTGCCCTGAGGGCCCCCTGCTGCCGGCGGCGAGTGTAACCTTCACGCCTTTCTCGGGGGCAACGGCCCGCAGGTGAGGGCCCTTTGTCCGCGGGCGTCGCGGGTCCCGGACGCAGGAAGGGCCCCGTCTTGCGACGAGGCCCTTCTTCAGCGGTAGCGGAGGGATTTGAACCCTCGGTGACTTGCGCCACACTCGCTTTCGAGGCGAGCTCCTTCGGCCGCTCGGACACGCTACCGAGGGAGACCTTACAGCACGGTGGGGCTTGGTTTGAAATCGGTATTGGCCGGTCCGGGCGGTGCAGTCGGCCTCAGCGGTCGCGGAAGAAGTCGGTGAGGATCCGGCCGCACTCCTCGGCGAGCACGCCCTCGATCACCTCGGGCCGATGGTTGAGCCGGCGGTCGCGTACGACGTCCCAGAGGGAGCCGGCGGCGCCCGCCTTGTCGTCGCGGGCGCCGTACACGACGCGGTCCACGCGGGACTGGACGATCGCGCCCGCGCACATCGTGCAGGGCTCGAGGGTCACGACGAGCGTGCAGCCCGCGAGACGCCACCCGCCCAGCACTGCGGCCGCCCGCCGGATGGCGAGGACCTCGGCGTGGGCCGTCGGATCGCCCGTGGCCTCGCGTTCGTTGTGCCCGGCCGCGAGCACGGTTCTGCCGTCCGGGGACAGCACCACCGCGCCGACGGGGACGTCCCCGCCCTTGGGGGCGTGCGCGGCCTCGTCCAGGGCGAGCCGCATCGCGGCCCGCCAACGGTCGCGTACCGGGTCCGGCGGACCCGGGTCCCGCTCCCCGGTCCCGCCGGTCAGCGGACGGCCTCCAGGATGTCCGAGGCGCCGAGCGCGTCGGCGATCTCGGTGAGCGCGTCGTCCGACAGGGTCAGCAACTCCTTCTCGCCGACGCCCAGGTCGTCGAGGATCCTGATGTCGCCGACCGGGCCGTGCGGTACGGCCTCGGCGGAGGGGCTGTCGTCCTCACCGTCGCCGTCGGCGTCGTCCTCGGCCTCACCGTCCTCGGTGCCGTCGAGGTCGAGGGAGTCCAGGTCGGCGACGTCGTCGTCACCCGGATCCCGGCCGAGCAGTTCGTCGGTGAGCAGGATCTCGCCGTAGCTGCTGCGGGCAGCGGCGGCGGCGTCCGAGACGTAGATGCGAGGGTCGTCCTCGCCGTCGACGCGGACGACGCCGAACCAGGCGTCCTCCTGCTCGATGAGGACGAGCACCGTGTCGTCGTCGGTCGAGGACTCCCGGGCCAGGTCGGCGAGATCCGACAGGGTCTCCACATCGTCGAGCTCTGTATCGCTCGCTTCCCACCCGTCTTCGGTGCGCGCGAGCAGTGCGGCGAAGTACACCGTGACTCTCCCACTGGTCGTAGGCGTGCCGGTTGGGGGTCCCCCCGGCGGAGGTTGGTGGGCGGGGAGTGCGGAGCTCCGAGCCCCGCCCACTCGGAATCGTGGCAGAAACAAGGCGTTCAGGGGACGTCTTCGGCACCCTGTGTCCGCCCGTTTTGATCGTCCACCAGCGGGATCGTACGCGGCTCGGGCACCGCCGAGGTACGCGGGCGGGTTTGAGGCGGGTCGCACTACCAGCGGAATGTGCGCATGCGCATCGCGTGACGCAGGCGTGCCGCCTTGGCGCGCCGGGGCTGGACGCGGTCGCGCAGTTCGCGGGCCTCGGCGAGTTCGCGCAGGAACACCGCGCGGCGCCGCCTGCGCTCGGCATCGGTCTCCCGCTGTGCCTCACGGTCAGTCATGGCTCACCACCCCGTACCCACCCGTACGTCCCTCCCACTTTCCCTCTGATGGGCGGTTTGATGCCAGCACGAGGGTTAGCTGGACCCGGTTACTGTTAGGCCATGCGTCTCCACGTCGTCGACCACCCCCTGGTCGCCCACAAGCTCACCACGCTGCGCGACCAGCGCACCGACTCCGCGACCTTCCGGCGGCTCGCCGACGAGCTGGTCACCCTGCTCGCCTACGAGGCCACGCGCGACGTGCGCACCGAGCAGGTCGACATCACGACCCCGGTGGCCTCGACCACCGGCGTCAAGCTGTCCTACCCGCGCCCGCTGGTCGTGCCGATCCTGCGGGCCGGCCTCGGCATGCTGGACGGCATGGTCCGGCTGCTGCCGACCGCCGAGGTGGGCTTCATGGGCATGGTGCGCGACGAGGAGACCCTCCAGGCCTCCACGTACGCCACCCGTATGCCGGAGGACCTCTCAGGGCGCCAGGTGTACGTCCTCGACCCGATGCTCGCCACCGGCGGCACCCTGGTCGCGGCGATCCAGGAGCTGATCAAGCGCGGCGCCGACGACGTGACCGCCGTGGTCCTGCTCGCCGCCCCCGAGGGCGTGGAGCTCATGGAGCGCGAGCTCGCGGGCACGCCGGTGACGGTCGTGACCGCGTCGGTCGACGAGCGCCTCAACGAGCACGGCTACATCGTCCCCGGCCTGGGAGACGCGGGGGACCGGATGTACGGGGCCGCTGAGTAGGCCTCTTCACGAGGCGCGCGGTGCGCGGTACGACGTACGCGCGGTTCAGCAGTTCTTCTTCGACTTCGACGAAGTGGGCGTCGGCTGAGGTCCGGTCAGTGCGGCCAGGGCCTTGTCGGCGTCCTTCTTCGTGGTCAGCGCCTTGAAACCGTTGCCGATGATCAGGTCGACGTCGGTGCCCTTGCGCCCCGCGGCCGTGCGGCGTTCGGCGGTGCCGAGCTGGGTGGCGAGCACCGGCAGTGAGGTGTTCAGCGAGGAGGCGGGGCCGAGCAGTATCCCGGCGCCCGTGACCTTCTTGTCGAAGGCCGCCGTCGCGTTGCCCACGCTGCCGATCTTGAAGCCGCGCTTCTTCAGCTCGTCCGCCGTCTGCTTGGCCAGCCCGCTGCGGGTCGTGGCATTCAGCACGTTGACGGTGACCTGGCCGGGCTCGGGCAGGTCGGCCGCGCTCGGTGAAGGGCTCGCCTTGGACGAGCAGTCCGACCTCGCGCCGACCGCCGAGGCCTGCTCGCCGCCGCCCGTGAAGACGTCGATGAGCTGCATCGTGCCCCAGCCGATCAGTCCGAGGGCGGCGACCGAGGCCACGACCCCGACCGCGAGCCTGCCGCGTCGTCGGGGGCGCCGCATACGGGGGTATTTGTCCCCCTTGATCCGGTACTGGCCGCCCATGCCGGGGGGAGTCAGCATGCTCATGGGCGCAGCGTAGTGTGCGCGGGCGGTGATTCCTACTAGATGATCATTGCCGGCACGCAGTTCAACCCGTTAGGGCCACCGGTTGGCCATTAGTCCAGTTCGAGGACGCGTGCGTGCAGCACTTGGCGCTGCTGGAGCGCCGCGCGGACCGCGCGGTGCAGACCGTCCTCCAGATACAGGTCGCCCTGCCACTTGACGACGTGCGCGAACAGATCGCCGTAGAAGGTCGAGTCCTCGGCCAGGAGTGTCTCCAGGTCGAGCTGGCCCTTCGTCGTCACGAGCTGATCGAGGCGGACCGGGCGCGGTGCGACGTCCGCCCACTGCCGGGTGCTTTCCCGGCCGTGGTCGGGGTACGGCCGGCCGTTTCCGATGCGCTTGAAGATCACACGGAAAGCCTACCGGTCAAGACCTTCCGGGCGCAGCCATGGAGAGGGAGTGCGACGCTGGAAAAGATGCCGTAAACCTGTGCAAAACGGAAGCAGGGGTCCGATATGAGTGACAGCGAGACCGTGCGCGCGGCCACCACGCCCGAGACACGGGGGAGCGCTCCCGCCCTCCCCCAGCAGGCTCTGGAGATTGCCGCGGGCTACGCCTTCACCGGACCCGCACTCGACCTGGGCGCCCTGATGTGGGACGGGAAGTGCCTGCCCGACGCGCAGATCCGCATCCCGCTGCCCATGCTCAACCGGCACGGCCTGGTCGCGGGCGCCACCGGCACCGGCAAGACGAAGACCCTCCAGCTGATCGCCGAGCAGCTCAGTGCGCAGGGCGTGCCGGTGTTCCTCGCCGACATCAAGGGGGACGTGTCCGGGATCTCGGCGCCGGGCGTGTCGAACGACAAGGTCCGGGCCCGTGCCGCCGAGGTGCACCAGCAGTGGGCGGCGAGCGGATTCCCCGCCGAGTTCTACGCCCTGGGCGGCATGGGGCACGGCATCCCGGTCCGGGCCACCGTCACCAGCTTCGGCCCGGTGCTGCTGTCCAAGGTGCTCCGGCTCAACCAGACCCAGGAGCAGTCCCTCGGCCTGATCTTCCACTTCGCCGACCAGAAGGGCCTGGAGCTGATCGACCTCAAGGACCTCAGGGCGGTCGTCGCCTTCCTGACCTCCGACGAGGGAAAGGCCGAGCTCAGGAACATCGGCGGGCTGTCGACGGCGACCGCGGGCGTGATCCTGCGTTCCCTCACCGCCTTCGAGGCGCAGGGCATGGGGGACTTCTTCGGGGAGCCGGAGTTCGACACGGCCGAGTTCCTGCGGACGGCCGACGACGGGCGGGGCATGGTGTCGGTCCTCGAACTGCCCGCCGTGCAGGACAGACCGCAGCTGTTCTCGACGTTCCTGATGTGGCTGCTCGCCGACCTCTTCCATGATCTCCCGGAGGTCGGTGACGCCGACAAGCCCAAGCTCGTCTTCTTCTTCGACGAGGCGCATCTGCTCTTCAACGACGCGTCGAGGGCGTTCCTGGAGGCCATCACCCAGACCGTGCGGCTCATTCGCTCGAAAGGGGTCGGGGTGTTCTTCGTGACGCAGACCCCGAAGGACGTACCCGCCGATGTCCTCGCCCAGCTCGGCAACCGTGTCCAGCACGCGCTGCGGGCGTTCACCCCCGACGACCAGAAGGCGCTGAAGGCCACGGTGAAGACCTTCCCGAACTCGGCGTACGACCTGGAGGAGCTGCTGACCGGTCTCGGTACCGGGGAGGCCGTCGTCACCGTCCTGAGCGAGAAGGGTGCGCCGACTCCGGTCGCGGCGACACGGTTGCGGGCGCCCGAGTCGCTGATGGGGCCGGTCGAGGCGGCGGCCCTGGTCCAGGAGGTCAAGGCTTCTGCGCTGTACGGAACTTACGCACAGGCTGTGGACAGAGAGTCGGCCTACGAGAAGCTCCAGGCGCCCCGCGGGGCGAAGGGGCCGGACGAGATGGGCGAGGCGCCCGAGGCGGCGAAAGAGGAGCGCAAGGGGGCGAAAGAGGAGCGCGAGGCGGCTGAAGAGGGACGCGCGGCGAAAGAGGAGCGCTCTGTCGTCGAACAGGTCGTCGGCAGCGGCATGTTCAAGTCGCTGGCCCGGTCGATCGGTACGCAGATCGGGCGTGAGGTCACCCGGTCCGTCTTCGGGACGGCTCGGCGGCGACGCTAAGCGCTCCGCTGGAAGTGCGGTGATGCGCCGTCGGTCGACTGCGGCGCCATCGTGGCTGGTCGCGCAGTTCCCCGCGCCCCTTCGGGGCACTGCCGAACCGCAGCCGACTTCCCCCGCCCGGCTTAGCCCCGTTGGACGGGCGGGTTGTTCGGCTGCGGGTCGGTGGGGGCTTGTCGCGCCCCCGCGGCGGAGCCGCACATTGATACAGCCCCGCGCCCCTGACGGGGCGCGGGGCGCCGTCCGGTCAGCCGTGCTCCGGCTGCTTGGGCGGTTGTTGCTGGGGTTGGGGCTTGGGCTTGGGGGTGTTGCGGATGGCCTCGGCGCGCAGCAGGGCGCGCAGGACCGCGTACGGGTCGCTGGGCATGGCTGTGTCGTCCTTGCTGTAGGGGTGCTGATGGGCCGGGGAGTTCACGGCTCGTGTCAGCAGCGCAGGACCACCGTGCGGAGGGTGTGCAGGACGGGCCGGGTGCCTGACGGCACCGGGAGCTGCGGGGCGGGCGGCGGCGGGGCGAGCCGCGTGCGCGGACGGGGTGCCGGGCGCAGGGGGACGACGTGCGGCCGGCCGGCCCGGGCCGGCGACCGTACGACGGTGTCGTCGCACTCGACGACCGCCGCGCTGCTCTCCGCCGTGACCGCCACCGCGTGCGCCGTGTGCTCGCCCGGCACCAGCAGGGCGAGCAGCAGGACGAGGACCCGCGACCAGGCGCGTACGGCGTTCACAGTTCGCGTGGCACCCGACTCGCGCGGCCGCGGATACCGATCGCCGTGACGATCTCGACGACACCGACCACGACCAGCCACCAGCCGCCGACCAGGGTGAGGACGGCGACCGACTCGAAGGGGGAGACGATCAGCACGACGCCGGCGACGAAGGTGAGGACGCCGAGGAAGATCTGCCAGCCGCGTGCGGGCATCGAGGCGTCGTGGACGGCGGCCAGGGTCTGGGTGATCCCGCGGATCAGCCAGCCGATGCCGATCCACAGGGCGAGCAGCAGGATCGACTGCATGGGGCCGCGGAAGCAGAACAGGCCGAGCAGGATCGACAGGGCGCCGCTGATGAAGGCCAGGACGCGCAGGGATGTCGTCCGGTGCGTGCCGAAGGCGGAGGCCAGCTGGAGTACGCCGCTGACCAGCAGGTAGAGGCCGAACAGGATTCCGGCGGCGTGCAGGGACTGGCCGGGCCAGACCAGGATCAGGATGCCGAGGACCAGGGAGGCGATGCCGGTGAGCAGTACGGCCTGCCAGGCAGTGCGGGACAGGACGTGCAGGGGGCCTTCGAGCGGCGGTTCGGCGCCACCGGGGCGGGGCTCGCGCGCGGCGGCATGCACCCGGCGGTCGTCGTACTCCGGACCCCAGGGGGAACCGCTCGGTGCCTCGGTCATGTTTCATGCTTTGACCGAACGGGACCCGAATGCCACCTGGCGTGGGCCAACCGGCTTAATTTCCGTACGACTTCCCGTAGGACTTCCGGGAGGGCTTCCCGGAGGTCCTGGAGGCCGTGTCGGCGGCTACTTCCCCGCGGCCTTCGCCGCCTTCGCCGCCGCCTTCATCTCCTGCTTGTGCGCGCGGACCTTGGCCAGTGACTCCGGGCCGGTGATGTCGGCGACGGAGCGGAAGGACTTCGCCTCGCCGTAGGCCCCCGCGGCCTCCCGCCACCCCTTCGGCGCCACCCCGAGCTGCTTGCCCAGCAGGGCGAGGAAGATCTGGGCCTTCTGCTTGCCGAACCCGGGCAGGTCCTGGAGTCGCTTGAGCAGCTCGGTCCCGCTGTCGACGCCCTTCCAGACGGCCTCGGCGTCACCGTCGTAGTGCTCGACGAGGTACTGGCACAGCTGCTGGATGCGCTTGGCCATCGACCCCGGGTAGCGGTGCACCGCCGGCTTCTCGGAGAGCAGCGCGGCGAAGGCCTCCGGGTCGCGGGCGGCGATGTCGTGTGCGTCGAGGTCGTCGGCGCCCATGCGCTGGGCGATCGTCGCAGGGCCCTTGAACGCCCACTCCATCGGCACCTGCTGGTCCAGCAGCATGCCGGTGAGCGCGGCGAGCGGGCTGCGGCCGAGGAGCGCGTCGGCCTCGGGGTCCTGGGCGAGATGCAGGGTGACGTCCATGGGTCGATGATGCCGCGTGCGCGCTCAGGACGCGCGCCAGTACCCCAGCGCGTGCATCCGCTCCTTGGGCACGCCGAGTTCCTTGCGGACGTATGCGCTCAGCCTGCGCGTCGTCGCCGTGTCGCACGCGATCCAGACATACGGGTCGGCAGTGCCCTCGATCAGTTCGGGCAGGTCCGCCTTCACCCGTTCGACCAGGTGCGTGCCGGAGTTCAGCCGCAGCACCTGGCGGAGCTCGTGCCGGGACGGGTCGGCGCGGCAGGGCAGGTCGTCGGCGCCGCCCTCGAACCAGATGGTGGCCGGGGCCGAACCCAGGGCGCCGAGCAGGGAGTTGAGGGCGGGCAGCGAGGCCGGGTCGCCGATCGCGAAGACATGGGTCGGGGCAGGGGCCGGCTCCTCGAACCCCGTGCCGTGGACGGTCGCCTCGACGGTGTCGCCGGGCTTCGCGGTCCGCGCCCAGTCGCTGGCCGTGCCCTCGTGCAGGGCGAACTCCAGGCTGAAGGTGCCGGTCGCGGAGTCCGGGTCGACGAGGGTGTACGCCCGCTGGTGCGGCTTGCCCCCGTTGTCGAACCAGAGGCGGACCCACATCGTGGGGTGGACGCCGGTTGTGGCGAGCATGCCGCCGTCGGTGAGGTGGAGCCGCCGGTAGTGCGGGGTGACGTCCTCGGCGCCCGTCACGGTGAACACGAAGTCCTTCGCGCGCAGCAGTTTGAGGACCGCACCCTCCCAGCCGTGCCCCTGCCCCATCGTCTCTCCACCCCTCACGTACGATTCCAACACGATCTTACTTAGGTAAGGCTAACCTAAAATCTAGAGGGAGCACAGTGTGACCGCCGAGATCTACCGCGACGCCTGGGGAATCCCGCATCTGCGAGCGGACCGGGTGGGCGAACTCGCCCGTGCCCAGGGCCACGTCACCGCACGCGACCGGGCATGGCAGCTGGAGGTCGAACGGCACCGCGCCCAGGGCACCTCCGCGTCCTTCCTCGGTGCCGGCGCCCTGCCCTGGGACCTGTTGGCGAGACGGGCCCGGCTGGACGACACCGCGAGACGGTGCTTCGAGGCGTTGGACTCCGAAACGGCGGACTGGGTACGGGCCTACGTCGACGGTGTCAACGAAGGGCTCGTCGAAGGGGCCCGCCATGCGCCCGAGTTCGCCCGTACGGGCCTCGCTCCCGGCCGCTGGGAGCCCTGGACCCCGCTCGCCGTCTGGATCGCCGTCCACATCCTGTTCGCCGGTTTCCCGGCCAAGCTCTGGCGCGAGCAGGTCGCCCGGCATCTCGGCGAGGACGCGATCGGACTGTTCGCCGCCGACGGGCCCGGCACCTCCGGCAGCAACGGCTGGCTGGTGGGCGGCGAGCGGACCGCGACCGGTGCCGCCGTCATCGCCGGCGACCCGCACCGCTTCATCGAGGATCCCGGCATCTACCAGCAGATCCATCTCTCCTGCCCGGAGTTCGACGTCGTCGGCCTCGCCGTCCCCGGCGTCCCCGGCATCGCCCACTTCGGCCACGCCGGCACGGTCGCCTGGGCCATCACCAACGCGATGGCCGACTATCACGACCTCTACCGGGAGCGGCTGCGGCGTACCGGCGCGGGTGTCGAGGCCCTGGACCCGGACGGCACCTGGACCCGTGCCACCCGGCACACGGAGACCGTCGAGGTCGCGGGCGAGGAACCCGTCGAGGTCGAGGTGATCGAGACCGGACGCGGCCCGGTGATCATCGGCGGCCCCGAGGGCCTGGACGGACTCGACGGCGCCACCCCCCTCGCCGTCAGCCTCCGCTACCCGCCCCGGGTCACCGCGGAGCTCGGCTTCGAGGCCCTGCTCCCCCTCCTCCGGGCCCGCCGGGTCGCCGACGTGGACCGTGCCTTCGACCGCTGGGCCGAGCCCGTGAACGTCGTGCTGGCCGCCGACACCGAGGGTGGACTGCTGCACCGGGTGGCCGGGAGGGTGCCGCTGCGCGACCCGGCCAACCGCATCCGCCTCGTGCCCGCCTGGGAGCCCGGTCACGAGTGGCGGGGCCGGCACGAGACGCCGTACGGCGAACTCACCGACGGCACGGCGGTGATGGCGAACCAGCGCGGCCCGTCCACGCCCCTCGGCGTCGAGTTCGCCCCGCCGCACCGCGCCGACCGCATCGCCGCCCTCCTCAAGGAGAAGGAGCGGTGGACGGCGGGGGACATGCCCGC
The DNA here is from genome assembly GCF_044593495.1 of Streptomyces sp. NPDC051963. NCBI lineage: Bacteria > Bacillati > Actinomycetota > Actinomycetes > Kitasatosporales > Streptomycetaceae > Streptomyces > Streptomyces sp. NPDC051963. The sequence continues at coordinate 114,264 of NZ_JBIUCC010000015.1, read as the reverse complement.
GATCCACATGGACACCCACCTCGGCTCCGCCGCACCCCTGTTGGAGCACCTCGCCGCCCTCGACGACCTCACCCCCGAGGCCGCCGCACTGCGGGACCGGCTGCTGGGCTGGGACCGGCGGATGGACGCGGACAGCACGGAGGCGGCCGCCTATGCGGCGGTGCGCTCGGCCGTCGTGCGGCGCCTCGCCGAACACCCCGCGTTCGCCGCACTCGCCGTCCCGCCGGCCTACCCGGAGGTCTTCCTCCCCTGGCTCGGGCTTGTCCCGCGCATCGGCTTCGCGCTCGAACACCTGCTGCGTGCGGAGGAGTTGTACGGCATCGACCGCCCCGCGACCGTCCGCGCGGCCGTCGAGGAGGTCGCCGCACAGCAGCCGGGCACCTGGGGGGAGTCGCACCGGCTGGCCCCTTGGCGGGCGCTGCCCGACACCTCGTACGACGAACCGGGCCTGTCCGGCGATCACGACTGTGTGCTGTGCACCTCGGCCGTGCCCGGCATCACCGATCTGGCCGCGCGGGGGCCGGCCGCCCGCTATGTGTGGGATCTGGCCCGCCGTGAGGACAGCCTCTGGGTCGTGCCGTTCGGTGCCTGGGGGATGCCGGGCTCGGCCCACCACCGTGACCAGCTGCCGCTGTGGACCGGGGGCGATCTCGTCCCGGTCGTCACCGACTTCGACCGACTCGACAAGGAAACCGATGTCTGACACCCACGCCCCCGCCCGGGAGGCGGTCCACGAACAGCCGGTCGCCGGCCTCGGAACGCTCCGCGTGCTGCCTCTCGACGCGCAGGCCGACGCCGGGGTGGTACACGGCTGGGTGAGTGAGGAGCGGGCCTCCTTCTGGGGCATGAACGGCCTCACCCGGGATCAAGTGGCCGAGACCTACGCCCACATGGACACGCTCGACACCCACCACGCCTTCCTGGTGGTGTGCGACGCCGAACCGGTCGCGCTGCTCCAGACGTACGAGCCGGCGGCGGACCGGGTCGGTGAGTGCTACCGGGTCGAGCCCGGCGACATCGGCGTGCATGTGCTGCTCGCGCCCGCCGGAACGCACGGCGCCCGGCCCGGCTGGAGCGCGGCGCTGCTCGGCGCCCTCGTCTCGTACGTGCTGCTCGGTCTGGACCGGCACCGGGTCGTGGTCGATCCCGATGTGCGCAACGAGAAGGCGGTCGCCCGCTTCCTGAGGCAGGGGTTCACGGCAGGACCCGTCGTCGTGCTGCCCGAGATCGACCTCCCTGATGTGTATCTGCCCGAGAAACACGCCCAACTGGCCTTTCTCACCCGGGAGGTAGCCTTCCGCGGGTGACCCCTGACGACCTCATCGCCCACTACGGACTTCAGCCCATCCCGCGTGAGGGCGGGCTGTTCCGGCAGACCTGGGCCGGGCCCGAGCGGGCGGACGGGCGGCCCGAGGGCACGGCCATAGTGGCCCTGCTGACGGCCGCACCGGACGGCTTCTCGGCCCTGCACCGGCTGCCCACCGACGAGGTCTGGCACTTCTATCGGGGCGACCCGCTCCAGTTGCTGCTGCTCGCCCCGGACGGCACCTCGCGGACGGTCGTCCTGGGGCCGGACATACTCGGCGGACAGCATCACCAGTTCACCGTCCCGGCCCGCACATGGATGGGCGCACGGGTGGCCGCGGGCGGTGCGTGGGCCCTCTTCGGCTGCACCATGGCGCCCGGCTTCACCTACCAGGACTACGAACACGGGGACGTGGCCGACCTCACGGCGCGCTACCCGGCCGAGGCCGCCCGGATCGTGGAACTGTGCCGTCCATGACTCTGCTCGAGGGACAGACCGCCCTGGTCACGGGCGCGGGCGGCGGCATCGGACGCGGGATCGCACTGCGGTTCGCCGAGGAGGGCGCGGCGGTCGCGCTGCACTGCCGTACGGCGGTGGAGGAGGCGCGTGCGGTGCGGTACCGGATCGAGGAGCTGGGCCGGCGGGCCGTCGTACTGCAAGGCGATCTGTCCGACGCGGACGAGTGCCGGCGGGTCGTGCGCGAGGCCGCCGAGTGGGCCGGCGGGGTGCTGACGGCGCTGGTGAACAACGCGGGCGTACAGCCGACGCAGCCGCTGCCCGGGATGACGTCCGAGGAGTGGCGGGCGGTCGTGGACACCAACCTGTCGAGTGTGTTCGCGTGTACGCAGGCGGCCGCGGAGATCATGCGGGAGGCCGGGGGCGGGAGTGTGACGCACATCGCCTCCATCGAGGCCCACCGTCCGGCTCCGCTGCACGCGCACTACTCCGTGTCCAAGGCGGGTGTGGTCATGCATGCGCGGGCCGCGGCCCTGGAGTACGGGCCGTTCGGGATCCGCGTCAACACGGTCTCGCCCGGGCTGATCGAGCGGGAGGGGCTCGCGGAGGACTGGCCGGACGGGGTGGCGCGATGGGAACGTGCGGCGCCTGCCGGACGGCTCGGGCGGCCGGAGGACGTCGGCGACGCCTGTGTGTTCCTGGCGTCCCCCCTCGCGTCCTGGATCACGGGACACGACCTGGTCGTGGACGGAGGAGTGTCCGCCCGGCCGACCTGGTGAGCACCGGGGCCGTCGTGTACGTAAGTATCGGAGTGGCCGAAGAGTCGGAAGACGGAGATGCGAGTTGGTCCGAAGGCGAGGAGTTCAAGGGCTGGTGCTGCTATGCACCGTGCTGGTCCTGCTCGTCCTCGGCGGTGCGGGAACGGCGTCGGCACATGCCGCACTCCGCTCCACCGACCCGGCCGACGGAACCGTCCTCAAGTCAGCCCCCGGTGACATCACCCTGACCTTCACGGAGTCCGTGGGCCTGCTCGACGACTCCGTTCGGATCCTGGACCCCACCGGCCACCGGCTGCGCCTCGGCGAGGCGGAGCATGTGGCCGGCGGTTCGGACGCGGTACGGGTGAGCCTGCCCGCGAAGTCGGCCACCGGGACGTTCACGGTGGCGTGGCGGGTGGTGTCGGCGGACAGCCATCCGGTGTCGGGCGCCTTCACCTTCTCCGTGGGCAAGCCCTCCGCGACGAGCGCGACGGTGGACACCGGCCCGGTCGAGGACCCGGTGACCGGCAAGCTCTGGGACATCGCCCGCTATCTCGCCTATCTCGCCGGTGCCCTGCTCATCGGCACGGCGGTGTTCGTCGCGGTCTGCCGTCCGCCGCACCCCGAGCGCCTGGCCAAGCCCCTGTGGGTGGCCTGGTGGACCCTGCTCGGCGCCACCCTCGCCCTGCTGGTGCTGCGCGCCCCGTACGAGACGGGTGCGGGACCGGCGACCGCCTTCGACGCCTCCGCGCTGGGCCGGACGATGACCGGCAGGCCGGGTGCGCTGCTGCTGGCGCGGGTGGGGCTGCTGGCGGCCGCCGCGGTCCTGCTGCGAAGGCGCATCCCGGTGGTGCCCGGAGCCGCGATCGCCGGCGGCCTCGCGCTGACCTGGGCGGCGGCCGAGCACGCCTCCGCCGGGATCCAGGTGCCGGTGGCGATCACCTCGTCCGCGCTGCATCTGCTGGCGACGGCGGTGTGGCTGGGCGGGCTCGTGGCCCTGCTCATGACGCTGCGCCAACCCGTATCGGCCCTGACGGTCGCCCGCTTCTCCCGGCTCGCCTTCGCCTCCGTGACCGTCCTGGTCGTCACCGGCGTCTACCAGTCCTGGCGCGGGCTGGGCTCCTGGAACGCCTTCACCGACACCTCGTACGGTCGCCTCCTCCTCGCCAAGCTGGTCGCGGTCGCGTTGCTGCTGGCGGCGGCGGGCTACTCGCGGCGATGGACGGCACGGGCCGTCACCCTGGAGGCGGAGAAGGACGTATGGGAACGGGTGCCGGAGCCGGTCGGCGGCGGCCCGTCGCTGCCGGAACCCCCGCCCCCCGCCCCGCCGGCCGCACCGGATCAGCGAGCCCTGCGCCGGTCCGTGCTGGCCGAAGTCGGCGTCGCCGCCGTGGTGTTGCTGATCACGACCGTGCTCACCGGGACGCTGCCCGGCCGCGCGGAGACCGAGGCGGCGCAGGCGCCAGCGGCGGGCGCGCTGCCCGCCGCGTCCGTCACGACCGTCCCCTTCGAGGTCGGCACCGCGGGTGTGAAGGGCAAGGTGCAGATCACCCTCGACCCGGGCCGCACCGGCGACAACACCGTCGAGGCCGTGGTCTACGGCGCCGACGGCGGCCTGGCCACCGTTCCCGAACTCCGTCTCTCCTTCACCCTCCCCGCCCAGGACATCGGCCCGCTCGACGCCGAGCTGACGGACAAGGGCGGCTACTGGGGGAACGGTTCGTTCACCCTGCCGGTGGCCGGGGCGTGGACGATGAAGGTGACGGTCAGGGTGTCCGAGATCGATCAGGTGAGTGAGTCGGCGACGGTGCGGATCGGGGCGTGACCGCTTTCCGCCGGAAGCGGCCCGGCGCTATTTCGTGAGCTTCTTCGACTTCTCCACGGCGGCGGCGAGGCGTTCGACGACGGGGGCGAAACCGGCGTAGCTGAAGCGCTCCTCCATCGACCAGGGCGTGGTCTGGCCGGCCTCGACTGCGGGGAGCTCGCACCACTCGTCGGACTTCTCGCCCTCGACGAAGTCGACGCCGAGGTCCTTGAGGTAGTTCAGGTCGGAGTAGGGGGCGGATGGGTGGTGTCATGTGGCGCCGCTTGGCGCTATCTGGCACCGCGTGGCGCCATTCGGGGCTCCGAATGTCACCCGGGCGGGCGTGGCGCCACAGTGACTCAGGGTCTTCTCCTTGCGTTTCCACAGCTCAGAGCCTTCCTTGTGGGTTCGCTCGACGTGAAGCGCCATGGAAGCTTGCACATGTCGCCATAGTGGTGCCATGATGGCGTCATGGACCTCACCCCGTATGTCGACACTCTCCGCCGCGAACTCGCGGTGGCCGCCGAAGCCGGCGGCGACGAAGCCCGCGAGCTGGCCGAGCGGCTCACCGCTCCCCTGGAGTCGGCGACCCGGCTGACCATGCTCAACGTGCTCTCCGCCGCGATGGACGAGATCACCCGTGAACTCGCCCCCGGCTCGGTCGACGTACGGCTGCGCGGGCTCGACCCCGACTTCGTGGTGACGCCGCCGCCCTCCGACGGTGGTGCCTCCGTGGAGCCGGACGTGCCCGTCGAACCGTTCAGGACCTCGGTCCCGGCCGAAGGCGACGAGGGCGGCACCGCCCGCGTCAACCTGCGGCTGCCGGCCCACCTCAAGGCCCGCGCCGAAGAGGCCGCGAGCCGCGAGGGCCTGTCGGTCAACGCGTGGCTGGTGCGGGCCGTGTCGGCCGCGGTCGACGGCGGCACCCGGCCGCGTACGACGGAGAAGGCCCAGACCGTCGGACAGAGCTTCACGGGCTGGGTGCGCTAGCCGCGCCCCCAGCCCGCGCCCCAGAAGGATTGAGCACAGCACCCACACCACGTCCCACCAGCGGGGACGCCCTGAAGACCCAAGAGGACGGGACAGCCATGCCTACTTTCGACACCCCCGAACCGATCTCGGTCACCGCGAGCGTGGAGGCCGGTTCCATCCAGTTCACCGCGGGCGACCGCCTCGACACGGTCGTCGAGGTGCGGCCCCGCGACCCGAAGCGGGACCTGGACGTGCGGGCGACCGACCAGACCCAGGTCACCTACGCGGGCGGCGCACTGACCATCAGGACGCCCAAGGGCAATCTCTTCGGCCTCGGCCGCACCGGCACCGTCGATGTGAGCGTCGAACTGCCCACGGGCTCGCGCATCGACATGACCGGCGCCTGGGCCCAGGTGCTCGGCGAGGGCCGGCTCGGCGAGGTCCGCGTGAAGATCTCGGCCGGCGACGCCCGCTTCGACACGACCGGCCCGCTGAACCTGACCGCGTCGCACGGCTCGATCACCGTGGACCGGGTCGAGGGCGCGGCCGAGATCACCACCAGCTCCGGCAGCCTGCGCGTCGCTTTCCTCGACGGCCCCGCCGTCCTGAAGAACTCGCACGGCACCACGACCGTCGGCGCCGCGACCGGCGAGCTGCGGGTGAGCGGCGCCAACGGCGACATCGAGATCCGGCGCGCCGAGGACTCGGTCACCGCCACCACCGCCCACGGCACCCTGCGGGTGGACGAAGTGGCCCGCGGCACCGTCCAGCTGGAGACCAACTTCGGCGCCATCGACGTCGGCGTCCGCGAGGGCACGGCCGCCTGGCTCGACGTCAACTCGGGCTCCGGCCAGGTGCGCAACACGCTCACCGCGTCTCAGACCCCGGAGGAGACCGAGGACACCGTCAAGATCCGCGCCCGCACCCGGCACGGCAACATCGACGTCCGCCGCGCCAAGGCCTGACCCCACCGGAGCCCGGCCTCCATCCCCTTACTCCCCCCACTTCCCCAGTCACTCCAGCCTTCGAATGGGAGGGCCCCATGCCTTCTTCTGTCATGCCCACGTCCAGTCGGGGTGACGGTCGCCCCTCTCCGGCCGCCGTCTCCGCCGTCGGTCTGCGCAAGTCGTACGGCGACAAGACCGTCCTCGACGGCATCGACCTCACCATCCCGGCCGGCTCGGTGTTCGCGCTGCTCGGGCCGAACGGCGCCGGCAAGACCACCGCCGTGAAGATCCTGTCCACGCTCATCACCGCCGACGGCGGTCAGGCCCAGGTCGCCGGCCACGACATCGCCACCTCCGCGGACGGGGTGCGTGCCGCGATCGGCGTGACCGGGCAGTTCTCCGCCGTGGACGGTCTGATCACCGGCGAGGAGAACATGCTCCTCATGGCCGACCTGCACCTGCTGTCCAAGTCCGAGGGGCGCCGGGTCGCCGCCGAACTGCTGGAGCGGTTCGACCTCACCGAGGCCGCGAAGAAGCCCGCCTCCACCTACTCGGGTGGCATGAAGCGGCGTCTGGACATCGCCATGACGCTGGTCGGCAGTCCCCGGATCATCTTCCTGGACGAGCCCACCACCGGTCTCGACCCGCGCTCGCGCCACAACATGTGGCAGATCATCCGCGAACTCGTCACCGGTGGTGTCACGGTCTTCCTCACCACCCAGTACCTGGAGGAGGCCGACGAACTCGCCGACCGCATCGCCGTCCTCAACGACGGCAAGATCGCCGCCGAAGGAAGCGCCGACGAGCTCAAGCGACTCATCCCCGGCGGACACGTCCGGCTCCGCTTCACCGACCCGGCCGCCTACCGGTCCGCCGCCTCCGCGCTGCGCGAGGCCACCCGGGACGACGAGGCACTGGCACTGCACTTGCCCAGCGACGGCAGCCAGCGCGAACTGCGCTCCATCCTCGACTGGCTGGACTCGGCCTCCATCGAGGCGGACGAGTTCACCGTGCACACCCCCGACCTCGACGACGTGTTCTTCGCCCTGACCGGCTCCAACCAGCCCAAGGAGACTGTCCGATGAGTGCCACCACGGCTCCCGCCCACCCGACCCGGATCTCCCTCGCCGTGCGCAACTCGGCCACCATGCTGCGCCGCAACCTGCTGCACGCCCGGCGCTACCCGTCCATGACCCTGAACCTGCTGCTCACCCCGATCATGCTGCTCCTGCTGTTCGTCTATCTCTTCGGCGACGTGATGAGCGCGGGCATCGGCGGCGGCGGAGCCGACCGGTCCGAGTACATCGCCTACCTCGTGCCGGGCATCCTGCTGATGACCATCGGCGGCACCACGATCGGCACCGCGGTGTCGGTGTCCATGGACATGACCGAGGGCATCATCGCCCGCTTCCGTACGATGCGGATCCACCGCGGCTCCATCCTCATCGGACATGTCATCGGCAGCGTGCTCCAGTGCCTGCTGAGCGTGGTCTTCGTCGGCGCCGTCGGCGTGGCCATCGGCTTCCGCTCCACCGACGCCACCGTCCTGGAATGGATCGCGGGCTTCGGACTGATCGCCCTGTTCGCCCTGGCGCTCACCTGGATCGCGGTCGGCATGGGCCTGGTCAGCCCGAACGCCGAGGCGGCCAGCAACAACGCGATGCCGCTGATCTTCCTGCCGCTCATCTCCAGCGCGTTCGTCCCCGTCGACGCGATGCCGGGCTGGTTCCAGCCGATCGCCGAGTACCAGCCGTTCACTCCGACCATCGAGACCCTGCGCGGTCTGCTCCTCGGCACCGAGATCGGCCACAACGGCTGGCTCTCCGTCGCCTGGTGCCTCGGGCTGGCCGTACTCGGCTACTTCTGGTCCAGGGCGACCTTCGACCGCGACCCGAAGTAGGGGGCGGAGGCACAGACGGACGAACACCAGAGGGCCGGGCCACTTTCGTGGTCCGGCCCATTACCACGTGCAGCTGTTGACCTGTTGTGTGGGTGGTGCTTCGGCCATTAATTTTCGGAGAACTCTTCTACAACCATCCGCCCCATGTGTCTGTCTGGTTAACGCAGGGATATGCAGAGGTTGACGAAGAGGAGCCTAGAACGTGACTGTGCGTTCCTTTGCCCGGCGGATGCGTCCGCGGGTCGAGCGGAAGGCCGCCGAAAGGGTGTGGCAGCTGCGCACCATGCGACGGCGCCGCATGGCAGCGGTCACGGACCCGGAGCTCCGCCCGGTGAGGGTGCGCGGCCAGCAGCTCTACGGACGGGTCGTGACCCGGTTCACGGCCGCTGAGGCAACCGCCGCCAACCTCGGCCTGGTCGTCGCCGCGCTGGAGCAGGAAGGTATCCCCTACTTCCTGGTGCCGACCTCCCGTACGCGCCACACGGTCGGCATGAACGCCGTGGACCGGGAGCGCTTCCTCGCCGCCCTCGAGGCGCAGAACGCGGGGAAGGCGGTGTTCATCGGCAGACCGCTGCCCGGCGGAAAGCTCAAGCACCCCGCACTGTTCATGGACGGCGTACTGCCGACCCCGCTGCGTACGGCCCCCGCGCTGCGGATCGGGGAGAACCAGCTCGGGCCCTCGGGCCAGCTGCTCGCCGGGCCGGAACTCGCCTGTGACGTCGAGTTCTGGGAGGACGGGGGAGAGCTCCTCGCCTCCGACGACGGGCCTCGCCGACTGGCCAAGGTGCAGCCGCAGGCATCCGAGGACATCTTCGCCGACTCCCTGATCGCGCCGCGGAACAACGGCATCACGGACGTACTCCCGGCGTCCGAGCAGAAGCCGGCCACGGTGCAGGTCGGCGACCGGGAGCTGCCGAGCTTCGTCCCGCTGACCCTGCCGACCGTGAACGACGTGACCTTCCCCGTCGACGTCGTATACACCTGGGTCGACGGCGAGCAGCCGGAGATGCGCGCCAAGCGGGCCCGGTACCAGGAGCGCGGCACCGCCGAGATCCTGGCCAAGGAGACCAACGCCTCCCGCTACACCAGCCATGACGAGCTGAAGTACTCGCTGCGCTCGCTGGCGATGTACGCCGACTTCGTCCGGCACATCTACCTCGTGACCGACGGGCAGAAGCCGCACTGGCTCGACGACCGGGCCCCGGGGATCACGGTCGTCGACCACCGCGACATCTTCCCCGAGGGTGTCCTGCCGGTCTTCAACTCCCATGCGATCGAGACCCGCCTGCACCACATCCCGGGCCTGTCGGACCACTACCTGTACTTCAACGACGACGTGTTCGTCGGCCGCCGGGTCACCCCCGAGCACTTCTTCCACGGCAGCGGTCTGATGAAGATCCCGGTGTCCCCGCTCAAGATCGGCGTCGGCAAGCCGCACGCCGAGGAGACGGCCACCAACTCCGCGAGCAAGAACGTCCGCCGGCTGCTGCTGGAGAAGTTCGGGCGGATCACGACGAACAACTTCATGCACACCCCGCTGCCGCAGCAGCGAGAGACGCTGCAAGCGCTCGAAGAGCTCTTCGCGGAGGACATCCGCCGCACCACCGCGTCCCGCTTCCGCGCGCCGCAGGACATCGCCCTGACGGCCCCGCTGCTCTACCAGTACGCGCTGATGACCGGCCGCGGAGTCCCGGGGAAGTACAGCTTCCGGTACGTCAACATCAGCCGCCCGGACGCCGACGCCCGGCTGCGCGACCTGCGCCGCAACCGCCGCTTCGACTTCTTCTGCCTCAACGACGTCGACGTACCGCCCGAGGAACGTGAGCAGGTGGGCGTCCGGATGAACGAGTTCCTGGAGGACTACTTCCCCTATCCGAGCCCGTACGAGAAGCAGAAGTAGCGGGGGCCGGGGGATGAACATGGGGGGCATCGACATCCGTCACCGTTTCGGGGTGCCGGGGGGCATCCGAGCGGTCCGGGACCTTCTGGTGCGGCTGGGGCTCTGGCTGGCCGCCCGGCTCCGGTCGCTGCGCGCGGTCCGGGCCCGACGGCGCCTGCGGGCCGCTGTTCCGGGACTGCGCCGGGTCGCTTTCGGAGCGACGCGACTGTACGGCCGTACAGTCGCCGGCTACAGGGCCGTGGACGCCGTCGAAGCGGATCTCGAGCGGGTGTGCTCCCTGCTGGAGGGGCTCGGCGTCCCGTACTTCCTGGTCCCCGCCGACCACGGACAGGGTGCGGCGCGGAAGGTCATCGGCGTCGAGGAGACATACCGTGACGCGGTCCTCGACCGGGCCGCCCAGCGCTTCGCCGGCACCGTCGGGTACGTCGGCGCCGTCGGACCGGACGGTGCCGTGACGAACGCCGCGCTGTGGACCGACGGGAAGCTGCCGCGGGCGCTGCGGCGGGCCGCGGTACTGCGCACCGGCGTGGTCCGCCTCGGCCCGGGAGGGCAGGTGCTCACCGGCCTCGAAACGGGGTGCGACATCGAGTTCTGGCGTCATGGCCGGGACCTCGGCACCGCCCAGGATCCCTCCTGGCTCACCGTGCCCGGCAGCCGGTTGCCGGACGTCTACGGCTCGGCGCTCGTCGCTCCGCGCCGCAACCCCGTGTCCGAAGTGCTTCCGGCGGCGGCGCAGCGCCCTGCCGCGGTCGCGGTCCGCCACCGCAACGTACCGACGTTCGCGCCGTTCGCCGAGCCGGGCATCGACGAGGTGCGCTTCCCCGTGGACGCCGTGTACACCTGGGTCGACGGCGACGACCCGGCGATGGCCTCGAAGCGCCGCGCCCATCAGGCGCTCTCCGACAACGGCATCGCCCCGCGCGAGACCGGCGCCTCCCGCTACACCAGCCACGACGAGCTGAGATACGCCCTTCGCTCGCTGGAGATGTACGCCGGTTTCGTCCGGCACGTCTATCTGGTGACCGACTCCCAGATCCCCGCGTGGCTGGACCCGGACGCGGAAGGCATCACGGTGATCGACCACCGGGACATCCTCCCGGCCGACGCGCTCCCCGTCTTCAACTCGCATGCGATAGAGAGCAGGCTGCACCACATACCGGGCCTGTCGGAGCACTACCTTTACTTCAACGACGACGTCTTCATCAATCGCCCGGTCCGGGCGGAGCACTTCTTCCACGGCAACGGCATCGCCCGCATCCCCCTGTCGCCGCTGAAACTCGGCGTGGGCGCCCCGCATCCGCTGGAGCCGGCGCCGAACTCCGCGGGCAAGAACGCCCGCGAGGTGATCAGACGCTTCCACGGCCGACACATCACCAACAAGTCGCTGCACACCCCGCACCCCCAACTGCTGTCGGTCATGCGGGAGATGGAGAGCCTCGGAATCGAGGAACTGGAGCGGACCGCCTACTCACGCTTCCGCTCCACCTCCGACGTCGCCCCGGCGTCCACGCTCCACCATCACTGGGCGATCGCGACCGGCCGTGCCGTCCCGGCCGACTACCGCTTCCGCTATGTGCAACTGGGCACCCCCGACATGCGGCGGCGCCTGGCCCGCCTCGCCGCCGGCGAGGACATCGACTTCTTCTGCCTCAACGACGTGGACACCGCCCCGGCGGCCAGACCGGCGGCCCAGGTCGCCATCGGCGCCTTCCTGAAGCGGAAGTATCCGTTCCCGAGCCGCTTCGAACGGGCGCCCCGGACCACCCCGCACCCGGTCCCGCCGCTCACGACGCGTCTGCGGCGCCAGCCGGCGCGCAAAGAAGCGCAGCTCAGCGACTGACCCCTTGACCCCGGTCGCCCCGGCCACTAATTTGCGGTGAACGTCGACCCATAATCACCGAAAGGAGGCGACCAGCGGATGAACACCAGCTCTGATCTCGGTCGCCTCGCCCAGCGCACGGTCTGGGTTCCGGGTCGGATCGCGCACGGCTGCTGAGTACGCCGTTCTGATGTGCCCTTCCGTGGCACATTCCGGGTTTCCCGTCACCACCTTCCGGTACGTCTCTGTTGCGTGCCGTTTTGCGCCCGCTCCTCTCCTGTGGCGCGCCTGAACACAGAAAGCTGCCTGAAATTGGCGAACATCATGAATCGACCTGTCACGCATCGAAACGAAGAGCTGTCATGACAGAGGCGCGGATCACGGTCAACGGGAAAGAAACACCGATTTCACCGGCTGCGCCCCACACCACCGTGCTGGATTTCCTGCGCGAGCGCGGCCTCACCGGCACCAAGGAGGGCTGCGCCGAGGGCGAATGCGGCGCCTGTTCGGTCCTGGTGGCCCGACCCGGGGTGAACAAGCCCACCGACTGGGTGGCGGTCAACGCCTGCCTGGTCCCGGCCGCGGCGCTCGACGGCCAGGAGGTCATCACCTCCGAAGGCCTCGCCACCGTCGGCGAGGACGGCACGCCGCCCGCCCTGCACCCGGTGCAGGAGGAGATGGCGGTCCGCGGCGGCTCCCAGTGCGGTTACTGCACACCGGGATTCGTCTGCAGCATGGCCGCGGAGTACTACCGGCCGGGCCGCTGCGCGCACGCGGCCCCGGCCGACGGCGCCGACGCGACCGAAGCCGCCGACGCCGAGCACGGTCCGAACGGTTTCGACCTGCACGCGCTGAGCGGAAACCTGTGCCGCTGCACCGGTTACCGCCCCATTCGCGATGCCGCGTTCGCCGTAGGGGAACCCACCGACGAGGACCCGCTGGCGCGGCGCCGCGAGCAGTCCCCGCCCGCACCGGTCGCCACCGAATACGCCCGGGACGACAGCACGTTCCTGCGCAGGAGCACCCTGGCCGAAACGCTCCGGGTGCTGCGTGAGCGGCCCGACGCGGTGGTGGTCGCGGGCTCCACCGACTACGGCGTCGAGGTCAACATCCGCTCCCGCCGCGAGGGTTGCGTGGTCGCCATCGACCGGCTGCCCGAACTGAGGGAGCTGCGCGTCGAGTCGGACCACATCGAGATCGGGGCGGCGCTGACGCTCACCGAGATCGAACGCCGCCTCGACGGGAGCGTCCCGCTGCTGGCGGAGCTGTTCCCGCAGTTCGCATCCCGGCTCATCCGCAACGGCGCGACCCTCGGCGGCAACCTCGGTACCGGCTCGCCCATCGGTGACAGCCCGCCGGTGCTGCTCGCCCTTGACGCATCGCTGGTGCTCGCCGACGCCGACGGTGAGCGCGAGGTCCCGCTGGCCGACTACTTCACCGGCTACCGGCAGAGCGTGCGCCGTCCCGGCGAGCTGATCCGCGCGGTGCGCGTCCCGCTGCCGCTGTCGCCGGTCGCGGCCTTCCACAAGATCGCCAAGCGGCGCTTCGACGACATCTCCAGCGTGGCGGTCGCCTTCGCGCTCGACATCGAGTACGGGATCGTCCGCAAGGCACGGATCGGCCTGGGCGGCGTGGCCGCCACCCCGATCCGCGCCCGCGCCACCGAGACGGCCCTGGAGGGCAGGCCCTGGTCGGTGGAGACCGTCGAGGCCGCGGCCCGGCTGCTGCGGGCCGAGGGCACGCCGATGAACGATCACCGCGCCAGCGCCGAGTACCGCTCCGCGATGCTCGGCCAGAGCCTGCTGAAGCTGCACGCGCAAACCACCGAGGCGGTGTCGTCATGAGCCATTTGTCCGAGCGACCCGAGAAGCCCGTCGTCGGCGTCTCGTTGCCGCACGAGAGCGCTGTCCTGCACGTCACCGGCGCCGCGCTCTACACCGACGACCTGGTCCACCGCACCAAGGACGTGCTGCACGCCCATCCGGTGCAGGTGATGAAGGCCCACGGCCGGATCACCAAGCTGGACACCGCGCCCGCGCTCGCCGTCCCCGGCGTGGTCCGTGTGCTGACCGGTGCCGACGTGCCCGGCGTCAACGACGCCGGCATGAAGCACGACGAGCCGCTCTTCCCCGACGAGGTCATGTTCTACGGCCACGCGGTCGCCTGGGTGCTCGGTGAGACCCTGGAGGCGGCCCGGCTCGGTGCTGCGGCCGTCGAGGTGGAGCTCGACGAGCGGCCCGCGCTGATCACTCTCCAGGACGCCATGGCCGCCGAGAGCTACCACGGTGCCAGGCCGCTGATGGAGACCGGCGACATCGGCGCCGGCTTCGCCGACTCCGCGCATGTGTTCACCGGCGAGTTCCAGTTCGCCGGCCAGGAGCACTTCTACCTGGAGACCCACGCGGCCCTCGCCCAGGTCGACGAGAACGGGCAGATCTTCATCCAGAGCAGCACCCAGCACCCGTCGGAGACCCAGGAGATCGTCTCCCATGTGCTCGGTGTGCCCGCTCACGAGGTGACCGTGCAGTGTCTGCGGATGGGCGGCGGCTTCGGCGGCAAGGAGATGCAGCCGCACGGGTTCGCGGCCGTCGCCGCGCTCGGCGCCAAGCTGACCGGCCGCCCGGTCCGGTTCCGGCTCAACCGGACCCAGGACCTGACGATGTCCGGCAAGCGGCACGGGTTCCACGCCTCGTGGAAGATCGGCTTCGACGCCGACGGCCGTATCCAGGCCCTCGACGCCACGCTGACCGCGGACGGCGGCTGGAGCCTGGACCTGTCCGAGCCGGTCCTCGCCCGGGCGCTGTGCCACATCGACAACACGTACTGGATCCCCAACGCGCGGGTCGCCGGTCGCATCGCCAAGACCAACACGGTCTCCAACACCGCCTTCCGCGGCTTCGGCGGACCCCAGGGCATGCTGGTGATCGAGGACATCCTGGGCCGCGTCGCGCCCCGGCTCGGCCTCGACCCCATGGAGCTGCGCGAGCGCAACTTCTACCAGCCGGACCAGGGCCAGACGACGCCGTACGGACAGCCGGTCGCCCAGGCCGACCGGATCACCACCGTCTGGCGGCAGGTCCAGGAGAACGCCGGCATCGCCGACCGGGGGCGCGAGATCGCCGCCTTCAACGCCGCGCACCCGCACACCAAGCGGGCGCTCGCGATCACCGGCATCAAGTTCGGTATCTCGTTCAACCTCACCGCCTTCAACCAGGGCGGCGCGCTGGTGCTGATCTACAAGGACGGCTCCGTCCTGAGCAACCACGGCGGCACCGAGATGGGCCAGGGCCTGCACACCAAGATGATCCAGGTGGCCGCGACCACCCTGGGCATCCCGCTGCACAAGGTCCGCCTCGCCCCGACGCGAACCGACAAGGTGCCCAACACCTCGGCGACCGCGGCCAGTTCGGGAGCGGACCTCAACGGCGGGGCCATCAAGAACGCCTGCGAGCAGCTGCGCGGGCGGCTGCTCCAGGTGGCCGCCTCCCAGCTGGGCGCCAACGCCTCCGACGTCCGCATCGTCGAGGGCGTCGCGCGCGTCCTGGGCGGCGACAAGGAGCTGGCCTGGGACGACCTGGTGCGCACCGCGTACTTCCAGCGGGTTCAGCTGTCGGCCGCCGGGTTCTACCGGACCGAGGGGCTGCACTGGGACGCGAAGTCCTTCCGCGGCACGCCGTTCAAGTACTTCGCCTACGGCGCCGCGGCGACCGAGGTGGAGGTCGACGGCTTCACCGGTGCGTACCGCATCCGGCGGGTGGACATCGTGCATGACGTCGGCGAAAGCCTCTCCCCGATGATCGACATCGGTCAGGTCGAGGGCGGCTTCGTGCAGGGCGCGGGCTGGCTGACGCTGGAGGACCTGCGCTGGGACACCGGCGACGGTCCGCACCGCGGACGGCTTCAGACCCAGGCGGCGAGCACGTACAAGCTGCCGAGCTTCTCCGAGATGCCGGAGGAGTTCAACGTCACGCTGCTGGAGAACGCCACGGAGGAGGGCGCGGTCTACGGCTCCAAGGCCGTGGGCGAGCCTCCGCTGATGCTGGCGTTCTCGGTGCGCGAGGCGCTGCGGCAGGCCGCCGCCGCGTTCGGGCCGAGCGGGGTCAGCGTCGATCTGGCCTCGCCCGCGACGCCGGAAGCGGTGTACTGGGCGGTCCAGGAGGCCCGTAGGAGCGCTGCCGACCAGGTCAGGACCGACGCCGAAGCGCTGAGCGGTGTCTGACATGACATGGATCGCCGCGGTCGCACGGTTGCGGGCACGCCGGGAGTCCGGCGTGCTGGTGACCGTCGCGACCGTGCGCGGCCATGCCCCGCGTGAGGCCGGTGCGAAACTCGTCGTGGGGCTGACCGAGACGTGGGGCTCGATCGGGGGCGGCAATGTCGAGGCCGTCGCGATCGACCGGGCCCGGGAGATGATCGCCGCGGCCAAGCCGGAGCCGGAGCTGATGGAGTTCGCCCTGAACGACAAGGTGAGCAACCGGCATGGCGTGCAGTGCTGCGGCGGCACGGTCTCGGTGCTGCTCGAACCGCTGCCGGTGGTACGGGCGGTGGCGATCTTCGGCGTCGGCCATGTCGGGCTGGAACTGGCGCGCATCCTTGCACGTCAGGACCTCGACCTCCATCTGATCGACACCCGCTCCGACATCCTCACCGAGGAGCGGCTCGATGTGCTGGCGGACGCGGTGGCGCAGGTGCACGTCCATCACACGCCGCTGCTGCCCGAGGAGGTCCTGGAGGACCTGCCGCGCGGCACGCACGTCCTGATCATGACCCATGATCACGCCGAGGACGCCGCGCTGTGCGACGCCGCCCTGCGCACCGATCACCTCGGCTCCATCGGGCTGATCGGCTCGGCGGCCAAGTGGGCGCGGTTCCGTAAGCGCCTGTCCACCGAGGGTGGTCACGACGAGGCCACCATCGATCGGATCAAGACCCCGATCGGGCTGGCCGACATCACCGGCAAGCAACCCGCGACCATTGCCGTGAGCGTGGCCGCCGATGTGCTGCGCACCTTCGAGGCCGGCGAGGACTGAGTCCTCATACGAATCTACGAGAGGCGTCGGCCGACCAGCCGACTCCTTCATGGTTTCGGTGACTGACCCTCGACGGGGCCCGGCGGGTGTACTGGCGCTGTTCCGCACAAACAGCAACGGGGAGTTCCCGCCGTCTGCCCAAAGAGGAGTGACCGTGACCGCGCATACCCAAGAAGCGAGCATCCAGGAGATCGAGCGCGTCTGGATGGACGAGGCCATCGGCCTGGCCACCAAGAGCGTGCGGAACGGCGGCGGACCCTTCGGCGCACTGATCGCCAAGGACGGCGAGATCGTCGCGATCGGGAACAACAAGGTCACCTCGGACCTGGACCCGACGGCCCACGGCGAGGTGAGCGCGATCCGTGCCGCCTGCCGGAAGCTGGGCACCTTCTCGCTCGAGGGCTGCGTCCTGGTCACCTCGTGCGAGCCGTGCCCGATGTGTCTCTCCTCCGCGCTGTGGGCGCGGGTCGACCGGATCATCTTCGCCGCTGATCGAGACGACGCCGCGGTGGCCGGGTTCGACGACCGCAGGTTCTACGACCTCTTCGAAAAGCAGCCCTCGGAGCTGTGGCCGATGGCCATCGAGCGGGTGGACATGCCGAACCGTACGGCGCCGTTCGACGCGTGGGTGGCGAAGTCCGACCGCATCGACTACTGAAATCCCGTTTCACCGCGGAATCTGAACGAGGCCCCTGGGCTGTTGATTTGAGATGTCTGGCATCTCAACACAGCTGCCCGGGGGCCTCGTTGGCTTTTCTGCTTTTGTGCACTCGACTTCACGTCGATCGTAAAAGCCCGCCTGAGCTGCGGATCCGTAGAAACATACGAACTGCGGAACTCAGGTCGATCAAGGTTTCATGCCTTTGACGCCTGTCTGGAACAGGCCTGTTGGAGATGAACTCATCGGACAAGCCGAAGCGACGAACTGGAAAAGCCTTGTCTGAGAAGCTCCCTGGCCGTCAGATCGAAATCTCCTGGCCCGACCTCGGCATCACGGTCACCGCAGACCTGGACGACCGCAACCCGGCGCTCGCCGACGCACTGTGGGAGTCCCTGCCCTACCAGAGCCTCCAGGGCCACGCCCTCATCGCGGGCGAACACCTCTACCACGTGGCGCCGATACCCACGCTGCTGCACACCCCGCACGCCACCCGTATCCCCGACCGGCGCGAGGCCCCCGACGGCACCGTGTTCTGCTCCGGCCTTCAGCACCTGGGCATCAAGTACGGCACCCTGACCGAGCCGATGCCCGCCACCCCCGTAGGCCGGATCCGTGAGGCGGACCTGCCCGCCCTGCTGGAAGCCGGGGCCGCGATCTGGGACGCCGTCTACTCCACGAAGAAGCAGATCCTCGCCGAGGTCCGCCGCGCGGGCGAGCCGGGCGGCCACCGCGTTCCGATGCTCCACGCCACCAACCCGGACGTCGGCCGCCTGATCGCCGACATCGTCGCGGAGACCGAGAGGATCTGGCTCTCGCCCCCGGGCGAACTGGACGACCTCCACCAGGGCATCATCCCCTCCCAGGCAGGCAACTTCGGCACCGTCCTGCCCACCTTGCTGTTCGTCAACGGCGAGACGCGGCCCCTGGGTTACGCCGCCTACGGCGGACTCGTCCGCGCCGCGGTCCAGGGCATGCCCATGGACTCCCTGGTGCACATGACCCGTCTCCTGGTCGGAGTCCCCGCCGAGTTCCTGGGCTACTGCGGCCTGGAGCAGCTGTGGACGTTCACCCAGCGCTTCCTCGCCGTCCTGGACGACCTCGATCGTGACGACTTCTACGCCGTCACCAGCCAGATGGCCCTCTACATCAACTGCCTCGGCGGCTGGAACCTCCAGCTGTACCCGTGGGAGACCGGAGACCATCTGCGCCAGCAGGGCGCCGAGGTGAGCGCGTAGCCATGAGCGCCCTGCCTGTCCACGCCGACGCCGTCGTCATCGGCGGGGGAGTGATCGGAACCTCCGCCGCCTACCACCTCGCCGAAGCCGGCGTGAACACCGTGCTGCTGGAACGGGGAAGCCTCGGCGGCGGGGCATCCGCGCATACGGCGGGCATGGTCCGCACCTACTTCCCCGGCGACCCGTCCACCGGGCAAAGGGCCGTGCGCAGCCTGACCGCGTATCACGACTTCGCCCACCACACCGCGGCCCCCCTCGCCCTGAAACGGCTCGGGTTCATGGCGCTGTTCACCGACGAGCAGCAGATCGCCGACTTCGAGGCCGGCCATCAGGCCCAGCAGGCCGCCGGCGTCCAGGTCGGCCTGATCAGCGCCCGCGAAGCGGCCGGGCTCAACCCGCTGATCGACGAACGCGCCATCCTGGCCGCCGCCTGGTCTCCCGAGGCGTACCACGTGGACGGCCTCGACATCGTCCGCGGCTACGCCGCCGCCGCCCGCAACCACGGCGCCCGGCTCTTCACCCACACACCGGTCACGGGCATCGACGACGACAACACCGTCCACACCCCGCAGGGCCGCGTCAGGGCGGACAGCATCGTGTGTACGGCGGGGCCCTGGTCCGGCGAGGTGGCATCCATGGCGTCGGTCGACCTGCCGATGAGACCCCACACGATCGAGATGCTGTTCACCGACGTCCCGCCCTCCCCGCACCACGAGATGCCGATGACGATGCACGCCGCGTCCGGTCTGCGGATCCGCTCATGGAAGGACCGCATCCTCCTCGCCATGGGCGTACCCAAGGCCGGCGAGACCCGCGAAACCTGGCTCGGCCGTATCGCCGGCCATCTCGGAGCTCTGTTCCCCGCCCTGGACGGCATCGGCCTGCATCGCGCGTGGAGCGGCGATTTCGACGCCGGCCCCAACAACACCGCCTTCATCGGCGAACACCCCACCCGCCGCTTCCTGTACGCGGCCGGATTCACCGGCGCGGGCCTGTGCCAGGCACCCGCGGCCGGGGAGCAGCTCCGCGACCTGCTGATCGCCAAGTAGCCCAACAACGGGCCACAGCAGGCAATAGCGGGCAGTAACGAGCCATAGCGGGTCACAAAAGTCGACAACAGGAAAGAATGCCGTGATTGTTCTCGGGTGCAACGGTTTCAGCCGGGTGTCGGAGTTCTTCTCCGAACGCCTCGGCGCGACCGGCATCAACAAGCATTACCTCTTGGGCCATGACGCCGCCGCCGCACTTCTGATCGACGGCCGCCTGGTCGCCGCGGTGGAGGAAGAACGCCTCAACCGGGAGAAGAAGACCACCGACTTCCCCGCGAACGCGATCGACTGGTGCCTCAGGGAAGCCGGCGTCACGTTCGATGAGGTCGACCTGTTCGCCTTCCCCTGGAACTGGTCCACCCAGGTCCTGAACGAGATCCTGGACGGCATCCGTACCTCGCCGATGCCGCAGGCCGCGAAGACCCGCCTCATGTGTGACATGGCGGACCTGTTCGACCAGGTCGTCAGCCACGAAGCGATCCTCGCGGACTTCAAGGCCCGCACCGGGCACCGCCCCGACCCGGCCAAGGTCCGCTTCGTTCCCCACCACTTGGCCCACGCCACGACGGGCTACTACCTCGCAGGTATGAAGGACTCGGCGTTCCTGGTCAGCGACGGCCGCGCCGAACGTTTCTCGACCCTGACGGGCGAGATCCGCGACGGCCGGGTCACCGTCTTCGACGACACCGTCACCGGCGCCCAGTACTCCATCGGCACCCTGTTCTCCGTCATCACCCGCTTCCTCGGCTTCGTCCCCAACAACGACGAGTACAAGGTGATGGGCCTGGCCGGATACACCACCCCGCCGACGCCGAACCCGTTCATCGACAAGCTCCTGACGCTGCACGACGACGGCCGCTACACCTTCGCCGAGCCCCTTCGGACCGACAACCTGCACAGTCACGACGCCCTGTTCGAGGAGTACTTCGGACCCTTCGAAGACACCCTCGAATACAAGGCCCGCGTCGCCGCCGCAGCACAGCAGATGCTGAACGTCGCCACCGCCCACCAGGTCCGCCACCTGGCGAAGAGGACGGATCTGGACCGGCTGCTGTTCGAAGGCGGAGTCGCCCTGAACTGCCTCAACAACACCCCGATGTTCGAAGGCTCCCGCTTCGAGGACATGCAGGTCAGCTTCGGCGCCTCGGACACCGGCATCACCATCGGAGCCGCGGCCCACGCCTGGCTGAACCACCCGGACACGACCCCCGCGAACATCCTCGCCGCCACCTCCGAGCCCGTCACCCCCTATGCGGGCCCGGCGTACGACGAGGCCGCGACAGAGAAGGCCCTCGAAGACTTCACCGGCCAGGTCGTCGTCACACGCCTGGACGACGACAAGCTGATCGACCAAGTGGCAGGGCTACTGACGGAGAAGGTCGTCATCGGCTGGTTCGAAGGCCGCATGGAACACGGGCCGCGTGCGCTGGGGCACCGCAGCATCCTCGCCAACCCCGGCTTCAGCGACATCAAGGACATCATCAACACCCGGGTCAAGCACCGCGAACCCTTCCGCCCGTTCGCTCCCCTCGTCCTGGAGGAGCAGGCCCCGAAGGTCTTCGACATGGGGCGCAAGACCAGTTCCCCGTACATGACGTTCGTCTTCCCCGTCCGCGACGAGTACAGGGACCGCATCCCCGGCGCCGTACACGTGGACGGCACCTCCCGTGTCCAGACCCTGACGGACGAGGGAACCCCACGACTCACGGCGCTGCTCCGCAAGTTCACCGAACTCACCGGCACCCCGTGCCTGATCAACACCTCGTTCAACGTCGCCGGCGAACCCATCGTCTGCACCCCCACCGACGCCGTGAACTGCTTCCTGGGCACCGAGATCGACTACCTGATCCTCGGCAACCACCTCGTCACCAAGACCCCCCGCGCCAACGACTAGAAGAAACCGACCAGAAGAAACCGACAAGAAGGAGCACCACGTGCCGACGATCCAGCGCAAGCACACCATGTACCACTCCACGATCCTCGAGTCCGACCCGGACACCGTGTGGGCGACCGTCCGCGACGCCATGCAGATCCTGGACATGGTCTCCCCCGGCGACCTGGACATCCACAGGGACGTCACGTGGGTGGACGGAGCCTCGGTCGACACGGTCCCGGCCCGCTACGACTTCAAGCTCACGCTCAGCGGCAAGGTCGTCCAGCAGGAGATCGCCGCCCGGGACGAGATCAACAGGACCCAGTCCTACCGGGCCGTCGCCCCCACCAGCGGAGTCGCCGGCTACGAGGCCACCATCCGCGTGTTCCCCATCACCAACGACCCGGCCCGCAGCTTCTTCGACTGGTCCCGGGTCCTGGAGATCGCCGAGGACGCCGACCTGAAGATCGTCGAGGGCATCATCGACGTCATGGAAAAGCAGACCGACGCCGTACGAGACCACTTCGCGCAGCCCGCGAAGTGAGTGACGTGACGACGCTCGTACTGCTGCGGCACGGCGAAACCCTGCTCACCCCCGAGCGGCGCCTCTCCGGCAGCGGAGGCTCCAACCCGGGCCTCTCACCGGCCGGACGCCGCCAAGCCCAGGCGGCAGCAGAAGCCCTCGCCCACCGCGACGACATCGCGGCCGTCGTCACATCACCGATGCGGCGCTGCCGGGAGACCGCCCATCCCGTCGCCGCCCGCCTCGGCCTGAACGTCCAGATCGACCGAGACCTGCGCGAAGCCGACTTCGGCGCCTGGGAGGGCCTGACCTTCAACGAAGTCCGCGAACGCTACCCGGACGACCTGAACGCCTGGTTCGCCTCACCCGAGAGTCCCCCCTCGGGCGCAGGCGAGACCATGCACGACATCACCCGCCGCGTCACCACCGCACGAGACGCCCTCCTGGCCCGGCACACCGGCACCACGATCCTGATCGTCTCCCACGTCGTCCCCCTCAGAACCCTGATCCGCCTGGCCCTCCAGGCCCCACCTCACACGGTCTTCCGCATGGAAGTCGCGGCAGGTTCTCTGTCGACGGTGACGTACGAGGGGGACGGCACGGCCATGGTGCGGGCGCTCAATGACACTCACCACTTGGCGTGTACGTGTCGAAATCGAGAGGGGGTGCCCCCCAACGCGCTTTCCGTGGGGGCTCACGGGGCAGGTCGGACGGGGTGAGCGTAGGGCGGTGAACGTTGGACGCGAGGTGCGACGCCAACGAACTCGCCCGCTTGTGGTTCCCCGAGACGAAGCCGAAGCCGTGATCGCGGCTGCTGGCAGCAATCGCCAGGATTCGCCACCCTCCACACGCCGCTCATCAGGCAGTTCTAAATGATCTACGCCCGATGGGGCCCGCGCCACCCCTCAACGCCATGTCTCACCAGGGTTTTTCGCCATGATCTGGATCATGATTCTGTCTTGGAAGCTTGATGCTCCCGTTGACTTGGGGTTTGCTCGTCATGGGGCCGAAAGGCTCCCCGAGTGCGCATAGGGCCTGGCTCCGGGCCACACCCCGAAGCCAGGCTCACATGCGGGGCTACAGGCGGGTCCGGCCGAATAGGTAACGGCCGGGCCCGCTTGCCGCCCAACCAGCCGTCCGGACTGCCTCTGGCGCATCACACAATGTGCTCGACACACCCCGCGATGGCACTGACCGCCGTAAGAATCAGAGCCGCCAGCTGAACCCAGTCCGGTAACTGGCTTGGCCTGCGGCACCGTCTTCTCCGTGTCGATCGCTCCATCTGATCCGATCTCCCATCTCTCAACGTTCCCAACAGCGTTGGGACCCGCCCGATTCAGGCGGGTGCGCGGGGAGAGATGCATCGGACTCCCGCAAGTTAACCGGCGCTCCAGTAGCGCAAGCGATGGTTTTGGGGTGGCGAATGCTGGCGAACGAATACACGCCAACGTCACCTCCAGCCCTGCTTCCCGCCGCCCTCGGCGGGGGGCTGGCAGCGTGATGCAGTCCCCAGTCCGGACCGCGTACCGCCCCCGGACGTTTCGGTGGGCTGAGGCATAGCCGAGGACGGCTCACGAGGACGCCCCCCGAACACGGGACTGGTTGACGGTGATCAGATCATGGGGTGAAGGCCAGGCATCTCCGGATACGAGATTCGAGCTCGTGAGACGTTGCCCCCAACACGCTTTCCAATTGTTCGGCCGGGGGTTCGGGAAACCGGAGTTCAGTTCCCGCTCACGCCCTGAGCCAGGCGCCGAGCAGTTCTTCGGGCCCGTACACCGCCTGCAGGCCGGAACAACCGACCCCGCTGCGGGAGACCGCGACGAGCGGCACCGGCTCGTCGGTGATCGCTGCCCGGTGCTTCTGCAGTGCGGCCAGGTCGTGGCTGTCGAACGCGGCGTTCTCCAGCCACTTGACCGAGCCGAGGAAGAGCAACTGCTTGGCCACCGGTTGCCGGTCGGCGCCGACCAAGTCGATTTCGATGTCGTTGCTGCGAGTCCAGTACCCGCCGATCGCCGGCGCGACGGGCAGAAGCCCGTCCGGCAATAGGCGGGCGAGGGACTCCCGGACCAGGGGCTCGATCGCTCGGCCCCGCCAGCTCGTCCACTGCTCCTTGATCCGACTCAGCGTGAGATCTCCCCGCATCCGCTCGATCTCCGCCATGTGTGGATCCAGAAACGCGAGCCAGAAGCGTAGGTAGGAGTCGGCCACCCGGTAGCGGCGTTCCTTCGATGGCCTCATCGAGAGCGGCAGCTCAGCGGCCACGACCCTTTTCTCGGTCAGGACGTCAGTGGCGCGGGTGAGAGTGGTGTGGGCGATGCCGCCGGCTGCGCGAGCGATGTTGGTGAAGGTTCGCTCCCCAGACCCGATCGCCCGCAGGACTTCCCTGCTCATCGCCTGTGGTGGAAACTCCGCGGCCAGTGAGCGCTCGGCGGAGACCAGCAGCGCCGAGATCGGGTTGTCCAGCGAGTCGCGGAGGAACTCCCACACATCGGCTCCGGCCCGCCACTCGGCACAGATCAGTGGGAGACCACCCGTGATCAGGGCGGCGTCGAACGCGGCCGCCGCAGACAGGCCGAGCATCTCGCCGATGTCTGCCGGGTTCAGGGGCCCCATGACCATCTCCCGACCGCGCTGGTGAAAGGGACGGTCGTAGCTGTTCAGCGCCTCCATCATCGACAGATCGGAGCCGACCAGGAGGAGAAGGACCGGCTTGCGGCTGAGCAGACGGTCCCATGCCCGCTGCAGCATTCCCTCGAAGGCATCGATGCGGTCCATGAGATACGGAACCTCATCGATGACGACCACGCTCGGGCTGTCGTCGGGAAGGATCTCCGCGAGCAGCCTGAACGCCGCGTTCCACTGCCCTGGGGTCTCCTCTGCGAACAGTCCCCGCTCCGGCAGGGTGGATCTGGCGACGGCGTCGAGCAGCTCCGACAGTTCGTCCTCCGCCGTGCCACCCGCCGCGGTGAAGAAGAGGTATGGCGTCTCGGTACGCCGGAGGAACTCCTCGACGAGGCTGGACTTGCCGACCCGCCGCCTTCCCCGCATGAGGATGCACTGCCCCGGTTTCACTGACCCGGCGGCCTCCTGCACAGCCTGCAAGGCGTTGTCGAGCACGCTCAGTTCGCGGTCCCGCCCGATGAAACGACGCACGTAAGCCTCCCGATGGCGATAGTATCCACGGAGATACTATCGCCATCGATACCATAGCCCTTTCATTCGGGCAGGAGGCTCGTGACGCCGTGGATACGGGAGGGGGTGACAGATGGTTCTCGTTACCGGCGACGATCGATGTCCGTCGTGGAGCCATCCGCTGCCGAACCGGGTCGGGTTCCGATGGGGGAGGTCGGCGGGGCCTTGAGCAGCCGCTCTGCTCCCCGGCCGGGGCGGCGGTGCTTCGGGGCCGCGGCGCCGCCCGATGTCTCTTCGCGGGAGCGGATACGGCAGCGACCACCCTGTGCGACAGGCGCCTACGATGCGCACCGTTTCCTTAGTGCCTCGGCCATGGGCCGTAGCTCGCGGCGCGCTGCGAGGCGCGCGCCGCTGTGGGTGGACTACCGCTGATCAGGACACCGTATGGGCGGGCTGCCGCAGGGCGAGCAGGGATGACGCCCCGGGAGGTCCTCGGTCCAGCATTTGCACCTATAGCCCCGCTGCGGCTTCTCGATCAGCACGGGTGGCCTCCCGGGCGGGCGTGGGTGAAGAGTTCCGCTGTGACGGTGTAACCGCCATGGCTGGCATGGATCACGGCCCTGTGGACGATCGCGCCAACCATGCCCAGGCCCCGGGCCGTGCTCGGCTTCGTCCCTCCTGGCGCTCGACGCCTTCGTCTGCCCAGGTGGGTCGGTGGAACCCTGGACAAGGCCGAAAGGTGAGTCCTTCTGGCTGGCGCGGGTGACAGCCACGAAAACAGACATCATCGCCGTCATGCCGGTCATCGCGGCCTGGACCGGGGCCGGTCAGCGTCGGGGCTGGTGCACCAGCCCGCCGAGTAGCAGGGCCACGAGCAGCGTCAGAAGGACGACGACCATGGCGAGTACGAGCGTGTCCAGGGGCGTCAAGCGTCCTTCTTGTCCCAGCGTACGGACCGCACGCTGTGCTCCACCCCTTCTGTGGCCCGCGGGGCTTTCCGACGGCACGGCGAGAATGAGGGACACGGGGGTTAGCGGCACAACCCCTGCTTGACCTGCATTTATTACACCCTCGACCGGCTAGGTCTGCGATTCCCGGACAGGTGTCCTGTCCCACTCCAGATCCGCGCATCTGCGCCCCGGTGGCCTGTGCTCCGGGCGTTGTTGGCAACAGGCGGTCGTGTAGATACGGCTGAGCGCGGAGGAGGTCGCGCGGCAGACGACTGCCGTAGATGTGGCCGTGGCCAAGATCCTCGGGATGGCTTGGAGTCGATCTTGGAGCTGACCGAGGCGAACTGAGACGGACAACGACGAAGGGCCCCGCTGCAAGCAGCGGGGCCCTTCGACATCGTGCCCGGTGAGGCACTGGCGGAGGATACGAGATTCGAACTCGTGAGGGGTTGCCCCCAACACGCTTTCCAAGCGTATCGTCCAGGCGCTGCGGTACCCACAGCTTGACCTGGACTCTTCCGGGAAGTCAAGCTTCCCGGAACGCCCTAGGCGACTTGTTTAGCAATGCTCGTTGAGCTGAATCCAGACCCCCCAACCTTCACTGTTCGGAAATCCGAACGGGGCACCCCGGTCTTTCGAGTGCCTAGGGCTATCAGGGGTTCAGGCAGTAGCCGCGTAGCGTAGTAGCCCTTACTTGCGAAGCTCGAACCACACGGTCTTTCCGGCGATGTAGTTGCCGTTCCCGTCATTGAAGACCCTGGGACGAACTCCCCACTCGTCGGCAAGGAGCGTCACCAGGATGAGACCCCTACCACTCTCGGCATCATCCCCCTGTGCCCTGATAACCGGCTCTTCGGCTGTCGCGTCGTCCACCTCGACCCTGAGCCTGTCCTGATAGAGCATCCATCGAGTGGGAATCTGCCTGCCGGGAGGACAGAAGCGGAGAGCATTGGAGAACAACTCCATGAAGAGTAGGGAAGCGTCCTCTTCGTACTGTGAGGCGTCTCTACCGGCCAGCCACTTTCTGAGGATCTTCCGGGATAGTGGCGCACAAGCCTTGGAACGTGCCCAACGCCATTCCTTCACGTCTGGTGTCTCTGTATCCTCCGGCGCTGTTGTCTTCACGGTGCGCTCCCTGGGGCCTCTGTCACTTGCCCAGAAGGCTAGGGACACCGCGCAGCGCAACCTACCGAGTTTCCTGTTCGCGCAAGAAGTCGTCTTGCACGCTTCGCAGCATCGAGCGCATGTCATCGCCAGAGAGCGCCACAGAGGCGAACCCCTCGAACTTCCGAACGTATTGGGTAACGTCCCTTGGATCCGTGACCACTAGCTCAGCGTGAACTGTCTCGACCGTAACTGTCCTGTCATCCCGGATCACGAACGCATGATTGGCAATGTCTCTCTGTTCCGCAGCAAAGGGAATCACACGTACGTCAATGTTGGGCAGACGAGACAGGGAAATGAGCCTGCCTATCTGCTCAGCCATCCTCGTGCCGGACACGATGCGCCAACGCAGGACGTTCTCAGTGATGACGAAGTGAAGCTCTTTGGTCGAGTCGTAGAGCACCTGTTGCCGTTCGAGACGGGCTGTAGTGGTGCGGGTGAGAACGTCCTCACTGAGGTCATGCCGCGACAGAATCGCCCGGATGTACTCGGGGGTTTGCAGGAGTCCCGGTATCAAGGCCGGTTGGAACAGGCGCAGCAGAGTCATCTGAGACTCAAGAGCCTTGGTCTGCTGCTGAGCCTTATGGACTCCCATACGACGGACGAGACGCCATGCTGTGGTTTCCGTTGTAGCTGCCCGGACAACTTCCAGGTACTCGGCCTTGACCTCATCGGAGACACCGATAGCCGTGAGGATGCTCTCTACGTCGGCAAGAGAAGGGGCAACCTTGCCTGTCTCGATCTTGCTGAGCTTGCTGGTGGACATGAGAGAGCTGCGGGCCACGGTCTTGGCTTCCTTGCCGGATGCCTGCCGTAGTGCCCGCAGCGCCGCGCCTAGCTCTCCTCTGTTCACTCCTCGTACTTTGCCCACCATTCGGCGAACGGAACAGCCTGAGAGAGCGCTCTGTCCCGGTAGCCGATGAACTCCTGTGCCCGACTGTCCGGAAGTATCTCAGACCCTGTGAACGTGCCGTTGTCGTCGTAGTTCATGACAGCAGCGTTCACGGAATCGAAGAGCCAGAAGTCTCCCACTCTCTCAATCTGGTTGGGCTTGTCGGTGGTGTCGAGAATGAAGAACTCCTCACCACCCATCGCGTTCTTCCGGTAACCCCACCCAAGCTCAAACCGAAGATACGGAGTGAGAGGGCGGGAGAGGATGTGTACCCGGTAGACGCGCTTGCCTTTGCTTGTGTGGGAGCGGATTTCCTCCACCCAGCCATCGTTGTAGCCGTCCGGCTGAGACTCACCAGCAAGGAACGCCCGATAGGCGTCCGTGTTCCCCGAGTTGCTGTAGTCGTCCAGGGTCTCCAGCCGGAACGCTTCCCGCTCGAAGGTGTCGAAGAGTTCAGCGAGGCTCTTAGATGAGCCCATCAGCAATGGCCTTCCTGATCAGTTCCACGGGCAGTTCAACCACGGTTTCGTGAGCAGGAATCTCTAGCCCGTGGTCGGCAGGAGTCTCCCCCTGGAAGAGCAGCGTGCCCCTGTCCGTGGCGTAGATGGTGGGGCAGTCCTTGAGGTCACAGGTAGTCGCAAGCTTGGTCAACTTCATGAGGGTTCCCTCCCTGGTCTGCTGCGTCGTGTCCCTGCCCGATGCTGGCTAGCACCAACCCCCGGGCACAAGGGGGTTGCGTTGCCGCAACAGGAAACCGGCTCGACAGGGACTCTGAGCGCTGCTTGGGAGTGTGGAAGCGCCCTCGGCAGACGGCATCCCCAACGCCCCACAGAGAGGCGCGCAGCGGTTCTGATGGGCGCTCAGAGCCCAACCGCTGATGTTTCTCAAGTTGCGGTCCAACGAGGTTGCTGCTGGGCATCCTTGACCCATGTCGCTTCCAGTGATCGCGATCATCGTTGCATCCGTCAGTGCCCTTTTCACGGGGAC
Source organism: Streptomyces sp. NPDC051963 (assembly GCF_044593495.1). Taxonomy (NCBI): domain Bacteria; kingdom Bacillati; phylum Actinomycetota; class Actinomycetes; order Kitasatosporales; family Streptomycetaceae; genus Streptomyces; species Streptomyces sp. NPDC051963. The sequence continues at coordinate 84,903 of NZ_JBIUCC010000015.1, read as the reverse complement.
CAACATGCTCGTGTCTGCTTTGACTTACCGCAGAGTGAGACCACGCGTACGCCTTACCTATGAATGGGGGTTGCTCGGGGCCGCCCCAGTACGAGAAGCCTCGCGCGGGGTGGGCCGAGTCGGCTTTGATGTGCACGTAAAGAACCTCAGCCCCACGGCCGCTAAGGTCCGCAAGCTACAACTGGTGACCAGGTATCGCCTGAAGCGCGCCCCGACGCTGCTCGGCGACCTTCTCTCGAAGCGGTATGGCGCGATTGCTCAGGATCTAGAAATTCCGCCCATCGCAATGTCCAGAGGATATAAAGCGCCGGACATGGATCTCCCCGCCTTCGGAGGTCTTGAGTGGGAAGTAACGGAGGACAGGAATGCTCTGCCGCCTGTCTGGGACGGCATGACCCTGCAAGTGATCCTCACCAACGGAGACAAGGTGCGCGGCAAGTGGTTGTCACGCGAGTACCTGGCTTCGCACGAAGAGGAGTTGCAAAAGATGTTCCCAGTAGGGCTTCAGGGCCTCCCTGGTTTGCATCACTCTGAGGAGGGACCCGAGACTTCCTAATCATCTGTCGATTTCGTCTTCCACAGGTTCCAGATAAGCGCTCGTCTCCCCTGTCGGGGCCGGGCGCTTATCTGTGTCCGTAAGCGGAATGACTCATGTCTGTTTGTCAGTGGTGAGTGAGATGATGGAAGTACCTCAAAGGAAGGGAGGTAAACAACATCAACACACCACCACGTAAGCCAGCGAGGAAGTTGAAGGCAGGTGACCATCTGAGGCTCTGGAATGGGAAGACAGTAGAGATTCTGTCCATCGAGCCAGGGACGAACCAGTCAGGAACCAAGTGCTTGATTCTATCGCTGTACAAGGCAGGAAAGATGGTCGTCAAGACTGGACGTGTCATGACGATGCACTATCCAAAGCAGTAACTCGTCAAGAGAAGTGCCGGTATCTCCAAACTCGGAGGTATCGGCCTCTTTCATTTAGGGGGTCAACAGTAGTAACTCCTTCTAGTCGAGATACCTACGGAAGTACCCAGAAAAGCAGGTGTCAGGGCTGAATAGCTATGGAATTCATGATTCAGTAGCCTCAAATGCCATTGAATCCACGACTATTCTGAATTGCGATTTACCGGCTATTTTGATTGGGGATATATGGCTATTGGTTATGCGGGGTGCTAATTAGTTGAGTAATGGGTATTCGGCTTATTGCACTTAACCGAATACCCCACCCCCCTTACCCCCCTCCCCGTGAACGGAGTGATCATACCGGATTGGAGGGGGAGTGTATAGAGCCACCCAATCGGCGCTACTGCTGCACCGAGCGAACGCTCTGTGTGGCCGTCTGCGGCTCTTTGCTGGCTTCCTGGGGGAACTCGGCCAAGTCGGCACGGAACTGCTCCCTACGGGCCTGTACAAGCTCCTGCTTGGCCGTCTGCTCGGCTCTGTGAGCCGCTGCCCGCTTGGCAGAACGCTGTGAAGAGGTGAGTGTCTGGGAAGGGGCGGGTACTCGATCAATTCTCTTCTTTGCGATGAAAGAACCACGAGTAGGAGACGCGGGAGCGTCGACTACGTCAACCAGGGGGAGACTCTTGCTAATCTCTTCTAGTTCCTTATCTACTTCACCAGGGATACCCATTACGCCGAAGGCGGTATTAGTACTCGCCAGAGGAGAAGCCGGATCTTCTCCTGGTGAACTACTATCTGTATCCATTTCGCTTCGCTGCGTCAGCAGCGTACTTGTACCTGTTTCAATGGAGCTACTTTCAATGGAGCTATTTAGAGTGCGAGTATCCGCACTTGAGGATGTGCGAGTATCCGCACTTGGCCGAGTGCGAGTATCCGCACCTGCCTCTGCGGTGATCTCATCCTTGACAAGGTTCTTGCCAGTGGCTACTAGGAGGGTGAAGGTGTTGACGTTGTTCAGCGCCTGGTAGGAAGCTGGGAACTGGATTTGGTAGAGATTGTTTTCTCCCTTGGAAGTCTTGCGCTTGGAGATCTTTAGGTATCCCTTGATGCGCAGGCTTTTTACGATTTCCTTTGTCTGGCGAACACCTCGGTTGGTGTCCTCGGCAATGGTCGGGTACTCAGGGAAAGCGATACGGCACCACTGCTTGTCTTTCTCCTTGTATAGCTCGATGTTGGGGTTTCCTGCTCTGTCGTGGAGGTATAGCAGGATGGTTCTCTCGGCATCAGAGAGATTAGGATCTCTCATTACCTGCTTGGGAACCGTGATGAATTGTCCTGGTCTGTTTTCGTAGCCCGGACGGGTGTCGGTGAACTCGATGAGTTCCTTTCTAACTGTGTCTGTCATTGCTGTATCCTTAAGGTAGTTCTGAACAATCGAGCCCGTTGGCTCCCTTGTTGTAGATAGTGAATGTATCTGGACGGTCAACGTCCGAAGGTTTTGACTGCGGCAATCTTCTCGCTTGGGTTTGAGTTCGATTGCTGGTTCTGGTTTACGATCCGGTGCACTGCATAGTTCTTTCGCGCATTCCTCCTCCGAAGCCCCATTATCTCGATTGAGATAATGGGGCTTTGTCGTTGTCGCGTGTAGTTCTTGCCATTAATGGACTTCAAGGCTGTAGAGAGTGTTTCTGTTCTCGGATTTGAAGAGAACTCCCTTTGGGTTTCTCCAAGAACTCGAAGACGGTTCCGGCATTCTTCCTGCATTGCTTAGTTCTCGGAGAATCTCGTCATAGTCATCATCGAATTCTTTGCAGAACTCTTCTCTTGGCATGATCTCGCCGGTTCGTTCCAGCTCAGAATAGACGGCTTGCGCCGGAAAACTCAGTTCACTCGGGTCTTTCATCCGTTCCCCTATCCACCCATGTAGTGGAGGTTTGTGTCTCGTGCTCCCATGAATCCGATGGATGACGTCACCTCATGAAGTACGCCCATTCCCTTTAGCTCTTCCAGTACGTTGCGGAACTCACCAGGCGCAGCATTGGGGAAGTGCTCGGCAAACTGTCTCTCTACCTCACTGGTCTTTGCTGGGGTTGGTCTCTCGTATGCGTCGTATGCCTTGACGATCTCAATGATGGCCGGACCGCTCTGTGTCAGAACGGCCTCTCTGCGCTGACGCTGTTGGTGCACCTGAACCATGCGCTGTTGTTCCGCATCCATGGCTTCCTGCTTGGCTCTCTTCTCAGCTTGGTACTGAGGGTCAAGAGCGCGCTGCCAAAAGCTCTTTTCCTGCGCTCCGAAAGTGAATGCGTTGGGGTTGTTCATAGTTTCTTTCCTCTGCTAGATGGTTTGGTAGTCGTGCGGTTTTACGGTTCTGTCGACACTCAGACGTCCTGTGTCTTCGAGTTCGAAGACGGCAGTCTGTAGGGTCTCGATTCTTTTCACGTTGATGATCCTTGTGAGTTCTGGCTGAGTGAATCTTGTACGCCCTTTCTCTGTCTGGCTCTTCAGCCAGAGCAGTAGAACCGTTGCGTTGAGGCTCAACTCTTCGTCTTGTACAAGACTCACCAGCGTCTCGATTGTTTCCGGCATGTCTTCCTTTCTCGCCTATGTGACTATCTTTCTCTCCGGGCACGCCGGTACTCCTTACGCCAATACGGGGACGACGGAACGCAGCGTTCTTCCCTCAGATGTAATCCATCCGGCCTGCGTAAGCTCAAATTCGTACGCATCCGGCTGCGGAATCATTGCGGAAATTCCGCGTACCGTCTCGGCGGAAATATCTGCCTCGCTGTAGTGGCACAGCCATAGGCACTTCGCCGCCAAGGTAAGGTCTGTATCCCAGACCGGTAGATCTTCGATCCTGGTCTTTCTCATACTGCTCATTACTCATCCTTTGGTTCGGTCCAATGCGTGAACCTCCCCTCTGACTCCATTGTCTCCTAGTCAGTCGGACATGTGGTAATGAGTAGACCCCCCGAATCGGGCAATTCGAGGGGTCGAGTTACTACTGTTAGTTGGGTATGTGACGCATCTCACCCGCTACGTAATAGCGGATGCCTCACGTCCGGCCGCTACTCCCTGCCCGAAGCTTGCTGTGCGGCTCTCTGGGGCGGGGAAAGCCTTACGGATGGCGTCTCCGATGTTCTCCGCCCCTTCCTCGCTGCGCGCTGCTGTGTCCTGCCCCATGGCGTCAATGGCGTCCATGTCGTGCGGCTGCCCGGGTCCTGTTTCCATGTCTGTCTCCTCTGGCTCGTGTGTTCTGGCTCCTTCCCCTCACCTCTAATTGTCCCAGGGAGAGGCTCTCCCGTGGGTAGCGGAAACCCCCGCCGAATGACTCGGCGGGGGCTCTCTACTGTCTGGGGTCAGTACCTGTCTCCCAAGCCCTGTACGGCGTTTACAGCCCTTGTGGAGGCCATGTCTGCGCCGTACCTGCGGAGCATGGCGGGAGACTTCCAACCACGGATAGCCATGATGTGCTCTCCCGAGACTCCAGCCGCTTTGAGGTCGTCGGCCCACGTGTGGCAGAACGAGTGAGGGGACACGGAGGAAGGGTCGTAACCGGCTACCTCCGCCCACTTCTTCACCAGGCTGTGAAGTCCTGCGTACAGGAGTCGTGAGCGGTTCCGTGTGCCGAGCCAGAGCCAGTCATCCGTGTTCGCTCGCTTGTGGGTTGCCCGGACCCTGAGCCACCGAGAGAGAGCCTTGACGGTCTTGGGCTGAAGCGGGATGACTCGGCCGTCCAGAGAGTTCCTGTCCATCTTGATCGGGACGACTACCAGGGTTCCCCGAGCAAGGTCCAAGTCCTGTACCCGAAGGTTCAGCAACTCGTCAGACCTCAACCCCTCTGTCAGGACACGGATGATGGCGTGATCCCTCACGGTCTGGAAGTCGCGCACCTTCGCTGAGCCGTTCCCAGTGGCCTTGAGCATGTCGGCCACGAAGTCAGTCGACAGAGTCTTGGGCTTCCCGAGAGGGGGAGTCGCGTACCGCTGAAGCTTGGGGTCGTCGTACGGGTTGCTGTGGTCGTACTCCTCAGCCAAGTACACGAACAGTGCACGCAAGTTGCGCTGCACGGTGTTCGTCCCTCCCGTGTAACCGCCCTTGCCATCCTGAGACTTGGGTACGTCGTGCTCCTGGTAGTACCAGCGGAAGAAGCGGTTGAGCGTCGCTGTGTCGACCTCAGTGAAGTCTCCGGCCGTCTGGGCAGTGAGCCAGTGGTGAAGCTGAGTGGCTGCGTACTTGTACGCGTTGATCGTCCGGCGCTGGAACGGCCGTCCGTGCTTGTTGGTGGTCGTGCTGAGGTGCAGCTCAAGCTCATCGATCAGAGCAAGCCGGGCATCCTCAGAGCCCTTCACAGCCCGTACCGCCCTGACTGCGGGTGCGGCTGTCTCGGTCGTCGTGCTGGTGGTGCGCTGCTGGCTGCGGAGAGGGCTACGTGCCATGTCTGCTGGCTCCTCGTGCTGAGCCGCTAGACAAGTGCCAGTTACCGAGGCGTCTTGCGTAGCGACCTGCGGACAGGTGAGCCGCAGCACGAGCCAGCACCAAGCAAAGAAGCCCCGATCCACGTTTCCGCAGATCAGGGCCACCTTGTTAGTGCCCGGTGAGGCACTGGCGGAGGATACGAGATTCGAACTCGTGAGGGGTTGCCCCCAACACGCTTTCCAAGCGTGCGCCCTAGGCCTCTAGGCGAATCCTCCGCCGCAAACAATACAAGACGTTGAGGAGTGCTAGCGAACTCGTTCCCCCTGGCCGGCATCGGGTACTGTGGGCGCAGCCCCTCACGCGGCGCTATCTGACTGAACTCCCCCAGGGCCGGAAGGCAGCAAGGGTAGGTTGGCTCTGGCGGGTGCGTGGGGGGCGCTTGTGTTCCCGGGGGCCGGTGGGCGTCGTAGGGCCTCGTAGGTTCTGGGGGCCGGGGTCGGTGGGCGGGGCGTGTTGTCAGTGGGCGCCTATAACCTCGTAGGCGTGTCGTCTCTTGCGCTGTACCGCCGCTATCGCCCGGAGTCGTTCGCCGAGGTCATCGGGCAGGAGCATGTAACCGACCCGTTGCAGCAGGCGCTGCGGAACAACCGGGTCAATCACGCGTACCTGTTCAGCGGTCCGCGCGGGTGCGGCAAGACGACCAGCGCGCGGATTCTCGCCCGGTGTCTGAACTGCGAGCAGGGGCCCACCCCCACCCCGTGCGGCGAGTGCCAGTCCTGTCGGGACCTGGCGAGGAACGGCCCGGGATCGATCGACGTCATCGAGATCGACGCCGCTTCGCACGGTGGTGTCGACGACGCCCGTGAGCTGCGGGAAAAGGCCTTCTTCGGGCCCGCCGGAAGCCGCTACAAGATCTACATCATCGACGAGGCCCACATGGTCACGTCGGCCGGTTTCAACGCGCTGCTCAAGGTCGTCGAGGAGCCGCCGGAGCATCTCAAGTTCATCTTCGCCACCACCGAGCCCGAGAAGGTCATCGGGACCATCCGGTCGCGGACCCACCACTACCCGTTCCGGCTCGTTCCGCCGGGGACGCTGAGGGACTACCTCGGCGAGGTGTGCGGGCGGGAGAACATCCCCGTGGAGGACGGTGTGCTGCCGCTCGTAGTGCGGGCCGGCGCCGGGTCGGTGCGTGACTCCATGTCCGTCATGGACCAGCTGCTCGCCGGCGCCGGTGCCGACGGTGTGACGTACGCCATGGCCACCTCGCTGCTCGGTTACACGGAGGGCTCGCTGCTCGACTCCGTCGTCGAGGCCTTCGCCACGGGTGACGGGGCCGTCGCCTTCGAGGTCGTGGACCACATCATCGAGGGGGGCAACGACCCGCGTCGCTTCGTCGCCGATCTGCTGGAGCGGCTGCGGGATCTGGTGATCCTCGCCGCCGTTCCGGATGCGGTGGACAAGGGGCTCATCGACGCCCCCGCCGATGTGCTCGAGCGTATGCAGGCCCAGGCCGGCACCTTCGGTGCCGCGGAACTCAGCCGCGCCGCCGACCTCGTCAACGAAGGCCTGACCGAGATGCGGGGCGCCACCTCCCCCCGACTCCAGCTCGAACTGATCTGTGCACGCGTGATGCTGCCCGCCGCCTACGGCGACGAGCGGTCCGTGATGGCCCGCCTCGACCGGATCGAGCGGGGCGTGAACTTCTCGGCGGGGGGCGCGGCGCCCGCCATGGGATACGTGCCTGGGCCCGAGGCCCACGCCGATGCCGGCGGCAGCGGCGCCATGGGCGCTGCGGTCCCTCCGGGGGGCGGGGCCGCTGCGGCTCGGGCCGCCGTGCGGGGGGCGGGGGGTTCGGGGGCTCCTGCCGGAGCCAGTGCCGGAGCCGGAGCCAGTCCAGGTGTCGGTGCAGGTGTCGGAACCGGTCAGGGCTCCGGCGGTCCTGGGCCGGGTGCGATGGGTGTCACCGGCCCTGACGGCGGTACGGCGTCGGGGCCGGCGTCGGGGTCGGAGTCGGGGGCAGGGCCGGTTCCGCCGGCGACCACCGGCCCGACCGGCGCCGCTTCCGGCGCCCCTTCCAGCGGTGCCGGTCAGCCGCAGCAGCCCCAGCAATCGCAGCACGCCCAGCAACCGCAGCAGGCCCAGCAACCCCAGCAAGCTGCCCCCGCCCCCCCGCCCCCCCCGCCCCCCGCGGCCACCCCTCCCGGCGCCTGGCCCACCGCCACCCCCGCCGGCGGCGGCCGACGCCCCGGCGGCTGGCCCACTGCCGCCCCGGCGGGCGGCGGCCAGCCCCCCACCACCCCCAGCACCCCACCCGCATCCACGCCCACACCCGCAGACGCACCCGCGTCCACCCCCGCACAGCCGTACACCCCACCCCCACCGGCCCCCGCATCCGCCCCGCCCGGCAGCCTCGACCCCCGCACGGTCTGGCCGAACATCCTCGAAGCCGTCAAGAACCGCCGCCGTTTCACCTGGATCCTGCTCAGTCAGAACGCCCAGGTGGCCGGCTTCGACGGCACCACCCTCCAACTCGGCTTCGTCAACGCCGGTGCGCGGGACAACTTCGCGAGCAGCGGCAGCGAGGACGTGCTGCGCCAGGCGCTGGCCGAGCAGTTCAACGTGCAGTGGAAGATCGAGGCCATCGTCGACCCGTCCGGCGGCTCGGCACCCCCACCGTCCGGCGATTCCGGCGGCCCTTCCGGCTTCAACAGCGGCAGTGGCTACGGCGGTGGTGGCAGCGCCGGTGGAAGCGGCTACGGCGGTGGCGGAAGCGGCTACGGCGGTGGCGGTACGACGCCCCCGCGCCCGGCGTCCCCCCAGTCCGCGCCCGCCACGCCCGCCACACCCACACCGCCCCCGGCTCCCTCCGCCCCGACCCGCCGGCCCTCGTCCGCCACCCCGGAGCCGCCCCCGGTATCCCCCGAGGACGACACCCCCGAGGACGACGACCCCGACCTGGACGAGTCCGCGCTCTCCGGCCACGAGCTCATCGTGAAGGAGCTGGGCGCAACGGTGGTGGAGGAGTTCACCAACGAATAGGCGACGAGTGGACCTGGCCACGCCTCAGACGGAGTGGACATGACCACGCCTCAGACGGAGTGGACCGGGCCACGCCTCAAACGGAGTGCTCACGGCCACGCCTCGGAGGAAGCTCCGAGGCGACACCCCCCGTCCCCTCGGCAACCCGCACAATTCACGCGGCTCACCGCCGGATAGGCTGAGCCCTGTGAAGGTCCTCGTCATCGGAAACGGCGCCCGCGAACACGCCCTGTGCCGTTCCCTGTCCCTCGACCCCGACGTGACGGCGCTGCACTGCGCCCCCGGCAACGCCGGCATCGCCGAGGTCGCCGAGCTGCACCAGGTCGACGCCCTGGACGGCACGGCCGTATCCGCGCTGGCCACCGAGCTCGGCGCCGACCTGGTCGTCGTAGGCCCGGAGGCGCCGCTTGTCGCCGGGGTCGCCGATGCCGTGCGCGAGGCGGGGATCCCGGTCTTCGGCCCCTCCAAGGAGGCGGCGCAGCTGGAGGGTTCCAAGGCCTTCGCCAAGGAGGTCATGGCGGGGGCCGGTGTTCCGACGGCCCGGTCGTACGTCTGCACCACGCCCGCGGAGGTCGACGAGGCCCTCGACGCCTTCGGCACGCCGTACGTCGTCAAGGACGACGGGCTCGCGGCCGGCAAGGGCGTCGTCGTCACCGGCGACATCGAGGCGGCCGCGGCCCACGCCAACGCCTGTGAGCGCGTCGTCATCGAGGAGTACCTGGACGGCCCCGAGGTCTCCCTCTTCGCGATCACCGACGGCACGACGGTCCTCCCGCTTCAGCCCGCCCAGGACTTCAAGCGCGCCCTGGACGGCGACGAGGGCCCGAACACCGGCGGCATGGGCGCGTACTCCCCGCTGCCCTGGGCCGACCCGAAGCTGGTCGAGGAGGTCATGGAGACCGTCCTTCAGCCCACGGTCGACGAGATGCGGCGGCGCGGGACTCCGTTCTCCGGTCTGCTCTACGCCGGTCTCGCGATCACCGGCCGGGGCGTACGGGTCATCGAGTTCAACGCCCGTTTCGGCGACCCCGAGACGCAGGTCGTCCTCGCCCGCCTCAAGACTCCGCTGGCCGGCGTCCTGCTCGCGGCGGCGAACGGCACCCTTGAGGACCTCCCGCCCCTGCGGTGGAGCGACGACGCGGCGGTCACCGTGGTCATCGCCTCGCACAACTACCCCGCCACCCCGCGCACCGGCGACCCGATCACCGGCCTCGCCGATGTGGCCGCCCAGGACGCCCCGCACGCCTACGTCCTGCACGCCGGGACGAAGCGCGCCGGCGACGCGATCGTCAGCGCGGGTGGCCGCGTCCTGTCCGTCACGGCAACCGGCGAGGACCTCACCGAGGCCCGCGACCGCGCCTACGAGGCCGTCTCCCGCATCCACCTCGACGGCTCCCAGCACCGCACGGACATCGCGGCGAAGGTGGCGGGCGCGTAGCGCGACCCGGCCCGCGCCCTGGCCCGTGCCGACCCGCGCCCGGCTCGGGACCAGGTCCACGCCTGACGACCCGTGCCCGGTCCGCCCCTGACGACCTGTGCCCGGTCCGCCCCTGACGACCCGGGCCCGGCGACCCGCGCCCGGCCCGGGACCCGCCCCGCGCCCCGACCCGCACTCCGCCCCGCCCCGTCCCGCCCCCGCGACCCGACCGCACAGCCCGGCCCCCCGGCATCAGCCAAAAACACCCAAACCCCGCCATCGGCCAACCTCTCAGGCCCCGAACCCGTCTATGGATTCGGGGCCTGATCCTTGCCGTCCGTCATCCACCTCTCCCCAAAGCCATTCCATCGAGTGACCGGGTCCCCATACGGCTGACGAGGGCCGGGGCCCCAACTAGGGTGCGGCGCAAGCGTTCCGGCACTTGGCCCACCGGCATTGCGATGTCAGTGGTGGGTGCCACAGTGGGGGAGTGAGCAACGCCAGGGTGGTCGGTGGCGACCACGGTGACGGACACCGTCACGGTGGACGCCGCACATGCCGCCGTACGGGACAGCAGGGAGGGGGTGACGTCCGGTCGTGACCGGTATGGGTGGGGAGGCGGGCGCACTGTCCGCGCGCTCCCGGGCTCTCGCCGTGCTGCACATCCGCAGCCGGGCGCTGGCCGTCGCGCTGCTGCCCGCGGCATTCGCGGTGGTGCTGCTGGCCGGCGGCTCCACGGGCCATCTCGTGGGTGCGGGCTGGCACACCGTCCGCTGGGTCGTGATCCCGATCGCCGTGCTCGTGCTGCTCGCCGCCGGCGGCATCGCGCTGGTCGTCGCCCGTTCCCGCCCCGCCGTGAGCCCCACCGTCCCGATCGCGGAGGAGTCGGCGCCGGATCTGTACCGGATGGTGCGCGACCTCGCCGACCGCCTCGACGTCCCGGCCCCCTCCGCCATAGCGCTCACCCCCGACTGCGACAGCTGGCTCGAGGACCGTACGCACCCGTCCCACGGCCCGCCTCCACCGGCGGACGGCGACGAGCTGGCGGGCCTGGGCAGGCACGCCCACCGCCGCAGCGCCGCCGCTCCGGTCCTGGTGATCGGCTCCCCGTTCCTGTGGTGGATGCGCGTCGGCGAACTGCGCGCGGTCCTCGCCCCGGTCGTCGCCGGTACGGGACCATCGGCGCACCCCGACATAGCTGCGGCCCGCCGTTTCGTACGAGGGCTGGACGCCGCGGTGGCCGTCACCTCGGCGCCCCACCGGGGCCCGGTGTCCCGCACGGTGCTCGCGGGCGTCGGCTGGGTCGCCCGACTACTGCTGCGCAGTTGCCGGGGACACGCGGCCGAGATGGAGCGGGGTGTGGCCGCCGCGGCCGCCGAGCGTGCACAGGCTGTGGATTACGGACTCCGGATCGTCGCGCAGGAACAGGTCGGCCTGGCGTACGCGGGCTGGGACCGGCTGCTGACCCGGGTCGCGTTGCCCGCCTGGCGGATGGGTCGCTGGCCGTCCCGGCTGGACGCGGGTGTCGTGGCCGCCCTCACCGAGCTGTCCCGCCGCGACCGGCTGGCCGAGGGCTTCGCCTCACGGCTGGGCGAGCGCCCCGCCTGTGACCTGCTCGAAGAGCCCGGCGCGGTGGACGAGGCGTCCTCGCTGCTGGCCGCCCGTCTCTTCCACGGCGGCCCCGCCGAGCCCGGCCCGGACTGGGCCCCGGTGGACTGGCAGGAGTACCCGGAGGAAGTCGTCGACCGCAAATGGCGCATCGACGCGGCCCGCCTCCACCGCGTCCTGGACGCCCTCGGCGTCCGCCGCTCCCCCGACCACTCCGCCCACGCAGCAGCCGGCCCGACCCTCGCCCGCGTCCTCGACCACCTGTCGGACCCACCGAACACCGACACCGACACCGACGCCTTCGCACGGCGCCAGGACCCGGCCCACGGCGAGAACCCGGCCAACGGCACCGACCCCTCCGCCCAGAAACAGGACCCGGCCAACAGCGACACCGCCTCCGTAGCCCCCGCACGGCAGGAAGACCCGACCGACAGCGACAGCGACACCGGCACCGAACGCAGCTCGGCGCTCGCCGCGGGCCTCACCGCCGAGCTGGCCCGGGAGGAAGCCGCGGCTCCCGCCGAGCGCAAGGGCGGGTCCGCCGCCGGCCAGGGCCCCGACACCGCGCTCTGGGACGACGGCACGCTCCCGCTCTTCCCGCTGCAGCCGCCCCGCACCGCCCGTGAGCTGCTCGCCGACCACGTCACGGCGATGGTGTGCTGCGCTGCGATGGACACCGCGGGGGCGACCCCGGGCCTCGACTGGCTCGACGGCCCGTCCCTGATCGTCAACGGAGAGCGGGCCGCCGACCTGACCCCCAGAGTCCTCAGCCTGATCGAGGACGGCGACCCGGCCCCACTGCAGGCCTGGCTGGTGGAGTCGGGGATACGCCCGGAGAAGCCGGTCCGCCTCGTCTGACGGACCCCCACCGGACCTTCCACCGGAGGCCCAGGCCGAACGCGGGACCCGAGTCCCACCGGAAGCCCTCATTCCACTTTCGGCCAATTCGCAACGAATAGTGACAGGGTGCGTGCGTTATGTGATGTGCTGGGACCGATCGCGCACATGGCAAGGGCTGGCGACATAAGACACGCACACGACCACGCACACGAAGTACGAACGCGACGCACGAACACAGCGCACGAACACAACGAACGAACACGGGGGCACCAGGGAGGGGAGCAAGCATGGGGTCGCAGCAGATCCGCCGCTGGGAGTCAGGCGCACTGGCGCATGCGGTGACGGACCCCTTCGGCCAGGGCCCCGTCCCGTGGCTGCGTGGCAGCGAGACCTACTTCGACGACACCGGCCAGGTCGTCCCCTGGTATGTGGACCCGGTCCAGCAGTCGACGTCCGCCACCGCCGACGCCCCGAGAGTCCCCGCCCCGCGCAGCGGCACCGGCGGCCCCCGTTCCGCGGATGACGTCAAGCGTCAGATCAAGGGCTTCGTCTCCACCGGCGCGGTCGCCCCCGGCGAGGCCGTCGACTTCCACATCACCGTCGACCCGCCCCAGGAATTCAGCGTCGACGTCTACCGCATCGGCCACTACGGCGGTGACGGCGCAGCGAAGATCACCACCAGCCCCCGGCTGTCCGGCATCGTCCAGCCGCCCCCGCTCACCGCCGACCGGACCGTCTCCTGTCACCACTGGTGGCTGTCCTGGCGGTTGCAGATCCCGTCGTACTGGAGCATCGGCGCCTATGTCGCCGTCCTCACCACCGCCGACGGCTACCGCTCCCACGTGCCGTTCACCGTCCGCGACAACCACCCCGCGGACCTGCTGCTCCTCCTGCCCGACATCACCTGGCAGGCCTACAACCTCTACCCCGAGGACGGCCACACGGGTGCCAGCCTCTACCACGCCTGGGACGAGCAGGGCCGTCTCCTGGGCGAGGCGGACGCCGCGACCACGGTCTCCTTCGACCGCCCGTACGCGGGCGCGGGCCTCCCCCTGCACGTCGGCCACGCCTACGACTTCATCCGCTGGGCCGAGCGCTACGGCTACGACCTCGCCTACGCCGACACCCGCGATCTGCACGCCGGCCGGATCGATCCCGCCCGCTACCGAGGCCTGGTCTTCCCCGGCCACGACGAGTACTGGTCGCAGGCGATGCGCCGCACCACGGAACTCGCCCGTGAGCACGGCACCTCCCTGGTCTTCCTCTCCGCCAACACCATGTACTGGCAGGTGGAGTTGGGCCCGTCCCCGTCCGGCGTCCCGGACCGGCTGCTCACCTGCCGAAAACGGAGGGGTCCGGGCAGGCCGGTGCTCTGGCGCGAGATCGACCGGCCCGAGCAGCAACTGGTCGGCATCCAGTACGCGGGCCGCGTCCCCGAGCCGCACCCCCTGATCGTCCGCAACGCCGACCACTGGCTGTGGGAGGCGACGGGCGCGCACGAGGGCGACGAGATCGACGGCCTGGTCGCGGGCGAGGCCGACCGCTATTTCCCGCGCACCCCGCTCCCCGAGCACGAGAACCGCATCCTGCTCGCCCACTCGCCGTACACCGACAGCGAGGGCGCCGTACGTCACCAGGAGACATCCCTCTACCGAGCCCCGTCCGGCTCCCTGGTCTTCGCGTCCGGAACGTTCGCCTGGTCCCCGTCCCTGGACCGCCCAGGCCACGTGGACCCCCGTATCCAGCGGGCCACAGCAAACCTCCTGGACCGCATCTGCAAACGCGACTGAACCCCGATGTCCGAGCCCACCCCCACATACGGGAGAATCAGCTCACTTGGACATCACCACGGGGAGGAACCGTGTCCGGATTCGTTGAAAAGCCCGAGCCCCTCCAGGTTCCGGGTCTGGTGCACCTGCACACCGGCAAGGTGCGCGACCTGTACCAGAACGAGGCGGGCGACCTCGTGATGGTCGCCAGCGACCGCATCTCCGCGTACGACTGGGTGCTGCCGACGGAGATCCCCGACAAGGGCCGGGTCCTCACCCAGCTCTCCCTGTGGTGGTTCGACCAGGTCGCCGACCTGATCCCCAACCACGTCCTGAGCACCGACCTGCCCGCCGGCGCCCCCGCCGAGTGGGAGGGCCGCACCCTCATCTGCAAGTCGCTCCGGATGGTCCCCGTCGAGAGCGTGGCCCGCGGCTACCTCACCGGCTCGGGCCTCGCCGAGTACAACGAGTCGCGTACGGTCTGCGGACTCGCCCTCCCCGAGGGGCTGAGCGACGGCTCCGAGCTCCCCGCCCCGATCTTCACCCCGGCCACCAAGGCGGCCGTCGGTGAGCACGACGAGAACGTCTCGTACGAGGAGGTCGCCCGGCAGGTCGGCGCCGACACCGCCGCCCAACTGCGCCAGGCCACCCTCGCCGTCTACGGCCGGGGCCGCGACATCGCCCGTGACCGCGGGATCATCCTCGCCGACACGAAGTTCGAGTTCGGCTACGAGGGGGAGACGCTGGTCCTCGCCGACGAGGTCCTCACCCCGGACTCCTCCCGCTTCTGGCCCGCCGACCAGTGGCAGCCGGGCCGCGCGCAGCCGTCGTACGACAAGCAGTTCGTCCGTGACTGGCTGACCGGGCCGGAGTCCGGCTGGGACAGGAAGAGCGAGCAGCCCCCGCCCGCGCTGCCGCAGGAGGTCGTGGCGGCGACCCGCGCCAAGTACGTGGAGGCGTACGAGCGGCTGACCGGCACGAGCTGGGCCTGAACGCAGGAGACCCCGGTCGGTTCCGACCGGGGTCTCGATACAGAGCGGACGACGAGGTTCGAACTCGCGACCTCAACCTTGGCAAGGTTGCGCTCTACCAACTGAGCTACGTCCGCACTGCGCCGTGGCGCGAGAGCAACTATACCCAACCCCGCTCACGCGCGAGCCGCACGGCCGCGTGCCGGTTCTCCGCCCCGAGCTTGGAGACGGCCGACGACAGATAGTTGCGTACGGTCCCCTGCGACAGCGCGGCCCGCTCCGCGATCTCCGATACGGGCGCCCCGTCGGCGGCGAGTTCGAGCACCTCGGCCTCACGCGCGGTCAGCGGCGAATCCCCCGCGGAGATCGCGTCGGCGGCCAACTCCGGGTCGACGTAGCGGTTTCCGGCGTGCACCGTGCGGATGACCTCCGCGAGCCGCCGTGCGCTCACCGTCTTCGGGACGAATCCGCGCACACCGGCAGCAAGGGCCCGCTTGAGATGCCCGGGCCGCCCATGACTCGTCACGATCAGGACCTGACAGCCGGGCAGTTCGGCCCGGAGCGATGTGGCGACCTTCACACCGTCCGCGCCGGGCATCTGAAGATCGAGTACAGCGACGTCGGGTGCGTGCGCCCGTGCCATCGCCAGCGCCTCCGGCCCGGTGGCCGCCTCGGCGACGATCAGGAGATCGTCCTCCAGCGAGAGCAGCGCGGCCAGCGCACCCCGGATGAGGTGCTCGTCGTCGGCGAGCAACAGCCGCACGGTCATGAGGTGACTCCACGCACGGCCGACGCCTCCGAAGCCGCGGCCGAGGCATCCGAGGCCGTGGCCGACCTCAGCGGCACCTCGGCCACCAGCCGGAACACACCCTCCCCGACTACTCCCGCCTCCAGCGTCCCGTCCACCGCCGTCAGCCGCTCCCGCAGCCCCGCCAGCCCCGACCCACCCGAGCCGGACGTCGCACGAGCCCCGTCGTTCTCCACGGTCAGTACCACCCGCCCCTCCCTCACCCGTACCGAAACCTCACACCGTGCGGCGTCCCCGTGCCGCAGCACATTCGTCGTCGCCTCACGCACCACCCAGCCGAGCGCCGACTGCACGTCGACCGGCAGCCCCTCGGTCGAGCCGGACACCTCGCAGTCGATGCCGGCCGCGGTCAACACCCCTTGTGCACCGGCGAGTTCGACCGACAGATCGGCCTCCCGATACCCCCGTACGACATCCCGCACCTCACGCTGCGACTCATGCGCGATCCGCTGCACCTCGATCATCTGCTCCACGGCCTCCGGCCGGCCGCGCCGCGACAGCTGCACGGCCAGCTCGCTCTTCAGCGCGATCACCGCGAGATTCCGCCCCATCACGTCATGCAGATCCCGCCCGAACCGCAGCCGCTCCTCGGCGACGGCGAGCCGGGCGCGGGTCTCGCGGGCGTCGTCGAGCGCGTAGACGGCGTTGAGGAGCCAGACGGAGAAGACGGACGCGAAGGACAGGAAGCCGGACCCGACCAGGACCGCGAAGGCCTCGGCCAGGGCACCGGTCCCGTCGGCACCGAGCAGGAGCGCCGCGACACCGGTGCCCACGGTGAAACCCGCCACCAGCATCAGCACACGCCGCCGGTCGCGGATGCCGAGCGTGATGATGCCGACGCCGTAGATCACCACCGTGGCGAAGAGGCCGGCTGCCGCGGATTCCGAGTCGGAGTCGGAGTGGCCGCGATGGACGAAGAACAGCGCTCCGATCCCGATCAGCGCCGTGACCGTGCCCAGCGCCCACATCAGCCGCAGAGGCTGCGGGCGGCGCCCGCGCGTCCAGTCGAGCGACCGGGTGACGGTGAACGTGCCGATCAGGGCGTGCACGCACACCGTCACGAACACCCACGCCGCGAGCCGGCCCTCCACCCGGGCGAACACGGCCACCCCGACCGTCGCGACCTCGATCACCGCGAAGGAGTGGAACGACCACTGCGTATACGTCTCCACCTTCGCCGGCGTGCTCTTCCGTCGCCACCAGCTCTCCGGCCCGCGCATTCCCTCGCTCCCGTCCGTCAGTGGCGTGGCTCCCACCGGAACCACCGCCGTACAGCAAACACCGCGAGTACGGTCCAGGCCAGCGCGATCGTCGTGGAGGCGAGCGCCTCGCTCGCCGAGAGTTCCCCGTTCCAGCCGCCCTGCACCAGCTTCATCACCGGCGTCAGCGGCAGCAGCTCCAGAACGGAGGCCAGCCGGTCGGGCAGCACTTCCAGCGGGACGGCGATGCCGGAGCCGAGCATCGAGATGAACAGCAGCGGCAACGTGGTGACCTGCGCGCTCTCCGCGGTCCGTGAGTAGCTGGCGGTGACGGCTGCGAGTGCCGCGCACATCACCAGACCCAAGAGCACTCCCAGGACGGCGAGATACACGGCCTTGGGCGCCGGGATGTCGAGCAGGAGCGTGCAGCCGACCGCCAGCAGCAGGCACTGCACAAGACCCGTCAGCGCGGCCGGCGTCGCGGCCCCCGCCAGGATCTCCGCGTCCCGCAGCTCCCCCGTGCGCAGCCGCTTGAGGACGAGTTCCTCGCGCCGGGCGGTGAAGACGCCGACCAGCGCCGAGTACACGGCGAACAGCAGCGAGAAGCCGATCGCCGCGTTCAGCATCACCAGCCCGACGGTGAGCCCGACGTCCTCGAGCTCCGACTCCGGAAACGCCGACCGCACACTGATCGGCACCACCAGCGGCACGAACACGGCCGAGAAGAGTGTGGCCCTGCTGCGCCCGAACAGCGTCAGTTCGGCGCGGGCGAGGGCGGCCATGCGCCCCGCGGGAGTGGTCACCGTACTCACGCGTACTCCTTCTCGGCGGCGGGAGCGTCGGCCGCTGCCCGGGCGATCCTCAGAAACGCCTCTTCCAGCGAGGCCGGGCGCACATCGAGGCGGTGCAGTTCGACCTGGGTCTGCGCGGCCCACATCAGCAGCCCGGTGGCCGTCCGCTGAAGCTCCTGTGTGCGCAGCCGGACGACGCGCCCGTCCACCTCGTGCCCGCTCACCCCCAGCTGCGCGAGCGGCGGCAGGTCCCCGACGAAGTACCCCGTGGGCAGCTCGAAGGAGATCCGGGACGGCTGGGACGCGGTCACCTCGTCGGGCGTCCCGGCGGCCGCTATCCGGCCCTCGTGCATGATCGCCAGCCGGTCGGCGAGCTGCTCGGCCTCCTCCAGGTAGTGCGTGGTCAGCAGCACGGTCGTACCGGTCTCACGCAGCGACCGCACCAACTCCCAGGTGTCCTGGCGCCCTTCGGCGTCCATCCCGGTCGACGGCTCGTCCAGGAACAGCACCTCGGGATTGCCGAGCAGCGCGAGCGCGAGATCCAGGCGCCGCCGTTCACCCCCGGACAGCTGCTTCACCCGTACGTCGGTCCGCCGCGCGAGCCCGACCAGCTCCAGCACTTCCCCCACCGGCCGCGCCCGGCTCGTGCAGGCGGCCCACATCCGCGCGGTCTCGGCGACGGTCAGCTCGGACGGAAAGCCGCCCTCCTGCAACATCACCCCGGTCCTCGGTCGTACGGCGGCCCGATCGGCGTACGGATCATGGCCCAGCACCCGCACCCGGCCCCCGGCCGGCATGGCGAGCCCTTCCAGCAGTTCGACGGTCGATGTCTTGCCGGCCCCGTTGGTGCCGAGCAGCGCGAAGAGTTCGCCGCGGGCCACGGAGAAGCTGACCCCGCGCACCGCCTCGAACCCGCCCCCGTACACACGCCTCAGGTCGGTGACCTCGATCACGTGATCGTGTTCGTTGGTGTCCATGACTCAAGCGTCCCGTCGGCCGGGGCCCGACAGCAGTGCGCGCTGTCATCGCTCGGCGTGACAAATGTCAGACGGTCCCGAGGACGGACGGGGGCACGAAAAAGCCCCCCGGTCGGATCGACCGAGGGGCTTCCAAAGAGAGCGGACGACGAGGCTCGAACTCGCGACCTCAACCTTGGCAAGGTTGCGCTCTACCAACTGAGCTACGTCCGCATTGCATCCGACAGGCTCTCACCGATCGGCGCGAGCACCAGCCTACCTGATCCACAAGAGTGGTCGGGACGGCGATGCAGAGCGGGTGACAGGAATTGCACACTGCGCCTTCCCCCTGGAAGGGGGATGTTCTACTACTGAACTACACCCGCATGTACTCCGTGAGCTGGGCCTTTTCGGCCTTGCCCGGCGGCGTGCTCCAGACTCTAGCTGATCAGGAGGGGTGCAGCGCAAGTCGGTTGTCCTCAGGGCCCGCTGACACTGCCTGAGGACAACGGCCGCGGGATGTCACTGTGCCGCGGCGAACGCCTCGTAGACCTTCTTCGGGATTCGCCCGCGCGCCGGGACCTCCATCTTGTTGGCCTGGGCCCAGGCCCGGACTGCCGCCGGGTCGGGGGCGACCTCGGTCTGCCGGTATGCCTTGCCGGATCGCGACCGCTTGCGGCCGGCCTCCACGTACGGCGCGAGCGCCTTACGCAGTTTCTTGGCATTGGTTTGATTCAGGTCGATCTCGTACGACTTGCCGTCGAGTCCGAAGGCGATCGTCTCCGCCGCTTCGGAACCGTCGATGTCGTCAAAGAGGGTGACCACGACCTTCTGCGCCACGAATATCGGTCCCTTCATGCGGCACTTGCCAATTCATTTGTACAGTGCCCAGCAATGCAATGTGAAGCCCGACTAAATCCTTCCGCGTGTCCGAGCGCAATAGGCATCGGGTGTAGATCAGGGATCTTTCCCGGAAATTTTCGTGAACGCGGCTCCCGATGCCGGATCGTGACAGCAGTCACGTAGGTTCCTACAAGTCGACGCGCGTAGAAATTTTGTGCGGGTAGTCTGAAGGAACCAGCTCAGCACCACACACCGGGAGTGCCAGTGGCACGCGTCGTAGTCGACGTCATGCTCAAGCCGGAGATCCTCGACCCCCAGGGCCAGGCGGTGCAGCGCGCACTGCCGCGGCTGGGTTTCGACGGGATCTCCGATGTACGTCAGGGAAAGCGATTCGAACTGGAAGTTGACGGGCCGGTCGACGAGGCCACGCTCGCCCGCATCCATGATCTTGCGGAATCCTTCCTCGCCAACACGGTGATCGAGGACTTCACCGTCAAGGTGGAGGAAGTCGCGGAGGCCGCGAAGTGACCGCTCGTATTGGCGTCGTCACTTTCCCGGGGAGTCTCGACGACCGGGACACACAGCGCGCGATCCGACTCGCGGGTGCCGAACCCGTCGCCCTCTGGCACAAGGACAAGGACCTCCATCAGGTCGACGCCGTGGTGCTGCCCGGCGGCTTTTCCTACGGCGACTATCTGCGGGCCGGCGCCATCTCCCGCTTCTCGCCGGTGATGGAGACGCTCATCGAGCAGGCGAAGGCCGGGCTGCCGGTTCTCGGTATCTGCAACGGCTTCCAGATCCTCACCGAGGCCCATCTGCTCCCGGGCGGGATGCTCGGCAACGACCACCTCCACTTCATCTGCCGTGACCAGAAGCTGCGGGTGGAGAACGCGGAGACCTCCTGGACCGGCGACTACACCGCCGGTCAGGAGATCCACATTCCGCTGAAGAACATGGACGGCCGGTACGTCGCCGACGAGTACACCCTCGACGAGTTGGAGGCGGAAGGACGGGTCGTCTTCCGTTACGTGGACTTCAACCCCAACGGCTCCCTGCGGGACATCGCCGGCATCACCAACGAGGCCGGGAACGTCGTAGGCCTCATGCCGCACCCGGAGCACGCCGTCGAGCCCCTCATCGGGTCGGGCCGCACGGACGGCCTCCCCTTCTTCACCTCGATCCTCAAGAAGCTGGTCAACGCATGAGCCGGACGCCTCTGGACACGGTCGAGCACGCGGCCGCGACCCCCGACGTCGAGCTGCCCTGGGCCGAACTCGGCCTGAAGAAGGACGAGTACGAGCGGGTGGTGGAGATCCTCGGCCGCCGGCCCACCGGCGCCGAGCTCGCCATGTACTCCGTCATGTGGTCCGAGCACTGCTCGTACAAGTCGTCGAAGGTGCACCTGCGCCAGTTCGGCGAGAAGGCCCCGCAGAGCGACGCGCTGCTCGTGGGCATCGGTGAGAACGCCGGTGTCGTCGACGTCGGCCAGGGCTATGCGGTCACCTTCAAGGTCGAGTCGCACAACCACCCGTCGTACGTGGAGCCCTATCAGGGCGCGGCCACCGGTGTCGGCGGCATCGTGCGCGACATCATCGCGATGGGGGCGCGGCCGGTCGCGGTCGTGGACCCGTTGAGGTTCGGTGCGGCCGATCACCCCGACACCAAGCGCGTCCTGCCCGGTGTCGTGGCGGGCATCGGCGGCTACGGCAACTGCCTGGGCCTGCCCAACATCGGCGGCGAGGTCGTCTTCGACTCCTGCTACCAGGGCAATCCGCTGGTCAACGCCGGTGCCATCGGTGTGATGCGGCACGAGGACATCCACCTGGCGAAGGCGTCCGGCACGGGCAACAAGGTCATCCTGTACGGGGCCCGTACGGGCGGTGACGGCATCGGCGGTGCGTCGATCCTGGCGAGTGAGACCTTCGACGACGCCAAGCCGTCGAAGCGTCCGGCCGTTCAGGTCGGCGACCCCTTCCAGGAGAAGCTGCTCATCGAGTGCACCCTGGAGGCGTTCAAGGAGAAGCTGGTCGTCGGCATCCAGGACCTGGGTGCGGCGGGCCTCTCCTGCGCCACCTCCGAGCTGGCGTCCAACGGCTCCGGCGGCATGACCGTCGTACTCGACGACGTACCGCTGCGTGACTCCACGCTCTCGCCCGAGGAAATCCTCATGAGCGAGTCGCAGGAAAGGATGTGTGCGGTCGTCGAGCCGGAGAAGGTCGACCGGTTCCTGGAGATCTGCGACAAGTGGGATGTCATCGCCACGGTGATCGGTGAGGTCACCGACGGCGACCGCCTGGAGATCTTCTGGCACGGCGGCAAGATCGTCGACGTCGACCCGCGGACCGTGGCGCACGACGGACCGGTGTACGAGCGGCCGTACGCGCGCCCGGAGTGGCAGGACGCCCTTCAGGCCGACGACGCCGGCAAGCTGGCGCGGCCGGCGACTTCGGCGGAGCTGAAGGACCAGGTCCTGAAGCTGGTCGCCTCCCCGAACCAGGCCTCCAAGAAGTGGATCACCTCGCAGTACGACCACTTCGTGCAGGGCAACACGGTGCTGGCCCAGCCCGAGGACTCGGGCATGATCCGCATCGACGAGGCGTCCGGCCTCGGTGTCGCCATCGCGACCGACGGCAACGGCCGTTACGCGAAGCTCGACCCCTACACGGGCGCGCAGCTGGCGCTGTCCGAGGCCTACCGCAATGTGGCGACGACGGGCGCCAAGCCGCTCGCCGTCTCCGACTGCCTGAACTTCGGTTCGCCCGAGGACCCGGCGGTGATGTGGCAGTTCGCGGAGGCTGTGCGCGGACTGGCCGACGCCTGCCGGCAGCTCGGCACCCCGGTGACCGGCGGCAACGTCTCGCTCTACAACCAGACGGGCGAGGTCGCCATCCACCCGACGCCGGTCGTGGCGGTCCTCGGCGTCATCGACGACGTCGCCCGTCGCACGCCGGTCGCCTTCCAGGAGGAGGGCCAGCTGCTCTACCTCCTCGGCGACACACGCGAGGAGTTCGGCGGCTCGGCCTGGTCGCAGGTCGTCCACGACCACCTGGGCGGTCTGCCCCCGAAGGTCGACCTGGAGCGGGAGCGGCTGCTGGCCGAGATCCTGATCTCCGCCTCCCGCGACGGCATGATCGACTCGGCGCACGACCTGTCCGACGGCGGTCTGATCCAGGCCGTGGTCGAGTCGGCGCTGCTCGGCGGCAAGGGCGCGCGGCTCATCGTCCCCGACGGGCTCGACGCCTTCACCTTCCTCCTCTCGGAGTCGGCGGGACGTGCGGTCGTCGCCGTGCCGCGGTCCGAGGAGGTCCGCTTCAACGACATGTGCGGGGCGCGGGGTCTGCCCGTCACCCGCATCGGTGTCGTCGACGGTGACTCGGTGGACGTCCAGGGCGAGTTCGCGCTCTCCCTGGCGGAGCTGCGCGAGGCGCACGAGGCGACGATCCCGGCGCTGCTCGCGTAACGGCGAAGCTGTCCGGTTGTACGCAGCTGTCCGGTTGTACGTAGCTGTTCAGTTGTACGTAGGTGAAGGCCCCGTCCGGAATCCGGCCGGGGCCTTCGCCGTGCCCGGGCCCCGATCAGAAAAGTCTCGTCCCACCTGCAACCTCGGTGGGGTCGGAACGTCTGTCCGGGTGGAGGCGCCTCCAGCCAAGGCCTTCGCCACGGGAAGCCACCTGTGGCGGTGGCCCGCCAGAACCGGTCACGATCGACGATTCGAGGAATCACATGTCTGAAGGTCAGACTGCCCGAAGCAGCCTCCTCTCGCGCCGAGTGCGTCTCGCTCTGGGAGCTACCGCTGCCGCCGCCGCGCTCGCCCTCGGCGGCACGTTCACCGCCCACGCCGACAACTCCGGTCCCGCCCCCGAGAAGGCGGACAAGATCAAGGTCATCGTGTGCGCGGAGCCGGACCCGGTCGAGGACCCGGTCGACGCCGAGCCGGGTGGGAAGACCGCCCCCGCCGGGAACGCCAAGGACGCCAAGGGCGCCAAGGACACCAAGAACTACGAGTTCACCGGCGAGGACCCGGTCGACGCGGAGCCCGGCGACGGCTGCTTCGAGGACCCGGAGCCCGTCGGGGACCCGGTCGAGGCGGTGCCGGGGGGCGACGACCTCGGGAAGCCCGACTCCTATGTGGATGTCGAGTTCGGCACCGTCAAGCACTGACGGGCAGGGAACGGAGGGCGTGGGCCGCTGACCGGCTTCGGTTGTTCGGCGGTCCGGCCCGAGGTGGAGCCGCCGGGTGTGGGGCCCGGCAGCTCCACCGTCCCCCGCGTCCGGTGGTTCCGGTCCGGGCGGGGGTGCGAAGACCTTGATGTCCAGGAGATCCATGAAAGCAGCGACGATCCCGGCCGCTCCGGCACCCGCCTCGGCTCTGATCCCGGTCCACGGTGTGCCGGCGGGCGGGTGCAGACCCGCGGGCTGCTCGGTGCGTGTCTGGGGCGATGCCCTGCGCCGGACGTGGGGCCGGCTGGTGCGGGGGGTGTCGTACCGGGGCGGGGAAACCCCGGCGGGCGGACTGCCGTCGGTGCCGGGTTCACCGGAGGTCCACGCGGGCCTCGGTGAGTCGGACGCCGATGAGCGGCCGGGTATCGATGAGCTCTACGCCCACCGCCGACTGCACCTGGTCCGGTTGGCGCTGCTGCTGGTGGACGACCTTCCCACGGCGGAGGATGTGGTGCAGGACGTGTTCGCGGCGCTCTACCGCCGCTACGGTGAGCGGCTGGCCGGGCTGGACAATCCGGACGCCTACCTGCGGACCAGTGTGGTCAACACCTCGCGCTCGGTGCTGCGCCGCCGCCGCACGGTACGGGCCCATGTGCCCGAGCGTGAGGGCCACGCACCCTCGGCCGAGGAACCCGTGCTGCTGCGTGAGGAGCACAGTGAGGTGATCGCTGCGCTGCACGGACTGACCCGGCGGCAGCGGGAGGTGCTGGTGCTGCGGTACTGGTCCCATCTGAGCGAGGCTCAGATCGCCGAGACCCTGGGGCTGTCCTGCGGTGCGGTCAAGTCCACCGCGAGCCGGGCGCTGGCTGCGCTGCGCAGACAGATGGAGGCCCCGTGACGAAGCAACACGTGATCCCGGAGGCACCCCGATGATCGAACAGGACCCCGGCTCCGGCCTGCCCCCGGACCCCCTCGAACAGCGGCTGCGCGACGCGCTGCGGGCCCGGACCGACTCCGTGGAGCTGTCCGACCTGCGGCCCGCCGTACCGCCGGCCCGGCAGGTGCGGTTCCGGCTGCCCGTCAGCCGACCCGTCCGACGGACCGTGGCGTTGCTGGCCCTGGCGGCCGTGGTGGCCGCTGTGCTGCTCGTGTCGGCACGCTGGGAACGGCAGTCACCGACGATTCCCGCGGACACCCCCTCGGTGTCACCCACCCCCACGGACGCGGTCAACGCCTCGCCCAACCCTCCCGACGACGGCACGGACGCCGTTCCCCAGCCCTGACCGAGGGCGGGAACCGAGCCCCTTGCCGCCATCCGGAGGGCCTAGGCTCGCCGTCATGCCCCCGGCCAAGAAGCGCGCCCGCACCTACGATCCCGCCAGGATCCGCACCGCGGTCCTCGCCCAGCTCGCGCACGTCCAGGAAGCCGTGCGCGGCCTCACGCCCGGGCAACTCGCGCTCCCCACCCGGCTCGGTGGGTGGACCGTACGCGAACTCGTCGCGCACATCGGCATGGCGCTCACGGCCATCGGGCGCTCGCTCGATCTGCCGGAGCCGCCGAAGCAGGACGCCGTGCTCCTCGACTGGCCGTTCGCGACCGCCGCCAGTTCCTCGGCCATCGACGACTTCACCCGGCGTCTCGTCCAGGAACACCCCGACCTCGACACCTACCTCGCCGACATCGCGCAGGGCCTCGCCGAGCAGCTCGACACCCACCCCGGCACCCGGCTGCTCCAGACCAACGCGGGCGCCCTGCCGCTCGCCGACTACCTGGTCACCCGCACCGTCGAGCTCGTCGTCCACACCGACGACCTGAACGCCGCCGTCCCGGGCCTCGACATCCCGTACGACCGTCAGGCGCTCGCCGCCTGCACCCGCCTCCTCGCCGACGCGCTCGCCGCCAAGGCGCCCGGCGGCTCGACCGAGGTGCGGATCCCGCCGTACGCGGTCGTGCAGTGTGTGGAAGGGCCCCGGCACACCCGCGGTACGCCGCCGAACGTCGTCGAGACCGACCCGCTCACCTGGATCCGGCTCGCGACCGGGCGGACGGAGTGGAAGGCTGCCCTCCATGAGGCCAAGGTCAGCGCCAGCGGGGAGCGGGCGGATCTCGGGTCGTTGCTGCCGCTGCTCAGCTGACGGACAGGCACATGACAACAGAGTCATAACGGGACCGAACCCGTCGGACGTTCCGTACGTCAAAGAGCCATGAAGCGGACGACGAAGACCATGACGTACGCCGCCGCGGCCCTGGCCGGCTCCGCCGTCCTGGCCGCCTGTGGCACGGAGTCCGGCAGCGGCAGTGGCGCCGTCGGCAACGAAGGGGAAGTCAAGGACATCTCGACCATCGCGGACACCCCATGGGTGCCGCAGCAGGTGACCGTCGACGGCAAGGACTACGCCCTGCCCAAGGGTGACTCCTTCGACCTGGAGAACGCCCATGTCACCTTCAAGCCGGGTGCCGCCGAGCCGGACGTCGGCGGCGGGGAGTCCGGCGGCACGGTGGGCTGCAACAGCTTCGGTGCCGACGTCGAGATCGAGGGCGACACCGTGAAGGTCTCCGACCTCGCACAGACGGAGATCGGCTGCGAGGGAGCCGTCGGGGAGTTCGAGGAGAAGTTCGTCGGTGTGTTCTACGGCAACCTCAAGGCCGCCGTAACGGAGCGCGACGGCACCAAGACCCTCACCCTGACCGGCAAGAACGGCGACCGCATCACCCTCCGCGAGGGCACCGCCGAGACCGGCCCGGCCCTCAAGGGCACCCGGTGGACGATCGACACCCTGCTGTCCGGGACGAGCGACGACTCGGTCGCCGAGTCCCTGCCCGCCGAGGCCAAGGCGCATCTCACCCTCACCAAGGACAACACCGTCACCGGCAGCCTCGGCTGCAACACCTTCAACGCCAAGGCCACCGTCAAGGACGGCACCATCGAGATAGGCCCCCTCGCGACCACACGCATGGTGTGCTCGGGGCCGGTCATGAAGACCGAGCGGGAGCTCACCCAAATCCTCTCCGGCAAGGTCTCCTACCAGCAGAAACAGACCTCCCTGACGCTCACCTCGGCCTCCGGCGAGGGCCTCGTGGCGCGAGCGGAGTAATCAAGCCCACTCCCCGCGAATTCGGACCAGTGGTCGATCTCGCCTACACTCGGTGCCGTGCCACGTGGTGACGGTCGACTCAGTCATGATCTGCTCCCCGGCGAGAAAGGCCCCCAGGACGCTTGCGGCGTCTTCGGTGTCTGGGCTCCCGGTGAAGAGGTCGCCAAGCTCACTTACTTCGGGCTCTACGCCCTCCAGCATCGGGGTCAGGAATCCGCGGGGATCGCGGTCAGCAACGGCTCCCAGATCCTTGTCTTCAAGGACATGGGGCTCGTGTCCCAGGTCTTCGACGAGACATCGCTCGGCTCCCTCCAGGGGCATATCGCCGTAGGTCACGCCCGCTACTCGACCACCGGTGCCTCCGTGTGGGAGAACGCCCAGCCGACGTTCCGCGCCACCGCGCACGGCTCCATCGCGCTCGGCCACAACGGCAACCTGGTCAACACCGCCCAGCTCGCCGAGATGGTCGCCGACCTGCCCAAGCAGGAGGGCCGCACCCCGCGCGTCGCGGCCACCAACGACACCGACCTGCTCACCGCGCTGCTCGCGGCCCAGGTCGACGAGGACGGCAAGCCGCTGACCATCGAGGAGGCCGCCCACTCGGTCCTCCCGCAGGTGCTCGGCGCCTTCTCGCTCGTCTTCATGAACGAGCACACCCTGTACGCCGCCCGCGACCCGCAGGGCATCCGCCCGCTGGTCCTCGGCCGCCTGGAGCGCGGCTGGGTCGTCGCGTCGGAGTCCGCCGCCCTCGACATCTGCGGCGCCAGCTTCGTCCGCGAGATCGAGCCCGGCGAGTTCGTCGCCATCGACGAGAACGGTCTGCGAACCTCCCGATTCGCGGAAGCGAAGCCCAAGGGCTGTGTCTTCGAGTACGTGTACCTGGCCCGTCCCGACACCGACATCGCCGGCCGGAACGTGTACCTCAGCAGGGTCGAGATGGGCCGCCGCCTCGCGAAGGAAGCGCCCGTCGAGGCCGACCTCGTCATAGCGACCCCGGAATCCGGCACCCCGGCCGCCATCGGCTACGCGGAGGCGTCCGGCATCCCCTTCGGTGCGGGTCTGGTGAAGAACGCCTACGTCGGCCGGACCTTCATCCAGCCCTCACAGACCATTCGCCAGCTGGGCATCCGACTGAAGCTGAATCCGCTCAAGGAAGTCATCAAGGGCAAGCGCCTGGTCGTCGTCGACGACTCGATCGTGCGCGGCAACACCCAGCGGGCCCTGGTGCGGATGCTCCGCGAGGCGGGCGCAGCCGAGGTCCACATCCGGATCTCCTCGCCGCCCGTGAAGTGGCCCTGCTTCTTCGGCATCGACTTCGCCACCCGCGCGGAGCTCATCGCCAACGGCATGACCATCGACGAGATCGGCACCTCGCTCGGCGCCGACTCCCTCTCCTACATCTCCATCGACGGCATGATCGAGGCGACCACCATCGCCAAGCCGAACCTCTGCCGCGCCTGCTTCGACGGCGAGTACCCGATGGAGCTCCCGGACCCCGAGCTGCTCGGCAAGCAGCTCCTGGAGACCGAGCTGGCCGCCGGTCCGGCAGCCACGGCCGCGGCCGACGCGATCCGTCGCCCGTAAGCCCAGCATCACTCAACCCGAAAGATCCCAGGCAATGTCTTCTGTGTCTGATCAGTCGCCTCCGGCGACGGGCCACCCTGCCTCCGGTGCTTCCTACGCGGCTGCCGGCGTCGACATCGAAGCGGGCGACCGCGCGGTCGAGCTGATGAAGGAGTGGGTGAAGAAGACGCAGCGCCCCGAGGTCCTCGGCGGCCTCGGCGGTTTCGCCGGCCTCTTCGACGCCTCCGCCCTCAAGCGCTTCGAGCGCCCGCTGCTCGCCTCCGCCACCGACGGCGTCGGCACCAAGGTCGACATCGCGCGGCAGATGGGCGTCTACGACACCATCGGCCACGACCTGGTCGCCATGGTGATGGACGACATCGTGGTGTGCGGCGCCGAACCGCTGTTCATGACGGACTACATCTGCGTCGGCAAGGTCCACCCCGAGCGGGTGGCCGCCATCGTGAAGGGCATCGCCGAGGGCTGCGTCCTCGCCGGCACCGCCCTGGTCGGCGGCGAGACCGCCGAGCACCCCGGACTGCTCGGCCCGGACGACTTCGACGTCGCCGGCGCCGGCACGGGCGTGGTGGAGGCCGACCGGCTGCTCGGCCCGGATCGTATCCGTACGGGTGACACGGTGATCGCCATGGCGGCCTCCGGTCTTCACTCGAACGGGTACTCGCTCGTACGACACGTCCTGCTGGACCGCGCGGGCATGGCGCTGGACACCCAGGTGGCCGAGTTCGGCCGCACCCTCGGCGAGGAGCTCCTGGAGCCCACCAAGATCTACTCGCTGGACTGTCTGGCCCTGACCCGGACGACGGACGTACACGCGTTCAGCCACGTCACCGGCGGCGGTCTCGCGGCCAACCTGGCCCGCGTCATCCCCGACGAACTGCACGCGACCGTCGACCGCTCCACCTGGACCCCCGCCCCGGTGTTCGACCTCGTCGGGAAGACCGGCGACGTCGAGCGGCTGGAGCTGGAGAAGACCCTGAACATGGGCGTCGGCATGATCGCGATCGTGCCGGAGGAATCCGCGGACGTGGCACTGGCGACGCTGGCCGACCGCGGTGTGGAGGCCTGGATCGCAGGCGAGATCACGGACCGGGGTGAGCACACCGCCGGTGCTGAGCTCGTCGGGGACTACGCCTGAGAGGCAGCACTAAACCCGGTCCGACGCCAAGGTCAGGACCGGGTCAGGTGCAGTCTCCACAGGAACTGCGAAATGTGCTGCGTCAAGCGCCGCGGCGTTGCGACGTGGGACCGGACTCGTCGTCCTCATCGTCCTCGTCGTCGTTATACAGATCCGCGTACTGGGCGTACGGGTCGTCTTCTTCGTCTTCGTCATCCTCGAACGGCTCGCCATTCGGCGGCTGGTTCGAAGTCGAAGCGCCCAGCTCGTTGGCCAGACGCGACAGGTCAGTCCCGCCGCTGTTGTACTTCAGCTGGCGGGCGACCTTCGTCTGCTTGGCCTTGGCCCGGCCGCGCCCCATGGCTCGACCCCCTCGGTGACGGGGCTCGACGGCCCCAGAGTCTCGACACGCGTTCATGATCTGGAACGGGCTCTCCGTGGAGAGACCGGTCCGTAGGGCTTCCACGGTACCTGAGCCCGTGCCCATACGGTACGTCGCCCGCAGGAGCCGCGTGTGCACAGGGCCTTCGAGGAGCCCCGTCCTCGCTGGTCAATCGCGATTTTAACCACTTATTGGCGGTCGACCCGCCGACGGAAGTGAGAGTTCTCTCTAAGTGCCCATCGGCGGGTACCGGCCAAACCTCTTCGGCCGGACCTCGCGGCCCGGCCCCGTGGAGGGTCAGCGTCCGCGGTTCACCGCCGCCTCATGCATCCGCTGCTCGGCGATCCGGTCGGCCGCGGCGGCCGGCGGGATGCCGTCCTCCTTCGCACGTGCGAATATTGCGAGCGTGGTGTCGTAGATCCCGGCCGCCTTCTTCTTGCAGCGCTCGAAGTCGAAGCCGTGCAGTTCGTCGGCGACCTGGATGACACCGCCGGCGTTCACCACGTAGTCGGGCGCGTACAGGATGTGGCGGTCGGCCAGGTCCTTCTCGATGCCCGGGTGGGCCAGCTGGTTGTTGGCGGCGCCGCACACGATCCGGGCGGTGAGCACCGGCACGGTGTCGTCGTCGAGCGCCCCGCCGAGTGCGCAGGGGGCGTAGATGTCCAGGCCCTCGGTCCGGATCAGCGCGTCCGTGTCAGGGGCCACGGTGACCTCGGGGTGGGCCTCGGAGATCCGGCGCACGGCCTCGGCGCGTACGTCCGTGATCACGATCTCGGCGCCCTCTGCCCGCAGGTGCTCGACCAGGTGGTGGCCGACCTTGCCGACGCCCGCGATACCGACGGTGCGGCCGCGCAGTGAGGGGTCGCCCCACAGGTGCTGGGCGCTGGCCCGCATGCCTTGGTAGACGCCGAACGCGGTGAGGACGGAGGAGTCGCCGGCGCCGCCGTTCTCGGGCGAGCGGC
Organism: Streptomyces sp. NPDC051963; assembly: GCF_044593495.1. Classification (NCBI taxonomy): domain Bacteria; kingdom Bacillati; phylum Actinomycetota; class Actinomycetes; order Kitasatosporales; family Streptomycetaceae; genus Streptomyces; species Streptomyces sp. NPDC051963. Next base: position 54,038 of record NZ_JBIUCC010000015.1, on the reverse strand, counting down.
CGGTGGTCCAGCGGCATTCGCGGTGGACGACGTCCATGTCGGCGACGTACGTACCGACGTCGCAGGCCGTGACGTAGCGGCCGCCGAGCGAGGCCACGAACCGCCCGTAGGCGAGCAGCAGCTCCTCGGTCTTGTCGCGCTCGGGATCACCGATGATCACGGCCTTGCCGCCGCCGTGGTCCAGCCCGGCCATGGCGTTCTTGTACGACATTCCCCGGGCGAGGTTGAGCGCGTCGGCGACGGCCTCCGCCTCGCTCGCGTACGGGTAGAAGCGCGTGCCGCCGAGCGCGGGGCCCAGGGCGGTGGAGTGGATGGCGATGACGGCCTTGAGGCCGCTGGCGCGGTCCTGACAGAGCACGACCTGCTCATGGCCGCCCTGGTCCGAGTGGAACAGGGTGTGCAGTACATCAGTAGCGGCGCCGGTTACGTCGGTCACTGTGGTGACTCCTGGGTAGTGAGCGGCGGTTGGGAGGAGGCTCCCGTGTGGGTGGCGGGGCCTGTGAGCACGAGATTAGAGCCTGTGCGCCCCGTCGACCGCGACGTGCTCAGGATCACCTACTCCCGGAGTACGCCCGTGCGACGATTTGCATAGTTTTCCCGCCGGTTTGTGAGCGGGTTTCGCAGGTTTTCCTGGCAGACGGCGGGGGAGGGAGCAGGCGTGCCCAAGGTGTCCTCGGTGATCGTCCCGTACGCGACCTATCTGCGCGTGTACGAACCGCTGGCCGCCTTCCCCGAACCGGAACGCGACCACTGGGCGCGCTATGCCCGGCGCCCCGACCGTCCGACGTACCAGGACGAACTCCGGCGCGCGCTGGCCGACTTGCTGCCCACCCCGCCTGTCCCGGTGCCGGTACACGAGAGCCCCGACGCCTTCGTGGTGGAGGTCGACGGGGTGGTCTGCGTCTGCCCCTGGCGTACCCGGCTGCGCGGCTGGCAGGCCCTCGACGACCTCGCCGAGGAACTTCCGCCGCCCGTCCTGGACGCGGTGCTGCCCCCGGTCGTACGGCGCCAGGCGGCCCAGGACTACGAGCGCTGGCTGAGCCGCAACCCCGACGCCCGCCCATGGATCCGCACCTCGACCTGGCAGGTGCCGCTGCACTGGTTCGTGCTGGTCGCGGACGAGGAGCGGCGCTTCGACAAGGGCTCGGGCGACATTCCGCCGACGCTGCGCTACCGGACGCCCATGGTGCAGGCCCGGCGGCGGGTGGCGCGGGCGCTGCGGACGCTCAAGGACGCCATCGACGAGGGGCCGCTGATCGACGGCCTGTTGGACGTGGGGCGCTGGCTGGAGGAGTTCCATCCGCGCTCGCTGGTCGAGCTGGACTACGGCGGTCTGGTGCACACGCTGCCGGCCGGTGAGCTGGAGGACGATCACTCGGCCGCCGACGTGGCCGAGGGGATCGCGGCGCTGCGGCAGGGGGACGGGGAGGCCGCGGGCGAGGCGTACGGCCGGCTCGTGGAGCGGTGGCGGTCGGTTCGGGACCGGCGGTCGGCGAACTGACGTTTGACCTGACGCCCGTTTTGGGGTTTCGTCCTTGATTTGAGGGTCCCGAGGTTCCTGAGGTTTCGTCAACATAGGACGTAGGTCCCGATCCGGGCTTATGTCTCAAGCGTGACGGACCGCACGTACGCGGCCCTTGCCTCCCTTGCCCCTCCTCATGTCAAAATAGGACAAGGAGTCCGGGGAGGACTCCGTCCGTCCCGCTGTGTTCCACTGTGGGCGGAATCTCCGCGTTGCAATGCTTTGGGGGGTCTTGTGACTCCTGATCGTCCTGTGACTGATCGTCACAGTGGCGTGACTGTCCGCTATGGCATGGTCCATCGGCTTCCGTCGCCGATGAACACCTGGGGGGCAATTCCATCGGTTTGGCCGACGCGGCTGGACAGATGGTGTAGTTGTAGTGCCGAGGACAAGCCGTTCGTCCTATAACCGACTCGACTCGCGTCCGCCATTTCGGGCAACGCGGGTCAAGGTGCAGAATTTAGAGGAAAGAACCGAGAACGATCGGTTCTCCCGAGGAGGCCGCTCATGACCGCTCGCACCCCTGATGCCGAGCCGCTGCTGACCCCGGCTGAGGTCGCCACCATGTTCCGTGTGGACCCGAAGACGGTCACGCGGTGGGCGAAGGCCGGGAAGCTTACATCGATCCGCACGCTCGGCGGGCACCGCCGCTACCGCGAGGCGGAGGTCCGTGCTCTGCTCGCGGGCATCCCGCAGCAGCGCAGCGAAGCCTGAACAACTGAATAAACCGGGCAAATCGGCAGGTCCCCCAACAGGCCGACGCGCTCGGAACCCTAGCTCCAAACGACGCGGGTTCTGCCCCAACGGAGCCCACGCCCACGTTCCACAGGGTTTTTGAAGCACATCAAAGGGTGCGTCGTCGATCGCGCTGGACTCCGCCGAGTCCAGCGCGATCTTTTTTGTGCCCTGTCGCGGCGGATCCGGGGGGCCCTGTGAGCGGCCTTGTCGGAGTCTGGGGAGGGGTGTCGGATCTTCTGTGTGCGGGCCCTGAGAGACCCCTCAGGCTGGTGCAATTGCACATATTAAATTGACCAGTTGTAGGAGCAGGGTAAGAACCGGGGTTTGAAAAACTCATACGGTGACACCCGTCACATGCCACAGTCCTTGTCGCCCCTGTTGCCCGTGCGCTATTGGGGCGGCGTGCGTTCCGTCGCGCAGTCGTCGCCGCTCTCCTGCGGCGCCTGCGCGGCCCGCGGCGCGGAGTCCGTCGCCAGCCTCAACAGCCGGTGGCAGATGGGGCAGTGGCGCGTCACATGGCGATAGGAGGTCGCGGCCGCCAGATGCGCACGAAGCAACGCCCGCGTCTCGTGCCTGACCGATGCCGCCATACCCCACCTCCGCAGAGCCGCCCGAGAAGCGTCCCTGGTTTCTGAGTACCGAGGGATGGAGACGACGTCAAGACGGCGTCACGGGGGCGAGGCGGGAACGCAGCGGAGCCCGGGTCCGAAGACCCGGGCTCCATATCGTGCGGTCCTGACGGGATTTGCTGTACCCGATTGCGGCTGCGCCGCGGGCGCGGCCTCCGCCTTGACAGGGTGGTGGGGGGTGTTGGGGTGGGTGGTGTCATGGAGAAGGCCCGCGTCCCTGGTGGGTGCGGGCCCTGCTCTTCACTGCGGTCCTGACGGGATTTGAACCCGCGGCCTCCACCTTGACAGGGTGGCGAGCACTCCAAACTGCTCCACAGGACCTGGTTTCGCGGCACTTGCTGGTGCGTTGTGCTGCGAGAAGAGACTGTACAGGAGGGGGACCGCCTGGTCGAACTCACTTAGCGTGCGGGGGCGATTACGGAACGGCCGCGTCGATCGCCTTCACGATGCGCTTGTCGGAGACGGGGTACGCCGTGCCGATCGCGTGGGCGAAGTAGCTGACCCGGAGCTCCTCGATCATCCAGCGGATGTCCAGGACGGTGGAGGGGATCGGGCGGCCCTGCGGCATCTGCTCCAGCAGCCACGCGTACTCGTCCTGCATCTCGTGGACCTTCTCCATGCGCGTGGTGTCCCGCTGCACGTTCGCCGGCATCTGCTGGAGCCGGCGGTCCGCGGCCACCAGGTAGCGCATCAGGTCCGGCAGCCGCCGTATCCCCGTGTCCGTCACGAAGCCGGGCTTCACGAGGCCGTCCAGCTGTGCCCGTACGTCCGTCACGTTCGCCAGCAGGACAGGGCTCCGTACGCCCTTCAGACGGCGCTCACAGGCCTGCCAGGCGGCGAGGACCTGCTGCACCTGGCCCACCGTACGGACCGTCGTGTCGACGATCTCCGCGCGCACCTTCTCGTACAGCTTCCGGTACGACTCCTCGTCCCACGCCGGCCCCCCGAAGTCACCGATCAGCTTGTCCGCCGCCGCCATCGCGCAGTCGTCGAACAGGGCCTGGACGGAGCCGTGCGGGTTCGCGGAGAGGGCGAGCTTCTGGGGGTTCGTCAGCTTGTCCGAGGCGAACTTGGCCGGGTTCACCGGGATGTTCCGCAGGATCAGGCGCCGTGTGCCCTTCCACATGGCCTGCTGCTGCTCCGCCTCCGTGTCGAAGAGCCGTACGGAGACCGTGTTGGTCGTCGGTCCGTCGTCGACCAGCGCCGGGTACGCCTTCACCGGCTGGCCGGCCCGGCGGGTCTCGAAGACGCGGGTGAGGGAGCCGATCGTCCAGTCGGTCAGGCCCTTGCGCTCCAGCGACTCGCCGCCCTGCCGCTCGGCGGTCGCGGCCGCCGCCTGCGAGAGCGCCTGTCTCGCCTTCGGTTTCAGCCGGAGTTTCAGCGCCTGAAGGTCCTTGTCCTCGGCCAGCTTGCGGCGCCGCTCGTCGACGATCCGGAAGGTGATGCGGAGATGCTCGGGAACCCTCGTCCAGTCGAAGTCGTCCGCCTCGAACGGCACTCCGACCATCCGCTTCAGCTCGCGGGCCATGGTGGTGGTGAGGGGCTCCTGGAGGGGGACGGCGGCGTCCAGGAACCGCTGAGCGAAGTTCGGCGCCGGCACGTAGTTGCGGCGGATCGGCTTCGGGAGGGAGCGGATGAGCTCCGTGACGACCTCCTCCCGCAGACCCGGGATCTGCCAGTCGAAGCCCTCGTCCGTGACCTGGTTGAGCACCTGGAGCGGGATGTGGACCGTCACGCCGTCGGCGTCCGCGCCCGGCTCGAACTGGTACGTCACCCGGAACTTCAGCTGCCCCTGCCGCCAGGAGTCCGGATAGTCGGCCTTCGTGACCGCCTCCGCCGACTCCCGGATGAGCATCTCGCGCTCGAAGTCCAGGAAGTCGGGCTGCTCGTGCCGCTTGTGCTTCCACCAGGAGTCGAAGTGGGCGCCGGAGACGACGTGCTCGGGGACCCGCTGGTCGTAGAAGTCGAAGAGGGTGTCGTCGTCGACCACGATGTCCCGGCGCCGTGCCCGGTGCTCCAACTCCTCGACCTCGCTGAGGAGTCTGCGGTTGTCGGCGAAGAACTTGTGGTGCGTGCGCCAGTCGCCCTCGACGAGCGCGTTGCGGATGAACAGCTCGCGGGACGCCTCCGCGTCGATCCGACCGTAGTTGACCTTGCGGTCGGCGATGATCGGGACGCCGTAGAGCGTGACCTTCTCGTACGCCATCACCGCGGCCTGGTCCTTCTCCCAGTGCGGTTCGCTGTACGTCCGCTTGAGCAGGTGCTCGGCGAGGGGTTCGACCCACTCGGGCTCGATGCGGGCGTTGACCCGGGCCCAGAGGCGGGAGGTCTCCACCAGCTCGGCGGACATCACGAAGCGCGGGGGCTTCTTGAAGAGGGCCGAGCCGGGGAAGATCGCGAACTTGGCGCTCCGGGCGCCCAGATACTCGTTCTTCGCTGTGTTTCTCCCGCCCTCCCCCCCTGCGTTCTTCACGTCCTTCATGCCGATGTGGGAGAGGAGACCCGCGAGGAGCGAGACGTGGACGCTCTGCTCCGGTGCGTCCTCCTCGTTCAGATGGATGCCCATCTGCTTGGCGACCGTTCTCAACTGCGTATAGATGTCCTGCCATTCGCGAATGCGCAGGAAGTTCAGATACTCCTGCTTGCACATCCGGCGGAACGAGGACGAGCCGCGCTCCTTCTGCTGTTCCCGGATGTAGCGCCACAGGTTGAGATAGGCGAGGAAGTCGCTCGTCTCGTCCTTGAAGCGGGCGTGCTGCTGGTCGGCCTGCGCCTGCTTGTCGGCCGGGCGCTCGCGCGGGTCCTGGATGGAGAGCGCGGCGGCTATCACCATGACCTCGCGGACACAGCCGTTCTTGTCGGCCTCCAGGACCATCCGGGCCAGCCGGGGGTCGACGGGCAGCTGCGCCAGCTTGCGGCCGCTGTCGGTGAGCCGCTTGCGTACGTCCTTCTCCGCCGGGTTCAGCGCGCCCAGCTCCTGGAGCAGCTGCACGCCGTCGCGGATGTTGCGGTGGTCCGGCGGGTCGATGAAGGGGAACTTCTCGATGTCGCCGAGGCCCGCGGCGGTCATCTGGAGGATGACGGACGCGAGGTTCGTACGGAGGATCTCGGCGTCGGTGAACTCCGGCCGGGCCTCGAAGTCGTCCTCGCTGTAGAGGCGGATGCAGATGCCGTCGGACGTACGGCCGCAGCGGCCCTTGCGCTGGTTGGCGCTGGCCTGGGAGATCGCCTCGATGGGGAGCCGCTGCACCTTCGTGCGATGGCTGTACCGGCTGATGCGGGCGAATCCGGGGTCGATGACGTACTTGATGCCAGGGACGGTGAGGGAGGTCTCCGCGACGTTGGTCGCCAGAACGATCCTGCGGCCGGTGTGGGGCTGGAAGACGCGATGCTGCTCGGCGTGGGAGAGCCGGGCGTAGAGCGGCAGCACCTCCGTGAACCGGAACTGCTTCCTGACGAGTGCGTCGGCGGTGTCCCGGATCTCCCGCTCACCGGAGAGGAAGACGAGGATGTCGCCCTTCCCCTCGCCCTGGAGTTCCTCGACGGCGTCGATGATCGCGGTGATCTGGTCGCGGTCGGCGTCGTCGGCGTCGTCCTCCAGGAGGGGCCGGTAGCGCACCTCGACGGGGTAGGTGCGGCCGCTGACCTCGACGATCGGGGCGTCGCCGAAGTGCCGTGAGAAGCGCTCGGGATCGATGGTCGCGGAGGTGATCACGACCTTCAGGTCGGGCCGCTTGGGCAGCAGCTGGGCCAGATAGCCGAGCAGGAAGTCGATGTTGAGGGACCGCTCGTGGGCCTCGTCGATGATGATCGTGTCGTAGGCGCGCAGTTCGCGGTCGGTCTGGATCTCGGCGAGCAGGATGCCGTCGGTCATCAGCTTGATGAAGGTGGCGTCCGGGTTCACCTGGTCGGTGAACCGCACCTTCCAGCCGACGGCTTCACCGAGCGGGGTGTTCAGCTCTTCGGCCACTCGCTCGGCGACGGTGCGCGCGGCGATCCGCCGGGGCTGGGTGTGCCCGATCATCCCGCGCACACCCCTGCCGAGCTCCATGCAGATCTTCGGGATCTGCGTGGTCTTCCCGGACCCGGTCTCACCGGCGACGATCACGACCTGGTGGTCGCGGATGGCGTCGGCGATCTCGTCGCGCTTCTGGCTGACCGGAAGCTGCTCGGGGTAGCTGACGGCGGGTACGTGCGCCCGCCGCTCGGCCATCCGCCCCTCCGCCTTGCCGACCTCGGCCTCGATCTCGGCCAGCACGGCGGCACGGGCCTCCGGCTTACGGATCTTCCGGGCACCCTCGAGCCGCCGGCCGAGCCGGTGCGCGTCGCGCAGCGACAGCTCGGTCAGACGGGGGGCGAGGGCGCCGAGGGCTGGGGTGCCGGGGGCGGGGTGCGTAGACATACGCGACCCAGGATCTCATCCCGGGGAAATCACTGGCGAACGCTTTTGTCTCCGGCGGACCGGTCGGAACCTGGCGCCGTACGCCGGCACTGCCTCGCACAACGCAAAACCCCCGCCGATGATCTCGGCGGGGGTTCCTGTTGTGGCTGGGGCCGGGGTCGAACCGGCGACCTATCGCTTTTCAGGCGATCGCTCGTACCAACTGAGCTACCCAGCCACGAGGTCTCTTGCGAAACCTCAGCGGTCCTGACGGGATTTGAACCCGCGGCCTCCACCTTGACAGGGTGGCGAGCACTCCAAACTGCTCCACAGGACCATGCGATGCGTACGACAGTGTCGCACACGGTGTTGCGTGCCCCCAACGGGATTCGAACCCGTGCTACCGCCTTGAAAGGGCGGCGTCCTAGGCCGCTAGACGATGAGGGCTATCGGCCCGCCTGGGCGCTTCTCAGCGCGTCGGGGACGTGAGAAGCATATGGGATGGCGGGAGGTATCGCCAAAACGGTTTACGGGGATGCGGTCGCGGGGCTGGGGGAGGGTGACGGGCTCGGGGTCGGGGTGGGTGACGGGGCCGCTCCCGGCTGGTTCTCCTCCGGGAGGTGGCGGGCCACCTCCGCCGTGGTCAGGCCCAGTCCGCCCAGTCGGATCTCGTCCCAGGCCTGGAGGCGGCGGGTGTCCCGGTCCAGGTAGAGGATCGACGCCTCGATCGGGTCGGGGTACGTGCCCTCGATCGCGCGCAGGCCGCTGCCGCCCGTCGAGCCCTCGATCCGCAGCCGGGTGCCGAACGGCATGACCTCCATCTCGGAGTGGTGGAGGTGACCGGCCAGCACGAGGGGTACCTGGCCGTCCGTCTGCCGGGCGGCCGACGGCTCATGGGCCACGGCCACGTCGACCGGCGTTCCGGCGGTCCTCTGGTCGCGCAGGGCGGAGGCCAGCCGGGCGCCCGCCAGTTCCTGGGACTGCTCGGCCCCGATCTCGTTCGTGCGGTCGGGGGTGAACTGGGGGTCGCCGATGCCCGCGAAGCGCAGGCCGGCGATCGACACCGCCCGGCCGTCGTCCAGGACGTGCACGTTCTTCATGCGCTCCAGATAGCGCTGGGTGAGCATGGAGTCGTGGTTGCCCCGGACCCAGACGTACGGGGCGCCCAGGTCCTCGATCGGGTCCAGGAAACCGTTCTCCGCGGCCGTGCCGTGGTCCATCGTGTCGCCGGAGTCGACGACCACGTTCACCTCGTACTGCTCCACCAGCGACGCGATGATCTTCCAGCTCGCCGGGTTGAGGTGGATGTCCGAGACGTGCAGGACCCGGATCGTGGTCGGGTCCGGCTGGTAGGCCGGGAGCGTGGACGTGGCGTCGTAGAGCTTGGTCACGTTGGTGACCAGACGCGCCAACTCCTTCTGGTAGACGTCGAATTCGGTGACGATGCTGCGTGCGTCGCCGACCAGGGAGGGCGCGGAGGAGAGCAGGCCGGAGAACTTGGGCTCCAGGACCGAGTTCGGGTTCCAGGTGGCGAAGGCCGTGCCGCCGGACGCGGCGAGCAGGGTGAGCGCGAGGCCGCCCGCCGCGAGTGCGCGGCGGGGGCGGCGGTAGACCGCGAGGCCGAGGGCGGTGGCGCCGGAGACGACGGCTACGGCGGAGCGTACGGCGAGGTCGAGGGTGCCGTGGCCGACGTCCTCGGCGACCTCGTCCTGGAGGCCGGAGAGGCGTTCGGGGTGGTCGACCAGGGCCTGGGAGCGGACCGGGTCGAGCTGGTCGACGTTCACGTCCAGGCGGACCGGGGCGGAGTGGCTGTCCAGTTGCAGTGCCCCCAGCGGTGAGACGTTGATCTTGGTGCCGCCGGTGAGTGAGGGGCGCAGGGTCATGGTGGTGTCCATGGGGCCGACGGGAACCCGGACGTTCCCGACGATCAGCAGGCCCAGCCAGGCGCCCATCAGGACGACCGCGACCAGACCCAGAGCCCGGCCCCAGGGGTGCGGCTGCGGGACGAGTTCGACGGTGGGGTTCGGGCGGCGCGAACGGTAGCGGCGGGCGAGCGCACGCGGTGCCCGGCGTACGCGGTTCAGGACGGCGACGTTGGGGACGCGGGCGGCCATTGATCCCGTATGCCCAAGTCCGGCAGTGGATATGCGGGGCGCCGGCGACTCTCATACCGTCGCCGTGACTCTCCTACGACCGTTCCGTACCGGACAATGGCCCTGTGCTGGAGATGACGCGCGAGGAGTTCGAGGAACTGGTCGCCGAGGCGCTGGACCGGATTCCGCCGGAGCTGACGCGGCTGATGGACAACGTCGCGGTGTTCGTCGAGGACGAACCGCCGGCGGACGATCCCGAGCTGCTCGGCCTGTACGAGGGGACGCCGCTGACCGATCGCGGGGAGTGGTACGCCGGGGTGCTGCCGGACCGGATCACGATCTACCGGGGGCCGACGCTGCGGATGTGCGAGTCGCGGGAGGAGGTCGTGGCGGAGACCGAGGTGACCGTGGTCCATGAGATCGCGCATCACTTCGGGATCGACGACGCCAGGCTGCACGCGCTGGGATACGGCTGAGCCGTCGTATGTCCAGTGGCGGCGCGTCGCGTGTCGTCCTGCGCGTGTCCTCTTGTGGGCGGCGGGAGTTGGGCAGGTTGACTTCTTCGCCCTCCCCGGAGGTGGCTGCCCGTGCGCCCCTTGTACGTACCCGTTCGCCTGGCTGCCACAGTCGTGGCCGTCGCTGCCGCCGCCGGCTGTATGAGCGTGGGTGACGACGAGTCCGGCGGGGGAGCCAAGCCGTCACATTCCGCCGGGCAGCGGGGCGGTGAGGCGCCGGACGGGGGATCGGCCGTGTCGGGCGGTGGCTCCGGGTACGGGCCGGCCGGGGACGGCAAGCGGGACGGGAAGGACGAGAAGAAGCGGGACGGCAAGGGCAAGGGCAAGCCGGGGGCGGCGTCCGGAGGGCCTTCGGCTCCGGCTTCCGCGGCCGGGAGCGCGGCTGCTTCGGCGCCGGTGCAGCCGGGACAGCCGGCCTCGCCGGACGTGCCCGAACCGACCGGGCCGCAGCCGACGCCCACACGGACGGCCGAGCCGGAGCCGACGCCCACGCCTCCGGCGCCGCCCGTGACCCCGGAGCCGACGGTGGCCGAGCCGTCGTCGTCGGCGCACGGGGAGACGGCACCGCAACTGGCCCAGCGGGAGCCGGCGCCGACCGCGGGGTCACCGGCGTGAGGGTGTGACCTGTCTCTCGGGGGCGCGGTTTGCCTTGGAGGCTGGTGGGTGCGTATGGTTATAGATCGTTTGATTCATTTGCCCGGCGCCAGAGAAGAGCGCGCCGTGTGGCGCGTTCTCTCCCTTGCCGTGGCTGACCGCATAGAGGCGGTCGTATTGCGAAATCACGGAGTTGACGGGCGCGTGCCGACGAGACTCCGGAAGGTTTCGCATTCGCATGTCCATTTCCAGTACTGATCACGTCGTCGTGCCCGAGAACGGGGACGAGACCGTAGAGACCCCCGAGCTCACGTTCGCGGACCTCGGTCTCCCCGAGGGCGTCGTGCGCAAGCTCGCACAGAACGGCGTGACCACCCCCTTCCCGATCCAGGCCGCGACCATCCCGGACGCCCTGGCCGGCAAGGACATCCTCGGCCGTGGCCGCACCGGCTCCGGCAAGACCCTCTCCTTCGGTCTGCCGACCCTGGCCTCGCTGGCCGGCGGCCGCACCGAGAAGCGCAGGCCGCGCGCCGTCATCCTCACCCCGACCCGTGAGCTCGCCATGCAGGTGGCGGACGCGCTTCAGCCCTACGGCGATGTCGTCGGCCTGAAGATGAAGGTCGTCTGCGGCGGCACCTCCATGGGCAACCAGATCTACGCCCTGGAGCGCGGCGTCGACATCCTCGTCGCCACCCCGGGCCGTCTGCGCGACATCATCAACCGCGGTGCCTGCTCCCTCGAGGACGTGCAGATCGCCGTACTCGACGAGGCCGACCAGATGTCCGACCTGGGCTTCCTGCCCGAGGTCACCGAGCTGCTCGACCAGATCCCGGCCGGCGGCCAGCGGATGCTGTTCTCCGCGACCATGGAGAACGAGATCAAGACCCTCGTCGACCGGTACCTCAAGGACCCGGTCCACCACGAGGTGGACGCCGCCCAGGGCGCGGTCACGACCATGTCGCACCACATCCTCGTGGTGAAGCCCAAGGACAAGGCGCCGGTCACGGCCGCGATCGCCTCCCGCAAGGGGCGGACGATCATCTTCGTCCGTACGCAGCTCGGTGCCGACCGTGTCGCCGAGCAGCTGCGCGACGCCGGTGTGAAGGCCGACGCGCTGCACGGCGGCATGACCCAGGGCGCCCGGACCCGGACGCTGGCCGACTTCAAGGACGGCTACGTCAACTGCCTGGTCGCCACCGACGTCGCCGCCCGCGGTATCCACGTCGACGGGATCGACCTCGTCCTGAACGTCGACCCCGCCGGTGACCACAAGGACTACCTGCACCGCGCCGGCCGTACCGCCCGCGCGGGCCGCACCGGCACCGTCGTCTCCCTCTCGCTGCCGCACCAGCGCCGCCAGATCTTCCGGCTGATGGAGGACGCGGGCGTCGACGCCGGCCGTCACATCATCAACTCCGGTACGGCCTTCGAGCCCGAGGTCGCCGAGATCACCGGCGCCCGTTCGATGACCGAGGTCCAGTCCGAGTCCGCGGGCAACGCCGCGCAGCAGGCCGAGCGTGAGGTCGCCCAGCTCACCAAGGAGCTGGAGCGGGCGCAGCGCCGCGCCACCGAGCTGCGCGAGGAGGCCGACCGCCTCGTCGCCCGGGTCGCCCGCGAGCGGGGCGAGGACCCCGAGGCCGCGGTCGCCGAGGCGCAGGCCGCGGTGGCGGAGGCGGCCGTCGAGGCGGCAGCGGTGTCGGTGCCCGAGCAGCCGTCGGCGCGAGGCGTCGACAACGCCGACCGGACCGAGGCGGCCCCTTCGTCGTACGAGCGTCGTGAGCGTCGGGACGACCGTGGTGGCTTCCGCCGCGACGACCGTCGTGACAACAACGACCGTGGCGGCTTCCGTCGTGACGACCGTCGTGATGACCGTGGTGGTCGTTCCTTCGAGCGTCGTGACAACGACCGCGGTGGTTTCCGTCGCGATGACCGTCGTGACGACCGTGGCGGCCGCTCCTTCGAGCGTCGCGACAACGACCGTGGCGGCTTCCGCCGCGACGACAGCAACGACCGTGGTGGTTTCCGTCGCGATGACCGTCGTGATGACCGTGGTGGTCGTTCCTTCGAGCGTCGTGACAACGACCGTGGTGGTTTCCGTCGCGATGACCGTCGTGATGACCGTGGTGGTCGTTCCTTCGAGCGTCGTGACAACGACCGTGGCGGCTTCCGCCGCGACGACCGTCCGGCCGGCCGTTCCTTCGAGCGCCGTGACGAGCGCGGTGGGCACCGCGGCAGCGACCGCCCGTTCAACCGCGACCGCCAGGGCGACCGCCCGGGCTTCCGCTCCGGCGGCCACGAGCGTCCCTACGGCCGCCGTGACGACCACCGCGGCGGCGGCAGCGGCACCGGCTCGTCCTCCTCGTCCTTCGGACGCCGTGACGACAAGCCGCGCTGGAAGCGCAACGGCTGACGCCGAGTGAACTGAGAAGGGCCCGTACGGCTTCGGCCGTGCGGGCCCTTTTGGCGTTTCCGTATGCGTAACCCAGCGGCCCGAAATCGCTCACTCCGAAACTGTGAAGTCACTGTAAGATCAGCCGACTTGAGAGGCGGATGCGACGGCCGGGGGGCCTGGGCATCGAGCAGCGGTGTGCGTCCCGCCTCACGTTTCGGGGAGGGTCTCCTTGGCTCGGCATGCCTGCATACGCCTGCGCGTGCTCGCCGCCTCCGCCGTACTGGCGGCCGGACTGGCGCCGCTGCTGCCGTCCACCGCGGTTGCGGAGGTGCCGCAGGAGACGGTGGTGCCGGCGGCGATGCCCGGCACGTACATCGCGGCAGTCCTTCAGAACACGTCGTCGTACAGCGGTCGGGACGGCGCGGGGGCACAGGGCGTCTTCCACACGCTGGAAGGCGCTGGGCCGGTCTGGACGCGGTACTCGGACGGGAAGTCGGTGCCCGTGCCGCAGCGGACGGGGGACTTCTTCCGGCAGGGGACCGGCAGCGACGTCCTGGCGTTCTCGTTCTACGGTGAGGGCCGCGTCGAACTCTGGAACGCGGTCGACGGGACCTCCCGCACCATCAAGGTGCCGTCGGGCCTGTCACTGCTCAGCTCGTACGGTGACCTGTCGATCGGTTGGCGCTCTGTGCCGGACGAGAACGGGACCGCCCGGCGGGAGATGCACCTGCTGGTTCCGGAGGCCGACGGCAGCACCCGCGATGTGCCGGTCACCGGGCTGCCCGCGGGAATGAACCTCGGGGCGGTGGTGGGCGCCGACGCGGGCGGGTTGCTCTTCCAGGCCTCGCAGGACGGGCAGAACCTGTCGGTGATGGTCGACCGGAGAACGGGGCAGGTGCTGAGCTGGACGCCGCCGCGTTCCAAGGCCTACCTCAAGGCGCAGGTCACCGGCGACCACGTGGTGCTGTTCAACCTCAACGACGCGACCGTCCTTGTGTTCCCGCGCTCCGACCTGTCCGCCACCCCGGTCGAACTCACGCTGGACGGCGGCGGCAGCGTGAACCCCGCCGAGGACCTCGCCGTCGTCGGTGACTGGCTGATCCACCGGCCCAGCAACGGCACGACCGTCAGAGCCAAGCCCCTCTCCGGGGGGCCGGAGGTGACCCTGCTCACCTCGTCGAACCCCGGCGCGTCCGCTGTCTCCGACGGCACCGCGGTCGTCGTCGGCCGCACCGGCGCCGACGACTGGGGCATCCAGCGCATCGCCCCCGGCGCCGACGGCAGGCCGACGGTCACCATGATCAAGACGCTGTCGAAACCGCCGTACAAGATCCAGGGTCTTGCGCTGGACCAGGGCCGGCTCTCGGTGGCCGATACCAGCAACGGGCACCGCGACACGTGGGTGCGGACCGTCGCAGCGACCGGGACGCCGACGTTCGGGCAGCGCTCGTCGCACGACGGGCTCGGCACGGTGCCGGCATCTTGTCCGGTGACGGATGCCGGGTGCTCGCAGCTGTTCGGCACGGTGGACGGGTCGGTCGTGTGGCTGGAGCGGGGCTCGGGCCAGTACGACCGGATCAGGGCCAGCGGGCCCGGAAGCCACTGGGAGGAGAGCGTGCCTGCCGGTGGCCGGATCACCGGTGTCTCCGGCGAGTACCTGCTCTACACGACGCCCACCGAGCAACTCGTCTACAGGATGAGCTACACCCTTGACTCCGTCCTCACCCGCACCTCCAATCCCGCAGCCCTCTCCGGCGATGTCCTGTGGACCGCGGACGCGACCCCCGGCACCGTCGCCGCGTACGACCTGACGCAGAAGAAGACCACCGAGAGCCTCACCACCGACGCCGGCTGCTCGCCCACCGAACTTCAGGCGCTGGACCGCTGGCTGTACTGGAACTGCGGTGACAGGGCGGGCGTGTACGACCGTACGGCCAAGAAGTCCGTGCCCGTCCCGGCCGGCGAGGCCAAGCTCGGTGACGGATACGTCGTCACACACGACAAGGCGGCCGGAAAGCTGACGCTCACCGCGGTCGCGGACGGCACACCCGCGAGCCGGGTCATCGGGGACCTGCCCGACACCGGTGTCTCGCAGCGGGATGTGCGCTGGACGGTGGACGAGTCCGGTGCGAACGCGGCCTATGTGGACGCCAAGGAGCAGGTGCACCTGGTGCCGTCCGGGGTGGCCGAGCAGCCGTTGCGGCTGCTGGGCCCGGTGTTCCGCGCTACGGAGCTGGAGGCACGCCAGACCGATCCGGCTGTGTACCCGGTCACCCGGGTACTGCTGTCGAAGCCGGCTGCGAGTTGGACACTGACGGTTCGGGACAAGGCGACCGGCAGGGTCGTCGACACCACGACCGGTGGCCCCGCGCGCGGCAAGCTGACGGTCGGCTGGGACGGCGTGGGCACGAAGCTGCTCCCCAGTGGTCCGTACGACTGGACGTTGTCGATCACCCCGGCGGACGGCGTGGGCGCTCCGCTCTCGCTCCAGGGCACGATCCGGCTGCTGCACGGCCGCGCGGTGCACCGCGACTACGTCGGCGGCTCGGACGGCACTGGTGATTTGCTCACCCTCAAGTCCTCGGGCGAGCTGACCTTCCACCGGGGCACGGGGGACGGGAAGTTCCAGACGGCGGCGATCGGCGTCCGCTGGTCCGCGGCCCTCAAGGCGGTGCCCGTCGGGGACCTGAACGGCGACAACTGCAACGACGTCCTGATACGGCTGAGCAGCTCCCTGCGCCTGTACAAGCCGGGTTGCGGCAACGCCGTGCAGACGACGACGCCGTACACGACGCTCGGCACCGGATGGAACCAGTACGACGTCCTGACCGCCCCCGGCGACCTCACCAAGGACGGCCGCCCCGACCTGATCGCCCGCAACACATCCACCGGCGCCGTCTACGTCTACAAGGGCACCAGCACCGGCAAGCTCTCCGCCCGCGTGAAGCTCTACGACAACTGGAAGACGTACAAGAAGGTCGTCGGTGCCGGGGACCTGAACGGCGACGGTGTCGGCGATCTGATCGCGCAGGACAAGACGAACGCGCTGTACCGCTACTACGGCACCGGCAATGGCGGGTTCGGCGCCCGCGTGAAGCTGTCGGCGAGTTGGGGCGTCTCCTACAACGCGGTTGTCGGCACCGGGGACATCACGGGCGACGGCAAGGCCGACCTCGTCGCACGTGACACGGCCGGCAACCTCTACCGTCTCAACGGCACCGGCAAGGGCACGTTCGGGACCCGCGCCAAGATCGGCAGCGGCTGGCAGTACTACAAGGGCCTTTTCTAGCCAAGTTGTGATGCATGTCATGCCCCCGGCGAGGGAATCGCTGGGGGCATGACAGATGACGCCAAAGCGAGTGGGCTGTCTGACGAAGAGCGATTGGCCCAGCTCGGTTACACACAGGTCCTTGCCCGCCGCATGTCGGCGTTCTCCAACTACGCGGTCTCCTTCACGATCATCTCGGTTCTGTCGGGATGTCTGACGCTGTATCTGTTCGGCATGAACACCGGCGGTCCCGCCGTGATCACCTGGGGTTGGGTCGCGGTCGGACTGATGACGCTGTTCGTGGGCCTGTCGATGGCCGAGATCTGCTCGGCGTACCCGACGTCGGCGGGCCTGTACTTCTGGGCGCACCGTCTCGCGCCACCCCGGAGCGCGGCCGCCTGGGCCTGGTTCACGGGCTGGTTCAACGTGCTGGGCCAGGTCGCGGTGACCGCGGGCATCGACTTCGGCGCCGCGTCCTTCCTGGGCGCGTACCTGAACCTCCAGTTCGACTTCGAGGTGACCCCGGGCCGCACGATCCTGCTCTTCGCCGGGATCCTCGTCCTGCACGGGCTGTTGAACACCTTCGGCGTACGCATCGTCGCGCTGCTGAACAGCGTCAGCGTGTGGTGGCACGTGCTGGGCGTGGCCCTGATCGTCGGCGCGCTGACCTTCACCCCCGACCAACACCAGTCCGCGTCCTTCGTGTTCGGCGAGTTCGTGAACAACACGGGCTGGGGCAGCGGGGTGTACGTCGTCGCGATCGGCCTGCTGATGGCCCAGTACACCTTCACCGGCTACGACGCCTCCGCCCATATGACCGAGGAGACCCACGACGCGTCGACGGCGGGCCCGAAGGGGATCGTCCAGTCCATCTGGACGTCATGGATAGCGGGCTTCGTCCTCCTCCTGGGCTTCACCTTCGCGATCCAGTCGTACGAGGGGGCGCTGACGTCTCCCACCGGCGCACCGCCGGCACAGATCCTGCTCGACGCGCTGGGCGCCACGTCGGGCAAGCTGCTGCTCCTGGTCGTGATCGGCGCGCAGCTGTTCTGCGGGATGGCGTCGGTGACGGCCAACAGCCGGATGATCTACGCGTTCTCCAGGGACGGCGCGCTGCCCTTCTCCCACCTCTGGCACACGGTGAACCCGCGCACCCGCACCCCGGTGGCGGCGGTCTGGCTGGCGGCACTGGGCGCGCTGGTGCTCGGGCTGCCGTATCTGATCAATGTCACCGCCTACGCGGCGGTGACGTCGATCGCCGTGATCGGTCTGTACATCGCGTACGTCATCCCGACGCTGCTGCGGCTGCGGAAGGGCGAGGACTTCGAGCGCGGACCGTGGCACCTGGGGCGCTGGTCGCGACCGATCGGCGTGGTGGCGGTGACCTGGGTCGTCGTGATCACGATCCTCTTCATGCTGCCGCAGGTCTCCCCCGTCACCTCAGAGACCTTCAACTACGCCCCGGTCGCCGTCCTGGTCGTCGTCGGCTTCGCCGCGACCTGGTGGCTGGCCTCGGCCCGGCACTGGTTCCTCAACCCCGACCACGAACGGACGATCGCCCGCGAGGCCGCCCGCGCGCAGGCGCCCGAACCGGTAGATCCGTAACACGCCCGGACACTCCTGGCCCGCCGCACCGGTGACGGCACGGCCGGGTCCCCGATACCCGATCGGAGACCCGGCCGGGTCCGGCTATGCTCGGGGAGGCAACATCGCCTGGGCCCTTAGCTCAATTGGCAGAGCAGTGGACTTTTAATCCATTGGTTGTGGGTTCGAGTCCCACAGGGCCTACGGATGCGGGTGACGGGGTTACCCCCTCTGACCTGCTGCGCAGCGTCTGATTCGGCTTCGGTCGGGTTGGGCGCTGCTGCTTTTTCGGGGCCGTGCGTGAGCGATGCGTGGGTGGATGGGCAAGCCGGTGTCGAAGCGGCGCTTCAGGGAGACGAGGCGGTCGTAGTCCTGGCAGCGGTAGGCGGTACGTACCTGGCGGGCCGTGGTGTCGTGGTCCGTGAGGAAGTTGGGCGGGATCACCTGGCCGGTCAGCGAGGAGCCGAGGTCGTCGAAGACGCGCTGCCGGCCCTCTTCGAGCGTGGCGTCCAGGGCAGGGTCCGGCGCGATGTCCGCCACGAAGAGGGTGAACTCGGCGTCGCGCGGACCGACCGCGTTCGGGCGCCCGGGGGCACGGGCGAGCGCACCGCCGAGGTGGCGGATCTCCACGACCAGCGGCGGCCGTTCGGCGCCAGGACCGGCGGCCGCGAGCAGGCGGCGCAGTGTCGTGTCGTTCAGTTCGCGCAGTGCGCCGGAGCGCTCCCGGGTGCGGATGGGGCCCGCCGGGTCGGCGTAGATCTTCGCGACATCCGTGTACGGCATCTCCGCGACGGCGTCCGCCATCGGGCCCAGCGCCCGCAGCGGGCTCAGCAGCCGCTCGCCCTCGGCCGCGTCACCGGTGAAGGCGACGCGCAGGGTGGTCAGGATCCTGCCGTGCAGCGCCTCGGGGAAGGCCGGGCTCGGGGGGACGTTCATGATGGCCAGGGAGGTCGTCATCTCTTCGGTGAGGTCGCGGGTGAACTCCCGGTAGGCGGCCAGGAGTTCGGGCAGTCCACCGAGGAACTGCATGTTCCCGCCGTACAGCCGGGTGACGGGGAAGAGCGCCGTCTCCATCTCGGTGATCACACCGAAGTTCGACTTGCCTCCGGCGCCGCCGCAGGCTCACCCGTACCGGAACTCCGACCTGTTCTGGGCGGCACCGGCAGGCCGCCGCCGCTGGTGTAGCCGGTGACGCTGATGTCGGGCGCCGAACCGTTGGCGGGTGCGAGGCCGTGCGCGGCCGCTTCGGTGATCAGCTCGGAGGAGACGACACCGGGACCCACGACCGCGCTGCGCCGTGCCGTGCTGACGCAAGTGTCCTTCATGAGACGGGTGTTGATGAGCAGTCCGCCGTCCGCCGAGCGGGAGATGCCGTGGCCGGTGGCCTGGACGGCGACCGCCGCGCGGTGGCGGGCGGCGACGCGCCCCGCACTTGACCTTGACGCGACGTCACGGTTTCCACTGGGCTCATGCAAATCGGCGAAGTCGCAGCGGTGGTGGGGGTGACCCCGCGGGCTGTGCGGCACTACCACCGACTCGGGCTGCTGCCCGAGCCCCTACGGCGCAGCAACGGGTATCGCGAGTACGGCGTCCGGGACGCCGTCCTGCTCGCCCGGATCCGGCAGCTGACCGAACTCGGGGGCGGGCTCGACGAGATACGGCACGTCCTCGCGGGCACCGAAGGTCATGACCTGAGTGAGGTCCTGGAAGAGCTGGACACCGACCTGGCCCGGCAGGAAGCCGTGACTCGGCAGCGTCGAACGCGCCTGGCCGCGCTGCTGATCGAGACACGGACCGGATCTCTGCCCCCCCGAGGGACCCGTGTCACCTGCACTCACCGGCCTGCTGGCCGCCCTCGGGGACGACGTGGACGGCTCACCGATGGCCGTGAAGGACCGTGAGCACCTGGTCTTCCTCGACACCGTGGCACCCCACGAAAGCCGGGGGTCACTGATGGCGGCGCTGCAAGCAATGCAGCAGCACGCCGGAGCGGTCTACGGCCTACTGGACGGCCTCGTCGGCCTGGAGCCGGAGGACCCGCAGGTCTCCCGGGCCGCCACGGCGCTGGCGGCCCTTCTGCCCGATGGCCTGGCGTCGCATGTCCCCGGCACAGGCGCCCATGGCCTGACCGACGTCCTCTACGAGGACCTGGACCCGGCCCAGGCCGCGGCCGTGCGCTCCGCCCTCGAACTCGTCAAGCAACGACAGGAAGCACGGGTATGACCATGACTCCCCCAGCTGACCAGCCGCAACGCGCCGCACCCGCGCGCCCGTCCGCACCCACACGCCCGTCCCCACCCGCCCTGCGGTTCCTCGCACACGAGGGCCGGATCATGGAAAGCCTGATCCGGTGGATCACCCGCCGGCCACACGGCATCGACGGGGCCGACGGGGTTTTCACCCACGGCCGGGACCAGGCCGCCTTGATGTACGGCCTCACGTTCGCCTGTGTGGTCGAGACCGTCGCCCTGACCTATCTACTCGCGAGCTGGCCCGTGATCCACACCATCATGCTGGTCGTGGACGTCTACACCGTCCTGTTCGTCCTCGGCCTGCACGCCGCCTCCCGTACCCGGCCGCACACCCTCACCGGCCGCACCCTGCGCATCCGACAGGCCGCCAACGTCGACATCCACCTCCCCCTCGACCAGATCGCCTCCATCCGCCGCGAGTCACGCTTCACCCACGAGAAGAAGGACGGCGAGCTGAACCTCCCCATCGGCTCACAGACGTCCATCACCCTGCACCTCACCGAACCGTTCGACGCACCGACCTTCCTCGGCACACCCCGCCTCGTCACCGTGATCAGGCTCCACGCAGACGACCCGAAGACCCTCCACGACGCCATCACACGAGCGCGAACCACACACGAGCCCACCCCGGAAACGGCCCCGTAGCCCTAAGCGTGGCTCTCGGGATTCGGCCGTAGCTACCTTCGAGCTTCGACATACCGAGGAAGGGATCACACCGTGCCGCACGTGCTGAACCTCTGGCGTCAACAGCTGGGCAAAGTACCCGAGTCGGTCTGGCAGGACGCCGAACTTCAGGTGTTGATCCTCGCGGACAACGGGCTCACCGACCTCCCGCCCGGGATCGGACGGCTGCACCGGCTGACCACCCTGGACCTGGGCCACAACCACCTCACCTCGGTGCCCGCCGACCTGGGCGACCTGGCCGACCTCAGCGGCTGCCTCTATCTGCACGACAACAAGCTGTCGGAGATTCCCGACTCACTGGGAAGCCTGACGCGGCTGCGCTACCTCAACGTCGGTGAGAACACCCTCACCGCCCTGCCCGAGACCATCGGCCGTATGACCGGTTTGATCGAACTCCGGGCACAGCACAACCGGCTGACCACACTGCCCGACAGCATCGGAGACCTCCGCAGCCTGCGCGAGCTGTGGCTGCGGGGCAACGTGGTCGAAAGCCTGCCGCCTTCCATGGCTGCCCTCCGCGAACTGCGTCACCTGGACCTGCGGGAGAACGCACTCGCCGAACTCCCGGAAGCGCTGGCCGGCCTTCCCCGACTGCGTCAGCTCGACGTGCGGAGCAACCGCCTCACGCGGCTGCCGGACTGGGTCGTCGGCATGCCCTCGCTGGAGAAGCTGGACCTGCGCTGGAACTCCTGCGAGCCTTCCCCGTCGCTGCTGAACGAACTGGAGCAGCGAGGGTGCGTCGTCCTCTCGTAGACCACAAGCTGCCGCTCAGCAGCCCGCCGTGCGTGAGCGTTGCGTGGGCAGACGGAGCCGTACGCCAGGGGGTATGCCCTCTGACCTGCTACGCAGCGTCCGGGCCGGCTTCGGTCGGCACGGGCGCTGACTTGTTTTCGGGGGTCTGCGTGAGCGGGTGTGCCTGCGGGCTGGGCCGGACACCCCCGCGAGGTGCCCGCCCGAAAGCCGTGCGGTACGCGCGGCGGAAGTGGCTGGGGTCGGCGAAGCCCCAGCGGGCGGCGGCCTCGGCGACCGTGTACGGGCTGTCGGGCCGGTCGAGTTCGCGGCGGGCGGCTCGGAGGCGGCTTTGGCGGACGTAGGCCATGACGGACTCATCGTCGGCGAAGGCGCGGTGGAGGGTGCGGACGGAGACGTTCAGGGCTTGGGCGATGGTCGCCGGACTCAGGTCCGGGTCCCGCAGGCGGCTGTCCACGTAGGCCGTCGCCGCGGCGTGCAGGGCGTGCGGCGGGGCGGGCGGGGGCGGGCAATGGGTGTTGATGAGGGCTGTGAGCAGCATCGCCAGGGCGGCGGACGCCGCTCGGGTGCCCGTCGGGCCGAGTTGGTCCGAGAGGGTCCAGGCGGTGTCGAGGTGGGCGAGCAGCAGGCGGGATTCCGGGGCCGTGGCGGAGACGGTGGTCAGGGCCGGCAGGGGTGTTCGGCCGAGGTGATCGATGAGCGCGGCCCGCGGCAGGACGAGCACGCGTGTCCTGGTCGGCTCGGTGTAGGCGAACTGCCAGGGGACCCGGAGGTCGCGGATGCACAGGACGCCTGGTGCGACGCCGACTCGTCGGCCGGCGTCCTCGACGGTCAGGCCACCGCTCTCGATGATGTGCACGGCGACCAGGTCGCCGCGGCCGAGGCCGGAGACCCCTGCCACGGGGTCGCTGTACTGGCGGCTGACGGCGACGTCGCCGATCAGGCGGTGATCGACCCGGGTGCGGTAGACACCGTCGGGCCGGTCGGTGGGCAGACGCAGGTTCCGCACATGGCCGATGTGGCCGAGCCGGCGGCCCCACTCCTCGCGCAGGAGGTCCTGCCGGTGGGGCAGATGCAGCGGCACGGCTATGGACGCGCGATGCCGCCACTCTCGTACGTCGTCCTGCACTCCCATGCGTGGCACGCGAATCCCCCCTTCGTGGCACCGGCGTTCCTTACGGATGCCGTGACGTGCTCCATACGCTGCTCCCAACGCGTCGAGCGTGCACCCTGGCCGCCCGCACCCATCGCTGTGGAGCTCTGCTGTGAACTTGTCCCCCAACCTCCGCCCCCAGGTCGACGACCGCGAAAGCCGAGGCGAGCTGGTGGCGGCCGCCAGGAAGCTGGTGCCCATTCTCGCCGGGCAGGCCGATGAGGGCGAACGGCTGCGTCGTGTGTCGGACGACGCGGCGCGGGCCCTGCGCGAGGCCGGCATGTTCCGCCTCGGCACACCGCGCGCGTTCGCCGGCCACGGGGCCTCGGTGCGCACCAACATGGAGGTCACGGCGGAGCTGGCGTGCGGCGACGGTTCCGCCGCCTGGATCGCGATGGTCTACACGGGGGGCAGTCTTGTCGCCTCGATGATGGACGGCCGGGCACGCGACGACGTCTGGGGCCGGGACAGTGACGCGGCCGTCGCCGCGTCGCTGACCCCGTCGGGGAGCAGCACCGCCACCGACGACGGTGGACTCGTCATCTCGGGCCGGTGGGCCTGGGCCTCGGGCATCGACCACGCGCAGTGGGTGGTGCTCGCCATCGCCCCGCAGGCCGCGGACACGCCTCCGATGATCGCCCTGGTGCCGGTCCAGGAGCTGACGGTGGAGGACACCTGGCACGTGGCGGGTATGGCCGGCACCGGCAGCAACACCGTCGTCGCCGATCAGGTGAGCGTCCCGGCCCATCGGATCCTCAACATGGGCGCCGTCCTGGCCGGCGCCTACGCCACCCGTCACGAGGGCGAGCCCCACATCGCCGTCGCGCCGGCGTCGATGCTGGCCCTGACCGTGGTCGCCCCCATGATCGGCATGGCCCGGGCCGCCCTGGAGCTCACGCTCGACATCGCCGGCCGCAAGCCCATGTCCTTGACGTTCTACGAGCGCCTGGCGCAGTCGCCGAGCGTGCAGCTCGCCGTCGCCGATGCCGCGTCCCTCATCGACACGGCCCAACTGCACGCCTTCCGTGCTGCGGACGACCTCGACAACGCCGCCGCCGAGGCACGGCAGCTCACCCTGGCCGAGCGGGCCCGGGTCCGCATGGACACCGCCGTCGCCGCCATCCGCACCCGCGAGGCCGTGGACCGTCTCGTCTCCGTGGCCGGGGCGAGCGCCTTCGCCTCGGCCAACCCCCTCCAGCGGATCTGGCGCGACCTCGGCACGGCTTCCCGGCACGGCGTCGTCAACCCCGACCTGGGCCGCGAGATCTACGGCCGCAGCCTGCTGGGCTTCACCGACCAGCCGACCTTCATCATCTGACCCCGGCCGACGAACGAGTGGGCGCGGGGCGGCAGTTCGACACCGTCGGAACCGTCGGACACGCCCTCGACCACATCCACCGGGCCCCAGGAGGAGCGACATGCCTACCCGACCGGTAGACCAGCCCGACGCCGGGAAAGTGGTCGACAGCATGGAGCGTATGAGCGGAGGGCCCTGTCCGGGATACCGCCGCTCCAGCGCGAGGGGCACCTGCTTCGCCGGCACCTTCACCCCGACCGGGGAGGCGTCGGCGCTGACCACGGCAGCGCACCTTCAGCATCAGCAGGTCCCCGTCACCGTGCGGTTCTCCAACTCGGAGGGAAACCCGCACACCTCCGACGCCGCCCCGGTCACCCGTGGCATGGCGACCCGTTTCCATCTCCCGGACGGCACCGGGACCGATCTCCTCGGCATCACCGTGCCCTTGTTCGTGGCATCGACGCCCGAGGAATTCCTCGGACTGACCGAGGCGCTGCGGCCGGACCCGACCACCGGACACCCCGACCCGGCCGCCGTGCAGGCCTATGTCGCGGCGCACCCGCACCTCGCCCCGGCCGTGATGCAGCAGCCTCCCGTGCCGGTCAGCTATGGCAGCGTCGCCTATTGGGCCATCCACGCGTTCGTCTGGGAGGACGCGAGGGGCGGGCGTCAGCCCGTCCGCTACCGCTGGGAGCCGGTGTCGGGCCGTACGGCCCTGACCGCGGAGGAGGCGGCCACCCGTACCGCCGACTATCTGACCGGGGAGTTCCACGAGCGCCTGCGAAGCGGCCCGGTCGCGTTCACGCTCCAGGTTCAGCTGGGGGAGGACGGCGACCCCACGCACGATCCCACCGTCCCCTGGCCGGACACGCGAAAGGAGCTGACCGCCGGACGCCTGGAGCTGACAGCGCCCGTCCAGGACCCGGAACACTGGGACGGACAACGCTTCGACGCGACCCGCGTCACCCCCGGAATCGCACTCTCCGACGATCCCGTGCTCGCCTTCCGCGCCCATGCCTATGCCGAGTCCTTCGACCGGCGCAGTCGACGCCCCCGGGGCGGGCTGCGACTCGTCGCCGATTGACCTGTTCGACGTAGGAAGCACCCCAGGGCCTCAGGTCCCCCCGCGGTCCTCCGCCGCATCGAGAGCGTGCCCGATGGGTTCCGGCCCCGGTCCTGAAGCCACTGGGATGCTGTGATCCAACTGTCTCCTGTGCTGGTCAGTCCCGTCTTTAGCAGCCCGTGCCGAGATCCTTCGCATTCTGTGCACGTTCCCGGACCTCGCTGGGGGAGATTCCGTAGGCCGCGCGGAACGACCGGCTGAAGTCCGCCGGGTTGCGGAATCCCCACCGGGTCGCGGTCTCGCTGATCGTGCGGTGGCGCAGTGCGGGGTCGGTCAGATCGGCGTGGCAGCGCGCCAGGCGGCGGCGCCGGATCGTGGCGGCCACGGGCTCGGGTGCGTCGCGGAACAGCAGATGCAGGGTGCGTACGGAGATGTGGTGGTGGGCGGCGATGGCCGCCGGGCGCAGCCACGGGTCGGCCAGGTTGTGGTCGATGAAGGCGTTGATGCGGGCGAGCAGTGCGGTCTTGCGTGTCTCCACGGGAAGCGTGCCCTGGTCGCCGAGGTGCGCGGCCAGCACGGAGGCGGCCAGGTCGACGGCGATCGAAGCGAGCCGGGCCAGCTCCGCCGGGCCGCAGGTGCGGGCGGCTTCCGGCAGCCCCGTCAGGTAGGTGGCGAGCAGCGCGGCGGAGCCGGTCGCGGGGGTCAGGGGCTCGGCCAGCAGCCGGTCCGCCCGTCCGCCCGCCAGCGGCAGGACGGTACGCGGCAGCCGTAGCACCGTCATCCGGCACTGCTGGCCGGGGTCGTGGAAGTCGGTGATCAGCGGGTGCGAACTCGAGTACAGGGTCATTTCGCCGGCGCCCAGGCAGGCGACGCTGCGGGCCTGTTCCATCCGTGCGGAGCTGTTGCCCCCGACCAGGAGCATGAAGTAGTCCTCGGGATCCTGGCGGCGGATCTGGGCCAGGGAACGGCGGGCGGTCATCGGGGAGAAGGTGAACGTCGTCGCCTGACTGCGCGGCAGCACCCCCACGGTCTCCAGCCGGCCCTGAAAGCTGGGCTCGTGCGCACTGCGGATCGACACCGGCATGATCTCGTCGACCACCTCGGCCCACCAGCCGAACCGGTCCGACGCCGGGAGGGAGCCGGCGTCCATCGTCAGGACCGGCCCCGCCGCCGCGGCGTCCTGTCCTGAGGTCTCCTTGGGGATGGACATGCAGCGATAGTGCCCGGCAGGGGTGGCACCAGAGAAGGGTGCAGCCCGCTACACCCCCGCCCGGGGAGCCTGCTCTCCCGTGCGCGGGCGGTGTCGTCATCTAGCGTTGCCGCATGTGGAAAACGGTGCGGCAGGCCGCGCGGGCCACGGCCCACCTCGTGCTCGTCGCGGCGATGACCTTCGGGACGTACCTCTTCATCACCGTGCTGCTGATCGCCGCCACGGGCACGCTGGTCGTGATCGGCGCCTGGATGCTGCCCGAGGCGGTGCTGCTGCTGCGGCGGATCGCGGGTGCCAAGCGGCGGATGACGGCCGCGTGGACGGGGCGGGAGATCCCGGAGGCGTACCGGCCGATCGAGGGGCCGCTCGCCGAGCGGTTCCGGACGGCCGTGAAGGACCCGGGGACGACGGCGGACCTGAAGTGGCTGGCCGCCCATTACGTGTACGGCGCTCTCCTCGTCGTCGCCCTGCCGCTGCTGGTCGTCGGACTGGTCGTGGACGGCGTGTGGTGCGGGGCGCTGCGGCGCGACGCCGTCGCGCTGCCGTTGGTCACCCGGCTCGCGGACGTCGAGGCACGGTGGTCCACAACGCTTCTCAAGCCCTCGCCGAAGGCGCAACTCGTCGAGCGTGTCGAGCAGTTGAAGGCGACCCGGGCCGACGCGGTCGCCGCGCACGGTGCCGAACTGCGCCGTATCGAGCGGGACTTGCACGACGGCGCGCAGGCCCGCCTGGTCGCGCTGTCGATGCGGATCGGTCTCGCCAAGCGTGCCTACGACCGTGACCCCGAGGCCGCTCGCAAGCTGCTGGACGACGCCCAGGACCAGGCCGAGGAGGCGCTGCTGGAGCTGCGGCACGTCGTGCGCGGCATCCATCCGCCGATCCTCACGGACCGGGGGCTGGCGGGCGCGGTGCGTGCGCTCGCCGCGAGGTGGGGAGGGCTCGCGGTGACCGTGGACGACGGCGGTCTCGACGAGGGTCCGCGCGCGCCCGCCGCGGTCGAGGCGGCCGCCTACTTCGTGGTCGCCGAGGCTCTCACCAACGTCGCCAAGCACAGCGGGGCCGCGGCGGCCGGGGTCGCGCTCGCGCGGACCCGGGGCGGGCTGCGGGTTACCGTACGGGACGAGGGGCGGGGCGGCGCCGACGACGGCGGGGGATCGGGGCTGCTCGGCATGCGGCGGCGGGTCGCCGCGCTGGACGGGAGCTGCGAGGTGTCGAGCCCCGTCGGGGGGCCGACGGTGATCGAGGTGGAGTTGCCGTGCGTGTGGTGATCGGAGGCCCGGCGTGAGAGTCGTCATCGCCGAGGACAACGCCCTGCTGCGGGAAGGGCTCGTGCTGTTGCTGACGTCGGCCGGACACGAGGTGGCGGCCGTCGTGGGTACCGGGCCCGAGATCCTGCCCGCCCTGCTGGAGCACCGGCCGGACGCGGCCGTCCTCGACGTACGGATGCCGCCGGGCTTCCGGGACGAGGGGCTGCGGGCGGCGCTGGAGGCGCGGCAGCGGATGCCCGGACTGCCGGTGCTGGTCCTCTCGCAGTACGTCGAGGAGTCGTACGCCGCCGAACTGCTCGGCGGGGGCAGCAGCGGCGTCGGCTATCTGCTCAAGGACCGGGTCGGCCGCGTCGACGAGTTCCTCGACGCGCTGGAACGGGTCGCCTCCGGCGGTACCGCCCTCGACCCCGAGGTGGTCACCGAGTTGCTGACCCGGCGCCGGGACTCGCCGCTCGACTCACTGACCCCGCGCGAGCGCGAGGTGCTGAAGCTGATGGCGGAGGGCCACGACAACACGACCATCGCGGGGACCCTGGTGGTCACCGAACGCGCGGTCAGCAAGCACATCGGCAATGTCTTCCTGAAGCTCGGCCTGCCGCCGAGCGACAGCGGACATCGCCGGGTGCTGGCCGTGCTGGCGTACCTGGCGCACACACCCCGGTAGCTCAGCCCGCCGTACGCTCCGTCAGCTCGCCCAGCGGCAGCGTGTGCTGGGTCTGAAGGACCTTGGCGCGCAGGTAGCGGACGTTGTGGGCGGTGGTGAACACACCGGTCGGCACACGGTCGTGGACGGCGATGCCGAGGTCCCGCAACTGGCCTGCCTTGTCAGGGTTGTTGGAGAGCAGGTCGAGCTCGGTGATGCCCAGGGCGTTGAGCATCTGGGCGGCCGCCGTGTAGTCGCGGGCGTCCTCGGGCAGGCCCAGCGCGGTGTTCGCGGCGTAGGTGTCGAGGCCCTGGTCCTGGAGGGCGTATGCGTCGAGCTTGTTGTAGAGGCCGATGCCGCGGCCCTCCTGGCGGAGGTAGAGGAGAACGCCGCCTCGGTCGGCGATCCGCTCGACGGCCTCGCGCAGCTGCGGGCCGCAGTCGCAGCGGGCCGAGCCGAAGACATCGCCGGTCAGGCACTCGGAGTGCAGCCGGACCAGCGGGACGGTGCCGGGTGCCGGGTCGCCGAGGACGACGGCCACATGCTCCTGGCCGTCGGTCAGACCGTGGAAGGTGACCAGTTCGGCGTCGACGCGGTAGCCGTCCCCGAAGCGCAGCGGTACGCGGACGCGGGAGCGCTGGGTGGCGGCGGGGTAGTCGGGCATGCGGGTACTCCGGTCCTCGGCACATCTGCTTCAGATTTGAAGCAGCTCCTCGGCCCAGGACCCTACCTCATGTTTAAATTTTGAAGCAATGAATTTGTGATCCGCGTCATGAACAGGGCTTGGTGGACCGGCGACGCCACGGCACCTCGTCGGGTGCCGCCTGTGCAGCGTCCCCCTCGAACCCCTCGGTGACCTTGCTGAAGATCTCCTCCAGCTGCCCCACCTGCTCCTCGGACAGCCGGTCGAACAGCAGCGCACGTACCGTCTCGACATGCCCGGGCGCCGCCCGCTCCAGGACCGCCATCCCTTCGTCGGTCAGCGACGCGATGCTGCCCCGCTTGTCCCAGCGGCAGTTCTCGCGCCCCACCAGCCCGTCCTTCTCCAGACGCGTCACGGCATACGTCAGCCGGCTGCGGGTGATCTTCAGCCGCTCCGCGAGGTCGGTCATGCGCAGCTTGCGCTCCGGGGCCTCGGACAGGGTGGAGAGGATGGAGTAGTACATGTGCGGCATGCCGGCTTCCTGCTGGAGTTGCCGGTCGAGCGCGTCCTCCACAAGGAGAACGGCGCCGATGTACGCGCGCCAGGCGCGCTGCTCCTCGGAGGTGAGCCAGCGGGTCGTCATGCACCCAGTGTAGGTTTGTTTCAAACTTGAACCAAGCCCGCCCGTTGCCGAGGTGGAGTACGCCGATGCCCTTCCCCTACGTCCTGCTCTCCGCAGCCGTCTCCCTCGACGGCTACCTGGACGACACCGGTCCCGAACGCCTGCTCCTGTCCAGCCCCGCCGACTTCGACCGGGTCGACGAGGTACGTTCCTCCGTCGACGCCATCCTGGTCGGCGCCGGCACCATCCGCGCCGACAACCCCCGGCTCCTGGTGAACTCGCCCGAGCGCCGCACGGCACGGGAGGCGGCGGGCAGACCCGCGTACCCCCTGAAGGTCACGGTCAGCGGCTCCGGAGACCTCGACCCGACGGCGAAGTTCTGGCACACCGGCGGCGAGAAGGTCGTCTACACGACGGACCACGGCGCCGAGCGCCTGCGGCGGACGCCGGTCGCGGCCGACGTCGTCCCGCTGGGCCCGGAACTGGACTGGCCTCGGCTGCTGGAGCACCTCCACGACGTACGAGGCGTACGGCGCCTGATGGTCGAGGGCGGCGGGATCATCCACACCCAGCTGCTCCAGCAGGGGCTCGCCGACGAGTTGCAGCTGGTCCTGGCACCGCTGTTCGTGGGCGAACCGAAGGCGCCGAGGCTGTTCGGCCCCGGCGGGTACCAGGCCGGCCGCCTCCGCCTGGTGGAGACCCGGCGGATCGAGGACGTCGTCCTCATGCGCTACGAGCCCACCGCCCCCGGCACCGGGAACACCCCGTCGGCCGCCGACCGCCACTGGCTGGCCCTGGCCTGTGAACTCGCGGCGCAGTGCCCGCCCTCGCGGACCGCGTTCAGCGTGGGAGCGGTCGTGGTCGCCGCCGACGGGACCGAGCTTGCGCGGGGGCACTCGAGGGAGGGCGACGACCCGGTCGTACACGCGGAGGAGGCCGCGCTGGCGAAGCTCGCCCCTGACGATCCCCGGCTCCCGACCGCCACGGTGTACAGCAGCCTCGAACCGTGCGCCCACCGCGCGTCCCGCCCCGCGCCGTGCGCCCGGCTGATTCTGGACGCCGGGGTACGGCGGGTGGTGACGGCGTGGCGCGAGCCTGACACGTTCGTCGTGGCCGCCGACGGGAGCGGGCTCCTGGAGGCGGCGGGCGTGGCCGTGGTGGTGCTGCCGGAGTACGAGGAACGGGCGAAGGCGCCGAACCGGCATCTGACGGGGTGAAGCACGGAATCGGCCTCGGCTGCGGCCCGACCCCAACTCCCCTTCGGCCCATCAGATCCTGCGCCCCGCCGCCGTACAGGTAACGCTGCCAATGACCGGTGTGGATCACGGAGGTGGCGATGAGGTCGGTGCGCAGACGGACGGCGGCTTTGCTGATCCTGCCCTTGGTCACGGCACTGCTCGCCTCGTGCGGGAGCGACGACGGTACGCGCACCATGGGCCGCGCCCTGCCGCCGGACGCCGAGTTCACCCACCCCGGCGTCCTGGTCGGCAAGGACCAGCTGGACGCCGTACGAGAGAACGTCAACGAGGGCAGGAAGCCCTGGCTGAAGGCGTTCCTGGACATGCGGGACAGCAAGTACGGGGCGTACAAGTACCGGTCCGAGCCGTACCGGACCGTCTCCTGCCCCGCCGGCGCCATGGCCGGCCGGGGCTGCATCCAGGAGCGCGCGGACGCCATCGCCGCCTACACCCAGGCCCTGATGTTCACCGTCACCGGCAAGCCGCAGCACGCCGTCAAGGCCAGGGAGATCATGGACGGCTGGTCGGCGAAGCTGGAGCGGCACACGGGGCAGAACGCCGCTCTTCAGGCCGCCTGGGCCGGGTCCACCTGGGCGCGGGCCGCCGAGATCATTCGGCACACACCCGGCGGCGACTGGCCCGCCCACCGCGTACTCCGCTTCGAGACCATGCTCCGCACCGCCTACCTCCCCCACGTCACCCGACGCGTCCTGGACGTCAACGGAAACCGCGACCTCGTCTCCACCGACGCGGCCATCGGCATCGCCGTCTTCCTCGACGACCACAAGACCTTCGACCACGCCCTGCAACGCTTCCGCGACCGCGTCCCCGCCTACTTCTACCTGCGCAAGGACGGCCGCCTCCCGCTCACCGCGCCCGGCTCCGGCATGGACAGCCCGCAGCGGCTGACGTCGTACTGGTTCAAGCAGTCCACCTACAAGGACGGCGTCACCCAGGAGACCTGCCGTGACTTCGAGCACGTCGGCCACTCCCTCGCCGCCACCGCGCACATCGCCGAGACCGCCTGGCACCAGGGCGTCGACCTGTACGCCGAGGCCAAGGACCGGCTCAAGGCCGCCCTCTCCCTGCACGCCCGCCACCAGCTGGGCGCACCCGCGCCGACCTGGCTGTGCGGCGGCAGGATCGCCAGGACCATGGGCCCGGACCTGGAAGTCGCCCTGAACCACCTCGAGGACCGTCTCCACCTCTCCGTCCCCACCGCCCGCAAACTCGCCGAACAGACCCGCCCCGCCGGCACCGACGGCCTCTTCGTCGCCTGGGAAACCCTCACCCACGCGGGCAATCCCGCCGGGTGAACCACCGTGTGGTCATGGGTGTCCCACGGATGACGTACACTTGTGAACACAACGACGCGGGGTGGAGCAGCTCGGTAGCTCGCTGGGCTCATAACCCAGAGGTCGCAGGTTCAAATCCTGTCCCCGCTACTGAAGGCCGAAGGGCCCGGATCATTGCGATCCGGGCCCTTCGGTGTGTTCCGGCCCATGCCGAGCCCGAGTGATGCCCGTTGTCACCCGGCGTGATCGAGCCACCCCGTTGCGATAACAACTGACACAACGTCAGAACTGGTGGGGCCGATGAGTTGCTTCGGTGACGTGGTCAACTCGCCCGATTTTCACCGGTCATGGCCCGTACGTCCTGGGCAAAAACGTTAATGATCAAGTGGAACCGCTTGGAATCCGGCCCCTGGGTCTATTAACGTTCGATAACGCAGCGCGGTCGTCCCAGCCGTCACAAGAGTCGGCTCCGTGCGCACGCGCCGAATTCCGCAAGGGAACCGGGGAACCACCACCTTGGGGTGAATCGCGCGGATGCCACCGTGGAAGCACGGCGGGTATACGCGCGTAGGAGACCTTCCTCTCCGAACCCGTCAGCTAACCCGGTAGGCGATAGGGAAGGAAAGGAGTACGCCTACGTGGCGTCCAACCGGCCTGCTCCAGAGGCCCCGTTCGTGCCTAGTCAGCGCAAGCCCGACACCGTTGTGTACGGGGGCTACCGCACCGACGACGAGGGCCCGCAGGAGGAGTGGAATCCCACCGAGGAGTCCCTCCCTCCCCTACGCGGCCGGCACCGCGTCAGCAAGCAGCGCAACGGGGCATTCGCCCGCAGCTCCACGGTTCTGGGCGTCGGTGTCATAGCCGCCGTCGGCGCGGGCGGCATGGCCAGCGCCAACACCGGCAAGCCGCCGGTGTCCATCTCCATGCCCGACCTGCCGTCCGTGGGCTCGATCATCTCGGACGACTCCTCGGACGAGGAGGCCCAGGACACCGCGCTCAGCAGCGTCAATGTGGCCTCCGAGGACACCGAGCAGGGCACCTCCGACGCCGGTGAGGTGTTGCGGTCCAGGATCCTGGCCCAGGCCGAGCAGCAGCAGGACCAGGTCGACACCAAGGCCGCCCAGGCCGCGCAGGCCGCCGCCCAGAAGAAGGCCGCCGACGCGGCAGCCGAGGCGGAGAGGCAGGCCGAGGCCAAGGCCGCCGCCGCGAAGGCGAAGGCGGAGGAGGCGGCCCGGCAGAAGGCGGAGGCCGAGCGGCTCGCCGAGCTGGCCAAGCAGTTCGCGCTGCCGACCTCCTCGTACACCATCACCTCGACCTTCGGTCAGGCCGGTTCCCTCTGGTCCTCCGGCTACCACACCGGGCTCGACTTCGCCGCCCCCACGGGCACGCTCATCAAGGCCATCCACAGCGGCACCATCACCCAGGCCGGCTGGGACGGTTCGTACGGCTACAAGACCGTCCTCACCCTGGACGACGGCACTGAGCTGTGGTTCGCCCACCAGTCCTCGATCAGTGTCAGCGTCGGCCAGAAGGTCGCCACCGGCGATGTCATCGGCCGCGTCGGTGCGACCGGCAATGTCACCGGCGCTCACCTCCACCTCGAGGTCCACACCAGTAGCTCCGACAGCAGCGGCATCGACCCGATGGCCTGGCTGCGGAGCAAGGGCTTGAACCCCTGAGCCAGCCTCCCCTTCCCCGGCGGCCCTGACGACGACCCCCCGACGTCAGGGCTGCCGGTTTTCGGGCGGAGCGCAGCTCGGCCTGGGCGGGTTACTCGCGGCCACTCGCGAGGCCTAGGTCCGGTACGGGTTGTGGTGCGCCGGATACGGTGCCGCGGGACCGTACATCGGCCAGGCCGGCGGCATGACGACCGGCGCCGTCACTCGGGCCGCGTACTCCAGCGCCGGTCCCGCGACCCTCCGCCGCTGCCACAGCTCATGCAGCAACTCCCGTTCGCGTACGACGAAGTCGGTGCCCGCCCGCCCCCGCCGCCCCCGGTGGCGCAGAAACGCCAGCGACGTCGCGTACGCCTCGTACTGCGCCACCGCCCGCCCCGCCGGCCTGCCGAAGTGATGGCGGGCGTACTCCCGGGCCAGCCGTCGCGCCCGCATCGATCCGAGTACGAAGGGCGCGGTCGGCCCCAGCCAGCCGGCGGCGACGTACGCGGGCAGCTCGGCTCGTACGGTCCTCAGCTCGCGCTGCCGGGTCCAGATGACCAGCCAGGTGAGCAGCCCGAACGCGGGCACCATGAAGGCGGCGTACACGGCGAAGAACCCGTACTCGCCGAACGTGGACGAGCCGTTCCACATCGCGTGCATGCCCATCGCCAGCAGCAGCCCGGACAGCGGCACGAGGACCCGGCGCAGATGCTGCCGGTCCCCCGAGAGCGCGGCGACGCCGAAGCCGATGCCGGTGAGGACGGTGAAGAGCGGGTGCGCGAACGGCGACATGATGATGCGCACGAAGAAGGTCGCCGCGGTGACGGAGGCGATGCCGCGGTCGCCGCTGAGCTGGTCGGTACCGAAGGCCGTACCGAGGTAGAGGATGTTCTCGGTGAACGCGAAGCCGGTGGCGGTGACGCCGGCTATCACCACCCCGTCGACGATCCCGGTGAAGTCGCGTCGCCGGAAGAGGAAGACGAGTAAGACGGCCGCCGCCTTGGCCGACTCCTCCACGATCGGCGCTATCACGGTCGCCCCGAGGGTGTCCGCGCTGGACGGATCCGCGGTGGCCGTCGCTATCCATCGGGTCGCGAAGCTGTTGGCGACGATCGCTATCAACGCTGCCGCGCAGGCGCCCCAGGCGAAGGCGAAGAGCAGGTTCCGCCAGGGGCCGGGTTCGACCCGGTCCAGCCAGCGGAAGGCGGCTATGAGCAGCGGCACGGGGAACACCGACAGCCCGAGCCCGACCAGGAACCCCTCCGTGCCGGTCTGTTCGCGGACGAGGGCGAGGATGACGAGCCCGGAGAGCGCGAGGAGCGTGATCAGAGCGCCGTAGCGCACCCATCGGGCCTGCCACCAGTGCGCGTGCCGCAGCGCGCCACCGGCGGGGTCGCTGGGGCGCGGCGGATACGGGGGACTGGTGGCCACGGCATTGACCCTAACGAGGGAGGGGCGCAGCCCGCAGGAGCGCTGGGTGGGCTCAGGCGCCGGTGGGGGGACGGTCTTGGTGCTGTACGCGACGGAAGAGCAGGTCGTTCACGACATGTCCCTTGTCCAGCCCCTGGCCCTCGAAACGGGTGAGCGGCCGGAAGTCGGGACGGGGCGCAAAACCGCCGTCGGGCTGGGTGTTCTCGAAGTCCGGGTGCGCGCTCAGCACCTCGAGCATCTGTTCGGCGTACGGCTCCCAGTCGGTCGCGCAGTGCACGATCGCCCCCGGCCTGAGCCGGGTCGCGGCGAGGCTGAGGAACTCCGGCTGGATCAGGCGCCGCTTGTGGTGCCGCTTCTTCGGCCAGGGGTCGGGGAAGTAGACGCGCAGCCCGTCGAGGGAGTCGGGGGCGAGCATCTCGCGGAGCAGGATGATGGCGTCGCCGTTGCCGACGCGGATGTTGGACAGGCCGTGGTGGTCGGCGAGGTTGAGCAGATTGCCCTGGCCGGGGGTGTGCACGTCGACGGCGAGGATGTTGGTGCCGGGGTCCCCTGCGGCCATCTGGGCGGTGGCCTCCCCCATCCCGAAGCCGATCTCGAGCACGACCGGGCCCGCATTGCCGAAGAACTCCGCCAGGTCGATGACCTGCTGCCCGTCGATGTCCAGCCCCCACTTGGCCCACAGCCGCTGCAACGCGTCGGCCTGTCCCGCCGTCACCCTGCTGCGCCGCGGCTGAAAACTCCGAATCCGCCGCTCGAAATGCGACCCGGCGGGATCGGCCTTCGGCCCATCGGGAAACCGCGGCTCCCCCTTGGCACGGGTGTGACGAACAGAGGCACCGGGAGTGTGCTCGGCTTCGGGGGCGTGGTGAGTCTCAGACACAGTGCGGTCGATTTTACTGGCAGCGCGAGACATCCAGCCCGTCCGGTGCCCTGAGGACGGGGCCGCTTCGGCCGCGTCCAGCCGGTCCGGCCGGACACCTTCACAGCACCGGGGCACCCTCACACCCCACCCAACACCGCCAACGCCCTCCGAGCCACCTCCCGCCCGATCGGCAGCGAAGCCGTCGCTGCCGGAGACGGGGCGTTCAGTACGTGCACGGCCCGCTGCCCCTCCCGGATCATGAAGTCGTCCACCAGCGTGCCGTCCCGCAGGACCGCCTGTGCCCGCACCCCCGCCGCGGTCGGCACCAGGTCGTCCGCGGTCACCGCCGGCACCAACCTCCGCACGGCCTGGGCGAAGGCCTCCCTCGACACCGAGCGCCGCAGCTCCCCGGCGCCGTACCGCCAGTGCCGTCGAGCCATCCGCCACACGCCCGGCCAGGCCAGCACCGCGCCGAGCTCCGGCACCCGCACGGTCCCCCAGCCGTACCCCTCGCGCGCCAGCGCGGGCACGGCGTTGGGCCCGACGTGCACGCCGCCGTCCATCCCGCGCGTGAGATGCACCCCGAGGAACGGAAACGCCGGATCCGGGACCGGGTACACCAGCCCCCGCACCAGCTCGGGTCGCGTCAGCGAGAAGTACTCCCCGCGGAACGGCACGATCCGCATCTCGGGATCGTCCCCGGTCAGCCGCGCCACCTCGTCGCAGTGCAGCCCGGCGCAGTTCACCAGCACCCGCCCCCGCACGACCGCCCCGTCCCGCGTCCGTACGGCCACTCCGAGCGTCGGGCGCCGGTCCACCCGTACGACCTCCGCGCCGTAGCGGATCTCCGCGCCGGAGGCGTCGGCCAGCTGCCGGGCGACGCCCGCGAAGTCGCACACGCCGGTCGTCCCGACGTGTATCGCGGCGACTCCGCGGACCTCCGGTTCGTACTCCGCGATCTGTGCGGGGCCCAGCTCGCGCACCGGAATGGAGTTCTCCCGGCCGCGCTGCACGAGCGCGTGCAGCCGCGGCAGCTCCTCCCGGTCGGTGGCGACGATGAGCTTGCCGGTGACGGCGTGCGCGATGCCGTACTCCGCGCAGAACTTCACCATCTCGGCGGCGCCCCGCACCGCGTACCGCGCCTTGAGCGAGCCCGGTCGGTAGTAGATCCCGCTGTGGATCACGCCGCTGTTGCGCCCCGTCTGGTGCCGGGCCGGTCCGCCCTCCTTCTCCAGCACCGTGACCCGCGTGCCCGGCGCGGCCCGCGTGATCGCATACGCGGTCGACAGCCCGACGATCCCACCGCCGATCACGAGCACGTCACAGTCGTACGCGATCTCCGACCGCACCAGCACCACCTCCCGCTTTCGATAGTGCACTGCGCCACTGACAGTCACTTCAAACGCAGGGATCTGCGAAGGAAACCGGTTCTGCGCCGAAGCCTCTGTGCCGCAGCCGCTACGCCGGAGCCATCAACAGCGGCCGGGCCCGCTCCCGCAACTCCACCACCCGCGGCTCGTCCCCGTACGGCTCCAGCCGATGCAGAAGATCCTTCACATACTCCGTGGTGCGGGCCGACGATATGCGCCCCGCAACCTCCACCGCCCGCACGCCCTGCTCGCACGCGGCGTCGAGGTTGCCCGACTCCAGCTCCGCGACCGCCGACACGACCAGCCGCAGCCCATGCGACCGCACGAACTCCTCCGTCGGCTTCGACAGCGCCTGCTCCGTGAAGCGGCGGACCTGTCGCGGCGCCTTCAGATCGCGGTAGCACTCCGCGGCATCGGCGGCGAAACGGTCGTACGAGTAGAAGCCGAGCCAGGACGGATCGTTGTCCCCCTCACGGGACCGCTCCAGCCACCCCTCGGCGGCCTTGAGGGCCGCCCCCGCGGCCTGGGCGTCACCCGCGCGTGCGTGCGCGCGTGCCTCGACCAGCCGGAAGAAGCTCATGGTGCGGGCGGTGGCCAGGCCACGGTTGCGCTCCAGCGCGGCCTGCGCGAGATCGACGCCCTCGTCGCCGAAGCCGCGGTATGTCGCCTGGAGCGACATGGAGGCAAGCACGTACCCCCCGAGGGGCACGTCGGCCGCCGCGCGCGCGAGCCGCAGCGCCTGGATGTAATACCGCTGCGCGGCCTCCTGCTGGCCGGTGTCGAAGGCCATCCACCCGGCGAGACGGGTGAGTTCGGCGCTCGCCCCGAACAGTGCCCTGCCGACCTCGTCCGAGTAGCAGCCGAGTAGCAGCGGCGCCGCCTCCACCCGTAAACACTCCGGCACCATCGATGAACGCCAGTCGCCGCCGCCGTACTTGGAGTCCCAGCGCCTGGCGTCCTCCGCGGCCTCGCGCAGCTTCAGCACATCGCTGTGGCCGACTTTGAGCGGTGCTCCGGAACCCTCCGCGGGGTTCGCGTCCCGTGCCACCGAGCTGTCAGCAGGGGTTATCAGCCACCGTGAGGCGGGCGTTGCGTATGCGCTGACTGCGAACGACCCGGCGAGCGACTGCCAGATGCCGCCGGAGCCGGCGCGGCGGCCGGCGAGGTCGAGACGGTACAGCTCCGTCGCCGACTTCACGGCCTGTGCCACGTCCCTGGGGAAGGCGAGGCCCACCTCGGGTGCGGGATCCGCGTCCGCCAGGCCGATCTCGTGGAGCGGCACAGGGCGGCCGAGCTTCTGGCCGATGGCGGCGGCTATGAGGTGTGGCGCCGCGCCCTGCGGCACCATTCCCTTCGACACCCAGCGCGCCACCGACGTCTTGTCGTAGCGAAGAGTCAACCCGCGTTGAGCGCCAAGGTCGTTGACGCGTCGCGCGAGTCCTGCGTTGCTGATTCCCGCGAGGGCGAGAACGGCGCCGAGTTTTTCGTTCGGCCCGCGTTGCTCCCTGGACATGGCCACCCCTCGACACAGACGGCTGCCGCGCTGGCATAACCACGCGGCATTCGTAAACCCAGCGTAGTTCGCCGCATCCCAAGCGTTAAGGGGCATTCTTCCGGTTGGCGGGATTGTGGTCCGTACTGAAGTGCGGGTCAGGTACGGACTGTTGCGGCGTGCTCCCGATGTGTGGCCGTGCGCCCGTGTGTGCGCTCTTCTCCGGCCATCGGGGGAGCGGTTCCATGGATCGTGCGTGGGTCGGCCCGCTGTACTGGATCCAGTGGGCTGGGGGACACCGCCGCCTACATCCCCGCGGGCGGCGGACCGGTCCGGGAGGCGAACTCCGCCTCCCGGACTGTGCGCTCACCCTGCGATGGGCAGGGCATGTACGGAGCGTGTGCAAGGCTGTCCCCGCGTCGGCGATTTGGCCGAAAACCGACCCCCTGTTCTGCGGGCGATTACCCCTCCTACCATGGGACTTGAGGGCGCATCCGGTGTTTTTGGGGAGCATATAGGGGGCGCATTCGCGTCGCAGATTCCCTCTCCCGTGCGGTTGTTCGGGTGATTCCGGGTATCTCCACTCAGGCGCGTTTCCCGAGGACAAGCGGTCCCACCGCCCCTCTGGGGTGCGTCCTTCATGGCAGCATGGTGAACCGGTTCGTGCGGTGCACTGGTTGTCCACAGCCTGTGGAGGCGTCGATGCGGTGGTTGGTGGGATGGAGCAGCACCGCCGCGGGCGCCGTTGAGCCCGGTTCGGCCGGCGCCACCGGACACGAGGGCGAGACCCTGCACCCCGTGGGCTCCCAACTCCTGTGGGGCGACCCCGATCCGCTGTGGGCGGTCGGCGACTGGCGCCCGGACGAGGTGCGGGTGGTGAAGGCCGACGCCCAGAACCGGATCGCTGTCCTCGGCACCTGCGGGGCGACGGACGAGGAGCTCCGGGTCGGGCTGTTCGCCGCGCGCGGAGGGGCACTTCGGCATCTGACGGCCTGGCCGGGCAGCTACACGGCCGTCGTCCAGGTCGGCCGCCGGATCATGGTCTGCGGCGATCTCGCGGGGGCGCGCCCCGTGTTCTACACCCCCTGGGCGGGCGGCACGGCCTATGCGACCGCCGCGCTGCCCCTGGCCGACCTCATCGAGGCCAACCTCGACTTCGGGCACCTCGCCGCGCTGCTGGCCGCCCCCGACGTACCCGCCGCGCTGCACGACTCCACCCCGTACGACGGCGTACGGCGGATTCCGCCGGGGCATGCGCTGATCCTGCGCGCCGGGGCGCGCGAGATCGCCGGGTACGAACCGGTCGCCTCCCTCGCCGTCGCGGCGCCCTCGACCGACCCCGACCGCGCCGTGGACGCGGTGCGCGACGCCCTGATCGAGGCCGTACGCGCGCGTCTGTCCGCGCCCCGGCATGTACCCGGCGCCGACATCGACCCCGGGCCGGTGCCCGGGATGGGGCCCGCCGAGCGGCGTGCCGCGCGCGGGATGCCGGTTCCGGGGATCGGCGCGGATCTGTCCGGGGGGCCCGCCTCGGGCACGCTGGCGCTGCTGGCGGCCGGGCTGCCGGGGATGCCGGGGACGGTGCTCGGGCACGGTACGGGGGCGGGGGAGCGGCTGCTGGCCGTGACCTTCAACGACCTGACCGTGGGCGGTCGGGAGGCCGAGCTGGAGCGGGCGGGTGCGCTGGCGGCCAATCCCCGGCTGCACCACGTGGTGGTGACCGGGGGCGAGGAGACGCTGCCGTACGCCGACCTGGACGGGCCGTTGACGGACGAGCCCGGTCCTTGTCTGGTGACGGCGGCCCGGCATCGTGCCCGGCTCGCGGCCGGAAGCGCGGACCACTTCACCGGGTACGGCGCCCGGCAGGTCCTGGACGCGCATCCGGCGCGCCTCGCCGACCTGCTGATGGACCGCAAGCGGCGCCATCTGGTGCGACCGGTCGCCGCGCTGGCCAAGGCCGACGGGGGCTCTGTACTCGTTCCCGCGCGCGTGTACGGCGCGGCCCGGCGGCTGGCCCGTACGCCCTACCGGACGGGGCTGGAGGTCCTCGCCGAGCGTCTTCTGCATCGTCGCTTCGACGAGCCCGGAGGTGCCGTGGGGGCGTCCCTCGCCGCGCTCACCTGGGGCAGACCGGGGCCGGCCGCCCGCTGGCTGACCGGTGAGGCCCTCGCTGAAGTATCGGTTCTCCTGCAAGGCGCGACGAATCGTTCGGGCGTGGGTCCGGGGCAGCGTCCCGGTGACTACCGCGCGCGTGCCGCACTCGCCCGTCAGGCCACGGATCTACGGGTCCTGGAGCAGGCCGCCGAGATCCGTTTCCAGCGGCTGCACGCGCCGTTCCTCGACAACCAGGTGGTCCGCGCCTGCCGCACGCTTCCCGAGGCGCTGCGGGTACGGCCCGGTGCGCGGGCGGCGATCCTCCGTACGGTGCTGGAGGGCGCGGGGGTCATGGATCTTCCGCCGGGGTGGGGCGCCCCTTCCCATGCGTCCTCTGCGGCCGCCGCGCGCACGGGACTGCGGGTTTCCGCGGAGACTCTGATGTCCCTCTTCGGCACGCCCCTCCTGGCCGAGGCCGGGCTGGTCGAGGCCCGTGTCGTCCGTAAGGCCCTGAGGGCGGCCGCCGAGGGTGAGCCGTTGCCCCTGGACGGCCTGGCCGACCTGGTCTCCCTGGAGCTCTGGCTTCGTCGTCTGCTTGCCCGAAGGGGGACCTGCTGGACCGGGACGCCGGCACGTGCGCGTGCGGTGCCGGCGGGGATCGCTCCGCAGGGGCGGGCGCTGGGGGCGGGGGCTGCGGCCCGGCGGGGGTGATGGTTTTGTGCCTCCCGGCGGGGGGTGGCGGCTTGTGGGGGGTGTCTGTAGCGCCTGCGGGTGGGGGTCGGGGACGTGGCGGGGGTGTCCGTCCTCGGAACGGCGCGGAATCGGTCAATTACCAACTCACCCGTGTTGACGCGCCAACCGCTGCGGGCGGACACCCCGCCACGTCCCCTTGCCGCCGTACGCGGCTGGCGGTCACACCGGGGGCTTTGACCGGCCCGGGGCTGCGAATTCTGTGTTCCTCGCAGTCGGGGCGGTGACAATGGGCCGGTGCGGTACAGAATTCTGGGCAGTGCCCTTGCGGAGGACGGTGACGGCGGGGCCGTGGCCGTCGGCGGCCCGCGTCTGCGCGCCCTGCTGACCGCCCTCGCTCTGCATCCCGGTCGCATCGTCACGCCGGACACGCTGATCGACGAGGTGTGGGCGGCCGACCCGCCCCTGGATGCCCCGGCGGCCCTTCAGGCTCTCGTCGGGCGTCTCCGTCGTGCCGTCGGCAAGGACGCCGTCACCTCGCACCCCGGCGGCTACCGCCTCACGGCGACGCAGGACGACGTCGATCTGTTTGTGTTCGAAGGCCTCGTGCGACAGGGCACGGCTGCGCTCGATGAAGGTGATCCGACCACCGCGGCCCGGGACTTCGACGACGCGCTCGCCTTGTGGCGCGGTCCCGCACTCGCCGATCTGGCGGACCGGACCGCTGCCGCCCGTCCGGAGGCTTTGCGTCTGGAGGCGACCCGGGCCCGGGCCGAGGCGCGGCTGCGGCTCGGGCGTGCTCAGGACGTCGTACCGGAGCTGAAGGAACTGACTGCGGCGTTTCCGTACGACGAGCCGCTGCATGCCCTTCTCATCCGTGCCCTGCGTGACACCGGCCGGTCTGCGGACGCCCTGGCTGCGTACGAGGCCGCGCGCCGCGCTCTCGCGGACGGCCTCGGTACCGATCCGGGGCTGGAACTCCGGGCCCTGCACCAGGCGTTGTTGGAGCGGCCGGGGGCTTCTTCGGCGGCGCCCCAGCTTCGCAACGGCAACCTCCGTCCACGGCTTACCTCTTTCGTGGGGCGGGAACCCGAAATCGACGCTGTTCGTTCCGAATTGCACAGGGCCCGACTGGTCACGCTCACCGGACCGGGCGGCTCTGGGAAGACCCGCCTCGCCGAGGAAGCCGCCGCCGGGCTGCCGCAGGCGTGGCTGGTCGAGCTGGCCCCGCTCGACCGGCCGGAGGCGGTGCCGGGCGCGGTGGTCAGTGCGCTCGGTCTGCGCGAGACCGTGCTGATGACCACCGAGCTGACGGCCCAGCAGGACGACCCGGTCGCCCTGCTCATAGAGCACTGCGCCCCGCGCAGCCAGCTCCTGATCCTTGACAACTGCGAACATGTCATCGGCGCTGCCGCCGCCCTCGCCGAGACACTGCTCACCCGCTGCCCGGGGCTCACGATCCTCGCCACCAGCCGTGAACCCCTGGGTGTACCCGGTGAGTCGGTGCGCCCGGTCGAGCCCCTCGTCCCCGACCAGGCGAGCCGCCTCTTCGCGGAGCGCGCGGCCGCCGTCCGTCCCGACGCGGCCGCCGTGCTCCGGGACACGGCGGCGGTGACGGAGATCTGCCGCCGTCTCGACGGGTTGCCGCTCGCCATCGAGCTGGCCGCCGCCCGGCTGCGGCTGCTCACCCCCCGGCAGATCGCCGACCGGCTCGATGACCGCTTCCGCCTCCTCACCTCCGGCAGCCGCACGGTCCTGCCCCGCCAGCAGACCC
The DNA here is from genome assembly GCF_044593495.1 of Streptomyces sp. NPDC051963. Taxonomy (NCBI): domain Bacteria; kingdom Bacillati; phylum Actinomycetota; class Actinomycetes; order Kitasatosporales; family Streptomycetaceae; genus Streptomyces; species Streptomyces sp. NPDC051963. Next base: position 10,833 of record NZ_JBIUCC010000015.1, on the reverse strand, counting down.
TGCGCGCGGTCGTCGACTGGTCCTGGGAGCTGCTCGACGAGGGGGAGCGGACGGTACTGCGTGAGGTGTCTGTCTTCGCCGGTGGTTGGGACCTCGCGGCGGCGGAGGCCGTGTGCACCGGTCCGGTCGCGGATCTTCTCGGGGCGCTCGTCGACAAGTCCCTGATAGTGGCGGCCCCTTGCAGGCGAGACGGCAGCGACGGCATGCGGTATCGCATGCTCGAGACGATCCATGAGTACGCCGTCGAGCGTGCCGCCGAGGTCCCCGGGGCGCGCCTGGCCGCCGAGCGCCGGCACCGCGCGTGGGTGCGCGCCCTGGTGGAGGAGGCCGAGCCCCTGCTCCACTCCGCCGGTCAACTCCCTTGGATCTCCCGCCTGGAGACGGAGCTGGACAACATCCGCGCGGCTCTCGATCGTGCCCTCACGGCCGGGGACGAGGCGGAGGCCGGTGCCATCGCCCTCGCCATGGGCTGGTTCTGCTGGCTGCGCAACTACCGCCGTGAGGCCGTGGAGTGGATCGACCGGGTTCTGCGCCTCGGCACGGCCCTGGATGCCGTGGGCAGCGGCGATCCGGTGGCTCGGGCCGGCCATGGGCCCGGTGTCCGCGCGGTGGGTGGCGTCGCTTCGTCCCTCGGCTCGCCCGACCCGATCGATGCCTACCTCGCCGCCGCTGACGGGGAGTCCGGCCATCCGCTGCACGCCCGGCGGATGGAGCTCAGGATGCTGGCCCTCTTCTTGACGGCCGAGATCGAGCCGCCGCCCGCGCCGGAGGATCTGCGGTACCGGACGTACATCGCGCGTGTGCGGGCCTTCTTCGAGCCGGGCGGTCCGGCAGCTGCCCGCATGCCCGGCCTGGCGTGGCCCCTGATCAACTTCTATCTGCGGGACTCGACGGGCGCCCGCGGCATGATGGACCGGGCGGTCGCCAACTGCCGTACGTACGGCGGCGACTGGGAGCTCGCCGTCCTTCTGATGTTCCGTGCGCACATGGTCATCGACGTGTCCGGCCGGCTCGAGGGTGTGGACGACGACCTCGCGGAACTACAGGAGCTCAGCCAGAGCATCGGAGACCGCTGGATCAGGGCCCAGGTGTGCAGCGCGCGCGCCGAAGCGGCCATGGCACGCAGCCGTTTCGAGGACGCCGAGAAGGAGTACGCCGAAGCCCTGCGGCTGGCCTACGAGGTGGGCGCCTACACCGAGTCGCCGTTCCTCCTGGCCCGGCTCGCCGAGATCGCCTACCGCTCGGGCGATCGCGCCGCCGCCCTGGTCTCGCTGGACGAGGCGAGCGCCGCCGCCGACCGGTACGCAGTGGTGGACGCCCGGGCGTTCCTCCTGATGCTGCGGGCCCACATGGCTCTGGACGTGGACGATGTCGCACGCGCGCGTGAGTTGTGCGACGCGGCCGGCGTGGAGTCGGCGTCCGGCACCCCGCCGCCCCAGTTCCGGGTGGGGCTGAAGGGGCTCGACGCGTCGATCACGGCCGCCGAGTCCGGCCCGGAGCACGGACTGCCGATCCTCGCGGACGCGGTGCGCCAGGCGGTGGAATGGCGCTGCGCCGAATGGATCACGGCAGAGCTCGCCGAAAACGCGGCACGGCTCGTGTCCGCACTCGGCGACCACGCCCGCGCCGTCCGCCTGTTCGCCGCCGCCGAGGACTGGAGGGAGGGCCACCTTCGCCCACTGCCCGGGCGCACGGTGGCCGAGCGAACCGAGGCCGTCGCCCGTACCGCTCTGGGCTCCGCCCGGTACGCGGCCGAGCGCACCAGAGGCGCCGCCCTCACCCCCGCGGACGCGCAGGGCGAACTCGTCGAAGCGGTGCGCAGCCACCCCGCCGGACAGGCCCGCTGAGCCCTACGAACAGGCGAACTTCGACTGCGCCCAGTCCGCGAGCATCAGGTTGTCGAGGACACTGTGCGGCTCGACCACCAGCCTTACGGTCTTGCGGCCGGTGAGGTCGACATGGACGGGGACCGCCTGGTCGCGGCCGCCGATCAGGCCGGACTTCCACAGCTGGACCCCGTCGGCGTAGACGGAGAAGTGGACCTTGCCGAGCCCCAGCGTCATGTCGTCGACGCCGACCCGCGCGTCGTAGGAGGTGCACTCGCGGTTGAGGTCGATGGTGACGGAGGACCTGCCGTGCACGGTCACGCCGTGCGCGTACCGCTGGCCGGCGATCGAGATGCCGTACCGCTGCCACACCCAGCTGCTCTCGGCGATCCGCATCTCCGGCCCGGTGCCGTCGCCGCTGACGTCGTAGGCCAGCTCGCTCCACTGGTAGTCGACCGGAGGCGGTGGGGGCTCCGGGGTCGGGGTGGGCGTGGGCGTCGGGCTCGGTGGAGGCGTCGGGGCGGGGCTCGGGGGCGGGGTCCGGGGCGGCGTAGGTGTGGGCGTGGGTGTCGGCGTCGGAGTGGGGGTCGGCGTCGGCTTGGGCGCGACCACCGGCTGCTTCGGCGCGGGTCCCTGCTTCGGGGGCGCCGGCGTCTCCTTCGCGGGCGGCACCGCCGGCGAGGACGCGGGCGGCTTGGCCACCGGTTCCTTGAGCGGATCCTCGTCGCCGATCAGCGCGAGCGCCACCGCGGCGACGGCCACCGCGACCACACCGGCCGCGATACCGGCCTTGATCGGCGCGCCCAGCCCCTCGGAGGCGACCGCACCGCCACCGCCGCCCGCCCCGCCGGACGAACTGCCGCTCGCCGCAGCGGCCGCACCCGCGGCACCCGCCGCTCCCGCGCCCGTGCCGCCGGCGATGAGCGCGGCCACCTTGGCGTATCCGGCGGCGCCGAACCAACCGATGACCGCGACCGGTACGACGGCGGGGATACCGCCGGCGACTTCCTTGATCTGGCCCGCGGCCAGCCGGCACTTGGCGCACTCCTCCAGGTGTTTGCGCAGGCCCCGTTCGGCCCGGGTGCGCAGACCGCCGCGGGCATAGGCGCCGAGCCGGTCGGCATGGCGGGCGCACTCCTCGTCGGTGGCGAGGGTGGCGCTGACGTGGGCCTGGAGGTAGGCCTGCTTGAGGCCCTCGCGGGCGCGGCTGGCGAGCACGCGCGTGCCGTTGGCGTCCAGCCCGAAGAGGGTGGCTACATCGCTCGGCGACTCGTCCTCGACCTCGGTGTGCCACAGCACGGCCTGCCACCGCTCCGGCAGCGACCGGAAGGCCTGCATCGCCATGGACTGCTCGGCCTCGTGCATCGCGCGCACATCGGCGCCCAGGTCGAGTGTGTCGTCGTCCGACACCTCGGACACCCGCGCGGCCTGGTCGGCGAACACCGCGAAGTCGTCGACCAGTTGCTCCCGCTTCGCCGACTTCGTCCAGTTCGCGGCGACCCGGCGGACGGTGGTGAGGAGATACGCGCGTACGGCGTGCTCAGGACCGGAACCCCCGCGCACGGCCTGGAGCATCCGGGCGAAGACCTCGGCGGTGAGGTCGTCCGCGGTGTGGGCGTCCCGGCAGCAGGTGCGCGCGTACCGGCGCACCGCGTCCGCATGGCGCCGGTACAGAGCCTCGTACGCCGTGTCGTCGCCCGAGCGCATCCGCTCGATCAGATCGGCATCGGACGGCGGCAGGTCGATCGGTGGCGGCAGGGCGTCGTCCTCACGCCGCTCGTCCGCACGCCGGTTGCGCTGCGCCGGCACGCCGCCTTCCACGGGATCGCCGGCCGGCGGCACGTCCGCACGTCCGCCCTGGCTCGGTACCTGCGGCGACGTCAGCCCACCGGGCTCCGCCTCGCCGTCACCGAGTGACCCGTCCCGCCCGTCAACACCCATCGCGGAAAGCCCCCGCCGCCTGCCCTACCCGTCCCGACACCCGGTCAGAGTGCCATATTGGCTTTTGTTCAGGACCCGGCAGTGCAGACCTTCCACTCGTCCGTGGCGACTTGTCGCGATGCAGTACTAGCCGTCACTCGTACGGGGAAGGGTCAATTGGCGTTCGTGGGGTAGGAGTTGAGCTTCCCGCCCGAAATGCGCAGAACGTTCGGGATCGCGATCGCAGCGGAGAGGCCGGGCAGCACTTGAAGCGGAGGGCCCGGGCAGCACTCGAAGCGGGGGCGGCACACCACCCCCGCCTGGCGTCGCCACTTCGGCCGGCAGGCCACCCGCACTCACACGGCGGGTCACCCGCACTCACACCGGCCGCGACCGCAAGCCCTCCAGCAGGATGTCCAGCAGCCGTGCCGAAGCCGCCGCCTGCTGCGCCGCATCCGGCAACGAGGGCGCTGCCGTCGCGATCACCAGCAGTACGTCCGACACCGACACATCGGCTCGCAGCTCGCCCGCCGTGCGCGCCCGGTCCACGAGTTGGCCCACGACCTCGAGCAGCGCCGCGGCACCCGCGTCGTCCGCGGCGATCACCGACGTCTCCTCCGGGACCAGCCGCAGCTCTCCGGCTCCCGGCTGGGTGCGCTGCTGCGGCACCCGGGCCTCTTCGACTCCGGAGCCCTCGTCGGCGACCCCGACGCGCAGCACCTGCGGCGGCAGCAGCCGCCCGGCCCCGGACGCCACCGACGTCCGCAGGAAGCGCGACAGCGCCGACCAGGGCTCGTCCTCCTGACCGAGCGCCGCACGTGCCTGGTCGGTCAGCCGGGAGGTCTCCTCCTCGGCTATCCGCCGGACCAGGACGTCCTTGCTCGGGAAGCGCCGGTACACCGTGCCGACACCGACCCGTGCGCGCCGCGCCACGTCCTCCATCGGCGCGCCGTATCCCAGCTCGCCGAAGACCTCGCGCGCCGCACGCAGTACGTGCTCAAGATTGCGCTGTGCATCCACGCGCAGCGGTGTCGCCCGCCCACCGTCCGCACGTCCGTTGCCCGTCGCCATGCCGATCGCACCACCGGGCGCGACAGCGGACGCGGACGACCAATGATTGTCCTGAATATGCATACGTGTTCCCCCGGTTAATGACGTCTCCCCCCGGAGACTCTCCCCGCCATTGGACGCCGGGGCATTGGGAACAAACCCGGATCACGGGCCCGCCCTGTCGGCCGGCCCGAAGGCGCATCCCCCTACACCCCGTCGACACACGAACATAGTTGAGCGGGGGTCAATTCAGAAGGGGCAGGTTCCGCACGGAGCGCCCCCCGATCGGAGTACGGGCCGTATACGTCCTGATTCCGCCCCCTCCTCCCACCCGACTCACGCCGCTGACCTGCGAACTTTTCCCGCACTCCGGCAATTCGGCCAACTAGGGGCGTCCCCGGCGTGCGGTCACACAAATTGTCGAGCCTGTGGACAAACGCAAGCGTCGGGTGCGTCATGGGATGGTGAAGGAACGTGCGCGCATTCTCGTTGTCGGCGGCGGCTACGTCGGGATGTACACGGCCCTGCGCCTCCAGCAGAAGCTGAAACGGGAACTGAGGCAGGGCGAGGCCGGGATCACAGTCGTCACTCCCGACCCGTACATGACGTACCAGCCGTTCCTCCCCGAAGCGGCCGCGGGCAACATCTCCCCCCGCCATGTCGTCGTACCGCTGCGCCGCGTCCTCGACCAGTGCCACATCATCATCGGCGAGGCCACGGCCATCGACCACGCCAAACGCACCGCGACGCTCACCACCCTCGCCACCGAGGAGGAGGGCGCGGGCGCACAGCAGCTGTCGTACGACGAACTGGTCCTCGCGCCCGGCTCGATCTCGCGCACGCTCCCGATCCCCGGCCTCGCCGACCACGGCATCGGATTCAAGACGGTCGAGGAAGCCATCGGCCTGCGCAACCACGTCATCGAGCAGATGGACATCGCCTCCTCCACCCGCGACCCCGCGATCCGCGACGCGGCCCTCACCTTCGTCTTCGTAGGGGGCGGCTACGCCGGAGTCGAGGCGCTCGGCGAGCTGGAGGACATGGCCCGCTACGCCGCGCGGTACTACCACAACATCAAGCCCGAGGACATGAAGTGGATCCTCGTCGAGGCCTCGGACCGCATCCTGCCCGAGGTCGGCGAGGAGATGGGCCGCTACACGGTCACCGAACTGCGCCGCCGTAACATCCAGGTGCTCCTGGAGACCCGCCTCGACTCCTGCGAGGACCGGATCGCCGTACTCAGCGACGGACAGCGCTTCCCGACCCGTACGGTCGTCTGGACGGCCGGCGTCAAACCCCACCCGATCCTCGCCGCCACCGACCTCCCGCTGAACGGCCGCGGACGCCTGAAGGCCACCGCCGAGCTGACGATCGAGGGCACCACGCACGCGTGGGCAGCGGGCGATGCGGCCGCCGTCCCCGATGTCACCGCCGACGAACCCGGCAAGGAATGCGCCCCCAACGCCCAGCACGCCCTGCGCCAGGCCAAGGTTCTCGGCGACAACATCGCGCATTCACTGCGCGGTGAGCCGCTGGAGACGTACGCGCACAAATATGCGGGCTCGGTCGCCTCCCTGGGACTGCACAAAGGCGTCGCACAAGTCTACGGACGCAAGCTGAAGGGCTACTCTGCCTGGTTCATGCACCGCGTCTACCACCTCAGCAGGGTGCCGACCTTCAACCGCAAGGCCCGTGTACTGGCCGAGTGGACGCTGTCGGGGCTCTTCAAGCGGGAGATCGTCTCCCTCGGATCACTCGAACATCCCCGAGCGGAGTTCGAACTCGCGGCCGGTGGAAAGCCTTCAGACGACCCGAAGGGGTCGACCTGACCGGACTCAGGAACTCCTCCGGCCGGACCGGCGTCTGACGGATGTCGGCCCGGGCGGCCACCCTGCCAGACTGGTCCCCGCCCCCACGGACGAGCACCTGCTCGCCCTTCGAACCCACGAGGCTCACCCACAGTGCTGCAACCCCGGGGTGCCACCCCCCAGACCCCCGGCCGGGTCCGGAGCTGGCCGAAGACGACGACACGAGGCAAGGATTCGTGAACTTCACGCGCTGGAGCGCCCGGCTCCCCGGAACGCAGCGCCGCGCCGCAGCGCGGACCGATCACGCGGTCCCACCGGACCGGCGGGGCGAGAGCTCGGTGCCCGCCGCCCGAGGCGAACAGCTCACCGACGAGGCGCTGTCCGCGCCCGCCGTCGACGAACTGCCGGTCCGCGAGGTCCTCGACCGCGTCCCGGCCCTCGTCGCCCTCATCCACGGCCCCGACCACCGCCTCGCGTACGTCAACGACGCCTATGTGACCGCCTTCGGCCTGCGCCCCCTCGGCGACCCGGCCCGAGAGGCCCTCCCGGAACTCGACGAACTCGGCCTGTTCCCGCTCCTCGACCAGGTCCTGCGAAGCCGCAAGCCACGCACGGTCAAGTCCCGCAAGGCCCCCGACGGCCGCTGCTACACCTTCACCTGCACCCCGGTGACGGACACGGAGGACGGCGGCGTACTGATCTTCGCGACCGACGTCACCGACCACGCCGAGGCCGCCGAACGCCTCCGCGCCAGCGAACGCCGCCAGCGCGAAACCGCCGTCACCCTCCAGCGCTCCCTCCTGCCCCAGGTCCTCGAACAGCCCGACGACCTGCGCATCGCCGCTACCTACCAACCCGGCGGCACGGAGGCCGCGGTCGGCGGCGACTGGTACGACGTGATCACACTCGGCGGCGGCCGCACCGCCCTGGTCATCGGCGACGTCATGGGCAGAGGCGTCCGGGCGGCCGCGGTGATGGGCCAACTCCGTACGGCGGTCCGCGCGTACGCCCGCCTCGACCTGCCCCCGCACGAGGTGCTCCAGCTCCTCGACGGCCTGGCGACCGAGATCGACGCCAACCAGATCGCCACCTGCGTGTACGCCGTCCACGACCCGAACGAAGGGCGGCTGGTGTACGCCTCGGCTGGCCACCTGCCGATCCTGGTCCGGGACGAGAACGGCCAGGTGGTCCGCGCGGACGAGCCCACAGGCCCGCCCCTGGGGACGGGCGGCTGGATCCATGCGTCGGGCACGGTCGCCCTGAGCCCGGGTTCGACGGCGGTCCTCTACACGGACGGCCTGGTGGAGCGCCGTAACGAAGATCTGGACGAGGGAATCGCGAGCCTCGAGCGCGCCCTCGCCGGCGCGACCGGCACGCCCCAGGTGGTCTGCGACCGCCTGGTCCGCACGGCAGGCGTCACGGCCGACCACGACGACGACGTGGCGGTCCTGGTCCTCCAGCACCCCGCCCGCACGGGCCCCGACGGCGAGCTCTTCCGCAATGCCGCCCTGGAACTCCTCGGCGGCGTCGAGGCGGCTCCACGCGCGCGTGCGTTCGCCTCCGGCGTCCTGACCAGCTGGCGTTTCCCGCCCGACCTGCACGACCTGGGCGTCCTGGCGACCAGCGAACTGGTCGCCAACTCCCTCCAGCACGGCACCCCGCCCATGCGTCTCCGCCTCCGCCGCACCGACCGCCGCCTGATCATCGAGGTGACGGACGGCGACGATCACCTCCCCAGACGCCGCCGCGCGGAACCGGGCGACGAGTCGGGCCGAGGCATCGCGATCGTGGCCACCATCGCCTCGAGCTGGGGCTCACGCAGAACCCCCGGCGGCGGCAAGGCGGTGTGGTGCGAGTTCGTGCTCCCGAAGAGCTGACGCGGGCCCCGCACCTCAGGCTTCAGCAGACACCGACCCCACCGGTGCCCCACCTCGCACGACAACCCGGCTCTTCTCCAGCCACGGCCGATCCTGTACATCCGTCAGCTGCCGCCCCAACCGCACGGCGAGGTAGGTGATCCCCAGCGAGAACAGCAGGAACGTCACGATGTACGGCGCGTGCAGCGAGGCCCCCATGGGCCCGCCCACCGCAGGTCCGACAGCCAGCGCCAACTGCTTGACCAGCGCGAAAGCGGAGTTGTACTGGCCCGCCAGCCCCTTCGGCGCAAGATCGGCCACCAGCGGGGCCACCGTCGGCGACAACATCGCCTCACCCAGCCCGAACAGCGCGTACGTCGAGATGAAGGCAGCCGTCGCCATGGCCTGACTGCCCTGCCCCAGCCCCGCGTACCCGGCCGCTATCCACGCGACGGCCCAGATGAGCCCGACGCCCGCGATCACCCGCGACCGCCTCCGCCGCTCCACGAACCTCAGTACGACGAACTGCGCCACCACGATCATCCCGGTGTTCGCGGCGAGCGCGGTCCCGAGCGCGGACGTCGAGATCCCGGCCGCCTCGACCCCGTACGCACTGAGCCCCGACTCGAACTGTCCGTAGCAGGCGAAGAACAGCACAAAGCCCAGCACGCACAGCTGCACCATGGCCCGGTTGGACGTCAACTGCTTCCAGCTGCTCTTGGCAGAACCGACCGGAGCGTCCCCGATCCCCGGCGAGTGCGGCATCCGCACGGTCACCATCACCACGACCAGCGACAGGAACATCGCCGCCTCGATCGCGAACAGCAGCGTGAAGGAGCTGACGCGCGTGGCGTCGACGAGATGACCGCCGATGAGGCCACCGACGCCCAGTCCCAGGTTCTGGAGAAAGAACTGCGTCGCGAACGCCCGCGACCGAGTCTCCGCCGACGAGCAGTCCACGATCATCGTCGCAAGCGCCGGCTGCATCACGGCCTGTCCCGCACCGAGGGCGGCCGCCGACAGCAACACGGTCGTGGCGTTGCTCGCGAGCCCGAGGCTCAGCGCGCCGATCGCGGCAGTGACCAGGGCGGTGAGCAGCACCGGCAGCGGGCCCCGTCGGACGATGGCCCGTCCGGCGAACGGCAGCACGATCAGCGCGGCCACGGCGAAGACGGCGAGTACAAGACCCGCCGTCATGGCTCCCAGCTCCCGTACCTGCGCCACATAGACGTACAGGTAGGGGACGGTGAAGCCGAGCCCGAACGCGCTGAGTGCGTTACCCACATGAATCCGGCGCATCGCTGCGCCCATCGCCCTGGTCACGTTCACCTCTCTCAGTAGTTAGGAGTGAAGACTTCAAGTCTAAACTTCGAAGCTAAAGAGTACATGCCGAAGGACTTCAACGCCAAGCGCGACCGTGCGATACTCCGACGATGGGTGACACCACAGGCACCGGCGTCAGCGAACCGACGCTCGAAGAGCAGATCGCCGCCTACCAACGCGAGTTCCGGGACCTCGACCCCCAGGTCGAGAAGATCGTCTCGGCACTGTCCCGCCTGAACCGCCGTATGAACGTCGCCTACGGCCGCCAGACCTCCGCCCTCGGCATCAGCAACGCCGAGTGGGAGGTCCTCAAGGCCCTCGTCCTCTCCGGCGCTCCCTACCGGATGGGCCCCGGCGACCTCGCCAAGCGACTCGGCCTCACTCCGGCCGCGATGACCCACCGAATCGACCGCATGGTCACCGAGGGTCTGGTCACCCGCGAGCGCGACGAGTCCAACCGCGTCCGCGTCATCGTGGAGCTGACCGCCGAGGGGCGCGCGAAGTGGCTGGAGGCGATGCGCCTCGCGTCCGTCTTCGAGGAGGAACTGCTCCAGGATCTGTCCCCGGATGAGCGCATGACACTCGGCGAGGTCCTCACCCGCCTCCTGCGCAGGGTGGAACACGCCCAGCCGGACGCCGGCGGCCGCCTCACGGACCTCGATTAAAGATCTTGACAGGGGACGCTTGACAGCCCCCCGCCCGATCCGTAAAGTTCTCCGGGTTGCCGCGGAGCCGTAACGGTTCTTCGACAGCAACTCCCGCCGCGCAAGCGGCAACCAAACCTCAGCACGACCTCCCAACCGGGTCGAATTCGGCATGCCCGAATTCAATTCGAATCGGGACTCGACAGCCCCGATCGGCTCGATTGGGAATCGCCGAGAGGATCCGCTAAGGTTTGAGACGTCGGAACGGCCCAACGGCCGGGAAGACAAACCCCGCTGACTGGGGGTCAGGCCGAGAAAAGGATCTGATAGAGTCGGAAACGCAAGACCGAAGGGAAGCGCCCGGAGGAAAGCCGCGAGAGAGTCTCTCGGGTGAGTACAAAGGAAG
>NZ_JBIUCC010000014.1:0-163666 GCF_044593495.1 Streptomyces sp. NPDC051963 | reverse complement strand
AGCTCCGCAATCGCATCCCGGTTCGCATCCAGCAGCGCACGGAAGCGGAAGAGGATCTCCGTGCGCTTGGCCAGCGAGGACTGACCCCAGGTCACATACGCATCCTTCGCGGCGGCGACCGCGGCGTCCACCTCGTCGACCGAGGCGAGCGGGACCTGCTTCTCCTGGGCGCCCGTGGCCGGGTTGTGGACGGGGCCGTAGCGCTCGGACGTCCCCTCGCTGGGCTTGCCGTTGATCCAGTGACTGAGGTTCTTCATCGGGTGCGGGTTTCCTTCCGGGGCCGTCCAGGAACTTGACGAAGCGCTCGACCCTTTCCAGGAGGTATTTGTCGACGCCCGTTCGACTCATGGTTAATACATCAAAACAAGCGTCCATTGATGGATCTCCTGCATGCGGGCACGCGGCTCACCGTCGCTATCCGGAAGGCGAAGGGAAAGGGTCGGAGGCGCCCTGCCATTTCAGGTGTAGAGGTCAAGCGCAACGAGCGTCAAGTAATTGTTCTGACATCTTTCCTTGATGGACAAATGATGTCATTACAAATGTTGACCTCGCGGTGGCGTGACGGTTCTATCTCGTCATAGGCAACAGCCGTGTTAACGACATGTGATCGGCAGTGTTCGCTCGGTCAGCCGCTCTCCCTTTCCCCTGAAGCACAGTGAGGTGCCGGAAAGATGGATCGCTCGTCCCATCCCCGTTTCCGCAGAATCGCCCCCGTCGTCGCAGCGGCGGCAGCCGCCACCCTGCTGGTGGCCGGATGCTCCAGTAGTTCTGGAGGCAAGAAGGCCGACGACAGCGGGAACAACGTCTCGGCCGGCAAGGCCGACACCCCCCGCATGACGGTCGCGATGATCACGCACGCGGCCCCCGGCGACACCTTCTGGGACACGATCCGCAAGGGTGCCCAGGCCGCAGCCGCCAAGGACAACGTCAAGCTCGTCTACACCTCGGACCCGAACGCGGGCAACCAGGCCACCCTGGTGCAGAACGCGATCGACCAGAAGGTCGACGGCATCGCGGTCACCCTCGCCAAGCCGGACGCCCTGAAGGCCGTGGTCGCCAAGGCCACGAAGGCCGGGATCCCCGTGGTCGGCTTCAACTCCGGTGTGAGCGAGTGGAAGAAGCTCGGCCTGCTGGAGTTCTTCGGCCAGGACGAGATCGTCGCGGGCGAGGCGCTCGGCAAGCGGCTGAACGAGGCCGGCGCCAAGAAGGCCGTCTGTGTGATCCAGGAGCAGGGCAACATCGGCCTGACCCAGCGCTGTGACGGTGTGAAGGAGACCTTCTCCGGCACGACGGACATCCTCTACGTCAACGGCACCGACATGCCGTCGGTGAAGTCGACGATCACCGCCAAGCTCAAGCAGGACAGCTCCATCGACTACGTGGTCGGGCTCGCCGCCCCCATCGCGCTGACCGCTGTGCAGTCGGTGTCCGACGCCGGCAGCAACGCGAAGATCGCCACGTTCGACCTGAACAAGGACCTGACCGGCGCCATCAGCAAGGGCACCATCCAGTTCGCCGTCGACCAGCAGCCCTACCTCCAGGGCTATCTGTCGGTCGACTCCCTGTGGCTCTACAAGACGAACGGCAACTACAGCGGCGGCGGCGAGGCCCCCGTGCTGACCGGTCCGGCCTTCGTCGACAAGACGAACATCGACGTCATCGCCAAATTCGCCGAGAACGGAACCCGGTGATCACCATGACCCAGCACGCCAACCGTCCTCGCTCCCGCTCCCGCAGAATCCTCCCCGTGGTCGCAGTGGCGGCAGCCGCCACCCTGCTGGTGGCCGGATGCTCCAGCGGCTCCGGAGGCAAGAAGGCCGAGGATGCCGCGAACGACATCTCGGCGGGCAAGGCCGACACTCCCCGTATGACGGTCGCGATGATCACGCACGCGGCCCCGGGTGACACCTTCTGGGACACGATCCGCAAGGGTGCCGAGGCCGCCGCCGCCAAGGACAACGTCAAGCTCGTCTACTCCAGCGACCCCAGCGGCCCCAACCAGTCGAACCTGGTCCAGAACGCCATCGACCAGAAGGTCGACGGCATAGCCGTCACCCTGGCCAAGCCGGACGCCATGAAGGCCGTGGTCGCCAAGGCCGTGAAGGCCGGCATCCCCGTCGTCGGGTTCAACACCGGCGTGCAGGACTGGAAGGCCCAGGGTCTGCTGGAGTACTTCGGCCAGGACGAGAGCATCGCCGGTGAGGCGTTCGGCAACAAGCTGAACGAGGTCGGCGCCAAGCACACCGTCTGCGTGATCATGGAGCAGGGGCAGGTCGCGCTGGAGGCCCGCTGCGGAGGCGTGAAGAAGACGTTCAAGGGCAAGACGGACATCCTGTATGTGAACGGCACCGACATGCCGTCGGTGAAGTCGACGATCACCGCCAAGCTCAAGCAGGACAGCTCCATCGACTACGTGACGACCCTCGGCGCCCCGTTCGCGATGACCGCCATCCAGTCCATTGCCGACGCCGGCACCGACACCAAGCTCGCCACGTTCGACCTCAACAAGGACGCGGTCGGCGCCATCGAGTCCGGCAAGATCCAGTGGGCCGTCGACCAGCAGCCCTACCTCCAGGGCTACCTGTCGGTCGACTCGCTCTGGCTCTACAAGACCAACGGCAACTACATGGGCGGCGGCGAGGCACCCGTGCTGACCGGCCCGGCATTCGTCGACAAGACGAACGTCGAAACTGTCGCCAAGTTCGCCGCGAAGGGAACCCGGTGATGACCATGACTCAGACCACGGCACCGGCGACGGGATCCCCGTCGCCGGCCCCGCCGGCGAACCAGAAGGACGGGCGCACGGAAGAGCGCCCCCTGGCGATCCGGCTGCTGGCCCGACCCGAGGTCGGCGTGTTCCTCGGCGCCGTGGCCGTGTATGTGTTCTTCCTGGTCGCGGCGCCGCCGGTGCGTGACGGCAGCTCGATGGCCAACATCCTGTACCAGTCGTCGACCATCGGGATCATGGCGCTGCCCGTGGCCCTGCTGATGATCGGCGGCGAGTTCGACCTGTCGGCCGGTGTCGCCGTCATCACCTCGGCGCTCACCGCCGCGATGCTCGCCTACCAGCTGAGCATGAACGTCTGGGTCGGCGTGATCGTCGCGCTCCTGGTCTCACTGGCGGTCGGCTTCCTGAACGGCTGGCTGGTGGTCAAGACCGGGTTGCCGAGCTTCCTGATCACCCTGGGCACCTTCCTGATCCTCCAGGGCGTCAACCTCGCCGTCACCAAGCTGGTCACCGGCAATGTCGCCACCGACGACATCAGCGACATGGACGGCTTCAGTCAGGCGCAGAAGGTCTTCGCCTCGTCGTTCGAGGTCGGCGGCGTCAATGTGAAGATCACCATCGTGTACTGGCTGGTCTTCGCGGCGCTGGCGACCTGGGTGCTGCTGCGCACCAAGTACGGCAACTGGATCTTCGCGGTCGGCGGCAACAAGGAGTCGGCACGGGCGGTCGGTGTGCCGGTGACGTTCACGAAGATCTCGCTGTTCATGCTGGTCGGCCTGGGTGCCTGGTTCGTCGGTATGCACCAGCTGTTCACCTTCAACACGGTGCAGTCCGGTGAGGGTGTCGGTCAGGAGCTGATCTACATCTCCGCGGCGGTGATCGGTGGTTGTCTGCTGACCGGTGGTGCCGGTTCGGCGATCGGTCCGGTCTTCGGTGCGTTCATGTTCGGCATGGTGCAGCAGGGCATCGTCTACGCCGGCTGGAACCCCGACTGGTTCAAGGCCTTCCTCGGCGTGATGCTCCTCGGCGCCGTTCTGATCAATCTGTGGGTCAGCCGCACGGCGACCAGGAGGTGAACGCAATGACATCCAGCAACGGATCCACGAACGGAACCGGCACTCACGGCGCCATCCTCGCGGACAAGGACCCCACGAAGGACGGGCCGCTCGTCGAACTGCGCAACGCGGGCAAGGCGTACGGCAACATCCGCGCTCTGCACGGTGTCGACCTGAAGGTCTTCCCTCAGCAGGTCACCTGTGTCCTCGGTGACAACGGCGCCGGCAAGTCCACCCTCATCAAGATCATCTCGGGGCTGCACCAGCACACCGAGGGCGAGTTCCTCGTCGACGGCGAACCGGTGCACTTCTCCACCCCCCGCCAGGCCCTCGACTGCGGCATCGCCACCGTCTACCAGGACCTCGCCGTGGTCCCGCTGATGCCGGTGTGGCGGAACTTCTTCCTCGGCTCGGAGATGACCAAGGGGCCCTGGCCGGTCCGCCGCCTCGACATCGAGCAGATGAAGAAGACCGCCGACGAAGAGCTGCGCAACATGGGCATCATCCTCGATGACCTGGAGCAGCCCATCGGCACGCTGTCCGGCGGTCAGCGCCAGTGCGTGGCGATCGCCCGTGCCGTCTACTTCGGCGCCCGTGTGTTGATCCTGGACGAGCCCACCGCGGCCCTGGGCGTCAAGCAGTCCGGTGTGGTCCTGAAGTACGTGGCCGCCGCCCGCGAGCGGGGTCTCGGCGTCATCTTCATCACCCACAACCCGCACCACGCCTACATGGTCGGCGACCACTTCAGCGTGCTGCGCCTGGGCACGATGGAACTGTCGGCCGAGCGCAGCGAGATCTCGCTGGAGGAGCTCACCAACCACATGGCCGGCGGCACCGAACTCGCCGCCCTCAAGCACGAGTTGTCCCAGGTGCGCGGCGTCGACGTGGAGGAACTCCCCGAGGCGGACGCCCTTCAAGTCGGCGCGCCCCAGTCCAACTGAACCTCACCAGCACGGAGACATCACGAACATGCCACCTCAAGCCGACCTGAGTGTTGCCGTCGTCGGCACGGGCAAGATGGGCGCGGACCATGTGCGCAGACTCCAGCACGTCGTCAGCGGGGCGCGTGTGACAGCCGTCGTCGACATCGAGGCGGAGCGCGCCAAGACGCTCGCGGACGCCATCGAGGGCTGCACGGCGTACACCGAACCCGCGGCGGCCATGGCGGCTGAGGACGTGGACGCCGTACTCATCGCCTCCCCGGGGCCCGCTCACGAGGCGGCCCTGCTCGAAGCGCTCGGACGCGATCTGCCGGTGCTGTGCGAGAAGCCCCTCACCCCCGATGCCGCTTCCGCCCTGCGCGTCCTGGAGGCGGAGCAGCGGCTCGGGCACCGGCGTATCCAGGTCGGCTTCATGCGGCGGTACGACACGGAGTACATGCAGCTGAAGCGGCTCCTCGACGGCGGGGAGCTGGGCAGGGCACTGATGCTGCACCATCGGCACCGGAACCTGTCCATGCCGCCGTGGTTCACCAACGAGATGCTCATCAACGACTCGGTGGTCCACGAGATGGACGTGACCCGCTGGCTCCTCGATCAGGAGATCACAGCGGTCACCGTGCACAAGCCGGCCCCGACGTCGCATGCTCCGGCCGGTATGAACGACCCTCAATTCGTGCTGTTCGAGACCGAGTCCGGGGCCCTGGTCGACGTCGAGATCTTCGGTCACTGCGGCTACGGCTACCAGGTGCACGCCGAAGCGGTCTGCGAGCGGGGCACCGTACGCATCGGTGACGAGCACGGGCCGCGGCTGAGCTCCGACGGCCGGTGGGGCGGACGTATCACGCCGGACTACGTCGAACACTTCGAGGACGCCTACGACCGTGAGGTCCAGGTCTGGGTGGACGCCACCCGGCGCGGCGAGGTCACCGGCCCCAGCGTCTGGGACGGCTACGCGGCCGCGGCCGTGTGCGAGGCGGGCGTGCTCTCCCAGCGGGAGGGGCGACGCGTCGAGGTCGAGCTGATCGAGCGTCCTGCCTTCTACCGGTAGGCGGTACACAGCAGTTGAGGGCGGTACCCGGTCGGGTACCGCCCTCAGTCGTTGCTTCTCAGCCGGCGGCCGGCAGGACCGTACGCGGCCGGACCGGGAACCCGGCCGCCCGGTAGCAGTCGTCGATGAGCCGCATGGTGGCCAACGCGTCGTCGGCGTCGAGCGTCAGTGGCTCACCGTGCCGCAGGTGGGCGGCGAAGGCCTCCAGCTGGTAGGTGTACGAGGACCGGCGGCCGAGTTCCTCGGTGCGCTCACCGGCGGCCGTACGGACGACCACCCGGTCGTCCAGGTGGGGCTGTACGAAGTTCACCGCCGTGGCTTCGCCGCGCGAGCCGACGACGCGGAAGCTCATCTGCCGGGGTTCGTGGGCCATGTGGCAGCGGGCGCTGCCCGTGACGCCGCCCGGGAACTCCAGATCGGCGTCCAGCCACTCGTCGACCCCGGCGGCATCCGCCCTCTCACCGCCGCGCGCGGCGAGAAGCCGGGGCGCCCCGCCTGCCCACGGCGCGAGCATGCGCTGGGCGTGCAGGCTGTAACACCCGAGGTCCATCAGCGCACCGCCCGCCAGGGGGAGCGACCACCGAATGTCGCTGTCCGGTGGCGCGGGTATGGCGACCATGGTCTCGACGTGCCGGAGGTCGCCCAACTCCCCGCTGTCCAGCAGTTCGAACAGGCGCCGGGTGACCGGGTGGAACAGATAGTGGAAGCCCTCCATGAACGCCGTGCCCGCCTTGGCGACGGCCTCGTGGACCTCGGCCGCCTCCGCCGTGTTGCTCGCGGACGGCTTCTCGGTGAGGACGTGCTTGCCGGCCTGAAGGGCGGCCAGGTTCCACGGCCCGTGCAGGCCGTTGGCCAACGGGTTGTAGACGACCTCGATCTCCGGATCGGCGACCAGATCGGCGTAGGAGTCCGCCACCCGCTCCACGCCGTGCGCGGCGGCGAAGGCCTCGGCCCGGCCGCGGTCGCGGGCGGCCACCGCGACGAGGCGGTGACCGGTCGCACGGGCCGGTCCGACGATCGACAGCTCGGCGATGCGGGCCGCGCCCAGGACGCCGATCCGCAGGGGTTCGTCCGTCATACCTTGCGCACCTCGTCGAGTCGTACGGGCCGGTGCTCATGGAGCGACAGGGTGCACGCCTCGGCGATCCAGCTCGCCTCGATGGCGTCCGCGACCGTGCACGGCGAGGTGCGGGTGCCGGCGACGACCTCGGTGAACGCGGTGAGTTCGGCGCGGTAGGCGGGGGTGAAGCGGTCCATGAAGAAGTGGTGCGGGGTGCCCGCCGGGAAGGTGGCGCCCGGCTCGACGGAGCGCAGCGGCAGCTTGTCCTCCAGGCCGACCGCGATGCTGTCCTTCATGCCGTGCAGCTCCAGACGCACGTCGTAACCGCGGGCGTTGTGCCGGGAGTTGGAGATGACGGCGATGGCGCCGTCATCGAGGGTGAGCAGGGCGGACGCCGTGTCGACGTCACCCGCCTCACGGATGTAGTCCGCGCCCCGGTTGCCGCCCGTCACATAGACCTCGACCACCTCGCGGCCGGTCACCCAGCGCACGATGTCGAAGTCGTGCACCGAGCAGTCGCGGAAGATGCCGCCGGAGACGGCCACATAGGCGGGCGGCGGCGGGGCGGGGTCGAGCGTGGTGGACCGTACGGTGTGCAGCTCGCCGAGCTCACCGCTCACCACGGCCCGGCGCGCGGCCACGCAGCCCGCGTCGAAGCGGCGGTTGTAGCCGATGTGCACCTCGACGCCGCTGCCCTCGACCGCACGCAGCACCTCCAGGCTCTCCTCCACGCCGAGGGCCACGGGCTTCTCGCAGAAGACGGGGATGCCCGCCTTCACGGCGGCGAGGATGAGCTGGGGGTGCGCGTCGGTCGCGGCGGCGATCACGACACCGTCGACGCCGGCGGCGAGCAGCGCCTCGGGAGATTCGGCGGCGATGGCCCCGAAGCGTTCGGTGGCGTTGGCGACGGCCGCGGCCACCGGGTCGGTGACCACCAGGGAGTCCACCGCGTCGAGCCCGGCGAGGGTTTCCGTGTGAAAGGCGCCGATGCGGCCCAGTCCCATGATGCCTATACGCATGAGAATCGTGCTCCTTCTGCTGTACGGCGGCTCAGTCCTGGCCGCCGAAGACGTTCTGGTCCCAGTCGATGACCGAGCCGGTCACCACGCCGCTGCGGTCGGACAGCAGGAAGACGACGAAGTCGGCGATCTCGTCGACCTGTCCGAGCTTGCCCATCGGCTGCGACCGGGCGGCCTTCTCCCGCCAGTCGTCGCCCGCGCCATGGAAGGCGCGCTGTGTGGCGTCCTCGCCCTCGGTGTCCGTCCAGCCGATGTTGAGGGCGTTGATCCGGATCCGGTCCCAGCGGTGCGCGTGGGCGGCATTGCGGGTCAGACCGGCCAGTCCGGCCTTGGCGGTGGAGTACGGCGCCAGGTTGGGCGGCCCGCCGTGCGCGCAGTTGGAGCCGATGTTGACGATGGTGCCGGGCGCCTTGCGGGCCGTCATGTCGGCCACCGCCGCCTGCATCGCGAAGAACGGAGCACGCAGATTGATCGCGATGTGCTGGTCGAACAGTTCCGGCGTGGTGTCGAGGAGCGATCCACGCGAGGTCAGCCCGGCCGCGTTGACCAGGCAGTCGATACGTCCGTGAGCTTCGATGGCCGCTACGGCGCTGTCCCGCGCCTGCGCCGGATCGGAGAGGTCGGCGCGCACGAAGCGCGCACCCGTGTCCGCGGCGAGTTTCTCGCCGACCTCGGCCCGACGGCCGGTGAAGACGACGCTCGCGCCCTCCCGTACGGCCGCCAGCACGATGCCCGCGCCGACGCCCTGGCTGCCGCCGTTGACGAGGACGACCTTGTCCTCAAGCAGTCCCATGAGTGCTGTGTCTCCTTCAGCTCCTGCGGCGCTTGGCGGCCGCCTGTAGTTCCTGGCTCAACCGCTGCGGGGCCCAGCCCTCGGTGACGGCCTGCCACATGGTGTCCGCCTGGGAGGGCGGGGCGAGACCGTCGACCGGGGGGTCGAGGTCCAGGTTGGTGGGGAAGGGGTAGCCCTCGGCGGTGGCCGCGATCACGCGGCGCAGCCAGTCCTCCGAGGCGCCCTCGGCCTTGCGGCGCAGCAGCACCGGGAACAGTGCGTTCGCCATGGCCTCGCGGTCCACCGTCTCCATGGCGCGGCCGAAGGCGGAGGAGATCTGCAACAGGTTCGCCATGCGCCTGATGCCGGCCGAGCGGTTGTGTCCGGCGGCGTGGAAGAGCGCCGGGTTGAAGAAGACCGCGTCGCCCTTCTCCAGGGGGAGTTGGACGTGGTGGGCGTCGAAGTACTCGACGAACTGCGGGAGCCGCCAGGCGAGGTAGCCGGGCTCGTACCTCTGCGAGTGCGGCAGGTACAGCGTCGGGCCGGACTCCAGCGGCATGTCGCACTGCGCGACCGCGCCCTGGAGGGTGAGCACCGGCGACAGGCGGTGCACGTGCGCGGGGTACGCGGCCGCGCGCTCCTGGGTGAGGAAGCCCAGGTGGTAGTCGCGGTGCACACGCTGCGCGGCCCCGCCGGGATTGACCACGTTGACCTGTGAGGTCACCTGGTAGGCGGGGCCGAGCCAGGCCTCGGCGATCAGCGCCAGCATGTCGTTGGCGTAGTAGTCGGCGAACACCTCGGGCGCCCGCACGGCCAGCTTGTCGTGGGCGTTCCACACCCGGTCGTTCGCGCCCGGGCCGGCGAAGTGGTCACCGCGAGCGGTGCCGCCCCTCCGTTCCTCCTCGATCAGTGCGGTGAAGGCCCCCGAGGCCCGGTCCACGACGGCCGCGTCGGTGAACGCGCGCTTGATGACGACGATGCCCGGCCCGTCCAGCAGCGCCCGGACCAGCTCGTCCTGCACATCCCGACGGCCCTCGGCGGTGACCGTGAGGCCGCGGATCCGGTCGCTGTCGTAGAGCGGCACGTTCTGCTGCACCCGCTCGGCCGACGGGTGGTCACCGGCGTCGGTCTCCCGCTCGACGAGCGAGCGGAACGCGCCGAGATCGCAGTCGGCCTCGGTCAGCCAAGTCCGCTTTCCCGCCACCGTGGACGACATCCGGGTCCTTTCGCAGTTCCTGCATTTCTGCCAGTCTTGAGAACTCGAACCCATCATTCAATCCTCAGCGCTCCATCAAAAGTCCATCATCACCCTCAGGGGCCAGTCATGCGCCACACCTATCCGATCAGGGAAATCGCCCGTCAGGCAGGACTGAGCACGGCCACGGTCGACCGGGTTCTCAACCAGCGGGGCAACGTCCGGGAGAGCACCATCAGGGAGGTGCACGAAGCCATCAAGGACCTGGACCGCCAGCAGACCCAGGTCCGGATCGGCGGCCGCACCTTCATGATCGACATCGTGATGCAGACACCGGAGCGGTTCTCCACCGCCGTGCGCGAGGCACTTGAGGCCGAACTGCCCTCCCTGCACCCCGCGGTGGTCCGCTCGCGCTTCCACTTCCGTGAGACCTGCCCGGCCGACGAACTGATCGGAACCCTGGACAAGATCGCCAAGCGTGGCACCCAGGGCGTGATCCTCAAGGCCCCCGACGTACCGGAGATCGCGGCCGCCGTCGGACGGCTGGTCGCGGCCGGCATCCCCGTCGTCACCCTGGTGACCGACCTGCCCCACAGCGCACGGCTCGCCTATGTCGGCATCGACAACCGCGCGGCCGGCGCCACCGCCGCCTATCTCCTCGAACAGTGGCTCGGCAAGCGGCCCGGCAATGTGCTCACCACCATCAGCCGGGGCTCCTTCCGCGGTGAGGAAGAGCGCGAGATGGGCTTTCGCAGCGCCATGCGCCTGGAACACCCGGGGCGGCACCTGGTGGAGGTCACCGACAGCGACGGCCTGGATGCCACCCAGCGTGACCTTGTGCTCGAAGCGCTCAAGCGCGACGAGGACATCGTCGCCGTCTACTCCGTGGGAGGCGGCAATCTCGCGACCCTCGACGCCTTCGACGCACTCGGGCGGGAGTGCGCGGTCTTCATCGCCCATGACCTGGACCACGACAACACCGTGCTGCTGCGCGAACGGCGTCTGTCCGCGGTCCTCTACCACGACCTGCGCCAGGACATGCGCCGTGCCTGCCAGATCATCATGCGCGCCCACAAGGCGCTGCCCGACGACGGCCCCTCACTGCCCTCGGCGATTCAGGTGGTCACGCCGCTCAACATGCCGCCCGGGGTCCCGTCCGTGCCGGTCGTCGACTGAACTCGCCCGCGAGGGAGCCGATTCCTGCGTTCTTGATGAAATTTGGTGTGCAGATATGTTGACCCCTGTTCGAGGTCTCTTCTACGTTGCCGGAGCCATGGAGCCGCCGGCCCGCAGGTGAGGGGTGCGCGGACGTCACCGCCCAGAAAGGGATGTCGTGCCTCGACAGAACCATCGCGGGACAGCTTGCCTCGGGGCGCTGCTGGCCGGCGTCACGGCATTCGGCGGGGGCCTCGCCGTCCCCGCGTCCGCCGCTCCCGCAGCCGCCGCCACCCACGCCTCGCCACCGCCCGTCAGTGACTTCCGCGGGGTCAACTGGGCCGACCCGCGCGACAACTACGCCGACGACGCGGTCGTGCCCTCGGGCCTGTCCACCTCGGACAGCTACGCCACGACCTACGCCAAGTCCAGGGCGATCATCGGCGGGTTCGCCGAACTCGGCGCCAACACGGTCCGCCTCCCGGTCAACCCCACCTCCGTGAACGGGCCCTTCTGGAAGTCGTACCGAGGCGCGATCGACGCCGCCACCGCCAAGGGGTTCAAGGTCATCCTGGGCTACTGGGAGGCCGATGACGCCAAGGACGGCAAGATCGACGACCAGGACTCCTGGGACCGGATGTGGACGCGGATCACCTCCGCCTACGCGCGCAACCCCAAGGTGTACTTCGAGCCGATGAACGAACCGTTCGGCTACACCTCCCAGGAGTGGCGCGACGTGGCCGCGAACTGGCTGACCGCCCACCGCTCCGTCCCCCGCGACCGGATCCTCGTCGGGGGCGTCAAGTACAGCGAGGACGTCAAGCCCGTGTGCGCCGACAGCCGGCTCAAGGGCACCCGCCTCGCCCTGCACAACTACGGCTTCTGGCACACCGACTGGACCACCGTCGACCAGTGGAAGCAGGACTTCAAGGAGCGCATCGGCGACTGCGCCTCGCGCACCGTCCTCGACGAGTTCGGCGCGACCATGACCTCCGGCCTGGACTACAACGGCCCGGTCGACGGCTCCAGCGAGGTCGCCTACATCCAGGCCGCGACCGACACCGTCCGGGAGCTCGGCCTGGGCTCGGTCTACTGGCCCGGCCTGCGCAACGGCGACACCTACTCCCTCACCACCCTCCAGGGCACCGGCACCCGCCTCAGCCTGAAGCTGAACAACCAGAGCGGGCTCGACCGCCTGCACTGGGCCTGGAAGAAGTGACAGCGCAGGCCGGCACCGACCCACCAGTCCTGGCCACAGGGTGGGTGCCGGCCTCCCAGGAACGCCGCTCCTGAGAGAGCCGTGGCCTGGTTGCCCGTGCGTCGGGGCGTGATCGTGGACGCATGAACACGAACGCAGCACCTCACCCCTTCGTCGGCATGTGGGTCACCGCAGACGGCCACATCCGCCAGGAACTCCTCCCCGACGGCCGCTACGACGAGGCCCGGGGCAACCGGCAGAGCGCCTACACCGGCAGCTACACCGTCACCGGCAACCACATCGACTACGTCGACGACACCGGCTTCACCGCCACCGGAGACGTCCGCGACGGCGTGCTCTTCCACGAACACCTCGTCCTGTACCGGGAGAACGCCGACCGGCCGACCGCTCCGTAGCGGCGAACGCCGCCTCCCGGACCGCTTCCTCAGCCCGCCGCCGCGGTCAGCGCTCCGAGAGCGCCGGCCTGGGTGCGCCAGTCGGTCTGGTTGGGGGCGGTGCCGGCCCAGCGCTGGCCGAGGAGGTTGAGGGAGGTGCGGTCCCGCGCCCACAGGGTGTCCGCCTGCTTCTGGACGTAGGTCCGGTAGGTACTGGAACCGGTGACCTTCGTGAGGTCGGCGAAGTGCCGCATGAAGATGCCCTTGAACTGCTTCTGGTTGTCGTCGCAGGACGCCGAGCCGAGGTCGCAGGACTCGGTGAGGACTCCGTCCCGGGTCAGCGCCGGGCTGCTGACGGCGGCGTCGGCCAGGGTGCGTGCCGTGGTCAGCAGCGAAGCGTCCCCGGTCGCCTTCCACAGTTCGGTGAAGCCGCCGATGGCCAGTCCCTGGTTGTAACTCCACACGGTGCTGCCGTTGTTGGCGCAGGCCGAGGTCAGTCCGTCGTTCACCAGCCCCGAGGAGTTGATCATCCCGCTGGCCTTGTACCAGGCCGCGGCCGTCTTCGCCCGCTGGAGCCATACGGTGTCGCCCGGGACGCGCTGATGCAGTGCCGCGGTCAGCCAGAGGTACTGCCCGTTCGTCACGGCGTTCTTGTAGGTGCGTTCCCGGTCCCACCACACACCGCCCCCGCAGGAACCGGGATCCCAGTACTGCTGCACGTAGCTGGCGATGGTGACCGCCTCATTGAGATAGCGGGCGTCGCCGGTGTAGTCGTACGCGTCGAGCCAGGCGATGGCCCACCAGCCCGAGTCGTCGATGGAACGGCTGATGAAGTGGCCCTCGATCGCGTCCGAGCTGCGCACCCCGGCGGGGAAGACACCCTTGTTCTGATCGAAGGTGCGGGCCACGATCCAGTCGTAGTCGTGTGTACCGGTGGTCCTGGCGAAGTCGATGACCGAGGTGAGCGTGGCGGCGGAGTTCCACCAACTGCTCGGCCACCAGCCGTTGTAGGGGTCGTACGACGTCATGAGCGCGTCGGCCGCGGCGCGCGCCCTGGTCGGCGTGGGCCTGACCCAGGCGGTGCAGCTGCCTTCCTGGTGGGCGGCCTCCCGGCCGCAGGCGCGGACCGCGCCGCCATAGAGGAGACCGCGTGGATCGCGGGTGGCGTACATGGCGGTACGGGTGGTGGTGGCTTCGGAGGGGGTGGCGGTGCGGCCGAGGGAGGAGCCGCCCGGCCAGGTCGAGCCGCCGTCCCAGGAGCGGTCGAGCCAGACCTCGTCGCCGCCGGCGCCGGACTCGATGCTCGCCCAGGCCATGGAGTTCTTCTGGTCGACGTGGAGTCGGACGGTGCGGCCGTAGATGGTCGTGGCCGGCACCGGCTGGTCGTCGCCGGCCGCCTGACCGGCGCCGGTGCCGTCGCAGAGCGTGTCGCAGACGGTGGGGTAGACCCAGTCCGTGCAGCCGACGGTGGCGGCGTCGCCGCAGGCGCGCACCAGCCCGCGTCGGTGGTTGCGGGGATCGGTGATGTTGTACATGAGCGTTCTGGTGCCGGTCCACGTTCCCGGGACGGTGGCCTTGCCGAGCAGCCCTTCCCAGGTGGCGCCGCCGTCCCACGAGCGGTCCAGCCACACCGAGTCGCCGGCCGCGCCGTCGTCGATACTGGCCCACGCCATGTCGTCCGCGTCGGAGACGTGCAGTTCGAGACGGCGTCCGTTGAGGTTCTTGGCCGGTACCGGAAAGGCCTCCCCCCGGGCTTGCGAGGGGTCCAGCGTGTCACAGGCCAGTACGCACACCGGGGTGGCGGCGACCGCGGGGGTCGCGGTCGGGATCAGTGCCGCACCCGTGAGCACGGCCGTGAGCAGTGAGCAGAGAAGCCAGGGTCTGACAACGTTGTCCGAGCTGCGCAGGAACACGGGAACTCGCCTCGATTTCACGATGGGGGATGCCGGTCGGCGGACGTGATCGAGCACTGGTCCATACCTGTCTCCGACGCAGTGAAGCGGCTTGGCGGGGTCCTGTCAATGACGCCAACGTGAGTCGTTTCAAGGTGGGTTCGCGTTGGCCCTGACGGGTTGGCGCGTTGAACCCGACGGGTTGACACCTTGTTTTCGGGCGCCCATCATCGGTGGCACTTCGGCGAGGCTCCTCGTGCATCCACCTGTCCGATCGGGCGCCGAACTTCATGCGCCGCAGATTTGAATCGTTTCAGCATGTGCACGCTCGTATGCCCACTGATTCCGCACCCGCTCCGGGAGGCTTCCATGCGTCGTCGTACCCCGCTCAGCAGACCGCCAGGCCGGCGCCGCATCCTCGGCCTCGCCATGACCGTGGTCGCCGCGCTGGCCGCTGGCCCCACGTCGTCCGCATCCGCAGGAACGCCGACGCCCCCAACGGCGGTCAGCAAGGCGGCACTTGCCGACCTGAACTACTCGCCGACCTCCCGCACCCTCAAGCCGACCGCCGTGTACTCCACCGCCGGCAGCGTCGCGAACCCGCAGAACGTCCTCAACGGACAGCCGACGCGGATCTCCGGCGCACAGTCGGCCATCACGCTCGACTTCGGCAAGGAAGTCGCTGGAATGGCAACGTTGTCATTCGGTTCCGTCAGCGGCAGCGGACAGCGAGTCGGCCTGGCGTTCAGCGAGTCGTCCCTCTATGTCGGCACCAACAGCGACCGGAGCAGCGGCCGCGACGGTGAGGACGGAGCGCTCCACGCCACGGCCTCCGCCAACGGCACGTACACGATGCCCACGGCGCAACAGCGTGGCGGCTTCCGCTATCTCACCGTCTTCCTCGACACCTCGGGCTGGGTGGACCTCACCGGCGTCAGCCTCGCCTTCACCGCGGCCCCGGGGAAGGCCAACCCGGCCGACTACGCCAACTACTTCCAATCCAGCGACGAGTTGCTCAACCGCATCTGGTACGCAGGGGCCTACACCGTGCAGCTCAACACGATCGCCTCCGACGAGGGCCGCGCCTGGCCCCCGCCGGCCGCGGAGTGGGACAACAGCGCCACCGTCGGCGTGGGCGACTCCGTCCTGGTCGACGGCGCCAAGCGGGACCGTACGGTGTGGCCCGGCGACCTGGGCATCGCCGTACCCACGCAGTACGCCTACTCGGGCGACCTCACCTCGACGCGCAACGCGCTCAGCACGATGTACGGCGTGCAGTCCGCCCAGGGTGAAATCCCCTGGTCGGGACCGCCGTTCAACCTCAAGGGCTCGGACACCTACCACCTCTGGACCCTGCTGGGTACGGCGACGTACTACACGTACTCGGCCGACCGGGCATGGCTGGACTCCGCATGGTCCGACTACACCCGCGGCATGGCCTTCATCATCGGCAAGATCGGCGGCAGCGGCCTGCTCAATGTGACCGCCACCCAGGACTGGGCCCGCGCCGGACAGGGCGGCGAGAACATCTCCGCCAACGCGCTGCTGTACGCCACGCTCAAGGGCGGCGCCACCCTGGCCTCGGCCAAGGGCGACAGCGCGCTCGCCGCGAGCTGGTCCGACCGGGCGGCCACCGTCAAGGCGGCGGCCAACTCCCGTCTGTGGGACGCCTCGAAGGGCATGTACAAGGACAACCCGACCAGCGGTCTGTATCCGCAGGACGGCAACTCGCTCGCCGTCTGGTACGGCCTCACCGACTCCACCGCGAAGTCGCGCAGCATCGTCGGCCAACTCGCGACCCGGTGGGGCAACTACGGCCCCCTCACCCCCGAGTGGGGCGGCAACGTCTCGCCCTTCGCCGGCGGGATGGAACTGAACGCCCACTTCGCCGCCAACGACGACCACACCGCCCTGGAGCAGATCCGCCGCACCTGGGGCCACATGCTGAACAGCGACATCGGCACCAAGAGCACCTTCTGGGAGGGCATCAGGGCCGACGGCGGCCACGCCTACGGAGGTTCGTTCATGAGCCTGGCCCACGGCTGGTCCAGCGCGCCCACCTCCACCCTCACCTTCGACGTGCTCGGCACGGCACCGGAGTCGGCGACCGGCGCGTACCGCTTCGTCCCGCACCCCGGCGACCTGACCAGCGCCGAGGGCCGCATCACCATGCCCCAGGGCGCCGTCAACGCGTCCTGGTCCCGCGACCCCGCCGCCGGCACCTACTCCGCGCGCCTGACCAGCCCGTCCGGCACCACCGGCCGTATCGGAGTCCCGAAGTTCGGCGGCGGCAACATCTCGGTGTCCGTGAACGGCAACGTCGTCTGGAGCAACGGAACCTTCACGCCCACCTCGGGAATCACCGGCGGGACCCAGGACGACACCTACGTCTACCTCACCGGCGTCGCTCCGGGCGGCTACACCGTGACCGCCACCGGCCTGGGCAATCCTCCCGCGCCGCCCGAGCCGGGTACGGGCTCCCTGCGCGCGGGCTACACCCGGTGTGCGGGCGAGGGCGGCACCTGCTCCTTCAGCGGCACCCGCTCGGTGGCCTACGGCGCCGGGACGTACACCTACAAGACGGTGACCGGCAGCACCGCCTGCACCAGCGCCTCCTTCGGCGGCGACCCGGCGGCGAATCTCGTCAAGTCCTGCTACGTCGCCGACGCGGGCGGCCCGCCCGGGTACACCGTCTGTGCGGCCGAGGGCCAGAACTGCGCCGTGCCCGGCTACAACCGTGACGTGGCCTACGGCGCCAACGGCAACTTCGCCCACCAGGTCACCAACGGCTCCGTCGCCTGCACCAACGCCCACTTCGGCGACCCCATCGACGGAGTCGCCAAGTCCTGCTACCTGCCACCCGACGGAGCCCCGGCCGGTGGCTGGACCAAGTGCGCTTCGCAGAACGGCACGTGCCCGGCCGCGGCCGGACAGCCGGTGATGTACGGCGCCTTCGGAGCGTTCACGACGCTCAAGGCCACCGGCGACACCCCATGCACCGACGCCGCGTTCGGCGATCCGATCCCCGGTGAGTCGAAGAGCTGCTACACCGCCACCGGCGGCCCGCCCGGCTATGCCACGGCCTGCTCGGACGAGGGCGGGACGTGCGGCTTCGGCGGACAGCAGACCGTCGCCTACGGCGCACGGGGCAGCTTTGTCTACAAGTCGTTCACCGGCGGCACCGGTTGTACGACGGCGGCGTTCGGCACCGATCCGCTGCCGGGCGTACGGAAGGGCTGCTACCTCACCTCCTGACGTGTCACCGCATGACGTGATGGCGGGGGGAACAGCGCTCGGCTGTTCCCCCCGCCATCGCGGGTGTCGGGTCGGATTTCAGATGGCCTGCGCGGTGGGCAGGATGGTGATCTCGGTGAGGTTGACGTGGCGGGGGAGGGCGGCCATGAAGGCGATGGTCTCGGCGATGTCGGCGCTCTGGAGGACGTCGATGTCGTGGATGAGGTCGGCCATCAGCTTGGAGGCGTCGGGGTCGGTTACGTGGTCGGGGAGCTCGGTGTCGACCATGCCGGGCTCGATGGTGGCGACGCGGACCATCTTGGGGCCGAGCTCGACACGGAGCAGCCGGGTGAGGTGGCTGATGTACGCCTTGGTCCCGGAGTAGATGGAGAACTTCGTCAGGATGCGGGTGGCCGCGATCGACGAGGTGTTGATGAGGTCGGCGGGCCGGCCCTGGGCGGCGGAGTCCGTCAGGTGGGGGAGGAAGGCGGCGATGACGTTCATCAGGCCGGTGATGTTGAGGTCGATCTGGCGCTGCCAGTCGTCGACCTTGAGTTCCTCGATGCCGGAGATGAGCTGGACGCCGGCGTTGTTGAAGACGAGGTCGGCCTTGCCGAAGCGGTCGGCGACGTGCTGGGCGGCGGTCTGGACGGCGGCGCGGTCGGTGACGTCGACGGCCAGGGCGAGGGCGGTGCCGCCGGCGGCCTCGATGGTCTTGACGACACCGTCCAGCTTGTCCTTGCGGCGGGCGAGGACGACGACGGTGGCACCGAGTTCGGCGAGGCGCTGGGCGGTGACGGCGCCCATGCCGCTGGAGGCGCCGGAGACGACGGCGACACGGCCGGTCAGGGGGGTGCCGGTGAGCAGGGCAGCAGACATCACAAATCCTCAATCTCTTGGATCGGAAGGTGAGGTGGGGGGGGGAGAGATCGGCGTGGGCGCCCGGTGGGTGATGGCGCCGGGTGGTGGGTCAGGCGGCGTCGTCGTGTGCGGTGGCGGCGGACTTCTCACGCCACGGGGCGAGGTCGTCCTGGACCTGCTGGTACTTGACGTCGAGTCGTTCGACGGTGTCGCGCCCGAGGTAGAGGTGGGTGGGCAGCTTCTCGGTGGAGGCGGCCTCGACGATCAGGGCGGCGCCCTTGACGGGGTCGCCGAGCTGCGCGTGGTTGGCCCGGTCGATCCAGTCCAGCGTCACGTGGGCGGGGGTGTCGTCGTAGTCCGTGATGCGCTCTGCCGCGACCGAGAGGGAGCTGGCGTCGAGGAAGTCGGTGCGGAAGACGCCCGGTTCGACGACCATCGACTGGATGCCGAACGGGGCCATCTCGGCGGAGAGTGCCTCGCTGATGCCGGCGACGGCGAACTTCGAGGCGCAGTAGAGGCTGACGCCGGGCTCGCCCTCGAAGCCCGAACGGGAGCCGATGTGCACGAGCTTGCCCGAGCCCTGCTTGCGCATGACGGGCAGCACGGCGCGGGTGACGTTGATCAGGCCGAAGACGTTGAGGTCGAACAGTGAGCGGGCCTCCGCGTCGCTGACCTCCTCCAGTGCGCCGAGCAGGCCGCGGCCGGCGTTGTTGACCAGGACGTCGATGCCGCCGAACCGGTTCACGGCGGCGTCGACCGCCTGCGGGATGCTGCCGTTGTCGGTGACGTCCAGGGCGACCGCGAAGACCTTGTCGGAGTTCTTCAGATCGTCCGGCACCCGCTCCGGGTTCCGCACGCCGACCACGACGTTGTGACCGCCGGCCAGGGCGGCGCGGGCGATTTCAGCACCGATACCTCGGGAAGCTCCGGTGACGAACCACGTAGCCATGGGAAAACCTCTTTCGTCGCTTCCCCTTGTCGGGGATTTCCTGTTGACGTATTTGAGTGTGCCCGTCGGCTACCGTGCTATGAAGGCCGGGATTTTCCTGGGAGTACCACACCTAGGAAAGACGATCCGTGCGTCTGACCAGGCATGGAATAGAGGCCGCGGCCGGGAAAACTCGGTGGGGTGAATACGGTGGGGCGAATTCGGTGAGGTTAATCCGGCGACCTATTCGGGTGCGCTGAGGGAGCCCAGCAGGGCCAGGCCGTCCGCGGAAGGGGAGCCCGGCTCTGCCTGAAGGATCACGAGCTGCTGTCCCGGTGCGCTGCGGATGGTGAGGGCCTCGTGCCGCAGCTCCAGGTCGCCCACGGCGGAGTGGTGCAGCTGCTTGACCTCGTAGGGCGGGACCCGCGTGTACTCGCGTGCCCACAGGGAGCGGAACTCGCCGCTGCGCACCGACAGTTCACCGACGAGCTCCCGGATGCGGCGGTCCTCGGGGGCGCTCGCGGCGGTCAGCTGAAGGTCGGCGACCGCGCGACGCTTGGCCCGGTCCGCGTTCCGGTAGAAGGTCTTCGCCGCGGGGTCCAGGAAGAGCATGCGCAGCACGTTGTCGTGCTGTGCGAAGTCACCGTAGAGGGCGTCGGCCAGCGCGTTGGTGGCCAGTACGTCCTGGGCGTGGCCGACGACGAAGGCCGGTGTCCTGGTCCAGCTCTCGATCAGTTGCCGCAGATGAGGGCGGACACGCTCGACCCTGACGGGGGGCTTGGTGCGGCGCCGGCCCGCCGACCGGGCCAGCCGGAAGAGTTCCCGCCTGTCCTCTTCCCCGAGTCGCAGCACGCGGGCCATGGCCTCCAGTACCCGGAGCGAGGGGCCGAGCTCACGGCCCTGCTCGAGTCGGCTGTAGTAGCTCGGGCTGACACCCGCCAACGCCGCGACCTCGTTGCGCCGCAAGCCGGGCACCCTGCGGCGGCCGGCGCTGGGCAGCCCTGCGTCCGCGGGGCTGACGCGTTCCCTGCGCGTGCGGAGGAACTGACCCAGCCCTTCAACCGGGTCGGGGCGCGCGTCGTTGTCCATACTGCCGAGGCTAGGCGGAAGGCGCCGGAAAAGGATCAGTCGACCGTGGGTGCGTCACACCCAGGAAAGGGGCTCCTCTTCACTCTCCGTGAAGGGCGAATTGGACCTACTCTCCGTGAAGGGCGTACGACCTGGCGCAATGGCGGGCGACAGCCCCTTCTCGTGGGCCGGAAAGCATCTATTGTTGCCGCATGAGCAATGGGACACCTTTGGGTGATTTCCTCAGAGCCCGCCGCGAGGCCCTCAAGCCTCAGGATGTCGGTCTGCCCGAATACGGGCGACGACGGGTGCCCGGACTGCGCAGAGAGGAAGTCGCGCTGCTCGCCGGAGTCAGCTCCGACTACTACATCAGGCTGGAACAGGGGCGCGAGAACAGCCCGTCCCCGCAAGTTTTGGAGGCCGTGGCGGCGGCGTTGAAGCTGAACGCGGAGGCCACCGACCATCTCAACCGCCTCTGCCTCACCGCCTCGCAGCGCCCGCGCGACTGGGGCAGGGCGGACGTCAGCCCGCAGCTCTTGCAGCTGATGGACGGATGGGAGCACACCCCGGCCTTCGTCATCGGCCCGGCCCTCGACATCATGGCGGGCAACTCCCTTGCCACGGCTCTCCACAGCGGGTTCGACCAGTTCGACAACCTCGCCCGGATGGTCTTCGTCGACCCCGCAGGACGCGGCTTCTACCAGGAATGGGAGCGGGCCGCGCACTCCTGTGTCGCCGAGCTCAGGGCCGCCTACGGCCACGATCCCGAATCGGCCCGTATCGCCGAGGTCGTGGCGGAACTGTCCGCCCAGAGCGAGGAGTTCGCCCAGATCTGGCGGATGCACGAGGTCAAGAGCAAGTCCCAGGAAGGGAAGCACCTCAAGCACCCTGAGGTCGGAGACCTGCACATCAAGTTCGCGGCTTTCACGGTCAACGGAGCCCCGCACCAGCAACTGGTCGTCTACCAAGCCGAACCGGCCGGCCCGACGGCAGCCGCCTTCGAAGCGCTGAGGGCCATGGCCGCCGAGCCGAAGCAGTCCCGGACGGCCGGGCCGACGGCCGACCTGGCCCGGGAGTAGCAGCGGCGCCGCTGTCCGGGCGGGACCGGGGGCGGTCAGGACTTGGCCCTGACCAGCCCGGCGTCGTACGCCATGATCACGGCCTGGATGCGGTCGCGTGCCCCGATCTTGGCGAGGACCCGTCCGACGTGCTTCTTCACCGTGGACTCGGTGAGCACGAGCCGTTCGGCGATCTCCGTGTTCGTCCACCCATGACCGATGGCGACCAGGACCTCGCGTTCGCGGACGCTGAGGGTCGTCAGCCGGGGGTCCACCGGGGCGGGGGCATCGGCCGGTGCCAGTACCTGGTGGGCGTAGGCGTCCAGCAGGCGTCGGGTCAGACGGGGGGCCACCACGGCGTCGCCGGTCGCCACCGCGTGGATGCCGGCCACGAGTTCCTCGGGGCGGGCGTCCTTGAGCAGAAAGCCGCTGGCTCCTGCGCGGAGGCCGTCATACGCGTATTCGTCGAGGTCGAAGGTGGTCACGATGAGCACTCGGGTGCGGCCCCCGGTGGCGATGATGCGGCGGGTGGCCTCGATGCCGTCCATGCCGGGCATGCGGATGTCCATGAGGACGACGTCGGGGCGAAGTTGCGCGGCCAGGCGGACGGCCTCGGCGCCGTGCTCGGCCTCGCCGACCGGGGTCAGACCCGGAGTGCCCTCGATGAGCATGCGCACACCCATCCGCTGGAGGGGCTGGTCGTCGGCGATCAGCACGGTGGTCATGGCAGGCGTTCTCCTGATGCCGACGGGGCGGGTGCGGAGGATGCGTCGAGTGCGACGTCCACCGTCCAGCCGTGCCCTGTGTCGCGTGGGCCGATGGTGACGGAGCCGCCGTACATGGCGGCTCGCTGACGGATGCCGACCAGGCCGTGGCCGGAGCCCTCGGCCCGAGGCACCGCAACTGCCGGTGCGGACGCGTCCGGTGACGCACCCGTGTCGGCGACCCTGACACGTACGGTGGTGGCGTCGACGGTCACGGAGACCTCCGCGGCGGAGCCCGTACCCGCGTGCTTCAGCGTGTTGGTCAGCGCTTCCTGAACGATGCGGTACACGGTGAGCTGCACACCGTTGGTCAGTGAGTCGAGATCGCCCACGGTCCGGTAGGCCACTCTCAGGCCCGCGGCGCGCACCCGCGTCAGCAGGGCGTCCAGATCGCGGATCCCGGGCTGAGGGCTGAGCATCGTGACGTCGTCCTGGTCCTCGCGCAGGACGCCCAGCACGCGGCGCAGTTCGCTCATGGCCTGGCGGCCGGTGTCGCCGAGGATGCGCAGGGGCTCGGCGGACTGCTCGTTCCTGTTGGCGGCGAGGGTGGCGGCGCCGTCCGCGACACTGACCATGACGGACAGGTTGTGACCGACGATGTCGTGCATCTCGCGGGCTACCCGGGAGCGCTCGGCGGCGGCGGTGAGCCGGACCCGTTGCTCGTGCTCGATCTCCAGGCGCCTCGCCCGGTCCTCCAGCGCGGCCAGGTACATCTGGCGGATTCGCAGGGTCAGGCCGACGGCGGTGGCCGCCGTCACCGTCCCCAGCAGGAAGAAGACGCCGCGCAGCGGATTGTCGACCGGCATCATGACCCAGACGGCCAGAATCAGGTTGATGGCAGCCGTCGCGACGGCCCAGCCGAGCACCCGCAGCGAACCCTGCCGGGCCAGGGTGTACAGGCTGATCAGGACGCTGATGCCGGCCGGCTGCCAGATGCCCAGCGACCACTGGCCCAGGGACACCAGCGCGATCACGAAGAACGTGACGGCCGGGGCCCTGCGCCGCCACCACAAGGGAACGGCGAGTGCCAGGGTGAAGGCGAGCAGGACGCCGGTCGGCGCCTGGTCACGCGAGTCCGGCTCCCCGAACGGTGAGTCGGCGCTGCCCGACAGCAGGTCGGGAAGGGTGAGGCACACGACGAACAGCACCACCGCGGTGTCGAGCAGCCACGGATGTCGCCGGTCCAGCCGGTGCCGGTCCTGCTGGCCGCGCCACATACGGCCCAGGACCGGGTGCGCCCAGGCGGCGTCGAACCCCGGGGCCGGCGGCGGCGCCGCCCCCGGGGCGGTGTCCGCGGCGGCTGCCGCGCGTTCCGCGCTCATGGACACCATTGTGCTCGTGGCCCTGGTCAGACGTCGGTCCGGACGAGCCGGAAGGCGGCCCCGGCGAGGGCCAGCGCCACCCAGCCGGCGAACACCGCCAGTCCCGCGCCGGGTGAGAGCGCGTCGGAGGACTCGTGCAGGGTGTAGACGGCCGACCCCGCGTTGCTGGGGAAGTAGGGGCTGAGCGTGTCGTACAACGAGTCGGGCAGCAGCGAGGCCAGGCCGGGGAGGATGAGCAGGATGCCCACCAGGGCCGCGATGGCCCCGGCGGAGGAGCGGATCAGCACGCCCAGGGCCACGCCGAACACGGCCACCAGGCCGAGATAGACGCCGGCGCCGGCCAGACTGCGCAGCACACCCTCGTCGCCCAGGGCGAGCGCGATCTTCTCGCCGTCCAGACCCGGAGAGCCCAACTGGAAGGCGGCCAGCGCACCCACGGTGGTGAGGAGCAGGGCGATGGGCCCGATCACCACGGCCTTGGACCACAGCACCGGCAGCCGGCGCGGGACCGCGGTGAGCGTCGAGCGGATCATGCCGGTGGTGTACTCGCCCGCGGACAGCAGCACCCCCAGCACGCCGATGGCCAGCGACGCGAAGCTCACACCGGTCAGGGCCAGGCTCACGGCATCGCTGCTGCCCTCGGCACCGAGCGGTCCGCCGTCCCCGACCGCGTCGGGACTGTAGGTGAAGGAGGCGATGGCCCCGAAGAGGACCAGCAGGAACACGGCCACGCCCAGGGTGATCCAACTGGAGCGCAGCGACCAGAACTTGGCCCACTCCGAGCGGACCACACGCGCGCCGGTCACCTTGTAGTTCTTCGTGCCGGCAGGGGCAGTGGGGGCGAGGCTGGTGACGGTCATCAGGCTGCCTTTCGCTCGGCGTCGGCCGGAGCACTCTGGTACTCGACGGCGTCGCGGGTGAGGTCCATGAAGGCCGCCTCCAGGGACACGGACTGCGGGGTGAGTTCGTACAACGCCACTCCGTGCTGAGCGGCTATCGCTCCGATCTCACGGGCGTCCCGTCCGGTGACCAGCAGTTCCTCGGCGGAGAACGAGCTGATCGTGACGTCCGGACCGGCCAGCAGCGAACGCAGCCTCATGGCCTCGTCGGTGGCGACCTTCACGCCTGAGCCGCCGGCCTCGCGGGTGAAGTCGTCGACCGTGGTGTCCGCGAGCAGCCGGCCGCGTCCGATGATCACCAGGTGGTCGGCGATCAGCGCGGTCTCGCTCATCAGGTGCGAGGAGAGCATCACGGCCCGGCCCTCGTCGGCCAGCCCGCGCAGCAGGTTGCGCACCCACAACACACCTTCGGGGTCGAGGCCGTTGACCGGTTCGTCGAGCATGACGATCGCCGGGTCGCCGAGCAGGGCCGAGGCGATGCCGAGCCGCTGGCCCATGCCGAGCGAGAAGGCGCCCACGCGCTTGCCGGCCACACTGGTCAGTCCGGCCAGCTCGATGACCTCGTCCACCCGGCGGCGCGGAATGCCGTGGGTGTACGCCAGCGCCATCAGGTGGTTGAACGCGCTGCGCCCGGGGTGGACGGACTTGGCCTCCAGCAGGGTGCCGATCTCGTGCAGGGGTGCGCGGTGCCGTGCGTAGGACCGGCCGCTCACGGTGACCGAGCCCCTGGTCGGGGAGTCCAGGCCGACGATCATGCGCATGGTCGTGGACTTGCCCGCACCGTTGGGGCCGAGAAAGCCGGTCACCTCACCGGCCTTGACGGTGAAGTTCAGCTTGTCGACGACCGTCTTGTCGCCGTACCGCTTGGTGAGCTCACGTGCTTCGATCATGGGTGTGGGCCTTTCCCGCCTCGAACCAGGCCGCGGACGCACCGCGGTGTCTGCATTCGAAACTAGGAGCGCCGCACCTCAGGACTCTGGGACCACAGGGGAATCCTCGGCGCCCGAGTGGTACCCCGGTACCACTCGGACCGCGTCAGCGCTGCGCGAGCGGAGCCGGCGCCTCCTGGACCACCCAGCCGTTGCCGTCGGGGTCGTTGAAGAAGAGGAAGGAGTTCCAGCGGTCCCCGCGGCCCTCCTCCCAGCCGGACGGCCCCACGTGCTGCACCGGGCTCACCTCGACCCCGCGGTCCACGAGCTCGGCCCGCGCCGCCTCGATGTCCGTGACACAGAGCTGGAGTCCCTGGAGCGAACCGGGTGCCATGGTCGGCTGGCCGGGGGAGTCCGGCGTGCCGCTCTCGATGACGACGGAGCAGCGCGAGCCGGGCGGAGTGAGCTGGACGAACCGAACGCCCTCGAAGGGCGACACGTCGACATCGGCGTGGAACCCGCACCGGTCGGTGTAGAAGCTCTTGGCCCGGTCGACGTCGGCAACGGGTACGACGATTACCTCAAGGGTCCATTCCATGCCGGTACTTTACGCCGCAAAAGGGGCGCGAGCCGGTATCAATGGGCGCCTTCGCCCTCGTCCGGGAGCGCCGCGACCTCCACCACCGCCTGCGTCAGCCACCCCGTCCAGAACGTCTCCAGATCGATCCCGGCCCGCAGCACCAGATGCCGCAGCCTGTCCTCGGGGCTGTCCTTCCCGGGCGGGAAATCGCGCCGCTCGATCTCCTCGTACTCCGCCAACTGCCGCCGGTGCAGCTCCAGATGGCGGCGCAGGTCGGCCTCGAGACCCGCCGTGCCGACCACCGCCGCGGCGCGCAGCCGCAGCAGCAGGGCGTCGCGGTGCGGCCTGGGGTCCTGGGCGGCGGCCGTCCAGCGGGCCAGTTCGGCGCGGCCGGCGGGCAGGACCTCGTAGCTCTTCTTCTGCCCCCGGCTCGGCTGCGCGGAGGCCAGGGCGCGGATATGGCCGTCGGCCTCCAGCTTTCCCAGCTCGCGATAGATCTGCTGGTGCGTCGCCGACCAGAAGTAGCCGATCGACCGGTCGAACCGCCGGGTCAGCTCCAGCCCAGAGGAGGGCCTTTCCAGCAGGGCGGTCAGGATCGCGTGCGGCAGGGACATGCCGCACATCCTAAGGACGGCCGTACGACCCTCAGAGCGCCGCCGCCAGCTCCGTGCCCTGCTTGATGGCCCGCTTGGCGTCCAGCTCGGCGGCCACGTCGGCACCGCCGATGAGGTGCACGCTGCGCCCGGCGGCGACCAGGGCGTCGTACAGCTCCCGCCGCGGCTCCTGCCCGGTGCACAGCACGATCGTGTCGACCTCCAGGACCGTGCTGGTGTCGCCGACGGTGACATGCAGTCCGGCGTCGTCGATCCGGTCGTAGCGCACGCCCGGGACCATGTGCACGCCGCGGTGCTTGAGTTCGGCGCGGTGGATCCAGCCGGTGGTCTTGCCGAGGCCCGCGCCGACCTTGGACGTCTTGCGCTGGAGCAGATGCACCGTGCGGGGCGGGGCGGGGCGTTCGGGTGCGGTGAGTCCGCCGGGGCCTTCGTACGCCATGTCGACGCCCCAGTGGCGGAAGTACGTCGCCGGGTCCTCGCTCGCCTTGTCGCCGCCGTCGGTGAGGTATTCGGCGACGTCGAAGCCGATGCCGCCGGCGCCGAGGATCGCGACGCGGTCGCCGACGGGGGCGCTGTCGCGCAGGACGTCGAGGTAGCCCACGACGCTGGGGTGGTCGGTGCCGGGGATGTCCGGGGTGCGGGGGGTGACGCCGGTGGCGACGACGACCTCGTCGTAGCCGGACAGGTCCTCGGCGGCGACCCGGGTGTCGAGGCGTACGTCGACACCGTGGGCGTCGAGCTGGTGGCGGAAGTAGCGCAGGGTCTCGTCGAACTCCTGCTTGCCGGGGACCCTGCGGGCCACGTTGAGCTGGCCGCCGACCTCGCTCGCGGCGTCGTACAGCGTCACCTCGTGGCCGCGTTCGGCGGCGCTCACCGCGCAGGCGAGTCCGGCCGGGCCCGCGCCGACGACCGCGACGCGTTTGCGCCGCCGGGTGGGGGAGAGCACCAGCTCGGTCTCGTGGCAGGCGCGCGGGTTGACCAGGCAGGAGGTGATCTGCCCGCTGAAGGTGTGGTCGAGACAGGCCTGGTTGCAGCCGATGCAGGTGTTGATCGCCTCGGGGCGGCCGGCCGCGGCCTTGGCGACGAAGTCGGGGTCGGCGAGCATCGGACGGGCCATCGAGACCATGTCCGCGCCGCCGTCGGCGATCAACTGCTCGGCCAGTTCAGGGGTGTTGATGCGGTTGGTGGTCACGAGCGGGACCGACACCTCGCCCTTGAGTCGCCGGGTCACCCAGGTGTAGGCGCCGCGCGGCACGGAGGTGGCGATCGTGGGGATACGCGCCTCGTGCCAGCCGATACCGGTGTTGATGATCGTCGCTCCGGCCGCCTCGACCGCCTTGGCCAGCGTGACCACCTCGTCGAGCGTCGAACCGCCCGGCACCAGATCCAGCATCGACAGCCGGTAGATGACGATGAAGTCCTCGCCGACCGCCTCCCGCACCCGCCGGACGATCTCGACGGGGAACCGCATGCGGTTCTCGTACGAGCCGCCCCAGCGGTCGCTGCGGTGGTTGGTCTGCGCGGCGATGAACTCGTTGATCAGATAGCCCTCGGAGCCCATGATCTCGACCCCGTCGTACCCCGCCTGCCGGGCGAGACGGGCGGCCCGTGCGTAGTCGTCGATCGTGCGCTCGACGTCCTCGTCGGTGAGCTCGCGCGGCGGGAAGGGGCTGATGGGCGCCTGGAGCGGGCTCGGAGCGACGAGGTCCTGGTGGTAGGCGTACCGGCCGAAGTGCAGGATCTGCAGCGCGATCCGCCCGCCCTCGCGGTGCACGGCCTCGGTGATCACCGTGTGCTGCGCCGCCTCGGCGTCGGTGGTGAGCTTCGCACCGCCCTCGTACGGCCGTCCCTGGTCGTTGGGCGCGATGCCCCCGGTGACGATCAGCCCCACACCGCCGCGCGCCCGGGCGGCGTAGAACGCGGCCATCCGCTCGAACCCGCGCTCGGCCTCCTCCAGCCCGACATGCATCGAGCCCATGAGCACGCGGTTGGGAAGAGTGGTGAAGCCCAGGTCGAGCGGGCTCAGCAGGTGCGGGTAACGGCTCATTCGGGGTCTCCGGGTACTCCGGTGCGGGGTCGTCCTCACTGTTGTAGAGGACGGCCCGCCGATTATGCAACTAGTTGCACAAGTGGCCTCGCCCACGCCCATCCGGTCGGACGGTCGCCGAAAAACTGTTATCGCGGCCGCCTTCACCCCGTCTCCGTATCTGTGATCATCCTCATGGCGAGCCGCACGGTCACGGCTGAGAAGGTGCGTACGGACACGGAATGACACACGAGAGGACGGATGTGGAAGGGCGGCAGTGGCGCTCCACGATCGCGGCCGCGCAGGCCGGCGACCGGCAGGCGCTGGACGAACTGGTCGCGGGCTGGCTGCCGTTGGTCTACAACATCGTGGGCCGCGCCCTGAACGGTCACGCCGATGTCGACGACGTCGTGCAGGAGACCATGCTGCGCGCCGTCGACAACCTCGGCTCGCTGCGCGACCCCGACAGCTTCCGGTCCTGGCTGGTGGCGATCGCCATGCGGCAGATACGGGACCGGGCGCGCCGCAAGCAGCCCGACCGACTGGACGAGTCCGCCCCGCACGAGGCCGCCGACTTCGCCGAACTCACCGTCCTGCGGCTCCAGTTGGAGGGTCAGCGGCGCGAGGTCGCGGAGGCGGTGCGCTGGCTCGACGACGAGGACCGGCAGCTGCTGTCGCTGTGGTGGCTGGAGGTCGCCGGTGAACTGACCCGGCGCGAGCTGGCCTCGGCCGTCGGCATCAGCCGCCGGCATGCGGCCGTGCGCGTCCAGCGGCTGAAGGAACGCGTGGAGACCGCGCGCGGAATCGTGCGGGCCCTCGACGGCGCCTGCCCCGAACTGCGTGAGCTGACCGCCCGCTGGAACGGCCGCCCCGACTCCGTCTGGCGCAAGCGGCTGGCCCGGCATCTCCGTGGCTGCGCCTACTGCGGCGACACCCGCGAGTCCGTCGTACCGGCCGAGCGGCTCCTCGTCGGCATCGCGCTCGTGCCGCTGCCGGTCGGCTTCACGCTGTCGCTGGCCTTCGGCGGCAAGACGGCCGTGGCCGCGACCTCCGTCGGCTGGTCCGCCAAACTGCTGGGCGCGCTGACCAAGCCCGCCGTCGCGATGACGGCCGGTGCGACCATCGTCGCGGGCGGCGCGTACGTCGTCACCCAGCCCCCGGACGACCCGCCACCGCGCGCGGCGGCACCGACCGCGGCGAGCACCGCCCGCCCGCCGTCCCCCTCCGCGCCCGCCTCACCCACACCGTCGCCCTCGCCGTCCCCGACGCCGACGAAGGAACCCGAGCTGTACGGCACCGTCGTGGACGCCGTCGACCGGGCCCCGGACCCGAACGCCGAGCCCGCTGCCCTGCCGCGCCGTCCCGAGTCCGGCATCACCAGCACCGGCGGCGCGCAGGCCGTCATGCAGCACCGCGGGGAGAGCGTGACCCTCAGCGGCCAGGGATATGTCCTCGTACGCTGGCAGATCTCGCCCGACGACCGGTCCGGCGGACTGACCGTGCCGACCTGGACCGGCCTGAAGGGCAAGCTCTTCCACGTCGCGTCCGGAGGCGGCCGCCGGATGGACGACGTCATCGGCGACGGCTCCGACCGCGGCTACGTCACCGGCATGGGCGGCCCCGACATCGGCTACACCGTCCTGCCCGACGGCACCCAACAGATGTGGCAGAACGAGTACTTCTACGTCGACGGCACCGTCACCCTCAACCAGAACGAACGCGGCGCCTCCTACGGCCTGACCGTCTTCACCTCGACTTGGGACAAGGCGAACGAGGACGTCCGCTACGGCCCTCCCCAGGGCGCCATCCGCTACGGCCTCGTCCGCGACAACGGCAAGGACACCGCGCCCGTACCGCAGTACGTCACCCGTGCGACCCCGGCCGATCCGGCGACGGTGGCTCAGCGCTCGCGCGTGTAGTCCCCGCGCAGGGCGCACAGGGCGTCGATCCGGTTCGTCGTGATCGAGTCGACGCCGATGTCGAGGAGGCGGCGCATGGAGCGGCGGGTGTCGGGGGTCCAGACGGAGACCAGGTAGCCGTCCGCGTGGATACGGGCGGCGAGGTCGCGGTCCACCAGTGGGAAACGGTAGTTGAGCCACCGCGGGCGCACCGCGTCCAGCAGTGCGGGGCGCGGTGGCGCCAGCGTCGTCCAGGTGAGCGCGATCTCGGCCGACGGGTCGGCGGCGCGTACGGCGAGCATGGCGGGGGCGCCGGCGCAGTAGTACACGCGGTCGGCGGCCCCCGACTCCCGTACGACGTCCACGACCCGGCGCGCCGCCTTCTCGCCGGGCTCACCGGGCAGATCGAGCATGACCCGGCTGCCGTTGGTGGTGGTGAGGGCCTCCGCCAGCGTCGGCACCCCGCCGTCCGTGAGGCCGTGCACCTCGGCCGCCGACAGCGAGCCGAGCGGCCGGTCGTGCTCCCACAGCCGCTTGAGCGTGTCGTCGTGCAGCAGCACGGGCACGCCGTCCCTCGTCAGCCGTACGTCGGTCTCGACCGCGTCCGCTCCCCGCCGAAACGCGGATCGCAGGGAGCCGAGGGTGTTCTCACGGAGCCGGTAGGGGTCGCCGCGGTGGGCCACGGCGGTCACGTTCTGCATGGGCCTCATTGTCGCGGGCTTCTCGACGGGGTTCAGGGCGCGAGCCAGGCCGAGGTGTAGGTGTCGATCTCGTCCTTGATGCGGGCCTTGCCGGGCTCGTCGAGGAAGGACGCCTGCACCGCGTTCTTGGCCAGGTCCGCGAGGCCGCGCTCGTCGAGTTCGAGGAGCCTCGCGGCCACCGCGTACTCGTTGTCGAGGTCGGTGCCGAACATCGGCGGGTCGTCGGAGTTGATGGTGACGAGGATGCCGGACCGCACGAACTCCTTGATGGGGTGCTCGTCGAGGGTGCGGACCGCGCGGGTGGCGATGTTCGAGGTCGGGCACACCTCCAGCGCGATGCGGTGCTCGGCGAGGTGCGCGAGCAGCTTCGCGTCCTGCGCGGAGCTCGTGCCGTGCCCGATGCGCTCGGCGTGCAGTTCGTTGAGCGCGTCCCACACCGTCTCCGGGCCGGTCGTCTCGCCGGCGTGCGGCACCGACCGCAGCCCGGCGGCCAGTGCCCGGTCGAAGTACGGCTTGAACTGCGGCCTCGGTACGCCGATTTCGGGCCCGCCGAGCCCGAACGACACCAGTCCCTCGGGGCGCAGCCGGTCGTCCGTGGCCAGTCGCGTCGTCTCCTCGGCCGCCTCCAGACCCGCCTCGCCGGGAATGTCGAAGCACCAGCGCAGTACGGTCCCGAAGTCGGCCTCGGCCGCCTTGCGCGCGTCCTCGATGGCGTCCATGAAGGCGCCCTCGTCGATGCCACGGCGGGTCGAGGAGAACGGCGTGATGGTCAGCTCGGCGTACCGCACCTGCTGCCGGGCCATGTCCCGGGCCACCTCGTACGTCAGCAGACGTACGTCCTCCGGTGTGCGGATCAGGTCGACGACGGACAGGTACACGTCGATGAAGTGGGCGAAGTCCGTGAAGGTGAAGTAGTCGGCCAGCGCCTCGGGGTCGGTCGGGACCTTGGAGTCGGGGTGGCGGGCGGCCAGCTCCGAGACGATCCGCGGGGAGGCGGAACCCACGTGATGCACATGCAGTTCGGCCTTGGGCAGTCCGGCGATGAAGGCGTGCAGGTCGCGCGGTGCGCCTGCGGCTTCTGCGGCTACGTGTCGGGACAAGGTTCCTCCC
This sequence comes from Streptomyces sp. NPDC051963, assembly GCF_044593495.1. NCBI lineage: Bacteria > Bacillati > Actinomycetota > Actinomycetes > Kitasatosporales > Streptomycetaceae > Streptomyces > Streptomyces sp. NPDC051963. The sequence continues at coordinate 131,276 of NZ_JBIUCC010000014.1, read as the reverse complement.
CGGGAACGGCGTCCCCGGCCGGTGTCCGGCGGGACGCGGGTGATCGGCTGATCGATGACTCGGGGATCATCGTAGGCCGGACCCCCGCCGTCGTGGCACGGGCCGTAGCATGACGGCACGCTCGACAGAGGGGACCCCGCGCATGTCCGACGACGCGCAGACGCCGGAAGCGCGTGACAACGCCGCCGCGCACTGGCCCACGCCGCCGCCCGACGACACCGGCGACCCCTGGGCGGCACCGAGCGCGGCCGACGCCGCCGAGGTGCCGCTGGCCGAGGGCGCGGACCCCGAGGTCGACCTGAAGAAGGCGGACCGGGCGGGGTCGGCGGGCGGAGGCGGGGAGGCCGTTGCCGACGCCCGGCCCGAGCCGAACCCGTGGGCGCCGCCCGTGGACGACACCCCACCCGCACCCGGCGGCCCCGGCAACACGGTCGCGTCGGGCGCCCCGGGCATGACGTGGCCCACCCCTTCCTCCCCTCCTTCCGTTCACGATCGACAGACGGCCACCGGGATGCCGCCGATGGGCACTCCTGCGGCGGCACAGGACGCAGACCAGAGCCAAGCCCAGCCGTCCCAGCCGTGGGCGAACCCCTTCGCACCCCCGGCCCCCACACCCCCGCCGAACGGCTCCGCCAACCCCTTCGCACCGCCCCCACCGGCACCCCCGTACGCCCACCGCGAGCCCGTCCCTCCGCCGCCCATATCTCCCGAGGGCCCCGGCCAGGTCCCGTACGGCTACCCGGCCGGTCACGGTTACCCGGCCGGTCCGGGATACCCGTCCCAGTCCGGCGCGGGCTACTACGGCTGGCCCGGTGTACAGCCGGCGCCGGCCAACGGAATGGGCACGGCGGGCCTGGTACTCGGCATCCTGGCGGCCGTCGTCTTCTGCCTGTGGCCGGTGGCCATCGTCCTGGGCATCCTCGCCGTGATCTTCGGCGCGCTCGGCCGCGGAAAGGCCCGCAGAGGCGAGGCCACAAACCCGGGCCAGGCCCTCGGCGGCATCATCTGCGGCGCGGTCGGCATCGCCCTGGCCCTCGGCGTGTTCGCCCTGGTCCTGGCGATCTGACCGCACCGCGGTCATCCCCCGCCCCCCACCAACCTCTCCCGCGCCCCCATCAACGCAAACCCCAGCAGATTCGGCCCCCGCCACCGCTCAGGGTCCATCGCCGCCGGGTCGTCCGCCGCCAGCCCGATTCTCCACACCCTTTCCAGCGGGCTCGCCTCGACCAGCTTCGAAGCCGCGCACGAGACGCCCGGCCTGCTTGGGACGCCGTCCACGACGAAGGGCGACGGCCACCACTGACTCAGACAGCTTGCGTCGACGCGGCCGTCCCGCTGTGCCCGGTGTCCCCAGAAGTGCAGGTACTTGACTCTCGCCCCCGCGCGGACCTCCCTGACCAGGGACTCCCAAGCATCGATCTTCCCCATGCATGCGAGTCTGGCAGGCACCACTGACAACCCGTCCCCCCTTTTCCATGCCGACTCGACACCTGGTCGACAGATTCCGTCGCGTAACCAAAAGGCAACAACGGAATCACTTGTTGGACGCCCTTAGCTCTGTCAGGATCGGCACTCAAATCGAGCTGAAGCTACGCCACCCACCCCTGATCACCGGGGACGACGGCGGAGGAGAGCGACGACATGCACAACCCGGGAACCCCGGACCGATTCCCCGCACAGGAGCGCCTCGCGGCCGGTGCGCAGTACATCGCGGGCCGTCTGACGAAGGGCACCTCCGGTCGTACGCACGCGGTCGTCGACCCGGCCACCGGCGAGGACGCGTACACGTACGAGCTGGCCGGGCCCGAGGACGTCGACGCGGCCGTGGCCGCCGCGCGCGAGGCCTTCCCGGGCTGGGCCGCGACCACCCCGGGTGAGCGTTCCGACGCGCTGCACCGCTTCGCCGCCGTGCTCGCCGAGCGCGCCGAGGAGTTCGCGCGCGCCGAGTCCCTCCAGTGCGGCAAGCCGCTGAAGCTGACCCGTGAGTTCGACGTGCCCGGGACCATCGACAACACCGCGTTCTTCGCGGGCGCGGCCCGGCACCTCCAGGGACAGTCGGCGGGCGAGTACTCCGGCGACCACACCTCGTACGTCCGTCGCGAACCCATCGGCGTCGTCGGTTCCATCGCGCCCTGGAACTACCCCCTCCAGATGGCCGCCTGGAAGATCCTCCCGGCCATCGCCGCGGGCAACACCATCGTCCTGAAGCCCGCCGAGCTCACCCCGCTGACTTCGCTGCTCTTCGCCGAGGCCGCCACCGGGGCCGGTATCCCGGACGGTGTCGTCAACATCGTCACCGGGACGGGCAAGGAAGCCGGCGAGCACCTCGTCGGCCATCCCGACGTCGCCATGACCTCCTTCACCGGCTCCACCGCCGTCGGCAAGCGCGTCGCCGAGATCGCCACCGCGACCGTCAAGCGCCTCCACCTGGAGCTGGGCGGCAAGGCACCCTTCGTGGTCTTCGACGACGCCGACCTGGAGGCGGCCGTCAACGGCGCCGTCGCGGGCGCGCTCATCAACACCGGCCAGGACTGCACGGCCGCCACGCGCGCGTACGTGCAGCGGCCGCTCTACGAAGCGTTCGTGGAGCGGACCGCCGCCCTCATGGACACCGTCCGGCTCGGCGACCCCTTCGCCCCGGGCACCGACCTCGGCCCCCTCATCTCGCACGTCCAGCGCGACCGCGTCGCCGGTTTCGTCGACCGGGCGCGTGGCTACGCGCGCGTGGTCACCGGTGGTGAGGCCCCGCAGGGGGAGCTCAAGAACGGCGCGTACTATCGCCCCACCCTGGTCGCGGACGCCGCGCAGGACAGCGAGATCGTGCAGTCCGAGATCTTCGGGCCGGTTCTCGCCGTCCTCCCCTTCGACAGCGACGACGAAGGCATCCGGCTGGCCAACGACACCCCGTACGGCCTGGCCGCCTCGGCGTGGAGCAGGGACGTCTACCGGGCGAATCGCGCGACCCGCGAGATCAAGGCCGGCTGCGTCTGGGTCAACGACCACATCCCGATCATCAGCGAGATGCCGCACGGCGGCTACAAGTCCTCCGGCTACGGCAAGGACATGTCAACCTACTCCTTCGACGAGTACACCCAGATCAAGCACGTCATGTTCGACAACACGGCGGTGCCCAGGAAGGACTGGCACCGCACGATCTTCGGGGACCGATAGCAGACAGGCCGCCCGACCGCGGCCGCCCATCCTCCCGAAAGGGCACCAAGCGCATGGAGCAGTACGAACCCGAACCGCTGACTCCGGTCCAGCTGGCCGCCATGCGGCGCAGCCTCCGGAACGGCAGGGGCGCCCTCACCCGTCGTTCGCTGCTCCGCGCCTCCGCGGGCGGCGCGCTCGCGGTCGGCGGCCTCGGGGCGTTGAGCGGCTGCGGGATCCCCGCGGCGGGCAAGACGGAGGGCGGCACCTCCGCGGAGGACCACTCGGCGAAGGAGAAGGAGATCAACTTCTCCAACTGGACCGAGTACATCGACGTCGACGAGAGCGAGAAGCACCACCCCACGCTCGAGGCGTTCACCAAGCGGACCGGCATCAAGGTCAACTACACCGAGGACATCAACGACAACAACGAGTTCTTCGGCAAGATCAAGCCGCAGCTCGCCGCGGGCCAGGACACCGGCCGCGACATCATCGTCCTCACCGACTGGCTGGCCGGCCGGCTGATACGCCTGGGGTGGGTCCAGAAGCTGGACCCGGCCAACCTCCCGCATGCGTACGCCAACCTGTCCAGCCAGTTCCGCAGCCCGGACTGGGATCCCGGCCGCGCCTACTCGTACCCCTGGCAGGGCATCTCGACCGTCATCGCCTACAACAAGAAGGCGCTCGACGGCATCGAGGTCACGTCGGTCTCCGACATGCTCGACAACCCCAAGCTCAAGGGCCGCATCGGCTTCCTCACCGAGATGCGCGACAGCATCGGCATGACGCTGCTCGACATGGGCAAGGACCCGGCGAAGTTCACCGACGACGACTACGACGCGGCGGTCGCCCGGCTCCAGAAGGCCGTCGACAAGGGCCAGATCCGCCGCTTCACCGGCAACGACTACACGTCGGACATCACCAGCGGCGACTTCGCCGCCTGTATCGCCTGGGCCGGTGACGTCGTCCAGCTCAAGGCGGACAGCCCGGACGTCGACTTCATCATCCCGGACAGCGGCTACATGACGTCGACCGACAACATGCTGGTCCCCAACAAGGCGCGCCACAAGACGAACGCCGAGCGGCTCATGGACTACTACTACGAGCCCGAGCCGGCCGCCGAACTGGCCGCCTACATCAACTACGTCTGTCCCGTCGACGGAGTGAAGCCCTACCTCGCGAAGATCGACGAAGACGCGGCGAACAACCCGCTGATCATCCCAGACAAGGAAATGGCCGCGAAGTCGCACTCCTTCCGCCTGCTCAGCAGCAAGGAAGAGACGGCCTACGAAGAGAAGTTCGCGAAGCTCACAGGGGCGTGACCACCATGACGAACGACAGCAGCGGCGACGTCCGCCTCTCCGGGATCAGCAAGACCTACGGCTCCTTCACCGCCGTACAACCGCTCGACCTGACCGTGCCGCAGGGCTCCTTCTTCGCCCTGCTCGGTGCTTCGGGCTGCGGCAAGACCACAACTCTGCGGATGATCGCGGGACTCGAGGAGCCGACGAGCGGCACCGTCTTCCTCGGCGACCAGGAGGTCACCCACCTGCCGCCGTACAAGCGGCCGGTGAACACGGTCTTCCAGTCGTACGCCCTCTTCCCGCACCTCGACATCTTCGAGAACGTCGCCTTCGGTCTGCGCCGGCGCGGCATCAAGTCGGTGAAGAAGCAGGTCGGGGACATGCTCGACCTGGTCCAGCTCGGCGAGCAGGCGCGCAAGAAGCCGCATCAGCTCTCCGGCGGCCAGCAGCAGCGTGTCGCGGTCGCCCGCGCGCTGATCAACACCCCCAAGGTGCTGCTCCTCGACGAGCCCCTCGGCGCCCTCGACCTGAAGCTGCGCCGCCAGATGCAGCTGGAGCTCAAGCGCATCCAGACCGAGGTCGGCATCACCTTCATCCATGTCACGCACGACCAGGAGGAGGCCATGACGATGGCCGACACGGTCGCCGTGATGAACGCGGGCCGCGTCGAACAACTCGGCTCGCCCACCGACCTCTACGAGAACCCCGGCACCACGTTCGTCGCCAACTTCCTCGGCACCTCGAACCTGATCGAGGCCGAGGTCGACGCCAAGAGCGGCGACGACATCGTCCTCAAGGCGGGCGCCGGCAAGCTGGTCCTGCCCGAGGCCCGCTGTTCCGCGCCCACGACGACCGGCGGCAAGGTCCTGGTCGGCGTCCGCCCGGAGAAGATCTCCCTCACCCACGCCGACGACGCGGGCTCCATCCCCGAGGGCCGCAACCGCATCACCGGCAAGATCACGAACGGCAGTTTCATCGGCGTCTCCACGCAGTACGTGATCGACAGCGCCGTCTGCCCCGAGTTCGAGGTCTACGTCCAGAACGTCGACCGCGACGCCCGGCTCGCCCCGGGTGCGGACGTCGTCCTGCACTGGAGCCCCGCGCACACCTTCGGTCTGGACGCGGCCCAGGACATCGACGCCGGAGTCGAGACCGTGGACCCGGAAGAGGGGGTGGCGGCCTGATGGCGGCCATCACCGAGGCACCGCCCCTGGCGCCCGCACCGGAAGAGAAGAAGCCCCCTCGCAAGCGGGGCCGCTGGACGCCGTACTGGCTGCTCCTGCCCGGCATCCTCTGGCTGCTGGTCTTCTTCGCGATGCCGATGATCTACCAGGCCTCCACGTCCGTGCAGACGGGCTCCCTGGAGGAGGGCTACAAGGTCACCTGGCACTTCGCGACCTACTGGGACGCGCTGTCCGAGTACTACCCGCAGTTCCTGCGCTCGGTGCTGTACGCGGGCGCCGCGACCATCCTCTGTCTGGTCCTCGGCTACCCGCTCGCGTACCTGATCGCGTTCCGTGCGGGCCGCTGGCGGAACCTGATCATGATCCTGGTGATCGCGCCGTTCTTCACCAGCTTCCTGATCCGTACGCTCGCCTGGAAGACGATCCTCGCGGACGGCGGCCCGGTCGTCGGCGCCCTCAACACACTGCACGTCCTGGACGTCACCAGCTGGCTCGGCTGGACCTCGGGCGACCGCGTGCTGGCCACGCCGCTCGCCGTGGTCTGCGGTCTGACGTACAACTTCCTGCCGTTCATGGTCCTGCCGCTCTACTCCTCGCTGGAGCGCATCGACGGACGGCTGCACGAGGCGGCGGGCGATCTGTACGCCAGGCCGGTCACGACCTTCCGGCGGGTCACCTTCCCGCTGTCGATGCCGGGCGTCGTCTCCGGCACGCTGCTGACCTTCATCCCCGCGGCCGGTGACTACGTCAACGCCGATCTGCTCGGCTCCACCGACACCCGCATGGTCGGCAACGTCATCCAGACCCAGTTCCTGCGGATCCTCGACTATCCGACGGCCGCGGCCCTCTCCTTCATCCTGATGGCCGCGATCCTCATCATGGTCACGTTCTACATCCGCAGGTCCGGAACGGAGGATCTGGTTTAAATGGCCTTCGTCAACTGGCTCAAGCGTCATTTCGTCGTCATCGCGGGACTGGTGACCCTCGGCTATCTCCTGCTGCCGAACGTCGTCGTCACGGTGTTCTCCTTCAACAACCCGAAGGGGCGCTTCAATTACCAATGGCAGGAGTTCTCCACCGACGCGTGGAAGGACCCCTGCGGTGTCGCCGACATGTGCGGCTCGCTGTCGGTCAGCCTCCAGATCGCGTTCTGGGCGACGCTCGGCGCCACCGTCCTCGGCACGATGATCGCCTTCGCGCTGGTCCGCTACCGCTTCCGCGCGCGGGGCGCCGTCAACTCGCTGATCTTCCTGCCGATGGCGATGCCCGAGGTCGTCATGGCGGCCTCGCTGCTCACCCTGTTCCTCAACATGGGTGCGCAGTTGGGCTTCTGGACGATCCTGATCGCCCACATCATGTTCTGCCTCAGCTTCGTCGTGACGGCCGTCAAGGCGCGCGTCATGTCGATGGACCCGAGGCTGGAGCAGGCGGCGCAGGACCTGTACGCCGGACCGGTGCAGACGTTCGTCCGGGTCACCCTGCCGATCGCCGCCCCGGGAATCGCGGCCGGCGCACTGCTCGCCTTCGCGCTCTCCTTCGACGATTTCATCATCACCAATTTCAACGCGGGCTCGACCGTCACCTTCCCCATGTTCGTCTGGGGCTCGGCACAGCGCGGAACACCCGTTCAGATCAATGTCATCGGTACGGCGATGTTCCTCGTAGCCGTACTTTTGGTGCTGGCCTCCATGGCCGTCAGCAATCGCCGCAACAAGCAAAAGGCGTAACCGGAAAAACCCTGTAGGGAGTTGGAATCATGGCCCCGAGCGCCATGAGTCGTTGGACAAAGGCACTCATCGAAGCCCAGCCGGTCTCGTACTGGCTGGACGACCCCGGCAAGCCCCGCCCCGAACCCGCCCTCACCGGCGCCGAGACCTGCGACCTGCTGGTCGTCGGCGGTGGCTACAGCGGACTGTGGACCGCGCTGATCGCCAAGGAGCGCGATCCGCAGCGGGACGTGGTGCTGGTGGAGGGCCGCGAGGTGGGCTGGGCCGCCTCGGGCCGCAACGGCGGCTTCTGCGCCGCGTCGATCACACACGGTCTGGCCAACGGGCTCGCCCGCTGGCCGGACGAGATCCACAAGCTGGAGCAGCTGGGCGCCCGCAACCTCGACGAGATCGAGGCGGCGGTCGCCCGCTACTCCATCGACTGCGACTTCGAGCGCACCGGCGAGATCGACGTCGCCACCGAGGCGTACCAGGCGCGGGAACTGCGCGAGTGGCACGAGGAGACGGAGCGTCTGGGCCTCGCCGACGGCGTCGAGTTCCTCGATGCCGAAGCGCTACGGGAACAAGTCGACTCACCGACCTTTCAGGCGGGCCTGTACGACCGCCGCGGCGTCGCCATGCTCAACCCCGCCAAGCTGGCCTGGGGCCTCAAGCGGGCGTGCCTGGAGCTCGGCGTCCGCATCCACGAGCACACCCCCGCCCTCACCCTGAAGCCGTACGGCGCCGGCATGGCCGTACGCACCCCCTACGGCTCCGTCCGCGCCCGTAACGTCGCGCTGGGCACCAACATCTTCCCCAGCCTGGTCAAGCGGGTACGGGCGTACACCGTCCCGGTCTACGACTACGCGCTGATGACCGAGCCGCTCACCGCCGGCCAACTGGACTCCATCGGCTGGAAGAACCGCCAGGGCCTCGGGGACTCGGCGAACCAGTTCCACTACTTCCGCCTCTCCGCCGACAACCGCATCCTCTGGGGCGGCTACGACGCCATCTACCCGTACGGCGGCCGGGTGCGCGCCGAGTACGACGACCGCCCGGAGACGTACGCCAAGCTCGCCGGGCACTTCTTCGGCTGCTTCCCGCAGCTGGAGGGCGTGCGGTTCACGCACGCGTGGGGCGGCGCGATCGACACCTGCTCGCGCTTCTCGGCGTTCTTCGGCACCGCGCACCAGGGCCGGGTGGCGTACGCGGCGGGTTTCACGGGCCTGGGCGTCGGTGCCACCCGCTTCGGCGCCGATGTGATGCTGGATCTGCTGGCCGGGGAGCGCACGGAGCGCACGGAGCTCGACATGGTGCGCAAGAAGCCGCTGCCGTTTCCGCCGGAGCCCTTCGCCTGGACCGGGATCGCACTCACGAAGTGGTCGCTGGCCCGCGCCGACGCACACGGCGGGCGGCGCAATCTGTGGCTGAGGACCATGGACAAGCTGGGGCTCGGCTTCGACAGCTGACCGTACGGCACACATGTGACTGTGATTCAGTTCACTCCGACGGGTTGCCCGAACCCGCGTAATGCTGCCGGAAGACCTCCCTCTCCTTCGTGACGCGACTGCGTCGACGAGAGACAGGGAGGACCCCTCATGACAGGGGCGAAGACGGCGGTCGAGTGGCTCGCGGCCGTCGCACCGGATCCCGAGGCCTGCCGCTGGGAGTGGGAGCGCAACCCTCTGGGGGTCGCGCTGCTCCCGGCCGGCAAAGCCTGGGACGTCCTGATCCTGCCGGGTGAACTCGGCTACCCCACCCTCGACGTACTGACCCGCATCATCGACCAACTGGGGCCCGTGCTGGCCGACTTCGGCGACGCCCGGATGGGCTTCTTCGTGCCACCGGGCACGGCCGCCCGCTGGCTCGGCACGGGTATCCGCGCTGCGGGGGCGGGGGCGTGGATCGTCGTGCCGTATCCGGGACGCGCCACCGGCGGGGTCCGCTGGCTGGTCCCGCCCGATGGCTCCGGCACCCTTACGGATCCGGGGCTGCTTGAACTGGCCATGCATGAGGCTGCGGCCGGCTTGGCCGATTCGGACTAAGGGGGTGCCGGGATGGGTTGTGTGTCGGCTGCGGCAGCGTCGTGGCTGGTCGCGCAGTTCCCCGCGCCCCTTGGGGGCGTTGTGGGACCCGGCGAGAGGTATTGACAAGCCGATTGGTCTGGACCAAATTGTGCGGCGCTCCACCCTCCAATTCCCCCCATGCCCGGAGGCACTTGTGGATCGCCCCAGACCTTTCGTCGCCGTACTCACGGCCGCCGTCCTGGCCGTGCCCGGCATCACCGCGCTCTCGTCGGCCGCCCGTGCGGCCGACGCGGACCTCGCTCGCAACGGAAGCTTCGAATCCGGCCTGGACGGCTGGACGTGCTCATCCGGTACGACGGTCAACTCACCCGTGCGCACCGGCAGTTCCGCACTCCAGGCAACCCCGGCCGGCAGCGACAACGCACGGTGCTCCCAGACGGTGACCGTGAAACCCGACTCCCAGTACACGCTCTCCGGCTACGTCCGCGGCGCCTACGTCTACATGGGCGCGACCGGCACCGGCACCACCGATGTCTCCGCCTGGACCCAGTCCGCCCCCGACTGGCAGCAGCTCACCACGACCTTCCGCACCGGCGCCTCGACGAACAAGGTCACGATCTACACCCACGGCTGGTACGGCACCGGCGCCTACCAGGCCGACGACATATCGCTCACCGGACCGGGCGTGGACGCGGGCCAGCCGCCCGCCGCACCCGGCGGGCTGAAGGTCGGCACGGTCACCTCCTCCAGCGTCGCCCTGTCCTGGTCCCCGGTCTCCGGTGCTTCCGGCTACGCCGTCTACCGCGACGGGGTCAAGGTCCAGACGGTGAGCGGCACTTCGGCCACCGTGACGGGCCTGTCGCCGTCCACGGCGTACAGCTTCCAGGTGGCCGCGGGGAACGACGCGGGCGAGTCCGCCAAGTCGGCCACGGTGACCGCGACGACGACCGCGGGAACCGGTACTCCCGTGGAACTCCCGGCCCACGCCCTGGTCGGCTATCTGCACGCCAGTTTCGCCAACGGCTCCGGCTACACGCGCATGGCCGACGTCCCGGACAGCTGGGACGTCATCGACCTGGCCTTCGGTGAGCCGACCTCGGTGACCTCCGGCGACATCCGCTTCAACCGCTGCCCGGTCACCGAGTGCCCGAACGTCGAGAGCGACGCCGAGTTCAAGGCCGCGATCAAGGCCAAGCAGGCGGCGGGCAAGAAGGTGCTGATCTCGATCGGCGGCCAGAACGGCCAGGTGCAGCTGACCACCACGGCGGCCCGCGACGCCTTCGTCACCTCCGTCTCGAAGATCATCGACGAGTACGGCCTCGACGGTCTGGACATCGACTTCGAGGGCCACTCGCTGTCCCTCAACGCCGACGACACGGACTTCAAGAACCCCAAGACGCCGGTGATCGTGAACCTGATCTCGGCCGTGAAGACCCTCAAGGCCAAGTACGGCGACGACTTCGTGCTGACGATGGCCCCCGAGACGTTCTTCGTCCAGCTCGGCTACCAGTACTACGGCACCGGCCAGTGGGGCGGCCAGGACCCGAGGGCGGGCGCCTACCTTCCGGTGATCCACGCCCTGCGCGACGACCTCACCCTGCTCCACGTCCAGGACTACAACTCGGGCCCGATCATGGGCCTCGACAACCAGTACCACTCCATGGGCGGCGCCGACTTCCACATCGCGATGACCGACATGCTGCTCACCGGCTTCCCGGTCGCGGGCAACGCGAGCAACGTCTTCCCGCCCCTGCGCCCGGACCAGGTCGCCATCGGCATGCCGGCCTCCACGAACGCGGGCAACGGCTACGTCCCCCCGGCCGAGGTCACCAAGTCCCTGGACTGTCTGACGAAGAAGACGAACTGCGGCTCGTACGCCACCCACGGCACCTGGCCCGCGCTGCGCGGCCTGATGACGTGGTCGATCAACTGGGACCGCTACTCGAACTGGGAGTTCCAGCGGACGTTCGACGGCTACTTCGGCTGAGGCGGTCGACGACCACCACGAACCCGGTGAGCAGCACCGCGCAGAGGCACCAACTGGCCACCACGTCCAGTGGCCAGTGGTAGCCGCGGCGGACCAGTCCGAACCCGACGCCGAGGTTGAGCGCGGTGCAGGCGAGGACGAGACCGCGGCGGGCCGGGGCGGTGCGGAGCCAGGGGAGGAGGAGCAGGGCCGCGCAGCCGTAGGCGATCGCGGCCGTGGCCGTGTGGCCGGAGGGGTAGTAGCCGGTCGCGGGCGGCACGGCCGGGGTGCCCGGGCGGTCCGTGAGTTCCTTCAGCGGGACGATCAGGGCCGGAACCAGCGCCATCAGTACGGCCGCCGCGGTGGCCGGCAGCCACCACCGGTCTGTACCACTGCGGTGTGAGCGCCAGGCGGCGTACCCGAGGGCGGCGGCCAGCACCGGGATCGCGACCGGGACATTGCCCAGGTCGGCGAGGAGTTCGGAGAGCCGGTCCGGGTGGACGAGGGCCCGGCTGAGGCGTTCGTCGACACGCAGCAGCGGGCCGTCGTCGACGACCTGCCAGGTGATCAGCGCGAAGAGGAGGGCCGGAAGCCCGAGAAGGAGGAGAAAGGAGGTCGGCCGCCCCGGAACAGGGGGGGTGGTTCCGGGGCGGCCGATCAGATCGGATGGTCGGCCGCCCCGGGGGGTTTGGGGCGGGCGACTGTCCGATCGGTGAGGAGATCCGGAGCCGGAAGCTCCGGGTGTGTGCGCGAGGGCACGACCAGGTCGAAGCTGGGGAGGCCCCGGCCTGCTGCCGCCCACAGTCCCCTGTGGGCGGGGTGTATCTCTCATCTGGGTAGAACCTACGGCAGGGGGTGGGCGTACGACAGACGGAATCGCGTCCCGTCATCCACCTCGCACACCTTCTTCACACGCTCTGACGGCCGCCGCCCCCGGCCCTGGAATCGCGATGGAGGACAGGACTGGGGCGGGTGGGACCCATGAGGTGATCCATGGATCAACCACCCATGAGGCCGCTGTGGCTGAACTGCGCCTTTGTGCGCGTCGAAGCAGCTGCGGGTGAAGCTGCCGTGCGTCGGCTCAGATGCGGGAGAAGGCCTGCTCGATGATGTCGAGGCCCTCGTTCAGCAGGTCCTCGCCGATGACGAGCGGGGGCAGGAAGCGCAGCACATTGCCGTAGGTGCCACAGGTCAGGACCAGTAGTCCCTCCTGGTGGCAGGCCTTGGCGAGCGCGGCCGTGGCCTCGGGGTTCGGCTCCTTGGTGGCGCGGTCCTTGACCAGCTCGATGGCGATCATGGCGCCACGGCCGCGGATGTCGCCGACGATGTCGAACTTCTCGGCGATGGCGGCGAGGCGGGCCTTCATGATCGCCTCGATGTTCTTCGCCTTGGCGTTGAGGTCGAGCTCCTTCATCGTCTCGATCGAACCGAGCGCACCGGCGCAGGCGACGGGGTTGCCGCCGTAGGTGCCGCCCAGGCCGCCCGCGTGCGCGGCGTCCATGATCTCGGCGCGACCGGTCACGGCGGCGAGCGGGAGGCCACCGGCGATGCCCTTGGCGGTGGTGATCAGGTCCGGGACGATGCCCTCGTCCTCGCAGGCGAACCACTGACCGGTACGGCAGAAGCCCGACTGGATCTCGTCGGCGACGAAGACGATGCCGTTGTCGGCGGCGAACTGGCGGACGGCCGGCAGGAAGCCCTTCGCGGGCTCGATGAAGCCGCCCTCGCCGAGCACCGGCTCGATGATGATCGCCGCGATGTTGTCCGCGCCGACCTGCTTGGACATCTGGTCGATGGCCTGCGCGGCGGCCTCCGGCCCCGCGTTCTCCGCACCGGTCGGCCAGCGGTAGCCGTACGCCACCGGCACCCGGTACACCTCGGGCGCGAACGGCCCGAAGCCGTGCTTGTACGGCATGTTCTTGGCGGTCAGCGCCATCGTGAGGTTCGTACGGCCGTGGTAGCCGTGGTCGAACACGACGACGGCCTGCCGCTTGGTGTACGCACGCGCGATCTTGACCGCGTTCTCGACGGCCTCGGCACCGCTGTTGAACAGCGCGGACTTCTTGGCATGGTCCCCCGGCGTCAGCTCCGCCAGCGCCTCCGCGACCTCGACGTACCCCTCGTACGGCGTGACCATGAAACAGGTGTGGGTGAAGTCGGCGAGCTGAGCCGACGCCCGGCGCACAACGGCCTCGGCGGACGCACCGACGGACGTCACGGCGATACCCGACCCGAAGTCGATCAGCCGGTTCCCGTCGACGTCCTCGATGATCCCGCCACCCGCCCGCGCGGTGAACACCGGCAGCACGGAGCCCACACCCTGCGCGACCGCGGCCCTACGGCGGGCCTGCAACTCCTGCGACTTGGGACCGGGAATGGCGGTGACGACGCGGCGCTCCTGCGGGATTGCAGTCATGAGGGGCTCCTGGGGGTTCTACGGAAACTTGCGTTCTCTTCTTTTCTCGCAGGCTAGGACCGGGAGAGGGGGGTGGGCATGCTCCATGTGGGCGTTGTCAGCGGGGGCGGTTGTCCTTGGTGGACATAGCGACGCCGAGCGGGCGGGCGCCGCCGGGTACGGAGACGACGCAGCGCGTGGTCGGATCGCCCGCCATCCACAGCCGGCCGGCGTTCGAGTCCACGTACACCCGGAACGGGCTCGGCGTCAGGCTCCGGCCGTCCACGGTGATCCTTTGCTGTCTGCCGTTCGTGCGGACCTCGCAGTCGACCGGCCGCCAGGGGTGCGCGGCGAGCGTGCGGGCCATGCGGCGCGTGGCCACGACCACGTAGATGTGGAAGGGGAGGATCGTCACCTCGAGGATCAGGGCCATGACGAAGACCCCGATCTTGTCGTGGTCCTGGTCGGCGACCACCTCGGCGACCTGGACCGCCAGCAGCGCCGGCCAGAAGGTGAACAGCAGGGCGAAGCGGGCGGACAGCCGGCGGCGTAGCGCGCGCCGGGTGGGGGGATGGGACAGGGCGTCGAGGGAGGGGTCGGGGGCCGCCACGTCCGGTCCGGCGGCGTTCTCCGGCATCATGCCGTGGCGCAGGTACCGGTGGCGCAGGCGATGCGGGGCCTTCTCGTCGGCGCGCGAGGCGGCGATGACCATCTGGTCGCCGGGGATGCCGCTGTACCAGAGGCGGGCGATCCGGGCCCTGCGGTCGGGGCGTGCGGTGGGGCGCATGCCGGCGTGCCACCACATCGGTACGGACCCGAGGATCAGGGGGAACCGCCGCTCGGGGGCGGCGGGGTCCGGGACCTCGAACCATGCGCTGCGGGTGTCCTTGGCCTTCGGATGGTTGCCGACGCCGTGCCGCGGGTTCTCCGCGATGTGCCAGGGGTGGGTGCGCAGGACGCGGCGGACGCGATACGCGTTGGGGAGCTCACCGAGCAGCTCGAAGGGGACGCGGATGCCCGTGAGGAGGAGGAACACGACGTTCAGCCAGACCACCCGCTCGCGCAGCGGGATGCCGATGCCGGAGTACCAGGTCCACCAGGCGGCACAGCAGGCGATGAGCAGAAGACCGGGCCCCACCTGTCGCCACCACGCCCGCCGAGTCGCCGGATCGTCCCACGCGACCGCCCCCGCCCCCGGCCCGGGCCCCGCGAAATCGCCCTCACCGACGGCCACTTGATCCGTCACCTGCGTGTCCCCGTTTCGTCCGCCGCGTGCAATATGAAGGGACGACGATATCCGGAGCGTCTTGGTCCGTTCCGCGCGCCGGACGGCGCAAGCCGTGAACTCCCCTTGCCGGGGCATTAGATTGACTCGCTGACGGTGGACGGAACGGCTGCTCAGGGGGCAAGCGCGATGGACAGCGACGGGACGCAGGACGCGCGGGGTACGCATGCGAACCCTGTGCCGCGTCCAGCGGGGCCGCCCCCCGCGATGCCGCCCCTCCCGGCGCAGGCACCCGGCGTGCCCCCGCGCCCGGACGGCTCGGCGTTCCTGACGTGGCTGCGGACGCCACGGCCGGAGGCGGCACCCGGGGTGTGGCGGTTCGGGCACCGGCCGCGGCCGGAGGAGGAGCCGGAGGTCATTCCCGGGCGGCAGCTGATCAGCGGGGCCGTGATCGCGTTCCTGGTCGGCTGGCTGATCTGGTCGCTGCTGTGGAACGGCTATCTCGGCAGCTGGTGGCTGCTGCCGCTCTACGCGATGATCCCCGAGTCCTGGGTCGAACCGCACAGTTTCGCCGCGGTCGTGGTCGTCTACGCCTACTACGTGCTGATCGCGCTGGTCATCATGGTCGGCGTCGGGCGGCTCGGCCGCTGGTCGGAGATCTGGCGCCGGTACGGCCCGCCCGCCTGGCGTCGGACCCCCCGGACGAACGAGCGCCCGCCCGCCGCCGAAGAAGACCCCGCCCAGTGGAACCAGCTCCGCGCCGCCGGTGCCGCCGACGCCGCCGAGCGGCTTGTCGTCGAGGCGCGGAGTGGGCTGATGCGGGATGTGGACCATGCCCGGATCGCCCGTGCCTGGCAGGGCGTGCGCAGTGGCCGGCACAGCCTGGCGACCTTCACCGGTGCGGTGCTGAAGGACGGGGCCGCTGCCTGTCTGCACCCCTCCGGGGCGCGTGATCTGCCGGCCCGGCTCGGTCGGCACGATCTCCTCACGGGGCAGGTGCGGCTGGGTACGACGGCCGACGACGCCCGAAACCCGTACGCCTACCGGGGCAGCGGTCTCGGTCTCGGCCCCGATCTGCTCGGCACCTCGCTGCTGGCCGTCGGGCCGGCGGGCTCGGGGAAGACCGGCAGTGTGGTCCGTCCGCTCGCCGAGTCGCTGTGTCTGCACGCGCTCGCCGGGCGAGCGGCCGTCGTGGTGGTCGGCGGGGCGGGGGCGGGGCTCGGCCCGGCCGACGCGTATGACGTCGTCGTACGGATCGGGAATCCGGACTCCGTGTACGACCTCGATCTGTACGGCGGGACCACGGACCCCGATGAAGCCGCGGCCGTGCTGGCCGAGGCGCTCGTCGGGGATCTCGCCGATCCGCATCCGGGCAGTGACGGTCGCCGGTCCACGACCGTACTCGCCCAGCTGCTCGGGCCGTTCCGGGCGGTGCACGGACGCTTCCCGTCGGTACCGGAGCTGCGGCAGCTGCTCGACGGGTCACCCGGTCTGCTCGGCGCGCTGCGCCAGGGCCTTACGGGCTCCGACCACGAGTCGCTGCTGCGTGAACTGGACGCCCGGGAGCGGCAGATGGGCCAGCCGGGCGATATCGGCGGGACCCTCGCGGACCGGGTGGCGCTGCTGGACCGGCCGGCGTTCGCGGGGTTCTTCGACACGTCGGGCCAGTCCCGGCCGTTCTCCCTCAAGGCCCTCGACCATCCGGTGCGGGTACGGATCGACCTGCCCGAGCGCGGGCACGCGGACGCCTCGCGGATGCTGGCGCGGCTGGTGCTCGCGCAGTTCACGGCGAGTGTGGCGGTGCGGGAGGACCGTTCGCTGTTCGCCTGTCTGATCCTGGACGACGCCTCGGGTGTCGTCACCCCAGAGGCCGTCAAGGGGGTTCAGCGGCTGCGGTCCGCGCATGCCGGAGTCGTCCTGACCCTGCGCACCCTCGACGACGTACCGAGGCCGCTGCGCGGTCCGCTGCTCGGAGCCGCCGGCTGCCGGATGGCGCTGTCCGGGCTGACGCCGTGGGACGGGCAGGACTTCGCCGAGGTGTGGGGCAAGGAGTGGACCGAGGCACGGGACGTCACCGACCGGCAGATCATCGCCGAGACCCCGGCCGGGAAGGCCGTGCACATGGTGCGGCGCGTGATCACCGGGAAGGCGCCGACCGCGCGGGCCGTGACCGTGCGGCAGGTCGAGCGGGAGCGGTGGTCCGCGTCCGAGCTGGCACACGGCGTCCCGCCGGGACACGCGGTGCTGTCGTTGACGACCGTGCAGGGTGAGCACGCGCCGCCGCTGCTGGTGGATCTGCGCGACTGACGTCCGGGCGAGAGGGCGTGCGGCGACCGTACGGTGAGGCAGAATCGGCATAGGCCGTTCATACGTGGCGGCCAAAGGATCACAATGATCACGCAACCCTCACCGACCTGAAGGCTCCATGCCCCCGACGCTCGCCTCCCTCGTCCACCACTCCGCGCTCAAGCTCACCGTGCGCGCGGGCGAGGACCGGCTGGACGTGCCCGTCCGCTGGGCGCACGTCAGCGAGCTGGCAGACCCCGTGCCGTACATGGAGGGCGGGGAGCTGCTGCTGATCACCGCGCTGAAGCTGGACGCGGAGGATCCGGAGGCGATGCGGCGCTATGTGAAGCGGCTGGCGGGGGCGGGGGTCGTCGGGCTCGGCTTCGCCGTCGGCGTCAACTACGACGAGACCCCCAAGGCCCTCGTCGACGCCGCCGGGGAGGGGGGTCTGCCGCTGCTGGAGGTGCCGCGCCGCACGCCCTTCCTCGCCATCAGCAAGGCCGTCTCGGCGGCGATCGCCGCCGACCAGTACCGGGCGGTGACGGCGGGGTTCGCGGCACAACGCGAGCTCACCAAGCAGGCGTTGACGGACGGGCCCGAGGGGCTGCTCGCCGCGCTCGCCTCGCAGGTCGACGGATGGGCGGCGCTCTACGACGCCTCGGGCGCCGTCGTCGCCACCGCCCCGGAGTGGGCGGGACGCCGGGCCGCCCGGCTGACGGCGGACGTGGAACGCCTGCGGGAGCGGCCCGCGCCGGCCTCCTCGGTGGTGGGCGGGCCGGAGCACGAGGACCGGGTCGAACTGCACTCGCTGGGCACCGGCCGCCGCCCGCGCGCGGCGCTCGCGGTGGGCACGGCGGCGGCGCTGGGGACCGCCGAGCGGTACGCGGTCCACTCGGCCATCGCCCTGCTCACCCTGACCACCGAACGCTCCCGTGCCCTGCACGCCGCCGAGCAGCGGCTCGGGGCGGCGGTGCTGCGCATGCTGCTCGCCGGGGAGCCGGACCACGCCCGCACGGTGGCCGGTGACCTGTACGGCGCTCTCCTCGACGCCCCCTTCCGCGTGATCGTCGCCGAGCCGGCCACCACGAACGGAGATCCGTTGGCCGGCCTTGCGGAGGTCATCGAGTCGGCGGGCGCGCGGTCGGGGGAGGCCGTACTGGTGGTGCCCGAGGGAGAGCGGCTGGTGGCGCTGGCCGCGGACGGCGGGGCGGCGGTCGAGGCCTGCGCGGAGTATGCGGCGGCCGTCGAGGCGGCGCGGGCCACCGGGCCGGAGCAGCCGCTGACCGACGAGGACGAACTCGTCATCGGCCTGTCGGCCCCCGTGGGACCCATCGCCGCGGCGGCCGCCTACAAGCAGGCCGAACAGGCGCTGTCCGTGGCCCGGCGGCGGGGGCGGGTGGCCGTGGAGCACGAGCAACTGGCCGCGGGGTCCGTGCTGCCGCTGCTCGCGGACGACGCGGTGAAGGCGTTCGCGGACGGTCTGCTGCGGCCGCTGTACGAGCACGACGCCACCGGTCGGGGTGACCTGGTCGCCTCACTCCGGGCCTGGCTCTCCCGGCACGGCCAGTGGGACGCGGCGGCGGCCGACCTGGGCGTCCACCGGCACACGCTCCGGTACCGGATGCGGCGCGTGGAGGAGATCCTCGGCCGCTCGCTGGACGATCCGGACACACGGATGGAGCTGTGGCTGGCGCTGAAGGCGACGTCGGCGGAGTAGGCGCGCGGGGTTGGTGCCGGGCGGGGGTGGGTCGCGCAGCCCGGCGCTGACGGGGTGCCGCCTGTGCCCACCCGTGCCGCCCCAGGCGGCACGACTGCCCGCAGCCTGTGCCTGCCATTCCGGCACACTCGGCCCCCCGACCACTACGCCCCGGACAAACGCCTCCTCCCCTCCCCACCCCTACCGTGGACCGCGAACGCCAAGAACCATCACCCCCAACGCGGAAGGGCCGGGACTCCCAATGACTTCCACCCATGCCTTCTGGCTCGCCGGCCGCCAGGTCACCGGTGAGGCCACCTTCGACGTCACCTCCCCGTGGGACGGACGCCTCGTCGGCAAGGTCGGTGTGCCGACCGACGCGCAGGTCGAGGAGGCCGTGGCCGCCGCGTACGCCGTACGGGACGAGTTCGCGGCGACACCCGCGCATGTCCGCGCCGCCGCCCTCGACCACGTCAGCCGGCGTCTCGTCGAGCGCACCGAGGAGATCGCGCGGCTCATCTCCGCCGAGAACGGCAAGCCGATGAAGTGGGCCCGGGGCGAGGTCGGCCGCGCGGTGTCCGTGTTCCGGTTCGCCGCCGAGGAGGCCCGGCGCTTCAACGGCGGCGAGGCCCAGCGCCTCGACACCGACCTCGGCGGCCAGGGCCGACTCGCGCTCACCCGCCGCTTCCCGAAGGGCGTCGTCCTCGGTATCGCGCCCTTCAACTTCCCGCTGAACCTCTGCGCCCACAAGATCGCCCCGGCGATCGCGGCAGGCGTGCCGATCATCCTGAAGCCGGCCCCGGCCACCCCGCTCTCCGGCCTGATGATCGGCGAACTGCTCGCCGAGACCGAACTGCCCGCGGGCTCCTGGTCCGTCCTCCCGGTCGCCAACGACCGTATGCCCGCCCTCGTCCAGGACGAGCGGCTGCCCGTGATCTCCTTCACCGGCTCCGAGAAGGTCGGCTACGCGATCATGGACTCGGTGCCGCGCAAGCACTGCACGCTGGAGCTGGGCGGCAACGGTGCGGCCGTGGTGCTCGGTGACTACGCCTCCGACGCCGACCTCGACTGGGCGGCCACCCGGATCGCCACCTTCTCGAACTACCAGGGCGGCCAGTCCTGCATCTCCGTGCAGCGGGTCATCGCCGACGCGTCCGTCTACGACCGTCTGCTCCCGCGCATCGTCGCCGCGGTGGAGGCCCAGGTCACCGGCGACCCGTCCGACGACGCGACCGATGTCGGCCCGCTGGTCAGCGAAGACGCCGCCAAGCGCGTGGAGTCCTGGGTCCAGGAGGCCGTCGACGCCGGTGCCACGCTTCTCGCCGGTGGCAAGCGCGACGGCGCCTCGTACGCGCCGACGGTCCTCACCGACGTACCGGCCGACACCACGATCTCCTGCGAGGAGGTCTTCGGACCCGTCCTCACCGTGCAGAAGGTGGACGGCGAGGCGGCGGCCTTCGCCGCGGCCAACGACTCCAAGTACGGCCTCCAGGCAGGCGTGTTCACCCATGACCTCCAGGTCGCCTTCCGGGCCCACCGTGCCCTGGAGGCCGGCGGTGTGGTCATCGGCGACGTGCCCTCCTACCGTGCCGACCAGATGCCGTACGGCGGCGTCAAGCAGTCCGGCGTGGGCCGTGAGGGCGTGAAGTTCGCGATGGACGACTACACCTATGAGCGGGTGCTGGTGCTCACCGGCCTCACGCTCTAGCTCATGGGAACCATTTTCATATAGAGTGCTCGAAAGGGCCCGGCACCGATGCCTTCCGGTGCCGGGCCCTTTCTTTGTGCCGGCTCCTCCGGACCCTCAGCCGGAGAAGCCGACATGCGCGAGCCGCACTGGGCCGCGCAGCCTGAGGTGCACGTCGTGCACGCCTGCGGCGACCAGACCGGCGCCGAGGGTGGTGTAGTCGTACGGCCCCGATCCCGACGCCTCCAGGACGGCCAGCACCGGACCGCCGTCCAGCGACACCTCCACCGCGCCCTCGCCCGCCACAGCCGCACCGACCCGGGTGACACCAGCCGCGAAGTCGCAGTCCCGGTAGACGAGTTCGGCCGTTCCCCGGCCCGCCGGCGTCACCGCGTCGCCCGCCACTTTCGTACGGTCGACGATCTCGACACCGCTCTGCTCGTCGAAGTCGGCCGCGTCCAGGCCGTACCGGGTGACCGGGCGGGGCGCGGCGGGCTCGCCGTCGAGGACGACGGTCGTCCGCAGCCGGATGTCCTCGCTGGACGCGCCGGCCAGTACGTCGTACGGACCCGGCTCCCGCCGCCACCTCCCGTGCGCGACATCCCAGAACTCGAAGGCGGACAGCGGGACTTCGAAGGCCGGCCGCTCGCTCGCCCCCGGGGCGAGTGTCAGGCGGCGGTGCGCCACCAGCTCGCGGCGCGGGCGCGGGACCGACGGGTCCACGGCGCGGATGTAGAGCTGGGCGACCTCGTCCGCCGTCACATCGCCGGTGTTGGTGACGCTGAAGGAGACGTGCACCGTCTCGCCCTCGACCCGGACGGACGGATCGCCGTACGAGAAGGACGCGTACGACAGACCGTGGCCGAAGGGGAACAGCGGCGTGCCCTCGAAGTAGAGGTACGTCTGACGGCCGCCGATCACGTCGTAGTCGAGGAGATCGGACAGGTCGGCGTCGTCGGCGTACCAGGTCTGCGGGAGGCGGCCCGCGGGGGAGACGTCACCCGCCAGGACCCGGGCCAGCGCGGTGCCGGCCGCCTGGCCGCCGTGCGCGGTCCAGAGCAGCGCGGGGAGGGCGGCCGTCTGCACCGCGTACGGGTAGGCGGAGACCAGCGTCAGCACCGTGTCGGGGTTCGCGGCACGGGCCGCCCGCAGCAGGCGCTCCTGGTGGGCGGGGAGCCGCAGCGTCGTACGGTCCTCGGTCTCGCGGCCGTTGATGTGCGGGTCGTTGCCCGCGACGACCAGGACGACGTCCGCCTGGGCGGCGACGCGCGCCACCGCGTCCTCGCCGCGCTCGACGATCTCCACCCGGAAGATTTCCGGGTTCTCCTCGGCAACCTTCACGCCGTCGGCGGCGACAGAGATGTGGCGACCCGTACCGATGTGCTGGAGGAGGTGTCCGTTCTCATGGGATTCCAGGCGGAATGTCTCCTGGACGACCCAGCCTCCGGGCTGGTCGGCGGAGGCCCGCACATAGCCGTCGTCGGCGACCGAGAGATAGCGGCCGTCGGGGGCGCGCAGGGTCAGCACGCCCTCGCCCCAGTCGACGAGCGCGAGTTCGGTGCCGGTGGCGTCGGTGGTGAGCGGCGGGAGGTCCGTGCGGCCCGCGAGGAGCGCGGGGTCCAGTGCGCCCTCGGCGCCGCGTACTTCGTCGACGCCGTCGGCGGGCGGGACGTACAGGAAAGCACCGCTCGACGTCCGCAGCCGTACGCGGTCCACCCCCTCCGCGAACTCCACGCGCTCGGCGCCGAACCGCTCGTACAGGCCCTCCAGCGGCGTAGAGCGATGGAGGAGCGTGCCGCTGTACCAGTCGAGCTTGCACTCGTCGGCGAGCAGGCCGACGACGGCGAGACGGGTGTCGTGGGCGAGCGGCAGCAGGCCGTCGTTCTTGAGCAGGACGACCGCCTGCTCGGCCGCCTCCTGGGCGAGCGCGCGGTGCTCCGGGGTGTCGAAGGCGCCCGTCTCGTCGTAGGCGTCGAACTCGCCGAGCCGGAAACGGACCGAGAGCTGGCGGCTCACCGCCGCGTCGAGGTCGGCCTCGGTCAACAGGTCCCGCTCCAGGGCGCCCCGGACACGGGCGACGATCTGCGAGCTGTCCGTCCCGTGGTCGGTGAAGCTGTCGACGCCGGCGAGGACCGCGGCCGCGGTCGCCTCCTCATGGGTGTCGAAGTAGTGCTCGGAGTCGACCAGGTTGGAGGGCGCGCCCGCGTCCGAGCACACCAGCAGCTCGTCGTCGCTCCAGGCGCGCAGCTGCTCGCGGAGGTAGGGCGAGACGTGGTTCGGGCGGCCGTTGACCAGGTTGTACGCCGGCATGACCCCGGCCACCGCGCCCGCTTCAACCGTCTCGCGGAAGGCGCGCAGGTCGTACTCGTGCAGGACGCGGGGACGGACGGAGGACGATGTGACGTCGCGGCCCGTCTCGTTGTTGTGCGCGAGCCAGTGCTTGAGGACGGGGGCGGTGCGCCAGTACGTGGGGTGGTCGCCGCGCAGGCCGTGCGTGTACGCCGTGGCGATCGCCGAGGTGAGTTTCGGGTCCTCCGAGTAGCCCTCCTCGTTGCGCCCCCACAGGGGGTTGCGCAGCAGGTTGACGGTCGGGGACCAGACGTTGAGACCGACGCGGTCGTCGCGGACGCGCATGGCACGGGTCTCCTGGGACACCGCGTCGCCGACCCGTCGTACGAGGTCCGGGTTCCAGGTCGCGCCCAGACCCACCGCCTGCGGGAACACCGTGGCCGGGCCCATCCACGCCACACCGTGCAGCGCCTCCTGGCCGGTGCGGAACGCTGCGACGCCGAGCCGTTCGACGGCCGGGGTGAACTGGTGCAGGAATCCGATCTTCTCGTCGAGGTTCAGCCGCGACAGCAGATCGTCGATGCGCTTCGCGAACGGAAGGTGCGGATCGCGGAAAGGCGGCGTGTACGGCGTGGGTGCGGTCACGTTGGGATCCCCTTGCGATGGATCGGGTCGATGCTTTCGAAGCGCTTCGATGCTCATTCGACTCAGGGGTGGGTGTCAAGAGATCAACACCCTCACTTCAAGCAGTGCATAAGGAAAGGTCACCTCCCACACCTCGGAGGAATCTTGGAAGCGACCCTTGTGTACCCCCGAGTGTTCACTTAACCTCGCAGCAACATCGAAGCGCTTCGACTACTGATCGCCCTGGTATGGGGCGGAGGATCGCTTCCGCTCAGCGAGTTCCACTCAAGACACCGCAGCCGACGGCCCCCGCCGGGTGTCCTGGTGCGCCACGAAGGGTTGACGCAATGACGCCGAACGCCGCTTCCGCCTCCGCTCCCAGCCGGAGAAGCTTCCTCGCCTCCACGGCGGTCGCCGCCGCGGCGGTGGGTGGGGGGATGCCGTTGCTTGCCGCGTGCGGCGGGTCGGACAGCAACTCGCGTGAGGGAACCACGTCGGGCAAGGACGCGAAGAAGATCCTGCCGGCGTTCGTGGCCAGCAACGTGGTGACGCCGGACATCCCGGCCAAGAACGGCTCCGCGATCGGGTTCACCGGCAAGCTGGACCTCGCCACCCTGAAGACTTCGGTCACCAAGAAGCTCGGCAAGGGCGGCAAGGTCACCATCATGTCGCCGTTCTGGGGGTCGCCGCCCAAGAGCGACAACGCCTACTACAAGGGCATGAACGACCTGATCGGTGTCGACGTCGTCTGGCAGAACCAGGACGGGAACACCTACGAGCAGAAGCTCGGCGCGGTGCTCGCCTCCAGTGACGTCCCGGACGTGGTGGTCGTCCCCGGCTGGAACATGAGCGGCAAGATACCCACCGCCATCATCAGCAAGTTCGCCGACCTCGGGCCCTATCTGTCCGGCGACGCGGTCAAGGAGTACCCGAACCTCGCCGCGATCCCCACGGACTCCTGGCAGCGCTCCATCTTCGGCGGCCGGTTGCGTGGTCTGCCGATGCCGGCGCCGTGGGCCCCCAGCATGGTGCCCCTGTACCGCCAGGACATCTTCGAGAAGGAAGGGTACGAAATACCCAAGTCCTGCGACGAGTTCATGGCCCTGGCCAAGGAGATCACCAACGCCAAGGCCAAGCGCTGGGCGTGTCTGGACATGAAGTGGACCGCCCTCCAGGCCTTCGGTGTGCTCTCGGGCAGCGAGAAGCCGCTCGGCTGGAACCTGGTCGACGGCAAGCTGGTCTACCGCGTCGAGACCGACGAGTACCTGGAGGCGCTGGAGTGGTCCCGCAAGCTCTTCGAGGCGGGGGTCGTCCACCCCGACTCCCAGATGGGCAAGAACGCCCCTGACCCGGGCCCCAAGTTCGCGGCGGGCGAGTTCCTGATCTACCCCAACAACATCTCCCAGTGGTGGAGCCGCACCGCCGAACAGGCCACCCAGAACCCGGACTTCAAGATCTGGGGCATGGACGTCTGGGGCCACGACGGCGGCAGCCCCACGATGTGGGCCGAACAGCCCGCCGGAATCTTCGCCTTCGTCAACAAGAAGGCCTCCGAGTCGGTCATCCGCGACGTGCTGGCCGTCGCGAACGTCACCGCGGCGCCGTACGGCACCAAGGAGTACATGATGACCAACTACGGCGTGGAGGGCACCCACTACACCGTCAAGGACGGTGTCCCCACCAAGACCGACCAGGGCAACATCGACGTGCTGAACGCCTACGTCATGGTGGCGAGCCCCGCCGCGACCCTCGCGCACCCCGACTTCCCCGACGTCGCCAAGGGCCAGGTCGAGTGGGAGCAGCGGATGGGCGCCTTCACCAAGAAGTCCTCCTTCTGGGGCATGCAGATCACCGAGCCCAGCCGCTACACCAACCTCTCCAACGACTTCGAGCAGCTGGAGGACGACATCGTCCGCGGCCGCAAGAAGATCAGCGACATGCAGCAGGCCGTCTCCGACTGGAAGAGCAAGGGCGGCGACAAGCTGCGCGACTGGTACAAGCAGATCCTCGACGAGAACGGCTCCGCGGCCAGCTGACCCGGTACCGAGGCAAGGAGAACGGCCGTGTCCCACAGCACGGTGCCTCGGAGCAGGGCCGAGGCCGACACGACGGACAAGACCCCGGTGGCGTCCGGCGGCGCCACCGGTCCGCGCTCAGTGCGGAAACGATCCCCCGGGAAGCTGAGTCTGCGGCACAGGCTCAGACGAGACCGCGTCCTGCTCCTGATGACGCTGCCGGCCGTCGCGCTGGTCCTGCTCTTCAACTACGTGCCGATCCTCGGCAACCTGGTCGCCTTCCAGGACTACGACCCCTACATCAGCGACAACGGCGTCGTGTCCATGCTGCACAGTCCCTGGGTCGGTCTGGAGAACTTCCAGCGGATCTTCGAGGACTCCTCGTTCTGGCAGGCGGTCCAGAACACCCTGGTGCTGTTCTTCCTCCAGCTCCTGCTGTTCTTCCCGATCCCGATCCTGCTCGCGCTGCTCATCAACAGCGTGGTCAGGCCCCGGGTGCGGGCCATCGCGCAGGCCGTCCTCTATCTGCCGCACTTCTTCTCGTGGGTGCTGGTCATCGCGGTCTTCCAGCAACTGCTGGGCGGCGCCGGGCTGCTCTCGACGCTGCTGCGCGACCACGGGTACGACGGCCTCGACATCATGACCGACCCGAACACGTTCAAGTTCCTGGTCACCGCGCAGGCGGTGTGGAAGGACGCCGGCTGGGGGATCATCGTGTTCCTCGCCGCGCTGGCGTCCGTGAGCCCGGACCTCTACGAGGCCGCCGCCATGGACGGGGCCTCGCGGTGGCGCCGGATGTGGCACGTCACCCTGCCCGCGCTGCGGCCGGTGATCGCACTGCTGCTGGTGCTGCGGGTGGGGGACGCGCTGACGGTCGGCTTCGAGCAGATCCTGTTGCAGAGAGACGCCGTGGGACCGGGCGCCGCGGAAGTGCTCGACACCTTCGTGTGGTGGAACGGCGTCCGCAACCAGGACTTCGGCTACGCGGCCGCCGCCGGACTGGTCAAGGGCGTCATCAGCATCGGTCTCGTCCTGGCCGCGAACAAGGTGGCCCATCTCATGGGCGAGCAGGGGGTGTACAAGAAGTGACCGCCGTGATGGACAAACCGGTGCGCAGGCCCGGGCGTTGGGCCGGGCCTCCGCGGCCCGTGTGGGACGAGGAGCCCACCAAGGTGGGGCTGGCGGGCAAGGGGCTGGTCCTGGCGCTCGCCTGCTTCGCCGTTCTCTTCCCGCTGTGGATCGTCGTGGTCACCAGTCTCTCCTCGCGCAAGACCATCGACGAGGCCGGCGGGCTGGTGATGATCCCCAAGGACATCACCTTCGTCGCCTACCAGGAGCTGCTCAGCGGCGGTCAGGTCACACGGGCCGCGATCGTCAGCGTTCTGGTCACACTGGGCGGTACGGCGTTCTCGATGACGGTGTCCGTGCTGTGTGCGTACGGGTTGTCCCGGACCGGGTCGCTCGGGCACCGGTGGATTCTGATGATGCTGCTGGCGACCATGTTCTTCAGCGCCGGGCTCATTCCCACGTATCTGCTGGTGC
Organism: Streptomyces sp. NPDC051963; assembly: GCF_044593495.1. Classification (NCBI taxonomy): domain Bacteria; kingdom Bacillati; phylum Actinomycetota; class Actinomycetes; order Kitasatosporales; family Streptomycetaceae; genus Streptomyces; species Streptomyces sp. NPDC051963. Next base: position 104,180 of record NZ_JBIUCC010000014.1, on the reverse strand, counting down.
AGACCCTCGGGCTGACCGACTCATATCTCGCGCTGATCCTGCCCAGCGCGATCAGTGTCTTCAACATCCTGGTGCTGCGCGGGTTCTTCATGGGGATCTCGCAGGAGCTGATCGACAGTGCGCGGATCGACGGGGCGGGGGATTTCCGGATCCTCCGGCAGATCGTGATGCCGCTGTCGCGGGCCGTCATCGCGGTGATCACGTTGTTCTACGCGGTGGGGTACTGGAGCGCGTGGTTCAACGCGTCGCTGTATCTGAACGACCAGGACATGATGCCGTTGCAGAACGTCATGATCCAGCTGGTGCAGAAGCAGGAGGCGCCGGTGGGGCTGGGGCAGGCCATCAAGACGGGGCAACTGTCGGGGCTTGCCGTGCAGATGGCGGTGATGGTGATGGCTCTGCTGCCGGTGGCCGTGCTCTCGCCGTTCGTGCAGCGGCATTTCAAGAAGGGCATGTTGACGGGGGCGGTGAAGGGGTGACGGGGGGAGCTCGGGGGTGCGCGTTGTTCTCTGGCTGCAGGTAGTCCGTGGCTGGTCGCGCCCACGCGGCGGAGCCGCACATTGATACAGCCCCGCGCCCCTTTAGGTCTCTCCAGTTCCCCCAATTCGTAGAAGAGGTCTGTCATGCGCACGTCTCGCCTGAGTCGGAGAGCCGTTCTTGCCGGGGCCGCGGCCGTCGGCGCGCTTACCGCCGTGCCCTCCCTGCAAGGGCGCGCGCAAGCTGCCGAAGCCGCTCCCGCCTACCGCTGGCGCACCGCCGCAATCGGCGGCACCGGATTCATCACCGGCGTGCTCTTCCACCCCTCCGTCCGCGGCCTCGCCTACGCCCGTACCGACATCGGCGGCGCCTACCGGTGGGACGACCGCGCCGCCGTCTGGACCCCGCTCACCGATCACATCGGGTGGGACGACTGGAATCTGCTCGGTGTGGAAGCCATGGCCGTCGACCCCGCCCACCCGAACCGGCTGTATCTCGCCCTCGGCACCTACGCCCAGTCCTGGGCCGGCAACGGTGCCGTTCTGCGCTCCGATGATCGCGGTGCCACCTGGACGCGTGCCGACCTCACGGTGAAGCTCGGGGCCAACGAGGACGGGCGGGGGGCCGGGGAGCGGTTGGTCGTCGACCCGCGCGACAGTGACACGCTGTGGCTGGGGACGCGGCATGACGGGCTGCTCAAGTCGACCGACCGGGGCGCTGCTTGGGCGGCCGTGAGCGGCTTTCCGCCCCGTCCGAATCCCACCGGGCAGGGTGTCACCTTCCTCCTCGCCGTCGGACGCCATGTCTACGCGGGATGGGGCGATGACGGTGCCGGCCTCTACCGCACCGCCGACGGGACGACCTGGGAAGCAGTCCCCGGGCAGCCCACCGGCACCTCCGCCGAGGTCCCGATCCGCGCCGCCTACGATCGCCACACCCGTGCGCTCTACGTGACGTACGCCAACGCCCCCGGGCCGAACGGCCAGTCCGACGGCAGTGTGCACAAGCTGACCGTCACCACCGGTACGTGGACCGACGTGACCCCGGTCGTGCCCGGCGGCAGCGACACCTTCGGCTACGGCGGGGTCGCCGTCGACGCCCGCCGCCCCGGCACCGTGGTCGTGTCCACCAACAACCGCTGGGCCGAGATCGACACCGTCTTCCGGTCCACCGACGGCGGTGGCACCTGGACGTCCCTCAAGGACTCCGCCGTCTTCGACGTGTCCGAGACCCCCTACCTCAAGTGGGGTGAGGAGCAGCCGAAGTTCGGCTGGTGGATCCAGGCGCTGGCGCTCGACCCGTACGACTCGAAGCACCTCGTCTATGGCACCGGCGCGACCCTCTACGGAACACGGGACCTGAAGCACTGGGCCCCGCAGATCCGTGGGCTGGAGGAGAGCTCCGTGCGGCAGCTGATCTCGCCGCCGGCGGGGAAGGCGCATCTGATCAGCGGGCTCGGGGACATCGGCGTGATGTACCACGAGCGGCTCACGGCGTCTCCGTCGCGCGGCATGGCGACGAACCCCGTGTTCGGGACGGCGACGGGACTCGCACAGGCCGCGGCCAGACCTGAGTACGTCGTGCGCACCGGGTGGGGCGACCACGGCAACGGTGCCCACTCCGGCGACGGCGGGCGGACCTGGGCGCCCTTCGCGGCCCAGCCCGACCTCGCCAAGGACGCACCGGGGCCGATCGCCACCAACGCCGACGGCAGTGTGCTGCTGTGGACCTTCGTGCACTGGGACGGCACGAAGTACGCGGCTCACCGCTCGACGGACAACGGCGCGACCTGGTCCGAGGTCTCCTCCTTCCCGAAGGGCGCCACACCGGTCGCCGACCCGGCCGACCCGACGCTGTTCTACGCGTACGACACCGACACGGGAACGCTGTACGCCAGCACGGACGGGGGCCGGACGTTCATGGCCCGTGCGGGTGGACTCCCCTCCGGCGACAGCCAGTTCAAGCTCGTCGCCGCGCCCGGCAGATCCGGTGACCTGTGGCTGAGCGTGAAGTGGAACGGGCTCTATCGGTCCACGGACGGCGGCGCCACGTTCGCCAAGGTGGAGAGCTGCTGGGCCTCGTACACCCTCGGGTTCGGCAAGGCCGCCGACGGCGCCGACTACCCGGCGATCTTCCAGGTCGGCGCCACCGAGACCATCACCGCCGTGTACCGCTCCGACGACCGGGCCAGGACGTGGGTGCGCATCAACGACGACGCCCACCAGTGGGGCTGGACCGGCGAGGTCATCGTCGGTGATCCGCGGATCCACGGTCGCGTCTACCTCGCCACCAACGGGCGTGGCATCCAGTACGGGGAGCCGGTCTGATGCCTCGACCCATGACGCCTCGACTCGGCGATGCCACCCGCGGTCGCATCCTCTACGGCGGCGACTACAACCCCGAGCAGTGGCCGGAGGACGTCTGGTTGGACGACGTGCGCCTGATGAAGGAGGCCCGCGTCAACTCCGTCACCCTCGGTGTCTTCTCCTGGGCCAAGCTCGAACCCCGGCCGGGGGAAAGGGAATTCGGGTGGCTCGACCGGCTGATGGATCTGATGGACGACAACGGCATCGGCGTCGTCCTCGCCACCCCCACCGCCTCGCCCCCGCCGTGGCTCGGCCGGCTCCACCCCGAGACCCTGCCCCGTGACGAGGACGGCCGGGTCGAATGGTGGGGCGGGCGGCAGCACTTCTCGCACTCCAGTGAGGCGTATCGCCGTTACGCAGCCGCGATCACGGAGGACCTGGCCGGCCGGTACGGCGGCCATCCCGCCCTCACCATGTGGCACATCAACAACGAGTACTGCACCTTCGACTGGGGCGACGAGGCCGCCGCCCGCTTCCGGCAGTGGCTCGACGACAAGTACGGCACGCTCGACGCGCTCAACACCGCCTGGGGCACGGCCTTCTGGAGCCAGGGCTACGGCGACTGGGACGAGGTCCTGCCGCCCCGCCACGCCCACTACCTCAAGAACCCCACCCAGGTACTGGACTTCAAGCGCTTCACGTCCGACATGCTCCTGGAGTGCTACACCGCCGAGCGTGACATCGTCCGCCGGCACACGCCTCATATCCCGGTCACCAGCAACTTCATGCCGCTGTGGGTGGGGCAGGACGCCTGGCGCTGGGCGGCCGAGGAGGACGTCGTCTCCGTCGACCTCTACCCCGACCCGCGCGATCCGCTCGGTGCCCAGAGCGGTGCCCTCGTCCAGGACATGACCCGTTCGCAGGCCCGCGGCCCCTGGGTACTGATGGAACAGGCGGCGGGGCCGGTCAACTGGCGAGGCGCCAACCACCCCAAGCCGCGCGGACTGAACCGCCTCTGGTCCCTCCAGGCCGTGGCCCGCGGCGCCGACGCCGTCTGCTACTTCCAGTGGCGGCAGTCACGGCAGGGCGCCGAGAAGTTCCACTCCGGGATGGTCAGCCATGCGGGGGAGGAGGGCCGTACGTATCAGGAGGTCAAGCAGCTGGGGGCCGAGCTGCACAGGATCGGCGGCGAGGTGACGGGGGAGCACAGCACATCGGACATCGCGATCCTGCACGACTGGCACTCCTGGTGGGCCGGCGCCCAGGACGGCCGTCTGTCCACCCACGTCGACCACCCCGACGTCCTCCGCGCCTGGCACCGCGCGCTGTGGGAGGCCCACCTCACCACCGACTTCGCCCACCCCGAGCACGACCTCACCCCGTACCGGCTCGTCGTGGCACCGCAGCTCTACCTCCTCACGGACGCGGCGATCGAGAATCTGATCGCCTACGTCCGCGGCGGCGGCACCCTCGTCTGCGGCTTCCTGACCGGCATCGCCGACGAGGACGACCGGGTACGTCCCGGCGGCATGGACGCCCGGCTGCGCGAGCTGTTCGGCATCCGCACCCTGCACGAGTGGTGGCCGCTGGACGCCGGGGAGAGCGTCGAGTGCGACGGATTCCGCGGGACGCTGTGGTCGGAGGAGATCGAGGCCGAGAGCGACGCCACGACCGTCCCGTACAAGGGTGGTGAACTCGACGGTCTGCCCGCCGTGCTCCACAAGGACCGCGCCTGGTACGTCTCCACGCTCCCCGAGCCGGAGGCGCTCCGCGAGCTGCTCGCCCGGATCGCCGGCGAGGCGGGCGCCCGGCCGGTGCTCGACGGACTGCCCGAGCGCGTGGAGGCCGTCCGCCGCGGTGACCTGCTCTTCGTCCTCAACCATGGCCGCGAGCCGGTGACCGTCGACGTCCCCGGCACCCACCGCGACCTGCTGACCGGCGCGACCGTCACCGGCCGACTCGCCCTCGCCCGCTACGGAGTGGCGGTGCTGCGCCCATGACCACGACCGGCGGCCCCGTCCACGGCACGTGGGAGCCGCACCCCGCCCCCCGCTGGGAGGACGGCTACCTCAGCGGCAACGGCCACCACGGCACCCTTGTGTTCGGTGATCCGAACGACGAACGGGTCGTCGTCACCCATCACACCCTCGTCCGTCCCAACGGCGGCGAGAGCGCCCGACCGCCCGAGCTGGCGTCCCGACTGCCCGCACTCCAGGACCGGTTGCTCGCCGGGGAGCTGCGGGCGGCGGAGGCCTTCACGGACGGGCGCGACCTCCAGTGGGTGCAGCCCTTCCATCCGGCCTTCCACATACGGCTGCGCAGGGCGTCCGGCGCACACGCGCACTACCGCCGCTCCGTCGACTTCACCACCGGTGTCGCACAGTCGGAGAGCGACGGCTGGGACAGCCGCGTCTTCGTCTCCCGCGCCGACGACGTGATCGTCCAACGCGTCACCGCCTCCGACCTGACCATCACCCTCGACCACCTCCTCCCCGGCGCCCCGCACGACCTGGCCGTCGGTCACGGCGCGGTCCTCACTCCCGACGGCGCCCTGCTGAACCTGCGCGCCCGCTACCCGGGCAGCGACCGCGCGTACACGGGCATCACGCTGGTCATCGTCACCGGCGGCCGTACGACGCTCACCCCTCCCGGCCTCCGGGTCACCGGCGCCGCCTCGGTCCTGCTGCTGACCCGCGTGCGGCGCCACACCGGCGAGCCCGATGTACAGGCCGAGTCCCGAGTCCTGCGCGACCTGGTGCCGGAGGGCGACGACCCGTACGCCCGTCTGCTGGACCGGCACACCGCGCTCCATTGCACCGCCTACACGCGCGTGACGCTCGACCTGGGCGCCGACCCCGCCGAACGTGCCCTGCCGGGCTCCGAGTTGCTCGGGCACCCCGAGAGCCCGGCCCTCCTGGAACGCCTCTTCGCCGCCGGCCGCTATCACCTGCTCTCCGCCTCAGGCCTGTTCCCGCCCCGGCTCACCGGCCTGTGGACCGGCGACTGGGACACGGCGTGGTCGGGGGCGTTCACCAACGACGCCAACGTCAACCTCCAGACCGCATCCGCCGCGGCCGCCGCACTCCCCGAAGTCACCGAGGCCCTGGCCGGCCTGATCTCCCGTCAGCTCCCGGACTGGCGCGCCAACGCCCGCGCGATCTTCGGCACCCGGGGTGTCGTGGCCCCCGCCCACAGCGACGGCGAGTCCGGGCTGACGTACCACTACAGCCGCGCATACCCACTGCACCTGTGGACCGCCGGCGCCGACTGGCTGCTCAAGCCGCTCGTCGACCACGACGAGATCCGCGGCGAGCACGACCCGCGCACGGCGGACGCCCTCGCCGAAGTCGCCCTGTTCTACGAGGACTTCCTCACCCGCACCGACGAGAACGGCCACCTGATCGTCGTCCCCTCCTACTCGCCCGAGAACCGCCCCGCGAACGCGAGCTGGGGCACGATCAACGCGACGATGGATCTTTCGGCGGCCCGGCACGCCCTGCGCACGGCCGCCACGTACCACCCCGAGCACGCCGACCGCTGGCGCGCACTCGCCGACAGGCTGCCACCACACCGGACCAACAAGGACGGCGCCCTGGCGGAATGGGCGTGGCCCGACCTCGACGACACCTACGACCACCGCCACCTGAGCCACCTCTACGGCGTCTGGCCGCTAGAGGAGATCGCCCCCGACGAAACCCCGGGCTGTGCAGCGCCCCAAAGGGGCGCGGGGAACTGCGCGACCAGCCACGACAGACCTGCAGACGAACGACGGCCCCCCGCGGAGCGCTTCGCGGCAGCTGCCCACCGCGCCCTAGAACTCCGCGGCGCCGAGAACGACTCCGCACACGGCCACCTCCACCACGCCCTCGTCGCCGCCCGTCTCAGCGACAGCGCACGCGTCGCGCACGCCCTCGGCCAGGTCCTCAAGGGCGACTACTTCCACACGTCGCTGATGAGTTCGCACTATCCGAACCTCGACGTCTACAACGCGGACGCCGCCCACACCCTGCCCGCCGTGGTCATCGAGATGCTCGTGCAGTCGACGCCGGACCGGCTGGTGCTGCTGCCCGCGCCGCCGGCCGCGTACCCGAAGGGCGAACTCCGGGGCATCCGCACGAGGTTCGGGGCGGAACTCGACCTCAGCTGGAGACCGCACCTGGCGATCGCCGTCCTGCGCCCCACCCGCAGCTGCCGCCTCGAACTCCGGACTTCCTCCGGCGCACGGCCGCTCGACCTCGAAGCCGGAGAAGACCACGTCCTCACCCTGGAGACGTGGTGACCCGTGCAACGCCCCCCACCCATGGAAGGGACACCATGGCAACAACCCGCACGCTGAACAGAGTCACCAAGGCCCTGCTGGCCCCGGCCCTCGCGCTCGGCGCCACCGTCGGCCTCGCCTCCGCCCCCGCCCAGGCCGCCGTCTGGAACTCCTGCGACCAGTGGGGCAACACCAGCCTGAACGGCTACACCCTCTACAACAACATCTGGGGCTCCGGCGCCGGCAGCCAGTGCATCTGGGCCAACTCCGGTACCAACTGGGGAGTCTGGGCCAACCACCCCAACACCGGCGGCATCAAGTCCTACCCGAACTCCAAGAAGGTGATCAACAAGACGATCGCCTCCCTGGGCTCGCTCAGCAGCAGCTACAACGTCACCGTCCCGTCGTCCGGCGCGTACAACACGTCGTACGACATCTGGGACACCGACTACGACTACGAGATCATGCTCTGGGTCAACTACAACGGCGCCGTCGGTCCGCTCGGCACCTCGCAGGGCAGCGTCACCCTCGGCGGCCACACCTGGAGCGTCTACAAGGGCAGCAACGGCGCCAACGAGGTCTTCTCGTTCCTGCGGACGTCCGACTCCAGCTCCGGCACCGTGAACATCAAGCCGATCCTGACCTGGATCTCGGGCACCAAGGGCTGGATGTCCAGCAGCGAGACCATCGGTGACGTCCAGTTCGGCTACGAGGTCACCTCGTCGTCCGGCGGGCTCGACTTCGTCACCAACAACCTGACGGTCAGCAGCAGTTGACCGGCCGGGCCGGGGCCGGTCCGGGCCGTCAGGCGCGGTCGACCTCGGCCCGCAGCACGTTGTAGTCGGCGAAGGCGGACTCGATGTCGGCGTGGGTCAGCCCGTAGCGGGACAGGTCGTACCGGTGGGGGCGGCTGCCCTTGAGACGGGTGGCGACCTCGGGGAGCCGGGCGGCGTCGGTGTCGGTCCAGTGGGCGCCGACGGCGTCGTAGAGCTTCGGGGCGCCGGTGGCGGGGTCGGAGCCGAGCCAGGAGTACGGCACGTCCACCAGCGCCTCGCGTGGTATGCCGGCCCGGGCCGCGAGTCCGCGTTGAGTGGCGCGGCTCAGCAGGTCGAGCCAGGTGGCGCCCACGGCGTGCGGGTCGATTCTGCGCCGGGAGATGGCCATCCCGCACTCGACCAGGCTGCAGAACGAGGCGACGGCGGTCGCCGGGTCGCGATGGGTCCACACGAGCGTGGCGTCGGGGAACACGGAGAGCAGGGCGTCGAGGTTCCCGGTGTGCATGGGGGACTTCAGGATCCAGCGGCGCCGCGGGCGGCCGTACTGGAGCACCTGGAAGCACTGCTTGAGGTGGCGGTAGTCGGGGACGAAGTCACGCTCGAACTGCCAGGCGTGGTACTCCGGCAGGTGGGCCTGCGACAGCGGCACCAGGGCGTGCGGCAGGAGGAAGGTGCATTCCTCGGGGCCCTCGGCGGTCATCAGGTGGATGTCGCGGAAGCGCGGGCTGAGCATGTAGGTGCCGTCGAGCGTCCGGCGCGCGGACGTGATCGCCTTCTGCCGCTCGCGGGGCGACGGGTCGAGGCCCGGGGCCAGCAGCTCCCACAGCCGGGGGCAGCGGTGTTCGTCGGAGAGGGACAGCACGCTGTGGGTGAGCGTGGTGGCGGTGCGCGGGAGCCCCACCACGAACACCGGCTTCTCGATGGGCTCCTGCTCGATGTCGGGGTGCTCGGCGATCAGCCGCCGGATCCGGGCCCGGTTGGTGAGATGCCTGCGGACGTGGGCCTGTCCGGCCTGCCAGCCGACCGGCGACAGCTCCTCGTCGGCCGCCCACTCGCGCAGCAGCAGCCGGAACCCGTCGGTGAACCACTCGTCCCCGTCACTCTGCCCGGCCTTGCCGACGATCCGGTCGAAGGCCCGGTCCGGATCGCGCCGGGAACCGAACGCGGGCCGCAGCAGCACATTGGCCAGCGTCAGAGGGAGGGGAGCGGAGGACACGAGACGGGGTTCCTTTCGCCGGGCCAGGACGACACGATCACCCAACAAGTGTGCAGGACAGGGAAGTTGACGAGACCGTCGCCCCTCCTACTCGGCGATCGGCAGGCTCGCCCCGTCCCGCAGGAACAGCGGGATCCGGTCCAGCGGGGCGTCCACCGTGACCGCCGTACCGCCCTCGTACGTCGCACCCGTCCACGCGTCCGTCCAGGTCGCGCCCGCCGGGAGATACGCGGTGCGGGCCGTGGCACCCGCCGTGAGCACCGGAGCGACCAGCAGATCCCGGCCGAAGAGGTAGGCGTCGTCCACCGACCAGGCCGCCTGGTCCTCGGCGAACTCCAGGAACAGCGGGCGCATGACCGGCAGTCCCTCCTCGTGGGCCTCGCGCATGACCTGGAGGACGTACGGCTTCAGGCGCTCGCGCAGCCGCAGGTACCGCTCCAGGATCGCGCCGGCCTCCTCGCCGTAGGACCAGACCTCGTTCGGGCCGCCGGTCATGTCGGGACCCAGCGGCATGCCCGGGTCGCGGAAGCCGTGCAGACGCATCAGCGGGGACAGGGCGCCGAACTGGAACCAGCGGACCATGACTTCCTGGTAGGCGGGGTCGGTCGGGTCGCCGCCGTGGAAGCCGCCGATGTCCGTGTTCCACCAAGGGATGCCGGACAGGGCGGTGTTGAGGCCCGCCGCGAGCTGGCGGCGCAGGGTGGGGAAGTCGGTGCCGATGTCGCCGGACCACAGGGCGGCGCCGTGGCGCTGGCTGCCCGCCCACGCCGAGCGGTTGAGGGTGACGATCTCGGACTCGCCCTCCGCGGCCAGGCCCTCGTGGAAGGCGCGGGAGTTCTCGGCCGGGTACATGTTCCCGACCTCCAGGCCCGGGCCCGCCCAGTAGCGCAGGTTCTCCTGGAAGCCCGGCTTCAGCTCGGGCTCGCAGGCGTCCAGCCAGAAGGCGGTGATGCCGTACGGGTCGAGGTAGTTCGCCTTCACCTTCGACCACATGAACTCACGCGCCTCGGGGTTCGTGGCGTCGTAGAAGGAGACCTGGACGGTCGAGGCGACCTCCTTGTCGGGCCAGTCGGCGTGGGCCATCGGGCCGTACTGGGTGCCGATGAAGTAGCCGCGCTGCTCCATGACCGGATGGTTCTCGCTGAGCGGGGACACCGACGGCCAGACCGACACGACGAGCTTGATGCCCAGTTCCTCCAACTCCCGCACCATCGCCCCGGGGTCGGGCCACTCCTTCGGGTCGAACTTCCACTCGCCCAGGTGGGTCCAGTGGAAGAAGTCGCAGACGATGGCCGAGATGGGCAGCCCCCGGCGCTTGTACTCCCTTGCCACCGCCAGGAGTTCGTCCTGGGTGCGGTAGCGCAGCTTGCACTGCCAGAAGCCCGCCGCCCACTCCGGCAGCATCGGGGTGCGGCCGGTCACCGCGCTGTAGCGGCGCTGGGCGTCCGCCGGGTCGCCCGCGGTGATCCAGTAGTCGATCTGGCGGGCCGAGTCGGCCACCCAGCGGGTGCCGTTGCCGGCCAGCTCGACGCGGCCGATCGCCGGGTTGTTCCACAGCAGGGTGTAGCCGCGGCTGGAGGTCAGGACCGGGATGCCGACCTCGGCGTTGCGCTGGACCAGATCCAGGACCAGGCCCTTCTGGTCCAGCCGCCCGTGCTGGTGCTGGCCGAGGCCGAACAGCTTCTCGCCCTCGTAGGCGGCGAACCGCTGCTCCAGGCGGTGGTGGCCGTTGCCGACGGCCGTGTAGAGACGGGGGCCCGGCCACCAGAAGTGGGCGCGTTCCTCGGCGAGGATCTCGGAGAGGTCGTCCGTCCGCAGGAACCGGATCATCCCCTCCGCGTCGACCTCGACGGTCAGCGCGCCGACCGTCAGCCGGCCCTCGCCGTCCCCGATCTTGACCATGGCCTCGGTCGCCGGCGCCTCGTCGAGCAGCGCGCCGGGCAGTCCTTCGAGGACCGGACCGCCGAGCCGGGCGCGGACCCGCACCGCGTCCGGACCCCATGGCTCGATGCGGACGGTCTCCTGGCGGCCGCTCCACTCCAGCGCACCGCCCCGCTCACGGAACGTGCCGACGGTCGGGGACGACTGCGCGAGGCTGACCGCGCCGGTCGGGGTCGGGTTTTCGGCAGGCTGATTCACGAGGCGTACTCCTCAGGACATGGGGGAGCCCCGGTGGGGGCCGACACGTGGAAGGGGAAGGGGTCAGGACGCGGCCGGGGCCGGACCCGTGCTCGCCCGTACCGTCAACTCGGGTGCGATCAGCAGGACTTCGTCGGCTCCACGGCCGTCGAGCTTGGCGACCAGCTGCTGCACGGCATGCCGGCCCATCTCCTGGGCGGGGAGGGCGACCGAGGTCAGCCGCACCGAGGCCTGGACGGCGACCTGCTCGGGGCAGATCGCGACCACCGACACGTCCTCCGGAACGGCGCGGCCCTGCTGGCGCAGCAGAGCGAGGAGCGGTTCGATCGCCGACTCGTTCTGGACGACGAACCCCGTGGTGCCGGGGCGTTCGTCCAGGATGCGGGCGAGCGTCACGGCCATCGCGTCGTACCCGCCCTCGCAGGGCCGGTGCAGCAGTCGTACGCCCAACTCCTGGGCGCGGCCGCGCAGTCCGTCGAGCGTGCGCTCGGCGAAGCCGGTGTGCCGCTCGTAGACCGCGGGGGCCTCGCCGATGACAGCGATGTCACGGTGCCCCAGCATCGCCAGGTGCTCCAGGCACAGCGCGCCCGTCGCCCTGAAGTCCAGGTCGACGCAGGTCAGTCCGGTGGTGTCGGCGGGCAGCCCGATCAGCACGGACGGCTGGTCGGTGCCGCGCAGCAACGGCAGCCGCTCGTCGTCGAGTTCGACGTCCATCAGGATCATCGCGTCGGCGAGCCCGCTGCCGGTGACGCGGCGGACGGCGTCCGGGCCCTCCTCGCCGGTGAGCAGCAGGACGTCGTACCCGTGTGTCCGGGCCGTGGTGGCCACCGCGATGGCGATCTCCATCATCACCGGCACATACATGTCCGTGCGCAGCGGGATCATCAGCGCGATGATGTTCGACCTGCTGCTGGCCAGGGCGCGGGCGCCCGCGTTCGGGTGGTAGCCGAGCTGGCGGATGCTCTGCTCGACCCGCTGCCGGGTGGTCGTGGAGATGGACCGCTTGCCACTGAGGACATAGCTCACCGTGCTCGCCGAGACTCCGGCGTGCTGGGCGACCTCGGCGAGGGTGACCATCCAGCTCTCCAATTTTGTGAAGCGCTTCGACAGTGCGCACTGCGAATACGGGCGGGTGAGGGTGGTTCGACAGTAGCTCCACCGGGAGTGGGTGTCCATAGGTTGTCGAAGCGCTTCGACTCGGACTTGCGGGAAGGGGTGGCGACTGGGCTGATTCGTCCCTGGTGGGCCTTCCGGGGGTGCGGGTTCCTGCCTACCATGACCCGCCGTGGGGGGCCATGGAACGGGGACGGAGGAGCCCGTCCGCCGGATCGGGCCGTACCGGATCGTCGCGCCGCTCGGCGAGGGCGGGATGGGCGCGGTCCACCTGGGACGGGACCGGCGCGGGCGACCGGCGGCCGTGAAGGTGCTGCGCGCCGAACTGGCGCAGGACGCGGAGATGGTGCGGCGCTTCCGGCGCGAGGCGGACGCGGCCTCGGCCGTGCGCGGACCGGGGGTGGCGCAGGTCCTGGGGTACGACCTCGACGGGCCCGTGCCGTGGATCGCCGCCGCCTATCTCGCGGGGCCGACGCTCCAGGAAGCGGTGCGGGCATGCGGGCCGTTCGCCGGGGACGCGGCACGTGCGCTGACGGCCGAGCTCGCCCGGACCGTCGCCGTGATCCACGATGCCGGGCTCGTCCACCGCGACCTCAAGCCGTCCAACATCGTCCTGACCCGGTCCGGCGCGCGGATCATCGACTTCGGCATCGCCCGCCCCGAGTACGGCCTGACCCTCACCCAGCCCGGCGTGGCCCCCGCGACCCCCGGCTACGCACCCCCCGAGCAGATCACCGGCCGCCGCGCCGGACCGCCGGCCGACGTGTTCGCCCTGGGCGCGGTGCTCGTCTTCGCCTGCACGGGGGAGGGGCCCTTCGGCTCGGGGTACCCCGCGACGGTGGGCTACCGCGTCGTCCACGAGGAGCCCCCGCTGGACGGGGTGCCCGAGGCGCTGCTGCCGGTGGTACGCGCGTGCCTCCAGAAGGAACCGACGCGGCGGCCGACGCCAGGCGTGGTGGCGGGGTGGATGGAGAAGGAGACGCAGAGGGACGGCCCCGGCTGGCTCACCGCACCCCTCACCACCGAGATCGCCCGCCGGGCAGAGGAAGCCGACCGTCTCCTCCGTGCCGCCGCTCCTTCCCGCCGTCGCGTGCTGACCGCGGCCGCGGCCGTCCCGGTCGCCGGGATCGCGACCGGCGCCTGGTGGCTCACCCGCGACCGGGCCACCCCGGCCGAAGGCCCCCGCACCGAGAACGGCGTCCCCGTGGCCGCCCCTCTCGCCGCGCCCACCGCCGACACCGTCCCCGCTCCCCTCTGGCGCGCCGAAGGCCTGCACCCGGACGGCCCCGGCCCGGTCACCGTCGGCCCGGTCGTCGCCGCGGGCACCGCCGACGGTGTCGCCGCCTGGACCCAGCACACCGGCCGACGGGCCTGGACCTGGACGGGCCGGACGGCGCGCGACCGACACGGCGACCTCCTCGTCAGCGGCACCGCCGTCCTCGTCGTCACCGCCGACGGCCGCCTCACCGCCCTCGACTCCCGTACCGGCGGCGCGCGTTGGCGGACCGGCGACATCGGCGCCGTACAGACACTCGCCGTCGACGACGGGTCGGCGTACGTCCTCGACGGCGATCGGCGTGTGCAGGCGGTGGCCCTGACGGACCACCGGTCGCGTTGGACATCGCCCCGTCCTGTCGGCGGCACCGGCACCGCCCGCGCGGCCGTGACCCGGCAGCGGCTCATGGTCAGCACCGACGACGGCACCGCCCTGGTCCTCGACACCCGTGACGGATCGGCGAGTTGGCGCTGGACCGTCGGCAAGCCGGTCCTGTGGAACGACGGCCGGGCCGGCGCCCCCGCCCCGGCCGTGCACGACGGAGCCTTCTGCGTCGGCGGCGATTCCCTCGCCCTCCTCGACGCGCACAGCCGCCGGGTGCGCTGGTCGCACGACCCGGACTCCGGCTGGTACGGCGCCCCGACCGTGGCAGGCGGGCGCGTGTACGCCGGACTGCCCGCCGACCTGTGGTGCCTGGACGCCGGCACGGGGGACGCCGAGTGGACGGTATCCCTGGCGTACAGCGGCATACCGATGCGGTCCGACGTCGTCGTCGGTCACGCGCTGTACGGGCTGATGGGCAGTCCGGCTGATTCCACGGACGGCACGGGTGCGGACGAGGGCGTGTTCACCGTCGACATCCGCTCCGGCACGCTGCTGTGGACCTTCGACGACCAGGCAGAGCGGCCCGGTTGGCGGCTCGCGGGTGGAGCCGGACGGGTCTTCGTCGCCCGCGGCACGACCCTGCGCGCCATGCCGACGCTGTGAAACGGCCGACCCCGGCGCGAGCGTCGTACTGCACGCCGTGGAGCGCGATGGGGGGATCGCATGGAGGAGCTGCGCGCCGACGACCTGCGTCTGCTGGGACCGTACGTCCTGCTGGCCGCCCTGACACCGGCGGGCGGTGAGCCACGTCTGCTGGCTCGGCGGTCCGCGGGGGACGGACTCGCCGAGATCACGCTCGTCCGGGGGGAGGGCCTACAGGCGTCGACGGCCGCCCTGCGCGCCACCGCGGGACCGGGGTTGCCGGAGCTGCTGGAGGACGGCAGTGCGGCCCGGCCGCCCTGGCTGGCCTGGCGGTTCGTGCCCGCGCTCACGCTCGCCGAGGCCGGTGCCCTGATGTACGGCGGGCTGCCCCGCGCGACCCTGCGCGCCCTCGGCGCCCGGCTCGCCGTGCCGCTGGCCCGGCTGCACGCGCACGGCACCACGCACGGGGCGCTCACCCCGGACGCCGTGCTCGTCGCTCCCGACGGCCCCCGCCTGATGCGCCCCCGCCGCACCGGCACCCCGCAGGACGACATCGCCGCGCTCGGCGCAGTCCTCACCCACGCCGGCGCGGGCCGCGCTCCCGACGACCCGCTGCTGCGGCGCTGCTCCCACGAGGACCCCGAACAGCGGCCCACCGCCGAGGAGTTGGTCCAGGAGCTCCAGGAGGAACCCTTCGAGCTGCCCGCCCGGCTCGTCGGCGCCCTCGCCCGCGAAGCCGACCGCGCGCTGGCCCTGGAGTCCGCCACCGACGCGCCCCCGCCCGCCGGCGCCGCCCGCACCACCCGCCGCACACTCCTCACCGCCGCCGGAGCCGGGCTGCTGCTCGGTGCGGGTGGCGTGGCCGGGTGGGTGGCCGGGCGCGGCGGCACGGAGGCGCTGACATCACCGGCCTCGTCGACCCGTCGTACGACACCTCGGGCGGCGGCCGTACGCGGCACCGCTCCCGCCGTGCTGTGGCGGTACGACGCCGAGGACCCGCGTCTGACCGAGCGCAACAGCTCGCTGGCCCACTCCTCGGGCAGGGTGCACCTCCTGGAGTACCCCGAGCTGACCGCGCTGAGCCTGGCCGACGGGCGGCCGGTGTGGCGGACCGGCGGGCTGGGGTCGCTGGACCGGGTGGAGGCCGCCGAGCCCGGCACGCTGATCCTCCACCGCGGGGACCGTTTCCAGGCCGTCTCCGCCGAGGACGGCTCCCAGCTGTGGACGGAGCCGATCGACCTGCGCGGTCTCACCTTCGGCCAGTTCATCGGCTACGAGCGGAAGTACGGCCTCCTGCACTACAGCGCCATCGGCGCCGAGGGCTCCGTCCCGGGCGCGACCGGGCGGACGTATCTCATCTCCTTCGACGTGCGCCGCCGTACCGAGGCCTGGCGGCTGCCGGTGCCCGCGGACAAGGCGGGGGAGTTCGTGCCGGTGTTCGACGAGAAGGACGCCCTGTACGTGCTGTACGCGGCCGGCGGCGCCCTCAACCTCGTCGAGGTCGACCGGCGCACGGGCAGGGCGGGCCGTCCGTTCCGGCACACCTGGCGGCCCGCCAACCGGAAGGTGGGGGTCAGCTCGGTCGGCCCCCGGCAGATCTACACGTTCGGCGAGGGCCGTATCGAGGCCGCGCCCCTGCGCGAGAACAAGCCTCTGTGGCGGCTCGACCTCAGCTCCGACCCCGTCTCCGGCGAACCCCCGGCGGTCAACACACCGAGCCTGGCGAAGGTCCCCGGCCTGGGCACCGTCCTCTACACCAGCGACACCACCCGCACGGTGTACGCGATCGACCCGGTCCGCGGCCGTGAACTGTGGCGCCGCACCCTGCTCCCCGACCCGCCCTCGCCCGGCATCCTGGACGGGCCGGTCGCGCCGGGCCTGTCCATGCCCACCTCGGCGCGCACGCTGCTGGCGTACGGCCGCAGTGCCGGAGTGGTGGCGCTGGACCCGCGTACGGGCGCGGTGAAGTGGACCTTCCAGTCGAACCAGTCGGCCTCCTCGCTCTACCACGCCTACATCGTGGACGACCTGGACCTGGCCCTGATCGCCAACGGCCCCTCCCTCTTCGCCTTTCCGGCCGGGTGACCGCGATGCCGCTGCACCCGCTCACTGAAGGCGACCCTCAACTCATCGGCGGCCACCGCCTGTTGGCGCGGCTCGGCGCCGGCGGCATGGGCACCGTCTACCTGGCCCGCACGCCGGCCGGCCGCACGGTCGCCCTCAAGGCCGCGCATCCCGCACTCGCCGCCGACCCGGAGTTCGTGACGCGGTTCCGCCGGGAGACCGAGACCGTACGGGCACTCGGCGAACTGCCGCACACCCCGCCCTTCGCGGGCGCGGGCACGGACGACGACGGACGGCCCTGGCTGGCCACCGCGTACGTGGTGGGCCCCTCGCTCGCCGAGGCCGTCGGCGCGCACGGCCCCTGGCCCGAGGAGTCCGTACGCTCCCTGGGCGCCCGGCTCGCCACCGGACTCGACGTGCTGCACCGGGCCGGCGTGGTCCATCGCGACCTCAAGCCGTCCAACATCCTGCTCATGCCCGCGGGCCCGCTCCTCGTCGACTTCGGCATCGCGCACGTGGCCTCGGAGCGCCTCACCGACACCGGCGCAGCCCCCGGCACCCCCGCCTACATGGCCCCGGAGCAGCTGCTGCCCGACGGCCACGCGGGCCCGCCCTGCGACGTCTTCGCCCTCGCCTGTGTGCTGACGTACACCGCCTGCGGTCTCCCGCCCTTCGGCGAGGGCGCCCCCGGCGAGGTGCTCTACCGCGTCACCCACCAGGAGCCCGAACTCGCCGCCGTACCGGACGAGTTACGGCCGCTGCTCGCCGACTGCCTCGCCAAGGAGCCCGAGCGGCGGCCCACCGCTGCCGTCGTGGGCCGGCGCTCGGGCGGTACCGGCTGGTTCGGGGACCGGCTGCCCGGCGCCGTCCTCGCCGACATCGCCGACCGCACCGCGAGGGTCGGCGACCCCCCGCCACCCCGCACGCGCCCCGGTCAGACCCGCCCCACCCGCCGCCGGCTGCTCACCGGCGTCGCCGCCGTGGCCCTCGCGGGAGCGGGCGGCGCCGTCTGGGCGACCCACCCAGAAGACGAACGGCGCACGAGTGCCGGGCCCCTGCCGTCCCCCTCCGCGTCGCTGGACACGGGCGGTGCGCCGAGCGCCCGCTGGGAGTACCGGGGCGACTTCTCCGTGAACCGGGGCGTCGGCGAGCGGGCCGCGCTCATCGACGGCACCGTCCTCGTCCCGGCGGGCGACCACGTCACCCACGGCATCGACGCCCGCCGGGGCACCCTGCGCTGGACGGCGGAACGCGTCGGCTCCGCCTGTCTCACCGCCTGCGGTACGGCGGCCGTCATCCGCAGCACGGTTCGCCGCGGACGGCTGGCCGCAGTGGAGGCCGCCGACGGCCGCGTCTGGTACTCGGCCCCGCTCGGCGTCAGCTTCGACCTCTACAACGACCCGGTGTTCACGACCGACGGCCGGACCGTCTACGTCATCGGCCACGAGCCCGGCGCCACCTACGGCGACGACCGCGCCGAGCTCGACCGTCACCTCCTCGCCTACGACGTCACCGACCGCCGCCTGCGCTGGCGCCGCCGTCTGCCGCCCAGCCCCGCCGAGCGGGCCGTCGGAGCGGTCGCCGAGGGCGTGCTGGTCTTCCTGGAGAACGACGCCGTCACCGGCCACCGCGCCGACACCGGCGCCCCGCTGTGGCGCCGCGCCCTGTCCACCACCGCCCTGAAGCCCGACTGGACCGACGCCATGACCGACCGCACGGTCACCGCCGGACACGGCATCGCGTTCGTCACCGGCCGCGGCTGCCTCTGCCTCGACCTGCGCACCGGCCGCACCCGCTGGAGCCTCGACCCCGAGAACACCGGGACGGAGCTGGCGGGCGACGTCCTCTACGGCGGGGCGACGATCGACGGCGCCACGATCTATCTGACCCTCGTCGGCCAGGACCTGATGGCCGTCCGCAGCGACCGCCGCAAGCTCATCTGGAACTGGGAACGCCCCGGCACCATCGGCTCCGGCGCGGCACCGCCCCCACTGCTCGCGGGCGGCTACGTCTTCCCCCAGACGGCCGTCAACCTCACCTCGCCCGTGGAGGACGCCGTCGCGGTCGACCCGCGCACCCACCGCACGGCGTGGACGGTCAAGTCCATCGACGGCGCGGCCACCGAGCCCCAACTCCTCGCCGACGAACGGACGCTGTACGTCCTGCGCGGCGACCGCCTCAAGGCGTACCCGCTGATCTGACGGCAACCTTCCCCCGACCGGCGGCCACTGGAAGGACGTACTCGATCCGCCCCCGGAAGGACCCCCATGCAGCACCGCCGCCCCCGTCCGTCCAAGAAGACGAAGGCCCTCACCGCCACCGTGGTCGCCCTCGCGGCCGCCGCCGGTGCGACCGTCGCCCAGGCGGGCGAGGAGAGCAAGAAGTGCACGGCCTTCGACACCGTCACGCTCGGCAAGTACTACGTGAGCAACAACCTCTGGAACCAGGAGAAGGCCACCGGCGGCCAGTGCGTCTGGGACAACTCCCGGTCGGGGTCGACCATC
The DNA here is from genome assembly GCF_044593495.1 of Streptomyces sp. NPDC051963. Taxonomy (NCBI): domain Bacteria; kingdom Bacillati; phylum Actinomycetota; class Actinomycetes; order Kitasatosporales; family Streptomycetaceae; genus Streptomyces; species Streptomyces sp. NPDC051963. Next base: position 85,085 of record NZ_JBIUCC010000014.1, on the reverse strand, counting down.
TCCTGGGGCACGGACTACAGCTGGGCCAACAGCGGATCCGGCAAGGACTACGACGTGAAGACGTACGCCAGTAGCGTCCTCGGCTGGCACTGGGGCTGGAAGGTCGACAAGGCGACCACCGGACTGCCCATCCGCGTCGGTGACCGCAAGCCGGTGCAGACGGCCTGGGACTTCTCGGTCAGCGCGAACCCCGGCACGATGAACGTCGCCTACGACCTGTGGCTGCACACCAAGAACACCGCCGACTGGCAGGACCAGCCCACCGACGAGGTCATGATCTGGCTCAACCGGCAGGGCGGCGCGGGCCCGCTGGGCACCAAGTACGGCAGCGTCAGCCTGGGCGGCGCCATGTGGGACATCTACCAGGGCGACATCGGCTGGAAGGTGTACTCCTTCGTCCGCCGCACCAACACGACCAGGGCCGCACTGAACCTGGACGACTTCACCCAGGCCCTGGTCCGCCGCGGGCTGCTGAGCGACGACAAGTACGTCTCCGGCATCGAGGCGGGCACCGAGGTCTTCAAGGGAACCGGCCGACTGGACACCCAGGCGTACTCCGTGAACATCGGCTGATCGGGGAGCGGGGGCCGCGCGAGGGGTGGTGGGGTCGTCCCGTATCGGGTACTAACGATCCAGTAGCACCAGTCAGTAACGTGCGGCCCCAAGATCCCTATTCGCGGCGAGGTGAGCCTCATGTCCGCAGCACCGTCCTCTTCTTCGCGCCCTTCCGTCACGGAGCGCGAAGCACGCCAGGTGGCCGAGGCCGCCCGGGACCAGGACTGGCGTAAGCCCAGCTTCGCCAAGGAACTGTTCCTGGGCCGCTTCCGGCTCGACCTGGTCCACCCCCACCCCACCCCGCCCACGGAGGACGTGCAGCGAGGCGAGGAGTTCCTGGCCAAGCTGCGTGACTTCTGCGAGACCAAGGTGGACGCGGCGCTGATCGAGCGCGAGGCCAGGATCCCCGACGAGGTCATCAACGGGCTCAAGGAGCTCGGCGCCCTCGGCATGAAGATCGACACCAAGTACGGCGGGCTCGGCCTCACCCAGGTGTACTACAACAAGGCGCTGGCCCTGGCGGGCTCGGCCTGCCCCGCGATCGGGGTGCTGCTGTCGGCGCATCAGTCGATCGGCGTACCGCAGCCGCTGAAATTGTTCGGCACCCCCGAGCAGAAGGAGCAGTTCCTCCCGCGCTGCGCCCGTACCGACATCAGCGCCTTCCTGCTCACCGAGCCGGACGTCGGCTCCGACCCCGCGCGGCTCGCCACGTCGGCGGTACCCGACGGCGACGACTACGTCCTCGACGGCGTGAAGCTGTGGACCACCAACGGCGTCGTCGCCGACCTGCTGGTCGTGATGGCCCGGGTGCCGAAGAGCGAGGGCCACAGGGGCGGCATCACGGCCTTCGTCGTGGAGACCAACTCACCCGGCGTCACCGTCGAGAACCGCAACGCCTTCATGGGCCTGCGCGGCATCGAGAACGGCGTCACCCGCTTCCATCAGGTCCGGGTCCCCGCCGCCCACCGCATCGGCCCCGAGGGCGCCGGCCTGAAGATCGCCCTCACGACGTTGAACACCGGCCGGCTCTCGCTCCCCGCGTCCTGCGTGGCGGCCGGCAAGTGGTGCCTGAAGATCGCCCGCGAGTGGTCGGCCGCCCGCGAGCAGTGGGGCAAGCCGATCGCGCAGCACGAGGCGGTCGGGGCGAAGATCAGCTTCATCGCGGCGACGACCTTCGCCATGGAGGCGGTACTGGACCTGTCCTCGCAGATGGCCGACGAGGACCGCAACGACATCCGCATCGAAGGCGCCCTGGCCAAGCTGTTCGCCTCCGAGCAGGCCTGGCTCGTCGCCGACGAACTGGTCCAGATCCGCGGTGGCCGCGGCTTCGAGACGGCGGAGTCCCTCGCCGCCCGCGGTGAGCGCGCGGTCCCCGCCGAGCAGGTCCTGCGAGACCTGCGCATCAACCGCATCTTCGAGGGCTCCACCGAGATCATGCACCTGCTGATCGCCCGCGAGGCCGTCGACGCCCACCTGTCGGTCGCCGGCGACCTGATCGACCCCGACAAGTCCCTCCAGGACAAGGCGAAGGCGGCCGGGAACGCCGGTGTCTTCTACGCCAAGTGGCTGCCCAAGCTGGTCGCCGGACAAGGCCAACTCCCGCGCGCATACGGCGAGTTCAACCACGCCGTCGATCTCTCCCCGCACCTGCGGTACATCGAGCGCACCGCCCGCAAGCTCGCCCGCTCCACCTTCTACGCCATGTCCCGCTGGCAGGGCCGGATGGAGACCAAGCAGGGCTTCCTGGGCCGGATCGTCGACATCGGAGCGGAGCTGTTCGCGATGAGCGCGGTCTGTGTCCGGGCCGAACTCCTGCGCAGCCAGGGCGACCACGGCCGCGAGGCCTACCAACTCGCCGATGTCTTCTGCCGCCAGGCCCGCATCCGCATCGACGAACTCTTCGGCCGCCTGTGGACCAACACCGACGACCTGGACCGCAAGGTCGTCAAGGGCGTCCTCGGCGGCGCCTACACCTGGCTGGAGGAAGGCATCGTCGACCCGTCGGGCGAGGGCCCGTGGATCGCGGACGCAACCCCCGGGCCCTCGGAGAAGGAGAACCTGCACCGACCGATCAGGTAGGCGTCAGACGGTCCTCAACACCACTTGTCGCTCGGGTTCGCCGTCGTCCAGGAACAGGCGTCGGCCTTGGTGCCGTTCGCTCTGTTCAGGGTCGCCGTGTCGCTGGTGTTGTTCCAGACGTACCAGCCGCGGTCCTGGTACTTGTTCGTCGTGGTGTCCGAGCCCTTGCCCGTGCGCACCTTCATCGTCTTGCCCTTCCCGATCTTCACGTTCGGGAAGACGTAGCGGTGGTTGGCCTTGTCCTTGAGGACCCAGCTCTTCAGCGAGATCGCCGCACCACTGGTGTTCTTGATCTCCACCCACTCGCCGTTGAGGCTGGTGTTGGAGCCGTTGTCCGAGCCCGGGCTGTCGAACCAGACGTGGCGGATGACCACGCCCCCGGCGGCCTGGGCCGGAGTGCTGAGGACGGAGCCGGTGAGAGCCATGGCGCCCGCGACTGCGGGCACGACGAAGGCGGCGCGTATGCGCATGGAGAAATCCCCCCTGGATGTCTTCCGGTGATCGGTCGACCGCCGACCACGACAGAAGATTTATCACACGACCTTCACGTGAACTTCACAAAGGGGGAAGTCGCCTCAATCACCGCCAAGAACTGATAAGGCACCCTCCCGAGGGATGCCCTGTCCTTCCCGTCAGTGGTTGCCGCCACAATGGGAGGATGAGCGACAGCCCAGCCCCCCTCGCCGACCCACACCTCGTCTACGACCCGGTGACGGGCGACGGTCCGAAGGACGTGGTCATCCTCGGCTCCACCGGGTCGATCGGCACCCAGGCCATCGATCTCGTGCTGCGCAACCCGGACCGGTTCCGGGTCACCGGACTCTCCGCCGCCGGCGGACGGATCGCCCTCCTCGCCGAGCAGGCGCACCGACTGCGCGTGCGCACGGTCGCGGTCGCCCGCGAGGACGTCGTGCCGGCGCTGCGCGAGGCCCTCGCCGCCGAGTACGGCGCGGGGGAGCCGCTGCCCGAGATCCTCGCCGGACCGGAGGCGGCCACCCGGCTCGCCGCAGCCGACTGCCACACCGTGCTGAACGGCATCACCGGCTCGATCGGCCTCGCCCCGACCCTCGCCGCCCTGGAGGCGGGCCACACCCTCGCGCTCGCCAACAAGGAGTCGCTCATCGTGGGCGGCCCGCTGGTCAAGGCGGTCGCCAAGCCCGGCCAGATCATCCCGGTCGACTCCGAGCACGCGGCCCTGTTCCAGGCCCTGGCGGCCGGCACCCGGGCCGATGTGCGCAAGCTCGTCGTCACCGCGTCCGGCGGCCCGTTCCGCGGCCGTACGAAAGCGGAACTGGCGAACGTCGCCGTCGAGGACGCCCTCGCCCACCCCACCTGGGCGATGGGCCCGGTGATCACGATCAACTCCGCGACCTTGGTCAACAAGGGCCTGGAGGTCATCGAGGCACACTTGCTGTACGACATTCCCTTCGACCGTATTGAGGTGGTCGTGCATCCCCAGTCGTATGTCCACTCGATGGTGGAGTTCACGGACGGATCGACGATCGCCCAGGCGACGCCCCCCGACATGCGCGGGCCGATCGCCATCGGGTTGGGCTGGCCCGAGCGCGTCCCGGACGCGGCGCCCGCCTTCGACTGGAGCAAGGCGTCGACGTGGGAGTTCTTCCCGCTCGACAACGACGCGTTTCCGTCGGTGAACCTCGCGCGACACGTGGGGCAGCTCGCGGGCACGGCCCCGGCGGTGTTCAATGCCGCCAACGAGGAGTGCGTGGAGGCCTTCCGGGCCGGCGCGCTGCCGTTCAACGGGATCATGGAGACCGTGACGCGGGTGGTGGACGAGCACGGCACCCCGCGCACGGGAACCTCGCTCACCGTCGCGGACGTCCTCGAGGCGGAGGCCTGGGCGCGGACCCGGGCGAGGGAACTGGCGGCACAGACGGCGGAGGCCCGTGCATGACGACCTTGATGTTCATCCTCGGCATAGTGCTCTTCGCGCTCGGCCTTCTGGTCTCGATCGCATGGCACGAGCTGGGGCACCTGTCCACGGCCAAGCTCTTCGGCATCCGCGTGCCGCAGTACATGGTCGGCTTCGGCCCGACGATCTTCTCGCGGAAGAAGGGCGACACCGAGTACGGCATCAAGGCCATCCCGTTCGGCGGCTACATCCGCATGATCGGCATGTTCCCGCCGGGCCCCGACGGCCGTCTGGAAGCCCGGTCCACCTCACCGTGGCGCGGCATGATCGAGGACGCCCGCTCGGCGGCCTTCGAGGAACTGCGCCCCGGTGACGAGAACCGCCTCTTCTACACGCGCAAGCCGTGGAAGCGGGTCATCGTGATGTTCGCGGGCCCGTTCATGAACCTGATCCTGGCGGTGGCGCTGTTCCTCACCGTCCTGATGGGCTTCGGCATCTCGCAGCAGACCACCACCGTCAGCTCCGTCTCCCAGTGCGTCATCGCCCAGACCGAGAACCGCGACAACTGCGAGAAGTCCGACCCCGCCTCCCCGGCCGCGGCCGCCGGTCTGAAGGCGGGCGACAAGATCGTCTCCTTCGGCGGTGTGCGCACGGACGACTGGAACAAGCTGTCCGACCTCATCCGCGCCAACCCCGGCAAGGAGGTGCCGATCGTCGTCGACCGCAAGGGTGAGGAAGTCACCCTGCACGCGAAGATCGTCGCCAACCAGGTCGCCAAGAAGGACTCCAGCGGTCAGATCGTCCAGGGCGAGTTCGTCTCGGCCGGCTTCCTCGGATTCAGCGCCGCCACCGGCATCGTCAAACAGGACTTCGGCTCCTCCGTGACCTGGATGGGCGACCGGGTCGGCGACGCCGTCGACTCCCTCGCCGCCCTGCCCGGCAAGGTCCCCGCCCTGTGGGACGCGGCCTTCGGCGACGGCGAGCGCGAGGCGGACTCCCCGATGGGCGTGGTCGGCGCGGCCCGCGTGGGCGGCGAGATCTTCACCCTGGACATCCCGCCGACGCAGCAGCTGGCGATGGCGTTGATGCTGGTGGCAGGCTTCAACCTCTCCCTGTTCCTGTTCAACATGCTCCCGCTGCTGCCGCTGGACGGCGGCCATATCGCGGGCGCCCTGTGGGAGTCCCTGCGCCGCAACCTGGCGAGGGTGCTGCGCCGCCCGGACCCGGGCCCGTTCGATGTGGCGAAGCTGATGCCGGTGGCCTACGTGGTGGCCGGAATCTTCATCTGCTTCACCCTGCTCGTCCTCGTCGCGGACGTGGTTAACCCGGTGAGAATCTCCTAGTCATACGGAGTTCGTGGCGGCCTGGCACGCTGTGTTCCCCGGGGGACCACCCCCCGGAGACCCCGGCGTGCCAGGCCGCTCACCATTGAGTGGGTTTACGGGCGCGATGTGCTCGCGCACTGGCAGGTGCCGTAATCTCGAAGCCTGGAGCCCGTCCTTCCGGGAACCGGACTTGATCCACGACTTGGGGTTGCACAGCAGATGACTGCGATTTCTCTCGGCATGCCGTCCGTTCCGACCAAGCTCGCCGAACGCCGCAAGAGCCGGCAGATCCAGGTCGGATCCGTGGCGGTCGGAGGAGACGCCCCGGTCTCGGTCCAGTCCATGACGACGACCCGTACGTCGGACATCGGCGCGACGCTCCAGCAGATCGCCGAGCTGACGGCCTCCGGCTGCCAGATCGTGCGGGTGGCCTGCCCCACGCAGGACGACGCGGACGCCCTCGCCACGATCGCCCGCAAGTCGCAGATCCCGGTGATCGCGGATATCCACTTCCAGCCGAAGTACGTCTTCGCGGCCATCGAGGCGGGCTGCGCCGCGGTCCGCGTCAACCCCGGCAACATCAAGCAGTTCGACGACAAGGTCAAGGAGATCGCGCGGGCCGCGAAGGACCACGGCACCCCGATCCGTATCGGCGTGAACGCGGGCTCGCTGGACCGGCGGCTGCTCCAGAAGTACGGCAAGGCGACCCCCGAGGCGCTGGCCGAGTCCGCGCTGTGGGAGGCGTCCCTCTTCGAGGAGCACGACTTCCGGGACATCAAGATCTCGGTCAAGCACAACGACCCGGTCGTGATGGTCGAGGCGTACCGCCAGCTCGCCGCCCAGTGCGACTACCCCCTCCACCTCGGTGTGACGGAGGCGGGCCCGGCCTTCCAGGGCACGATCAAGTCGGCGGTGGCCTTCGGCGCCCTCCTCTCCCAGGGCATCGGCGACACGATCCGCGTCTCCCTCTCCGCGCCGCCCGTGGAGGAGGTCAAGGTCGGCAACCAGATCCTGGAGTCCCTGAACCTCCGGCAGCGCGGCCTGGAGATCGTCTCCTGCCCCTCCTGCGGCCGCGCCCAGGTCGACGTCTACAAGCTGGCCGAAGAGGTCACCGCCGGCCTGACCGGCATGGAGGTCCCGCTCCGCGTCGCCGTCATGGGCTGCGTCGTGAACGGCCCCGGCGAGGCCCGCGAAGCCGACCTCGGCGTCGCCTCCGGCAACGGCAAGGGCCAGATCTTCGTCAAGGGCGAGGTCATCAAGACCGTCCCGGAATCCAAGATCGTCGAAACCCTCATCGAAGAGGCCATGAAGCTGGCCGAACAGATGGAGGCAGCAGGAATCGAATCGGGCGAGCCGTCGATCTCGGTCGCGGGCTGAGCAGCCCACCGATCCCGAGCCTGCACCCACCCGCTACCCCGGGTCGCGCCTTCCGGCGTAGGTGTAAATCCGCCCTGTCCGGCCCCTGGACACGGGACAGGCCGTCCCGTTGGCGGCACGGCTCACCTTTCGGTATCGGTCGGCGTCCGAGGACGAGACCGGCCGTCCCGAGCCCTCACTCACTCGCTGGGTGCGCTTTTCAGTGTGGGCTTGTGCAACTGGGTTTGTCCGGTGTGGGGGGGGTGAGAGCGGCTGTCCCGAGCCCTCGCTCACCTGATGGGCGTGCCTTTCAGTGTGGGCTTGTGCAACTGGGTTTGTCCGGTGTCCGGGGGCCAGAACAGCCGTCCCAAGCCCCCACCCACCCGCTGGGCACCCCTCTTAGCGTGGGCTGGTACACACTCGGCTGTCCGTGTCCGGGGGCGAGAGCGGCCGTCCCGAGCCCCCACCCACCCGCTGGGCACCCCTCTTAGCGTGGGCTGGTACACACTCGGCTGTCCGTGTCCGGGGGCGAGAGCGGCCGTCCCGAGCCCCCACCCACCCGCTGGGGCCACCTCCCGGCGCAGGTCCGCATTTTCAGCCCGTCCGGCGTTTGAGGACGAGGCCGTTCAGGCCGAAGCGGGGGTCTGGGGGCGGCAGCCCCCAGGGACGGTCACCGCGACTCACGGCCACCGAGGAACAGGCGGTCACCTCCACGGGGGCGGCGCGGCAAAGCTTCCGCAGGTACAGTGCGGAGATCAGCAGACCTTAGGGTGAGGCCCCCGCACGTGTTGACCCAGACCACCTCCCGGGTTCTCGAACCGAGCGACCTGGAAGCCGCGCTCGCCGTTCTCGACCGCGAGCCGGTCGCGAACGCCTTCGTGGCATCCCGCGTGCAGATCGCGGGCCTCGACCCGTGGCGGCTCGGCGGCGAGATGTGGGGCTGGTACGAGGACGGCATGCTGACGTCCCTGTGCTACGCGGGCGCCAACCTCGTCCCGATCTGCGCCACCCCGAGGGCCGTACGGGCCTTCGCGGACCGGGCGCGAAGGGCCGGCCGCCGCTGCTCCTCCATCGTCGGCCCCGCAGAGGCCACCGCACAGCTGTGGCGCCTGCTCGAACCGAGCTGGGGCCCGGCCCGCGAAGTCCGCTCCCACCAGCCCCTCATGGTCACCGACCACCTCTCCGCCGACGTCACCCCGGATCCATACGTCCGCCGCATCCGCAAGGACGAGATGGAGACGATCATGCCGGCGTGCGTGGCGATGTTCACCGAGGAGGTCGGCATCTCACCCATGGCCGGCGACGGCGGCCTCCTCTACCAGGCCCGCGTCGCCGAACTCGTCGGCGCCGGCCGCTCCTTCGCCCGTCTCGACCCCGACGGCAAGGTCCTCTTCAAGGCGGAGATCGGCGCCGCGACGGACCGCGCCTGCCAGATCCAGGGCGTATGGGTGGCTCCCGAGTACCGGGGGAGGGGCGTCGCGGCCCCGGGCATGGCAGCGGTCCTGCGCTACGCGCTCGCGGACGTGGCCCCGGTGGTCAGCCTGTACGTCAACGACTTCAACACGGCGGCGAGAAGGACGTACCGACGGGTGGGCTTCACAGAGGTCGGCGCCTTCATGAGCGTGCTCTTCTGACAGAGGCTCCCGAACCCCCCTGTAGTCTCCCCGACATGCTGCGCTTTCCCGGTCACGGCCCCCGCCACCCCGAAGACATCGTGATCGGCCCACTGGACCTCGCGGCAAGGGTGGACGAAGCGCTGGCCGTCCAGGCAGTCGCCTTCGGACTCGGCTCGGACGAGGTCGCCGTACGCCGCCAGATCGTCCTGCGCCATATGACGTTCCCCGGGGCAAGAGCGCTCGGCGCCACCACCGGAGGCCGGCTCGTGGGGTTCGTCTACGGCATGCCCAACGACCGTACCCACTGGTGGTCCACCGTCGTGGAGCCCTACCTCCGCGCCCAGGGCCACGACGAATGGCTCGAGAACTCCTTCGTGATCACCGAGCTGCACGTCCACCCGCGCTACCAGAACCGCGGCATCGGCCGTTCCCTGATCACCACGATCACGGACGACGCCGACGAACCCCGCTCGATCCTCTCCGCGATCGACACCGACAGCCCCGCACGCGGCCTCTACCACTCCCTCGGCTACCAGGACCTCGCCCGCCAGGTCCTGTTCCCGAGCGCTCCGAAGCCGTACGCCGTGATGGGAGCCCCGCTGCCGCTGCGCAAGCGATGACGGGCGCCAACCGATTTCCACCGTCCCGTACCCCCCGGCTAACCTCCTGCCATCACCCTTACGCAGCAGGAGTACGAGACACATGGCGAACGCACCGGTCCAACGCATGTCCCAGTTGATGGCGAAGACGCTGCGTGACGACCCGGCGGACGCCGAGGTCCTCAGCCACAAGCTGCTCGTCCGCGCCGGCTACGTCCGCCGCACCGCCGCCGGCATCTGGTCCTGGCTGCCGCTGGGCAAGAAGGTCCTCGCCAACGTCGAGCGCGTCGTCCGCGAGGAGATGGACGCGATCGGCGCCCAGGAGGTACTGCTCCCCGCACTGCTGCCGCGTGAGCCGTACGACGCGACGGGCCGCTGGGACGAGTACGGCCCCGAGCTGTTCCGCCTTCAGGACCGCAAGGGCGGCGACTACCTCCTCGGACCGACCCACGAGGAGATCTTCACCCTGCTGGTGAAGGACCAGGCGTCCTCCTACAAGGACCTGCCGGTGATCCTCTACCAGATCCAGCACAAGTACCGTGACGAGGCCCGCCCGCGCGCAGGCATCCTGCGCGGCCGCGAGTTCCTGATGAAGGACTCCTACTCCTTCGACACCGAGGACGAGGGCCTGGCCAAGTCGTACGCCCTGCACCGCAAGGCGTACCAGAAGGTCTTCGAGCGTCTCGGCCTCGACTACCGCATCTGCGCAGCCACCGCGGGCGCGATGGGCGGCTCGAAGTCGGAGGAGTTCCTCGCCCCCGCCGAGGCCGGCGAGGACACCTTCGCGGACTGCCCGAACTGCGACTTCGCGGCCAACACCGAGGCGATCACGTACGAGCTGAAGCCGGTGGACGCCGACGGCGTGCCCGCCCTCGAAGAGATCCCCACCCCGGACACCCCGACCATCGAGACCCTCGCCGCCTCCCTCGGCGTCCCGGCCTCCGCGACCCTGAAGAACCTGCTCGTGAAGGTCGACGGCGAGATCGTCGCCGTCGGCGTGCCCGGTGACCGCGAGGTCGACATGGGCAAGGTCGAGGCGCACTTCGCCCCGGCCGCCGTCGAGATGGTCACCGAGGGCGACTTCGCCGGCCGCCCGGACCTGGTCCGCGGCTATGTCGGCCCGCAGGGCCTGGGCGAGAAGGTCAGGTACCTCGCCGACCCGCGCGTGGCCCCCGGCACCTCCTGGATCACGGGCGCCAACAAGGAGGGCATGCACGCGAAGAACGTCGTCGCGGGCCGTGACTTCGAGGTCGGCGAGTACGTCGACGTCGTGGTCGTCCAGGAGGGCGACCCCTGCCCGAAGTGCGGCACCGGCCTCAAGCTGGACCGCGCCATCGAGATCGGCCACATCTTCCAGCTGGGCCGTAAGTACGCGGATGCGCTGAAGCTCGACGTCCTCGGCCAGCACGGCAAGCCGGTCCGCGTCACCATGGGCTCGTACGGCATCGGCGTCTCCCGCGCCGTCGCGGCCCTCGCCGAGCAGACCGCCGACGACAAGGGCCTGTGCTGGCCGCAGGAGGTCGCCCCGGCCGATGTGCACGTCGTCGCCGCGGGCAAGGCCCTCCAGACCGAACTGGCCCTCGACGTCTCGCAGAAGCTGGCCGCGGCCGGTCTGCGCGTCCTGGTCGACGACCGGGCGGGCGTGTCCCCGGGCGTGAAGTTCACGGACTCCGAGCTGATCGGCGTACCGCAGATCCTGGTCGCGGGCCGCCGCTCGGCCGAGGGCGTTCTCGAACTCAAGGACCGGAAGACCGGCGAGCGCGAGGAGCTGACGGTCGACGAGGCGATTGCCCGCCTGACCGCATAAAGGAACGCAGCAGAGGAACGTAAAGGAACCCCTCAGGAACTTCTCCGAGGGCCTATAGGAGCCTCACAGGCTTCTCTCAGGCCGTTCCCCGACCGTAGGACGTGACACAGCGTCACTACGGAGGGGAACGGTCATGACGGTCAGGGAGAGACGAGCCACCGCCGCGGTCCGCAGGGGCACGCGGCGCGTGGCGGCGGCGACCGCCGCGGTGACACTGGCGGCGGCAGCCGGAGTGTTCGCACTCATCGGCACGATGCAGGCGGACACCGCCGACACGACGGCGAGCGACAGCACGGGGTCGAGCAGCTCCAGCAGTGCCACGAGCGGTGACTCGGACACATCGTCCAGCGCTACGGACTCCTCGACGTCGGACAGCTCCACCGACTCCTCCACGTCGGACAGTTCGTCGTCCTCCGGCCTGACCTCCGGCAGCGGCGGCTCCACCGACTCCACCTCGGGGGCGTCGTGATGAGCGCATCCCCGCGTACGACCGCCGCCGCGGACTGGCGTGCCCTCGGCAGCAGCGTCCGGCTGGTCGTCACCGACCCGGCGCTGCTGGACTCCTGCAACGTGCTGCTGGCCCGCCACCTGGCCGAGGTGGACAGGGCGTGCAGCCGCTTCCGCACGGACTCCGAACTCTCCGCCCTCGACGACGCGGCAGGCCGCCCCGTCCGGGTCAGCCCCCTGCTCGCGGAGGCTCTCTCCGTGGCGCTGCACGCGGCCGAGGCGACGGACGGCGCCGTCGACCCGACGGTCGGTTCGGCACTGGAAGCGATCGGCTACGACCGTGACTTCACCCTCGTCCGGGAGGACGACCGCCCGGTCCGCCTGACCGTCAAGCGGGCTCCCGGCCGGCGCCGGGTGAATCTGGACCGCGTGACCGGCACGGTCACCGTCCCGCCCGGCGTCCGCCTGGACCTGGGCGCCACGGCCAAGGCCTGGGCCGCGGACCGGGCCGCCAGGACTCTGGCCCGGGCCGCGGACTGCGGCGTGCTGGTGAGCCTGGGCGGTGACACGGCCGTCGCGGGCGAACCTCCGTCGGGCGGCTGGCAGATCCGCGTCCAGGACGTCACGGGCCGGGTCGAGGAGACGCCCGCGCAGGGCTCGTACACCACCGTCGGCCTGCACAGCGGAGGCCTGGCCACGTCCGGCACGACGGCCCGTAGCTGGCGCCGCGGCGGACACGCCCTCCACCACATCATCGACCCCCGCACCGGCCTGCCCGTGCGCACCCCTTGGCGCACGGTCACGGTCGCCGCGGCGACCTGCACAGACGCCAACGCGGCGAGCACGGCAGCGCTGGTGAAGGGCGCGGGCGCGGAGCGGTGGCTGACGAGGCAGGGCCTGCCGGCGCGACTGGTGAGCCGGGAGGGCCTGGTGGTGACGACACCGGGCTGGCCGATCCCCGCACACCCGGAGACGGCCGCATGACCTCCGAAACGCTCTGGTACGCCAACCGGGCCACCGGCGCCGTCTGTCTCGTCCTCTTCACCGCCGTGGTCCTCCTCGGCATGGCCGTCAGACTCAGAACCCGTCTCCCGGGCCTGCCCCGCTTCGGCACGATCACCCTCCACCGCACCCTCTCCCTCTCCGCCACCGCTTTCCTGGCCCTCCACATCACAGCCGCGATCATCGACGGCTATGTCGACATCACCGCCCTCGACGCCGTCATCCCCTTCGTCGCCGACTACCAGCCCCTCTGGCTCGGCCTCGGCACGGTCGCCTTCGATCTGCTGCTCGCCGTGCTGGTCACCAGCCTCCTCAGGGCCAGGCTCGGCCACCGCACCTGGCGGGCGGTCCACTGGCTGGCCTACGCCTCCTGGCCGTTCGCCCTGATCCATGGCATCGGCATCGGCACGGACACCGGCACCGACTGGATGACCTGGCTCACCGTCTCCTGCGTGACCGCGGTGGTCCTCGCCTTCGGGTTCCGCGTGGCGCACTCCGCCCGCGCCGCCCGCCGCGCCCCCGCCGCCCTTCTCCGCACGGCCGAAGGAGCCCGACCGTGACCATGACCGCCATCGACCTCTGCATGCCCCCGAGACTGCTCGCCCCGGGCGGCACCCCGGCCGACTTCCGCACCCACGAGCAGCGTTACGGCTCCCTGCCGTACGGCGATCCGGCCGGCCTCCTGCGGATTGTCGCCGAGTCCGGCCTCACCGGCCGCGGCGGAGCCGCCTTCCCGACGTACCGCAAGCTGGTCTCGGTGGCCGAGGCCGGCCGGAGCAAGGGCCGCGGCCCCGTCGTGATCGCCAACGGCGCCGAGGGCGAGCCCGCGAGCCGCAAGGATAAGACGCTGCTGCGCCTGTCACCCCACCTCGTCCTGGACGGACTCCAGGTGGCCGCCGCCGCGGTGGGCGCGGGGGAGGCCCACCTGGCGGTCGACGACGGCGCGTCCTACCTGGAATCGGCGCTCGCCCAGCGGCACGACCCGCTGAGCGTCCGGATCGTCAGGCTCCCCGCGGGCTTCCTCTCCGGCCAGTCCTCGGCCCTCGCCCAGTACGTCGGCGGGGGCGCCGCCCTCCCCTCGTACCAGCGCCGGCCGGTCCACGAACGCGGCGTGCGCCGCGCCCCGACCCTCGTGCAGAACGTCGAGACCCTGGCCCACCTCGCGCTCATCGCCCGCTACGGCGCCGACTGGTTCCGCTCCGCCGGCACCCCGGCCCAACCCGGCAGCGCCCTGTGCACCGTGCACGTCCCCGGACGTGAAGTCCGTGTCATCGAGGCCCCGTTCGGCCTGCCGCTGGGTCGCCTGCTGCCCCTGAACGGGATACGGGCCGTCCTCCTCGGCGGCTACCACGGCACCTGGATCCCGGCCACCGAGGCCGCTCAACTCCGCCTGGACGCCGCCACCTTGGGTGCGGGCGTCCTCGCCGCACTCCCCGCCGCCCACTGCGGCCTCACCGAAACCGCCCGTGTCCTGCGCTACCTGGCCCGGCAATCGGCCGGCCAGTGCGGCCCCTGCCTCAACGGCCTCCCACGCATCGCCGCCGCCTTCACCACCCTGGCCACCCCCGGCCCCCAGGGCACCACCCGCGCCGACATCACCCACTGGTCCGGCCTGGTCGACGGCCGCGGCGCCTGCCACCACCCCGACGGCACGATCCGCCTGGTCCGCAGCGCGCTGACCACGTTCACGGCCGAACTGGACGCCCACGCAAGGGGTTTCTGCACCGCAACTGACGGCACGCCACTGCTGCCCGTACCCGCTGAGGAGCACTGACATGGAGCAGCGCATCGACATCGACTGGACATCCTGCGAGGGCCACGGCCTCTGCGCCGAACTGCTTCCCGATCACATCACACTCGACGAGTGGGGCTACCCGCTCGTAGACGGCGCCACGGTCCCGGCCCACACGGTAAAGCGGGCCCGCAGAGCCACAGCCGACTGTCCGGCCCTCGCTCTGAAACTCAGGTCCAGGTGACGCGCCCCTTCAGGGGCGCGGGGAACTGCGCGACCAGCCCCCACCGGCTCGCACCCAAAACACAACCCTCAAAGCCACCCGGCAAATTCAAGCAACAGTTCCGCATCCCTGGGCCGCCCCACCCTCAGCGCCCGCACCCCCGACTCCACCGCCCGGAACAACGTCCACCCCCGCAACCGCTCCTGATCCACATCCAACGACTCCGCAAGCCGCTTCACCCGCCGGCGGCAAGTCGCCGCCCCCGACGGCGAGGCGATCAAATCCTCCACCCGATCCCGCACCAGCCGCGCCAGATCGAACGCACACTCACCGACCACCGGATCCGGCCCCACGGCCAACCACGGCATCCGCTCCCCGGCCAGCACCTTGCTCTGCCGAAACGTCCCATGCAGCAACCGCGACTCCGGCGGCGCAGCCAACAACTCCTCCCGAGCAGAAAGCGCCGCATCCACCAGCACCGTCACCCCCGCATCACCGGCGGAGCCACGCCGCATCGCCTCGGCCTGCCGCCCGGTCCGCTCGGCCACGGTCTCGAAGGAATGCCCGCCCGGCGGCTCCACCCACAGCCGCCGCAAGGTCCCCGCCGCTTCCAGCAGCGCCTTCGCCTCGGGCAGAGACCGCACGGACACATCGGGATGCAGCCGCTCCAGCAGCAACACGCCCTCGGTGGAGAGGGGTTCGAGCAGCTTCACGGCACCCCGCCCGTCCCACTGGGCCAGCGCCGCCCGTTCGCTCTCCGGACGGGCCCGGGACGGGGCCAGCTTCAGCACGGCGGGATTCCCGTCAGGGCGCCGCACCAGCACGACCAGGCTGCTGCGCCCGCCGGGCACCTGCACCCGCTCCAAGGTCAACTCGCGTAGAGCGACGGCCTGTTGCGCCGCCTGAGGCAGCTTCTCCAGCCAGTCGTCACCGTCCGGTGCCGTCTCACCGAGCGCCCTGACCAGACGCCGCGGCGGTTCGAAAGCCATACGCGAGCATTTCCCTTCCGGTACGAGGCGTCAGGCCGTCGGCGAAGCCGACGCGGCGGCGGTCCGCTCGGCGAGCCCAGGGAAGGCTACGCTCTCGCCGCGCCAGCGCACCGCCCGCACCGCCGCTTCCCGCAGCGCCTCGGCGGCCGTCCGCCGCCGCTCGCCCTCGGTGGCCCGCACCAGGTCGGAGTAGACCCCGGCCACCCGGTCCTCCAGCTCGGCGGCGAGCCGGACGGCGGCCGGGTAGTCCGGCACCGCGAAGGGCAGCGCGTAGCCCGCGGCCGCGGACACCGGCGTCCCGCCCAGGTCCCGTACCGCCCGCGCCAGCGCGTCCCGCCGGGCCCGGTGGGCGTCGTACGCCGCCCTGGCCTCCGTACGACGTGCTTCGCCGATCCGTCCGCCGACGACGCCGTAGCCGTACACGGCGGCATGCTCGGCCGCCAGTGCCGCCTGGAGCGCCTTCAGGTCCCCGTCCTTGGCCTCGCTCACTTGTCACCTTCCGTCAGCAGATATGCGTGCGCGGCCCCGGCCGCCGCCACGGACGCCAGCACCCGTGCCAGCTCGCCCGGCATGTCCAGCAGCGTCTCGGTCCGCCGGTCCGCGAGCGCCCGTTCGGCGGCGGCCAGTTCGGCGAGGACGGTCTTGTCGTCGGCAAGTGCGGTGCCGGCCGGGGACTCTGAAGCGGACGGCGAGGAAGTGGCCGGAGAGGACGTGGACGGCGGGGCCGTCTTCGTCGGCGTCGCGCCGAACGCCTCCGCATGCCGCGCCGCCTCCGTGCGCAGCGGCCGCAGCCGCTCCGCCAGCGCCGGACGCGCGGCGATGACGGCGTCGTACCGCGCCACCATCCCCTCGCTGTCGCGGGCCGCACGCGCGCGTGCCCGGTCGGCGGCCGACGGGCTGCCGGCGGTGCCGTCGGCGTCGGACTCGGCGGAGCAGCCCACGAGCAGGGCGGTGCCTGCGACGGCGGCGAACAGGCTCCTTCTGCGCGGCCCCGAGGGGGTGCGCGGCGGCAGGGGGAACGACACGGCAGACGTCCTCGGGGCTCGTACGAAGGGGGAGGGCAGCACGCCCGTGATCACGGTACCCGCGCATACGTCCGATACCACTCACCGGCACCCGGCCGAGTTCAGGTGGACGGCAACACCCCCCGTGACCGGATACCCTTTGACCAGACACGCGACCTAACCACAACAGCACACGCGGCCGAGGAGTCACCCGGATGAGCACCACCCAGAGCGAGAGGCTGCGAGAACTGCTCGAACCGCTCGTCGCCTCCCAGGGCCTGGATCTCGAAGAGATCGCAGTGGACTCGGTCGGACGCAAGCGGGTGCTGCGCGTGGTCGTCGACTCCGACGAAGGTGCCGATCTGGACGCGATCGCCGATGTGAGCCGCGCGCTCTCGGCGAAGCTCGACGAGACGGACGCGATGGGCCAGGGGGAGTACACCCTGGAGGTCGGAACCCCCGGTGCCGAGCGTGAGCTCAGCGAACACCGTCACTACGTACGCGCCGTCGACCGGCTGGTGAAGTTCCAACTCGCCGAAGGCGGGGAACTGGTGGCCAGAATCCTGGTCGTGGACGACGAAGGAATGGACCTCGAAGTACCCGGCGTGAAGGGCCGCAAGGCCACCACCCGCCGGCTCGCCTTCGCCGACATCGCCAAGTCCCGGGTGCAGGTGGAGTTCAACCGCAAGGACAAGCAGGACCAGCAGGACGAGAAGGACATGAAGGAAGAGGAGGAGGCGTAGCCGTGGACATCGACATGAGTGCCCTGCGGGGCTTGGTGCGGGAGAAGGAGATCTCCTTCGACCTGCTGGTCGAGGCGATCGAGTCGGCCCTCCTCATCGCCTACCACCGCACCGAGGGAAGCCGCCGCCACGCGCGCGTGGAGCTCAACCGGGAGACCGGGCATGTGACGGTGTGGGCGAAGGAGGACCCGGAGGACATCGAGGAGGGCCAGGAGCCCCGCGAGTTCGACGACACCCCGTCCGGATTCGGCCGTATCGCCGCCACCACCGCCAAGCAGGTCATCCTCCAGCGGCTGCGCGACGCCGAGGACGACGCCACACTCGGCGAGTACGCCGGCCGCGAGGGCGACATCGTCACCGGGGTCGTCCAGCAGGGCCGGGACCCGAAGAACGTCCTCGTCGACATCGGCAAGCTGGAGGCCATCCTGCCGGTGCAGGAGCAGGTCCCCGGCGAGACCTACCCGCACGGCCTGCGGCTGCGCTCGTACGTCGTCCGCGTGGCCAAGGGAGTCCGCGGCCCCTCCGTCACCCTCTCCCGCACACATCCCAATCTGGTGAAGAAGCTCTTCGCCATGGAGGTGCCCGAGATCGCCGACGGGTCGGTGGAGATCGCCGCCATCGCCCGCGAGGCCGGCCACCGTACGAAGATCGCCGTCCGGTCCACCCGCAGCGGCCTGAACGCCAAGGGTGCCTGTATCGGCCCCATGGGCGGCCGGGTGCGCGCCGTGATGGGCGAGCTGAACGGCGAGAAGATCGACATCGTCGACTGGTCGGACGACCCGGCCGAGATGGTGGCGAACGCGCTGTCCCCGGCCAGGGTCTCCAAGGTGGAGGTCGTCGACCTCGCCGCCCGCTCCGCGCGCGTGACCGTGCCCGACTACCAGCTGTCACTGGCGATCGGCAAGGAAGGGCAGAACGCCCGGCTCGCGGCCCGGCTCACCGGCTGGCGGATCGACATCCGCCCGGACACCGAGCAGCCGTCCGAGCAGGGCGGGGAATAGATCCAAGCCGCGCATGGTTCGGATCACGACAGTTGTATGCGCGGAACTGTTCGATTCTTGCCCCAAAGGGGTGAGGTCGCCACGGGGAGGTAGACTTAAGCGTGTCTGGCCGGACGCCTGCCCGCGCATGCCCTGAGCGCACCTGTGTGGGGTGCAGGCAGCGAGCGGCCAAGAAGGATCTGCTGCGCATCGTGGCGGTCGAGGGTGAATGCGTCCCCGATCATCGCGGTACGCTGCCCGGCCGGGGTGCGTATGTGCATCCCGCCCTGGTCTGTCTCGACCTGGCGGTACGCCGCCGGGCGTTCACGCGGGCGCTGCGCGCCCCGGGAGCGCTCGACACAAAGGCGTTGCGCCTCTATGTCGAGCAGGCAACACCGTAAGACGCGTCGTACGGAACCTCCGTGCGGCCCTGGTACCCCGCGAGTTGGAAGTAGGTCGAGATTGCGATGAGCACTCGATGAGCACGCGATGAGTACGCCCATGAAGTAGCGACGGTCCGGACGCACCCGGACCTAAAAGGAGCGAAGTGGCTAAGGTCCGGGTATACGAACTCGCCAAGGAGTTCGGGGTTGAGAGCAAGGTCGTCATGGCCAAGCTCCAAGAACTCGGTGAATTCGTCCGTTCGGCGTCTTCGACCATCGAAGCGCCCGTCGTCCGTAAGTTGACGGACGCCCTCCAGCAGGGCAACGGAGGCGGCAAGCCCGCTTCCGCACGCAAGGCTGCCCCGGCACGTCCGGCAGCCCCCTCTCCCGCGCAGGCCGCCCGTCCGGCCGCCCCGCGCCCGCCGGCTCCCAAGCCGGCCGCCGAGAAGCCCGCCGCGGCACCCGCCGCGCCGACCGCTCCCGGCCCCCGTCCCACCCCGGGCCCGAAGCCCGCGCCGCGGCCCGCCCCGGCGTCCCCGGCTCCGACCGCGCCCGAGTTCACGGCACCTCCGGCGGCTCCCGCCGCCCCGGCCGCCGCATCCGGTTCCGGTTCCGGTACCGGAACCGGTTCCGCTCCCCGTCCGGGCGCCCCGCGTCCGGCCGGCCAGGCTCCGCGTCCGGGCACCCGTCCGAGCGGTCCCGGCCAGGGTCGTGGCGACCGTGGTGACCGCGGCGACCGTCCCGGTGGCGCTCCGCGTCAGGGTGGCGGCGCTCCGCGTCCCGGTGCCCGTCCGGCCGGTCCCCGTCCGGGCAACAACCCGTTCACCTCTGGTGGCTCCACCGGCATGGCGCGCCCGCAGGCGCCCCGTCCGGGCGGTGCCCCGCGTCCCGGCGGCCCCGGTGGTGCCCCCGGCGGCGCTCCGCGTCCGCAGGGCGCAGACCGTGGCGGTCCGCGTCCCCAGGGCGCGGCGGGCGGTCCCCGTCCGCAGGCTCCGGGCGGCTCGCGTCCGACCCCGGGCGGCATGCCCCGTCCGCAGGGCGGCGGTCCCCGTCCCGGCGGCGGTGGCCCCGGCGGCCCGCGTCCCAACCCCGGCATGATGCCGCAGCGTCCTGCTGCCAGCCCGCGTCCCGGTGGCGGTGGCCCCGGCGGCCGCGGTCCCGGCGGCGGCGGTCGTCCCGGTGGCGGTGGCGGCGGCGGTCGTCCCGGAGGCGGCGGCGGCTTCGCCGGTCGTCCCGGTGGCGGCGGCGGTGGCGGCGGCTTCGCCGGTCGTCCCGGCGGTCCCGGTGGCGGTGGCGGCGGTTTCGCCGGTCGTCCGGGTGCCCCCGCCGGTGGCGGTGGCGGTCGTCCCGGATTCGGCGGTCGTCCCGGCGGTCCCGGTGGCCGTGGTGGCACGCAGGGCGCCTTCGGTCGTCCCGGCGGTCCCGCGCGTCGCGGTCGCAAGTCGAAGCGGCAGAGGCGCCAGGAGTACGAGGCCATGCAGGCCCCGTCGGTCGGCGGTGTGATGCTGCCTCGCGGCAACGGCGAAGCCATTCGCCTGTCGCGCGGTGCCTCCCTCACCGACTTCGCGGAGAAGATCAACGCCAACCCGGCGTCGCTCGTCGCGGTCATGATGAACCTCGGCGAGATGGTCACGGCCACGCAGTCCGTCTCCGACGAGACGCTGGAGCTCCTCGCCGGCGAGATGAACTACACGGTTCAGATCGTCAGCCCCGAGGAAGAGGACCGCGAGCTGCTCGAGTCCTTCGACATCGAGTTCGGCGAGGACGAGGGCGGCGAGGAAGACCTCGTGGTCCGTCCTCCGGTCGTCACCGTCATGGGTCACGTCGACCACGGCAAGACCCGCCTCCTCGACGCCATCCGCAAGACGAACGTCATCGCGGGCGAGGCCGGCGGCATCACCCAGCACATCGGTGCCTACCAGGTCGCCACCGAGGTCAACGACGAAGAGCGCAAGATCACCTTCATCGACACCCCGGGTCACGAGGCGTTCACCGCCATGCGTGCCCGTGGTGCCCGGTCGACCGACATCGCGATCCTGGTCGTCGCGGCCAACGACGGCGTCATGCCGCAGACGGTCGAGGCGCTCAACCACGCCAAGGCGGCCGACGTCCCGATCGTCGTCGCGGTCAACAAGATCGACGTCGAGGGCGCCGACCCGACCAAGGTGCGCGGTCAGCTCACCGAGTACGGGCTGGTGGCCGAGGAGTACGGCGGCGAGACGATGTTCGTCGACATCTCCGCCAAGCAGGGTCTGCACATCGACTCCCTGCTGGAGGCCGTCGTCCTCACCGCCGACGCCTCGCTCGACCTGCGGGCCAACCCGAACCAGGACGCGCAGGGCATCGCGATCGAGTCCCGTCTCGACAAGGGCCGCGGTGCCGTCTCCACGGTCCTCGTCCAGCGAGGCACCCTGCGGGTCGGCGACACGATGGTCGTGGGCGACGCCTACGGCCGAGTCCGCGCCATGCTCGACGACAACGGCAGCAACGTCGCCGAGGCCGGCCCGTCGACGCCGGTCCAGGTCCTGGGCCTGACCAACGTCCCGGGTGCGGGCGACAACTTCCTGGTGGTGGACGAGGACCGTACGGCCCGTCAGATCGCCGAGAAGCGTGCCGCCCGTGAGCGCAACGCGGCCTTCGCCAAGCGCACGCGCCGCGTCTCGCTCGAGGACCTGGACAAGGTGCTCAAGGCCGGCGAGGTCCAGCAGCTCAACCTCATCATCAAGGGTGACGCTTCTGGTTCCGTCGAGGCCCTCGAGTCCTCCCTGCTCCAGCTGGACGTCGGCGAAGAGGTCGACATCCGCGTCTTGCACCGCGGCGTCGGTGCGGTCACGGAGTCGGACATCGACCTGGCGATGGGCTCGGACGCCATCGTGATCGGCTTCAACGTCCGTGCGGCAGGCCGCGCGGCGCAGATGGCCGAGCGCGAGGGCGTGGACGTCCGCTACTACTCGGTCATCTACCAGGCGATCGAGGAGATCGAGGCGGCCCTCAAGGGCATGCTCAAGCCGGAGTACGAAGAGGTCGAGCTCGGTACGGCGGAGATCCGCGAGGTCTTCAAGTCGTCCAAGCTGGGCAACATCGCGGGTGTTCTCATCCGCTCCGGCGAGGTCAAGCGCAACACCAAGGCACGACTCGTCCGCGACGGCAAGGTCATCGCGGAGAGCCTCAACATCGAGGGTCTGCGTCGCTTCAAGGACGACGTCACCGAGATCCGCGAAGGGTTCGAGGGCGGTATCAACCTCGGCAACTTCAACGACATCAAGGTCGACGACGTCATCGCGACGTACGAGATGCGGGAGAAGCCGCGGGTGTAACGCCTACGGTTCGATGCCGGCCGGCGGGACTTCGGTCCCGTCGGCCGGCTCGCATGTGTGAACGGGCGCTCCCGGGTCTACGGAGCGTAATATCCGTCGATCGGCCGGCCCCTTCGATGTACCGTTCTTGATGTCCCCGCCCACCAGATGGCGGGGCCATCGATCCCGTACCGGCGGGTGAACCGGTTACACACATGTATGTGGGGACGCTGTCCTTCGACCTGCTCCTCGGCGACATACGGTCGCTGAAGGAGAAGCGCTCCGTCGTCCGGCCGATCGTCGCAGAGCTCCAGCGGAAGTACTCCGTGAGCGCGGCCGAGGTGGATCACATGGACCTTCATCGCCGGGCCGGGATCGGCCTCGCGATGGTGTCCGGCGACGCGGGGCATCTGACCGACGTACTGGACCGGTGCGAGCGGCTGGTCGCCGGACGCCCCGAAGTGGAGCTGCTGTCGGTGAGACGCCGGCTCCACGGCGACGACGACTGACCGAAGAACAAGACAGGAAAGAACGGGAGACGGACCAGTGGCCGACAACGCGCGCGCCAAGAGGCTGGCGGACCTCATCCGAGAGGTGGTGGCCCAGAAGCTGCAGCGTGGGATCAAGGACCCGCGGCTCGGCTCGCACGTCACCATCACGGACACCCGGGTGACGGGCGACCTGCGGGAGGCGACCGTCTTCTACACCGTGTACGGCGACGACGAGGAGCGGGCCGCAGCCGCGGCCGGGCTGGAGAGCGCCAAGGGCATCCTGCGCTCCGCGGTGGGCGCGGCGGCGGGCGTGAAGTTCACGCCGACCCTCGCCTTCGTCGCGGACGCTCTCCCGGACACCGCCAAGAACATCGAGGACCTCCTCGACAAGGCGCGTGCCTCCGACGCGAAGGTGCGCGAGGTGTCCGCGGGCGCCGCGTACGCCGGTGACGCGGACCCGTACAAGAAGCCGGATGACGACGAGGACGACGCCTCCGAATGACGCAGAAACACCAGACGCCCGACGGGCTTGTCATCGTCGACAAGCCGTCGGGCTTCACTTCGCACGACGTGGTCGCCAAGATGCGCGGCATCGCGCGCACACGACGCGTCGGGCACGCGGGCACGCTCGACCCCATGGCGACGGGCGTTCTCGTCCTCGGCGTCGAGAAGGCCACCAAGCTCCTCGGCCATCTCGCGCTGACCGAGAAGGAGTACCTCGGCACGATCCGCCTCGGGCAGACGACCCTCACCGACGACGCCGAGGGCGAGATCACGAGGTCGGTGGACGCCTCGAAGGTCACCCGGGACGCCGTCGACGCCGGGATCGCCAAGCTGACCGGCGACATCATGCAGGTGCCGTCCAAGGTCAGTGCCATCAAGATCGACGGCGTACGGTCCTACAAGCGGGCCCGGGACGGCGAGGACTTCGAGATCCCGGCCAGGCCGGTCACCATCTCCTCCTTCGCGGTGTACGACGTCCGGGACGCCGTCGCCGAGGACGGCACCCCCGTGCTCGACCTGGTCGTCTCGGTGGTCTGCTCGTCCGGCACCTACATCCGGGCGCTCGCCCGTGACCTGGGCGCCGACCTGGGCGTCGGCGGACACCTCACCGCGCTGCGCCGGACGCGCGTCGGACCGTACAAGCTCGATTCGGCCCGCACCCTGGACCAGCTCCAGGAGGAGCTGACCGTGATGCCGATCGCCGACGCGGCCACGGCCGCGTTCCCGCGCTGGGACGTCGATGCCCGACGGGCCCGGCTGCTGACGAACGGTGTACGGCTGGAGATGCCCGACGAGTACGCGGGCAGGGGCGCCGTGGCCGTGTTCGACCCCGACGGCGCCTTCCTGGCGCTCGTCGAGGAGGAGAAGGGCAAGGCGAAGAGCCTGGCCGTCTTCGCCTGAAGAGCCTCTTCAGGTCAGCTGACTGCCCGCGGAGCGGCGGGCACGGGGTCGTACTCTGCCCGCCGCTCCACGGTCCCCCTCGGTTCCCCCACCCCTAGGGTGTATCCAGCGACCCCCTCCTGTTCACCCGTCCGGGCAGGCGCTCGGAGTGAACCGAGGGAGTGGAAGGGGGCGCGTTCGCGACGCGATCTGTCCCGCTGATCACCTTTTGCCTACGGTCGAATACGAACACGGGTGTAGGGCGGGGAGGTTCGGCCATGGGGGGCCCGGGAGGTGGGTGCGACGAAGTCCTCGTCCGCATCAGAGACTTGGCGGGGCGCCCGCGCGGTACCGGATTCGTCGCCGACCACCAGGGCACGGTCGTCACCAGCCATGAAGCCGTGGACGGCCTGACGCGGCTCGTGCTGTACGGAGCCGAGGACCGCACCGTGCTGGTGACCGCCGACGCGGTGACCCCGCTGCCCGCACTGAACCTCGCCCTCGTACGCACCGAGGGGCTCGGCGTGGACCCGCTGCCCATCACGGTCCGGGACAAGGTCGAGACCGGCAGATACGTCCGGGTGCCCGCGGGTTGCTGGCGCGAGGCCCGCGTCCTCGACGTGACCACCGTGACGTACACGGCCACCGACCGCTTCCATCTCCTCGACGGCGCACTGGAGTTGGCGATCGGCACCGCGGGCCGCGACGCGCTGCGGCTCGGCGGCGGCGCGGCAGGCGGACCCGTTCTCGACGTCACGACCGGCGCCGTAGTGGCCGTCCTGGGCACGGCACTCCAGTCCGGACACCGCGACATCGGTTTCGCCGTCCCCCTGCCCCGCACCACCGACGGCCCACTCGCCGACGTACTGGCCCGAAACGCGGAGACGGTCCCCGCCTACGGCTCCGACCTCAACCTCGCCGGAGTACTGCAACTCACGGCCACGACGGTCGAACAGGCGGCCCTGTCGGGACTGGTCGAGCCGGTCGAACGCTCGGCGACAGCAAGGGAGTTCGCCGAGTTCACGCAGTCGCCGGCGTCCGTGCTCGCCCTGGTCGGGCCCCCGGGCAGCGGCCGTACGACGGAGCTGGCATCCCTGGCCTCCCGCCGCCACCGAGCCCCACAACCGGCCCCCACCCTGTGGCTGCGCGGCGCCGACCTGGCCCCCGAGGACACCTCGATCGCGGACGCGGCCCACCGAGCGCTGGACCGTGCGGCGCGAGTCATGACCGCGAGTTCCCTCACCCCGGCACACCTCTCCCACGTGGCCCACACCGCCGACCGCCCCCTGCTCCTCGTCCTGGACACCCCAGAGCAAATGCCGCCGCCGCTGGCCCACCGCCTCCCCGAGTGGACAGCGGCAACGGCGTCGTGGCTGCGGGAGACAGGGGCGAGGCTGGTACTGGCGTGCCGGGAGGAGTATTGGGAGGGGGCGGGGGTGGGCTTTCCGGGAGACTTGTTGCACGTCCCAGGGCGTGGGGCTCGCGAAAGGAGCTCGCTCATTCCGGAGAGTCGGGCTTCTGACACGGGCCCGCTCACTTCAGGGCGTCGGGCTCCTGACACGGGCCCGCTCACTTCAGAGCGTCCAGCTCATGACGCTTGCCTGAGCAACTCAGAGGGTCGGGCTCCGGACACAGGCTCG
The DNA here is from genome assembly GCF_044593495.1 of Streptomyces sp. NPDC051963. Classification (NCBI taxonomy): domain Bacteria; kingdom Bacillati; phylum Actinomycetota; class Actinomycetes; order Kitasatosporales; family Streptomycetaceae; genus Streptomyces; species Streptomyces sp. NPDC051963. The sequence goes on along the minus strand of NZ_JBIUCC010000014.1, from coordinate 59,562 downwards.
CTCAACTCAGCCGCCCCAGCTCCTGACGCCGGTCCGCATGACTCAGCCCGTCCGGCGTTTGAGGACGAGGCCCTTCAGGCCGATCGGGGGCCAGGGGCGGAGCCCCGGTGGGGTGCGGGGGCGGAGCCCCGCGGGGGTTCAGGGGGCGCAGCCCCCTGGCGGGGTCGAAGGGGCGGAGCCCCTGGGGACGGGAAGGGTAGGGGCGGCGGGGGCGAAACTCCCGGCCGGTCACCACGAACCCACCCCCACCTAGCCCACCCCCACCTACCCCCCTGCGTTCACCTCGGCGACCTCACCGCCGACGAGGCCGCCCAGGCCCGCGCCCGCTACGCCATCCCCGAAGGCACCCTCACCACCCCCGACGCCCGCCACCCCCTCACCCTCCGCCTCCTCTCAGAGGTCCAGGCCGCCCTCCCCGAGGCCCCCGCCGTCCCCCTGGACCGCCACGACGTCTTCGCAGCCCACCTCGACCTGACGTGCCTCCGCATCGCCGACCGCCTCGCCGCCGAGAACGACCGGCACGGCACCGCCGTACGAAGGCTCGCCGCAAAGGTCTCCGGCCGGATCCACGAGGCCGCCCGCCGCACCCTCGGCGCGGGCCAGGGCGAACTGGACAGGGAGTCGTTCGAAGAACTGTTCCCCCAGGGCCACGCCCACTCAGGCCCCGCCCACACAGACCCCGGCCCCGACTGGGCGTCAGCCGTCCTCACCGAGGGCCTCCTCGTCCCCAACGGCCCCGGCACCGGCTATCGCTTCACCCACGAAGAACTCGCCGACTGGCTCCAGGGCATCCACCTGGACCTGGACGAAGCCCTGCACACCCTGCTCACGCATCCACAGGACCCGCACCACCGCATCGCCCCGGTCGTCCAGTCCCTGCTCCTCCTCGCCCGCCGCCAGGGCGCCCCCGAACTCGCCGCCCGCCTCCAGAAGTTGGTCGACGCCCTGGACACCGACCCGCACTCCTGGTGGGCCGCCCGCCTCCTCACCGAGGTCCTGCCCCGGGTACCCGACGCGACGCCGTACACGGGCGTACTACGCCTGCTCGCCGACCGTTCGGTGGCCTGGCGCCGGCACCAACACCCCGCACTGTCACGAGAGTTCGGCCCGGCCTTCTGGACCGCCCTCCCCCTGCCCGAGGTCACCCGCTTCGACCTCCTCCGCCGACTGCTCCTCGCCGACCCCGCCCCGGACGACACCGACGGCCCCCGCTACCTCGACGCCGCCGCACATCTGCTCGCCGCCGACCCCACCGCCGTACAACCTCACCTCACCCGCTGGTTCGACGACGAGCGCCCGCTGCCGGCCACCCCGCACGCGACCGTCGCGAAGGCGGCGCAGGCGCTGCTGCACACGCACCGGCGCCGGGCCCTGGACGACCTCACGGAGGTGCTCGTCGACTGTGCGCACCGCCGCGCCGACGAGCTGCTCGCCGTACTGGCGGAGGACGAGCCGTCGGCCGTGTGCCGGGCAGTCGACCGATGGGCGCACGACGGGCGGCCCGAGCGGCGGGTCGCGGCGGCGGCGTACGGGCTGCGGGCCGCGCCCCATGTACGCACCGAGGCCGACCGCGAGCTGCTGCGCTACGCCGCCCTCGCCCTGCTGGCCCACCCCGCCCTGCACGGCGGCGCGCTCGCCCTCCTCGTAAGGGATCCGCGCACCCGCGCCCGCCATCTCCCGCAGGCGCTACGGCACTTCGCGTCCGGGGACCCGCAGTTCCCGCCGAGCGCGCTGGTCGCCGCCCTGACGACCCACCCCGACCCGGTCCTCGACGCCTTCCGGGAACGGCTGCGCCGGCCGGACGGCGGGGAGGCGCTGCGCACCCTCGCCGATGTCACGACCCCGACCCTGGCGCGCCGGGTCGCGGCCCTCGTACGGGAGGCGGTGCAGCGGCGCCCGCAGACCGCGGAGGATGTGGCGGCGTACGTCGACCGGCGCCTGGACCAGGGGCAGGCGGCCCGTTCCGTACTGTTCCCGCTGGTCACCGGCCTGCTGGACGGCGGTCCGGACGAGGTGCGGGCCGCCCTGGCCGCCGTACTGGCCGCTCGCGGCGCCCCCGTCTCCCGCCCGCTGCGCCGCGAACTCCTCGACTTCCTCCTGGCCCACGAACACACCCCGACGGTCCTCGACGCCCTCCTGAAGGCCACCGCGCGACACAGCGGCCCCGACACCCGCGACCTGGTCCGCCACATCGGCCTCCTCCTCGTCCGCACCCCGGACGGAGCGGCCCGCTTCGACCGCGGCCTGGTCGACCTGGGCCGTCACGTACCCGGCTTTGCGACGCTGGTCACGGGCTGGCTCAGCGACGCCCCCGACGAATGGGCGGCGGTGGTCGGCCCCAGCACCCGCCGCATGATCGAGAACCTGGCGGGCGTACACGTCCCCGCCTGAACGTGCGCCCCGTCACAGCCCACCATGCCGATGCGAGCGGGGTGGACGCGGCATGGCACCCTTAGACCTGCGTAGGAACAGGCACAGACACGGACACGGGTTCCACGAGTGTGCGACAAGGAGCAGACACAGTGCAGCGCTGGCGTGGCTTGGAGGACATCCCCCAGGACTGGGGGCGCAGCGTCGTCACCATCGGGTCCTACGACGGAGTCCACAGCGGACACCAGCTGATCATCCGGCATGCCGTGGACCGCGCCCGCGAGCTGGGCGTTCCCTCCGTCGTCGTCACCTTCGACCCGCACCCCAGTGAGGTCGTCCGCCCCGGCAGCCACCCCCCGCTGCTCGCCCCGCACCACCGCCGCGCCGAGCTGATGGGCGAGCTGGGCGTGGACGCGGTGCTGATCCTCCCCTTCACCACGGAGTTCTCGAAGCTGTCGCCCGCCGACTTCGTCGTCAAGGTCCTGGTCGACAAGCTGCACGCCAAGGCGGTCGTCGAGGGCCCCAACTTCCGCTTCGGCCACAAGGCCGCGGGCAACGTGGACTTCCTCGCCCAGCAGGGCAAGGTCTACGACTTCGAGGTCGAGGTCGTGGACCTCTACGTCTCCGGCGAGGCGGGCGGCGGCCAGCCCTTCTCCTCCACCCTCACCCGCCGCCTGGTCGCCGAGGGCGACGTCGAGGGCGCCGCCGAGATCCTCGGCCGCCCGCACCGCGTCGAGGGCGTCGTCGTCCGCGGCGCCCAACGCGGCCGCGAACTCGGCTTCCCCACGGCCAACGTCGAGACCCTGCCCCACACCGCGATCCCGGCCGACGGCGTGTACGCGGGCTGGCTGCACGCACAGGACGAGGCCATGCCCGCCGCGATCTCCGTCGGCACGAACCCGCAGTTCGACGGGACGGAGCGGACGGTCGAGGCGTATGCGATCGACCGGGTCGGACTTGATCTGTACGGGCTGCATGTGGCGGTGGACTTTCTCGCCTATGTGCGCGGGCAGCAGAAGTTCGACTCGCTGGAGGCGCTGCTCGAGGCCATGGCGGGGGATGTGAAGCGCTGCCGTGAACTGATCGGGGCGGCGGAAGGCCCCACCGCCTGATTTCCGGGCCCCACCACCTGATTTCAGGGGGACATGCACGGACGCCGGAGGGCCGGCACCTTCACGGTGCCGGCCCTCCGGCGTTGTCGGTCTCTGCCCCTGCCCCTACTGCTGCGTCCAGCCGGGCGGTACGACGCCCTGCTGCGGCGGAGCCTGGGGCGGCGGCGCCGGATGTTGTTGCTGCTGCTGGCCCTGGTCCGGTCCGGGCTGCTGCGGAGGCTGCTGCCACTCCTGCCCCGGCTGGGGGGCGCCGCCGGGCGGCGCATAGTGCTGCGGGGGCTGCTGCTGGGGCGCGTACCCCTGCAGGGGCTGCTGATACTGCATGTTCGGGTTGCCGAACCCCTGTTGCGTACGCGAGAAGTCCTCGGCGATGAGCGCGGCGAGATCGAAATAGGCCTCGCGGGTCTTGGGCCGCATCATGTCGAGGTCCACCTCGGCGCCTGCCGAGAGATGCTCGTCGAAGGGGATCACGACGACACCGCGGCAACGGGTCTCGAAGTGGGCGACGATGTCGTCCACCTTGATCATCTTGCCCGTCTCGCGCACACCGGAGATCACGGTGACCGACCGCTGGACGAGATCGGCGAACCCGTTCGCCGACAGCCAGTCGAGCGTGGTCGAGGCGCTGCTCGCACCGTCCACCGAGGGGGTCGAGATGATGATCAACTGGTCGGCGAGATCCAGGACTCCGCGCATCGCGCTGTAGAGCAGACCCGTACCGGAGTCCGTGAGGATGATCGGGTACTGCCTGCCCAGGACGTCGAGCGCACTGCGGTAGTCCTGGTCGTTGAACGTGGTGGAGACCGCCGGGTCCACGTCGTTGGCGATGATCTCGAGACCCGAGGGCGCCTGCGAGGTGAAGCGGCGGATGTCCATGTAGCTGTGCAGCTGCGGGATCGCCTGCACCAGGTCGCGGATGGTGGCGCCGGTCTCGCGCCGGACCCGTCGGCCGAGGGTGCCGGCGTCCGGGTTGGCGTCGATCGCCAGGATCTTGTCCTGGCGCTCCGTGGCGAGCGTGGCACCGAGCGACATGGTCGTCGTCGTCTTGCCGACGCCGCCCTTGAGGCTGATCACCGCGATCCGGTAGCAGGACATCACCGGCGTACGGATCAGCCCCAGCTTCCGCTGCCGCTCGGCCTCCTCCTTCTTGGCGCCGAGCTTGAAGCGGGACGGACCCTGGTTGTTCTTGCGGGCCTTGGGCTGGTTGCGCAGCAGCCGGTCGGAGGACAGTTCGACGGCTGCGTTGTAGCCGAGCGGGGTGCCGGGTGCGGCTTGCTGCTGCTGGGGGGCACCGGGACCGGCCTGCGGGCCGGGCGGGGCGGTCCAGCCCTGGTTGCCGTACGCGGCCGGCGGAGCGGGAGGCTGCTGCTGGGGCGCCTGCTGCTGGGCCGGGGGCTGTTGGTACGGCGCGGGCTGTTGCGGCTGCGCGGGCTGTTGGTACGGCGACGGCTGCTGCGGCGGCTGGGCGGGCTGCGGGTAGCCGTAGCCGGGCTGCGGCTGCGGCTGCGGTGGCGGGGTGGGCGTCTGGGGGTAGCCGTATCCGTCCGGCTGGGGCTGCCCGGGCTGCGGTGGTTGCTGGGGGTAACCGTATGCGGCGGGCTGCGGGTGTCCGGGCTGCGGCTGCGGGGGCTGAGGTGCCTGCCGGGGGTCGACCGGGGCCGGCTGTCCGCCCTGCGCCGGGTAGCCGGGATGCGCCGGGTACCCGGGCTGCTGCTGTGGCGGGGCCGGCGGCTGGACCGGGCCGAACGCGCCCTGCGGCGGGGCCTGGTGCGCGGGCTGCTGCGGTTGGGCGGGCGGCTGGGGGTAGCCGTATCCGGCGGCGGCAGCCTGTGCTGCGGCGGCTGCGGCCGCGGGGTCCTGGGCCGGTTGACCTGCCTGCTGCGGTACTCCCCCCTGGGTGGGGTGCGCGGGGGTGTAGCCCGGTGGCAGCGGGGGAATCGCCTGGCCGGCCTGGGGCATGGGGGCCTGGGCGGGGGGTTGTCCCTGAGGCTGAGGCTGCGCCTGCGGTGCCGGCGGGCTCTCGGGAGCGGAGGGCTCCGGTTCGGCCTCCGGCCCGGCTTCTGCCGTCTCGGGATCGGGCTGCGAGGGGGCGCTCGCGTCGGAGTGGACGTCTCCCGATCCGTCACCCTCCGGAGCGTCCGAGTCGGCCGTACCGTCAGCGTCGGACGCCGACTCGGCGGAGCCGTCCGGCTCCGCCTCGTCGCTCCGCTCTGCTTCCGGCTCGTCGTCGGCACCGCCGAACAGCCTCGCCGCCTCGGCGGCGGCCGCGGCATGGTTGAGCTCGGGCATCGACTGCGCGGGGGCAGGCTCTTCGGGGACGTTCGCCGCAGGGGCCGCGGCCGGGGGCGGGTTGCCCTGGTCCTCGGCCACCGGCCGCAGCACGGGGAAGCCGGGCGCGGCCGCCGGCTGCGGCGCCGCCGGCGGCTGAGACGGCCCCTGACCACCCTGGGTGTCCTGGCTCGGCTGAGGCACGCCGGTGCCCGTCTGCTGGGGGTAGCCGTACCCGCCGGGCGTTGCCGCGCCTGAAGGTGAAGGCGCAGGCCCAGGGGGCGTAACCGGCTGCTGCGGGGCCTGAGGCGCCTGCGGGACCTGTGGGGCCTGTGGGGCCTGCGGCGGCTGGGCCTGGGACGGCTGCGGAAATCCGTAGCCGTCCGTGCCGGTGCCACCCGTGCCCTGCGTGGGCTGCGCAGGCTGCTGAGGCGCGCGATGGGGGTACTGCTGTGCCGGTGGGGGAGCGCTCGGTGGGGGAGCCTGCTGTGCGGGGATACCGGGTGGTCCGGCCGAGGGCACGCCGGGTGATCCGACGGGCGCTCCGCTCGGCGGCGGTGGTGCGGAGGCCTGCCCGGCGTTCCGCTGTTCGTCGGCCGCGGAACCGGCCTGCGTGCTTGGGGCGTACCAGGCGGGAGGCGTGTAGACGATTTCGAACTCGCCGGTGAGTTCCGTCTCGTGCTCGTCCCCGTCAGAGGACGGGCCGTCGCCGTTGTACGGATCCCTGTTCACTGCTTGCCTCCTGGTCAGCCACTGCTGCTGAGTTGGTCGTCGTCGCGGCCGGGCGGACCGAGTGGCGAACCCCACGCGGCTGCGATCGTCACCGCATCACCAGAAGCCTAATCACTTGCATCGCGGTACGGAAAAGCGCCCATGGCCATGGCCGGTTCGCACCGCTTCCCCGGAAACGGCGACGCGTTCCCGGGGGAGGGGGACGCGTCAGTCCAGACGGCGGGCCGTGCCGAGCAGACCCGTCTCCGCGTCGGTGGGTTCGGTCATGACGAAGGTGCGGTGCTTGCGAGTGCACCACATGGCGACGCTGTCGTGAAGGTTCGGAAGGTACCCGAGTGGCTCGTCCGGAATGCCCAGGGTGTCCTGTACGACCTCGGTCTCCTGGGGCGAGATGCGCTGGATGCCGACCAGTTGGGCCTGGGCCAGCCAGCGCGGAGCGTGCTCGCTGACAAAGGGCAGCACGGTCACCACGGCCTGCCACGGCAGAGAGGTCACCCGCCCGCGGGGCGGGCGGATGCCGCAGTCCCGGAACAGGACGACCGGACTCGAGACGGAGGGGCCCTGGGCGGGCACCCGGCCCACCGGGTAGACGGTCACGCACTGCTGACCGCCGCCGGCGGTCTGGGCCAGCTGCTGCCAGGCCTGCGGCCGGCCGGTCTCCACGCCCACGCGCGCCCCCGTGGCGGCGGCACGCAACGCCAGTACCTGGGCGAGCCAGAGGCCGCCCACGAGTACGACGTCGAAGGGGGTCGGGCGGGACAGGCCGAGCACGGCCGGCTGCGATGCCCGGTCGGTGCCGATGATCACGCCGTCGTCACCGATCGGCATGCTGATCGCCGGGAGTTCGTCGACGGTGACGACATGGCGGTTCCGGCGCGGCCCGCGCAGTCCGAACCCGGGGCTGAAGACGCGCCGTTGCTGCCGCTGCGCCTGCGGCTGCCGGATGATCGGGATCATGCCGGTGTCGGAGGGCGAGGCCACATGGGCGGGTGTGCGTGCGGGGGTGGCCCGGCCCGGCTGGCCCGGGGGCATGGTCGATGCGGGCTGGGACATCAGTACGTACCTCCGAGCGGCAGAGTGGCGAGGGCTCCGGGGACCTGCTCCCGGTCGAGGCGGACCAGTCCGACCTTCGCGGCACTCGCGGTCCGCTCCAAATCACGTCCCACCTGGGCGAGTTCGCTGTCACCACGGGCGGTGACGCGGATGTGCCCGGCGAGGGAGACGCCCCGGTTGCCGGCCTTGCTCAGAGTCACGCTGAACGTCGTGGCGAGCACCGGGAGAGAGGTGAACCGCGTGATCAGCTCGGGCAGCGCCACACCGCCGACCCCCAACTGCGGCCAGCGGGAGACCCAGTACGTGGTGTGCCACCGGTCGTCGACCCGCCAGGTCCGCACCGCCTCGACCGTACGCCGCTGGGGTGCCCGCCCGTCCTGGGCCTGCTGGGTGCTGACCCGCGGGTTCAGACAACTGGACGTCGCCAGCGCCTGCACCAGTTCGTTCTCGTCCAGGATGGTCGCCTTGAATCCGGCCCCGTCCAGTCGGCTGGCCAGTTGGTCCGCCACGCGCAGCAGCGCGCGTTGCGCCCCGGGAACGCCGTCCCCGCGCGCCTGAACCGCCTCCGGGCACAGTTCCGGGTCGAGTTTGAGGGCGACCCAGGTGAGCCGGAGCGCGGGCGAACCGGCCTGTGCCTGGAGCGGTCCGTACGATCGCGCGGCCATCGACTGCTGGGGCAGGTGCGGCGCGGGAGCCGGCTGGGTGTGCTGGACGACCTGTGCGGAGGCGAGGCGGATCCCGTCGACCTCCAGCGCGTCCTGGATCAGCCGGAGCGGCAGCTGACGTCCGGCGGACTCGGGACGCAACGGCTGGTCCGCGGGCTGCACGAAGAGCACCGCGGTCAGGAAGGTCCCGTCGCCGATCAGGCCGATCGAGCGGTCGTCACGGGAGACGAAGGCGTACGTCCGCAGGGCGGGGTCGCTCTCCACGACCGGGGCCAGCATCGGGTCCGTCCCGGGCGGCACGGGCAACTTTGCCTCGCGCTGACGGCGCCTCAGCGCGCGCGCCGTCTCGTACCACTCGGGCATCGGACGACGGCCGCGGCGCAGAACCGCGAACAGCAGCATCAGGGCCGCCACGGCACCGGCCGGGGCCAGCAGCCAGGACACATCGGTGACCCAGGCGGCCAGCATGACGCCCGCCGCGAGCTCGACCAGGATCAGCTGCTGGAGCCGTACCGGGCCCATACCGCCGGGGTTGGGCAGGGTGCGCGGCGACGCGGCGGCGGGGGCCGGAGTCGGTACGCGTCCGCGGCCCGAACCGTCCGGTTCCTGTTGTGCGCGGCGTCCGCGCCGAGTGCTCGTAGCGCTGGTCATCCCCCGGGACATCCCTTTCGCGAAGTCGTGGCCGTTCGTCGGGCGTCCATCGGCCCGCATCGTCCGTACGAGTGGCTCACGGTACCCGCTGCCGAGCAAAGGCGGCACAGCGGTGCAGGGGACACCGAACCCCGGTCGGCCAGCCTCGCACGGACCGGGCGCGCATGGTGGAGGGCTGTGGTGAAGCTCTGTGAAGATGATCTGTGAAGATGCGGGAACGGCCGTACCCTGATGGACCGCCGTCCCGCGGCGCAGGGCATAGTAGGTGCCTGCTCGGCCGAAGCGGCGGCCTGTCGTCGAGCGCGATCGACCACCACAGCGCGGTATTCAAGACCAGCGCGGTAGGACGCGGTAGGACATCGCCTCACGATTCGGGTCAGACACGATCAGGCATGTTCCGCCGCGGTCGGGCACCATCGGGGACCAGATTTCGGGAGACACGGGGACCATGGCAAAGCAGCGTCGGGATGAGCTCGCCGCCTACACGTTCGCTCGCAAGCGCACCGTCGCGGCGTTTCTGGCGCCGTCCCCGGGGGGCTCCGAAGAAGGCGCACCGCGTCCCATTCGTACGGTGATGCCGAGCCTGGCCGTGGGCCTGGTGCTGGTGATCGGCTTCATCGCCTGGGGCGTGATCAAGCCCTCGGCACCCAAGGGCTGGGACACCCCGGGCGAGTACATCATCGTCGACAGCGACTCCACGACGCGGTACGTGGTCCTCGACCCGGACCCGAAGGACAGCAAGGTGGAGAAGGTCCTCCACCCGGTCCTCAACTACGCCTCCGCGAAGCTTCTGCTCGACAAGGGCAAGGGCAGCGTCCTCGAGGTCCCCGGCAAGGAGATCGACAAGAGCGGTATCCGGCACGGCGCGACGATCGGCATCCCGTACGCCCCCGACCGCTTGCCCTCCAAGGAGGACGCGGAGGAGGCGAAGACCTGGGCGGTGTGCGAACGCCCGGCCCCGGGATCGGAAGGCGCCATCGACCGTGCCGTCTTCGTCTTCGACGCCGCCGACGCCAAGTCGCTCGAGACCGCGGGGAAGGTCGATTCCCGCGAGGCGCTGTACGTCGTAGACACCAAGACCAAGCTGGAATACCTGGTCGACGGCAAGGGCAACCGCTTCCTCATGGGCGGCAAGTCGGGCCTCGAGCCCACCGCCATGGAGCAGATGCGTTCCGCCGTCATCGGCAGCAGCGCCACGGTCGATCCGCAGCCGGTGAGCCAGGAGTGGTTGAGCACCCTCAACGAGGGCACGGACATCACCTTCCCGACGGTGCCGTCCGCCGGTGAGTCGACCTCGGTCCAGGGGCTGCCGGCCGAGGCGGGCACGGTGGGTCAGGTGCTCAGGGCGCGGGACGCTCAGGGCGAGCAGTTCTACGTCGTCCTCAAGAACGAGGTCGCCGCCATCACGCCCTTCGTCGCCAACCTGCTGGCTGCGAGCGACGGGACCGGTGCCATCCAGGTCAACACCCGGGACGTCATCGAGGCCAACGGCGGCTCGGCGGGCAGCTTCTACAAGGACAAGGGCTGGCCCGAGACCGTTCCGCGGCAGGCCAACGCCGCGGCCACGGCGTCCAGCGAGGCGCGTACCACGTCGTGCAGCGTCTACAAGGGCAGCATGGGCGAGGACGGGAAGCCGCAGCTCGCCGCCTGGGCCGGAACGAACTACCCCAAGACGGTCATCACCGATTCACTGAGCGCCTATGTCTCCTCCGGCTCGGGCCTCCTCTTCCAGGAGGTCGCCGGTACGACGGAGGGCGGCGGTGCGACGTACCTGCTGACGGACACGGGCCTGCGGTACTCGTTGCCGCAGAACAACGACAGTGAGGCAGCGGGAGCAGAGGGAAGCGACAGCGGTTCGTCCTCGTCGGAGGGCGGCGCGAGCGAGACGGCCAAGGCGCGAACGCGGCTCGGTTACGAGGATCTCGCCAACCCTGTGTTCGTGCCGCAGACGTGGGCGACATTCATCCCGAAGGGCCCCACCTTGGACACCGGCAGCGCGGCGCAGCCGCAGAGCCAGTGACACTCCAACGAAGTTGTGGGCGTGGGGACTTGACAGCGACCGATCACTTGCGCGACGCGCGGGTGTGTGAATGCTGTAACTGAAAGACCTTGCCTGTGGGTAAGTGACAGGCGGAGGATAGAGTGCTTCCAGCGTTCACGAACGGAACGCAACTCCGGGGGGCCGGTAGAGGTTTCCCGGATCAACAACGACATGGGGGAAGGTTCACATGGCCGGCCAGTTCCGGGTAACAGAGGACGAGCTGACCAAGCTCTCCGGCGACATCAGCACGGCGAACGGTCAGCTTCAGGGCGAGATCCGCCGCCTCAACGGCGTGATCGACCAGATCGCGGGCGGGTGGCAGGGCGGGGCGGCCCAGTCGTACCGCCAGTTGCAGGAGCGCTGGAACGCGGATGCGAAGAAGATGAGCGACATCCTCAACGACATCAAGGAAGCCGTGGACTCCACGCGGAGCAACTACTCCGCGTCGGAAGAGCAGCAGAACTCCGAGATCAGCAAGATCATGTCGGACTTCGGCTGATCAAGCCGTAGGGCTGTCGGCTCTCGACAGTTCTCCCGTCTTTCCACCGGTTCATACCGGTTGCCGGTTCTTTCGGTTTCCGCCGACTTCCTTCGACTCTTCCTGAAAGGGAACGCCGATGTCGATTCTCGTCAATTACGCAACCATCACCAACGCGTCCACGGACGTGAAGACCACCGCTGGTCGCATCAAGCAGCAGCTCGACGACCTCGAGGCCGCGGTCAAGCGCGTCGCCAACTCCTGGGAAGGTGAAGCTCAGGAGGGCTACCAGCGCAAGCAGCGCGAGTGGGACCAGACCGCCGCCGACCTGCACGCGACCCTGCTGAAGATCTCCACTGCGCTGCAGAGCGCGGCCGACAACTACCAGGCCACTGAGAAGAGCAACGCCAACACCTGGGGCTGAGCCCGCCGGTGCCCGAGGGGCGTGTATGCGGAGGATCGGCCCAGCAGGCGCCATGGCGTCGGCTGGGCCGCCCCTTTCTCCGGGGCTGCACACAAGACCCCCGCAAATCTTCACAGTCACCGAAGCATCGTTAACACACCTGAGCCGGCTTGAAGTCACCGAAGCAGGCGAAGTGGACGTAGTGATCGAAGCAAGCATGGAAGCCCTGGGAGCCTGAAGATGAGGGGCCTGGACGTGGAGGGCACGACAGCCCGTTCGCGCAGCCGCAAGAGTGGAACCCGCGCACTGCAGCGGGCCTTTGGCGTGCTCGCAGCCACGGGAATCTGCCTGTCATCGGCTCCACCGGCACTGGCCGACTCCGCCGGCGCCGACAAGCCCGACTTCGGCCTGTTGGCCAGCTCGGAGTGCGTCTTCGGCGGCGACGTCATCAAGTCCACGCCCTGGTCACTCCAGCGAATCCTCCTGGACCAGCTGCGCGAGCAGGCCACGGGCAAGGGCGTCACGGTCGCGGTGATCGACACGGGCGTCGACGACTCCAACCCCCAGCTCCGCGGCGCCGTGGCCTCGGGCGGCAAGACCTTCGTCGACGGCCCCGCCACCGCCGACATCGAGGGCCACGGAACCCGGGTCGCGGGCATCATCGCCGCCCGCCCGATCGCCGGCACGGGGTTCGAGGGCATCGCGCCGGACGCCAAGATCCTCTCTTTCCGTTATACGGGTGGAGAGGAGAAGCAGGGCAACTCGCGGACGATGTCCCAGGCCATCAGCGCCGCGGTCGCCGCGGGCGCCAAGATCATCAACATCTCGTCGGACACCGCGAACAAGGAAGACAACGAGGAACTGAGTGGCGCCGTAGCGGCGGCCGTGAACTCAGGCGCCCTCATCATCGCGGCCGCCGGCAACGACGGCGCCGACGGCAAGTCCGCGGACACCTACCCGGCCTCGTACCCCGGCGTCCTGGCGGTGGCAGCCTCCGACCGCAACGACGAACGCGCCTTCTTCTCACAGTCCGGCGACTTCGTCGACATTGCGGCACCGGGCGTCGGCATGGTCTCCACCGTCCCCAAGGGCGGCCAGTGCACCGCCGACGGCACGAGCTTCGCCGCGCCGTACGTCGCGGGCGTCGCGGCTCTCCTGAAGGAGAAGCACCCGACCTGGAGCGCGGCCCAGATCTCGACCCGCCTCGAAGAATCGGCCCAACGGCCGGGCCGGGGTCCCAACCGGTTCATCGGGTGGGGTGTCGTCGATCCGATCGCCGCTCTTTCGGATGAGTCCACGCCGGGGAGCGCACCGGAGCCGGATCCGTTGGTGGCGGCCGGTGGGGGTGGCGTTGTCCCCATGGCGGTGACCATGGGCGAGAGCGAGGCTGAGCGGGAGCGCCGGGTGGCCATGTACGTGTTGGGCATCGGCGTGGCTCTGGCGCTCGTGGTTGCGGGGAGCGGGGTGGCTGTGCGGGACTGGCGTAGTCGGCGGGGTGGGCAGGCGGGGCGGTCGGGTAGCCGATCTGTGTGATGGCTGGGCAACTTGGGCACCGAGCCGGTGCTGACAACTTGAAGAACAGGGGAGAGGACAACGGGGTATGAGTAACGGTATGCGGGTTGATCTGAGCGCGATGGATGAGGTCATCCGGAAGCTCTGGACGTTGCTGGACGACATGGACAAAGCCGGCCAGACGTCGCGGTACAACACGGAGATCCCGATGGATGCGTTCGGGAACACGTGCCTCTTCTTGGAGGCTGGCGATCTGCACGCGGCCCACAAGACCATGAAGACCGACCTTGAGACCGCGATTAAGAGCCTTCACGGACTGATCGACAAGTTCGGCTCGAGTACCTCCAAGGTCAAGGACAAGTACACCGAGCAGGAGTACGCGAACAAGAACCAAATGGGTGGTGACACGGGGAGCTCGGACGGCTCATTTGCAAAGTAGTCGGATCGGGAATCACCTGTTAGAGGGAGGAGTTCAAAATGGCCGGTGACAAAGACCTGCCCAAGCCAGAGATTGTGAATGACACCTGCGTCGCGGACCCGGGGCGGCCCCAGACCAAGACTCAATTCATCGATTACTCGCTCAAAGAGCTCAAGCAGATGCTTGACCTCACCAACCCGGGGGCGATCGAGGAGGTCGGCCGCCACTGGAGCACAGTCAACGAGCTTCTGTCCGGTGGTGAAGGGGGCGGCATCGCCGGCCTGCTCGACAAGGCCGTCGATAACGTCCTGGAGCACTGGGAGGGGGATGCAGCCGAGAGCTTTGAGAAGAAGGCCCGAGAAATCTCTCAGAGCATCAGGAATGCCGCCTGGCATGCCGATCTCAACAGCTCCCAGATGGCTGACGCTGGTTCGCAGCTACGCAGGTTCAAAGCGCAGCTGGACCAGATCGAAGAGCCCAGTGGCTGGGCCAAGGTCGGTGACGCTCTCAGCGACTGGCAATGGGACAACGGCGAAGCAGTAGCCAGTGATCTCCAGGACCGTAAGTTGACGGCTGCGGAAGTCGCGTCAATCAACGAGGGCAAGATCGGTGCGAGCCGAGAAGCCCAACTCAACGGTGTTTCCGTCATGGAGAACCTTGCGGCCCAGTACATCCGGGTTAAGGGAAATCTGGATAGGAACCGAGTCCTTATCGATGACAAGGGCAACATCAAGGAACCCAACCGTGACGTGGAGTACCCGCCACCTGTGACTCCGGGTGACGTTGGGGCGTCCCGGCCGGGTGTCTCGGGATCAGGTAACAAACCCTGGAGCGCTGGTCCGACCACCAGCGTTAAGCCCGCGCCCGCGGTGCCCCGCGATCAGGGCATCACGGGAGGCACACAACTCCCGACAGCCAAGACGAAGGTGGACAGCATCTCGCCTGGTCTGACGGGCACCGGTCCCAGCACTGGCACCGGGGGCCCCAGCATCGGCGGGGGCGGCACCGGGACCGGCGGGGCTCAAGGCCCGGGTATCTTGGCTCCTGGAGGAGGGGCCGGCGTCGGACGTGGTGCGGCCGGACGCGGCGGCATCGGTGTTCCGGGCGGTGGTCGTGCGGCCGGTACTGGTGCGGCAGCAGGCCGTGGTGCAGGAGGCCGAGCCGGTATGGGCGGCATGGGCGGCGGGGGAGCCGGCGCAGCCGGCCGAGGCGGTGCTGGCGCTGCCGGACGCGGAGCCCTCGCCAAGTCCCGTGGCGGCGTTGTCGGGGCTGCCAAGGGGATCACAGGCAAGGGCGCCGGTGGCGGTGCGGGTCTGCACGGTAGCCGCGGTGGAACTGCTGGCGGTATGGGTGGTCGCAAGGGACGACGGCCCAACGACGAGAATAGCCAGAGCGACCGTCCCGACTACCTGGTCGAGGACGAAGAGACCTGGATCTCGGAAGAGGACCGCAACCGGAACGTACCGCGGACCATCGAGTAGGCACGCGAACGAGCCGCACGTAGAGGACGTGCGGCTCGTTCGCATGAAGACTGGCGGAACCAGTCGTGGTTGAGTGAGGAGCAAAGAAGTGAGTTTCAAGCGAGTCTGGTCTACGGCGGGAGTCGTGACGCTGACAGGAGCTTTGCTCCTCACTACGGCCCCAACCGCATCGGCGGACTACGTCAGAGATCAACAATGGGCCTTGAACGCATTCGCAGTAGAAGACGTATGGGCTGAATCCCAAGGGCAGGGCGTCACCGTTGCGGTGGTCGACTCCGGAGTTGACGCCAGTCACCCTGATCTAACGGGTCAGGTCCTCAAAGGGAAAGACTTCACTGGCGGAGATAACGCGCAGGAGGACCGACTCGGACACGGGACGAGCATGGCCAGCCTTATTGCTGGACACGGCCATGGCGCGGGAAATTCATCCGGCATGATCGGCCTCGCGCCGAAGGCGAAGATCCTGCCACTGCGTACCCTCCAGACGGAGGAGGACGCCAATCATGACGAAACTTGGGCTGCAGCGGTTCGATATGCAGTGGACCAGGGCGCGAAGGTTATCAATCTGTCTATCGGTAACGATGGTGGCAAGACGCTGAGTGACGGTCGTGCAGCAATCGCGTATGCGCAAGATCACGATGTAGTTGTTGTTGCGAGTGCAGGCAATGAGGGCTCTATTGCTGTCGAGGAGCCAGCAGCACTGCCTGGCGTTGTTGCCGTTGGTGCCATAGATGAGAAGGCCAATCGCTGGGAGGGGTCAAACACCGGAAAGGGGCTTGCCTTGATGGCTCCCGGTGTTCAGGTTCTCGCCGCAGACCCAACGAGCTCGCAACAATATAGCTTGACAACCGGTACATCGGATGCCACGGCCTACGTATCCGCTGCTGCGGCCTTGGTCCGCTCAAAGTTCCCCGACCTCTCCGCAGGCCAAGTCATCAACCGCCTGATCAAGTCAGCCACCTTCGCGCACCACAAGGGTCTGAAAGCACCCGACGAGGAATACGGCTACGGGATCGTCCGGCCCTATTCAGCGCTCACGATGGACATCCCGGCCGGCGCCACGACCAACCCCCTCGGCCAGCTCCAGTCGTCCAACTCCATGTCTGGCGAAGCATCCAAGGGAACCGACACCTCGACCGAGGCCGGGAAGAAGAACTCCTCCTCCAGCAACACCCTCGTCCTCGCTGGCGGTATCGCAGCCGTCGTGATCGTCGGCGCGATCGCCTTCGCGGTAATCCGCAGCCGCCGCAACGGAGGTAACGGCGGCCCTGGCTCAGGTGGCGGAACCGCCGCCCATGGCACGGGCTACCCGCCCCAGCCCCCGACGGGCTACCAGCAGTACCCCAACACGCCCCCCAACCAGGGCTATGCCACGCCTCCAGGGCAGTCTCCGCAGCACCCCAACCCCTATGCTCAACAGCCCCCGCACCAAGGGCAGTAGGCAGGCAGTTCTCATCCCCGTCCGTGGCAGCCCAGGACACATCCTGCGCGCTTACGGATGTCCCTGCCTTAGAGCCCCGGCGACAACGGGCTCTGAAAAGCGCCATGGTCACGTTCTCTAGGTACCGAACTGGGCGTGGTGAACGTCGGACCATCAACCCAAGGTGTAGCCGAAGACTTGGCGGAGTTGGCATGACATTTAAGGTCGAACCGAACGAGATGGCCTCGTTCTCCA
The DNA here is from genome assembly GCF_044593495.1 of Streptomyces sp. NPDC051963. Classification (NCBI taxonomy): domain Bacteria; kingdom Bacillati; phylum Actinomycetota; class Actinomycetes; order Kitasatosporales; family Streptomycetaceae; genus Streptomyces; species Streptomyces sp. NPDC051963. The sequence continues at coordinate 42,703 of NZ_JBIUCC010000014.1, read as the reverse complement.
GGCAAATTGGCCGAGCGGCCGATGACGTGACTGCAGCTAAAGAGTACTTGGGGCGAGAATGCTCAATCGGCACGTTCAGTGCGGGTCCGATTTCGGCACTAGCCAGTATGTTCGGCGGCGGCCATGATGGCGTTATGGAAAACGTCCGATCCGCTTTGGAGCAGATGCACCGCATCTTGGACGCGTCGAAGAACGAGATGTCACGCAGTGCTGACTTCTACAAGCGGACAGACGAAGGCGAAGCGTCCAGGTTGGATTCTCAGTACCCAGAATCTAAGCGCTGAGCACGGGTTCATCTAGGAGACGATGTGGCGTTTGAGGATGTGGCGGATCCGGCAGAGCGCTTGAAGACGCCTGAAGTAGACGGCGACAAAGAAGAACCCAGCACGCCTTACAGGGACCTCACTTCGTACGGCGACGTATTCAGTCCGTCAGCACTCGCCAGTTGGGTATTCGAAAAGTTCCTCGGGGTCAATCCGATGGACGAGGCGAAGAATGCACTGGGAGGCAACTGGGAGGAGTACGCCCAGTGCGCCAAGGCGTGGCACTCACTCGGGTTGTTCTGCGATGACCTTGCGAGGAACCTCGAGTCGGGCAACAAGTCCCTGGACGTCTCTTGGTCAGGGAACGCCGCCGACGCTGCGTACGTCTACATGGGAACTCTCGCCAAAGACATTGCGGCTTTGCAGGGTTCCTTTGAGCAACTCAAGGAGCAGTACGAGACCGTAACTGACGGTGTATGGAATGCCGCGGAAGCATGCGGGGATCTACTCAGCGGAATGCTCGACCTTGCCATCGTCATAGGCCTCACTATGGCTGCAGGTGCAAGCACAAGTTGGACGCTTCTTGGCCCTGTTGTCGCAGCCGGTGCGGTCGCGGGCGAGGTTGTGGCGATGATTAACCTTTGGAGTCGGCTGACCACCGTTATCACAGAAGTTGGAATCGTCGTCAGTGCCGCCACCGCATCGGTCGAACAGATAGGCCACTTGCATCAGGCCAACATGATCAAGTTCCCCCTCCCCGGCAGCGGATACGACCACCCTGGCGTGTGAGCAGGCTCATAGGTAGGCCCGCCAAAGCTAGAGAGTGAAGGAAGAGGATGACTGGACGCGATAGCACTCGGGATGACGAGCCTCGCGTTGATGACGAGGAGTTCATCAGCATCGCGCGTGATCCTGCTACGGCTCGACTGCTCCGCAAGCAGTTGGAGTCTCTCACTGACGGGAGAGCGGGGGCTGTTCTCGCCGAAATGGCCAAAGAGGTTCTCTCCGGACGGATTGGTCTCCGGGACGCTGTACGGGTCGGTGCCTACGAACAGGAACTTCTAGCCGGTGCCGAGAAGTTCGAGCGCAAGTGGGACGAGATGTCAGAAAAGGAGAAGTCGCAGGCGGAAGCAGAAGGCGTGAGGCTGTTGCGGGAACAGCAGGACGAGATCGACGAGGAACGCCGGAATCGGCAACAACATTCAGTGAGGCCCGGGCAGCAGAGCAGACACAGCGCAAACGGTTGGAGCGCGTACTGACGGCGGCGGGGAACAACGACTTCGTAGTCTTCTTGCAGGACGACACCAGCGAGACCAGCAGATTGGAGAAGCCGTGAACTCGGAACTACCCGACCTAAATTCTCAAAACGCTGCCGATGAGATGGCGTTGCGTACCGCGAACTATTTCAACCGCTTCTTGTTCGGGATTGCGGTCATTGCCCCTTGGCTACTCCTGGTCCTGTCAATCATGTCCGGAAAATTTCTGTGGCTGACAGTGCTAGATCTGATCGGTACTCACGTGGGTCTTTTGATCATGCTGCGCGGGTACCGCGACGACAATCGTGCTTGGAAGAGGTGGGGGGCAAGTACTCATGCTGTGACCCTGCTGCTCTGTCTCGTCATCCTCGCGATGTTGCAGTAACCCTCAGCCGATCTGGCGCACCTCATTATCGGCATCCTCGCGGAACCTTGCAGTCGTGCTAATAGCTTGCCAGTGCCCAGCTCAACTTACGACAACCGGGTTGCGTAGGAGTAGCGCGCGCAGGCCGAGTTGATCGCTGCTCGACAACCGTCGAGGCATTGAAGGAACAGCATGAACATGCCAGAACTTCCCGATATGGGAGATCCGATCCCTCGAGAAGGACCCACGCAGACTAAGTACACTTTCCACAGGAATGCGCTGATTTTCTTCGGCGTGATGTCACCGTGGATCTTTATCTACGTTTCGACAAGAAACCCGGGACTTCTCTGGCTATCAGTGCTGAATCTGATCGGTATGTACACCGGATTCTACTTCATCATTCGTGCTTGGCGGCGAAATGAGACTCGTCGCATTTATGTAGCGCTGCTGAGTTCGCTGGCATGCTTGATCGTCTGCACATCTCTCTTCAGCATGCTGAATTAAGGCCAGGAACCCCTGGGTCTCCTCGCGGATTCGCGTGTCCCAGATTCGGGATAATTCGCCGCTCCGAAACCCTCATGATGGATATGAATTCACGATCAGCTGCCGATAAGATGGTGTTGCGTTCGGCGAACCAATTCGACACCATCTTGCTCGGGATCGCAGTCGTTGCCCCTTGGCTGCTCTTCATCATGCAGCGATGAGAATCGCGCTGTGAAAAGGTGGGGAGCTGGGGCTCACGCCATAACCTTGCTGTTCTGTCTCGTCGTACTCGCGATTCTGTAGTGACCTAGCTACCAAGAAAGAGAAGGGACTCTCCCGAATGGGTGCCATCGTCCTCATTGTTGGTGTCATAGGCATCGGAGCCGTGATTGGCGCCGTCGTTGTCTTCGCCGTCATCCGTAGTCGCCGCAAGTCGGGGAACAGCTCCGTCAGCGGAGCTCACCCGCAGAACATGGGCTATCCGCCCCAGCAAGCGATGTACCCGACAGCCCAGCAGCCGTACGCCTCCGCGCCTTCCAACCAGGCATACGGGTACCCGGCCCCTCCTGCGCAGCCGCCCAACCCCTATGGACAGCAGCCTCCTTACCAGGGGTAGCAAGTGAGGGCGCAACAGGTGCGCATAGGCGAGACACGTCAGAGTGCGCACCACTCTCGGCCTAGTCCTGATCCCGTAGTCGTTCGCGCTGCCCGCAGTTGGGATTCCGGGCTCCTCTATGACGGTGTTCCCATCCCCGTGGGGTTCGTCATCCTGCTGCCCGATGCGCAGCGATCTTGAAATGAGGACGGAGAACTGACGACAAACTCAACGGCGACACCCGTTGCGGAGAAGGCTCGCGGCGTCCTGTCGTGTGCGACAAGCAGCTGCGCACCTGCCCCCGAACACCGCACGCGAGTAGGCGAGCAGGGACCCCTGATGGGCGCCCCTGAGGAGATCGTATGAATAGCGACAGCCCTCAATCTTCTCTGAATGGGCACGGAGCACCGGTTCCGTTGGAAGAGTTCAGACTTCCGGCACCCATGTACAAGCGTGCCTTCGATCATCCAGAGACCCGGGCCGCCTGGGAGAGGACTCACCGGAAGCTGCGGAGGCGGCGGACGGTTTGGTGGGTCTTGTGTCTTCCTTCGTTTATTGCTGTCAGCTTCCTAATGAGTCCTGATGCCGGTGAGGCGGCGAACAAGATCGGGGGCCCTGTCCTGATTGTTTGGGTCCTCAGCTATCCCGCCCTCCTCTATATCTGCACCAAGTCGTTGGGCTGTCTGAAGCGCATGCGCCGCGTCCTGGAGGCGCATCCGTGGAGACTGATCCCGCAGGTCCACAGGCCCTCAGGCGTCAGAGACGTGTATTCCGCCGCCGTGCAGCTCCAGTACGCCGAGGATGAGAGGCTGACCGGCCTGGTGTCCGTCTGGAATCCAGTCAGGACGTATCGGCGCTGGCCCAAGAACATGGAGTACGGGGCCTGGTACGCGGGCGACACCTTTAACGCCCGGACGTCGGCCAGCCAGGGGCGGGGTGTCCTGACGCTCCCCGGCGTCAGCGACCTGTTCTCAGTGAGGCATCGCTCTGGGGATCACTGAGCCATGCCGCCGGCGTCGGCAGTCCTCAGGCTGCATGAGAAGGAATGCTCCGGTGCTCGTCACATAGCCGACCGATCCGAGGGCAAGATCGCCCGCGACGTGCAGGCCATTCTCGATGCCCTCGGCCAGGGAGTGCGCCAGCGGCTGCGCTGGGGAGCCGGAACGATAGGCATCAGCGGAGACTCCGGGCCGTCGGCGGTGGGCCAGCTTGAGCGTCACCTTCTTGGAGCGGCCCTCATGCGCGTTGCATGGCCCCACGTCGGGAGCCACGTCGTCCGGCTGCTGTGGTGGTGGCCCGGAAACCGCGCCATTGATTCGAGCGGTTGAAGCAGCGTTCGACCTGCGTTGTGCCGCCTCTAGAGTTGTTTTCGAACCCTGGCGGGCAGCGGCCGCGGCTACTGCCCCGGAACCTTCGTACCCACCGCGATGTTGGCGTGCTCATCATTCGCCAGGTTCAACTTTGCGAGAACGCCGAAGACCTGCCTGACCGCGCGACTACGCGACAACGAGCTCGCACCACACGTACTTGCCCCGGTTGCCGTTCCTGGCCAGCGGCTGCCAGCCCCATACGTCGGCACAGGCCCGAACCAGTGCGAGACCGCGGCCTTCCTCCGCGTCTACCAAGTCGCCCATCCTTGATGGAGGTTCGGGCGGCTGGGGGGCAGCGTCCCAGGCACCGATACGCAGCACACCGCCCCGCCACCGCAGACGCAAGGCGGCGGGCCCCTTGGTGTGGCGTACGGCGTTGGAGACCAGCTCCGTCGCAACGAGTTCGGCTGTATCGACGAGACGGATCAAGCCGTGCATCGTGAGGATCAGGCGGACGGTACGGCGGCAGACGGTGACGGCCCGTGGGTCGTTCGGGATGTAGAGGGAGTACTCCCACGGTTCGTTTTCAGGCATGACGGAACTCCTGTCGAGAGAAGGGGAAGTGGCGATTTCCGCTGGAGGGCGGGCGGTGGCAGTGCCGCAGCCGTCATGGCAGGACGGAGTGGTGCGCTTCCGAGACCCAGGGGTTACGCAGTGCGTTCTTCGCGACACCGACAGTAGGGTCCAATGTTGGAACATCGCAAGCCGTTGCCGTAATCTCGCATCCGAACGGGGCACCGTTCCAGGGTTGTTGGGCCAAGGAGGCACTCATGCCGCGAAGGCGGGAGCCCACCGCGCGGCAGGCGCGACTGGGAACCGAACTGCTGAAACTGCGCGAGGCGGCGGGACTCAAGGGGCGGGAGGCCGCCGCGTTGCTCGGAACCGACGCGGCCCGGCTGAGCCAGATCGAGTCCGGCGTCGGGGGCGTGAGTGAAGACACGGTGCGGCGCCTTGCTGCCAACTATTCGTGCGCCGATGCCGAGTTGATTGATGCTCTTGTGGTCATGGCGACCGATCGGTCCCGGGGCTGGTGGGAGGAGTATCGAGGCAAGCTCCCCAACGCGTTCCTGGACCTTGCCGAGTTGGAACACTGCTGTACGTATCGGCTGGATGTGGAGTTCTTGCACGTCCCCGGTCTTTTCCAGACGGAGGACTACTCCCGCGCCGTCTTCGCGTACCGAGTCCCCGAACTGCCCGAGGACGACCTCGAGCGGAGGGTTCGCCACCGGATGGCACGCAAGGTGATCATCGAAGACCCGGCCCCTGTCCCGTATGAAGCGGTGATTCACGAAGCGGCGCTACGCATCAGGGTCGGTGACCGCACCGCAACACGGGCTCAACTTGCCCGCATCCTCGAACTGTCCGAAGCGGACCACATCGCGGTGCGGGTCATCCCTTTCGATCTGGACGGCTTCGCCGGGGCCACAAACTCAATGATGTACGTGGGCGGTGTCGTGCCGAAGCTGGATACGGCGGTACGCGACGCGCCTCAGGGCGCCGGCTTCATCGACTCCGAAGCCCAGCTCGGCGCTTTTCGAACGCTCTTCCGTAAAGTGGAGGCTGTGTCGCTCGACCCCGAGCGGTCTCGTGACTTCATCCACAGGCTGGCGGAGGAACTGTGAGGCACGCTGTGACCACCCCCGACATCTGGCGGAAGTCGTCCTACTCAGGCAGCGGCGACGGCAACAACTGCGTGGAGATAGCGAACCTCCACGCCCAAGTCGCGATACGCGACTCGAAGGATCCAGCCCAGGGGGCGCTCTCCATCCCGGCCGGAGCCTTTACTGCGTTCATCAGCAACCTCAAAGCCGACACCGGCTATGGCATCGAAGGCCCGTAGCGTATCGATGGCCAGGTTCCTTGGCGTCGGTATGTTCGTCGGCCCGTACCTGGCGCGGATTTTCGACGTGTCCTCGGCGAACGTCGCATCCCGCCCACGTGGTGCTCAGCCACGGCCCAGAGCTCTTAGCCGCCCACCTGTGCGGCGAACGACTCGGCATGTGTCGGCACCGACGCCACCAACGCGATCCACGAGCCATCCGCGAAGTCGAGTTCGAAGCGGCCTCGCTGGAAAACGCCCTTAGGGTTCGCGCGGACATCGAGCACAGCAGACCGCGGAGCCTCCCACTGCAGTTCGAACGCCCGATTGGTCTGCCAGAGTTTCGCGCGGTCCGCGAGCACGAGCACCCGGCGGTCGGTGAACGCGACCGCCAGCGTCGTGGCGGGCAGACGGGCGGCAGCGTAGTGCGTCACCAGGAATTGACCGGCCTGACTCTCCCAACCGCCGTGCATGCCCTTGCCGTGGGCCGCCCGGGTGAGGGCATTATCGGTCGCCTGTTCAGCGCCTTCCATCGACCGCTCGAACCGGGTGACGGGCTTCGCTTCGCTCGGCCGCAGGAACCTCTGCACTGCCCCGGGGAGGCGGGACTTGAGCCGGCGCTCCAGCTCCGACTCCTGGGGTGGCTGCCGCAACCAGACCGGCCGCTCTGGTACCCCAGGAGCCGTTTCGCACTCGCACACAGCGAGTAGCTGCTCTCCGGGCTGGAGGTGCGGTTGGACCTGGTCACGGCACGCCTTGTTCATCCTGTGATTCTCTCTGATCTGACGAGTGGTCAGCCGAAGGGGTTGTTCCAGTACCGAGGTTCCACCGTCTGCTGATCGTTGTTTGACGGATTGGCGATGCCCAGCTCCTCACGAGCGGACGTACTAGGGTTGCGGTTTCCCGCCAATCTGTCATCGACTTCCTCGGCGCCGACGCTCGCGGCTCCTTCCAGGCCCTCCTGAGCAGTCTCCCCAACAGGGTCACCGGTGAGGCCGGCCGCGCCAAGTACCGCTTTTCCGGTGGTTTTCACGACCCGATGGGCGGCGAAGGCGGCCAGCCCGTCGGCGGTCTTCAAGTCGCCGACATGCTTCCAGGTCCACGGCTTGGCTGTGCTGAACCTGTTCGTCTTGGCGAGTGCCTTGAGCGCTTTCATGGCATCCGCAATCTTCCTCAGCGTACTGGCGAGCCGCGCCACCAGGCTCGCGATCCGAGTGGCGGCCAAGGAGCCCTCGGCGGCGGCCGCAGCAGCCCCGGCGGCTGCGGATATTACCTGCTGTCAGCGCGGCGAAGGCTGCAGAGGCAGCGAGGGTGATCAGGGCCCACTCGATAAGCTCGCGGATGATCGTCTCGAACATCTCCTGGATCACACGGCACTCTTCGGCCGCTTCACGAAGCAGCTCGGCCGTAGCCTCTATGTCCGCGGCCTCGGCCTCGAATTCCGCCTCCAGGTCGACCAGTTCGTTCATGAACGCGTCGGTCGCGCCGTCGGACCACTCGTGGGCGAGATCCGCGCGGTCACGGCGCTGGTCGGCTAGGCCTCACACGCTGCTGATTGCAACGTTGCCATGGGAAACCTCGCCATAGCGGGGGCGACGTTTCCCCGGCCGGTGTCCGCGGCCCGATCGTGGAACCCGCAGGGATGGCTCTCCGGCCTCAGTCGTGATGTGTATCAGTTGTGGAGCCGCGTGGTGTGTTTGCCGCCCTATGGCATGATCGGCCCATCCAACTGTTGTCGTCGTTTGCCGCTGCGACCGGCGACACGCGAACGGGGAGATCTACGTGGGGGACCACTTCAAAACGGACATTGATCAGCTCGCCACTTTCACCAAGGACCTCCAGGGAGCCCATGACTCGCTGGAGCAGGTCCGGACAGCCCTTCAGCATGTGCGGGCCGACCAGATCGGGACGCCGGAGCTGGACGAGGCGTGCGATGCGTTCCAGGAGCGCTGGAAGTACGGGAACGAGCAGATCAAGGAACGCATCGGCAAGCTCACTGAGGGCTTGCAGAAGAATACGGACAACTATCGCGAAGTGGAGACCTCCCTGGAGGAGAGCTTCAAGCGCGCTGCGGCTGCGGGGAAGTGATTGCGGTGGCACAGAATCCGTATGTGCACCTCGGATGGAATCCCGTGCCGGGACAGCCGGGTGAGGTCGAGAAGCTGCGCACCCAGCTGAACAACTCGGCGAGCGCGCTGCAGACCGCGTATCAGAAGATCGACAAGCTGCTCGGCGAGTCCAGCTTCTGGGAGGGCGACGCCGCGGTGGGCTTTCGCGAGGCCCTCGACGGCGACCTGCCGAAGTACATGAAGGACGCCCACAAATCCCTGACTCTGGCTGCCGGTCACCTTGGCGCCTGGCACGGCGGGTTGACCGGCCGACGGGAGCTGGCGACCAAGTACGACGTCGAGGCGGCCGACCACAAGGGCGACCTGAAGACCGCCAACTCCCGGCACGAGACGGCCAAGCAGGACCCCGACCTCAAGCTCGCAGGGCAGACCTTCGAGGAGGGCCCTGAGCTGGAGTCTGCCCAGGCCCGCCTGAACGCCGCCAACGCCCGGCTCAGTGACGCCGTCACCGCTGTGAACAACGCGCAGGGTGCCCTCGACGACGTACTACGCAAGGCGCGCGAACTGGAGGGGACGCACGAGGCGGAGGCGCGGGACCTCGCGAAGAAGCTGAAGGATTCCACGAACGATCTGGCGCCCGAGGAGCCGGGGTGGCTGAGCAAGGCGCTCAGCTGGATCGGGGATAACCTCACCAACATCCTCAGTGTGCTGGCGGCGGTGGCGGGGTTGCTCGCGCTGCTGTGCACGGGGCCGTTCGGGATTGCGTTCCTGCTCGCCGCAGGCGCGCTCAGCCTGGCCACGATGGCGTCCCGGCTCTCCAACCCCCAGGTGCGCGCCTCACTGTGGGACGGCATCACCAAGGGCGAGCTCGACTCCGACTTCTGGGAGAACTCCGTCGGGCTCGTCGGCGACGCGCTGGGTGCGGTGCCGGCTGTGGGCGCCGTGACGCGTGGCCTCAACGGTGCGATCCAGTCGACCCGCTTCGCGAGCGAGTCGGTGAGCGTGGGCCAGTTCCTCGGCCGGTTCGGCGATGACACGGTCACGGCCGCCGGGCGGCTCATGCCCTCCGCGACCGACGCCGGACCCCTCGGAAACCTGATCGTCCGCGGGGTGGGCGGCGGCGAAGGCCTCACCAAGGCGCTGGCCCACGCCTCTCCTGTCGCCGGTGTGGCCACGGCCGGGTTCGGGCTCGCCGCCGACCAGATTGACGCGCTCAAGCCCGGCAAGGACGGGGCCACCGGGATCGACGGCGGCCGCGCGGGCGTCTTCGACATCCCAGGGGCGGTCGGCCCGATCCAGGCCACGCTGCGAGCGGTGCTGCGATGACGGAGAAGATGCCGGAGAACACGACAGAGAAGCCGCTGCGCCTGGTGATCGACGACTCGGCCCGGGACACGAGCGCCAAGCTCTGGTACGCACTGCCCGACGGCTACCTAGACGTACCGCTCGAAGCGCTCGACCCGGCACCGGGCACGGAGCACGAAGAGCAATTCATGAACGTCATGGCCCTGATCCTGGGCGCTGTGCCCGAGGAGCAGCGGGACCGCTACGTGGGCGAGTTGCGGGACATGCAGTTCATGGTTGCGCAGATGCGCAGCGAAGGCGTCATCGGCTGCTCGCTCGGCATGCACTTCACGGACGACGGCTCCTCGGCCCTGTCCGTGGTCACGGCCGCCCTGCGGGACATCGAGTGGGCGCCCCCGAAGCTCACGGCGGTACGAGCGGTCTCCCTGCGGGAGAGCCCGGCGAACGTGAAGCTCCTGACGCTGCCAGGCGGTCGGCCCGGTTCGATCAGTGACACCTTGGTGACCGCGCCGGCCGTGGCGGGGATGCCCGCACAGGACCTTTACCAGTGCGACGTGTACATCCCCGCGCCATCTGGCGCGCAGCTGGCGGTCCTCAACCTGAGCACCACCGCCGTGTCCGCACGCGCGCACTACCGCGACTGGATGGAGGCCATCGCGCACGCCGTGGCCTTCCACGACCCACTGCCGGAAATCGAGCGGACCGTGCGCGGTGACGGGCCGGACGCGGGCTCCGACCGTGTAAAGGACAGCATCACTGCCGACTTCGGCTGACCGAGGTGAGTAACGAGTGAGTATGAATCTGAGCAACAAGGGCGGCTTCGACGGCCCGGTGGCCTGGGACGGTCCCGGCACCGCCAGTGCCCTGTCCCGCTGGGCAGCAGGACAGCTGGCCAGGTTCCTCGGCTGGGTAGCGCTGTGGTGGGGTGCGGTGTTCGTCACAGTCGGGCTGCTGCCAGTGGGGGCAGTAGTGCCCATGACGCTCGTGCTGGCCGTGCTCATGTACAACGCCGTCATGTCGCTCATCAAGTTGTGCAGAGTCGGGCGGATGCGCCGGATCCTGACGGTCTACCCCTGGCGTCAGCAGCCCGATGGCGTTCGGTACGACGCACGGGGGCGCAAGGCTTCCTTCGTCCTGCCCGACCCCGACCGGCCGGAGAAGACGGTGTCGCCGAAAATCTCCGGATTCTTCTTCCGGCCCTGGGATCGCATCGCACGCAAGGGCTTCGACGGTGACCTGTGGTACGCGGGCGATCCCCGCTTCGCTTGCGTTATCGCCAAACCCGGCCTGAAGACGTTGACTTACGCTGCCCAGCGCACCGCCTACGACACCCGCACCGACCCCCGCCGCAAGGGTCTCAGCCCCGAAGCCCGCCGCCGCGCCCGGGCGATCGGTGCGCGCGTCGCCGAGTGACGCAGCCCGATAGCCCGGGTGATGGGGATTCTTGGAGAGCGCTACGACGGTCCCCGCACGCGTGACTCGCCTACGCCGCCTGGCTGTGGCTGCTCGGCGCCGATATCGCCGGCGATCTCGGCCGCCAACTTGCCCTGTTGCGTACCTTCCTCGACGTGTACGGGCTCGCGGACGAGCACCGTCGGGGCTTCGGCGGGCGCATCGTTGCCAGGGTCGAGGCCGAGCGCGACATGCATGATGGTGCCGGACGTGTCACCAGCCCCGGGTCTTGGCTGCACCTTGAGATCGCCTGGTTGAGAGGGCATGCCGATGCCATTGACCGGGGCTTGAGAAGCGGCAGCTGACGGAATGATCAACGCGGCGGGGTGGTGATGTCGACGGCCAACACCGCGATCTAGGCGGCGGACGATGGTTTCCCTCAGGTGGGCACGTCGTAACGCGATCGGCTCGCCTGCCGCGTCCTCCTGACAGGCATCGCTCGATGAGTTCGAGCGCCCCGACTCACGCCACGCTGCGAATTACCACCAGCACCACGGTGCTCCCCAACGCACACGCCAAGGCAAGCGCCAGCAGCTTGGGGCTGCGGCTGCGGTAGCTGCGCGCGGCCGCCCAAACTCCGGTGGCGCCGACGACGGCCAGAACTCCGGTCACCGCGCGCATGGCGGCGTCGGTGCCCGGCAGGACGGTCGCTGCGATGCCGCCCAGGGTCACCATCGCGCTGAGGATGCCGGCGAACATCGCCGCGTTCCACCAGGTGCGGGATGACAGTCGCTCCCGGCTGCCGTCGCCCATGTCATTCATCAGCATGTGTGGCAGGCTACGCGATCGGCCGGATGGGCGTGGCCGGCGGGAGGCTCTCGCATCCGGTGCCCCTGCGGTGTGCGGCTGTCACGTTGTTCACCGGTCAGAGCTTCCAGTCGTGGCCGCTGTGACGAGCCTGGCGCTGGGCCGAGCCTGAGCGCTCCGCTGCCTCTTGGCGTTCCTGTTCGATCTCGGCGCGCTGGGCTTCCAGGTAGCGCTCGGCCTCGGCGCGCTGCTGTTCACGCTCTTCCGGGGACTGCTGCTCGTACTCCTGGCGGGCGTGTGCAATGCGCTCGCCGAGGGCATCGGAGTACGCGCCCACGCGCAGGGCTTCGCGGAGGCCGACCCGACCGGAGAGGACTTCCTTGGCCATCTCCTGGAGCGCACCGTTGCCGGACGGATTGTCGGCGAGGCGCTGCAGCGACTTTCGTAGCGCACGGGCCCGTGTCTCGTCCCGCGTGATGTCCATCAGGTCTTCGTCGCCGATCTGGCGCTCTTCAGGCATGGCGTGCGTCCCTCCTTACGACCGGTTACTACTGGAATTGGCGAGCGATCGGGCGACAGCGTCAGGCGACCGCAGGGTTGTCGTAATTTCCGCCCACGGACGGGAAGTTCTGGAAGTGCCCGTAGATCTCGGCTCCCAGTGCTTCCAGGACTCCGACTCCGCCGTTGACGATGGTCTGAGCCTGGGCGAGCATCTTGGTTGCGTCGCCCCACATCTTGAGCAGCCGTGTGATCTCGAGGGCGGCCAGTCCATATCCAACGACGGCCCCGACCCCTGTCCAGGACAGCGCTGTACCCGCGGCCATTTCGATACCGACGATGATCAGGCCGTCGATGATTCCGCCGAGTACGCCCTTGATGGCTTCCGCCGTTGAATAGGCGGCGTGGGCCAGGCGCTCGTATGTGGAATGCAGGGAATCGAAGGTCTCGCGGCAGCCGGTAAGTTTCTTCGCCAGCTCGTCGAAGTAGTTATAGGCCGCATCGGCGGCATTGCCGTCCCATGTCGAATCGAGGGAGGCATTCCCCGACTTCAGGTTCTGCGCCACACCGTCGCACGCCTTGCCGATGTTCTGCCATACGGAGGCGCACTCGGCGAACGACTCCCAGTCGCCGGCGAACCACTGGATGGCTTCATCCAGCGGGTTGAACCCGAAGACGGCGTTGTACGCCTCCATGATCCAATACGACGGGCTGACGAGGTCGCTCGCGTCGTTGAAGACATCCAACAGCAGTCCCTGCGAGAACTCCTCAGGCTTCTTGGGAGCGGTCAGGTGGCTCGTGGGCTCGGATGTGTCGGTAAACCCGGACATGCAGGGGCCTCTCGGGGGCTGGCTGGGTCAGCGCTTGCTGGGCGGGAAGGTGGCGTCCATGGACCGAGCCGTTGATTCGTCGGTCGTCTTGTAGTAGTTGGCGCTCTTCGTCATTTCCGTCCCTGCGGCGCGGAGCACCGACTCTGCCTGTGTCAGGGCCGCGCTGACCTCTTCGACCACCGACCGATGGGCGCCGATGATCAATTCGATCAGCCCCTGGTCGGAGACGCCTACGTCCGTATTGTCCTGTTCGTATTTCCTGGCCTGCTGAATGTCGTCAGCCGCTCTGCCTATTTGGGCGGCATAGCTTTCCAGGTCGGCACCCTGAACCTTGAACCCCATCTGCTCCCCTTTGTTCATTGGTCACGGCCGTTGCGACACGCTACCGCAAGCCGCACGGACGGATGTCGGCGGACCGCGTCATGGGCCCGCGTTGCGGCTTCCGGCGAGCTGCCGACTATGGCCGTGCTGATTGCCGTAGGCGTTCGAACTTTGGTCCATTCCTGGGCCGTTGAAAGGCGATCCCTCGATTGTCGCCGGATCGCTGGTGAGGGAGCGATGTGGCGAGGTCCGAGGTTGTCGGCGCATGGTTGCAGATTGTCGGCCCAGAGCCGCGTGGGCGAGAAAGCGATATTTGGCGGAGATCCGGTGAACATCTCCGTGGTCCCAACTGACCCGGCGTCGACCGCTAGGCTGCCCTGCCATGACAGCGCATGGCGGTGAGGCGGCGAACGGGCCGGAAGGGACGGGCGAGCAGTCGCTGTCCCCCGAGGTGAGCGCGGACGAACTGCGGGTGCAGTTCGAGGCTCAGGGCCGACCGGGACTCGCGGAGAGTCGGCGGCGCGACGCGCGGCAGGCGCGTGGGTTGTACGCGGCGTTCGCCGGGTTGGTGGCCGTCGTCTGCCTCGTCCTGATGGCCGTACGCCTCGGTGGGGGTGACGCGTTGGGTGTCTGGGTTGCCACGTATGCCGTCGGGGCGGCCTTCAGCGGTTGGGGTTTTGTGCTGGCCCGAATCGGCCACACGCGCTGGGCCATGATGGTCACTTGTGTCGGGGCGGCGTTGGCGGGTCTCGGCGACAGCCCCGCTTTCCGCTGAGTTGCACCTGACGGCGCGTCCTGCCGATGAGATGGGCGAGGCCCCGCGCGGCGGATGCGGTGAGCAGGAGGCCGAGCGGCGAGAACCAGTCACTCAGTCGCCGAAGCAAGCCGAAGAAGGCACCGAACGCGGCACAGCCGGCGGAGCGCTCAGCGGATGCGGAGGGCCTTCGCTCCGCGCTCGGTCGCTACGAGGAGGATGCCGTCGGGGGAGAGGTCGACGGCGGTGAAGGGTGTGTCGGACAGCAGCGTGGCCACGACTTCCTCGCTCACCCGGTTCCGGACGCGCAGGTAGTCGGCGCCGCGGCTCAGTCCCAGTGGGGCGGCGGCCCGCTCGGCCTCGGAAGGACGCAGGACCTGACTCAGGTCGGGCGCAGTGGCGGTGTCGCCTACGAGGCTGTGGACGAGCACCGCGGACCGGTCCCCCTCGCCGGACTCGCTGTCCGGGCGCGCTCCGGGCGTGCCAGCGCGAACGGCGAGAACGGCGACGGGCGTTGCCGGCCCCTCCGGACGGGGCAGGTTGCCGACGGTCACGGCGGTGATGCCGGGGACGGGCAGGCTCCACAGGGTCTGCCAGGGCAGGTTGAGGCCGAGCCGGTGTATCGCGTCGGCGTAGTCGGGCAGGCCGTCCTCGACGAACGCGGTCTCCAGCAGGGCGGCGCGTAGCACAGCGGGCGCCTGGGTGCGGGTCAGCAAGGGGGCCGTACGCAGGTACGTACGGGCCGGTGCGCCGAGCTCGTCGGTCGGGACGGCTTCTACGGCGGCGCGCAGCGGAACCGGGTCGGCGTGTACGAACAGCCCCGGGTCCGTGAGAAGTTGGGGCAGCAGGCCCGCTTCCAGAGTGTGGCCCGCGATGTGGTCGCGTACATAGGGGTCGGCCTTGCCCCAGTCCTGCTCCGGCACGGCCTCGAGCAACGCCATCGCGATCTGGGTCTGAGCGGCGCGGACGTTCGGCAGGCCGGCACGGACTTCGTCACCGATGGCCGGGTGCAGCAGCTGGAGCAGCGTACGGGTGTCGTCGTCCCCGTCCGTCTGGAGCGACTGGACGAACGGCCCGGTCAGCGCGCTGCTGCCCGCGATGACCGCGCTCATGTCCTTGCCCGCAACGGCGTTGACGAGCCGCTCCCAGATGTCGACGGGCAGACCGTCGCCCTCCGCGAGGGCCAGGGGCGCCAGGAGATCACGCAGTGTCCGGGGGTCGGCGCCGAGGCGGCGGGCGTGCAGGTCGAGAGCCTCGCCGATGGACGACGGGAGCAGGGCCTCGTCGTGCGGGGCAAAGGCGTAGGGACTCATCAGGAGGCTCTGCACGGCGAGTTGCACGGTGAGCGGATCGGTCCCGGTTCGGCGTCCGATCGCCTCGGCGAGGGACCGTCTCGTCGGAGGATCGGTGGTGAACGACATGTCCGGCGCACCGAGTCGGGGGTTGAGCAGAGCCTCGGCCTGCAACACCAGGCCCTGAGGGTCTGCCCATTGCGGTGCGTCGAGATCGATCACCTGCACGGTGCCGACGGGGAGGCCGGCTGCGAACTCGTCCGCGAGCGGGCGCGGCAGCTCCGTCAGCAGGCGGACCGTCTCGATGGCGGCGAGAGGCTTGAGCACCTCTCGCGTGAGTCGCGCCGGTTCTTCCGCCGCCCGTACCGGTCCCGCCCGATCGATGTCCGGTACGACCACGGTCACGGGGTCCGCGAGACTGGCCAGCTCGGTGAACACGTCCGATGGGGCGTCGGCCGCCAGGCCGAAATGATCGGCGAGAAGCCGGACGACCTGGCCCGCGGTCATCCCGGCCGCACCGGGTACGGCGGGCGCGGGCAGTTCGGGCGGCACGGTCGACGGGTCCAGGTCGTTCAGGGGGAGCCGCTTGCGGTACTCCGGATCGCAGAGCATCAGGAAGCCGGCGATCAGATGCGATCGACCACTGCCGGGGTTTCCCGTCAGCACCAGGACGCGCGGCGTGCCCGGCCGCTCCGTCCGCCAGGCGGCGAGGGTACGCAGTACTGCCGCGCGGCCGCCTATGTAGGGATGCGGAGCGTATCCATCGGGTGCGCCGGCCATAGGTATCAGTCCTGGGTGGGGCGTTGGAGTGGTCGAGGGGAGCGGTACGGCCGGGCTTGCACGGGTGGGCCTGCCCGACCGTCACACGTTGCGCGTGCGGTTCTTCCGGTACAGCGCGATGGCCTGCTCGGTCGGGTAGTTGGGGACGGTGACGGTCTCACCGGTCTCCTTCGACACCACGATCTTGGCTCCGCCGGGTGGGGCGGGTTGCGGGCGGCCGGACGCGTCAGTACGAGGCGGGAAGACCGTGTACACGAGGTAGCCGATGTCGAACTCGTGGACCTGCAGCTGGGCGGGGGTGCCGTCGGGGAGTTTGGGCTGGGCGTAGCGGGCGCGGACGATGGCAATGGCCTGGTCCGGGGTGGTCGGCGGGCCTTGCGGGGCGGCGGGAGGGATGTCCGGGGGCATATTGAGGGCACTCCTTGTTGCGCTGGGGACTACGTGGGGAATTCGTTGATCCACGCGCCGGCGATGAGGTGCTTGGGGAGGTATTCGGATTCGACGGTGATGGTGAAGCCGGCCTGAGTGGCGAGGCAGGTGACGGCCAGCGGGCCTAGGGCGATGAGGCCTTCGGTGTCCAAGGCGCGGTCCTCGTCGCGAGTCCAGTAGTCCTTGTGCCATTCCAGGGATTTGGCCAGTTCGGTATTGAACTTGTCCTGGTCGCCGCGGGCCAGCTGGGTGAGGAGGTTCATCGGGGGATACATGATCTGGAGGACGCCGTCGCGCGGTGCGTGCCGCAAGTTGGCGGGGTCGGTCCCGTCCACCGCGGCCACGAGCTTGTCGCCGAATTCGGGGCGCTTGAGCCAGTAGGCCTGTAGCGCCTCCACCCAGTTGTAGATGTATTCGTCGAGGACTCCGTCGGCGTTCCGCATCTGTGAGGCTGGGAATTGGCAGAGTTCGGTCATGCGCTTCTTCTCGCGGCAGACGCAGGCGAGCCAGAAGGCGTTGAGCCAGTTTCCGGCGTGGGCGCGAGGCAGTGCGCCGGCGCGGATGGGATGCATCTTGTGACCGATGCGGTACTCGATGCTGTCGGTCGTGGCCTGGGCCGATGCGAAAAGGGCGGAGCCGACCTGCATGGCGGTGACGCAGGCTTCCCACGTCTCCAACTTGTCGGCCTCTGGGTCCACGACACAGTGTCGAGCCAGGAGCTCGATGGCGTCGGCCAGAACGTTTGAGAACCACGACGGTTGGTCCCGCAGGTCTGCAACGTCGTCCCAGAAGTCCTTGGTGTGGGTTTCAAGGATCCTTAGGATGTTTCGCGTTGGGAATTCATGTCGCGGAATTTGCATCGCGTTCCTTTTCTTCTTCCGTTCTGATGTCGAACTGATACATCTCGTAGCCCCGGTGCTCGCCTTCGTCGGAGTTTCCCTTGACAAGTATGTACTTGACCCGCGACGGGTTCGCCTCGAGGGCCTTCCTGAGGGCGCGTGCCAGTTTGCGCTCTGCCTCGCCGGCCGCCAGCTCGGCGTCGGTCTCGGCATTGTCCTGGGTCCGTCGTGCGCGCTTCTCCATCTCATGCAGGATCGTCTCAAAGTACGGGCGCGTCCCCTGCCGGACCTTCGGCACGCCAGGGCTCGGGTTGTCCTGGCCCGCCTCATCCTCGTTCTGCCCACCGTCGCCCTGCGCCTGGCTGGGATCGCCCGATGAGACGGCCTGGTCCGAGCCATGCTCCGGCGGTATGCCTCGTCGTTGGCCGAGCTCGGCGGTCGTGGAGCCCTTTGCCTCCACGACGACGAACTCGGGTGGGCTCTTGCTTGGATCCATCCAGATCTGGTCGAACCGGTTGTTGCCCATGGCTCGATCGTCGACGCGGTTGTAGTCCTCGAAGTGCTGGGGCATCACGTGGAACTCGGCGACGGCCTCGCCGTAGTCCTCACTTGCCCGCGTCATCTTTCCGTGGAGAGGGCTGTGTTTCGCGTCGGCGTCCTGGAAAGTCTTCAGGTTCTCGGGGGTTTTGTTCGCCTCGTAGGCTTCCTTGGCCGCTTGCCGGTCGAGGTGCGGCTGTCGGTCCGCGTCGATAGCGTTCTGGCGGGCCTTCGCGTACTTGTCGAGCTGCTCCAGGTTCGCCTCGGAGATCTCCTCGTCGCGCTTACCCTTGTGCTCGCCCTCGTCGATGTACGACTCCGGATCGGCGTCCGGTGTGTCGTTGGCCAGCATCCAGCGAGCGTTGGGATCGTTCGTGGGGTGCAGCTGGGGGACGGGACGGCCGTCCTCGGCGGGGGCTGTCACGCTGCGTCGGTAGCCACTGTTCGGGTGGTAGTACTTCTCGAACCAGGCCTTGTCCTTGGGGTCATCCGAATTGGCGCGCGCGAGCATGTCCAGATCACGCTGCCGACGGCTTTCCTGGTCGTTGGCGTCGGGGGTACCGGCCGCGGGCTCCGCAGGACCGGCCGTGCGCTCCGGGCTCGCCGACTGGGCATTCTGCGCCGGGTGCTCGGCCGCGATGTCGCCGTACAGCGGCTTCTTCCCGTTGACGGAGTCCTTGACGTAATTCGCCGCGTCCGCGTTCTTGCCGTCCGGCAGGCTCTCGCGGGTGGGGACCGAGGAGTCCTTGGTCATGTCGCTCGGGCGGTCGCGATGGTCGTCAGCCGGCGACTGATTCGGGTCGGCGGGACGGGTCTGGTCCGGGGTGTCGGACCGTTCCTTGTCCGGCGTTCCCGACTGCGGATCACCATCGACATGATCGGGGCGCGTCTGATTCGGTCGCTGACCGTCTGGGCGGTCGTCGGTCTCCGGTTTCGTCTGCGTGGGGGTATCCCGATGCGGGTCCGAAGTGCGGGGATCGGAGGTACGTGGATCCGCAGTGCGCGGGTCGGTGGCCCGGGGGTCCGTGCTCTGCTGGTGCGGAATCGACGTACGCGGATCCGAGGGCGTGGTGGTCTGCTGAGGCGTTTCCCGGTTGGTCGCGTCCTTGTCCGGCGTGCCGTTGTCGGTGTTGGCGGTGTTGGCGGTGTTGTCGGGTGTCGTGTGGGCGGGCCGCTGTCCGTCTTCCGAAGGGGAGTCGGGCCGGGTCGGGCTCTCCGTCGTCGCGGTCGGCTGCTCGGACTCCTTGTCGGGGGTGCGGCCCTGCTCGTCGGGGTGAGTCGCCTCGTCCGGGCGTGACTGGGGCTGCCGCTGCGGATCAGCGTTGCTGTCGCGGGCTTCCGGGGTGTCCTGGGAGGGTTCGCGGCCATCCGGCGTGCTCGGGTCCGGCGACATGCTCGGGTCGGCCGTCGACGGCTGCGCGGGGTCGGTGTTGTTCGATGCCTCTGGGGTCGCTTGGTCCGCCGGCTGAGGGGAGTCAGCTTCCGAGACGTCGTTCTGCGAGTTCTGGCCGTTCTCCGGCTGGCCGTTGTCCTCGGAGGCCTCCGGCTGGGACTGCTCGTCCTGATGGTTCTGCGACTCGTCGTTCTGGCTCTCGGAGTCGGCGGCGTCCGGCTGGGTGAGGTCAATGGGGTTCCGGTTGGCGTCCAGCGGGATGTGCCAGACGTGTTCCGCGTTGTCGATGTGGAGCGGCTGGTCGCTGACCTCACCGCTCTGGGTGTCGATCCAGACGATGTTGCCGTCGTGGTTCACGACGTTGAACGCGTGGCCGCCTCCACCGGGCCAGTCGACCTGGACGATGGCCGCTGAGCCGGGTCCGGCTTGCTGGAGGGTGGAGGCGATGTTGTTGGCGGTGTCGGGGTCGCCGCCGGGGCCGGCGTAGGTGTGTGCGGCGCCCGTCCAACGGATCTGGTTCTCGTTGGCGTTGTCCTCGGGGGACCAGGGGTCGAGGTTGCCGTGTTCGTCGGTGTCGAGGGTACGGGGGGCGGAGACCTGGGGGTTGCCGTACCAGGTCTCCAGGAAGGAACGGGAGCAGTCGGCGCAGTTGTTGCTGCGGCCGGGGACCTCGTTGCCGCCGTCGTTCTGGAGTTGGGTCCAGGGGCCGAAGGGGTCGGGGAACCGTTCCGGGGTGCCGTCCTCGTTGTGCGGGACCGCGTCGGCCAGTGCCTGCTGGTCGTCGGGATCCGGTTCCGACAGGCCTCCCGGGTCGTGGTCCAGGTCGGCCCGGATGTCCTCCAGGCTGTCCCGCTGGGGGTGTTGCTGGTTCTGGGGTGTCCCGGAGTCGGTCTGGGGCGACCCCGGCGCCTGCGGTGTGTCGGGGGTTGCGTGTGACGGTGTCGTCGTGGCGCCCGGGGTGGTGATGACGGTGTGGATCGGGACCGCCGTCACCTGCTGTTGCTGTTGCTGTTGATGCTGTGGGTTGGGCGGCGTGTTCTGCGGCGGTGTGTTGGGCTGAGCGGCCGGCTGCTGCGGGGCGTTGGGAGTGTTGGGGGTATTGGGCGTGCTGCCCGCGGGCTGGTGTGGCGGCCTGGTGGGCGTGGAGCCGGTGCCCGGCTGGTTCTGGGTGCCGCCTGTTCCGGGTGCGCCGGGGGTGCTCGTGCTGGTGGCGGGGCCGGACTGTGTCGACGAGCTCGGTGTGCCGCTGCTCGGCGTCGAGGCGCGCTCCGGTCCGGCGCCGGACGATGGAGAAGGCGTCGTCGTCGGGGTGCTCGTGGACGGCGATGCGGTCCTGGAGGGCGTGGACTGGCTCGGGTTCTGGCCCGGATTCTGGCCCGGATTCCGGCTCGGGCTGGGCGTGCTCGGATTCTGGCCCGGGGTGTGGGTACGCGTGCCGCCGGTCGGGTCCGGCGTGCTACGGGGCGAGGTGCTGTCGCCCGGCCTCGTGCCGGGATTGTTGCGGGGCGAAGTGCCGTCGCCCGGCGTCGTACCCGGAGTCCGCTGCGCCGGTGTCCGGCCGTCGGGTGTGCCCGCAGTACGACCGTCAGCCGCACCAGGCGTACGGCCATCGGGTGTGCCCGGCGTACGGCCATCCGGCGTGCCCGGCGTACGACCGACCGGCGTGCCCGGCGCACCAGGACTACGACCGTCCGCCGTACCGGGAACACGACCGTCCGGCGTCGGCGTCGGCGTACTCCGCGGCGTCGTCGCAGACGTGGGGCTCGGCGTGGAGGCGGGTCCGGTCCCCGTAGTTGAGGGCGTACCGGCGGAAGGGTTCCTCGCCGCGCCCGAGTTGGGAGTCGGGCCGGTCGGGCTCGTGGCGGAGGACGTGCCGCCGGGCGTAGTACCCCCGGTGTGCTGCGAGCCTGCCGTAGTGCCCCCGGTGGAGGGCGACACGGGCGACGTCGGTATGGCCGAACCGCCGTCCGCGCGGCCGCCGGTGGCCGCGGGGGAGGGGTCGCTCGGCGTCGGCGTGGGAGCCGCGTTGGACTGGGTGGGGACGCTGGCGGCGAGGCTGTCGATCGAGGTGCCGATCGTGCCGCTCCCCGGCGAGGACGACGTGGCGCCGGATGATGTGGGCGTGGGCGCGGACTGGGCCGTCGGTGAGGAGAGGCCGGAGACGGAC
Source organism: Streptomyces sp. NPDC051963 (assembly GCF_044593495.1). NCBI lineage: Bacteria > Bacillati > Actinomycetota > Actinomycetes > Kitasatosporales > Streptomycetaceae > Streptomyces > Streptomyces sp. NPDC051963. Next base: position 21,140 of record NZ_JBIUCC010000014.1, on the reverse strand, counting down.
GAGCCGCTGTGGGTGCCTGATGGGCCGGACGTGCTGGGACTGCCGGAGGAGCTACTGGTGTCCGGAGTACTGGGCGAGGTTCCGCCGGGTGAGGGGTCGTCGAAGTCCGACAGGGACGGCGCCGACAGTGACGGCGTCGGCCTCGAGTACGGCGTGTCCGAGGAAGACGGACTCTGCCCGGAATCGGAACCCGAGTCGGAGTTGGGGCCGACCCCTACGTCCGGTGTGCCGATGCCCGGGCCGCCGGAGTCGGCGGAAATCCCGCCGCCGATGTTCGCACCCGGACCGGTGCCGTTGCTCGTACGCGTGGAGGAGTCCGATCCCGACGAGTTGGAGTCCGAACTCCTTGAGTTCGAGTCCGAGTTCGAGTCGCCGCTGTCACGGCTCCCGCTGTCACGGCCCTCGCTGTCACGGCCCCCGCCGTCACGGCTCCCACTGCCCCCGTCTCCGCCGTCGCCGTTGCTGCCCGACGTCCCCGACGACCCGTCGTACCCGTCGATGCGGCTGTCGATCGCGTGGTGGGCGCGGTCGCCCGCCTTCTTGCCGAGGCCGTCCCGCACCCCCTCCGCCAGCGTCTGCGGGGTCTGCTTGATGGCCTCCCAGCCGCCCTTGGCGCCGGCCTTGGCGGTCTCCGAGAGGTCGTAGCCCTGCTGGGCGCCGAAGCCGACGTTCACCGTCTGCCGGACGAGATCGCTGATGATCGCCTCGATCGCCGAGATCGCGGGCTCCTTCATCGCCTCGACGATCGCTTCCATCAAAGCCTGTTTGAGCTCGTCGAGGAGGCGACGCACGATCAGCCGGGCGGCCTGGGTTGCGCCGAGCGCGCCGACCTCGGACAGACCGAAGGTGAAGGGCGCGGCGGCCTGGGCGGCGATGATCTGGATGGCCAGGGCGATCAGTTGGGCGATCACCGCCCACTTGGCGAACTCGACGAGGTACGCGCAGGCCTCCATCACGTTCGCGATGATGTGGGCGGCCTGGGCGGCGTCCGCGAGGTAGCCGTCGGAGCCGCCTCCGCCGTCGAACTTGGCGTACGTCTTGGTGAACGCGTCGATCGACTCGCCGGCGTTGTGAGCGGTCACCGTGCGGGCGCTGGTGTTCGCCGAGGTGTGCAGCCCGGTGACGTCGTCGCCGAACTTCCGCCACAGGGCGGCCGAGTCTCTGAGCTTGTCCTCGTCCGCTGTCGGCCAGTTGTAGCCGAGCATCTGGAGAACCCATTCGAGCTCGTCCGGCAGCATCATCGACACAGCAGAAAGCACCCCCGTCAGACCATACGGCCGTACAACTCCCTCACTCATCAAGGGAAACCACATAGCTGTACAGCCGTGCGCACAGCTTACGGACTCACCCGCAGGCAACTTGAGAGGGTTGCTGTCACAAATCTGTTGCAGGTCCCCGCTGTTGCCGGGAGCGCCGGCCCGCGGCACGGTCGCCGATGCGGCTGCCGATGCGGCTGCCGATACGGATACCGACGCGGTTGCGCTACGACGTACGGCCCCGCGTGCGCTGCCGGTGTCCCTTCACGTCGGGACGGCCGAGGTGGCCCGCCGCGCGCTCGGACTCGCCGAGCCAGATGTGCGGGACGTGGCTCTGGACCGCCGTGACCACCTGTTGCTGGTAGGGGGCGGGGAAGGGGAGGCGGTAGCGCAGGCGGGGAAGGTCGGGGTGCAGCGGCTCCTCGTCGCGGACCAGGGTCCACAGGACCGGGTCGTCCCGGTCGATGGGACCGGTGGGGAACAGCTCCAGAGAGCAGATCTTCTGGCTGCGGCCGAGCTTGCTCCAGTGGAGGCCGACTCCGGCGAGGCTCTGCCAGGGGATGACGTTCTGATGGTTTCCGTTTGCGACCCACAGGCCGGTCCGGTCCACGAGGAGCCTGGTGCGGCGGTTCGCCCAGTTGGCGATGAACAGGAAGACACCTAGAACGCCGAGCGCCAACATGAAGACGATGCCCGCGTACCCGGCGCCACTGGACTCGCCCTTCTCGTTTCCGGTGGCAATCACGAAAGCACCGAACACGCCGACGGCGCCCAGCACGATCAGCAGCACGGAACAAGGCAGTCCCACCGTGGCGCTGCGGCGGCCGGTACGTATGACCATGGCATCAGGAGCTGGGGAGGGTGTGTGCGATGGCAACATGGTGCGTGAGCTTAGCGAGTTGCTTCAGGCGAGTTGCTTCAGGTGAGTTGCTTCAGGTGAGTTGCTTCAGGCGCGTTGCTTCAGTGTCCGGCGCCCGCCTGGCCCCCACCAGGTCAGACGAAGTAACTGCCCAGGAACGACACCCCGGCTCCCACGATCCCCACCCCGATCATCCCGATCACGGCCGACCGCGTCACGCCCCGCCCCGCCGCCTCCCACGCCGCGTCGAACGAGATACGGCTCTGCCCGAACGGAGCGAATCCGGTGAGCAGGCAGAAGGCGCCGAGGCCCGTGAAGACCCAGCCGCCGAAGAAGGCGCCGAACCAGCGCCAGGCCCGATCCGTACCGCTCTGGACGTAGTCGGCATCCGTGGCGGTGTCCGTCGTGGGCGGGTCCGTCTGCTGGACCGACAATTCGGTGCCCTGCGCGAAGCGTTGCCTGACCTGCACCGCGGCGTTGGCGTCGGTGCTCTTGCCGTCGTCGGAGGCGAAGGTGCCCTCGCAGCGGATGGGGCGGCGGTTCTTGCGGCTGCTGCGGGAAGCGTTGTTCGGGTAGCTCACATCGCAGCGGTCCACCGTCAGGGTGCCGTGCGTGCCCGCCCAACCCGCCGCGTACGCCCCCTCGTACGCGCCGAATCCGCTCAGGGCGAGACCCGCGAGAAGGAAGACCAGTCCGCCCGCACGCCCGAGACGGCCGAAGGCCCGGCTGACGAGGCCGACGAGGGAACGGTCGGTTCCGGTGCCCTTTCCTGTGCCTTGCGTTCGAGCCATGGCAATGCGGTCCTTCTCCTCATCGACAGTGGGGGTCAGCATGGCAGCTGTGCGTGACAGGAGATACTGCGGGTGCTGAGAGGTAACGAGCAGCGAGGAGAAGCGAGATGGCCAGGCAACCCGAGAACTCACCCGATCCGCAGGGCTCTTCGCAGGAGCGCGGTGTGCTGGACGAGGCACTCGAACCGGAGCAGATCCGTTCTCTGAACTCCGCCCTGCGCAAGTTGTCCGAGACCGACGGCGTCGGCAAGGACATGCAGGAGGCGGCGAAGAAGCTGCTCTCCGGCCGCCTTGCCCTGCGCGACGCCCTGGACGACCCGGCGGTGGCGCGTGCCATGGGTGGAGGCATGGAGTCTCTGCGGAGCAGTTGGGAGTCGCTGTCCGAGGAGGAGCGCGACCGGATCAGGCATGGGGAGACGCCTGCGAGCGGTGGTCCCTCCTCGGGGTCGACCGAGCCGGGGAGTTCGGTGGGGCAGAGCTCGCAGGCGGCGAAGAAGAGCCAAGGGCGACACAGCGGCGGCTTCTCGCTGTACTGACCTCGGAGCAACGGCGTACGGACACCTTCGCGTACGGGCGCCATGGCGTACGGACACCTTCGCGTACGGGCACCATGGCGTACGGACACCTTCGCGTACGGGCACCATGGCGTACGGACACCTTCGCGTACGACGCCGGCGGCCGAGCCGGTCCGGTACTAGTCGGCCGACACGCCACCGTTGTGGGGCGCGGGCTCCAGGTCGAACTCCCCGTCCCGCGCCCCGAGTACGAACGCCCGCCACTCCGCTTCGGTGTACCGCAGCACGGTGCCGGGATCGAGGGACGAGCGCATGGCCACCGCGCCCTGAGGCAAGTACGCGATCTCGACTCGCTCCTCGTGCGCCTCGGTACCGGGCGCGGAGTGCCACTCGACCCCCGAGATGTCCAGGGAGTACAGCTCGTCCCGCTCCCGTTCCTTGCGCGCCTTGGTGTCCTCGACCTGAGTCTCGACCTCGTTGTCCCGTGCCTCGGTCATGCCGCTGAGCCTCTTCCTGACGTGCGAACGAAGGGTGTGCCTCACCCTACTGGCGAGGGTGGTGCTCACGCTGCGGAAGCGACGGGTCACTCATAGCCCACCGGCTCAGGTCACCCACACCCCGCAGGCTCAGAGTTCCCCATCCTGCCGACGACGCTCATGGTGTACGCCCGTCACCATCTCCACCTGGCCGTCGTACTTGGTCGTCAGGTCCCGCCAGGCGGCGTCCTCGTTGCCCTCGTTGCGCTCGTGCCGCACGCCCATCTCCGTGAAGGCCAGCCCGATCCCCGCAAGCCGCTCCGCCAGGCTGCCCATCGACTGGTACATGCCGTCGCGCAGGCCCTCGTAGACGACCCCGAACTTCTCGCCGATGTCGTCGTCGCCCCAGGGCGGAGTGGAACCGCTGCCGCCCTCGAGCGCGGTCAGGCCGGTCTGAAGGGCCTGCACCGCCTTGCCGAAGTCCTGGCCCACCGTGAACATGTTGAAGCCCTCGTCCTTGAGGACCTTGGGATCGGAGTCCATGAAGTCCGACGGCACAACTGCCCCCCGTGGCTCGTCCGTTCTGTCGTAACGCCACACGCCACTTTAGCGGTGGCGCCCTTGGGAACCCCACCCCGCACGGGCAACGGAGAGGGGCGGCACCCACCCGGGTGCCGCCCCTCTCGGCGCTCAGTTACGCGGACATCAGTGACGGGCCGCCATCCACCCCGTCTGGATGAGCTGCCCACCCCGTCGCCGGGTGTGGAAGTGCCCCCGCCCGGGCGGCAGTTGCGACGCCGTGATGTTGCCCAGCAGGGCACCCTCGGTCCGGTCGCCGGAGAGCACGATGCCCTGGGCGCCGAGCTCGCGCAGACGCTGCATCACCGGCTCGTACAGCGACCGGCTGGCACCGCCCGAGGCGCGCGCGATGATGACGCGCAGGCCGACGTCACGGGCGAAGGGCAGGTACTCGAGAAGCGGGGCCAGCGGGTTCATGCCCGTCGCCACCAGGTCGTAGTCGTCGATGATGACGAACGCGTCCGGGCTGCTGTACCAGCTGCGGTTGCGCAGCTGCTCGGGCGTCACGTCCGGGCCCGGCATCCGCCGGCCCAGCGAACCGGCCAGGCCCTCCAGCGTCTCCGTCAGAGCGGGCGCCGACGCGCAGTACCGCGACAGGTGCGACTCGGGCACGCCCTCCAGGTGGGCGCGACGGTAGTCACCCATGACGATCTTCGCCTGCTGCGGCGTGTAGCGCTCGGTGATCTGCTTGATGAGCAGCCTCAGCACCGCGGACTTACCGGACTCGCTCTCACCGAACACGATGAAGTGCGGGTCCGTCTCGAAGTCGACGAAGACCGGCGCGAGCGAGGACTCGTCGATGCCGATGGCGACACCGCGCTCCGGGTGCTCGAAGCCCTTGGGCAGCCGGTCCCAGGGCAGCATCGTCGGCAGCAGCCGTACGGACGGAGCGGGGCTGCCCTGCCAGTTCTCGTTGATGCCCCGGATGAGGATCCCCGTCGCCTCCGACAGGTCCTCCGTCTCCGAGGAGCCGTCGACCCGGGGCAGGGCGGTCATGAAGTGCAGCCGGTCCGTCGTCAGACCCCGGCCCGGTACGGTGGCGGGCACGTTCTGCGCGACCTTGCGGTCGATCTCCGACTCGGTCGGGTCACCGAGCCGCAGCTCGATGCGGTTCTGGAGCATGTCCTTGAGCGCCGGCCGCACTTCGGTGTAGCGGCTTGCGGTGAGGATCACGTGCACACCGAAGCCGAGGCCACGCGTGGCGATCTCGGTGACGGTGGACTCGAGCAGCTCGTAGTCCGTCTTGAAGGTCGCCCAGCCGTCGATGACGAGGAAGACGTCGCCCCAGGGCTGGTCGGGCAGCTGGCCCGCGTTCCGGCGCTGACGATAGGTCTGGATCGAGTCGACGTTGTTCGCGCGGAAGTACTCCTCGCGTGCGTTGAGGATCCCCTCGACCTCGCTGACCGTACGGCGCACCTTCTCGGCGTCGAGCCGGTTGGCGACCCCGCCGACGTGCGCCAGGTCCTCCATCGAGATCAGCGAGCCGCCACCGAAGTCCAGGCAGTAGAACTGCACTTCGGAGGGCGTGTGGGTGAGGGCGAACGACGAGATCAGCGTGCGCAGCAGCGTCGACTTGCCGGACTGCGGACCACCGATGAACAGACCGTGGCCCGCACCACCGGAGAAGTCCCGGTACAGCACGTCGCGCCGCTGCTCGAACGGCTTGTCGACCAGGCCGACGGGCACGTTGAGCCGCCCGAGTGCCGTGTACTCGGGCGCGGTGAGACCGCGCTCCGGTGAGACGGCGAGCTGGGGGAGCAACTGCTCCAGCGAGGGCGCCTCTTCGAGCGGGGGCAGCCACACCTGGTGGGCGGGCGGCCCCTGGTTGACCATCCTGCCGACGAGGACGTCCAGGACGGTGTCGGCGAGCGCGTCGTCGACCCTGTTGTCGGCCTCCGGCTCGTCGATCACCGGCTGCGGAGGCAGTGCCACCTGCTGTGCGGTGAAGAGCGCGGGCCGCAGCTGGGTCGAGCGGTGCACCCGGGACGGGCCCTCGCCGTGGTACGGCCCCGACACATACGCGGCCTTGAAGCGGACCATGGTGTCGGTGTCGTACCGCAGATAGCCGGAGCCGGGGATCGACGGCAGGTGGTAGGCGTCCGGCACGCCGATCGCCGTACGGGACTCGGCGGCGGAGAAGGTCCGCAGACCGATCCGGTACGACAGATAGGTGTCCAGGCCGCGGAGCTTGCCCTCCTCCAGGCGCTGCGACGCCAGCAGCAGGTGGATACCCAGCGAACGGCCGATACGGCCGATCTGGATGAACATGTCGATGAAGTCGGGCTTGGCGGTGAGGAGTTCGGAGAACTCGTCGAGCACGATCACCAGCGAGGCCATCGGCTCCAGCGCGGCGCCCGCGGCCCGGGCCTTCTCGTAGTCGTGCAGGTTGGCGTAGTTGCCGGCCGTGCGCAGCAGCTCCTGGCGGCGCTGTGTCTCACCCATGATCGAGTCACGCATGCGGTCGACCAGCGTGAGGTCGTCGGCGAGGTTGGTGATCACGGCCGCGGTGTGCGGCATGTCCGCCATACCGGCGAAGGTCGCACCGCCCTTGAAGTCCGCGAGGATGAAGTTCAGCGTCTCCGAGGAGTGCGTCACCGCGAGACCGAGTACCAGCGTGCGCAGTACCTCGGACTTGCCGGAGCCGGTCGCGCCGACGCACAGGCCGTGCGGGCCCATGCCCTCCTGCGAAGCCTCCTTGAGGTCCAGCATCACCGGCTCGCCGGCCTCGCCGACACCGATCGGCACCCGCAGCCGCTCGTGCAGGGTGCGCGGACGCCAGGTGCGGGAGACGTCGACGGCACCCGCGTCGCCGATGCCCATGAGGTCCGTGAAGTCCAGGTTGGACAGGAGGGGTTCGCCCTCCTCCGCGGAGCCGACCCGGAAGGGGGCCAGCTGCCGGGCCAGGGACTCGGCCTGCGCCGCGCTCAGCACGTCGGCCCTGCCGGTGTACGCGGACTCGTGGCCGACGAACAGCCGCATCCGGTCCGGCTTGGCGTAGATAGTGAGGCCGGCGCGCAGCTCGTCCTCCAGCTCGCCGGGGGCGATCTCGAGGAAGGTGACGCCCTGGAGGCCTTCGGCGCTGGCGAGTTCGGAGTCCGGCGGGACGGTGCCGCCGTCGAGCACCACGATCAGGTGCGGCTGGTCGTAGACCGGGTTGGCCTCACGGTTCCAGCGCGGCCGGTCGTCCAGCTGGTCCGCCAGCGCCTCTTCCAGCTCTCCGAGGTCGTCGAAGAGGAGCCGGGTCGAGCCCGCTCCGTCCTTGACCTTCGGGTGCTGGCTGTGCGGCAGCCACTTGATCCAGTCCCAGTCCGATGCCGCGGAGGGATGCGCCACCACGGCGACCATCAGGTCCTCGGGCGAATGCAGCGTCGCCAACTGGCACAGGGCCGCACGGGCGTTGGCGTACACCGTGTCGGTCTCGCCGCACAGCGTCACGTGGTAGAAGGCGCGCAGCGAGACGGAGACGGGCAGGTCGGACAGACTGCCGTGCGCGTCGAGGAAGGCCTTCATGGCGGCCGCGGTCAGCGGCTCCAGCTCGTCCTTGGGCGCCGTCTCCGGGGCGACGAGCGGAGTGTTCAGCTGCTGGATACCGCGACCGATCCGTACGGAGGCGAAGTCCGCGTCCGTCGGGCGTCGCTCCCACAGCCGTTTGCCGTCGGCCGCCACCGCCCACAGCTGCTCCGGGTCGGGGTGCTGGAAAAGCTGGCTCCGCCGCTGAAGCTCCGCTGTCTTGTGCACGTCCTTGCGGACCTGCTCGAGATAGCGGAAGTAGTCACGCCGGTCCTGTGCCATCCCCGCACCGCCGCCCTGCCGGGACTTGGCGAACTGGGCGATGGCCATGGCCAGGGTCGATGCCAGCATCAGTCCGCCGACCACCCGCATATAAGAGGGCAGGCCCGGCATGAAGAAGAAGCCGACGGAACCCAGCATGCCGAACATCGGCAGCAGGTTCATCAGCATGCCGTCGTCGCCCTCACGTGGGATCTCGGGCGGCGTCTCCAGTTTGACCTCGCCGTCCGGGACAACCGGGGGCACTATCCGCGGTGGCCGTTTGATGATGACGACGCTCACCGATGCACTCATCCTTCGCGATTTGATACGTCTGTTACGTCCTGGCGTCGACGCCCCCGTGTGCTGCGACGTGTTCTCGTTCGCTTAGGCGTCATCCGTGTGTGAGCGTCGATCCTACTGATGCGCCGAGTGCGTCAGCGAGTCAGGAGGATGGAGATGCGGAGGGGGCACGGGGAGGAAACCGGGGAGGTGGGCGGCGCGCCCCCCGTTGCAATGGATAAGGTGGCGCTCCGCGTCGTACGAACGGCGCGAGGAAGCGTTGTCCAGCAGGGGGAAGTACCAGGTGAGCACGGGGACATCGACGGGTTTCTGCCGAATCACGATCGCAGCGCCGGACAGTCGGGTCGATGTGGCGCTGCCGGAGGATCTGCCGATCCAGGACCTCTTTCCTGAGATCGTCAGGCTCTCGGGCCTGGTCCAGCCGGACACCGATCCCGCGGGCTACCACCTCGTACGCCGCGAGGGCCAGGTCCTCGACGCGAGCCGTTCGTTGCTCGAGCACCGGGTCAGGGACGGCGAGGTGCTGCTGCTGCGCACCTTCGCCGATTCACTGCCGCCGGCCGTCCACGACGACGTGGTGGACGCGATCGCCGCCGCGGTCAAGCAGGACCTCCGCAGCTGGAACGACAACCTGATGCGGATGGCCGGTCTCGTCTCCGGCGCGCTTCTGCTGATCATGCTCGGCTTCGTCTTCTGGTTCGCGGATCCGGTACGGCACGACATGCACGGCTTGCAGGGCATCCTCGCCGGCGTGGTCGCACTGGCCCTGACGACCCTCTCCGGTGTACGAGCCCGGGTCTACGACGACCGCGGCTCCGCCGTCGCGCTCGGCATCTCCGCCCTGCCGCACGCGCTCATCGCGGGCTCCGGCGTCATTCCCCAGGACGCGGGCGAAGGCCCGGGCCGGATCCAGTTCCTGGTCGGCTGTGTCGCCGTACTCCTGGTCTCCGTCGTGCTGATCATGCTGCTGCCGCAGGGGGACGCCCCGTTCGTGGCCGCCGCGCTGGCCGCCGCGATCGGCACGCTCGCCGTGTTCTGCGGCGTGCTCACCGAAGCCAAGCCGAGTGAGATCGCCGCCGGCACCTCGGTCGTCGCCCTGGCGGTCGTCGGCTTCCTGCCCGGCTGGTCGGCCCGCTTCGCCAAGCTGCCCATCGGCTTCCGCAACCCGGAGGACCTGGCGAGGGCCCGCCGCGAGGGCCAGGAGGGCGACCTCGAAGCGGTCGACGTCCAGCGCATCGTCGCCCGGACCAGCCGGGGCCACGAACTGCTGCTCGGACTGGTCGGCGGCTGTGCCGTCGTCATCATCGGCGCGGGCGGCGCGGTGCTCGGCTTCAGCGACGGGAGCTGGGCCCAGCTGCTGGCCCTGTGCACCGGCCTCGCCGCGATGCTGCGGGCGCGTCTCTTCCGGTACACCGCCCAGGTCACCTGCCTGTTCGTCGCCGGTGTCGTCACGCTGGGCCTGCTGATCCTCGGCCTCGCGCTCTCACCGCCGTCCGACGTCATCGTCGAACTGCTCCAGGGCAACAGCGGGCCGGTCGACGTACGGACCCTGTGGCTCGCCGCCTCGGTCGGGGGCGGAGTCCTGGTCCTGATCGCGATCGCTCTGATCGTGCCGCAGAAGGGGCTCTCACCTTTCTGGGGCCGCATGCTGGACCTCGCGGACTCGCTGGTGCTGCTCTCCCTGATCCCGATCTGCCTGGCCGTCCTCGACGTCTACGGCAAGGTCCGCGGCGGCGTCTGACCGGCGCAAGGACGCCTGTCAAGAGCGTGCTCGTGGGCTGGTACCCTGTGTGACGACCGCTTGTATACGCACCCCCGGAGCCCAGGCCCCGAAGGTCGCGCCCAGCGGATCCCGCCTCCCGAGTTACGGAAGCTCCCCCGAGAAGTGGACCGGGGGCACTCGGTGGCCCTTTACAGACTACGAGGAGTACGCGTGTCGCTCGACGCCGCTACGAAGAAGCAGATCATCACCGAGTTCGGTCAGAAGGAAGGCGACACCGGCTCCCCCGAGGTCCAGGTCGCGATGCTCTCGCGCCGTATCTCGGACCTGACCGAGCACCTCAAGACCCACAAGCACGACCACCACTCCCGTCGTGGTCTGCTGATCCTGGTCGGTCAGCGCCGCCGGCTGCTTCAGTACCTGGCCAAGAAGGACATCCAGCGCTTCCGTGCGCTGGTCGACCGCCTCGGCATCCGCCGCGGTGCGGCGGGCGCCAAGTAAGACGCCGTGAAGGGAGCGGTTCCCGAGACGATCGGGGGCCGCTCCCTTTGCCGTACGTGCGGAAACGTGCGGAGTGTCACACACGCTTTGTAGTGTGGTAGCACAACGCAATACGCACGACACAGCACGACAGGAAATGAGGAGAAGCGCGCCTCGCCGCCGCCGGTCCTCGGTAGTGGCGCCCGGGGGAAGCAAGCCCGGGTGCTTCGATCGAAGACCGGCCCGCACCAGACGGAGCGCTTCTCCGTAACCGTCCCCCCGCCACACGGGCGAGTCGGGACGAAAGACGACAAGTAACGGAGAAAACGCTAGTGGAGAACGAGACCCACTACGCCGAGGCCGTCATCGACAACGGCTCCTTCGGCACCCGCACCATCCGCTTCGAGACGGGCCGCCTGGCCAAGCAGGCCGCCGGCTCCGCCGTGGCGTACCTGGACGACGACACCATGGTGCTGTCGGCCACCACCGCCTCCAAGAACCCCAAGGACCAGCTCGACTTCTTCCCGCTGACGGTGGACGTCGAGGAGCGGATGTACGCGGCCGGGAAGATCCCCGGTTCCTTCTTCCGCCGTGAGGGCCGGCCGTCCGAGGACGCCATCCTCACCTGCCGCCTCATCGACCGCCCGCTGCGCCCGTCCTTCAAGAAGGGCCTGCGCAACGAAATCCAGGTCGTCGCCACGATCATGGCGCTCAACCCCGACCACCTGTACGACGTCGTGGCGATCAACGCCGCCTCCGCGTCCACGCAGCTGGCCGGTCTGCCCTTCTCCGGCCCGATCGGCGGCGTCCGCGTCGCGCTGATCAACGGCCAGTGGGTCGCGTTCCCGACGCACACCGAGCTTGAGGACGCGGTCTTCGACATGGTGGTCGCGGGCCGCACCCTGGAGGACGGCGACGTCGCGATCATGATGGTCGAGGCCGAGGCCACCGAGAACACCATCCAGCTGGTCAAGGGCGGCGTCGAGGCGCCGACCGAGGAAGTCGTGGCCGCCGGCCTGGAGGCCGCGAAGCCCTTCATCAAGGTCCTGTGCAAGGCCCAGGCCGACCTCGCCGCGAAGGCCGCCAAGCCGACCGGCGAGTTCCCGATCTTCCTGGACTACCAGGACGACGTCCTGGAGGCGCTCACCGGCGCCGTCAAGCCGGAGCTCGCCGCGGCGCTCACGATCGTCGGCAAGCAGGAGCGCGAGGCCGAGCTGGACCGCGTGAAGACGCTCGCCGCCGAGAAGCTCCTGCCGGAGTTCGAGGGCCGCGAGAAGGAGATCTCCGCCGCGTACCGCTCGCTGACCAAGTCCCTGGTCCGTGAGCGCGTCATCAAGGAGAAGAAGCGCATCGACGGACGCGGCGTCACGGACATCCGTACGCTCGCCGCCGAGGTCGAGGCCATCCCGCGGGTGCACGGTTCGGCCGTGTTCGAGCGTGGCGAGACCCAGATCCTGGGCGTCACCACCCTCAACATGCTCCGTATGGAGCAGCAGCTGGACACCCTTTCGCCGGTGACCCGCAAGCGCTACATGCACAACTACAACTTCCCGCCGTACTCCACCGGCGAGACCGGCCGCGTCGGCTCCCCGAAGCGCCGCGAGATCGGCCACGGCGCCCTCGCCGAGCGTGCCCTGGTCCCGGTCCTGCCGACGCGTGAGGAGTTCCCCTACGCGATCCGCCAGGTCTCCGAGGCGCTCAGCTCGAACGGCTCGACGTCCATGGGCTCGGTCTGCGCCTCCACCATGTCGCTGCTGAACGCCGGTGTGCCGCTGAAGGCCCCGGTCGCCGGTATCGCCATGGGTCTGATCTCCCAGGAGATCGAGGGCGAGACGCACTACGTCACCCTCACCGACATCCTCGGTGCGGAGGACGCCTTCGGTGACATGGACTTCAAGGTCGCCGGCACCAAGGAGTTCGTGACCGCCCTCCAGCTCGACACCAAGCTGGACGGCATCCCGGCCTCCGTCCTGGCCGCGGCCCTGAAGCAGGCCCGTGACGCCCGCCTCCACATCCTCGACGTGATGATGGAAGCGATCGACACGCCGGACGAGATGTCCCCGAACGCCCCGCGGATCATCACCGTCAAGATCCCCGTGGACAAGATCGGCGAGGTCATCGGCCCCAAGGGCAAGATGATCAACCAGATCCAGGAGGACACCGGCGCCGAGATCACGATCGAGGACGACGGCACCATCTACATCGGTGCCGCCGACGGCCCGGCCGCCGAGGCCGCCCGCGCCACGATCAACGGCATCGCCAACCCGACCATGCCGGAGGTCGGCGAGCGCTACCTGGGTACGGTCGTCAAGACCACGACCTTCGGCGCGTTCGTCTCCCTGCTCCCGGGCAAGGACGGCCTGCTGCACATCTCGCAGATCCGCAAGCTGGCCGGCGGCAAGCGCGTGGAGAACGTCGAGGACGTCCTCGGCGTGGGCGCCAAGGTCCAGGTCGAGATCGCCGAGATCGACTCCCGCGGCAAGCTCTCCCTCATCCCGGTCATCGAGGGTGAAGAGGGCGACGACAAGGCCGACACGAAGGACGCCGCGTCCGACAGCGGCTCCGCTGCGGGCGACCAGTGACGTCAAGCTCCTCCACGGCGACGGCCCGCACCTCTTCGGAGGCGCGGGCCGTCGCCCGTACCCAAACCCTGATCAAGGGCGTCAACGGCATCGGTACGGTCCGTAAGACCACCCTCCCCGGAGGGCTCCGGATCGTCACCGAGACCCTCCCGTCCGTGCGCTCCGCCACCTTCGGCATCTGGGCGCACGTCGGCTCCCGCGACGAGACACCGTCTCTGAACGGCGCCACGCACTACCTGGAGCACCTCCTCTTCAAGGGCACGACCCGCAGGTCCGCGCTGGACATCTCCTCCGCCATCGACGCGGTCGGCGGTGAGATGAACGCGTTCACCGCCAAGGAGTACACGTGCTACTACGCGCGCGTGCTCGACGCCGACCTGCCGCTCGCCATCGACGTCGTCTGCGACATGCTCACGGGCTCCCTCATCCTCGAAGAGGACGTCAACGTCGAGCGGGGCGCCATCCTCGAAGAGATCGCGATGACCGAGGACGACCCGGGCGACTGCGTGCACGATCTGTTCGCGCACACGATGTTCGGCGACAACCCCCTCGGCCGCCCCGTCCTCGGCACGGTCGACACGGTCAACGCCCTCACCGCCGACCGCATCCGCCGCTTCTACAAGAAGCACTACGACCCGACCCACCTCGTGGTCGCGGCCGCGGGCAACATCGACCACAACAAGGTCGTACGACAGGTCCGGGCGGCCTTCGAGAAGTCGGGCGCCCTGAAGAACGTCGACGCCACGCCCTTCGCGCCGCGCGACGGCCGCCGGGCTCTGCGCACCGCCGGGCGCGTCGAGCTGATCGGCCGCAAGACGGAGCAGGCCCATGTCGTCCTCGGTATGCCGGGCCTCGCCCGCACGGACGAACGCCGGTGGGCGCTCGGCGTGCTGAACACCGCGCTCGGCGGCGGTATGTCGTCCCGCCTCTTCCAGGAGGTCCGCGAAAAGCGCGGCCTGGCCTACAGCGTGTACTCGTACACGTCCGGGTTCGCCGACTGCGGCCTCTTCGGGGTGTACGCGGGCTGCCGCCCGTCCCAGGTGCACGACGTGCTGAAGATCTGCCGCGACGAACTCGACCAGGTCGCCGAACACGGCCTGCCCGAGGACGAGATCGACCGCGCCATCGGCCAGCTCCGCGGTTCCACCGTCCTCGGCCTGGAGGACACGGGCGCGCTGATGAACCGTATCGGCAAGAGCGAACTGTGCTGGGGCGAGCAGATGTCCGTCGACGACATGCTGACCCGGATAGCCTCGGTCACCCCGGACGACGTCCGCGCGGTCGCCCGCGACATCCTGGGACAGCGGCCCTCGCTGTCGGTCATCGGCCCGCTGAAGGACAAACAGGCGTCCCGTCTCCACGAAGCGGTCGCGTAAGTCCCCTCCTGTAGTCCAGAAGGAATCAAGAACATGAGCAAGCTGCGTGTGGCGGTCCTCGGTGCCAAGGGCCGGATCGGATCCGAGGCGGTACGGGCGGTCGAGGCCGCCGAGGACCTGGAGCTGGTCGCCGCCCTCAGCCGGGGCGACAAGCTGGAGACGCTGGCCGAGACCGGAGCCCAGGTCGCCGTCGAACTGACCACGCCGGCTTCGGTGATGGGCAACCTCGACTTCTGTGTACGGCACGGCATCCACGCCGTCGTCGGCACGACCGGCTGGACCGAGGAGCGCCTCGCGCAGCTCAAGGGCTGGCTGGCCCAGTCCCCGGAGACGGGCGTGCTCATCGCGCCGAACTTCTCCATCGGGGCCGTCCTGACGATGAAGTTCGCGCAGATCGCCGCGCCCTACTTCGAGTCGGTCGAGGTCGTCGAGCTGCACCACCCGAACAAGGTGGACGCCCCCAGTGGCACCGCCACCCGCACGGCGCAGCTCATCGCCGAGGCGCGCGCCAACGCGGGCTCCGCCCCGACGCCGGACGCCACGGTCACCGCCCTGGACGGCGCCCGCGGCGCGAACGTCGACGGCGTCCCGGTCCACGCCATCCGCCTGCGCGGCCTGCTCGCCCACCAGGAGGTGCTGCTGGGCGGCGAGGGCGAGACGCTGACCGTTCGCCACGACTCGCTCCACCACAGCAGCTTCATGCCGGGCATCCTGCTCGGCGCCCGCCGCGTGGTGACCACTCCGGGCCTCACCTTCGGCCTGGAACACTTCCTGGACATCGGCTGACCGTCATGGGCGCGAAGATCACATACGCCGTCACCGCTGCCGTCCTGGTCGTCTACTTCGTCCTCGTCGGCAGCCGCGGCGTCATGCTCATACAGGCCGGCACGGTCCTGACCGTCACCTTCGGTGTCGCGGTGCTGATCCTGCCGGTGATCGGCCTGTGGTTCCTCTGGAAGAACACCGAGTTCGTCCGCAAGGCCAACCGGCTGGCCGCCGAACTCGACGCCGAGGGCGGCCTGCCCGTCGACGAGCTGAAGCGCACCCCCGGCGGCCGCATCGACCGCGACTCGGCCGACGAGGTCTTCGCCAAGCGCAAGGCCGAAACAGAGGCCGCCCCCGACGACTGGCGCAGCTGGTTCCGTCTTGCCGTCGCCTACCACGACGCGCGCGACACTCCCCGCGCCCGCAAGGCGATGCAGCGGGCGATCCTCCTGCGTGAGACCTCTCGCTGAGGCTGCCTCACCACGACGTCGGGTGCCCGGTCCACGCACGCGGACCGGCGCCTCAGTGCTGCCTGCTCTCCGCGGCCCACGCCTCGATGGTGTCCGCCGCCCGCTCGAACGCCTCCGGCCGAGCCAGGAAGTCGGCGTTGTGCGTCGTCAGCAGCGGCTGCTCGTCCTCCGGAGCGCGCCCCTGGCGTACGACGGTCAGGGCCTGCCCCTGCACCGTGCGCGGCAGTCCGAGCCAGCGCACCGGCTGCTGCACCGTCCGTACGGCGACGAGCCGGTCCCAGGTGATCGTGCGCGTGCCGATGAAGCCCACTCGACGCAGCCCGTGCGCGCTCACCCACACGCCGATGCGGAGCATCCGCAGGGCGGCGGCGATCACGGCCAGCGCGATACCGAAGACCACCCCGGACTCGGTGAGCGTGCCGGTGAACGCGATGATGACCGCCGCGAACAGCACGAACGAGGCGAGCAGCAGCAGAATCGCCGCCACACCCACCCGCCAGGGCCCGGGACGGTAGGGGCGCCGCCAGCGCTCGCGGTCGTCGAACGGCAGCGCGACATCGTCCGCCGCCTCGTGTGCGTGGTCGGCCGTCAGGAAGGGCAGGGGCACGGCTGGTCCTCACTCAATCCATGCATGGGCTGTGCCCGGTGAGGCTATCGAGCGGTGCCCCGGCTCACCACCCTTGGGGTCCGGATGGAGTCAGTGCCCGTCGGACGCCTGGGACTGCTCGGTCTGCGTCGGCGACTGGTCCTTGGACAGCGCCGGCATCCCGAGGACCAGGGAACCGACCAGTCCGGCCACGATGGTGAAGCCCAGCAGCCAGCGCCCGGCTATCTGTCCCGCGGACGCCCGCTCGCGCGGTGGGGGAGTGACATTGCCGCGATACCTGTCGGCCTCGGCGACGAATGCAAACGGGACGGGTTCGCGCCGACGAAACATCAGAGGTACCTCTCCTCTCAGGGACCCTGGCCTCTTCGGGGCTCTCAGGGATCGAACGAATCGCTGTCACCAAGACAGACGAGCGATCGCCCCAAAAGGTGCCCGATTTCCCAGACTTCGCAGAAGTTCGCCGAAGTTCGGCAGCGTTCGCGCCTGAATGTCGTGGCCCGGCACCGAACGCCCCGTTGTCAGTGCCGGGCCGTAGAGTGGACGCCGCCCGAGAGACGTGATGGAAGGACCCTCCGAGCCGTGACCGACACCCCAGCCGACGACCTCAAGCCCAGCTTCCACGGTGACGTCACCGTGGAGTTGGTGAAGCACACCGCGTCCGACGCCGACGTGCTGTTCGCCGCCCGCGTTTCGACCATCGGCGAGCAGTCCCTGGACGAGCTGGGCAAGGACCCCGAGCGCTCCAAGGGCCTGATCAACTACCTGATGCGGGACCGGCACGGCAGCCCCTTCGAGCACAACTCGATGACGTTCTTCATCAGCGCACCGATCTTCGTCTTCCGCGAGTTCATGCGGCACCGCGTGGGCTGGTCGTACAACGAGGAGTCGGGCCGGTACCGCGAGCTCCAGCCCGCCTTCTACGTCCCTGACGAGTCCCGCAAGCTGGTCCAGGAGGGCCGCCCCGGCAAGTACGTCTTCGTCGAGGGCACCCAGGCCCAGCAGGAGCTGGTCGGCCGTGTGATGGAGGACTCGTACCGGCAGGCGTACGAGGCGTACCAGGAGATGCTCGCCGCCGGCGTGGCCCGCGAGGTGGCCCGCGCGGTCCTCCCCGTCGGCCTCTTCTCCTCCATGTACGCCACTTGCAACGCCCGCTCGCTGATGCACTTCCTCGGCCTGCGCACCCAGCACGAACTGGCGAAGGTCCCGTCCTTCCCACAGCGTGAGATCGAGATGGTCGGCGAGAAGATGGAGGCGGAGTGGGCCAAGCTCATGCCGCTCACATACGCCGCCTTCAATGCCAACGGCCGTGTCGCGCCGTAACGCCCGCCGGCTTCCCCGTCGGGCACAGATGTACGGGGCTGCCGGGCGAAGTGTCCGTATTGCGGCATTTGGAGAAGTTCATCTAGCCTGATCAAACGGACCCGGCACTGCTTGAACCCCCGAGCAGGCAGTGCCGGGCTCCACCTTTGTCACGACTTGTCGCCTGCCCCGAGGGCAGACCCCGCATTGAGCAGCGAGTAGCGTGTTCCCCATGGCTCCGACCTCCACTCCGCAGACCCCCTTCGGGCGGGTCCTCACCGCCATGGTCACGCCCTTCACGGCGGACGGCGCACTCGACCTCGACGGCGCGCAGCGGCTCGCTTCCCATCTGGTGGACGCAGGCAACGACGGCCTGATCATCAACGGCACCACCGGCGAGTCGCCCACCACCAGCAATGCGGAGAAAAAGGATCTCGTACGAGCCGTCCTCGAGGCGGTCGGAGACCGGGCCCACGTCGTCGCCGGCGTCGGCACCAACGACACCCACCACAGCCTCGAGCTCGCCCGCGCGGCCGAGGAGACGGGTGCGTACGGCCTCCTGATCGTGACGCCGTACTACAACAAGCCCCCGCAGGAAGGCCTCTACCGGCACTTCACGGCCATCGCCGACGCCACCGGGCTGCCGGTCATGCTCTACGACATCCCCGGCCGCAGCGGCGTCCCGATCAACACCGAGACACTGGTCCGTCTCGCCGAGCACCCGCGCATCGTCGCCAACAAGGACGCCAAGGGCGACCTCGGCCGCGCCAGCTGGGCCATCGCCCGCTCCGGCCTCGCCTGGTACTCCGGCGACGACATGCTGAACCTGCCGCTGCTCTCCGTGGGCGCCGTCGGCTTCGTCTCCGTCGTCGGCCATGTGGTCACGCCGGAGCTGCGCGCCCTCGTCGACGCGTACACCGCGGGCGACGTCCAGAAGGCGACCGAGATCCACCAGAAGCTGCTCCCGGTCTACACGGGTATGTTCCGCACCCAGGGCGTCATGACCACCAAGGCCGCGCTCACCTTGCAGGGCCTGCCCGCCGGACCGCTGCGCGCACCAATGGTCGAGCTCGCTCCAGAGGAGATCGAGCAGCTCAAGATCGATCTTGCCGCCGGCGGGGTACAGCTCTAGCACCAGACTTCGCGCGACGCTTCGCGCACCCAGACTTCACAACTGAATAAGCAGGCCACCGGTGCCTGCGCCCCACAACGACAACTGCTACTGCACGAACGTCACGCGCGCCACGTGCCCCACCGGTACGTGGCGCGTGTGGTGAGGAGAGTCTTTTGAGTCATCCGCATCCTGAACTCGGTACGCCCCAGCCGCTTCCCGAAGGCGGTCTACGGGTCACCCCGCTAGGCGGCCTCGGCGAGATCGGCCGGAACATGACGGTCTTCGAGTACGGCGGCCGTCTGCTGATCGTCGACTGCGGGGTGCTCTTCCCCGAGGAGGAGCAGCCCGGAATCGACCTGATCCTGCCCGACTTCTCATCCATCAGGGACCGCCTCGACGACATCGACGGCATCGTCCTCACCCACGGCCACGAGGACCACATCGGGGGTGTGCCCTTCCTGCTCCGCGAGAAGGCCGACATCCCGCTGATCGGCTCCAAGCTGACCCTCGCGCTCATCGAGGCCAAGCTCCAGGAGCACCGCATCCGCCCGTACACCCTGGAAGTGGCGGAGGGACACCGGGAACGCATCGGCCCCTTCGACTGCGAGTTCATCGCGGTCAACCACTCCATCCCGGACGCCCTGGCCGTGGCCATCCGCACCCCGGCAGGCATGGCGGTCCACACCGGCGACTTCAAGATGGACCAGCTCCCGCTGGACGGTCGCCTCACGGACCTGCACGCGTTCGCACGTCTGAGCGATGAGGGGATCGACCTTCTCCTCTCGGACTCGACGAACGCCGAGGTCCCTGGATTCGTTCCGCCCGAGCGCGACATCTCGAACGTGCTGCGCCAGGTCTTCGGAACCGCCCGCAAGCGGATCATCGTGGCGAGCTTCGCCAGCCACGTCCACCGCATCCAGCAGATTCTCGACGCGGCCCACGAATACGGCCGCCGGGTCGCCTTCGTCGGCCGCTCGATGGTCCGCAACATGGGCATCGCACGGGATCTGGGCTACCTCAAGGTTCCGCCGGGCCTGGTCGTCGACGTCAAGACGCTCGATGACCTCCCTGACCACGAGATCGTGCTGGTCTGCACGGGCTCACAGGGCGAGCCCATGGCCGCCCTGTCGAGGATGGCGAACAGGGATCACCAGATCCGCATCGTCGAGGGCGACACGGTGATCCTGGCGTCGTCCCTGATCCCCGGCAACGAGAACGCGGTCTACCGCGTGATCAACGGCCTGACCCGCTGGGGCGCCAACGTCATCCACAAGGGCAACGCCAAGGTGCACGTCTCGGGCCACGCGTCCGCGGGCGAGCTCCTGTACTTCTACAACATCTGCCGCCCGCGGAACCTGATGCCGGTGCACGGCGAATGGCGCCACCTGCGCGCCAACGCCGAACTGGGCGCCCTCACCGGCGTCCCCCACGACCGCATCGTCATCGCCGAGGACGGCGTCGCCGTCGACCTCATCGAGGGCAAGGCCAAGATCTCCGGAAAGGTCCAGGCGGGCTACGTCTACGTCGACGGCCTCTCCGTCGGCGACGTGGGCGAGCCGGCCCTCAAGGACCGCAAGATCCTCGGTGACGAGGGCATCATCTCGGTCTTCGTCGTCATCGACTCGTCGACCGGCAAGATCACGGCAGGACCGCACGTCCAGGCCCGTGGCTCCGGCATCGAGGACTCGGCGTTCGCCGACGTCCTCCCGAAGGTCACGGAAGTCCTGGAGCGCTCCGCCCAGGACGGCGTCGTGGAGCCCCACCAGCTCCAGCAACTCATCCGACGCACGCTGGGCAAGTGGGTCTCGGACACATACCGCCGCAGGCCGATGATCCTCCCGGTCGTGGTGGAGGTCTGACCCGCGTACGACGCCTCGTACGCGTGAACGTGGAGCGGGGCGCCTCGATTTGCATCGAGGCGCCCCGCTCCAGTACGTTTACGGCTCCGCCCGAACGGGAACCCGGACGCTTCGTGCGCCGGAACCAGTCCCCGAACGGGGTGGGAATTCCGACTCAGAATCTCTGATAAAGTCGGAGCCGCCGGAAAGGGAAACGTGAAAGCGGGAACCTGGAAAGCACCGAGGAAATCGGATCGAGAAAAGGATCTGATAGAGTCGGAAACGCAAGACCGAAGGGAAGCGCCCGGAGGAAAGCCGCGAGAGAGTCTCTCGGGTGAGTAC
>NZ_JBIUCC010000013.1:144667-182123 GCF_044593495.1 Streptomyces sp. NPDC051963 | reverse complement strand
CTGAGGGACCAGGCCAGGCGGTGGGCCGACTGGCTCACCGCACACCCCGACACCACCCTCACCGACCTCGCCCGGACCACCACACGGCACCGCCGGCACTTTGCCGAGCGCGCATCGGTGGCCGGACCCGACCTGCCCGCGGTCATCGAAGGACTGGCCGCCCTGGCGGACGACCGGCCGGACCCGTCGGTCACCCTGGCCACCGCACGGCCGGGCAAGGTCGTGTTCGTCTTCCCCGGCCAGGGTTCGCAGTGGCCGGGCATGGCCCAGCGCCTGCTCACCGAGAGCCCGGCCTTCGCCGACACGGTCGACCACTGCGACGAGGCACTGCGCCCGTTCACCGGCTGGTCGGTCCGCGAACTGCTCCAGGACGAGGACCGCATCGCCTGGGACCGCCTGGACATCGCCCAGCCCGTGCTGTTCACCATGTATCTCGGCCTGGCGGCGGCCATGCGGGAACTGGGCCTTCAAGCGCAGGCCGTGATCGGACACAGCCAGGGCGAGATCGCCGCAGCCGTGGTCGCCGGCGCCCTGACCTTGGAGGAGGGCGCCAGGATCGTGGCCGCACGCAGCAAGGCCCTCGCCGCGCTGTCCGCCGACGGTGAGATGGCCACGGTCGAACTCCCCGTCGCCGAAGTCGAGGCAGCACTGGCCCCGTACGGCGACGCCGTCTCGGTCGCCGTGGTCAACACACCCGGATCCACGGTCATCTCAGGGGACCGCACGATCGTGGAGGAGCTGCTCTACGCGTGGGACGACCAGGACGTGATGTGCGGCAAGCTGAACGCCGCCTGCGCGTCCCACAGTTCGCACATGGACGCACTGCTGCCCGGCCTCCGGGAGACGCTCGCCTCGCTGCGCCCCCGCCCCACCGGCATCCCGCTGTACTCCACGGTGCTGGGCCGCCGGGCCGCGGGTGAGGAACTGGACGCCGGCTACTGGTGCCGGAACCTGCGCGAACCCGTACGGCTCGATCTCGCACAGCAGGAACTGCTCGCCGACGGCTGCACGGTGTTCGTCGAGATCAGCCCGCACCCCGTGCTGGCCATGCCGCTGGCCGACGGCGGCGCCGAGCAGGACGCGGTGGTCCTGGCGGCCATGGAACGGGAACAGGGCGGCCTGGACCGGCTCCGGCGCACACTGGGCGCCCTGCACGCGCACGGTGTCGGGATCGACTGGTCGGCGGCCGTTCCCGACGGCCGCATGGTCGGCCTGCCCGGCTACGCGTTCCAACGCCGGCGCCACTGGAAGGAGCCCGCTCGCCGCAGGTCGACCGACCAGCGGTTCTGGGACGCCGTCGGCGCGGACGAGGTGGACTCGCTCGCCGGGCTGCTCGGCGCGTCCGGGCAGCACCGGGACAGCGTCGTGGACCTGCTGCCGTTGCTCCGGCGCTGGCACCAGGGCCGCGACGACCACGCCGGGATCGCCAACTGGCTCTACGAGGAGACCTGGCAGCCCAGCGAGCCCGAAGCGGCACCGGCGGACGGAGTCTGGGCGGTCCTCGGGGACGCCGCATCACCCGCCGCGGAGCTGGTGACGGCCCTGCGCGAGGCAGGAGCCGACACACACCGGGCAGGCACGGATCCTGCCGGCCCGACCTCACTGCCGGAGGCATTGCAGGGTGTGATCATCCTGACGCCCCTGGACGAGGACGGCACACGGCAAGGCTTCCTGCGAACCGTACGACTGCTGCGCGAACTCGGCACGACCCACCCGCGGACCCCGGTGTGGCTGGTCACCCGGGGCGCTGTCGGCGTGGACGAGGCCGATCCGGTCACGCGTCCAGAGCAGGCTCTGATCAACGGACTGGGCCGGGCCGCGGCACTGGAACGCCCCGAAGGCTGGGGCGGTACCGCGGACCTGCCCGAACAGCCGCACACGGACTGGGCCGGCCAGCTAGTCCGCGCGGTACTCGCCGGCGACGACGAGGACCAGATCGCGCTCCGCGCCGACGGCCGGTACGTACGAAGGCTGCGTCGCACCACGCCCGCACCGCGGTCGCCGTGGACGACCAGCGGCACCGCCCTGATCACCGGCGGCACGGGAGCCCTCGGCCGACGACTCGCCCGCTGGCTGGTGGAACGCGGCACGCGACGCGTCGTGCTCGCCTCCCGCTCCGGTGAGGTCTCCGCACCGTTCCGCGAGGAACTCGAGGCGACCGGAGCGGAGGTCGTCACGGCGGCCTGCGACGTCGGCGACCGCAAGCAGATCGCCGACCTGCTCGGCCGGATCGACGCCGACGGCCCGCCGCTGACGGTCGTCACGCATCTCGCCGGGGCCCCCGGGGCGGCACTCCTGGCCGACCTCGACGGCGCCCGGGCCACCGAGGAACTCTCCGCGAAGGTGTCCGGCGCCTGGCACCTGCACGAACTGCTCGGCGACCGGCCCCTGGACGCGTTCCTGCTCCACGGCAGTGGTGCCGGTCTGTGGGGCGCGGCCAACGGGACGACCCACGCGGCCGGCGACGCCGCGCTCGACGCCCTCGCCCGCCACCGGATGGCGGGCGGCCGCACGGCCACCGTGGTGCACTGGGGCGGGTGGGCCGACGCAGGCACGGTGACGGAGGACGCCGAGGAGCAACGCCGGGTACAGGGACTGCGGATGATGTCCCCGGACCGCGCACTGAGCGCACTGGACCTGGTGCTCGGCACGGATCGGGTGGCGCTGGGGGTGGCCGACATCGACTGGTCCCGCTTCACCCCCACGTTCTGCGTCGCCGGGCGGCGTCCGATGCTGCTGGGCATCCCGGAGGCACGCGCCGAGATGACCGGTGGGCGCCAGGAGAGCGGGCTCCCGGAGCGGCTGGCGGGCCTGGGGCCGAAGGCGCAGTTCGACGCGGTGCTGGAACTGGTCCGCGTCGAGGCCGCGGCTGCGCTCGGGGTGGCGGAGGTCCCCGCCGACCGGCCCCTCCAGCAACTCGGGATGGACTCGCTGATGGCGGTCGGCCTGCGGGCCCGGCTCGCCAGGCGAAGCGGCCTGCCGCTCGGCACGGACGTGCTCTTCCGGCACGGCAGTTGTGCGGGCATCGCGCAGCACGTGGTCGACGAGCTCACCGGGCGGCAGCCCGTCGCCGAGCCCGCGAACGACGAGGTGGTGCGGGTGCTCAAGCCGGCCGGCCACCCCAGGGCACGCATCCTGTGCATGGCGGGAATGGGGGGCACGACCACCTCCCACGTCCCGCTCATCCCGCACCTGCCCGAGGACGTGGAGCTGCTCGGTATCCGCATTCCCGGCCGTGAGGGACGCAGCGGGGAGGCCCCGGTGAGCGATGTGAACGTCCTCGTCGACCGGGTCGTTGCGGAGATGTCGGACCGTCTCGACGTGCCGACCGTCCTGTACGGGCACAGCCAGGGCGCGTGCGGAGCATGGGAGATCGCCCACCGGCTGGGCAGCAGGCTGGGGGCACCGGAGCTGTCCCTCGTCGTGGTCTGCGCGCCGCCGCCGTTCAGCGAGGCGCCGGAGGCGCTCCAGCGGTTCCTGGAGGTGTCGACGCTGTGGGACACGGCGGCGCCGGAGACCCTGGTCGAGATCTTCCGGGGTGTGCTGCCCGACGAGATTCTCGACCACGAAGAGGTCTTCGCCGGCTACCTGGACAACCTGCGGAACGATTCCGCGATGTGGACCCGCTATCAGCTGATGCTGGACGCCGACCGCAGGGGGCCGCTGGACATCCCGATCGTCGCGGTGCCGGCCTCGGCCGACCCGGTGCTGCCCGAGGGCACGATGGCTGGCTGGTCCGCGCTGACCACGGGCGCGTTCGTGGTCCGGAGCATCGAAGGCGCGCATTCGGCGCCGCTCGAGAACCCGGCGGCCATGGCTCAGCGGCTGCTCTCGGCCATCCCCGCCGAGCTCATGCTCAACGCATGACCGCACGTGGCGTCCGTCGCGACCCGGCGACGGACGCCACGCCGGGTTCAACACCACGACAACCCCGCCCTCAGGTGCTGGGCGAGGTTGCGAGGTTCAGCGTGCGTGGGTGCTGGGTCACCCGATCGGGGAACGGTTCACAGCCGGCGCAGGAGGGCCGCGCGGTCGATCTTGCCCGTGCTGGTCAGGGGCAGCTCGTCGAGCGCGACGATGCGCGTGGGGATCATGTACGACGGCACGACGGCCCGCAGGGCGCGGACGAGTTCGGCCTTCGGAAGGGGCTCGGCGGTCGGCACGTAGAAGGCGGCCAGTGAGCGCCCGCCCCGCCCCATGGGCGCCACGACCGACGCGGCACGGACACCCGGGCACTGCAGGAGGGCACTTTGCACCTCGCCCAGTTCGATCCGGTAACCACGCACCTTGACCTGGTCGTCGAGGCGGCCCAGGAACTCCACGAGGCCGTTGGGCAGCCAGCGGGCACGGTCACCGGTGCGGTACATGCGTTCGCCGGGGCGCTGGGCTCCCGGGTCGGGCAGGAACTTGGCGGCGGTGAGGTGCGCGGCGCCGGCGTATCCCACGGCCACGCATGTGCCGGCGACGTACAGGTCGCCCTCCTCGCCGACGGGGCAGGGCCGCAGGTCGCTGTCGAGCACGTAGCAGCGGGTGTTCTGCATCGGCTGCCCGTAGGGGATGCTCGGCCATGTGAGGTCGACATCGCCGACCCGGTAGTGGTTCGACCAGACAGTGGTCTCCGTGGCGCCGCCCAGCGCCACCACCTCGGCGTTCGGGAACGCGGCCCGGATCTGGTCCGGGAGCGGCACCGGGATCCAGTCGCCGCTGAGAAGGACCAGGCGGAGCGTGTCGCGCCCGGCGGGCTCGCGGGCCTGGACGTAGGGCATGATCATGGCCAGGGCGGCGGGCGCCGAGTCCCAGATGGTGATGCTCTCCTCTTCGAGCAGGTCCACCAGGGTGTTCGGCTCGGCGAGGTCGGCCGCGGACGCCAGCCGTATGGTCGCGCCGGCGGCCAGCACACCGAACATGTCGTAGACCGAGAGGTCGAAGCAGAAGGACACGACGAACAGGATCTCGTCGTCGGGCCCGACCTCGTAGGTGCGGTTCATACAGTCGATGAGGTTCACCGCGGCCCGGTGGGGGACGGCGACTCCCTTGGGCGCACCGGTCGAGCCGGACGTGAAGATCGTGTAGCAGACGTCGTCGGCCGTCGGGACCGTGGCGAGGGGTTCGGCCGGCCGGAGGCCGATGTGATGGCCGGTCCACAGCGGCTCGCGGCCCGCCGCCGCACGGTCGCGGGACGGCTCGACGCGGATGACGGCGTCGTACCGCTCGGCCAGTTCGCCCGTGAACTCCTCGGCCCGGCGGCGGTGGACGCTCGCCTGGGCCACCCCGGGCAGAAGTTCGGGGAGGCGCTCGATGTACCGGGGCGGCACCCGCAGGCCGGAGCAGGTGCTCAGCCCGGGGTCGACGAGGTCGGCGAGGACGATGACGCCGTCGTCGGCGAGCAGCCCGGCCAGCGAGTCGAGGACGCCGGTCAGGTGGTCGAGGTCCGGCAGGAACTGCACCGTACTGGCCAGCACGACGACGTCGAACGGGCCGTTCACCCGCTCGGCGGCCTCATGGGCGAAGCACACCACGCCCTCGACCTCGCCCCCGGCGCGGGCCCCGGTCTCCTTGCTCCGGGCCACGGACACCGGTGAGGGGTCGACGGCGACATAGCGGGACGCCCACGGAGCCAGCGCCTCGACGATCAGGCCGGATCCGCACCCGATCTCCAGGACCGAGGGCTGTTCGGCGGACGTCGCGGACCGTACGAACCGCGCCACGTGGTCCTGGTAGCCCCGGACGTCATCGGCGGTGAACGGCCGTTCCGAGCGGCGCGTGTTGAAGCCGGCGGCTTCGAGCGGGTCCGGGGAGCCGGACAGGTGGTCGAAGAGGTCCGCGACCCGCTCGCGCCGGAACGTGGCCGACCAGGAGAACTCCTCGGGAATGTCGGGGCACAGCACGTGGCGAAGCGAAGGCACCTCCCACCGGAACTCCTGTACGGAGGGCAGGGATGCGCGGTCCGTCAGCACGGCCGCCACGTCGAGCTGGTCGAGCAGCCCGACCACCCGGGAGGCGGGCCAAGCCGGGTCGAGCGGGACGTAGGAGGCGCCGGCCTTGAGCGCCGCGAGCATTCCGACGAGGGCCGAGGCGCTGCGCTCGCCGTAGATGCCCACGCTGGAGCCCCGGCCCAGTCCCAGCTCACGCAGCAGCCGTGCCAGCCGGTTGGTCCGGCGGTCCAGTTCGCCGTGGGTGAGGACCTGCTTGTCGGAGGTCACGATCGCCGCGTGGTCCGGGTACTTCCGGGCGGCCTCGGCGATCAGCTCGGGGATCGTGGCGTCGTCACGGAACGGCCGCGCGGTCTCGTTCCACCCGCTCCAGGAGACGCCCGCAACGGACGTCGGCGGGGCGCTCACCGGGCCACTGCCTTGAAGGCCTCGTGGGCCGCGAGCGCGCCGGCCAGTTCGTTCACCGTCGGGTGGGCGAAGAAGAGCCGGATCTCCAGCCGCACGCCGAACTCGGCCCCGAGCGCGGCCATGATCTCGGCGACCAGCAGGGAGTTCCCGCCGGCGTCGAAGAAGTCGTCGTCGTCGCCGAAGTCGTCGTGCTCCAGCACATCGGCCCACTGATCCCGCACCCGGGCGCGCAGCAGCTCAAGGTCCGGGCCACCGCTACCGGCGTGCTCCGGGCTAGCCACTCCGACCGATCCGAAGTTGTTCACCGCGTTCTCCCGCATTCTCTCTCGGTGCTCTGCTTCTTCAACTGGCCCTCGCTGCTTCCCGGTCGCCGCGACGGCGCGGATTCTCGCCGTCACGAGCGGGGTCTGCGCTCACCCGGTCGAGAGGTCAGACCGCGTGTCAGTCTGACCGTGACGATCAGCGGTTGTCCGAGGATCTTTCAGAAGTCAGTCAGGATTGGCGTCCCCGAGCCACGGTGACTGGTCATCCTCACGTGCATGGGAACAAACACGAAAAGTCGCTGGTTCGTCGGTGTCCCTCACGATGGCCTCAAAGAGTGCGTGCTGTACGCCTTTCCGCATGCGGGCGCCGGCGTGACCACGGTGCGTCAGCTGTGCGTCGAGCTTTCCGACGCCTTCGACGCCTTCGCCGTACGCCTCCCGGGCCGGGAGTCCCGGTTCGGGGAACCAGTGGAGACCGTCATGCACGAGCTCGCCGACAAGCTCGCCGACGAACTGCTCCACCACGCCCAGGGACGGCCGGTGGTGCTGTACGGGCACTGCGCGGGCTCGTCCATCGGCTACGAGGTGGCACGTCGTCTGGACCCCACCCAGGTGCGGGCGCTGGTCGTCTCCTCGCACCCGGCACCCGGGAGCATCCGCCGCGAGCCCACGTGGGCGCTGCCGCGGCCGGACTTCCTCCAGCAGGTCGTGACGGACGGGTACCTGCCGTCGCAGCTCCTCACCAACGAGGAACTGCTCGACATCGTCGAGCCCGCCCTGCGCGCCGACTACGAACTCATGGAGACCTACGAGCTGGAGCTGTACGAGAGCGGCGCCGCCGAACCCGTCCCGGTTCCGACGGTGGCCGTGCACGGGCGCGACGACCACACCGTCGGCCTCGCCCAGGTCGAGGCATGGTCGGCGCTCACCACCGGGCCGTTCCAAGTCGTGTCGGTTCCGGGCGGCCATGACCTGCCGAGCAGTCATCCGGCGGACCTGGCGGCGGCCATCCGGGAGGCCGTGTCGGCCATCGACGCCTTCTCGGCCTCGCGGAATTGAGTGAGCCTCATCGGGAAGTCCGATGGGACCGGAGCCGAGGCAGAGGTTCGCTCGAAGGCCGTTCGAGGATTTTTCCCTCCCTCAACGCCCCTCCGTAGGGTCCCTTGAAGGATCGGGATTCCGAAGGGCTCGAGGTGCCGATGTCAAACCAGGACCGGATGGAAACCGGCGGACCGGCCCGCCCCCGGCACATCCAGCATGTCCGCCGTGCGTCGAGGTCCCACGGCCCACGGCACGTCTTCGCCCCCGGCGAGCGGCTGCCCACCAGCGCGGAGACGGTGACCCGGGCCGTCCCGCACAGCGTCCCGGCCGGCGCCGGCCCCGAACGGTGATCGAACGCATCCTCCCCTCCGGCGTGGCCACCGCCGTCGCCCACGACGACACGGCCACGCCGCACGGGATCCTGCCCGAGGAGGAGGCATACGTCCGCCGCGCGGTGCCGGCGCGGCGCCAGGAGTACGCGACGGCACGGCACTGCGCGCGCCGCGCGCTCGCCGACCTCGGCCTGCCTCCGGCACCCGTCCCATCCGGTCCGTCCGGGGCACCCCGCTGGCCGGTCGGGGTCACCGGCAGCATCACCCACTGCCAGGGCTACCGGGCCGCCGCGGTCGCCCGCACCACCGACACGGCCGCCCTGGGCATCGACGCGGAATGCCACCTTCCGTTGCCCCACGGTGCGCTGAAGGCGATCGCCCGGGACGAGGAACTGCGCTCCCTGACACCGCTCCAGCGCGCCCACCCCGGCATCCGCTGGGACACCCTGCTCTTCAGCGCCAAGGAAGCCGTCTACAAGGCCTGGTTCCCGCACTTCCCGCACGACCTGTCGTTCGCGGACGCGTCGCTGCTCTTCCGCACGGGACCTGACGGCACCAATGGCACCTTCACCGCGCGACTCCTCTTTCCGGGCTCGCCGTACCACCGTTTCACGGGCCGCTGGATCGTGGCCGAAGGCCTGGTCGCCACCGCCGTGCATCGGGCCGCCGCGTCCCCAGGGTAGGTCGACCGCCCCTCGAGTCGCGCCCGGTTGGGTGGTCAAGTCCCTGGCTTGTCCCTCCGGGACGTCGTTCGCTCGCGGTGACCGTGCAGAGAGGCTCGAGGTGTCGATGTCGAACCAGGACCGGATGGAAGCCGCTCTTCCTGCGATTCGTGCGCTGCAGAAGCGCGCGGCGGATCTCGAGGCGCGCCAGGCGCGGCTGCGTGAGCCGATCGCGGTGGTGTCGATGGCGTGCCGGCTGCCCGGTGGCATCGACACTCCGGAGGGGTTCTGGGAGCTGCTGGCCGCCGGCGGTGACGCGGTCGGCGGTCTGCCGGAGCGGTGGCGGGGTCTTGACCTGTACGACGCCGATCCGGAGGCCGTGGGCAAGAGCTACGCGCGCGAGGGCGGGTTCCTCGACGGCGTGGAGGGCTTCGACGCCCCCTTCTTCGAGATCTCGCCGCGCGAGGCGATGTCGATGGACCCGCAGCAGCGGCTCGTCCTGGAGACGTCCTGGGAGGCGCTGGAGCGGGCGGGCGTCCGCCCGGACTCGCTGGGCGAGAGCCGTACCGGTGTGTACCTGGGCACGATGAGCTCCGACTACGGCGACCTCGGCCGTGATCTCGATGCCCTTGACGGCTATGTGAGCACCGGCAAGGCGTCGAGCGTGGTGTCCGGCCGGGTGTCGTACACCCTCGGTCTGCAGGGTCCTGCCATCACCGTGGACACGGCGTGTTCGTCGTCGCTGGTGGCGGTGCATCTGGCGGTGCAGGCGCTGCGGCAGGGCGAGTGCGAGCTGGCTCTGGCCGGTGGCGTGACGGTGATGAGCACGCCCGCGTTGTTCGTGGAGTTCTCCCGGTTGAAGGGGATGGCGGCGGACGGGCGTTGCAAGTCGTTCTCGGCGGCGGCGGACGGTGCCGGTTGGGCCGAGGGCGTGGGTGTCCTGGTGCTGAAGCGGCTGTCGGTCGCGGAGCGGGACGGGGACCGGGTGCTGGCGGTGATCCGGGGTTCGGCGGTGAACCAGGACGGCCGCAGCCAGGGTCTGACCGCGCCGAACGGTCCGTCTCAGCAGCGGGTGATCCGTGACGCGCTGGAGGCTGCGCGTCTGGTTCCGGCCGACATCGACGCGATCGAGGCGCACGGCACGGGTACGTCGCTGGGTGACCCCATCGAGGCGGGTGCGCTGGCGGAGGTGTTCGGGCCCGAGCGGTCCGGGGATCGGCCGGTGTGGCTGGGTTCGTCGAAGTCGAACATCGGCCATGCGCAGGCCGCCGCCGGTGTCGTCGGCGTCATCAAGATGGTCCTCGCGCTCCAGCACGAGAGGCTTCCGAAGACTCTGCATGCGCAGGAGCCGAGCCCGCTGGTCGAGTGGGAGGGCAGCGGGCTGGCGCTGGTGCAGGAGACCCGGCCGTGGGCTCGTGAAGACGACCGTGTTCGGCGTGCGGGTGTGTCGTCGTTCGGGCTGAGTGGCACCAACGCGCATGTGATCGTGGAGGAGCCGCCTGTTCTGGCGGGGGCTGCCGTCGAGTCGGTGCAGGGTCCGGTGCCGGTGGTGGTGTCGGGCCGTGACGAGGTGGCGGTACGGGAGCAGGCGGGGCGGTGGGCGTCTTGGCTGTCCGGGCGTTCGGGCGTCCGGCTTGGGGATGTGGCGGTGACGGCGGCTCGTCATCGCACGCACTTCGAGCACCGGGCGAGCATTGCGGTTGGTGACACGGCTGCTCTTGTCGAGGCGTTGGAGGCGTTGGCCGCGGGTGAGGCGCATGACGCGGTGGTCTCCGGGGTGGCTGAGCGGCGCGGGAAGGTGGTGTTCGTCTATCCGGGTCAGGGTTCGCAGTGGGTCGGTATGGGACGCGAACTGCTTGCCACGAGTGTGGTGTTCCGGGAGACGGTCGAGGCGTGTGATGCGGCTTTGATGCCGTTCACGGGTTGGTCGGTGCGTGAGGTGCTGGCGGGGGAGGAGGGTGAGCATCCGGCGTTCGACCGGGTGGATGTGGTCCAGCCCGCGTTGTTCGCGATGGGTGTGGGCTTGTCGGCGTTGTGGCGTTCGCTGGGTGTGGAGCCTGCCGCGGTGGTGGGTCATTCGCAGGGTGAGGTCGTCGCCGCGGTGGTGAGCGGTGCGTTGTCGTTGGAGCAGGGTGCGCAGATCGTGGCCCGCCGTTCCCAGGCTGTGCTGGCGTGTGCGGGTCTGGGTGGGATGGCGCTGATCGAGCGTCCTGTCAGTGTGGTCGAGGAGTTTCTCGCGCCTTATGGCGATGCTCTCTCGGTCGCGGCGGTCAACACGGCTGGTTCGACGATCATTTCCGGTGAGGCGGCAGCGATCGCGCGGATCGTGTCCGAGCTTCAGGGGCAGGACGTGTACGCCCGCAAGATCAATGTGGACTACGCGTCGCACAACGCGCAGATGGATCCGTTGCTGCCGGAACTGGCCGACCACTTTGCTCAGTTGACGCCGCGAGAAGCAGACATCTCCTTCTATTCGACGGTGACCGGGGAAGTGGCTGCGGGTCCGGAGTTGGACGGCACGTACTGGTGCCGCAATCTGCGTGAGCCGGTCCGTTTCGATCGTGCCCTGGGCAGGCTTCTGGACGACGGTCACTCGGTGTTCGTGGAGATCTCCGCTCATCCGGTGTTGTCGATGCCGCTGACCGACGGCAGCGCCGACCGCGGTGGCGTCGTCGTCGGCTCCCTCGCCCGCGAGCAGGGAGGCTACGGCCGTCTGCTGCGCAACCTCGGCCTCCTCCACGTCCAAGGCCACCAGCTGAACTGGAACAAGGCCCTCGGCACCGGCACAGTCGTCGCGCTCCCCACCTACGCCTTCCAGCGCGAGCACTACTGGCTCGAGACCGCGAAGCTCGCGGGCGACGTGCGCTCGGTGGGCCTGCGGGCGTCCGAGCACCCGTGGCTGGGTGCGGTGACGGCGACGGCGGCGGATGACGGCTATCTGTTCACGGGCCGGCTGTCGTTGGCGGAGCAGCCGTGGCTGGCGGAGCATGCCGCGTTCGGCACGGTCCTCGTGCCCGGCACCGGCCTGCTCGAACTCGCCCTGACCGCCGCGCACCACGTCGGCGCCGAGCGCGTCGAGGAGCTGACGCTGCTGGAGCCGCTGGTCCTGAGCGAGGACAGTGCCGTCCGCCTCCAGGTCGTCGTCGGTGCGCCGGAGGCCGAGGGGCGTCGTCCTGTGGCGGTCTTCAGCCGTTCCGAGGACGACCCGGAGGACTCGGCCTGGCGCCGGCACGCGGCGGGTGTGCTGACCGAGACCGTCCCGGAGCCGGATTTCCCGGCGCTCGCGGAGCTGGCGCAGTGGCCGGTGGCGGGTGCGGAGCGGGTCGAACTGGACGGTTTCTACGAGGCGTTCGCCGAGCGCGGACTGGCGTACGGTCCGGCGTTCCAGGGGCTGGTCGAGCTGTGGCGCAAGGACTCCACGGCCTACGGGGTCGTACGCCTGCCGGACGGCTTGACGGCGGACGGCTTCGGTGTGCACCCCGCCCTGCTGGACGCCGCCCTGCACGCTCTCGTCAGTGTGCAGAGCGCGGACGTGGCGCTCGCGGGGACGGCCCTTCTGCCCTTCGAGTGGACAGGCGTGGAGCTGTACGCGTCGGCGACCGACGAGGTACGGGTCGCCGTCGAGCTGGACGACACGACCGGCACCCTGCGGGTGACCGTCGTGGATCCGGCGGGCCGGCCGGTCGTCCTGGCCGACGCGCTCACCCTGCGCGAGGCGTCGGCGGAGCAGGTACGGGCCGGTGGGTCGGTGGGGCAGCTGTACCGGGTGGAGTTCGGGGCGCCGCGGGTCCTGGAGGACGGGCCGGACCTCGAGTCGTGGGTTCTCGGCGGCGCCGGGGAGTTGCTGGACGCCGAGGTGTTCGCGGGTCTGGGCGAGCTGGTGGCGCGGTTGGACGAGGGCGCTGGTGTGCCGGGGCGGGTGGTGGTGGACGCCACCGCGGCCGGGGCGGGTGCGCTGGAGTCGGCGGCGGGTGCGCTGGAGCTGGCGCGGGATCTGCTGGCCGAGCCGCGGCTTGAGCGGACCGAGCTGGTGTGGGTCACGCGGGGTGCGGTGGACGCCGGCGACGGCCGGATCGGCGATCTTACGCACGCGCCGTTGTGGGGTCTGGTGCGGGCGGTGCGCGGCGAGTTCCCGGACCGGTCGATCCGTCTGGTCGACGTGGACGAGCTGTCCGGCGAGGAGGTGGAGCGGGCGCTGGCGGTGGCCGGTGAGCCCGAGCTGGTGGTCCGGGACGGTGAAATACGCGTCACCCGCCTGGTCCGTGCCGATGCCGCATCTTCTGGTGTGGAGTTCGCCGGGGGCGGCCGGGTGCTGGTGACCGGTGGTACGGGTGAGCTGGGCCGTGCGGTGGCCGGGCATCTGGTGCGTGAGCACGGTGTGCGGCATCTGGTGCTGACCTCGCGTCGGGGCCTCGAGGCGCCGGGCGCACAGGAGTTGGTGGCGGAGCTGACCGGGGCCGGCGCGGAGAGTGTGCGCGTCGTGGCGTGTGATGTGTCCGACCGTGAGCAGCTGCGGGCCCTCCTCGGTGACGGGGAGCGGCCCTGGACCGGGATCTTCCACCTGGCCGCCGTACTCGACGACGGTGTGCTGTCCGCGCAGACCGCTGACCGGCTGACCGGAGTCTGGGGCCCGAAGGCGGCGGGTGCCGAGCACCTGGACGTGCTGTCGCGGGAACTGGGTCTGGATATGGCGGCGTTCGTGCTGTTCTCGTCGGCCGCCGGTGTGCTGGGCGGTGCGGGGCAGGCGAACTACGCCGCTGCCAACGCCTTCGTGGATGCGCTGGCCGTGCGTCGTCGGGCGGACGGTCTGCCGGGTACGTCGTTGTCGTGGGGGCTGTGGGAGCAGGCCGGGGTCGGTCTGACCGCGTCCCTCGGGCAGGCAGAGCTGGCTCGTTTGCGCCGCTCGGGTGTGGGCGCGCTGAGCGAGCGGCAGGCACTGGCCGCCCTCGACGCGGCGCTGGGCCTGCCCCATCCGCACCTCGTGCCGGTCAAGCTCGAACTCACCGCCCTGCAGCGGGCGGCGGACGGCGGAGAGCCCGCGCCCGCCCTCTACCGGGGCCTGCTGAAGGCCCGCAGGAATCGTGCGAGTACGGCAGCGGGCGCGCCGTCCGGCCTGCGGGAGCGGCTGGCCGCGCTGGCGGACGGCGAGCGGGTCGCGCAGCTGACCGGGCTGGTGCAGCGCGAGGCGGCCGTGGTGCTGGGCATCGGCGACGCCGACGCAATCGGTGCGCAGCAAGTGCTCAAGGAACTCGGCATCGACTCGCTGATGGCGGTCGAACTGCGCCGCCGCCTGTCGGCCGAGACAGGACTGTCCCTGCCCTCGACCCTCGCCTTCGACTACCCGACGCCGGCCGCCATCGCCGGACTGCTGCTCGACAAGCTGGACCTCACCCGGACGACCCCCGCCCGGTCCAGGAACACGGCGCGCAGGCGGTCCGCCGCGGCCGACGAGCCGATCGCGGTGGTGGCGATGGCGTGCCGCCTGCCGGGCGGCATCGACACTCCGGAGGGGTTCTGGGAGCTGCTGGCCGCCGGCGGTGACGCGGTCGGCGGTCTTCCGTCGCGCTGGGACCGGCTCGGCGTCTACGACCCGGATCCGGAGGCGGTGGGCAAGAGCTACGCGCGCGAGGGCGGCTTCATCGACGACATCGAGCAGTTCGACGCCGCCTTCTTCGGGATCTCCCCGCGTGAGGCGGTCTCGATGGACCCGCAGCAGCGGCTCGTGCTGGAGACCGCCTGGGAGGCGCTGGAACGCGCGGGCGTCCGCCCCGACTCGCTCGGCGGCACCGACGCCGGTGTCTACCTCGGCGCCATGACCTCCGACTACGGCCACCAGGGCCATGACCTCGACGCCCTCGACGGCTACACCAGCACCGGCTACGCCGGCAGCGTCGTCTCCGGCCGCGTGTCCTACACCCTCGGCCTACAGGGCCCTGCGGTCACCGTCGACACGGCGTGCTCGTCGTCGCTCGTCGCCCTGCATCTCGCGGCCAACGCGCTGCGCCAGGGCGAGTGTGAACTCGCTCTCGCGGGCGGCGCGACGGTCATGAACACCCCTGCCCTGTTCGTGGAGTTCTCCCGGTTGAAGGGGATGGCGGCGGACGGGCGTTGCAAGTCGTTCTCGGCGGCGGCGGACGGCGCGGGCTGGGCCGAGGGCGTGGGTGTCCTGGTGCTGAAGCGGCTGTCGGTCGCGGAGCGGGACGGGGACCGGGTGCTGGCGGTGATCCGGGGTTCGGCGGTGAACCAGGACGGCCGCAGCCAGGGTCTGACCGCGCCGAACGGCCCCTCGCAGCAGCGGGTCGTACAGGCCGCGCTCGACGCCTCCCGCTTGTCGCCGGCCGACATCGACGCGATCGAGGCGCACGGCACGGGGACCTCGCTGGGTGACCCCATCGAGGCGGGAGCGCTGGCAGAGGTGTTCGGGCCCGAGCGGTCCGGGGATCGGCCGGTGTGGCTGGGTTCGTCGAAGTCGAACATCGGGCATGCGCAGGCCGCCGCCGGTGTCGTCGGCGTGATGAAGATGATCCTCGCGCTCCAGCACGAGACCCTGCCCAAGACCCTCTACGCCGACGAGCCCAGCCCGCATGTGCAGTGGGAGGGCAGCGGTCTCGCTCTCGTGCAGGAGACCCGGCCGTGGGCTCGTGAAGACGACCGTGTTCGGCGTGCGGGTGTGTCGTCGTTCGGGCTGAGTGGCACCAACGCGCACGTGATCGTGGAGGAGCCGCCTGCGCTGGCGGGGGCTGCCGCTGAGGTGGTGGTTGGTCCGGTGCCGGTGGTGGTGTCGGGCCGTGACGAGGTGGCGGTACGTGTCCAGGCGGGGCGGTGGGCGTCTTGGCTGTCCGGGCGTTCGGGCGTCCGGCTTGGGGATGTGGCGGTGACGGCGGCTCGTCATCGCACGCACTTCGAGCACCGGGCGAGCATTGCGGCTGCCGATACGGCTGCTCTTGTCGAGGCGTTGGAGGCGTTGGCCGCGGGTGAGGCGCATGACGCGGTGGTCTCCGGGGTGGCTGAGCGGCGCGGGAAGGTGGTGTTCGTCTATCCCGGGCAGGGTTCGCAGTGGGTCGGTATGGGACGCGAACTGCTTGCCACGAGCGTGGTGTTCCGGGAGACCGTCGAGGCGTGTGATGCGGCTCTGATGCCGTTCACGGGTTGGTCGGTGCGTGAGGTGCTGGCGGGGGAGGAGGGTGAGCATCCGCCGTTCGACCGGGTGGATGTGGTCCAGCCCGCGTTGTTCGCGATGGGTGTGGGCTTGTCGGCGTTGTGGCGTTCGCTGGGTGTGGAGCCTGCCGCGGTGGTGGGTCATTCGCAGGGTGAGGTCGTCGCCGCGGTGGTGAGCGGTGCGTTGTCGTTGGAGCAGGGTGCGCAGATCGTGGCCCGCCGTTCCCAGGCTGTGCTGGCGTGTGCGGGTCTGGGTGGGATGGCGCTGATCGAGCGTCCTGTCAGTGTGGTCGAGGAGTTTCTCGCGCCTTATGGCGATGCTCTCTCGGTCGCGGCGGTCAACACGGCTGGTTCGACGATCATTTCCGGTGAGGCGGCAGCGATCGCGCGGATCGTGTCCGAGCTTCAGGCGCAGGACGTCTACGCCCGCAAGATCAATGTGGACTACGCCTCGCACAACGCGCAGATGGATCCGTTGCTGCCGGAACTGGCCGACCACTTTGCTCAGTTGACGCCGCGAGAAGCAGACATCTCCTTCTATTCGACGGTGACCGGCGAGGTCGCCTCCGGCCCGGAGTTGGACGGCACGTACTGGTGCCGCAATCTGCGTGAGCCGGTCCGTTTCGATCGTGCCCTGGGCAGGCTTCTGGACGACGGTCACACGGTGTTCGTGGAGATCTCCGCCCATCCGGTGCTGTCGATGCCGCTGACCGACGGCAGCGCCGACCGCGGTGGCGTCGTCGTCGGCTCCCTCGCCCGTGACCAGGGAGGCTACGACCGTCTGCTGCGCAACCTCGGCCTCCTCCACGTCCAAGGCCACAAGCTGGACTGGGACAAGGTCCTCGGCGCGGGCGAGGTCGTCGCGCTCCCGACGTACGCCTTCCAGCGTGAGCACTACTGGTTGGAGACGGCCGGCTCTTCGGGCGACGTGCGTTCCGTGGGTCTGGATGCGTCCGAGCACCCGTGGATCGGTGCGGTGACGGCGACGGCCGACGACGACGGCTATCTGTTCACGGGCCGGCTGTCGTTGGCGGAGCAGCCGTGGCTGGCGGAGCATGCGGCGTTCGGCACGGTCCTCGTGCCCGGCACCGGTCTGCTCGAACTCGCCCTGACCGCCGCGCACCACGTCGGCGCCGAGCGCGTCGAAGAACTGACCCTCCTCGAACCCCTCGTCCTGACCGAAGACACCCCCGTCCGCCTCCAGGTCGTCGTCAGCGCCTCCAACGCCGAAGGACGCCGTCCGATCGCGCTGTACAGCCGCGCCGAGGGCAGCGACCAGGCGGAGTGGCGTCAGCACGCCATCGGCGAGCTGGCGGAGGCGGCTCCCTCGGAGTTCTCCGGATTCGGTGAGTGGCCGGTCGCCGGTGCCGAGCGGGTCGAACTGGACGGTTTCTACGAGGCGTTCGCCGAGCGCGGGCTGGTCTACGGTCCGGCGTTCCAGGGGCTGGTCGAGCTGTGGCGCAAGGACAGCACGGCCTACGGGGTCGTACGCCTGCCGGACGGCTTGACGGCGGACGGCTTCGGTGTGCACCCCGCCCTGCTGGACGCCGCCCTGCACGCTCTGATGGCCGTGCGGCAGGAGGAAGGCTCCGAGCGGCCGGTGTTCCTGCCGTTCGAATGGACCGGCGTGGAGCTGCATGCCGCCGGCGGCACCGAACTGCGGGTGCGGATCGAACTGGACGACTCCGGTACGCAGGCGCGTGTCGAGGTGGCCGATCTGGCCGGTGGGCCCGTCATGCGGGCGGACGGGCTCGCGATACGGGAGGCGACCGCCGAGCAGATCCGTGCCGGTGAGACCGCCCAGCACCTCTACCGCGTCGACTTCCGGACGCCGCGTGCCCTGCCCGAGCAGGGGACACCGGCGGACCGCACATGGGTCCTCGGTGAGAACACCGGGGTGACCGAGAGCCTGGAGGCCGACCATGTGGCTGATGTGGATGTACTGCTTGCCCGCCTCGACGACGGGTGGCAGGCGCCCGCTCGACTTGCCGTCGACGCTACCGCGCTGGTGGCGTCGGCCGACGGTCATGGCGACATCGCCGGCGCAGCGCGGGAGCTGACCGCTTCCGCACTGCGCACTCTGCACCGGCTGCTGGGCGAACCCCGGCTGGACGGCGTGGAGTTGGTGTGGATCACACGTTCGGCGGCGGGCGCGGACAATGAGGTCCGCGACCCGCTGCGGGCGCCCTTGTGGGGCCTGGTCCGTGCGGCGCGCGGCGAATACGCCGAGCGGGTGATCCGCCTGGTCGACCTGGGTGACGACAACGCCGACACGGCGCTGCTGCCCCGGGCCCTGGCTCTGCCGGGCGAGCCGGAGATCGTCGTCCGCAGCGGCGAGATCCGGGTCCCCCGGCTGGTACGGACGGCACACGCGCAGACGTCGGCGGAGTCGGTCGCCGGACCCCTCGACCCCGACGGGTCCGTCCTGGTCACCGGTGGCACGGGCGAGTTGGGCCGTTCCCTGGCCGGCCACCTGGTCCGCGAACACGGCGTACGGCACCTGGTACTCACCTCCCGCCGCGGCCTCGACGCCCCGGGCGCCCCGGAGCTGGTCGACGAGCTGACCGCGGCCGGTGCCGTGAGCGTCCAGGTCGTCGCCTGCGACGTCAGCAGGCGCGAGGACGTCGCCACGGCCCTGGCCATCGCGGACGCCGCCCACCCCTGGACCGGCATCTTCCACTTGGCCGCCGTACTCGACGACGGTGTGCTGTCCGCGCAGACCCCCGAGCGCCTGGCCACGGTCTGGGGCCCGAAAGCGGCAGCCGCGGGCCACCTGGACGAACTCTCCCGCGAACTCGGCCTGGATCTGGAAGCGTTCGTGCTGTTCTCCTCGGCGGCCGGAGTGCTCGGCGGGGCCGGTCAGGCCAACTACGCCGCCGCCAACGCCTACGTCGACGCACTCGCCGTACGCAGGCGGGCGGACGGCCTGCCGGGCGTGAGCCTGTCGTGGGGGCTGTGGCAGCAGGCCGGCATCGGTCTGACCGCGACCCTCGGCCAGGCGGAACTGGCCCGTATGCGTCGCTCCGGTATCGGGGCGCTGACCGAGCGACAGGCGCTGGCCGCCCTCGACACGGCCTTGGGACTGCCGTACGCCCATGTCGTACCGGT
The DNA here is from genome assembly GCF_044593495.1 of Streptomyces sp. NPDC051963. Classification (NCBI taxonomy): domain Bacteria; kingdom Bacillati; phylum Actinomycetota; class Actinomycetes; order Kitasatosporales; family Streptomycetaceae; genus Streptomyces; species Streptomyces sp. NPDC051963. Next base: position 163,218 of record NZ_JBIUCC010000013.1, on the reverse strand, counting down.
GAAGTTCGAACTCACCACGCTGCAGCGGCAGTCGGACGAGGTGCCCAGCCTGCTGCGGAGCCTGGTCCGGGCCCGGCGCAGGCAGGCCGGCGCCTCGGGCGGCACCCCGTCCGGGCTGCGCGAGCGGCTGCTCGCCCTCCCGGAGGCCGAACGGCTGCCGCACGTGACCCAACTGGTCCAGCGCGAGGCGACCACCGTCCTCGGCCTGTCCGCGACCGGCGGCGTCGGCGACCGGCAGGTCCTCAAGGAACTCGGCATGGACTCCCTCATGGCGGTCGAACTGCGCCGCCGCCTGTCCGCCGAGACCGGACTCAGCCTGCCCTCGACCCTCGCCTTCGACCATCCGACCCCGGCCGCCATCGCCGGACTCCTGCTGGCCAAGCTCGCCGTCGACTCCGGCGGACCGGCCGGAGCGGGCGGCGCCCAGCGACTCACCCGGCACCAGATCGACGGCCTGGTCGAGCTCCTGCGCGCCGCAACCCCCTCCCAACTGGAGGAACAGGGCCTCGCCGGCGGCCTGCTGGCCCTCCGGGACGGCCTGGCCAGGACTGCGACCGCCGCCGAACAGCCGGAACCGGAAGCCGAACTCGACACCGGCACCACGGATGACCTTCTTCAGTTCCTGGATCGCAAGCTTGGAGTGAGCGAATGAGCGCGTCCGAAGTCGGGAAGCTCGAAAAACTCGAGGCGTATCTGCGGCGTACGGCGAACGCGCTCGTCGAGACCGAGAAGGAACTCACCGCCGAACGCGCCGCCCGCACCGAACCCGTCGCCGTCGTGGCGATGGCGTGCCGGCTGCCGGGCGGCATCGACACTCCGGAGGCGTTCTGGGAGCTGCTGGCCGCCGGCGGTGACGCGGTCGGCGGTCTTCCGTCGCGCTGGGACCGGCTCGGCGTCTACGACCCGGATCCGGAGGCGGTCGGCAAGAGCTACGCCCGCGAGGGCGGCTTCATCGAGGACGTGGAAGGCTTCGACCCCGCCTTCTTCGGCATCAGCCCGCGCGAGGCGGTGTCCATGGACCCGCAGCAGCGGCTGGTCCTGGAGACGTCCTGGGAGGCGCTGGAACGCGCGGGCGTCCGCCCCGACTCCCTCGGCGACAGCCGCACCGGCGTCTACCTCGGCACCATGAGCTCCGACTACGGCAACCAACAGGGCCACGACCTGGAGGCCCTCGACGGCTACACCAGCACCGGCAACGCGTCCAGCGTGGTGTCGGGGCGGGTGTCGTACACCATGGGCCTCCAGGGTCCCGCCGTCACTGTCGACACGGCGTGTTCGTCGTCGCTGGTGGCGGTGCATCTGGCCGTGCAGGCGCTGCGGCAGGGCGAGTGCGAGCTGGCCCTGGCCGGTGGCGTGACGGTGATGAGCACGCCCGCGTTGTTCGTGGAGTTCTCCCGGTTGAAGGGGATGGCGGCGGACGGGCGTTGCAAGTCGTTCTCGGCGGCGGCGGACGGTGCCGGTTGGGCCGAGGGCGTGGGTGTCCTGGTGCTGAAGCGGCTGTCGGTCGCGGAGCGGGACGGGGACCGGGTGCTGGCGGTGATCCGGGGTTCGGCGGTGAACCAGGACGGCCGCAGCCAGGGTCTGACCGCACCGAACGGTCCGTCCCAGCAGCGGGTGATCCAGGACGCGTTGGCCGCAGCCCGGCTCACTCCGGCCGACATCGACGCGATCGAGGCACACGGCACGGGAACCCCGCTGGGTGACCCCATCGAGGCGGGAGCGCTGGCGGAGGTGTTCGGGCCCGAGCGGTCCGGGGATCGGCCGGTGTGGCTGGGTTCGTCGAAGTCGAACATCGGGCATGCGCAGGCCGCCGCCGGTGTCGTCGGCGTGATGAAGATGATCCTCGCGCTCCAGCACGAGACCCTGCCCAAGACCCTCTACGCCGACGAGCCCAGCCCGCATGTGCAGTGGGAGGGCAGCGGTCTCGCTCTCGTGCAGGAGACCCGGCCGTGGGCTCGTGAAGACGACCGTGTTCGGCGTGCGGGTGTGTCGTCGTTCGGGCTGAGTGGCACCAACGCGCACGTGATCGTGGAGGAGCCGCCTGTTCTGGCGGGGGCTGCCGCTGAGGTGGTGGTTGGTCCGGTGCCGGTGGTGGTGTCGGGCCGTGACGAGGTGGCGGTACGGGAGCAGGCGGGGCGGTGGGCGTCTTGGCTGGCCGGGCGTTCGGACGTCCGGCTTGGGGATGTGGCGGTGACGGCGGCTCGTCATCGCACGCACTTCGAGCACCGGGCGAGTGTGGTCGCTGCCGATACGGCTGCTCTTGTCGAGGTGTTGGAGGCGTTGGCCGCGGGTGAGGCGCATGACGCGGTGGTCTCCGGGGTGGCTGAGCGGCGCGGGAAGGTGGTGTTCGTCTATCCCGGGCAGGGTTCGCAGTGGGTCGGTATGGGCCGCGAACTCCTTGCCACGAGCGTGGTGTTCCGGGAGACGGTCGAGGCGTGTGATGCGGCTCTGATGCCGTTCACGGGTTGGTCGGTGCGTGAGGTGCTGGCGGGGGAGGAGGGTGAGCATCCGCCGTTCGACCGGGTGGATGTGGTCCAGCCCGCCTTGTTTGCGATGGGTGTGGGCTTGTCGGCGTTGTGGCGTTCGCTGGGTGTGGAGCCTGCCGCGGTGGTGGGTCATTCGCAGGGTGAGGTCGTCGCCGCGGTGGTGAGCGGTGCGTTGTCGTTGGAGCAGGGTGCGCAGATCGTGGCCCGCCGTTCCCAGGCTGTGCTGGCGTGTGCGGGTCTGGGTGGTATGGCGCTGATCGAGCGGCCTGTAAGCGTGGTCGAGGAGTTCCTCGCGCCCTACGGTGACGCCCTGTCGGTCGCGGCCGTCAACACCGCCGGGTCCACCGTGATCTCGGGTCAGGCCGACGCCGTCGAGCGGATCGTGTCCGAGCTTCAGGGGCAGGACGTGTACGCCCGCAAGATCAATGTGGACTACGCGTCGCACAACGCGCAGATGGATCCGTTGCTGCCGGAACTTGCCGACCACTTTGCTCAGTTGACGCCGCGAGAAGCAGACATCTCCTTCTATTCGACGGTGACCGGGGAAGTGGCTGCGGGTCCGGAGTTGGACGGCACGTACTGGTGCCGCAATCTGCGTGAGCCGGTCCGTTTCGATCGTGCCCTGGGCAGGCTTCTGGACGACGGTCACTCGGTGTTCGTGGAGATCTCCGCCCATCCGGTGTTGTCGATGCCGCTGACCGACGGCAGCGCCGACCGCGGTGGCATCGTCGTCGGCTCCCTCGCCCGTCAGCAGGGCGGCCTGTCTCAACTCTTCCGGAATGTGGGCCTGTTGCACGTCCAGGGGCATGAGCTGGACTGGGACAAGGTCCTCGGCGCGGGCGAGGTCGTCGCGCTCCCGACGTACGCCTTCCAGCGTGAGCACTACTGGCTGGAGACGGCCGGCTCTTCGGGCGACGTGCGTTCCGTGGGTCTGGATGCGTCCGAGCACCCGTGGATCGGTGCGGTGACGGCGACGGCCGACGACGACGGCTATCTGTTCACGGGCCGGCTGTCGTTGGCGGAGCAGCCGTGGCTGGCGGAGCATGCGGCGTTCGGCACGGTCCTCGTGCCCGGCACCGGTCTGCTCGAACTCGCCCTGACCGCCGCGCACCACGTCGGCGCCGAGCGCGTCGAAGAACTGACCCTCCTCGAACCGTTGATGCTGTCCGAGGACACCCCCGTGCGTCTTCAGGTGGTGGTGGGTGCGCCGGGTGCGCAGGGCCTTCGCCCGGTGTCGGTCTACAGCCGGCGTGAGGATGCCCCGGACGACTCGGCCTGGCGTCAGCACGCCACCGGTGAGCTGGCGGAGGCGGCTCCCTCGGAGTTCTCCGGATCCGGTGAGTGGCCGGTCGCCGGTGCCGAGCGGGTCGAACTGGACGGTTTCTACGAGGCGTTCGCCGAGCGCGGGCTGGTCTACGGTCCGGCGTTCCAGGGCCTGGTCGAGCTGTGGCGCAAGGACAGCACGGCCTACGGGGTCGTACGCCTGCCGGACGGCTTGACGGCGGACGGCTTCGGTGTGCACCCCGCCCTGCTCGACGCCGCCCTGCACGCTCTGATGGCCGTGCGGCAGGAGGAAGGCTCCGAGCGGCCGGTGTTCCTGCCGTTCGAATGGACCGGCGTGGAGCTGTACGCCGCCGGCGGCACCGAACTGCGTGTCCGCATCGACCTCGACCCTGCGACGGACGAGCGCCTTTCGTTGTCGGTGGCGGACGGCGCCGGGCAGCCGGTACTGAGCGCGCGAGGGCTGCGGATCCGCGAGGCGACGGCGGAGCAGGTGCGGGCCGGTGAGCCGGTCGAGCATCTGTACCGGGTGGAGTTCCAGGCGCCGCGGGTGCTGGAGGACGGCCCGGAGCTCGAGACGTCGGTGCTGGGCCCGGACGACGACTTGGCCCTGCTGCTGGAGGACGGCGTACCCGAGCGGGTCGTCGTCGATGCCACGAGCGGTACCGATCCGCTCCGGAGCACGCAGCGCGCCCTCGAAGTCGCCCAGCGGCTGCTGGCCGAACCCCGCCTGGAGCAGGCCGAGTTGGTGTGGATGACCGGGATCGCTCCGGGTCCGGTGTGGGGACTGGTCCGGGCGGTGCGGGCCGAGTATCCCGAGCGGTCGATCCGGCTGGTGGGCGTGGAGGATCTGTCACAGGACGTCGAACCGGCGCTGGCGGTGGCCGGTGAGCCCGAACTCGTCGTCCGGGACGGGGAGATACGCGTCGCCCGGCTGACCCGTGCCACGCCGTCCGGCGACGAGGCCCGCTGGGCCGGGTTCCCCGAGGACGGGCGGGTACTGGTCACCGGCGGCACGGGCGAGCTGGGCCGTTCCCTGGCCGGCCACCTGGTCCGCGAACACGGCGTACGGCACCTGGTACTCACCTCCCGCCGCGGCCCCGACGCCCCCGGCGCCGAAGAGCTGGTCGCCGAACTCACCTCCGCGGGCGCCGAGACCGTACGCCTGGCCGCCTGCGATGTGACCGACCGTGAGCAGCTGCGGGCGTTCCTGGCGGACGGCGGACCTGCCTGGACCGGCATCTTCCACCTCGCCGCCGTCCTGGACGACGGCGTGCTGCCCGCGCAGACCCCTGAGCGTCTCACCAACGTGTGGGGCCCGAAGGCGACGGCCGCAGCCCATCTCGACGAGCTCTCCCGTGAACTCGGCCTGGACCTGGCCGCGTTCGTACTGTTCTCCTCCGCGGCCGGCACCCTCGGTTCCCCCGGCCAGGCCAACTACGCCGCCGCCAACGCCTACCTGGACGCGCTCGCAGGGCAGCGCAGGGCGGACGGCCTGCCGGGCGTGAGTGTGTCCTGGGGCCTGTGGCAGCAGGCCGGCATCGGACTCACCGCCGCGCTCGGGCCGGCGGAACTGGCCCGTATGCGCCGCTCCGGAGTCGGCGCACTCACCGAACGGCAGGCGCTCGCCGCCCTCGACGCCGCGCTGGGGTTGCCGTACGCCCATGTCGTACCGGTCAAGTTCGAACTCACCGCGCTGCAGCGGCAGTCGGACGAGGTGCCCAGTCTGCTGCGGAGCCTGGTCCGGCCCGCGCGTCGGCGGGCGGGTGAGGCCGCCGTGGCCCCCTCGGGACTGCGCGAGCGGCTGGCGGCCCTGCCGGAGGCCGAGCGGGTCACCGAGCTGACCGGCCTGGTGCGCCGCGAGGCGGCCACCGTGCTCGGTGTCGGCAACGCCGACGGCATCGGCGCGGCACAGGTCCTCAAGGAACTCGGCATCGACTCCCTCATGGCCGTCGAACTGCGCCGCCGTCTGTCCGCCGAGACCGGACTCAGCCTGCCCTCGACGCTGGCCTTCGACTACCCGACCCCCGCCGCCATCGCCGGACTGCTCCTGGACCGGCTCGCCCTCACACAGACCACCGCCCGGCCCAAGGCAGCGTCACGCCGTCGCAGGACGTCGGCCGACGAGCCGATCGCCGTCGTCTCCATGGCCTGCCGCCTCCCCGGCGGCATCGACACACCCGAGGGGTACTGGGAACTGCTCGCCTCCGGCGGGGACGCCGTCGGCGGGCTGCCGCCGCGGTGGGACAAACTCGACGTGTACGACCCCGACCCGGAGGCGGTCGGCAAGAGCTACGCCCGCGAGGGCGGGTTCATCCACGACGTGGAAGGCTTCGACGCCGCCTTCTTCGGGATATCCCAGCGCGAGGCGCTCTCGATGGACCCGCAGCAGCGGCTCGTCCTGGAGACCGCGTGGGAGGCGCTGGAGCGCGCCGGTATCCGCCCGGACGTGCTCAGCGAGAGCAGGACCGGCGTCTACCTCGGCACGATGAGCTCCGACTACGGCGAGCAGGGCCGGGAACTCGACGCCTTCGACGGCTACGTCAGCACCGGCAACGCCAGCAGCGTCGTCTCCGGCCGGGTCGCCTACGCGCTGGGCCTGCAGGGGCCCGCCGTCACGATCGACACCGCCTGCTCCTCCTCCCTGGTCGCCCTGCACCTCGCGGCCGGCGCACTGCGCCAGGACGAGTGCGAACTCGCCCTCGTCGGCGGGGTCACGGTCATGAGCACCCCGCGCCTGTTCGTGGAGTTCTCCCGGCTGAAGGGCATGGCCCCCGACGGGCGCTGCAAGTCCTTCTCCGCGCTCGCCGACGGCGCGGGCTGGTCCGACGGGTGCGGCATCCTCGTACTGAAGCGGCTTTCGGCCGCCGAACGCGACGGCGACCGGGTGCTGGCGGTCATCCGGGGTTCGGCGGTGAACCAGGACGGCCGCAGCCAGGGGCTGACCGCGCCGAACGGCCCCTCGCAACAGCGGGTGATCCAGGACGCGTTGGCCGCCTCGCGGCTGTCGCCGGCCGACATCGACGCCGTCGAGGCCCACGGCACCGGCACCCCGCTCGGCGACCCCATCGAGGCGGGCGCGCTGGCCGAGGTGTTCGGACCCGGCCGCGAAGAACCGCTCTGGCTGGGCTCGTCCAAGTCCAACATCGGGCACGCCCAGGCCGCCGCCGGTGTCGCGGGTGTGATGAAGATGGTCCTCGCGCTCCAGCACGAGACCCTGCCCGAGACCCTCTACGCCGACGAGCCCAGCCCGCACATCGAGTGGGAGGGCAGCGGTCTCGCCCTGCTCGGCGAGGCCCGCCCCTGGAACCGGGACGCCGGGCACGTCCGCCGCGCGGGTGTGTCCTCCTTCGGCCTGAGCGGTACCAACGCCCATGTCGTCCTCGAGGAACCGCCCGCCCGCGAGGCCGGCGCGCCGACCGCCCCGGCCACCCGTCCGGTTCCGGTCGTGGTCTCCGGCCGCGACGAGGCCGCCCTGCGCGCCCAGGCGGGGCGGTGGTCCGCATGGCTCGGCGAGCAGCAGGACATATCGCTCGCCGACGTGGCGGCGACGGCTGCTTTGCACCGCACCCACTTCGAGCAGCGGGCCGGCATCATCGCCGCCGACCCCGCCGCACTCGGCGAAGCCCTCGCCGCGCTGGCCGCCGGTGAGGCGCATCCGGCTGTGGTGGAGGGTGCCGCGGTCAGTGGCGACCTGGCGGTGCTGTTCACCGGTCAGGGCAGTCAGCGGCTGGGCATGGGCCGCGGCCTGCGCGACGCCTTCCCGGTGTTCCGGCAGGCCTTCGACGAAGTCTGCGCGGCACTCGACCCGCATCTGTCGCGCCCGCTGGCCGAGGTGCTGTTCGCGCCCGAGGACACCGCGGACGCCGTGCTCGTCCACGAGACGGAGTTCACGCAGCCGGGGTTGTTCGCGGTGGAGGTGGCGCTGTTCCGGCTGTGGCAGGCGTGGGGGATCACGCCGTCCGCGGTGGCGGGTCACTCGATCGGTGAGCTGGCGGCCGCGCATGTGGCCGGGGTGCTGGACCTCGACGATGCGGCGCGGTTGGTCGCGGCGCGGGGCCGGTTGATGCAGGCGTGTGAGCAGGGTGGGGCGATGGCCTCGGTGGAGGCTTCCGAGGCGGAGGTCCTGGAGGCGCTCGCAGAGGTGTCCGGGCGGGTGTCGGTGGCCGGGTTGAACGCGCCGGCGCAGACGGTGGTCAGCGGCGACCGGGATGCGGTCGAGGCGCTGGTCGGGCACTTCACGGCGCTGGGGCGGCGGACTCGGGCGCTGACGGTCTCGCATGCGTTTCATTCGCCGCACATGGACGCGATGCTGGCCGAGTACGAGCAGGTCGCCGCGGCTTGCACATTCCATGCCCCGCGGATTCCGCTGGTGTCCACGGTGACCGGCAGGTGGGCGGCGGTGGAGGAGCTGGCTGAGCCGTCGTACTGGGCGGGTCAGGTGCGTGAAGCGGTGCGGTTCCTGGATGCCGTACGCACGCTGGAGTCTTCCGGGGTGGGCCGTTATCTGGAGTGCGGTCCGGCGGCGGTGCTGTCCGCGATGGGTGCCAACTGCACAGAGAACGAAGCGGTGTTCATCGCTTCCCAGCGTGCCCCGCGCACCGGTGACGAGCCGGTGGACGAGGTCCGCGCGTTGTTGCGGGCGGTCAGTGCTCTGCATGTGGCCGGTCAGGAGCCGGCCTGGGACCGGCTGCTGGACGGCGGCAGGCCCGTCGAGCTGCCCACCTACGCCTTCCAACGCGAGCACTACTGGCTCGACACCCCGCGCGGCGGCCGCCATGACGCCCGCAACGCGGGCCTCGTATCTGCCGAACACCCGTGGCTGGCGGCCGTCGTGGCGCTCGCGGACGGGGAGGGGCATCTGCTGTCCGGGCGGCTCTCGCTCGCCGAGCAGCCCTGGCTGGCCGACCACGCGGTCTTCGGCACCGTCCTCGTGCCCGGCACCGGACTGCTGGACCTGGCGCTCGCCGCCGCCCGCGCCGTGGGTGCGGCACGAGTCGCTGAACTCGCCCTCACCCAGCCGCTCGTGCTCACCGCGGACACCCCGGTACGGCTCCAGGTGCGGGTCGGCGCCCCCGACGAGCAGGGCCGCAGGGCGATCGGGATCCACAGCCAGCCCGAGACATCCGCCGACCCGGCCGTCTGGACGACCCACGCCGGCGGTGAACTCGCCGACGACGCGCCCGACGGACGGTACGACGGTCTCGCCGAGCTGCTCGACTGGCCGGTGCCCGGCGCCGAACCGCTGCCGCTCGACGGCTTCTACGACAGCCTGGGCGCCCAGGGTCTGGAGTACGGGCCCGCCTTCCGCGGGCTGACCGGCCTGGCGCGGCGCGACCGTGTCGCCTACGGACGGGTTGTGCTGCCCGAACAGCAGCGGGGCACGCCGGGGGACGACGACGGATTCGGGATCCATCCCGCCCTGCTGGACGCCGCCCTGCACGTCCTGGCCGGCGTGGACACCGGCGAGCGGGCCGAGAACACGGTGCTGCTGCCGTTCGCGTGGACGGACGTCACGCTGTACGCGACCGGGGCCACCGAGCTGCGCGTCCGCGTCGAACTCGCCGGCGAGGGCGGCCGCCGGGTCACGCTGCTCGCCACCGACCCGGCCGGGGAGCCCGTGCTGCACGCGGCAGGACTTCAGGTACAGCAAGCGAGCCCGGAGCAGCTCCGGGTCACCGCGCCGGCGCACACCGAGGACCTCTACCGCGTCGACTTCCAGCCGGTGGACCTGCCCGAGGCCGCCGCCCTGCCCGACGGCACCGTCGTCCTGGGCGGCACCGCCACGACTGCGGGCCTCGGACTGCCGTGCTTCACCGACATCGACGCCCTGCTGGCCGAACGGCCGGAGCCGGGGCTGATCCTCGTCGACATCGCTGCCGGCGGCGACGTGGACGACGTACCCGCATCGGACGTACCGGCATCGGCCCGAGCCGTCACCCTCGAAGCCCTCTCCCTGCTTCAGCAGTTGCTCGCCGAGCCGCGGCTGGAGCAGGTGCCCATGGTGTGGCTGACGCGGGACGCGGTCGCCGCCCGGCCCGAGGACGCCGTAGGAGATCTGGCCGGCGCGCCGCTGTGGGGGCTCGTACGGGCCGTGCGCGGGGAGCATCCGGAGCGGGTGCTGCGGCTGGTCGACCTGGACGGTGCGTCGGAACTCGGCGTGTCTGCCGGGGCGTTCGCCCTCGAGGGCGAGCCCGAACTGGCCGTGCGAGCCGGCACCTGGTACGCGCCCCGGCTGCTGCCCGCCCAGCGCGGCGGAGCGCTCACCCCGCCCGCGTCCGCCGGGCCCTGGCACCTGGACATCCGGGAGAAGGGCAGCATCGACAGCCTCGAACTCGTGCCGGTGGACGGGTCGGAGGCGCCGGCCGGTCACGAGGTGCGGGTCGCCGTGCGGGCCGCCGGCATGAACTTCCGCGATGTGCTCAACGCCCTCGGCATGGTCGAAACCCCCGCGCTGGGCCTGGAGTTCGCGGGCGTGGTCGTCGAGACCGGACCCGAAGTCACCCATCTGCGGGCCGGTGACCGGGTGATGGGCCTGGCGCTCGGCGCGTTCGGCACCGAAGTGTGCGGCGACGGGCGGCTGATGGCCCGGCTGCCCGACACGCTCACCTTCGAGCAGGGCGCGACGGTGCCGCTCGCCTTCCTCACCGCGTACTACGCGCTCACCGAGCTGGGCGCGCTGCGGCCCGGCGAGAAGGTGCTGGTCCACGCGGCCGCCGGCGGCGTCGGCATGGCCGCCGTCCAGCTCGCCCGCCACCTCGGCGCCGAGGTGTACGGCACGGCCAGCCGCGCCAAATGGCCGGCCCTGCACCGGCTGGGCCTGACCGCGGACCGTATCGCCTCCTCGCGGGACACCGGCTTCGAGCAGCTGTGGCTCGACGAGACCGCGGGCGCAGGTGTGGACGTCGTCCTCAACTCGCTGGCCGGGGAGTTCACCGACGCCTCCCTGCGGCTGCTGCCGCGCGGCGGACGGTTCCTGGAGATGGGCAAGACCGACATCCGCGATCCGGAGGAGGTCGCCGCCGCACATCCGGGGGTCGTGTACCGCGCCTTCGACCTGATGTCCCTCGATCCGGAGCACCTGAACCGGATGCTCACCGAACTGTCCGCCCTCCTCGGCGAGGGCACCATCGAGCCGCTGCCGTATCTCGCCTATGACGTGCGCGAGGCGCCCGCGGCCTTCCGGTACATGGCGCAGGGCCGGCACATCGGCAAGATCGTGCTCACCGCACCACGCGCCCTCGACCCCGACGGCACCGTGCTCATCACCGGCGGCACCGGCGCACTGGGCCGCGAGGTGGCCCGCCACCTGGTGACCGGGCACGGCATACGGCACCTGGTGCTGACCTCCCGCCAGGGTGCGGCGACGCCGGGCGCCGAGGAACTGATCGCCGGGCTGCGGGCCGCCGGCGCCGAGACCGTACGCCTCGCGGCCTGTGACGTGGCCGTCCGCGAGGGCGCCGAGCGGGCCCTGGCCGAGATCGCGCCCCAGCATCCGCTGACCGGCGTGGTGCATCTGGCGGCGGTCCTCGACGACGGTGTCGTACGCAACCAGAGCGCCGAGCGGTTCGAGTGGGTCCTCGCACCCAAGCTGTCGGGCGCCTGGCATCTGCACGAGCTGACCCGAGGCACCGATCTCGCCGCGTTCGTACTGTTCTCGTCCGTCGCCGGCACCCTCGGCAACCCCGGGCAGGGCAACTACGGTGCCGCCAACGCCTTCCTGGACGCGCTCGCCAGCCACCGCCGCAAGCGCGGCCTGCCGGCCCAGAGCCTCGCCTGGGGCCTGTGGGCGCAGGGCGGCAACGGCATGACCGGACGGCTCGGCGACGCCGAACTGGCCCGGATGCGCCGCCAGGGCGCGCGGGCGATGACCGTCGACCAGGGGCTCGCCCTGCTGGACGCGGCCCTCGCCCGGCCCGCAGCGCATCTCGTACCGGCCCGGCTCGACCTCGGGGTGCTGCGCCGCGCCGGGGAGGACCGGCTGCCCGCCCTGCTGCGGGCGTTGGTGGGACCCCGGCCCCGGCAGGCGGGGCAGGCAGCGGAGCCCGCGTCCGCGTTCCGGGACCGGCTGGCCGGTCTGCCCGAGGAGGAACGTGCCACCTCTCTGCGCCGGTTCGTGCAGCAGGAGGTCACCGCGGTGCTCGGCCTCACCGCACCCGTGCCGCAGGACAAGCCGATGCGGGAGTTCGGCTGGGACTCGCTGATGGCGGTGGAGCTGCAGAACCGCCTCGCCAAGCACACCCAGGTCGCGGTCCCCAGCACCCTGGCGTTCGACTATCCGACCCCCGGGGCGATCGCCGACTTCCTGCACGGGCGGCTCTCCTTCGACGAGCCCGCACACGACGACGCCCCGCCGCAGGACCCGGCGCAGGCCGCCCGGTGGGCGCTCGCCCGGGTCACCCCCGACCAGCTGCGGCAGAGCGGACTGCTCGACCGGCTGCTGGAACTCGCCCGCCCCGGCGGTGCCCCGTCCGACGACGGCACCGAAGAGGCGCTGAAGGCCGCCGGAGAACTGACGGCCGAGGAGATGGACCAGGCGCTCGACGCCGTCCTGGGCGCCATCTGAACCACCCACCCCCCACCCGATCCTGTTCCCACGGGAGTTGATCAAGTGACAGTGTCAACGACAGAGACCGCACCGGCACAGACGCCATCGCGCCGAAAGTGGATCGCTCTCGCCGTGGTGCTGCTCGCAGCTTTCCTCGACAACGTCGACTCGACGATCGTCACGGTCGCCCTGCCCAGCATCCAGGACGACCTGGGCGCCGACTTCGCCACCGCGCAGTGGACCCTGGCCGGCTACGCCCTCGCCTTCGCCGTCTTCCTGATCACCGGTGGACGGCTCGGCGACATCTACGGGCGCAAACGCCTGTTCATCACCGGCGTCGTCGGCTTCACGCTCGCGTCCGTGCTGTGCGGCGTGGCCGCCTCACCCGGTGTGCTGGTCGGCGGCCGGCTGGCACAGGGCGTCATGGCCGCGCTGATGGTGCCCCAGGTGATGTCCGTCATCATGACGACCTTCGACCAGAAGGAATGGGTCGTCGCGTTCTCCATGATGGGCGCCGTGCTGGGCCTCGGCGGAGTCACCGGCCCGCTCCTGGGCGGTGTGCTGACGGACCTGGACCTGTTCGGCCTCGGCTGGCGCGCGGTCTTCCTGATCAACATCCCGTTCGGCGTGCTGGCCGTCGTGCTGGCCGCCTGGTGTCTGCCGGAGAGCAGGTCCGACCGGGCGCCCCGCCTGGATGTGCCCGGCGTCGTCCTGGTCACCCTCGCCGCAATCGGCCTGATGTACCCGCTGGTCCAGGGACGTGAACAGGGCTGGCCCGCCTGGATGTTCGCGGTGATGGCCGGGGCGTTGCTGCTGCTGGTGCCGTTCGCCCTCTACCAGCGCCGCCGCCATGGCAAGGACGGATCGGCGCTGATTCCCCCCACCCTGTTCCGGCACCGCTCCTTCACCGCGGGTGTGTTCGTGGTGATGCTCGCCTTCTCCGGCATCACCTCGTTCTTCCTGGTGCTGACCTACCAGATGCAGCTGGGCCTCGGCTGGTCCGCCATCCGCACCGCCCTGGTCACCGTCGCCTTCCCGATCGGCATCATGGCGACCTTCCAGATCGCCTGGCGCAAGGGGACCGCCAACGGCCGGGCGTTCGTCGCCCTTGGCACCTCGATCATGGCCCTCGGCACGCTGCTGATGATCGTGCTCATCGAGACCCAGGGACCCGACCTGACCTGGCTTCAGGTGGCGGGCGCCGAACTGGTCGTCGGCCTCGGCATGGGGCTGTGTTCGCCCATCCTCACGAACGTCGTTCTCGGCGACGTACCGCCGCAGGACGCCGGAGCGGGCTCCGGCGTCGTCAACGCGCTCATCCAGTTCGGCACGGCCGCGGGGATCGCGATCGTCGGCGTGATCTTCTTCAGCCTGTCCGGCTCCGGAAGCGGCGACCGTGCCGAGCGCTTCAGCGACGCCACCGCCGCCACCCTCTGGTACAACGCGGGCGTCTTCGTGCTGGTCGCCCTGCTGAGCCCGCTGCTGCCCGGGAAGAAGCCGGCCGCCGCGGAACCCACGGACCCGACGGGCGAACGCCCGGGCCACGCCGTCGACCGACTCGTGCCCGACGGAGTATAGGCCGAATTCAGTTCCCCGGAAAAAGAAATACGCCTGGGCGGTGCGGAATTTCTGTGCCAGCCTGATTGTGCAGCAAAACTTCCCTCAGGAGGTTGGTATGACCGAAACGCCGCAGAATAATTCGTCGGAGAACGAAGCCCGGCGGAAATTCCGTGAGGCGCTCGAACGCAAGGAGAAAACGGGCCGGTCACGGCAGGCGCATGAGGAGGGCCGACGCAAGGTCAAGGGCATGAATGGGCCGGCGGGACAGAAGCGCTACTTCCGGCGCAAGACCGGCTGACTCGCAGAATCCAGGCCGCTGCTATCCCTTCGTGCCGGAGGGGTCGCAGCGGCTTTTCTGATGCGGTCGAGAATCGGTCGAGGAATTCATGAATTCCACTTGGGTACTGCTTGAATCGCGCTCGGGTTCCGCTTGGGGAATGGTCGAGAAAAAAACCGCCTGCGCGGTCTGTTCAGCGGGTTCCCGCCACCGGCCACCGGCCCGCCCCCGGATTTGTGGACGGAACATCGAGCCCGGCTCCAGCGCGCTGCGAGAAGCGGCCGTCACTGTCGGGCATAGATGCGCGACAGGTACGTAGAGGTACGAAGGAGCTGACCAACGCCGCCATGACCACCACAGCCGAGACCGTACGGACGGCGGGCGCCGGGCGCGACCGCTGGGAGGCGCTCGCACTGGCGCGCGCCGCGCGGCTCGAGGCCCTGCTCGGCGATCCGTACGACCCCGCCAACCCGCACGGGCTGCGCGCCCTGTTCGCCGCCGACCACCGGCGCACCCCGCCCGCCGCGACCGAGGCACTGCTCGACGGGGCCGGGCTGGCCGCGGAGTTCGTACCCGTCGAGTACGGCGGGCGCCTCACCCGCGCCGATCTGCTCGCGCGCACCCTGCGCCCCGTCTTCCGGCGCGATGTCGCGCTCGGCTTCGGGTACGGCATCACCTCGCTGTTCGCCACCGGCCCCGTCTGGGCGGCCGGCACCCCGGACCAGCGCCGCGACCTCGCCGAACTGCTGCTCGGCGGCGGACGCGCCACGATCCTGCACCATGAACTCGCCCACGCCAACGCCATCCTGAGGGACGAGTTCACCGCCCGACCGGCCGGTCAGGGCGGCCTGCGGCTCCACGGCCGCAAGGACCTGATCATCAACGCGGCACGCGCCGACGCGCAGATCGTCTACGCCCGTACCGACGCCGCACGCGGACCGCGCAGCCACTCCGTGTTCCTCCTCGACCCCACGCGCACCGAGCCCGGCACCATGCGGCACCTGCCGCGGATCGAGACCTCGGGGATGCGCGGAGCGCTCTTCTCCGGCCTGGAGTTCGACGGCCGCACGCTGCCCGAGGACGCCCTCGTCGGCCGTGCCGGCGAAGGCGTCGCGCTCGCCCTGCGCACCTTCCAGGTCAACCGCAGTGTCATCTGCGGGGTCGTCACCGCGGCCGCCGACACCGTCCTGCACTCCGCGGTCCGGGCCGCGACCACCGGGCGCAGCGGGCCCGTTGCCCGCCGCTGGCACAAGCCGCTCACCGGGGTCTTCGCCGATCTGCTGGCCTGCGACAGCATGGCCACCGTCGCCCTGCGCGCGCTGGGCCTGCTGCCCGACCGGGCCCATGTCCTCGCCGCCGCCGTCAAGTACGTCGTGCCCGACCTGCTGCGGGAGAACCTGGAGGAGCTCTCCACCGTGCTGGGCTCCCGGGGCTACCGGCACGGCAGCCCCGAGTACGGCGCGCTCGACAAGCTCGTACGGGATCTGCCGGTCGCCGGACTCGGCCACGCCGGCACCGCCGCCTGTCAGGCCGTGATCGTGCCGCAGCTGCGCACCCTCGCCGAGAGTGCCTGGTTCGCCGAGGACGAGCCGCCGCCCGAGCTGTTCCGCAAGGGTGCCGAACTGCCGCCGCTGGACTACCGGTTGCTGGGCATCGCCGGAGGCGGCGACTTCATGGCCGCCTCCCTCGTCGGCTCGGCCGACCGGCTCGCCCCGTCCCGCGGGGTCGGCGGCCAGATCACCGCGCTCGCCGAACTCGCCGAGGCGTTCGTCGCCGAACTGCGCGCGCTGCGCGAGACCTGCCGGCGGCTGCCGCCGTACGGGACCTCCGTCCTCGGCGATCCCGCGGTGTGCGTGCTCAGCGACCGCTACAGCCTGATCGCCGCCGCGGCCGCGGTGCTCGGCGTCTGGGAGGGCCAGGACGGCACGGATCCGTTCCTCGCCGACGCGGCGTGGGCCGTGCTCGCGCTGTCCCGGATCGGCGAGCGGCTCGGCATCCCGGTGCCCGAACTGCCCGACGGCTGCGCGGCGTACGTACTGGACGAACTGGTCCGGCGCTACCGGGCGGGACTCAGCTGCGATCTGGACGCGACACCGCTCGCGCAGTGACCGTGCGTGCGGTGCGAGAACGCGACACGGACAACAGGGAAGCAAGAGGGAAGCAAGAGGGAAGGGGGGACAGGCATGACCGGAGCGACAATGGCGAACCCGGCCCCGTGGGCCGAACCGGTCGCGGTGCCCGCGTCGGCCTTCGACGCCGCCCGGATCAGCGAACCGGTGTACGTCAGCGGGCCCGAGGGCCCGTGGCACCAGGTCCGCGAGGGCATGCGGCTGCGGGGCAACGCCGTCGTGTACACCACCTGGGGGCAGTGGCTCGCCACCGCCGTCACCGACCCCGCCCTGCGGTCGCTGCTCGGGCGCGACTGGACGCGGTACCGGCGCACCGCCGACCCGGTCGTGCGCTTCCGGTTCGTGGCGTCGCGGCTGGCCACCAAGTTCACGGCCGCGGCCGCGCTGGACGCCGAGGCGGCCGAACTCGACCTCGCGTACAAGATCGGAGGGCGGCCCTATCTGCGCGGGCTCGACCAGATCGACGTGAGCCTCACCCACACCGACGACCTCATCGCCGTCGGGGTCAGCCGCAACGGACGCATCGGCGTCGACGCGGAGCCCGCCGGGCGGACGATGTCGTTCGACCTGATGCAGGAGCATGTGTGCACGCCCGCCGAGCGCGTGGGGCTGGAGCGGCTGCCCGAGGCCGAGCGATCGGCCGGGCTGCTGCGGCTGTGGACGCTGAAGGAGGCGTACACCAAGGCCCTCGGGCAGGGACTCCGGCTCGGTTTCTCCGAGTTCGGCTTCGGCATCGGAAGCGGCGGACTGCTCGCGCCGGACGGCACGCCCGCCGCGCGCGGCGAGTGGGCCTTCAGCACCCACCGGGCCCTCGGCCGCTACCTCATCAGCGTCGCCTGCCACGACACAGGCCTCGACACCTCCGGGGACACGGCGCCGGGCACGATGCTCGACGAGGGGTTCATGGGGGCGGTGGCGGATCTGCTCGGGGCGTCGGCGGAGGACGAAGGATGACGCCCGGGGTGGCTGTTCACCGGAGGAACGCTCGGGTCGGGTTCGAGGCCGCGTGCAGGAGCGGTCGAGGATCCGGAGGAGGGGCCCCGGGCCCCGAAGGGGCGCGGGGAACGGCGCGACCAGCGACAACGGCGCCGCAGCCGACCGACGACACATCGCGGCACGTTTCTCGCCGGCACCCCCGGCGGAGCGCCTAGCACGGTGTCAGCGTCGCATCAGGACCGTGTCGGCGGGCCTGCACATACTCGTTTCGCGCTCGCAGAGAGGGGAGGGAGGGGGTACTTCCGCAGCCGTTCGCGGAGGCCGTACACACGTCGTACGCGTCGAGAGCACGCCGTACGCGCGGCCACCGAACGGGCGTGCCCCACATATCCGATGACCGCCGATCATGCATCGCCCCAGCCGCCCGAGCAGACGACGACCGTCTTCGTCGACCTGGGCCGGCCCCCCTACGACGCGCCCGCCCTGGAGCTGCGCGGCCCCCTCGACCCGGCCCGGCTCAAGGCCGCCCTCGACCACCTCGCCGTCCACGACCCGGACGCCCCGGCCTGGCGGCACCGCGTCGACGAGCTCGGCCCCGACCACCACGCGCTCCGCCTCGCCACCGACGACACGGCCACCCCGGCCGACGTCTTCCCCTACGGCCGGCTCGCCGACCTGCTCACCGATCCGCTGCCCGGCGCCCACCCCGCCCGCAGCCTCGCGGCGACCCCGCTCCAGCGTGAACTGCTCGCCGACTCCGACGCCCACCCCGGCCGCCACGTCCAGCAGCTCACCGTGGTCTGGCACGGCCCCCTCGACCCCGAACGCCTGCGCGCCGCCTGGCAGTCCGTCACCGACAGCGAGAGCGTGCTGCGCGCCGCCTTCGACGACGGGCCCGAACCTCTGATCGTCCTGCACGAGCACATCGACGCGACCGTGCTGTGGCTGCCGTACGCCGCCGTACGCTGGCCCGACCTCGTGGCACACGACCGCGTACGCGGCATCGACCCGCGCCTGCCCGGCCCGCTGCGCGTCACCGTGTTCGGCGGCGGCACGGAAGCGGAACGCGAGCAGCCCGTGCCCGCCCGGATGCTGCTCACCTACCACCACGCGCTGCTCGACGACTGGAGCGCACGTCTGCTGCTGCGCGAGTTCTACCGTGCCTACCTGGCCGGCGGCCGGCTGCCCGGCGGCGAACGCCGCCCCGACATCCGCGACTACGCCCGCTGGCTCACCCGCCAGAACACCGCCCCCGCCCACGACTTCTTCTCCCGTTCCCTCCCTTCCCCCACCGACACCACCTGGCCCGTCCCACACCCCACCACTGGCGTGGA
>NZ_JBIUCC010000013.1:0-144571 GCF_044593495.1 Streptomyces sp. NPDC051963 | reverse complement strand
TGGAGCACCCGGCGTCCGAGGTGGACCGCCCCGTCTCCGACGTGGATTGCCCGGCGTCCGGCGCAGACCGCCCCACCTCCGGCGTGGACCGTCCCGCCACCGACATGGATCGCTCGGCGTCCGGCGCGGACCGTCCCGCGTCCGGCGTGGACCGCCCGGCGTCTGGCGTCGACCGTCCCGCTACTGGCGTGGAGCACCCGGCGTCCGAGGTGGACCGCCCCGTCTCCGACGTGGATTGCCCGGCGTCCGGCGCAGACCGCCCCACCTCCGGCGTGGACCGTCCCGCGTCCGGCGTGGACCGCCCGCCGTCCGGCGAGGACCGCCCCGCCACCGACATGGACCGCCCGCTGTCCCGCGAGGACCGCCCCACCACCGGCGCAGACCGCCCCCCACCCCCCCAACCGCCCGACGCAGTCGCACGCGCCCGGCTTCGGCTCACCGTCGCGCAGACCGAGCGGCTCGGTGCCTGGGCGGCGCACTGGGGGAGTACGGAGAGCAGTGTTCTCCAGGCGGTCTGGGCCGTGTTGCTGTACCGGGCCTGTGAGGCCGGGGCGGGGGCTGCGGCGCGGGTGCGTTTCGGGGTCAGTGCTTCCGGGCGTGGTATCTCCTTCGAGGGTGCGGAACGCATGCCGGCCGCGCTGCGCACCGCGCTGCCGCTGTCCGTCGAGGTCGATCCCCGGTCCACCATGGCGTCCCTGCTCGCCGAACTCCGCGACCGCGCCCTGGACATGTCGGCCTACGAGTGGATCTCCCCGGGCCAGGTCCGGAGTTGGGCCTGCCCGGAGGCGGAGACCGTTCCCCACGACGAGGAGGACGGCACCCTCCTCGTCTTCGAGAGCACGCCCCGCGACCCCGACGACCTCGTGGACGCGTTCGCCGCGCAGGGCATCCGTGTCGACGAGCCCGAGGCCCTGGGCGCCCGTACCGCCTTCCCGCTCACGCTCGTCGCCCATCACGACGGCGACGGCCGGCTCGCGCTGACCGCCTGGTACGACCGGGCCCGTCTCGACGACGCGGTCGGTGTGCTGACCCAGAGTGCCCTGCTGCTGGGGGAACTGCCGTACGTGGCGGGCGATTCCACGACCGTGGCCGACATCCTGGATCTGCTGTCCGCCGTGGCCGACGCCGCCGAGGCCGTCTCGCCGGGCCGCGACGAGGACACCACCGCGGCCCGCGATCCCGTGGGCAGCGCGCCGGTCGCGGAGTCGGAGCCGTTGCTCGTCCCGCTGCGCGCCGCCGCGACCGCAGGCGTCGGCACCGTCTGCCTCCTCCAGACCCACGGCACCCCGCGCTCCCACTTCTACCGGCTCGCCCGGGCCTACCGGGGCCCCGAGTCGATCGTGCTGCTGCGCTCCGTGCCCGGCGGCGCGCACGCCCGCTACACCGCGCTGCGGCCCCTGGCCGACGCGGAGGAACTCCTCGTCCTGGGCGGATTCTCCGGCGGTGGAAACGTCGCCTACGAGATCGCCCGGCGTATCGCGGCCAACGGCGGACGGCCCCCGCTCGTGGTGCTCACCACCGCCGCGGCCGACGCCGACGGCCACGCCCGCATGCTCGAAACCGCCGCCGAACGGGCCGGACACCCCGGGCGCACCGGGTGATGGGCCGGAGGACGGCGGCGTGATCGACGGCCCGCCCGGGCCGCCCCGACAAGTTACGGAGAGACATGTCCCGTCGTCTGTTCACCTCGGAGTCCGTCACCGAGGGCCACCCCGACAAGATCGCCGACCAGATCAGCGACGCCGTCCTGGACGCACTGCTGCGCGAGGACCCGACCTCCCGGGTCGCCGTCGAGACGCTGATCACCACCGGCCAGGTCCACGTCGCCGGCGAGGTCACCACCACGGCGTACGCGCCGATAGCCCAGATCGTCCGCGACACGGTCCTGTCCATCGGATACGACTCCTCCGCCAAGGGCTTCGACGGCGCGTCCTGCGGCGTCTCCGTCTCCCTGGGCGCCCAGTCGCCGGACATCGCGCAGGGCGTCGACACGGCGTACGAGTCGCGGATCGACGGCGCCGACGACGAACTGGACCGCCAGGGCGCCGGCGACCAGGGCCTGATGTTCGGCTACGCCACCGACGAGACGCCGTCCCTGATGCCCCTGCCCATCGACCTCGCCCACCGGCTGTCCCGCCGTCTGACCGAGGTCCGCAAGGACGGCACCGTCCCCTATCTGCGCCCGGACGGAAAGACCCAGGTCACCATCGAGTACCAGGGCAGCCGCCCGGTCCGCCTGGACACGGTCGTCGTCTCCTCCCAGCACGCGAGCGACATCGACCTGGACTCCCTCCTCGCCCCCGACATCCGCCGCCACGTCGTCGAGCACGTGCTGGCCGGGCTGGACGACGACGGCATCAAGCTGGACACCGAGGACTTCCGGCTGCTGGTCAACCCGACCGGCCGGTTCGAGATCGGCGGCCCGATGGGCGACGCGGGCCTCACCGGCCGCAAGATCATCATCGATACGTACGGCGGCATGGCCCGCCACGGCGGCGGCGCCTTCTCCGGCAAGGACCCCTCCAAGGTGGACCGTTCGGCCGCGTACGCGATGCGCTGGGTCGCCAAGAACGTCGTCGCCGCCGGGCTCGCCGAGCGCTGCGAGGTCCAGGTCGCCTACGCCATCGGCAAGGCCGAACCGGTCAGCGTGTTCGTGGAGACCTTCGGCACCGGCCGCATCCCGCAGAGCCGTATCGAGGACGCCGTCTCCCAGGTCTTCGACCTGCGCCCGGCCGCCATCATCCGCGACCTCGACCTGCTCCGCCCGATCTACACCCAGACCGCGGCGTACGGCCACTTCGGCCGCGAGCTGCCCGACTTCACCTGGGAGCGGACCGACCGCGCCCAGCAGCTCAAGGACGCCGCCGGCCGCTGACCGGCCCGCGCCTTTCGAGGAGATCCCGACGTGCGCATCGCTGTGACCGGTTCCATCGCCACCGACCATCTGATGGTCTTCCCCGGCCGGTTCGCGGATCAGCTGATCCCCGACCAGCTCGCCCATGTCTCGCTCTCCTTCCTCGTCGACGCCCTCGAGGTGCGCCGGGGCGGAGTCGCGGCCAACATCGCCTACGGCCTCGGCGGACTCGGCCTCGCGCCGCTGCTCGTCGGCGCCGTGGGCAGCGACTTCGCCGAGTACGAGACATGGCTGAAGGAGCACGGGGTCGACACCGGGGCCGTTCTGGTCTCCGGCGAGCGGCAGACCGCCCGCTTCCTGTGCATCACCGACCAGGACGCCAACCAGATCGCCGCCTTCTACGCCGGCGCCATGCAGGACGCCCGGGACATCGACCTGTGGCAGCTGGACACCCTGCTGGCCCCCCGTCCCGACCTGGTCCTCGTCTGCCCCAACGACCCGGCGGCGATGCTCCGTCACACCGCCGAGTGCCGCGAACTGGGCCTGGCCTTCGCCGCCGACCCCTCCCAGCAGCTCGCCCGGCTGGAGCCGGACGAGGTGAGGGACCTGGTCGACGGCGCGCGCTGGCTGTTCACCAACGAGTACGAGGCCGCGCTGCTGCGCGAACGCACCGGCTGGGAGCACACCGAGATCCTCACCCGCGTCGGCGCCTGGGTCACCACGCTCGGCGGCGCCGGAGTGCGCATCGACCGCGAGGGCGAGCCGACGCTGACCGTGCCGGCCGTCCCCGACGCCCCCGTGGCCGACCCGACCGGCGTCGGCGACGCGTTCCGGGCCGGCTTCCTGGCCGGCCTCGGACGCGGACTCGACCTGGAGGCCGCCGCCCGCCTCGGCTGCGTGGTCGCCGCACAGGCGCTCGCGACGGTCGGCTCACAGACGTACCGCATCGAACCGCAACGCCTGCTGCACACGGCGGAACAGGCGTACGGCGCCGAGACGGCCCGGCAACTCGTCCCCGTCCTCCAGGAGTTGACATGACCGGCCGGACGAGTGCGACGACCTTCTCCTTCGAGTTCTTCCCCCCGAAGACCGAGAAGGGCGAGCGTGCCCTGTGGGACACGATCCGCCGGGTGGAGTCGCTGCGCCCCGACTTCGTGTCCGTCACCTACGGCGCGGGCGGCTCCTCCCGCGACCGGACCATCGCCGTGACCCGCCGTATCGCCGCCGAGACCACGCTGCGGCCCGTCGCCCATCTCACCGCCGTCGGCCACTCGGCGGCCGAACTGCGCCACATCATCGGCCGGTACGCGGACGCGGGCATCCGGGACGTCCTGGCCCTGCGGGGCGATCCGCCCGGCGACCCGGGCGGCCCCTGGACATCGCACCCGGACGGCTTCACCCACGCCTACGAGCTGGTCGAACTGGTCCGGTCCCTGGGCGACTTCACCATCGCGGTGGCCGCCTTCCCCGAGCGGCACCCGCGCTCACCGGACTGGGACAGCGACATCCGGCACTTCGTCGCCAAGTGCCGGGCGGGCGCCGACTACGCCATCACCCAGATGTTCTTCCACGCGGAGGACTATCTGCGGCTGCGTGACCGGGTGGCCGCGGCGGGCTGCGACATACCGATCATCCCGGAGATCATGCCCGCCACCGACGTACGCCAGATCCGCCGCTTCGCCGAACTGTCCCACGCGGCCTTCCCCGAGGACCTCGCCCACCGCCTGGAGACGGCCCGCGACGATCCCGCCGCCGGGCATCGGATCGGCGTCGACCACGCCACCGCCATGGCCGACCGGCTGCTCGCCGAAGGGGCGCCCGGGCTGCACTACATCACGCTCAACAGATCCACCGCCGCGCTCGACATCCATCGCAACCTGCATACCTCCAGGAGCCTCCATGTCGCTTGATTTCACGGACCACAAGGTCGCGGACCTGTCCCTGGCCGGGTTCGGCCGCAAGGAGATCACCCTGGCCGAGCACGAGATGCCGGGCCTGATGGCGATCCGCGCGGAGTACGCCGAGGCGCAGCCGCTGGCCGGCGCCCGGATCACCGGCTCCCTGCACATGACCGTGCAGACGGCCGTCCTCATCGAGACCCTCGTCGCGCTGGGCGCCGAGGTCCGCTGGGTGTCCTGCAACATCTTCTCCACCCAGGACCACGCGGCCGCCGCGATCGCCGCCGCCGGCATCCCCGTCTTCGCATGGAAGGGCGAGACGATCGAGGAGTACTGGTGGTGCACCGAGCAGGCCCTGACCTGGCCGGGCCATGCGGGCCCGAACATGATCCTGGACGACGGCGGCGACGCCACCCTCCTCGTCCACCAGGGCGTCGAGTACCTCAAGACCGGCGAGCTCCCGCCCGCCGACAACGAGGAACTCGCCGTCGTACAGGAGCTGTTGAAGTCGAGCGGCATCGACTGGACCGCCCTCGCCGACGGGATCCGCGGGGTGACCGAGGAGACCACGACCGGCGTCCACCGGCTGTACGAGATGCAGCGGGAGGGCACACTGCTCTTCCCCGCCGTCAATGTGAACGACGCGGTGACGAAGTCGAAGTTCGACAACAAGTACGGCTGCCGGCACTCCCTGATCGACGGCATCAACCGCGCCACCGACGTCCTCATCGGCGGCAAGACCGCGGTCGTCCTCGGCTACGGCGACGTGGGCAAGGGCTGCGCGGAGTCGCTGCGCGGACAGGGCGCCCGCGTGATCGTCACCGAGATCGACCCGATCTGCGCGCTCCAGGCCGCGATGGACGGCTACCAGGTCACCACGCTGGACGAGGTCGTCGAGACGGCCGACATCTTCATCACCACGACCGGCAACAAGGACATCATCATGGCCGGCGACATGGCCAGGATGAAGCACCAGGCGATCATCGGGAACATCGGCCACTTCGACAACGAGATCGACATGGCGGGCCTGGCGGCCGTGCCGGGGATCGTGAAGGACGAGGTCAAGCCGCAGGTGCACACCTGGACGTTCCCCGACGGCAAGGTGCTCATCGTGCTGTCCGAGGGCCGCCTGATGAACCTGGGCAACGCCACCGGCCACCCGTCCTTCGTGATGTCCAACTCCTTCGCGGACCAGACCCTGGCCCAGATCGAGCTGTTCACCAGGCCCGGCGAGTATCCGGTCGGCGTCCACACCCTGCCCAAGCACCTGGACGAGAAGGTGGCCCGCCTCCACCTCGACGCGCTCGGCGTGAAGCTGACGACGCTGCGTCCGGAGCAGGCGTCGTACATCGGCGTCGAGGTCGGGGGGCCGTACAAGCCGGACCACTACCGCTACTGAGGGCGCGAAGGCCCGGCCGTCACTCGGAGCGGTGCCGCAGGAAGAGCGCCGCCAGCAGCGCGCAGCCCGCGAAGGCCGCCCCGGTGGCGAAGCCGCCGGTCATCCCGCCGCTGTGCGACGAGACCGTGACGAGGGCGGCCAGGCCGATCGAACCGCCCACCGACTGAAGGGAGTTGAGCATGCTGGCGGCCGCGCCCGCCTCGTCGCCGCGCAGTCCCGACGTGGCCAGCACGGTCGGCGGCAGCACACAGCAGGCCATGCCCGCGCCGAGCAGCACCAGCGCCGGCAGCACCGTGCCCGGATAGCCGTCGCCCGCCGAGAGCGTCGACAGCCACAGGTTGCCCGTCACCAGCAGGGCGGCGCCGGCGGCCCACAACCGGCGGGCGCCGATACGCCGTTCGAGACGCACCGCGGCCACCGCCGTGACGGCCATCGTGACCGGCAGCGGCAGCAGGGCCCAGGCCGTGCTGAGCGCCGACCAGCCGTGCTGGTTCTGGAAGTACTGGTTGAGGAAGAAGTACGTGCCGATCAGCGCGCCGGGCACCGCGAGCGTGCCCAGGTAGGCGAGCAGCCGGTCGCGGTCGGCGAACAGCCGCGGCACCACGATCGGTTGCTGCGCGCGCCGCTCGACGGCCGCGAACACCGCGAGCAGCGCGATCCCGCCGAGCACACAGCCGACGACCACCGGGTCGCCCAACGGGCGCTCGGCGGCCTGCGCCAGCCCGTACACGAGGCAGGCGGCGCCCAGCGCGGACAGCAGCGCTCCGGTCAGGTCGAAGCGGCCGCGGTGGCGGGCGGTCTCGTCGAGGACGAACGGCGCGAGCAGCACGATCGCCAGGCCCAGCGGTACGTCGAGGTACAGCACCCAGCGCCAGGAGCTGAGCGAGGTGAGCGCCCCCGCGAGCAGCAGCCCGCTCGCCGTGCTGACGGCGCCCACCGTGGTGCACAGGGCGATCGCCCGCTTGCGGGAGGCCCCTTCGGCGAACGTGCTCAGCAGCAGGGCGAGCCCGCTGGGCGCCGCGAGCGCCGCGCCTGCGCCCTGCACCGCCCGTACGGCCACCAGGAACTCGCCGGACTGTGCGGCTCCGCGCAGCGCGGCGGCCGCCGTGAACAGGGCGACACCGGTGATGAACACCTTGCGGCGGCCCAGGATGTCCCCGGCCCGGCCGCCGAGCAGCAGCAGGCCGCCGAACGTGAGCAGATAGGCGTTGATCACCCATGACGCGCCCACGGCGGACAGCCCGAGTCCCTCGCGCATACCGGGCAGCGCGATGTTCACGATCGGGTCGTCGAGCTGGATCATCGCGTTGCACCCGGCGATCACCGCGAGCGCGGCGGCGCCACGCGCCCGGCTGCGGACACGTGGTCCGGGCGCCTTCGGCACCACCGACTGCTCCGACACCTGCGCGGTCATGGACGGCCTCCTGACGACGGACGGACGAGGGGCGACTGCCGGCCACCGTCCCAAGAACCGCCGGAGAACCGGTGAAGCCTCACTCGAAGACCGCCCGAGGCCCGCTCCGGAAACACGAAAGTCGCCGACCCCGGCGCTCTGCCGGAGCCGGCGACTTTTCGCTCGCCGTGGGAAACGGGCCGCGGTTCACCGCCGCGTGCCGGGCTTGGGAAGTGGGCGGGGACGGGGGACGAACCGCGGCTTGGGCTGCCGAACGCCGCCGTGCCGACTGCCTCGGCCGGCCTGCGCGAACGGCAGAGAACCGGGCTGCTGGAAGGGACGTACTCGCATCTTGACTCCTGGGGGTCGCTGCGGTGTACTTCGTTGAAGTGCTTTGAATGTAGTACTTCAATTGCAGTGGTGTCAATGTCTTTGGAGAGATCCCCTTGCGACAGAACTCGGCGCGGCGTACAGCCCTCCTCGACGCCGCCATCGACGTGCTCGCCCGCGAAGGCTCGCGTGGGCTCACCCTCCGCGCGGTCGACGCCGAGGCCGAGGTGCCCGTGGGCACCAGCTCCAACTACTTCCGCAACCGCGACGAGCTGCTGCTCCAGATCACGGGGCGCACCCACGAACGCATCACGCCCTCACCGGAACAGGTGGCCGACACCATGCGTGCCGCACCCTCACGCGACCTGGTGGCACTCCTGCTCCACCAGGTCCACGCACGCATGGAGGCCGACCGGGCCGGCTACCTCGCCATGCTCGAGCTGCGGCTGGAGGGCACCCGTCGGCCCGAACTGGGGCGCGAGCTCACCAAGATCTTCAGCGCGGTGCTGGAGGAGAACGTCCGCTTCCACCTCGACGCGGGCCTGCCCGGCGACCGTACGGACGTCGTCCTCCTCTACCTCACCGTGCACGGCATGCTCCTGGACGACCTCACCGTCCCCGAGGTCCTCGCCGCCTATGTCGGCACCGACCTGATCGGCGAACTCACCCGCCGCCTGCTGCCGGAGGCGGGCATGGGTTCCGCGTGACGCGGTCGGCTCGGCGTGACGGGTCCGAGGCTGCGAACCCGCCGTGTGTCGGCGTGGCTGTCCGTCCGACGTCGTCCAGACCGGCCACAGAGCGGCTGGAGGCGGGCTGGAGGACCGGTGCCGGTGCCGGTGCGGAGCGGTTCAATGGCGGCCATGGCCAGTCACGTGCTCACCCCGCCGCCGTGCTCGGATCCGTTCGAGCCCCGGCTGAGGGCCGTGCGTACGCTCCTGCTGGCCGGACACCCGCACAGGGCGGCCGACCACTGCGCGTGGCTGCGGACCCGGGCCGCCCGCACCGGGGCCCACCGTTGGCAGGCCGCGTTCGGCGCGCTGCGTGCGGAGGCCCTGCTGTGCCTGGGTGATCTGGCCGCGGCCGAACGGGAAGCCGCGACCGCCGTACAGGTCGCCGACGGTGACACCCCCCTGAGGCTGTGGCCCGTGGCGGCCCTGGCGGAGGCGCTGACGGAGCTGGGCCACCACGACGAGGCGGACCGCCGACTGCGGCGCGCCGCCCCCGGCCCGCTTCCGCTCACCGAGGACGTCCTGCCGTACCTGAGAGCCCGCAGCCGCCACTTCCTGGCCGTACGGTGCCCGGAAGAGGCCCTCGCCGGCGCCCTGCGCGCCGGGGAGCTGACAGCGCGTCAGAAAGGCGGTCTCTTCGCGGAGTTGCCCTGGCGGACCGACGCGGCCCAGGCACTGCTGCACCTCGGCCGGCCCGACCGGGCCGCGGAGCTGATCGACGCGCAGCTCACCGAGGCCACCCTCGGCCCCCGCCACCGCGGCATCGCTCTGCGCCTGCGCGCCGCCGTCGAGGCCCCCGCCCGGCGGCCCGCCACACTCGCCCTGGCCGCCACGGAGCTGCGCACGGCCGGAGACCGCCCCGAACAGGCGCGAGTCCTGGCCGATATGGCGGACGCACTCCGAGCCCTGGGCGACGACTCCACCTCCGAGGCGGTACTGCACCGAGCATGGAGCCTGGCGGCAGCCTGCGGCGCGGCACCCCTGTGCGAACGGCTCCTCCCGACGACCGTCGCCTGACCCGGTGGGGCGCCCGGCGCTCGCACGGTCCGCTCCCCCCCTGCGGACCGCGCGCCCCGGGACGACGCTTCCGGCGGGCCTGCCCCCTGCACGTCCCACTGCGTCCGCGCTCCAGGGCCTGATCCGCCGGACCGGCCCTAGTCCCGCTTGAGCGGGCGGCCCCACAGTGAGAACCGCTCCCGCGGTGGGGCGTGAGGAGAGAAGAGATGACTCACCGAGACGACTGCCGGTGCGGGTGCGCCCTCACCTCCTGGGCCGAAGACGGCGCCACGGCCGTTGCGGACGGAATCCTGGGCTGTGGGGCGTATGTGCCGGACCGGGTGGTCGACAACACGGAGGCCGCCGCCTCGGCGGGGGTGACCCCGGAGTGGATCGAGGCCAGGACCGGGATCCTGGCCCGGCGGTACGCGCACCCGGACCAGGCCGCCTCGGACCTCGCGGAACGGGCCGCCCGCATCGCGCTGCGCGACGCGGGCCTGGCCGCCGACCAGCTCTCCCTGGTCGTCGTGGCCACCTCCACCCCGGACTTCCCGCAGCCGCCGACGGCCTGTCTGCTCCAGGACCGGATCGGGGCGCGGCACGCGGCGGCCTTCGACCTCAACGCGGTGTGCAGCGGCTTCATCTACGCGCTGGAGACCGCCCGCCGCATGGTGCCGCCGGGCGGACACGCCCTGGTGGTGGGCGTGGACATCTACTCCCGGATCATCGACCCGACTGACCGGCGCACCGTCTCCCTGTTCGGGGACGGCGCCGGAGCGGTCGTCGTCGGCCCCGTCACCGGGGACCGGGGCGTGGTCGCCACGCAGCTGGCCAGTCACGGCGAGCACCAGGACCTGATCAAGGTCCCGGCGGGCGGCAGCCGTATGCCCGCCTCCAAGGAGACCCTTCAGGACGGGCTGCACTACTTCACCATGGACGGCTACGGGGTGAAGACCTTCGTCCGGGACCAACTGCCGGGCGCGGTGCACCGGTTCCTCACCCACGCCGGCGTCGCCTCCACGGAGATCCGCCACTTCGTCCCCCACCAGGCCAACGGCCGCATGATCGACGCACTGCTGCCGGAGCTGAACCTGCCGCACGCCACCGTCCACCGCACCCTGGACCGCTACGGCAACACCGGCGCCGCGTCCGTCCCCATCACCCTCGCCGCGGCCCGCGACCGCCTGGAGACGGGCGACCTGGTCCTCCTCGCGGGCTTCGGCGGCGGCATGACCACGGGTCTGACGCTGCTGCGCTGGTGAGAAGAGGTCACGTCCGTCTCCACCGGTTCTCCAGCGGGGTCTTGAGCGGGTCCGGCCTATGGTCGTGAGCAGGACTGTCCACCGCGGGTCCCGCACGCTCGACCAGAGGGATGTCCATGCGATTTGCCTCACCCACCGCGTCCAGGGCGCACTCCCAGCTCACGCTGGAGGAGGTCACCAGGCGCTACGACGACCATGTCGTCCTGGACCGGGTGTCCCTCACCGTCGGGCCGGGCGAGAAGGCCGGCGTCATCGGGGACAACGGATCGGGCAAGTCCACCCTGCTGCGGATCATCGCCGGCGCGGAGAGTGCCGACAACGGCGAGGTGACCGTCACCGCCCCGGATGGCATCGGCCACTTCCCGCAACGCCTCGAACTGCCCGCCGACGCCACCGTACGGGACGTGCTGGACGGGGCGTTCGCCGATCTGCGGGACCTGGAGCGGCGGCTGCACGCCGCCGAGGACGTCCTGGTCGACGACGACCCGCAGCTCCTGGACGCCTACGGCGACCTGCTCGCGGAGTTCGAGCATCGCGGCGGCTACGAGGCCGACGCCCGCGCCGACGCCGCCCTGCACGGGCTCGGACTGCCCGGACTCGACCGGGAGCGGCCCGCCGACACCCTCTCCGGCGGTGAACGCCGCAGACTCGCCCTGGCAGCGACCCTCGCCGCCGCCCCCGAGCTGCTGCTGCTCGACGAGCCCACCAACCACCTCTCGCCGCTGCTGGTCGAGGAACTCGAAGCGGCCCTCGCCGACTACCCGGGCGCGGTCGTCGTGGTCACCCACGACCGCCGTATGCGCCGCGCCTTCCACGGCTCCCATCTCGAACTGAACGAGGGCGCCGCCGTCACCGGCTGATACGCAGGGTCGTTGCCCGGACCGCGTCGAGCAGCCCGGCCTTCCTCGACACCGGCCTCGACTCCCTCGCCGACGTGTACGCGGGCGCGCTCCACCTGCACGAGCTGACCCGCTCGCGCGAACTCGACGCGTTCGTGCTGTACGCGTCCGGTGCCGGGGTGTGGGGCAGCGGCGGCCAGAGTGCGTACGGCGCCGCCAACGCCGCCCTGGACGCGCTCGCCGAACGCCGGCGCGCCGAGGGCCTGCCCGCCACGTCCGTGGCCTGGGGCCTGGGGCCTGGGGGGCGGCGACATGGGCGAAGGGGCCGTCGAGGAGTTCCTCGGCAGCCGCGGTCTGCGCACCATGGACCCGCTGCGGGCCGTGGAGGCGCTGAGCCGGGCCCTGGACCGCGACGACGTCTGCGTCGCCCTCGCCGACATGGACTGGCCACGGTTCGCGAAGGGATTCACCACCTTCCGGCCAAGCCCGCTGATCGCCGAACTGCCCGGCGTACGGCAGGATTCCGGAATCGAACCGGAGGCCGAGGACGACACGGCCGGGGTGGAACTGCCCGCCCGGCTCGCGGTCGCGGACCCCGAAGAGCCCTTCAAGGACCTTGAGTTCAGCTCCCCGACCGCATGGTCCTCGGTGAGTTGGGCGACCTCCTCGACCTGGAAGGGGTTGCCCAGGGAGTGTGCGATCATGATCGCGCGGGTTTTCGGGCCGATCGCAGCGGCGATCCGCTCAGGGGTGGTGTTGTACGTGCCGAGCTCGACGTCCACGAACACGGGCACCAGACCGTTGTGCAGGATCGGGCTGACCGTGGTGGGGAAGCCCGCGGCCACCGTGATCACCCCTTCGCCGGGCTTCAGCCGTCGCTCCTCCAGCTGCGGGGAGGTCAGGGAGCTGAGCGCCAGGAGGTTGGCCGAGGAACCCGAGTTGGTCAGATGGGCCTTGCGGGTCCCGATGAACCGCGGACGAGCGCCGCGATCCGTTCCCTGGTCTCGCCCATGGAAGTTCCCTCCTGATGACACCACCGACGCCACCGCGGGCGTACGGACGGTCCAACTGGGAACCGCTGGAAAACGAGTTGACTTCATCGGACCATGAGGTAAAAAAGCTGAGGACACACCCGGGAGGCAATACGTGACTGATACGCAGGAAAACAACGCGGCCGAGAACGAGCCCGAGAGCGAGGAGAAGCGCAAGTTCCGCGAGGCCCTGGAGCGCAAGTCCCGCACCAACAGGTCCCAGGAGGCACACCTGGAGGGACGCCAGAAGATCAAGGGCCTCAACGGCCCCAAGGGCCAGAGCCGGAATTTCCGCCGCAAGTCCGGGTGAGCCCCTTCGCCACCCCCGCACGGCCCGCCGTGATCCCGCAACCCCGGATCACGGCGGTTTTTCTTTTCCGCTCTCTTTCGAGCGTTTCTTGAGTATTCCTTGAGTGCCCCTGGTCAATTACTCGACCCGGCATCGGAATTCGGCCAGAAAGCCGGACCGTTTGCCCGACTGCTCCAGCGGCTCTACGCTGATCCCGTAGTCAAACTTGACGAGCATGACCGTACGACGGGAGCCCGCGTGACCCTGCCCGAGACCGGCTACACCCCCACCGCCGAGGAACGCGCCAGCCTCGACGCCTGGTTCGAGGAGTACGACGCGCACTGCACCAAGGTCGACGTCGAGCGGATGGCGGACATGGCCGTCTTTCCCCTCAACCTGATCAGTGACGACTCCGGGGGCAACGGCAGGTCGGCGCAGTGGAACCGCGGCCAGTTCACCGAGACCATGGCCCACGTCATGGGAGACGGCACCGCGGAGATCAGCTTCGACAACACCCGCAGCCCTGTCTTCCTCTCCCCGTCCATGGCCGTGGTCTTCACCCACTCCACCGTCACCACGGCCGACGGGTCCTACGAGATGACCTACGCCGACATCCTGCTCCGCAAGAACGGCACCTGGGCCTTCCAGACCATGATCCAGTCCGGCTGGGGCGACAACCTCTGAACGCGCGTCAGGCCCAGCGGCTGCCTCAGCCGCTGGGCCCGACCACGCTCAGTCCGGGGTCGTGGTCCCCGGTTTCCGGTCGACGTTTCTAGTCGACCAGTTCACGCTCGCGGCGCGGAGGTGCCACCCGTCCGGCGGGAGCCGTGCGGGAGAGCTTCTCGCCCTCGATGTCGAGGTTGGGAAGCAGCCGGTCGAGCCAGCGCGGCAGCCACCAGGCCCCCTTGCCCAGCAGGGCGAACAGGGCGGGCACGATCGTCATGCGGACGATGAAGGCGTCGAAGAGCACGGCGACCGCGAGGCCGAAGCCGATCATCTTGACGAAGTCGTTGTTCTCCACGATGAAGCCGGAGAACACGCTGATCATGATGGCGGCGGCCGCGGCGACCACCCGGCCGCTGTAGCGGAACCCGGTGACGACGGCCTCGTCGGGCCGCGCCCCGTGGACGTACGCCTCCCGCATACGGGTCACCAGGAACACCTCGTAGTCCATGGCGAGGCCGAAGACCACACCGATCATGAAGATCGGCATCGTGCTCATGATCGGGCTCGGCTGGTCGATGCCGAAGACATCGGCGAGCCAGCCCCACTGGAAGACCGCCACCACCGCGCCGAGCGCCGCCGCCACGGAGAGCAGGAAGCCCAGGGCCGCCTTGAGCGGGACGAGCACCGAGCGGAAGACCACCATCAGCAGCAGGAACGCCAGGCCGACGACCAGGGCGAGATAGGGGAGCAGCGCGTCGTCGAGGGTCTTGGAGAAGTCGATGAACATCGCGGTCTGGCCGGTGACCAGGACCTCGGCGCCGGTGTCGGCCTGGAAGCCGTCGGAGAGTGAGCGCAGATGGCGCACCAGGTCCTCGGTCGCGCCGTCGGTGGGGCCGGTGGCCGGGACGACGTTCAGGATCGCGGTGTCGCCGGCCTCGTTGACCGTGGCCGGGGTGACGGTGGCGACGCCGCTCTGCTCGGCGAGTTCCTTGCCGATGGTGCCGGCCGCGACGGCCGCGTCCTTGCCCTCGACGGTGATCATCAGCGGCCCGTTGAATCCGGCGCCGAAGGACTCCGACAGCATGTCGTAGGCCTTGCGCTGGGTGGTGTCGGGGGCCATGGTGCCCTCGCCGGGCAGACCGAGCTCCAGACTGGCGGCGGGCACGGCGACCGCGCCCAGTCCTACGACGGCCAGGAGCAGTACGGCGACCGGGTGGCGCAGCACGTAACCGGCCCAGCGGGAGCCGAGGTTGGGCTTCCGGCGTGCGTCCTTCTCGGCGCGCTTGGCGGCCTTGCGCTGCCGGCGTTCGCTGAGCGGCTTGCCGGAGAAGCGGGCGCGGTCCCGGCGGCGCAGGACCTTGACGGGAGCGAAGCCGAGCAGTGCCGGGACCAGGGTGAGGGCGATGAGCACGGCGATGGCGACGGTGCCGGCGGCGGCCAGACCCATCTTGGTGAGCATCGGGACGTTCACCACGGCCAGACCGGCGAGGGCCACGATGACGGTGAGCCCGGCGAAGATGACCGCGGAACCGGCGGTGCCGACCGCCCGCCCCGCGGCGTCGGCGCGGTCACGGCCCTCGGTGAGCTCGGAGCGGTAGCGGGAGACGATGAACAGGGCGTAGTCGATGCCGACGGCGAGGCCGAGCATCATCGCCAGGGTCGAAGTGGTGCCGGACAGGCCGAGGGTGGAGCCGAGCGCGGTGATGGCGGAGATGCCGACGCCGACCCCGATGAGGGCGGTGAGCAGCGGCATTCCGGCGGCGATCACCGAGCCGAAGGTGAGGATCAGGACCAGGGCGGAGATCAGGATGCCGATCTGCTCGCCCTTGCCGCTCACCGCGGCGTCGATCTTCACGGCGTCGCCGCCGGCCTCCGCGGTGAGGCCGTCGGCGCGGGCCTTGGCCAGTGCGTCGTCGAGCGCGTCGTGCGCCCGGTCGTCGACCTTGGTGGCGGGGACCTCGTAGGTGGCGATGGCGTAGGCGGTGGAGCCGTCCTTGCTCACGGCCTTCGTGGTGAACGGGTCGCTCACCGAGACCACTTGCGGGGACTTCTTCAACTGCGCGATCAGGGCTGAGACTTGGTCCTTCTGCGCGGGGGCGGAGATCTTCTCGCCCGCCGGCGCGCGGACCACGACCCGGGCGCTCGCCCCGTCGGCGCTGGCGTCCGGGAACTTCTTCTCCAGGAGGTCGAAGGCCTTCTGCGACTCGGTTCCGGGCATCGAGAAGGTGTCGGCGGGCGGGGTCGGCGCGGAGGAGGCGGCGAGGCCCGCACCGACGAAGATCACCACCCACAGCAGCGCCATCAGCCATCGCCGCCGGAAGGCGAGACGGCCCAGTTTGTAGAGGAAGGTAGCCACGGCTGGGAACTCCTGTCGGTGGGGGATGGCAGGGAAGGTCGGCACTGCGGTGGCACCAGACCCGCGCTTAAGTGGCGCCAGCATGGCATCACTAGCGGCGCCGCCGCAAGCCATTTCGCCGTCAGTGCGGCACCATGGCACGCTATTGAGGAAAGAAACCGCAGTTCAGAGAGTGCGGTGTCATGAATGAGTCAACGTGGCTCGCCATGGCGCTGAACCTGCATCAGGGCGGCGCTACGAGCCTCACGGGCCCACGCCGACAAGCTCCGGCCATGACCCCCTGACGTAGCCCAGCCTGACCAGGCCGCCTACAGGGGCGGTCGAGCCGTGGTCGACGCATCAGCGCAACCCCGGCTGGCCGACGTGATCGTCGCCATGGGTTCCGGGATCCGCCGGACGCAACCGGCTGACCGGACACGCGGCGTCCTGAAGTGCCGTGTCCAGTACGGCGATCAGCTGCTCCGTGAGCGATGCCGCCACCGGCTCGCCGACCCCGCCGGCACGGAACACGGTCGTCACGGCGATGCCCGCGGGCGCACCGGCGGCGTCCTGCTGTTCGACCAGGGTCCACGCCAGTTCCGAGCGGGCGCAGGGGAGTTGGGCGGGTTCGGGCTGCACGGACAGTCCGGCCGCCTCGTACAGGTCGGATGTGTGCTGAAGCACCGTCAGTGACACCCCGCCCGGCTCGGCCAGCGCCGCCTCGCCGTCCCGGTAGGCCGTCAGACCGGCGGCCCGGGCCCGCGCCAGCAGCTCGGTGAACGACGGATCGTCCGAGCCGTCCACGGTCAGCGCCAGCACCCGCCCGTAGGGGCCGACGGACCGGCGCAGCGCGTCGCTGCCGCGGGCCGGAACGGGTGCGGCCACCGTGGTGCGCGGGCCCGCGCCGAGTCGCGTCAGCAGTGCGGCCAGCGCGGCGTGCACGACCATGAACAAGGTGGCGTCGTGTCCGGCCGCGAACCGGGTCAGCCGCTCGTGCAGACCGACGTCGATCCGGGTGCCCAGGGTGCCGGCCGGGTCGTCCGCGGGGCTGTCCGATGCGCCCGGCAGCGGCGTCGGCGTCACGTCGCCCCGGCGGGCCCGCGGCACCTCGCCGTGTGCCGAGGCCGCCCACCAGGGAGTGTCGCCGGTGGCCCGTGCCTCGTACGCCCGGGCGAGGTCCATGGCCAGCGGCAGCTGGGACCACTGGTCGACGGTGTCGGCCGGCACCGCCAGCTCCAGCACATGGTCCTGAGCCGACACGGTCCGCAGCCGGGTGCCCGCCGCCCCCAACTGCGAGTTGCGCAGCGGCTCATGGCGCCGGCCCAGATCGGCCAGCGCCGCCTTGAGCGCCCGGGCGTCCAGGGCGCCGCGCAGTCTCAGCGGCAGCACCGCGCTGTCCGTCGCCGACCCCACCGGCCCGGTCGCCACGGCCGCCGGATCGCCGACGAGGTCCGCGAGCAGCGCCGGGGTCGGCGCCTCGTACAGGGCGTGGCTGCCCGGGGCGGCGCCGAAGATCCCACGGATACGTCCTTGCAGACGGGCGAGGGACAGTGAGTGGCCGCCCAGCCGGAAGAAGTCCGAGTCGGCGTGCACCGCCCGCCGCGGTACGCCGAGCACCTCGGCGAACAGGTCCCGCAGGATCTCCTGCACGGGGGTGCCCGGCTGTGTTCCGGGCCGGCCGGAGGTGAACGAGCAGACGGGCAGCGCGCCCCGGTCCACCTTTCCGGCGGAGGTCAGCGGCAGCGCGTCCAGCGTCACCAGCGCGGCCGGGAGCATGTGGTCGGGCAGCCGCTCGCGCAGCCGGGTGCGCAGGGCCGCCTCGAAGTCGACGGTGCGCTCGAAGGAGTTGGGCGTGCCCGCACACCGCTCGGGCGCGCGGACCGGCGCCGCGTACACCGAGGTCAGCGGGCCCTCCGGCACGGCGTCCGGGGCCAGCAGCACGAGGTCGAATGCCTCGGCCGCCCCGGGCGACCAGGTCGGCAGCGCGTGGAAGCCGAGGTGTTCGGCGGCGGCGCACAGCTCCTCCGGGCCGGGCGCGGGACACGCCTCGGACAGCAGGGCGACCGCCCGGGCGACGCTGCCCGTCGGATCGTCCAGTTCGGCCGCCGCGGCCCACTCCCCGTGCACGCGTGCGTTGGGCACACCGGTGATCCGCAGCACCGCAGGCCGCCGGTCGCGCAGATACGCCTCAAGGCCCGCGACGTCCGCGAACTCGGTACCCCAGCGCACCCGCGGCGCGTCCGCCAGGTCGGCGACGGGTACCGCGGTGCTCAGCACGGCCTCGTAGCGGTACCGGCTCAGCTCGTCCACGTACCCGCCCCGCTTGACGCGCACGTCGACCGCGCGCACGGCCGGCAGCTCCCGGGCCAGGCCCGCGAACAGTGCGGGCGCCAGCAGCAGTTCCGTCTCCAGCTCCACCCGCCGGACCACCCCGCGGCGCACCGCGTCGAGGTCCCGGTCCGTGCCGCCGGCGGCCAGTTCGACGCCGGTCTGAAGACAGCGCGCCAGCTCCAGGTTGCG
This sequence comes from Streptomyces sp. NPDC051963, assembly GCF_044593495.1. Taxonomy (NCBI): domain Bacteria; kingdom Bacillati; phylum Actinomycetota; class Actinomycetes; order Kitasatosporales; family Streptomycetaceae; genus Streptomyces; species Streptomyces sp. NPDC051963. Next base: position 126,031 of record NZ_JBIUCC010000013.1, on the reverse strand, counting down.
CACATCGCCGAAGAACAGCGCGCCGCCCGGCGCCAGCAGCGGCAGCAACCGCTCGACGACGGTCCGCAGATGGCCGAGGCCGGGGAAGTACTGGGCCACCGAGTTGACGACGACCGTGTCGAAGTGGCCCCGCGGCAGCCCGTCCGTGTCGTGCGCGGCCCGGCAGTCGACGCGCACCTTGTCGCGCAGCCGGGCATCGGCGCGGACCTGTCGGCGCAGCGCCGCCACGGCCGCCTCGGACAGGTCGGTGGCCCAGTACTCGGCGCACTCAGTGTCGCCGGCGAGCTCGGCCAGCAGCAGCCCCGCACCGGCCCCGACCTCCAGGATCCGGCGCCCGCGCAGCTCCCGCACGCGCCGCGCGGTCGCGTGCAGCAGCTCGCGGATGTGTTCCTCGGGGATCGGCCGGTCGTCGTAACTGCTGTGCCAGCCGGAGAAGTTGTGGCCGAGCCCGGTGCGGGCGGCGGCTGTGTCGTCGTACAGGGTGTCGTAGATCTCCCGCCACTCGGTCAGCTGTGTCTCGGGCCGCGGTGCGCGGGCCGCCGGTGCGGCGGGCACGACGTGCGCCACCAGGCGGCGCTCGCCGTCCGGGGTCTCCCGCACCGACGCCACGGCCGCCGACACCGCCGGATGTCCGCGCAACACGGTCTCGATCTCGCCGAGTTCGACCCGGAAGCCGCGCAGCTTGACCTGGTCGTCCTGCCGGCCGACGAACTCCAGGTCGCCGTCCTCGCGCAGCCGCACCCGGTCGCCGGTGCGGTACAGCCGGCCGCCGCCGGTGATCCGGTCCTCGACGAACCGCTCACCGGTCAACCGGTCCTGCCCCAGATATCCGAGGGCCAGCCCGGGCCCGCCCAGCAGCAGTTCGCCGGTGGCGCCCGCTGCCACCTCAAACCCGGTCTCGTCGACGACGACGGCCGTGGTCGCGCCGACGGGCCGCCCGATGGGCAGGGCCGTCGCGTCCTCGGCGGGCGCCCCGCGCACCTCGTACCAGGTGGCGAACGTGGTGGCCTCGGTGGGCCCGTACATGTGCAGCAGCCGCTCCGGCGGCCCGGCCGTCATGATCTGCCGCACCCGGCGCGGATCGCAGGCCTCGCCGCCGAACAGCACGGCCCGCAACGGTCCGAGGGCCGCGGGCCGTTCGTCGGCGAGCCGGTGCAGCAGCGCCGTCGTCAGGAACATCACGGTGACGCCGTGCGCACGCAGCCAGCGCTCCAGCCGCTGCGGATCGAGGACCGTGTCGCGGTCCACGCCGACCAGCCGGCCGCCCGCGGCCAGCGTCGCCCAGATCTCGAACGTGACCGCGTCGAAAGCCGGGTTGGCGGCCTGCGCGACCACGTCCCACGGCTCCAGCCGCAGAAAATCGGCAGACCCCAGGAGATCCAGCACCGCCCGATGCGGTACGACGACCCCCTTGGGCGAGCCGGTGGTCCCGGACGTGTAGCAGACGTAGGCGGGGTCGTTGGGCGCCGGCACCAGCGTGGGCAACGCGTCCGGCCGCGCCGCGATCTCACCGGCCTCGGTGTCGAGGACGACGGTCATGGGGGAGGGGGCCGTGCCGACGCCGACGCCGACGCCCGCCCGAGCGACCGAGGCCTCCGTCCACCGCGTGCCCTCGGTGCCCAGGTCAACGCCCACCGGAGCGACCGGAGCGACCGAAACTCCCGGGTCGTCGAAGTCCGTGGCGTAGGCAGCCAGTGTCACCACGGCGCGGGCGGAGCAGTCCCGGGCGATCAGCCGGCGCCGCAGCGCCGGATGACCGGGGTCGAGCGGTACGTACGCCGCGCCCGCCCGCACGATCGCGAGGAAGGCGGTCACCAGGTCCGGGCCCGGCGGCAGACAGGTCACCACCAGGTCCCCGGCGCCGACCCCCCGCGCCGTCAGATGCGCGGCCAGACGGTTGGCGGCCTGGCTCAACTCCCCGTAGCTGAGGGTGGTGCCGGGAGCGATGCCGCTGGGCCAGGCGACCGCGATCGCCTCGGGACGCGCACGCACCTGCTGTTCGACGAGGTCGGAGAGGGACATCGGCGGCTCCTTCGACGGCGGCTCGAGGGTCGCGTACGGCGGCCTGCCACAGCAGGGGCTGTCGTGGCCCCGGTGGCAGCCACCGTCGGCGTGAGCGCTTGAGGAGTATTTGAAGGATGCTCGATCCGCGCCCCAAAGACTGTCCGCATCGAGGACATGGACGGAAGCGGAGGCTGAGATCATGACCGTCGAACAGGTGGGTACGGCCGAACGCACGCTCCCGAGCCAGGAGTTCGCCGCCCTGTACGCGGAGGTGCAGCAGTTCTACGCGCACCAGATGCAGATCCTGGACGCGCACGACACCGAGCGCTGGGCGGGCACCTTCACCGAGGACGCCGTCTTCGAACTGCCCTTCCTGTCCGAGCCGGTGCGTGCCCGCGCCGGGCTCGCCCGCTATGTGCGCGACGGCGCGGCACGGCAGCGGCGGGCCGGCAGCCGTCTGAACCACTGGGTCGGCATGCTCGACGTGGAGCCCCAGGCGGACGGTTCGCTGCACACCCGCTGCTCGGCCCTGGTGTACGTCACGCCGAACGGAGGCACCTCCAGGGTCCTGTACGTGTGTGTCATGGAGGACGTCCTGGTCCGCACCCGCGGCAAGTGGCGCACCGCCCACCGCCGGGTCACCCGCGACGACCTGGCCTGAGCGGACCGCGGCCCGGAGCTCAGGGCAGATCGGTGAACGCGGCGAAGACGTCGTCGAGTTCGTGGGTGTGCACGGTGAGCGACTCGGCCGTGATCGCCGCCGCGTCGAGGACCGCGAGCACGGCCCGCAGGGTCTCGATGCCGGCGTCGCCGCGGATCCGGAGGGTGAGCGTCGCAGGGTCGCTCCATGCCTCGCCTGTGCGCGGGCCGGATCCGGTGCCGAATGCGGCGCTGGCACGTGTCAGCGCGACCGCATCGGCGAACCGCAGGCGGATGAGACCGGCGGGCGGATCGTTCCCGGGCGCCGGACACGACCCGGGGGCGCCGGGCTCGTTGGCGGGGTGGTGGCCGTTGTCGTGCGCTGCCTCGGCCTCGGCCAGGGCGTCCAGCAGGACGCGCCGGGCCTCGGGGGTGAGGGAGACGGCGAGACGGCGGGCGAGCCCGCCGACCCCGTCCCCGTCCGTCCCGGCCGCGACGGCCAGCTCGGCCGCGATCCGCGGCGTGAGATCCACCGCGTGCACCGGGCGCCCGGCGTCCGGCTGTTGCCGGGTTAAGTCGACCGCACCATGGGCGTGTTGGTCCGCCGGGCCGGATGACGGCCTGGCGTGAACGCGCCCATCGGCCGAGGGAGGAGCCCAGGGTGTGTGTGTCACGGGCAACTGCCCTCGCCTTCGCTCGAGTTTCGTCGATTTCGGATGCCACTGCCGTTGCCGCTGCCGTCACTCGTTCACGGCAGGGTCTCCGCCTCGTCCGGGTCCGGCACGATCACCGTGCCGACGCCGTCGTCGGTGAACATCTGGAGGAGGACCGAGTGCGGGACCCGTCCGTCGATCACCCGCGCCGCGCCCACACCGCCCCTGACGGCATGCAGGCAACCGGTCATCTTGGGCACCATGCCGTCGCTCAGCTCCGGCAGGAGCTTCTCCAGCTCGCAGGCCGTGAGCCGCTGGATGACCTCGTCACTGTGCGGCCAGCCCGCGTACAGACCCGCTACGTCCGTCAGCATGACGAGCGCCTCGGCGCGCAGCGCGGTCGCGAGCGCCGCGGCCACCGTGTCGGCGTTGACGTTGTAGACCGCACCGTCCTCGGCGCTGCGGGCGAGCGGCGAGACCACCGGGATCCGGCCGTCCGCCAGCAGGCTGTCCAGCGCGCCGGTGTCCACGCCGGTGATGTCGCCGACCCGGCCGACGTCCACCGGCTCCCCGTCGATCCACGGCATGTGCCGCACCGCGGTCAGGGTGTCCGCGTCCTCGCCGGTCATCCCGACGGCGAGCGGGCCGAAGCGGTTGATCAGCCCGACCAGTTCGCGCTGCACCTGGCCGGCGAGAACCATCCGCACCACGTCCATCGCGGGCGGCGAGGTGACCCGCAGCCCGGCCTTGAACTCGCGCTTCAGGCCGCGCCGCGCGAGCTCGGCGTCGATCTGGGGGCCTCCCCCGTGCACCACCACGGGCCGCAGCCCGGCGTAGCGCAGGAAGACGACATCGCGGGCGAAGGCCGCCGTGAGGTCCTCGTCGACCATGGCGTGTCCGCCCAGCTTGATGACGACCGTCCGGCCCTGATGGCGGGCCAGCCACGGCAGGGCCTCACCGATGGACCGGGCCTTGCCCACGGCCGGGTGCACGCTGACGGTCATGAGAACCTCGCACGCCGTTGGACGAGGTCGCCGGCCTGGCAGTTGGAGCTCATCGACATGACTCCTTACACGTCCCGGAACAGGACAGGGTGACGGACATCAAGGACAGCAAGTGCTCGGCGCAGCCGACGGGCGCCGGCCGCGAGGCGACCGGGCGCACCCCGGAACTGCCATGGGACGGGCCGTGGTTCCTCGGCCATGGCACCGGGGCCCGGCCCGCGGTGTGCGGCTTCAGGCGGCCGAGGGTGCTTTCTCCACGGGGCTGCCATGGTTCGACTGCCTGGCGGGGCGCCGGCCGTGAGAACGGCCGGACGCGCCTGCACGGTGTGCGGCCTCAGGCGGCCGAGGGTGCTTTCTCGGCGGGGTAGTCGTCGTTCAACTCCCGCTCGGTGCGGCGCAGTACGATCGAGTCGGCGATCTCGCCGCTGCGTACCGCGATGTTCGACAGCAGGGCCGACGACAGGCCGTGGCTGTGCTCGGTGCCGCCCTGGAGGTAGACGCCGCAGGTCAGTCCCGTCGAGCTGACGAGGCGGTAGTCGCGCTCCACCCGGTGCCTGCCCGCCGCGTCGCGCTGGAAGTGCCGGTCGAAGTCGCCGAGCAGACGGGCCGGGTCCAGACCGTCGTAGCCGGTGGCGAACACCAGCGCGTCGACGGCCAGTTCCTCCGTCCGGTCGTCGAGCACCGAGAGCAGGGTCACCCGCGTCTCGTTCTCGACGCGCTTGACCTCGGCGACCCGGGTGAGGTTGCGGAAGCGCAGCCGCTCGGTGCCGCGCACCTGCTCGTCGTACGAACGCTGGAACAGCGCCCGGATGACGTCGGCGTCGACCACCGAGTAGTTGGTGTTGCGGTGATACCGCCAGAACGAGTCCCGTCCCCGCTCGGTGCCGAAGTAGTACTCGTCGACCGCGTCCGGGTCGAACACCTGGTTGGCGAAGGGGGTGTCGTCGGCGATCGAGTAGCCGTAGGACGGCATGACCGCGGAGACCTCGGCGTGCGGCAGTGAGTCATGGAGGAACCGGGTGATCTCGGCCGCGCTCTGGCCGGCGCCGACCACCATCACGCTCTTGAGGTCCTCCGGCGCCTGCGCGTGGAACCTGCCCAGGAACTCCGAGCTGTGCCACACCCGTTCGTCGGACGTCACACCCTCCGGCAGCCGCGGCACCAGGCCCGTCGAGACGACCACGTTGCGCGCGGTGACCACGCTGGTCGTGCCGTCGCTGCCGCGCACCTCGACCTCGAGGAGGTCCGGCGTGCGGCCCCCGGCGTCGACGAGCGGCCGGATCGAGGTGACCTCGGCGCCGTAGGTGACCCGGTCGCTCAGACCGGCCGCCGCCCACTCCAGGTACTGGTGGAACTCCTGCCGGGTGGGGAAGAAGTCCTGGTTGTTCACGAACTGCACCAGCCGGTTCGAGGCGTGCAGAAACGAGATGAAGCTGAACCGGGACATCGGGTTCCGGAAGGTCGCCAGGTCCTTGAGGAACGAGATCTGCATGGTCGTCGACGGCAGCAGCATGTTCCGGTGCCAGCCGAACGACGGCTGCCGCTCGAAGAAATGGGACTTGACCGGATGCTGCGGAGTGCTCGTCCCGTGCTCCTCCAAGGCGATCGCGAGCGACAGGTTGGACGGGCCGAACCCGATTCCGACCACGTCGTGGATCTCTTGGTTACGCCTATCCGCTATGCCCATAGAAATTTTCTCCCGCTTGCGTCTGGAAAGCTCGGCCGATGGCCCGAGAGACCGTTCTGCAGTGTTGCCTTGAGCCTGCCTCGAAAGCAACTGGAAGACGACATGAAGGCGACTTGAGCGCCCCTTGAGTCGTGCTGGACATCCGAACTCGTTGTCCTGTCGACAGGACGGAGTTACGGTCGGCGCGGATTTTCGACATCTCCGTATGGCGGGGCCGACAGGCCAGTTCACGGCCCCGAGTCAATTGCCGAAAGGGAGAATCCAGATGTTCGTGCCCAGCTTTTACCGTGAACCGGGCAGTTCATGGATGGTGGACCTGATCCGTGGTAATCCACTGGCGCTCGCGGTGGCCAACGGCAGCTCCGAGGACGGTCCGTTCGCCACGCATCTGCCGGTCATCTTCGACCCCGAGACCTCCGGCGACTGGTCCGGCGAGCTGCCGGGGGCCACGCTGCTCGGGCACATGAACCGGGCGAATCCGCACTGGGCGGCGCTGCGGACGGGCAGCGTGCTGGTGCTGACGTTCACCGGTCCGCACTCCTATGTGTCGCCCACGGTGTACGAGGTGACCCCGGCCGCTCCGACCTGGAACTTCACCGCGGTGCATGTCCGGGGCGTGGTGGAGAAGATCGACTCGATGGAGGAGACACTGGGCGTGGTGGAGTCCACCGTGCACGCCTTCGAGGGGGCGTTCGGCAACGGCTGGGACATGACCGAGTCGCTCGACTACTTCCGCAAGATCGCGCCCGGCGTGGGGGCCTTCCGGCTCACGGTGACCCGGGCCGAGGGCATGTTCAAGCTCAGCCAGGAGCAACCGGGCGAGGTGCGCAACCGGGTACGGGAGTCGTTCGGGCAGAGCGGGTGCACGTACAAGCGCGAGACCGCCGGGCTGATGAGCCGGCTGCCCTGACCTGCCGTGGGTTCTCGGCGCCGGGGCTCAGGCGCCGACGGCCACCGGCCGGGTCCGCTCGGCGAGGCCCTCGGGCCGTGCGTTCTCCTCGGGGGCACCCACGGCCGGCGCGGCCGGCGCCTTGATGCCCCGGGAGATCTCCGCCCGCTCCGCCGGGCTGCCGAGCTCCTCCAGGGCGCTCGCGGCCGCGCTGTCCAGCGTGGTCATCACCCACTGCTCGAAGTCGACGCCCAGCTGCTCGGCGGCCTTGTGCCACCACTGAAGACGGCTGCCGGGGACCTCCAGGCGGCGGCTCGGCTCGGCGGGGCCGCGCTGCTGATGCTCGCCCTGGCGCGCGGCCCGGATCGCGCTGCGCAGCTGCTTGGTCGTCCACTGCCGCTGCTCGGCGCGGTCGAGCCACAGGTCCTGTTCCTCGACCGGCATGGAGGCCAGCTCGGCGTGGTGCTGGAAGCTGAGGGTGGGGCGGCGCCGGGTGAGGTCGAAGCGTCGTGAAACCCACGCGTAGTTGCGCAGGGTCTGGTACGAGAGGCCGGCGGCGCGTATCCCGCGCTGGTACCGGTCGGTGTAGTGGTCCTTGCCGTATACGAGCCAGTCGCCCAGCCACCAGGAGGACGAGTCGAGGACGTCGGCGAGCTGACGCCCGGCCCGCTCCCACTCGTCGTAGGCCATCTGGGTCGGCATCTGAAGGCCCACCTTGGTCGTCAGCACCTGGCCGCGGCGCGGTGCGGCTCCCGCAGTACGCGGCTGCGGTGGTGGGGGCTGCGGGAGAGCGGTTGCCGGGCCGTTTCGCGACCCCGCGGATTGACCGGCCTGACGCACCATCATGCCTCCATGAGAAGGGTGCACATAACTGGCGTGAAGTCTCCCGTGGCGGCTTGAAGCGGCGGCGGAGCGGCGCTCGAACGACCGTGCGCCGAACGTCCCGTCGACGGGACGAAACACGACCACCAGGGCCGCAGTGCATTGAGCGCCTCTTTCCTTCACCGCGTCCTGACCGGAGGGTATGTTCAATATCGGCCGGAATTCACTGCCGAGGCACGGCTCCATTTCCCGCCGCCCCATTCCATGCGCGCGCACAGCGATTGCGGGCCATTTCTGTGCCCGCCCGCCCGTACATCCACGTCATGATCGCGGAGGAGGGTCCTCTGATGGGTCTTCGACTGGCCACGGCCGACGACGGCACCCCGGCTCCGGTCGACGCGGGGGAGCCGGCCGGAAGGCGGCGGGCCACGATGCCCGTGGACTCACTGCCGGAGTCCTTCTCGCCCAGGATCAACGGCGAGGACAGCGAGCGCATCCAGCTGCTCGCGGGGCTCGATTCGCCGCTGCCGCCGATTCTGGTGCACCGCGAGACGATGCGGGTCATCGACGGGATGCACCGGCTCAAGGCGGCACGGCTGCGCGGCGACGACTCCATCGACGTGGAGTTCTTCGAAGGCGGTGAAGTGGAGGCCTTCACCCTGGCGGTGTGGCTCAACATCACCCACGGGCTGCCGCTGTCTCAGGCCGACCGGACGGCCGCGGCGCAGCGGATCCTGGGGGCCCGCCCGTACTGGTCGGACCGGCGGATCGCCGCGGGCGTCGGGCTGGCGGCCAGCACCGTCGCGGCCATCCGGCGTCGTTCGACCGGCCGGAACGAACAGCTGAACGCACGCGTGGGCCGGGACGGACGCGTCCGTCCGCTCCAGGCGACCGAAGGGCGGCTGCGGGCCGGTAAGTTGATCGCCGCCAACCCCGGGGCGTCGCTGCGTGCGATAGCCCAGCAGGCGGGCATCGCCACGGCCACCGCCAAGGACGTCCGGGACCGCATCCGACAGGGCCAGGACCCCCTGCCGGCCAAGCGACAGCCGACGAAGCCGAGTTCACCGGCGCCCGAGCCTGCCCCGCCCCGCCCCTCCGCAACGGCCCTCGACCGACTCCTCCCCAACCTGCGCAAGGACCCGTCCCTGCGCACGGAGGCCGGCCGGACGCTGCTCCACCTGCTGAGCGTCCACTCGATCGGCGACGACACGAAGTGGCTCCGCCTCGCCCGAAGCGTGCCGGCCCACCGCACAGACGCCCTCGCCAAGGCCGCCCGCCGCTGCGCCGCCCACTGGCTGCGCTTCGCCGACGAACTCGACACCCGACGGATGTGACCCACGAGCCGGCCCGCCGCCGATGCCTCGCCGCACGCCACGGACCCCCTCGCGCAGGCTCTACGCCGCTGCGCTGACCCTTGGCTGCGCCTCGCCGATGAACTCGACGCCCCGCGGGGTGAGATCGTCGCCGCCACGTCACCGCGCGCAGCGGACGGCTCTCGCACGGAGTGTGCCCGGACACCGCGCGCAGGCTGCACGCCGTAGTGCTGGCGAACTCGACGCCCGGCGGGGTGAGTTCGCCGCCGCCTCACCGCGCGCCGCGGACAGGTCTCGCACGGAGCCGGCTCGGACACCGTGCGGATGTCCTCTCGCGGGCTGCACGGCCGTTGCGCTGGCGAACTCGACGCCCGGCAGGGTCAGACCACCGCCTCCATCTCACCCCGCGCCGCAGACAGGGCCGCCCCGAAGCAGTCGAGGAAGGTGTCCACTTCGCGGTCCGACACGATCAGGGGTGGGGCGAGTCGGATGACGTCCGGGGTCACGGCGTTCACCAGGAGGCCCTTGGTTTGGGCCGCCTGCTGTACGTGCGGTGCGAGGTTTCCGTTGAGTGCGATGCCCAACAGCAGGCCGGCGCCGCGGACTTCGCGTATCAGTGGGTGGTCCAGGGTCTGAAGGCCGCGACGTAGGCGCTCCCCTGTTCTGGTCACGTGGTCGAGGATGCCCGTGCCTTCGATGGTGTCCAGTACGGCGAGGGCGGCCGCGCACACCACGGGGTTTCCGCTGAAGGTGGAGCCGTGTGTGCCCGGCGTGAGCAGGTCCGCGGTCGTGCCGAAGGCGAGTGTCACGCCGATGGGCAGACCGCCGCCCAGGCCCTTGGCGAGGGTGACGACGTCCGCGTCGACGCCTTCGGCCTGGGCGGCGAACCAGCGGCCCGTGCGTCCGATGCCGGTCTGGATCTCGTCCAGGACGAGGAGGGTGCCGGTCGCCGCGGTGATCTCGCGGGCGGCGCGCAGATAGCCGGGCGGCGGCACGACGACGCCGTTCTCCCCCTGGAGGGGCTCCAGCATCAGCAGCGCGGTGTCCGGGGTGACGGCGGCACGCAGGGCCTCGACGTCCCCGTACGGCACATGGCTGACGTCGCCCGGCAGCGGCTGGAAGGGGCGCTGCTTGGCGGGCTGGCCGGTGAGGGCCAGGGCCCCCATGGTGCGGCCGTGGAAGCCGCCGGCGGCCGACACCATGTGCGTACGGCCGGTGAGCCTGCCGATCTTGAACGCCGCCTCGTTGGCCTCGGCGCCGGAGTTGGAGAAGTAGACCCGGCCCTGGCGCCCGGTGAGTCGGAGCAGGCGCTCGGCGAGCCGCACGGTCGGTTCGGCGATGAACAGGTTCGAGACATGGCCGAGTGAGGCGACCTGCTCGGACACGGCCCGTACGACCGCGGGATGCGCATGGCCGAGCGCGTTGACCGCGATGCCGCCGGTGAAGTCGAGGTACTCGTTGCCCTCCGCGTCCCACACCCGGGCGCCCCGGCCTTTGACCAGCGGCAGCCGCGGAGTGCCGAAGTTGTCCATCATGACGCCCTGCCAGCGACGGGTCAGCGCCGCGTTGCCCGTCCCGGTGATGTCCAGGCCGTCGCTCATGCCACCGCTCCCTCGAAGGTGCGTCGAAGCTCTGCGTCCGCGCCGATCCGGTCGTCGTCGACCATGGCGGTGCCGCCGGATTCGATCACGACGGTCCTGCCGTGACGGCGCCCCGTCCATGGCAGCGCCGCGCTCATGAGGAGTACTCGCTGTTCTCGTGGACGTAGTCGGCGGTGAGGTCGTTGGTCCAGATGACGGCGGAGGCCGTGCCCGCGGTGAGGTCCGCGGTGATGGTGACCTCGCGGTCCGTCATGTCGACCAGCGCGCGGTCCTCGCCGACCGATCCGTCCTTGCAGACCCAGACGCCGTTGATGGCGACGTTCAGCCGGTCGGGTTCGAAGGCGGCGGAGGTGGTGCCGATGGCGGACAGGACGCGGCCCCAGTTGGGGTCCTCGCCGTGGAGGGCGCACTTGAGGAGGTTGTTGCGGGCGATGGAGCGGCCCACCTCGACGGCGTCGTCCTCGCTCGCGGCGCCCAGGACCTCGATGCGGATCTCCTTGCTCGCACCCTCGGCGTCCCCGATGAGCTGCCGGGCCAGGTCGGCGCAGACCGCGCGGACGGCCTCGGCGAACTCACCGGGCTCCGGGGTGACTTCGGAGGCTCCGGAGGCGAGCAGCAACACCGTGTCGTTGGTGGACATGCAGCCGTCGGAGTCGACCCGGTCGAAGGTGACCCGGGTGGCGTCGCGCAGCGCCCGATCCAGGTCCGCGCCCTCCACGGCGGCGTCCGTGGTGAGCACGACGAGCATGGTGGCGAGCCCGGGGGCGAGCATCCCGGCGCCCTTGGCCATGCCGCCGACGGTCCACCCGCCCCGGCTGACGGCGGCCGTCTTGTGCACGGAGTCGGTGGTCATGACGGCGACGGCCGCGTCCTCGCCGCCGGACTCCGACAGCCGGGTGACGGCGCTGTCCACGCCGGCCAGGAGCCGGTCCATGGGCAGCGGCACACCGATCAGCCCGGTGGAACAGACCGCCACGTCCGCCGCGTTCAGGCCGAGCCGTTCGGCTGCTTTCTCGGCGGTGGCGCCGGTGTCCTTCAGGCCCTGCGGACCGGTGCAGGCGTTGGCGCCGCCGGAGTTGAGCACGACGGCGCGGATCTCACCGTCCGCGAGGACCTGCCGGGACCACTGGACGGGGGCGGCCTGCACGCGGTTGGACGTGAAGACGCCCGCCGCGGCGTGACACGGCCCGTTGTTGACGACGAGCGCCAGGTCCCGGTTGCCGTTCTGCTTGATTCCGGCGGCGATGCCCGCCGCGGTGAAGCCTCGTGCTGCGGTGACGCTCACGGTGCGACTCCGATCGTGGAAAGCCCCAGGTGCTCGGGGAGGCCGAGGGCGGCGTTCATGCTCTGGACGGCCCCGCCCGCGGTGCCCTTGGTGAGGTTGTCGATGGCGCTGATCGCGATGATCCGGCCGACCGCGGGGTCGAGGGTCACCTGGATCTGCGCGGCGTTCGAGCCGTACACGGCCGCCGTGCCGGGCCACTGCCCCTCGGGCAGCAGCCGGACGAACGGCTCGTCGCCCAGCGCCTTCTCGTACGCGGCCCGTACCTCGCCCGCACCGACCCCGGGCCGCGCGGCGGCGGAGCAGGTGGCGAGGATGCCGCGGGGCATGGGGGCCAGGGTCGGGGTGAAGGAGACGGCGACCCGGCGACCCGCCACGGCGCTGAGGCTCTGCATCATCTCAGGCGTGTGCCGGTGGCCACCACCCACGCCGTACGGTCGCATGGAGCCCATGACCTCGGCTCCGAGCAGGTCCGCCTTGGGTGTCTTCCCGGCGCCGGACGTGCCGGACGCCGCGACGACCACCGCCTCGGACTCGGCCAGCCCCGCCGCGTACGCGGGAAAGAGGGCCAGCAGCACGGCGGTCGGGTAGCAGCCCGGCACCGCGATACGCCGGGTGCCCGCCAACGCGGCGCGGGCGCCGGGCAGTTCGGGCAGGCCGTAGGGCCAGGTGCCGGCGTGCGGCGAGCCGTAGAACCGCTCCCAGTCGGCCGCGTCCGCGAGACGGAAGTCCGCGCCGCAGTCGACGACGAGCGTGTCGTCGCCCAACTGCCGTGCAAGGGCGGCGGACTGGCCGTGCGGCAGGGCCAGGAAGACCACGTCATGCCCTTCGAGGGCGTCGGCCGTGGTGGGCCGTACCTCCCGCTCGGCCAGCGGAGTCAGGTGCGGTTGCAGGGTGCCCAGACGCTGTCCCGCGCTGGAGTGCCCGGTCAGTGCACCGATCTCCACTTCAGGATGGGCCAGGAGCAGGCGCAGAAGCTCGCCCCCCGCATAACCGCTCGCTCCGGCCACGGCCGCTCGCACTGCCATAGAACCTCCCCGTCGACAGACATGCCGTTCCGTTCTAACGCGATCCGGGCTTTCCCAGGGAAGACGGGTCGCAGAACTCGGCGTTCAGGGTGGGGAAGATCCCCGATACTTCCCAGTCGCTGTTGTAGTTGAACGTGAGCTGGTGGCGGCCGTCCTCGGTGAAGGCGGCCAGCGTGAGCCACCCCACCGTGCCTCCGTCGTGGTACCAGATGGTCGTACCGCAGCTCAGCGTGAGCTGTTCGACGCCGAGTCCGTAGGACGCGCTCGGGAAATCGGGGTTGACGACGGTCGTCTTCAACTCCTTCAGCTGCTGCGCCGGCAGCAGCTTCCCGCCCATCAGGGCGCCGTAGAACCGGTTCAGGTCGCCCGCGCTGGAGATGATGTCGCCGTCGCCCCAGCCCTGCGACCCGTTCAACTCGGTGACGTCGTCGATCCGGTCGGGCTGCGAGCTGAAGAACAGCTTGGAGTAGCCGCGGCTGCTCGGCTGGGGCAGCCGGGTGCCCGTGCCGGCGTGGGAGGTCGCCTTGAGCCCCAGGGGCTTGATGATGCGCCTGCGCACCTCGTTCTCGTACGACGTCCCGCCGACCTTCTCGACGATCAGCGCGGCGAGGACGTCATTGGTGTGGGAGAACGAGTGCCCGGCACCGGGCTGGGACAGCGGCGCGTGGGAGAAGGCCACCTTCAGGCGCTGCTGGGGCGTCAGGGTGTCGTACCGGTGCTGGAGGAAGCCGTCGCCCAGGATGTACGTCTCGTAGTACGTCACGTCGAGGATGTAGTCGAACAGACCGCTGGTGTGGTTGAGGAGCTGCCGTACGGTGATCTTGCTGCCGTCGTTGCCGTTGCCCGTCACCAGCCCGGGCAGATGACGCTCCACGGTGTCGTCGAGACTGAGCTTCTTCTCCGCCTCCATCTGGAGGAGCACCGTCGCCACGAAGGTGTTGGTGATGCCGCCGGCCCGGAACCGGTCGTTCTTGCCGCGCGGCGCACCCGTCGTCCGGTCGCCCACGCCCGCAGCCGACTTCCAGACCCCGTCCGCGTCCCGTGCCTCGGCGGTGACGCCGGGCACACCGGCCGCGACGGTCGCGTCGATCGCGCGCTGCGTCGCCTGGTGGCCGGCCGCCTTGGGAGCCGTGTCCCCCGACGCCCGGGCGGGACCCGTGAAGGCGGTGGCCGTGATCGCGATCGCCGCCAGCCCGACCACGCCGGCCCCTGGTCTCGTCCGTATCGTCATCGACATCGTCATTTCCCGCTCCTGAGAGTCGTGTTGGGGAGGTGCGTACCGCAGCCGGTCAGGTCAGGCCGCGGGCGGCTGGAGCTGCTCGTCACGTCGGTGCGCGAGACGGCCCCGGTGGACGGCCCCCAGGCCGCGCCCCGAGCCGTCCGTCACCCGCTGTGCGGTGCTCGCCGTCAACTCATTGAAGCGGCACAACAATTGGTTCTGCTCGCGTTCCAGTCGCTCGATGCGACCGTGCAGGCGGGCTATCTCCTCGTAGAGGGGGCGCACCGCGTCGTGGACCGTCGCGTCCGCCTCCGCGGGCGTCTTTTCGGCCTGCGACGGCGGGCGGGGGCCCGCGGCCGTGGCGATCGCCGGGTCGTGGTGGAGGATCGCCTCCATCAGGCCGCGCAGGGCCGGGCTCGGTTCGACGCCGAGTTCGTGCACCAGGCGGTTGCGCGCCCGTTCGTAGACACCGAGCGCCTCCGCCTGCCGGCCACAGCGGTAGAAGGCGACCATCAGCAGGTCGTAGAACCGCTCCCGCATGGGGTGGTCGGTGGTGAGCTCCACCAGCTCGCCGGTGATCTCGCCATGGCGCCCGGTGCGCAGATACGCGTCGTACATCATCTCCAGGGCGATCAGCCGGTGCTCCTCCAGCCGGGCCGCCTCGACCGCGCAGATGTCGCCGAGGACGCTGCCGTCCAGGGCCGGGCCGCGCCACAACGACAGGGCCCGGCGCAGCAGTTCACCGGCCTGCCCGGGCGCGCTGCGCAGGATCCGGCGGCCCTGGTCGGTCAGGTGCTGGAAGCGTGCGGCGTCCGTTTCGACGGGGGCGGGCCGCAGGCAGTAGCCGCGCGAGGTGGTCACGATCCACGGGTGCTGCGCATGGTGCTCGTGGTGCCCGACGGGCTGCTCCTGCGGCACGGACAGCAGCCGGCGCAGCCGGGCCACATGGACCTGCAGCGCGTTCGCCGCGTTGGCGGGCGGGTGTTCGCCCCACAGCTCGTCGATGAGGCGCTGCACGGAGACATGGTGTCCGGCCTTCACCACCAGCGCCCCCAGCAGCGCACGCTGCTTGGCACCCGTGGGCAGGATCTCCAGACCGGTACGTTCGTCCTGGACTTCCACGAGACCGAGAATGCGGAACTGCATCTCTCCCCCTCACCCGCGCCGGCACCAGAGGTTCAGGAGGAGCGCGTCGCGCCCGCCGCGTCGAGTGCCGTGGTCGCGTCTTGTTCGATCTGCCGGAGCAGCGGCCCGGGATCGTCCTGGAAGTAGAAGTGGCCGCCGTCGAAGACCCGCAGGCCCAGGAAGTGCTCGGTGTGCTCTGCCCAGCCCGCCACCTGCGGCGGTGCGGCGGAGAGGTCCTCGCGGCCCGCGAAGGCGGACAGCGCCACGGGCAGCGGACCGGTGTCGGAAGCGGGGCGCCAGTTCTCCACCAGGCTCAGATCGGCCCGGATGACCGGGGCGAACAGGGCCCACAGGTCGGGGGCGTCGAAGACTTCGTCGGGCGTGCCGCCGAGCCGCTTCAGATGGGTCCGCAGCTCGTCGTCGGGCAGCTCGTGGTACCGCGTCCGCTGCCCCTGCGACTGCGGTGCGGGGCGTGCGGAGAGGCCCACCCACACCGGCAGCGGCAGGCCCCGGTCGACGGCCCGCCGGGTGATCTCGTACGTCACGAGGGCGCCCATGCTGTGCCCGAACAGGGCGTAGGGGCAGGTCAGTTCGGATTCGATGGTGCTCAGCACGCAGTCGGCGAGGCGGCCGGCGTCCGTGATCTGCGGCTGGTCGAGGAGGAGGCCGTGGCCCGGGGCGTCGAGCAGCCGCACGTCCCATGTGTCCGGCAGCCCGGCCGGCCACTGGCGGTACAGCAGGTGTGAGCCCCCCGCGTGGTGCAGGACGAACAGGCGCAGGGCAGGTCGTGTGCTGTCCATCGCTCTCCCTCGGATCGGGCCGCGCACCCTCGGACCATAGAACGGCGTGCGGCCGGCCGGGCGCGGGCTCCAGACGGGCTCTTCCGTCGGTGTGGCGGCCCTTGAGCGATCCCCGGGGGGCGGGCTCCACCAGTACTCGCCCGGGTCTCGAAAGAACTCCGGAACAGTGGGTGGTCGGCCACCGGTGACACGGGCGGCCGAGCCCGTACGACGCCGTGGCCCGGCCCACAAGGCCAGGGTCCCGCACCACCGCCCGGACCGGAGCGGACAGCGGACGGGTCGATCGGCTGCCGTACGTTCCCATCCCCGGAACGCGAGGCAGCCGATCTTGTTTTTTCGAGTTCGAGCCGGACCGGTCCGGTTCTTGAGCGGACCTCAAGCGCCGGGCCGCAGGGTGGTGCCGAGGGGCCGGGTGGAGCACGGCACCCGGCGACCCTGGCCGGAACCGGCCGGGAACCAACCGAGGAAGGGCAACCCCATGACCCCGCTGATCGTGGCCACCGAGTCCTACCCGTCCGAGACCGGCCCGCTGCTGGTCACCCCGCACGTGCCGGCTCAGGCCATGGACGAGGGCATTCTGGCCCAGATCGACGACGAGGGCATTCTGGCCCAGATCGACGACGAGGGCATTCTGGCCCGGCTCGACGACGAGGGCATCCTGGCCCAGGCCACGGACGAGGGCATCCTGGCCGAGCTCGACGACGAGGGCATTCTGGCCCGGCTCGACGACGAGGGCATCCTGCGGGTCTCCGGCCGGGAGCTGGCACCCGCGGCCTGACGTTCAGTGCCCCGCGCAGCCCGGCCCGGACGGTTGACACCGTCCGGGCCGGGCTGCGTACGCATGCACATCAGGACCGAGGGGCCGCACCGGGCAGTACCGGGCCCTGCGGCCGGGCCGCCAGTTCACCGAAGAGCGCGAAGTAGTCGTCCTTGAGCCGCACCACCCGCTCCTCGGAGAACAGGCCCGAGCGGTAGGCGAGGATGCAGCGCGCGCCCCGGTCGCCATGGCGCAGCCTGACGCTGAGCGGCCGTGCCACGGTCGTCGCCGTCGGAGAGAAGGTCCGGGCTCGCAGCGGCCCCAGCGTCCGACCGCCGTCGGCCGACGCCGCCGCCGGGAGGTGCAGTTCATCCTCCGCGGTGAACTGCACCTGGAAGAGCCGGTCGAGCAGCGTCGGGTCGGGCAGCCCGGCGGCCAGCAGATGCGGAGGCACCTCGTGCTGCGCCAGGTCGGCGGCGCTGGTGGTGCGTACCTGCTCGACGGCCTCGGCGAGCGTGCGGGCGGTGGTGAAGTCGGCGCGGACCACGACGTCGTTGGAGAAGTCCGCGACCAGATGGTGCAGTTCGCCGCGGTCACGGTAGGAGACCGGGGCACGGACACAGATGTCCGGCCGGCCCGACCAACGGGCCAGCAGGATCTGGAAGGCGGTGAGACCGACGACGTACAACGTGGTGCGATGGCGTACGGCCACCTCCCGCACCTGTGCGAACACCTCGTCGGGAAGGTCGAAGGAGACGGTGCGGCCGGCGATGTCGCCGTCCTCGTATCCGTCCGCCGGCCCCGTGCCCCGCCCGCCGATGTCGGTCGGCAGCTCGGCGGGCACGGCGCCCCTGAGGCGTTCGGCCCAGTAGGCGACCGTGCGCCGGCCGAGCTCGCCGCCGATCCGTGCCCGGTGCCAGGCGGCGAAGTCGGCGTACTGCACCGGGAGTTCGGGCAGCCGAGGTGCCGTGCCGGTGACGGCGGCCAGATAGTGCGCCGACAGCTCCGCCGTGACGCACTCCAGACCGCGGGCATCGCCGATGAGATGGTGCAGGCACACCACGACCAGATGCTCGTCGGCACCTTCCCGCAGCACCCTGAGCCGGGCGAGCGGTCCCTGGCCGAGATCGAACTGCTGGGCCTGCTCGGCGTCGTTGAACGACTCCGCCTCGCCGGGGCGCGCGGCACGAATGCCGAAGTCCGGCGCGGGGCGCGCCGCGACCACCTGGGTGAGGGCACCCGCCTCGACCCGGTAGGCGCTGCGCAGCGTCTCATGGCGGGCCGCCACCTGATTCCAGGCCGCGAGCAGCGCCCCGGAGTCCAGCGGCCCGGTCAGGCGCAGGCCGCCCACGATCAACGGCTGGCGGCGCGCCGTCGCGAGGCGTTCCCACATGCCCTCCTGGGCGGGCGACGCGGCAAAGCGCAGCTCGCCGTCGTCGGGCCTGGGCAGTACCGGCAGGGTGGACGGTGCCCGGCGCCGGGCGAGCAGCCGGGCCTCCAGCCGGCTGCGCTCCTCGAAGTCGTCCTTGAGAGCAGTGGTCATGCCTCAGTCCTCCTGTTCGAGGAGCGCGGCCACCTCGGCCTCGGACAGCTCGGCCAACTCCGCCAGCAGATCGGCGACTTCGGCGGGATCGCTCTCCAGGAGCAGCTGCTCGCCCACCAGCGCCGCCGTCTGCTCGACGGTCCCCGCCCGGGTCAGCAGCGTGCCCACCGGGAGGTCCACACCGAAGACGCTGCGGATGCGCTGCGCGATCCGGGAGGCCTGCAGCGAGTGGCCGCCGAGCGCGAAGAACTCGGTGGTGACCGACACCTCGGGCAGGTCGAGGACCTCGCACCAGATCTCGGCGATACGCCGTTCCGTCTCGTCGTGCGGCGGTGTGCTCCGCGCCTCGGCGAGCTGCTCGCGCGGGTCCGGCAGGGCGGCACGGTCCAGCTTGCCGTTGGCGCCGGTGGGCAGCCAGTCCAGCCAGACGTACGCCGACGGGATCATCGCCGGGGGCAGCCGCTCGCTCAGGAAGGCACGCAGCTCGGACGGCTCGGACCGGAGGTCGCCGGAGGCCACCAGATAGGCGGCCAGATACGCCTCGCCGTCATGGTGGCGGCACAGCACCACCGCGTCGCCCACCGCCGGGTGCCCGGCGAGGGCCACCTCCGCCTCGGCCGGCTCGACCCGCTGGCCGCGGATCTTCACCTGGTGGTCGAGGCGGCCCAGGTACTCCAGGGTGCCCTCGGGCGTCCAGCGTGCGCGGTCGCCGGTGCGATAGAGCCGACCTCCGTTGCCGAACGGGTCGGGCACGAAGGTCCGCGCCGTCAGGGCGGGCCTGCCGTAATAGCCGCGGGCCAGCTGGATACCGCCGATGCACAGCTCCCCGGGCACCCCGGCGGGCACCAGGTTGCCGCGCTCGTCCAGGACGTGCAGCCGCACGCCGGGTACCGGACGTCCGATCGGCAGCCGGACCCTGTCCGTGGAACCGGGCCGCACATGCTCCGCGGTGACGTCGATGGCGGCCTCGGTGGGGCCGTACAGGTTGTGCAGTTCCACGCCCGGCAGCAGCGCATGGAAGCGCGCGGCCAGTTCGGGTGCCAGTGCCTCCCCGCTGCAGAACACCCGGCGCAGCGTGGTCGCGGCACCGGCCGCGGCCGCCTCGTCGAGGAAGACGCGCAGCATGGACGGTACGAAGTGGCAGGTGGTGACGGACTGTTCGGCGATGGTGCGGGCCAGATAGGCAGGGTCCTGATGGCCGCCGGGCTTCGCGAGGACGATGCTCGCCCCGACCCCGAGCGGCCAGAAGAACTCCCAGCCCGACACGTCGAATCCGACGGGCGTCTTGTGCAGCACGCGTTCGCCGGGCCGCAGCGGATGGTCCTGCTGCATCCAGGCCATCCGGTTGGCGACACCGGCGTGCTGGTTCATGACGCCCTTGGGGGTGCCGGTGGTGCCGGACGTGTGGATGACGTACACCAGACTGTCCGGCCGTGCGGTGGCCGGCGGCCGGGTGTCGGGGAATCCGGCGGCCCCTTCGTCGTCCACGACGACCGTGCGGGGTCCCCCGCTCCGTGCGGTCAGCGCGGCCGCCCCGCCCTCGGCGAGGTATGCGTCCGTGAGCAGCAACTCGGGGCGTACGTCATCGAGTTGGAGGGCCAACCGAGCCTGCGGGTGGTCCGGGTCGAGCGGCAGATAGGCGCCGCCCGCCTTGACCACCCCGAGCAGCGCGACGACCAGCTCGGGGGAGCGCGGCAGATACACCGCCACCGGCCGGTCGGGGCCGACGCCCAGGGAGCGCAGCCGGTGGGCCAGGCGGTTGGCGCGCGCCTCCAGCTGCCCGTAGCTGAGGCTTCTGTCGCCCCAGACCACCGCAGGGGCGTCGGGGGTGAGCTGGGCCTGCCGCTCGAAGTCGGTGTGTACCAGGCCGTCGGCCAGCGGGGTGCCGTCGCCGCTGAACTGCCGTACCACCCGGTCGTATCCGGCGTCGGTGAGCATCGGCAGGTCCGTGGCGGCGCTGCCGGGCTGTCCCGGCGCGCCCGCGAGGGCGAGGGCGAGGGCGTCCAGGAGTTGCCTGACGGTGTCGCCCGTGAACAGGTCGGCGGCGTACACCGCGTGGCCCGTGAGGCTGCCGTCCTGCTCCTCGCGCAGATGCAGGGAGAACTCGAACTGGGCACCCGGAGCGGGCAGTTCGAACGGCTCCGCCCGTACGTCGCCCGCCTGCCAGGGCGCCATCGGCAGGTTCTGAAGCGCCAGCGCGACACGCACCAGCGGGGCCCGGTGGTCGGTACGGGTCGCCCCGGTCAGGCCGACGATCTCGCCGTAGGGGAAGTCCTGGTGCCGGTAGGCCGCGAGACACGAGGCGCGTACCCGGGCCAGGAGTTCACCGAAGGCGGGTTCGCCGGAGGCGTCCACGCGCAGCGGCAGCGTATTGACGAACAGGCCGATCCGGTCGAGCGTCTCGGGCCGGTTCCGGGCGGCCACAGGGGCACCGATCACCAGGTCCCGCTGTCCGGTGAAGCGGGTGAGCACCGCGGACATGCCGGACAGCAGCACCATGAACAGGGTGGCGCGGCGCGCACCCGCATAGCTCTTCAGGCGGGTGACCAGCTCGGCGGGGAGCGCGAACGGCAGGGTGGCGCCCCGGGTGGACAGCGACTGCGGCGGCGGCGCGTCCAGCGGCAGGCTCACCGCCTCGGCGCCGGCCAGCTGCTCGCGCCAGAAGGCGGCCGCCTCGGCGTCCGCGCTCTCGTCGCGCGCCGTCACGGGTGCGGGCAGCGGCCGGGCCGTGGGGGCGTGTCCCGCGAGGCGTTCGCGGTAGTGCAGCCCCAGCTCGCGCAGCAGCAGTCCGAGCGACCAGCCGTCGACGGCGATGTGGTGCACCGCCACGGCGAGCGTCCAGGTGTCGGCGCTCATCCGCACCAGCGTGGCGCGCAGCAGCGGTCCCGCCGTCAGGTCGAATGGCCCCTTCGCCACCTCGGCCGCGATCTCCCGCGCACGCCGCCGCCGGTGCGCGGCATCGCCCTCGGCGGACACGTCCACCACGGGCAGCGAGAGCGGGCGTGGCGCCAGCTCGGTGCGCAGCAGGGTTCCGTCGTCGGCGGTGCTGAACCCGCAGTGCAGGGCGGGATGACGGGTGACGAGATCCGACAGGCTCAGGCGCAGCAACTCCGGGTCGACCGGGCCGAGGAGATCGATGCCGCCGGACACGTGGTAGGCGTCGCCGCCGCCGATCGCGTCGAGCAGCCAGATCCACTGCTGTGGCCTGGTCGCGGGTGTCACGGACGGCGGCGCGGCGGCCTCGCCGGAGCCGGAGCCGGTGGGAGCGCCGGTGTCCGGCGACCCGGCCGGCGCGGCAGCCGCCTCGGCGGACACCAGCGCGAACAGATCGTCCAGGGTGACACCGTCCAGGATGTCGGCCGCGGATATCTCCACCCCGAAGCGCTCGCGCAGCGCGCCGTTGAGGCGGGCGGCGCGGAACGAGTCGAGGGACAGGCTGACCAGGGGCACCGTGGTCCGCAACTCCTCCACGGGTACGTCGAGTTCGAGGGCCACCGTCTCGGCGACCGCCGCGTGCAGCGGATGCCCGGCCCCCGGCACGGTCCCGGGGGTCACGTCCGCCGTGTCGCGGCCGTCGGTGGCCAGGACGTCGAGCGTGCCGTCCAGCCACCGTTCCCGGCAGGCCCGGCGGCGGATCTTGCCGCTGGTGGTGCGCGGGATGGCGCCCGGACGCACCAGAACCGCGGCGTGCAGGGCCAGTCCGTGCTCGGCGGCCACCGCCTCCCGCACCGCGTCGAGCACCGCGGGAGCCTCCTCGGGGTCGAAGCCGCGCACCACCTCGTGCACCAGGACGACCTGTTCCTGGGCTCCGTCGTCGAAGGAGAACACGGCCCCGCGGGTCGGCTGAAGCATCGGGTGGGCCAGCTCGGCGGACTGCTCGATGTCCTGCGGATAGTGGTTGCGGCCGCGGACCACGAGCAGATCCTTGACCCGGCCGGTGACGAACAGCTCGCCGTGCCACAGGAATCCGAGATCGCCGGTACGCAGGAACTCCCGCCCCGGACGGCTGTCCAGCCGGGCGTGGAACACCTCGTCGGTCAGCTCCGGCCGGCCCCAGTAGCCGCCGGTGACGGTCGGCCCGCTGACCCAGATCTCGCCGGTCTCGCCGGGCAGGCACTCCCGGCCGGACGCCGCGTCGACCAGCACCACCAGATCCTCGCTCTGCGGCCGGCCGCACCCGGTCAGCGAGGCCGCCGCCGTGGCGTCGAGACCGGCGGACGCCGCCTGGCCCAGTTCGAGTTCGCGGCGGTCCGCGTGCAGCACCTTCGGCCGGCCGTGCTCGGGAGCGCCGCCGGTGACGAAGAGCGTGGCCTCGGCGAGGCCGTAGCAGGGGTGGAAGGCGGATCGCGAGAAGCCGCTGTCCGCGAAGGCGTCGGCGAAGGCGTCCAGGGTGGCGGGGCGCACCGGCTCCGCGCCGACCATGGCGTGCTGCCAGCTGCTCAGGTCGAGCTCGGCCCGCCGCTCGGGGCTGATCCGGCGCACACACTCGCTGTAGGCGAAGTCCGGCGCCGCCGACACGGTCGCCCGGTGCCGGCTGATCGCGTCGAGCCAGCGCACGGGGCTGCGGACGAACGCCAGGGGGGAGATGAGCGTGCAGGGGAACCCGGCGTACAGCGGCTGGAGAATGCCGCCGATCAGACCCATGTCGTGATAGGGCGGCAGCCAGCTCACGCCCCGGCTGTCCGGCCCGACGCCCAGGGCGTCGGAGATGGACCGGGAGTTGTGCACCAGATTGTCGTGGCGCACCATCACGCCCTTCGGCGTGCCCGTGGAACCGGAGGTGTACTGGAGGAAGGCCAGGTCGTCGGGGCGCGGGCCGGCGCCGGACCACAGCTCGGCCGTGGAGTCGGGGATCTCGTCGGTGACCAGCCACTGGATGGTGCCGATGGTGGCCAGTTCGGGGAACCCGGCCGTGATCGCGTCCATCACCATGCGGTTGCTCATGGCCAGTACGGCGCCCGCGTCGGCCCCGGTGGCGAGGACCGCCGTCAGTCCGCGCTTGCCCGTGGGCACGTAGACGGGCACGGCGACGGCGCCGGCGTACAGACAGCCCAGGAACGCCGTCACATAGTCCTCGCCTGGCGGGTAGAGCAGCATGACGCGCTCCCCGCGCAGACCGCGTTCGGTGAGCGCGGCGGCCACCGCACGGACCCGGCGGTCCAGGGCCGCGTAGCCGATGCCCCGCTCCGTGCCGTCGTCGTCGAGGAACTCGAGCGCGGTCAGATGCGGGGTGCTGTCCGCCCGGTCGCGGAGGATGTCGACGAGCGTTCCTCCACCGGGGCGGGCCGAAATCGTCACTGGAGCCCTCCTGGCATTGTCCTGCGGTACGTATCCGTGGCCCGCAGCGATGTCGTTCGAGGCCGCACCGGACGGTGTGGCCGGCTCTTCGCAGGCCGGGACGGGCGTTACGCCCCGATCGTCGTGGGTGCCGCTCCGGGGCCCGGTCCCTCGGACACGAGGGCGGCGAGCGTGCGCGGGTACACCGGCTCGTGCGGCGCGGTCAGTTCGTCGAGCGTGAACCAGCGGGTGTCGTCGCCCGGCGCCGGGCTGTGCTCGGTGCGTACCAGGAACAAGTCCTCGCGGTGGTCCTCGAGTTCGCCTCCGGTGGCCACCTTGACCCGCCGCTGCCAGGCGACCGGCCCGGGATCGGCGCGGGGCAGCCCGATCCGGGCGAGCAGCGCGGCGGCGGCCCGTACCGTGTCCTGGCCCGCCTCCAGGGGGATGCCGGGCGGTGCCCACACCCGGGCCCGTCCCGGCCTGCCGCGGTGCGCCAGCAGGACCCGGTCGTCGCCGTCCACCACGACGACCCGGACGCGGCGGGGTTTGCTGCGGTTGAGCACGATCATCAGGTGACCTCGCTCCGGAGAGGTGGGATGAGGGCGGGGTGCGCGGGCCGGGCGGTGCCGGGGCGCTGTGCGGCCGACGGCGCACCGCCGGCGCAGGCCGCGACGAACGCCTCGAACAGCTCGTCGTCGCAGGAGACCTCGGGATGCCACTGCACGCCGACGGCGAACCTCAGACGCGGATTCTCCGCAGCCTCGATCACGCCGTCCTCGGCGCGCCCGGTGACGTCCAGCGCCCCGGGGTCGGCGACGGCCTGATGGTGGTGCGAGTTGACCTCGGTCCACGGTCCGTACACGGCGCCCGCGCGGCTGCCCGGCGTCAGTCGCACCGTGTGCCGGCCGAAGACCCCCTCGCGCGGGCAGTGGCCGGTGTGGCCCACCAGCTCCGGTACATGCTGGTGCAGGGTGCCGCCATGGGCGACGGCCAGGAGCTGCAGGCCCCGGCAGACCCCGAGCACCGGCAGATCCATGGCGAGCGCGGCCCGCAGCAGCAACAGTTCTCCCGCGTCCCGGTCGGTCCGCGCCGGGTCACTGGCCGGGTGCCGTTCGGCCCGGTAGAGGGCGGGGTCGAGGTCGGCGCCGCCGGACAGCAGCAGCCCGTCGAGGCGCAGCAGCACGTCGGCGTCGGCGTCGTCCGGCGGCAGTACCACCGCCCGGCCGCCCGCCCGGGTGACGCCCCGCACATAGCCCTGCTGGATCACGGTCGCGTCGGTGTCCCAGATGTTCCAGCGGGCCCGGTCCCGGTAGCCGGTGATGCCGATGACGGGGCGGCTCATCGGGTCGCGCCCGTCGCCGGCACCGCGGCCGCGCCGCTGGTGCGCCGCAGGGCGCCCTCGCACAGGTCGAGCGCGGCCCGCAGCAGCGGGGACCCGTCGTCGGCGCGGGCGCCGAACGGGACGCGGTCGCGCAGCGCGGCGGTGCGCTCGGCGAGCCGCGCGGCGGGCGCGGTGTTCTGCACGGCGGCCGTGAACACCTCGGCGAGCTCGTCGATGTCCTCGCCCGAAAGCCCTTGGTAGGTCGCCTCGTTGAGGCCGATACGGACGCCCTGTCCGGTGAAGCCGGGCAGCCCCGCCATGAAGTTGACCTTGAGGCCGGCGGCGGAGAGCCGGGCGGCCGCCGTCTTCGCGGGCACCCCGTCGGCCTCGGTGTCCAGCCAGAGCTGATGCCCTGCCGAGTACCCGCGGTCCGCGGCCACCACGGTCAGACCCCGCTCGGTGAGCAGTCGCCCGAAGCGGCGGGTGTGGTCGAGCACCGCCCGGGTGTAGGCGGGTCCGAACTCGCGGAATTCCAGCAGGGCGATGCCGAGGGCGACGGTCGCGGCGAAGTGGTGATTGCTGATCAGGAAGTCCTGCGCCTCGCGGATCAGCCGCTCCACCCGGACGTCGCGGGTGAGGACGACGGCCTTCTGCGGTCCGGGGAACGTCTTGTGGGTGGAGCCGCCGTAGCTGTCCGCGCCGTCGTCGAGCGGGTTGGGGAAGGCGCCGCCGAGCACCAGGCCGAGCCAGTGGCTGGCGTCGACATGCACCAGGGTGCCCGGCGAGTGGGCCCGGACCGTGGCGACCAGGCTCGGCACGTCGACCGGGAACAGACAGTGCGACTGGTCGACGTAGACCAGTGACGGCCTGACCCGCGCCAGGAGTTCGGCGGCGTGTGCCAGGTCGAGGCCGTGCGGATCGGGGCCGCGCAGGTACTCCACCCGCAGCCCCAGGCGCTCGGCCACGCTCGGCGTCGCGTAGTGGCCGCCCTGGCCCGGTGCGACGGTGACCACGGTCGAACCGGGGCTGCCGCCCAGCGCACCGAGCACCAGCGTCATGCCGTTCAGTCCGCTGAGCGGTTTCACCGAGGCGTACGAGGCCCGGCCCAGCTCCCGCAGCAGCGGTCCGGTCAGCTCCGTCTCCAGGTCCCGCAGCCGCTGCGCGCCGCGGAAGTGCCAGCGGTCGGGGTCGTCGTCCTCGTTGAAGAAGTAGCGGTGGTAGGGGTCGAGCAGCATCGGCAGCTTCGCCAGGCCCGACATGGAGGTCTCCGACGGCACCATGCTCAAGGTCCGCAGCGCGCTCGCCTCGTTCTCGCTGAGCAGGCGTACGACGGTGTCCAGAGTCAGATTCGTGGTGCGCATCGAGCTAATCTCCCTCGCTTGTCGCAGGTGTGCCGGGTGTGTTCAGCAGGGCGTCCGCCACCAGCACCTGGCCGAGCGCGATACCACCGTCGTTGGTGGGCACCAGACGGTGGGCGTAGGCGTCGAAGCCCGCCTTGCGCAGCTCCACAAGACAGTTGACCTGGAGGAACTCATTGAGGAAGACACCGCCGGACAGCACCACCTGGCGGACTCCGTGCCGCTCGCGCATCGCCGTGCAGCGCTGCACCACCATCGCCACCACCGCCGAGTGGAAGCGGCGGCTGATGTCGGCGACCGCCGTACCGCGGCCGAGTTCGGCGGCGATGGCGCGGATCACGGGCCGCGGGTCGACGACGGCCGCGGCCTCGGGGTCCTCGTGCTCCTCAGGCTCCTCAAGACCGAAGCTGTAGGGCGTGGCCGTCGTCAGGTCGCGGCCGAGCAGCCCCTCCAGTTCGATCGGGCCGTGCGCCTCGTACTCGGCGTAGGCGCAGATGTCGAGCAGCGCCGCCACCCCGTCGAAGAGGCGGCCCATGCTGGAGACCGGCGGGGCCTGGATGCCCTTGGCGACCATGGTCGCGAAGACGGACCGCCGGGTGTCGTCCAGGACGGCGAGGGCCGGGAAGGCTTCTACGGCCGCTTCGGCGGAACCCAGCGCCTGAAGGGCCAGGGCGTATCCGGTGCGGATCGGTTCGGCCACCGCCCGGTCGCCGCCGAGCAGCGGAAGGGGGCGCAGATGGGCGACCCGCCGCGCCGACGCATAGTCCCCGAGCAGGAATTCACCGCCCCAGATGGTGCCGTCCGTGCCGTATCCGGCCCCGTCGAAGACGACGCCGAGGGTGAGCCCCGACAGCTGGTTCTCGCCCATGCAGGACGCCATGTGGGCGTGGTGGTGCTGGACCTCGACGACGTCCTCGGGCCGGCTGCCGGCCAGCGCCCGGGAGCGGAACGAGGGGTGCATGTCGCAGGCGACATAGCGGGGCTTGACCTCGTACAGCTCCGTCAGATGGTCGGCCGCCTCACGGTGCGAGGCGAAGGTCTCGTCGTTCTTGAGGTCGCCGATGTGCTGGCTGACGTAGACCTCGGTGCCCTCGCCGAGGGCCACGGTGGTCTTCAGCTCGGCGCCGTAGGCGAGAACCGGTTCGGACAGGGTCCGGCCGAGCTTGACCGGGTAGGGGGCGTAGCCGCGGGAGCGCCGTACGAACGTGATGAGGGGTTCGTCGAGGGCCTCGTGCACGGAACTGCGTACGACCGAGTCGTCGACGCGGACATGGATGTCCCGGTCGTGGTGCAGGACGAGATCGGCGACCTCGAAGAGCTGGCCGAGCGCGTCCTCGTTGCGGTAGGCGATGGGACGGCCCGAGATGTTGCCGCTCGTCATCACCAGCACATCGAGGCCGGGCCGGTCGAGCAGCAGATGGTGCAGCGGTGCCGACGGCAGCATGATGCCCAGGCTCGGATTGCGCGGCGCGACCTCCTCGGGCAGTGACCCCGGGATCCTGCGCAGCAGCACGATGGGCCGGGCGGGCGAGCGCAGCAGCTCGCGCTCGGCCGGGGTGCACACGGCGAGCGATTCCACGGTGGCCAGATCCGGGGCCATGACGGCGAACGGCTTGGAGTCGCGCTTCTTGCGGGCCCGCAGCCGGGCCACGGCGGCGGGGTTGCGGGCGTCCGCGGCCAGATGGAAGCCGCCGACGCTCTTGACCGCGACGATCCGGCCCTCGGCCAGCGCCTCGGTGGTGGCGGTCAGCGCCGCACCGGCCGTGGCCAGGACACCGTCGGGCGTCGACAGGGTGACCTGCGGGCCGCACTCGGCGCAGGCGGTCGGCTGGGCGTGGTAGCGCCGGTCCAGGGGGTCCTGGTACTCGCGCAGGCACTGTCCGCACATCACGAAGGACGCCATCGTGGTCTGCGCCCGGTCGTAGGGAAGCCCCTTGATCAGGGAGTAACGGGGCCCGCAGTGCGTGCAGTTGGCGAACGGGTAGCGGTGGCGGCGGTCCGCGGGGTCGAGGACCTCGCGCAGACAGTCGTCACAGACATGGGAGTCCGGGGCGACGATGGTGCCGGCCCGGCCGGTGCGCACACTCTCCCGGATCTCGAAGCGGCCGGACCCGGCCGGGGCGTTGTCCGCGGCGGCCCACGGCTCGCGGCTCTCCACCCGGACGTCGTCGACCCGGGCGAGCAGCGGGGCCCGCTCGCGCAGCCCCGCGGTGAACTCCGCCAGGAGCGGCACCGCACCGCACACCTCGGTCTGCACCCCCAGGGTGTCGTTGAGCACCCAGCCGGACAGTTCCAGGGAGTCCGCCAGGGTGTAGACGAAGGGCCGGTAGCCCACGCCCTGCACCACCCCGGTCACCCGGATCAGCCATCGCTCGCAGTCAGTCATGACGGCCCCCACCGGTCAGCACAGCCGCGGGAGTTCGGCGCCCCGCAGCTCCTCGATCTCACTGACCGAACCGTCCCGGCCGACCATCTCCACGGCCTGTACCGGGCGTTCGGTGACCTCGCCGATGGCGACGGCCCCCCGGCCGTACGGGTGGGCGCGCAGCGTGTCCAGGACCGAGTCGGCGTGGGCCGGATCCACGAACAGCGCCAGACACCCCTCGTTGGCGCAGTTGATCGGATTGATGCCGAGCATGTCCGCGGCCATCCGGGTCTCCGGACCGATCGGCAGCGCGTCCTCCTCGATGCGCAGCGTGCGGCCCACCGCGGCGGCGTACTCGTGCAGCACCGCGTTGAGGCCACCGCGCGTCACATCGCGCATCGACTTCAGGGCGGCCTCGGGCACCGCCGAACGCACCTGGCCGATCAGCCCGTTGAGCGGGGCGCAGTCACTGAGGACACGGCTCTCGAAGCCGAGGCCCTCCCGTACCGACAGCAGATGGATGGTGTGGTCCCCGATCGGTCCGCTCAGCAGGATCCGGTCGCCGGGCACCACGTCCCGCATGCGCTTGGCAGGTGAGGTGAAGACGCCGATCCCGGTGGTGTTGAGGAAGATGCCGTCGGCCTCACCCGCACCGACGATCTTCGTGTCGCCGGCGACGATCCTGATGTCCGCCTCGCGGGCCGTCTCCCGTACGGAGGTCAGAGCGCGGTGCAGGTCGGCGATGGGGAGCCCCGCCTCCAGGATCATCGCCAGGGTGAGATAGCGGGGCTCGGCACCGGCCACGGCGAGGTCGTTGACCGTGCCGCACACGGCGATCTTTCCGATGTCCCCGTTGCCGAAGAACGGCGGATCGACGACGAAGGAGTCGGTGGTCATCGCGAGCGCGCCGTCGAGCGGCGGCAGCACCGCGCTGTCCTCCATCTCCCCGACGTAAGAGTCGCCGAGCACCTCCACCACGAATTCCACCAGTTCCCGGCTCAAGCGGGCCCCGGTGCCGTGGTCGAGCACGATCTGCTGGCTGAGCATGGGCGTCGTAGCCGTGGACAACGTAACTCCCGTGGTTCGGATGCGGGCTGGAGGCGGGGCGCGGGGCGGGCGGCGCAACCGGGGCGGGGTCAGGGCGTGCGGAACACCTTGCGGGGCAGCTCGCCGTCCTTGTCGAGGGTGGCCACGATGTCCGCGGACGGGGCGACCGTCGCGCAGTAGCCGTCCAGCCAGTCCAGGGCGCGCACCTTGTCGTGGTCGCGGGCCGAGACCACACAGTCGCTGGGCACCCACACGTTGTAGCCGCGGAAGAAGGCGTCGGCGGCGGTGGTCTGCACACAGATCTGGCCCTGCATGCCGGTCACGATGACGGTCTCGACGCCGAGCGCCTGGAGCCGTTCGTGCAGATCGGTCTCGTAGAACCCGCTGTCCTTGTTCTTCTCGACGAGGATGTCGCTCGACTCGTCGAAGAACACGGGCAGGATCTCCGCGCCCTCGGTGCCCTTCTGGGCCGGCAGCCGGCCTCCTTCGTAGCGCTCGGCGACCGGGTCGTCCGGCTTGTTGATCAGCTGGAGATGGACCACGTGGTGGCCGCGCTCGCGCATGTCGTTGAGGAAGGCGGAGAAACCGGGCGTGGCCTCCGCCACGGCGTCGATGCGTTCCTGGTTCTTGTTCACCAGGTCGTGCTGGAGGTCATTGGTGAGAACAGCGACCTTGCTCATGCGCACTCCTCAGAATCGGTCGTCCTGGTCCGAAGATCTCGCCGGGCGGTGGGGCGTGCCAGTCGGGCAATCCCCTTACAGAAGTCGGGTGTCAGGCGGTCACGGGGGCGTCGGCCGGGTCGTCCTCCTCGGCCATCCGGCACAGCACCGTCCAGGCCACCGTGGCGACGGTGAAGTCGCTGTACAGCTCGTTCGGCGACACCTCCACGCCGAACCTGTCGCGCAACTGCGCGACCAGGCGTACGGCGAGCAGTGACTGGCCGCCGAGGTCGTAGAAGTTGTCGTACACGCCGATGTCGTCCCAGCCGAGGAGCTCCCGCCAGATGGCGGCGATCTCCTCCTCCAGCGGAGTACGAGGGTCCACCCGGGCGCCGGGCGTGTCCTCGGCACCCGTCTGCCCGGGTGCCTGCGAGCCGGCCGGTGCGGCAGGCGGGGACGGGATCTCGGCGGCCGGTACGGCGGCGTCGAGCAAGTGCGACAGCGGCTCGTCGGGCCACTGTGCCACCGCGTCGAGAACGTCGAGGAGATGTGTCGCGAAGCGCTCGGCCGTGGCCGCCGTGAACAGGTCCGTGCGGTACTCCAGCCCCGCCTGGCACCCGCCCTCCGGCTCCGGACGCACTTCGAGCAGCAGGTCGGCCTTGGCGCTGTCGACATCGGCGGGGATCAGCTCGAAGTCGATTCCGGCGCTGTGCCATCGGGCGGGCCGGGCGTTCTGCAGGACGAGCAGCACCTGGGAGGGCAGCGTCTCCGCTCCGGGCGCACCGTGTCGGCGCAGTGCCTTGACGGCCTGCTCGAAGGGCAGGTCCTCGTGGTCGAAGGCGTCCAGGCAGGTGGTGCGGGTCCGGCCGAGCAGTTCGGTGAAGGACGGATCGCCCGAGACATCGGTACGCAGCAGCAGCGGATTGACGAAGTAGCCGATCAGGCCCTCCAGTTCGGGCCTTGCCCGGCCCGCCATGGGGGCGACCACGGTGATGTCCTGCTGCCGGCAGTAGCGGGCGAGGAGCGCGTCCAGTGCGGCCAGGAGCACCATGAACAGCGTGGCCCGCCCCTCGTGGGCCAGCGTCCGAAGCCGCTGGGTGAGCGGCGCCGGCAGCTCGAAGTGGTGGGTCACGGCGTGCGTGCCCGCCGTCGCGGGCCGCGGCAGATCGGTGGGCAGGGCGAGCGGCACGGCGCCGGTGAGCGCCTTCGACCAATGGCCGACCAGCCGGTCCAGCTCCGCGCCGACCAGGGTCTGGCGCTGCCACACGGCGAAATCGGCGTACTGGAGGGGGAGTTCGTCGAGCGGCGGCTCGTGTCCCGCGACCCGCGCGGCGTACACGGTCGTCAGCTCCTTGAGGAAGACCTCCGACGAGGCGCCGTCGGTGACGATGTGGTGCATGGCGAGCAGCGCCACATGATGCTCGTCGTCGAGCCGCAGCAGCCGCATGCGCAGCAGCGGTCCGGTGCCGAGGTCGAACGGCCGGGACAGCTCCGTGCCGGCGGCCGCCGCCACCTGGTCCGGCGTGGCCGCCTCGACCGGCACGGTCAGCGCCGCCGTCGGGCGGATCACCTGCACCGGCTCGCCGTCCTCCAGCGCGAAGACGGTACGCAGCGCCTCGTGGCGGTCGGCCACCGCGTTCAAGGCGTACTCGAGAGCCGCCGTGTCGAGCGGCCCGCGCAGCCGCACGGCCGCCGTGATGTTGTACGCCGACAGGCCCCGGTCCAGGTGGTGCTGAAGCCACAGGCTCTGCTGTGCGAATGAGGTCTCTACGATCAGCGCGTCGTCGGCCGTCAACGGTCACCCTCCCACTCGGCTGGTTCCCGCGATCCTGCGGCACGGCGCGGGGTCGACGGCAGTCAGGCAATGTCCCGACTGCCCGACGGGCCGCCGGTGCCGCACGATCCGATAACGCCTGCCGCGCCGCGCTCCGCAGGCCGGGCCGCCCCGTCGCACTCCGTCGGCCGCCGCCGTCGGTGCGGCCATGACCGTCCAGGAGGACCGATGAGCAAGGCGCCGACCCACGCCGCCGAGGATCTGCTGCGCGCCCAGGAGGGACTGTCCCCCGAGCGCCGCGCCCTGCTGGCGAAGCGGCTCGCAGCGGGGCGCCGCAGCGCACGGCCACCCCTGCGCGCCCTGCCGCGCACCGGGGGGACCCAGCGATTCGTCGCCGCTCCGGGCCAACAGCAGCTCTACTACCAGCACGAGCTCGATCCCGCCGCGGTGAACTACCTGTTGCCCATCGCGGTCCGGCTGCACGGCGATCTGCGCCCGGACGCCCTCGCCGCCGCGCTCGCCTCGGTCGTGGCCCGGCACGAGGCACTGCGCACCGGCTTCGAGATCGATCACGAGCGCGGTGGAGTCGTGCAGGTCGTCGCGGCCGCCGGCGAGGTCGGCGTGGAACTGGAGACCGGGCGGGCCCGCGCCGACGAGATCGACGCGCTGCTGCGGACCATCACCCGGCGGCCCTTCGACCTGTCGGCCCCGCCGCTGCTGCGCGCCACCCTCTGGCAGCTCGACGAGAACGCCGGGGGACCGGCCGTGGCCGAGCCCGTATCGCCCGCCGAGCACGGGGGCGAGCCCGAGCCCGGGGCCGGGGGCGTGGCGGCGGGGGCGAGTGCGGCGGGCTCGGCTGGCTCCGGCGCGGTGAAAGCGGGGGTGGCGGGGGCGGACATAGCGGCGGGTGCGGCGGCGGGCGCGGGCTCGGCCGGCGGCTCCTGGCTGCTCACCCTCTGCGTGCACCACATCGTCGTCGACGGCTGGTCCCTCGGCGTCCTCGTCGACGAACTGGCCGAGAGCTATGCCGCGGCCGTCCAGGGCCGCGACGCGCGGCTGCCCGAACTCACCCTCAACTACCCCGACTTCGCCGACAGCCAGCACGAGTGGCTGGCCGGCGAGGAGGCCGCGGGCCGGATCGCGCACTGGCGCGAACGGCTGGCGGGCGTGCCCGTCTTCGAACCGGCCGGCGACCGCCCGCGCCCGGCCAGGCCCACCTTCGACGGCGCCGCGGTCCGCATCGACCTGGACGCCGACCTCGTCGAGGGCATCACCCGGCTCGGCCGCAGCGAACAGGCCACGCCGTTCATGGTCCTGCTCGCCGCCTACGCCGCCGTGCTGCACCGCTGGTCGGCCGAGCCCGACCTGGTCATCGGCACCGCTGTCGCCGGCCGGTCCCGGCCCGAATGGGAGCCCCTCATCGGCTTCTTCGTCAACACGGTCCCGCTGCGCGTCGGCGTCGACTCCGAGGCCACCTTCCGTGACCTGCTCCGCGTCGCCAGGCACAGTGCCCTGGACGGCTTCGCCCACCAGGACGTGCCCTATCCGCGGATCGTCCAGGAGGCGGGCGGAGAGCGCCACAGCGGCCGCTCGGCCCTGGTGCGCGCCCTGCTCGCGCTGCGCAATGTGCCGATGCGCCGGCTCGAACTGCCCGGTGTGCGCACGGAGACGCTCAACCTGCCCAAGACGGGCTCCGACCTCGACCTGTCCCTGGAGTTCTCCCCGGCCGAAGAGGGCGACGGCCTGACCGGCTGGCTGTCCTACTCGTCCGACCTGTTCGACCGGGACACCGCCGAACGCATCGGGACCGCCGTACGCCAGGTGGTGGCCGCCGCCGTCGCCACGGACGGCGCGGCGACCGTCGGTGAGCTGCCGTACATGACGGAGCTCGAACGCCGGCGACTGGTCGCCGAGTTCTCCGGCCGGGACCGGACGGCACCGGCCGCCGGTGGTCTGCTGGACGTCTTCGACGCCGCGGTGACGACGGCCCCCGACGCCACCGCCGCGGTCGCCGACACCGCGTCCGCGGACCCGTCCCTGACCTTGACGTACCGCGAACTGGACGAGCGGGCCAACCAGTTGGCGCATCTGCTGCTCCAGCGCGGGGTGGGTGCCGACGACCGGGTGGCCGTCTGCCTCCCGCGCTCCCTCGACCTGCTCGTGGCGGTGCTCGGTGTCCTGAAGGCGGGGGCCGTCCTGCTGCCGCTCGAATCCGAGCACCCCGCCGAACGGCTGGCCGAGCTGATCGCGGACGCCGCCCCGCACACCGTGCTCACCGACGCGGACCTGGCGGCACGGCTGCCGGCCGGGCCCGCCGTGCTCACGGAGTGGGACCGTGCAGCCGCGGGCGACGGCTTCCCCGCGCATCGCCCCGACACCGCCGAACTCCCCGACGCGGGGGCGTATGTCCTGTACACATCGGGTTCCACCGGCCGCCCCAAGGGCGTCGTCGTCACCCGTGCCGGCCTCGCCAACCGACTCGCGGGCATGCGCACGGAGTTCGCGCTCGGCGCCGACGACGTGGTGCTGCACAAGACGGCGCTGAGCGCCGACACCGCCATGTGGGAGCTCCTGGTCGCGCTCACCTGCGGCGGCACCGTCGCCCTCAGCGCACCCGGACGGCACGCGGATGTGTCCTATCTGCACGACGTGCTGGCCCGGAAACAGGTCACCACCTGCTTCTTCGTGCCGTCGGTGCTGCGCCCGGCGCTCGACCAGGGCGGCTTCGCCGAGGCCGCGGCCACCCTGCGCCTGGTGATCAGCGCGGGCGAGGAGCTGCCCGCCGCGCTCGCCGACCAGTTCCGGGCCGCGGCACCGCACGTCCGCCTGGTCAACTCCTACGGGCCCACCGAGAGCACCATCAACATCACCGAGCACACCGTCACCACGCCGGCCGTGGAGCCGGTACCCATCGGCCGCCCCGTGCCCGGCGTGGACACCTACGTCCTCGACGAGCACGGGCGCCTCCAGCCCATCGGCATACCGGGTGAACTCCACGCGGGCGGCGTGCAGGTGGCGCGCGGTTATCTCGGCCGTCCGGGCCAGACCGCCGAGCGCTATGTGCCGCATCCGTTCGCGCCGGGTGCCCGGCTGTACCGCACCGGGGACCGGGCGCGCTGGCGGCCCGACGGCACCCTGGAGTTCCTGGGCCGCACCGACCACCAGGTCAAGATCCGCGGATTCCGGGTCGAGCCGGGCGAGGTGGAAGCCGTGCTGCGGGCCCAGCCCTCGGTCGCGGACGCCGTCGTGGTGGCCCGGCACTCGCCGGTCGGCGGGCTGCGGCTGATCGGCTATGTGACCGGCCCGGCCGGGCAGCCCGCGCCCGAGGCGGCCACGCTGCGGGCCCGGCTGCACAACCTGCTGCCGTCGCCGATGGTGCCCGACGTGTTCGTCCCGCTCGAGGCCTTCCCGGTCACCGCCTACGGAAAGATCGACCGGGCCAGGCTCCCGGAGCCGGGCAGGCGGCCGGCCGCCGTGGTGCACACACCGCCCGCGGGCCCGCTCCAGCAGGTGCTCGCCGGTATCTGGGAGGAGACCCTGGGCGTCACCGGACTCGGCGTCGACAACGACTTCTTCGCGTGCGGCGGCCACTCGGTGCTCGCCACCCTGGTGGTGTCCCGGATCCGGGACCTGTTCCGCCTCGACCTGCCCCTGCACTTCTTCGTCGAGGCCCCGACCATCGCCGGCCTCGCGACGATGATGCGCGCCGAGGGCGCCGAGGCGGGTATCGACGTCGACCGGGTGGCCGCCCTGGTGCAACAGGTGCAGCGGATGTCACAGGACGAACTCGCGGAGAAGCTGGAGGGCTGACCCGTGGCCCTCTCCCCGGACCGGTCCGCCGCCGCCCCGCCCGGCCCGCCCGCAGCCCGTCCCCGTACGTCCGTGCCGGAAAAGCCCGGTCCCGGGCGGTCGGGCACGTCCCGCTTCGGGCGCGGCTTCTGGCGACTGTGGACCGCCACCGCCGCATCGGGGCTCGGCGACGGAACACGGATCGCCGCCCTCGCGGTGTACGCCGCCGTCCTCACCGAAGACCCCCTCCAGGTCGCCCTGGTCGGCGTGGCCGGAAAGCTGCCGTGGACCCTGGTGGGGCCGTTCGCCGGGGTCCTCGTCGACCGGCTCGACCGCTGGCGCACCCTGTGGATCTGCGATGTGGCCCGCGCTCTCGTCATGGGCACCCTGGTCCTGCTCATCGTCACCGGACAGGTGGGCATCGGCGCGCTCGCGCTGGTCTCCTTCCTGCTCACCTCGATCGCGACGCTCGCCGACAACCTGTCCCAGGCGGTGGTCGGCGACGTGGTCGGCACCGGTTCGCTGGAGTCCGCCAACAGCCGTCTGATCGGCGGGCAGTTGATCGCCAGTGAGTTCCTGGGCGCTCCGCTGGGCACCGCCCTGTTCGTCGCCGGCCGGCCGCTGCCGTTCGCCCTGGACACGGTCACCTTCGCGTTGTCGGCCCTGCTCGTGTGCAGCGTCCGGATGCCACGCGCCCGCCCGGCCGAGGCGCCCGCCACCCCCATGTCCGCGCGCACCGTCCTGGCCGAGACGGCCGAGGGGGTGCGCTGGCTGTGGCGCCACCGGCTGCTGCGCACCGTCTGCGTGCTGACCGCGCTGATGAACTTCTGCGTGGTGGCGGTGATGAGCATCGCCGTGCTCTTCGCCCTGCACACCCTGGACATCAGCGAACGCGAGTACGGCCTGCTGCTCGGCGTGCTCGCCGTCGGCGGCCTCGCCGGGCTGCTGCTGGCCCCCGTCGCCGTCCGCTCCCTGGGCCGCGGCCGCACCCTCAGGCTGTCGTTCGCCCTGTGCCCGGTGCCCTTCTTCGTCGCCGGCACCACCAGCCACGCGATCCTCGCCGCCGCCACGCTGACCTGCGTCGGGGTGAGCGTCTCGCTGACCACCGTGGTGACGACGTCACTGCGTCAGGAGCTCGTCCCCGCCCGGCTGTTCGGCCGGGTCAACGGCGGCTACCGCCTGGTCGTCAACGGACTGTCGCCGGTGGGCGGACTGGTCGGCGGCGGGCTCGCCGGCGCGTTCGGCCTGCGTGCCCCGTTCTTCCTGGCCGCGGCCCTGACCGCCGCCGCCACCGGGGCCGCGCTGCTGCTGCCGCGCGCGGCCCTCGACGCGGAGGCCGCCCCGGCCCGCCGCACACCTCACCAAGTTCCCAGGAAGCAGCCGACGATGACCGATCTGCGTACACCCCCGGTGCCCGGCCCGGACAGCGAACAGGCAACCGGCCCCGCCCGCCCCCCGGCCGTCCCCGGCGCGTCGCGCCGGCTGCGGCTGCTGACCAGGGCCCTGGTGCCGGTGCTCGCCGCGCTGGCCGCGGCCGGCACCGTGCTCGGCGCCGTGGACACCCCCGATCCACTGCCGCGCACGGCTTCGGCCGAGGCGTTCTCCGCGGACCGGGCCCACGACCACATCGCCGCCATCGCCCGCCGCCCGCACCACCTCGGGACCGCGGAACACGACCGGGTACGCGATGAACTCATCGGCCGCTTCGAGGAGTTGGGGCTCGACGCGCGCATCGAGCGGGGCACCGGGGCGGAGACAGGGGAGGGCGCCGCCCTGGTCGGCTGGACCCAGAACATCACCGCCACCCTCCCGGGCACCGACTCCACCGGCAGCCTCCTGGTCGTCGCGCACTACGACTCGGCCGAGACCAGCCCCGGCGCCTCCGACGACGGCCTCGGTGTCGGAGCCGCACTGGAGGTGGCCCGCGCCCTCACCTCGGGGCCGGCCCTCCGCAACGACGTGACCTTCCTGATCACCGACGGGGAGGAGCCCGGACTCCTCGGCGCCCGCGCCCACGTCGCTGCTCAGCGCACCGAAGCGGGTCCCACCGTCGTCCTCAACCTGGAGGCCCGCGGCACCTCCGGCCGGGCGGTGATGTTCGAGACCGGGCCGGGCAACGGCCCCCTCGTGCGGGCCCTGGCGGACCACCCGCCGGTGGCCACCTCGCTCTCCGACGAGGTCTACCGGCTGCTGCCCAACGACACCGACTTCACCGCCCTGCGCGAGTCAGGGGCGAGCGGCCTGAACTTCGCGGTGATCGGCGGATCGGCCCGCTACCACACCCCGCAGGACAGCCTGGACCACCTGGACAGGGGCGGCCTCCAGGACCTCGGAGCCGCCACACTCGCCGCGACCCGCAGCCTCGGAGCCGCCGACCTCGCCGCCACCGCCGAGGCGGGCGACGCCACGTACTTCAACCTCGGCGGCCTCCTGGTCAGCTACCCCGACAGCTGGGTGCTGTTCGTCGCGCTGCTGGCCGTCGCCGCCCTCGCCCTCGCGCTGCGCGGTGCCCGTGGCGCCGTCGGCCTGCGAGGCGTCGCCCTCACCGCCGCGACGCTGCCGCTCGCGCTGGCCGCCGCCGCGGTCGCCGGCACCGCCCTGTGGCCCGTACTGACCTGGATCAAGCCCGAGTTGACCGGCTTCCTGCTCGGTACGCCCTACCGTCCGGGGCCCTTCGTGCTCGCGGCCGTCCTGCTCGCCGCCACCGCCACCTGGACCTGGGCGGTCCGGCTGCGCCGACGGGTCACGGGCCTGGAGGCGAGCGCCGGAGTCACCCTGTGGCTGGCCCTGTGCGGCCTGCTCACCGCGCTCCTGCTGCCCGGCGCCTCCTACCTGTTCGTCTGGCCCGCCCTCGCCGGTGCCGCCGGACTGGCCGTGGCCGTCCGGCTGGCGGACGGCTCACCGTGGCGCGCCCCGCTCCTGTCGGCCGCCCTGGTGCCGGCGGCGGCGCTGCTCGGCCCGGTCACCGTGCTGCTCTTCGACGCGGTGCCCCTCGCGCTGGCCGCCGCGCCCCTGCTCCTCGTGGTGCTGTGCCTGGCGGCCGCGCTGCCGCTCGTCACGGGTGCGCTGCGCCGCACGGCGGCCCGCGCGTTCACCGCGCTCGGCACGGTCGGCGCACTGCTCGCGGTCCTCGCCGGGCTGCTCGTCGCCGGCCCGGACCGTGCCCACCCCGCGCAGGTCAGCCTTGTCTACACACTGGACGCCGACACCGGCCGGGCGCGCTGGGCCTCCACCGGCGCGGGCCACTCCGACTGGCTCGGCCACTACCTCGACGAGTCCGGCACCCGCCCTGTGAGCGACACCTTCCCCGCCCTCGACGAACCCGCGAACTGGCGCACCGGACCCGCACCGTCGAAGAACGTCGCGCTGCCCGAGGTCCAGGTCCTCGCGACCAGCCGTGACGGCGACACCCGCCACATCCGGCTGCGCCTGTCGAGCCGGCAGGGCCGCGCGGCGGAACTCGCCCTGTACGCCGACGCCGGCAGCACCCGGGTCGTCGCCGCGAAGGTCGCCGCACACCACGTCCCCGGCGGCGCCAACCGGGCCTACACCGACGGCCCTTGGACCTGGGGCCTGCTCCTGGCCGGGCCGCCCGCCGACGGCGTCGAGGTCGAACTGGAGGTGCGCGGAGACACCCCGCTGCGCCTGCGCGCCGTTGCCTGGACACCCGGCCTGCCCGCGGGTTCCCTGGACGTCCCGCGCCCCGCGGACGTGACCTGGTCGGGGCGGGACTCGGGAGTGACCCTCGCCTCGCGCGGATACACGGTCTGAGCCGCCCGCGCCCGCGCTCCGCACCGACGCGCTCGCCGTATGACGAAGGGCATCCCCCGGATCCGGGGGATGCCCTTCGTCATACGGCGAGCCGATGTCGCCCAGGTCGTCTCAGCTCACAGCCCCGCGGGGATCCGCTCGTTGACCACGACCTGCTCGATCGTCTGGCGGGCCCGGATGAGGTCGAAGCTGCCGTCGGCGCGGCGCAGCACCTCCGCCGCCTCGGGGTAGGAGTTGAAGTTCTTCATCGACATGCTGGAGCAGTAGCTGCCGGCCCGCTCGATGACGAGGTAGTCACCGATCTCCGTACGCCCCAGCGTCACCGGCGCAAGCTGCTCGACCGGCTTGTAGCTGGCGGTCAGGACATCGCCGGCGATGCAGCAGTGGCCCACGACGTTGTGCTCCTCGACGTCGTCAGCGGCGAGCGGTCCGCCGGTGGCCGGCACCGACACGATGGGGTGCTGGACACCGTAGTAGGAGGGACGGGCGATCTCCGTCAGACCGCTGTTGATCTTGAGGAAGGAGTTGCCGTCCGCCCCGGTGTCGGCCTTGTCGATGACCTTCGTCACCAACGCCCCGGCGAGCGCGGTGAGATACGTGCCCGGCTCGACCTCGGTGTGCAGTCGGCGGCCGGTCTCCTCGGCGAACGAGGTCAGCTCCTCGGTGACGACCCGGGCCCACTCGGTGTGGTCGTAGACCGGGTCGCTGAGCAGCGCCGACACCCGGTAGCCGCCGCCCAGGTCCAGTGTGTGCACGTCCTGGAGGTCACGCGCGAAGGACAGCAGCTTGCGAACCGCGTCGACGAGGATGTCCCAGTGATGGCCGGAGCCGATGTGCGACTGGAGCCGGACCAGACGCAGCCCGTGCTCCTCCAGGATCCGCTTGACCTCGGGCAGCTGCTCGTGCCAGATGCCGAAACTCGACTGGGGGCCACCACTGTTGAGGC
The DNA here is from genome assembly GCF_044593495.1 of Streptomyces sp. NPDC051963. Lineage (NCBI taxonomy): Bacteria > Bacillati > Actinomycetota > Actinomycetes > Kitasatosporales > Streptomycetaceae > Streptomyces > Streptomyces sp. NPDC051963. Next base: position 85,358 of record NZ_JBIUCC010000013.1, on the reverse strand, counting down.
GCCCCACCAGGCCCGAACCGAAGCCGGGGTTGATACGGATGGCGACCTCGCCGCCCGGGTAGTTGCGGCCGTACTCCTCGAGCTGGTGCAGCGAGCCCGCGTCGAACTGCAGCCCCGCGTCGATCAGTTCGCGCAGGTTCGCGTCGAAGACCGCCTCCTGCGCCGTCATCGAGATCTTCGACGGGTCGACACCCGCGATGACCGCACGGCGCGCCTCCCACACCGAGCTGGCGTCGAAGGAGAAGCCCTGCCGGGCGAAGAGCCGGATGATGGCCTGGCTGGGGCAGGCCTTGAGGGAGTAACGGACGGTCAGACCATGGGCGTTCGGCAGCGTGGACATGGTCCGCGAGGACTGCTCGATGGTGGCCTCGTCGTACACGAAGACGGGCGTTCCGAACTGCTCGGCCACCGTGCGTACGTCGTCCTCGCTGAGGAACTTCAACTGCTCCACTGCGGCGTTGCTCATCTTGGGCTCACTCCTTGGTCTCGGCGAACTCGGCCGGGCACTACAGGTATGGACAGGACGATCGGGAAGCGGTGACGGTCACGGGGCGTTCCCCGTGGCCGGCCGGTGGGGCGAGGGCTCGTCCAGGACGCGGCGGCGCACCCGCAGGCGGCGGGCATAGCCCTCGGGGTCCGCGGTGCTCAGCTGCTCGTGCAGCCGCCGCAGCCGATGGTGCGGGGTGCCCGGCCACAGATGGTGGACCGTGTGATAGCCGTCGCTGTGCGGATGGATCAACCAGCGCTGGAGGACACCCAGGTTGGTGACGGTGGAGTCGAAGACCGTGACCGCGTCGTGGTAGCTGTGCTCGCTGGTCTCGCCGATGAACCGCAGCACGGGCAGCACCAGCAGATGACCCGTCAGCCACACCGAGCACGCCACCAGCGCGGGCCCGGCCCCCCACTGCCAGGCCGCGGGCGCGGCCACCGTCAGCAGCGCCCACAGCACGGGCAGAAGCAGCCCGGCCGGGTCGGTGGCGGTCGTCCGGTACCAGCTCCGCTGGTAGGCGGCGCGACGGGCAAGGAGCGTACGTCCGTAGGCGAGCGGCCCGGACCGGTCGAGCCCCGCGATGTCGAGCTCGGCGTAGCGGCGTAGATCCGGGTCCTCCTCGCTGCCCAGCCGACTGTGGTGCAGCAGGTGCTCCGCCCGGTAGCGGGCTATGCGCTGCCCCGTCGGCACCCCGGCGAGCACGGCCGCGAAGAGGTCGTTGGCCCGCCGGTGGCTGCGGCTCCAGTTGAAGTGACTGGCCTCGTGGACCAGGCACTCCAGAGCCCTGAGCTGCCGGCCCGTCAGGACGGCGCCGAACACCACGAACAGCACACCGGCGAGCGCGCGGCCGGGCCCCGACCACCAGCCGGGCCAGGCGGCGGCCAGGGCCGCCAGCGGAATGCTCGCGTGGTCCGCACCGGCGGTCAGCACCGTGGTGACGAGCCGCGTCCGGTGCGCGTCCCGCAGCACGGGACGCACGGCGGAAGGCGCCCGGTAGCCGCGCGCGTAGCCGCGATCCGCGGGTGCGGCGGGCGTCGGACGGCTGTCGTCGGGCGGCAGTGGGCGGGCAAGCGTGTACGGCATGGTGGACTCCAGTGGGTGGCCCGGTCGGCCCCGGACGGGTACGCGGGTCAGTCGGAGGGCGGCGAGAAGTTCATCCGGACCTGCGTGCTGCGGTAGCCGGCCCGCTCGAACGCGGCCGCCATCGGCGCGTTGCCCATGTCGGTGGTGGCCGTGATGCGCTGCGCGCCGCGGTCGGCGTGCGAGCGGGTGATCTCGGCGAGCAACTCGTCGACCAGGCCACGGCCGCGCAGTTCCGGAACGACGCCCAGGTAGCCGACGTTGGGGTCGTAGGGCGTCGCGGACGGAATGGCGAACCCGGCGACGGCGCCGTCGTCGCCGCGGGCGATCCGCCACCACTCGCGCTTGCCGGGGCAGTCCCGATAGAAGTCCAGCTCGTGCTGGGCGGTGGCCCGGGCCCCCTTCGCGGCGACGTTGCGGCGGGTCTCGGCGTCCAGCGAACCCACCCCCACCCGGGCGAAGACCTCCAGGAACTCCTCGTCGGTCCCCTCGTGGAAGGTGAGCCGGGTGGGCGCGGCCGGCAGCGGGCACTCGGGCGTCCACTCCAGGCGCAGCCGCTCCACCTGCTCGGTGAGCCCCGCCGCCAGTGCCGCCTCGGTACGCCAGGACACCGCCCGGGCGACCGCCGCATCGGCACGCCAGCCATGGGACAACGTCAGGATGTACTGCGGGAGCCGGGGCGCGCCCTGCGCGGTGAAGGCGTCATGGCCCGCCCGCAGCAGATCCGTTGCGAGGCCCGTGCGGTCGCCGACGGAGCTGTCCACGTGCAGACAGTCCAGGGCCGCCGGATGCGCACTGCCGGTCTGTCCCCACCACAGCGCCCGTGCCACGATCCGCCCGCCGTCCTGCGCGACCCAGCTCCACTCGGGCCGGTACATGCCCGCGGCCAGTTCCTCGCGGTAGCGGTCGGCCGAGATCCAGCTGACCGGTTCGTCGACGCGGAACGCGGTGATGTCCGCAAGGTCGGCATCGGTGGTGGGGCGCAACAGCATGCTTACTCCAGTCGAACGTCGGGTGGCGGGGCTGATCAGGAACCCAGGGGCCCATCGGTGTGCAGGTCGGACATGGCGACGAGAATGCGGCGGTCGCCGGCGAAGGGCTCGCGGGCGTGTGTGGCCAGGAAGTTGTCCACGATCAGGACGTCCGCGCGCTGCCAGTCGAAGGAGACCGCGGCTTCCCGGTACAGGGAGCGGATCAGCTCGGCCACCTCGTCCTCGATGGGCGCACCGTCGCCGTAGTACGCATTGCGCGGCAGGCCCTCGATGCCGTACTCCTCGACGAGGATCTCCGCCACCTCGGCCGGCACATTGGACAGGTGGAACAGATGCGCGTGGTTGAACCACACCGGCTCCCCGGTCCGCGGATGCCGCGACAGCGCCTGCCGCACCGCGGTGGTGCGCAGCCCGTCCTCGCCCGTCCACGCGAACTCGGTGCCCGACTGACGGCAGTACGCCTCGACCTCGGCCCGGTCGGTGGTCTGGAAGACCTCCTGCCAGGGCTGGTCGATGTCCGGCCCGTAGTTGCGCACATAGCGCACCCCGTGCCGCTCGAACCGCTCCCGCACCTCGGCCGGGATCCGCGGCAGCACCGTCCGCTCGCTGGCCACCGGGGTGGCCCCGCCGACGGGGGAGGGCAGATCGCCGTAGAAGTAGAGCGTGCTCGGCCAGTTGTGCGAGTAGCTCATCTCGTGGTGGAAGGGGATCCACTGGTCCGCGCTGAGCTCGGTCGAGGTGAACACCTTGTCGGCGACCTCGGTGCGGGTCGCCGCCCGCTCCAGATAGCCGAGCAGCTCGGGGGAGAAGGCACGGGCGGCCCGCCCGAACTCCTCGGGGCCCGGTACGTCGAAGCCGCGCAGCAGCAGCGCCCCGTACCGGTCGAGATCGTCGCGCAGCTGCGCGCGGCGGCCGGAGACCCAGCCGTCGAGGGGCACCGAGGGCTCGGTCGCCTCGATCGCGAGGAGGAACGGCTCGTCGTCCAGCGGCCGGGCGCGCACCGGACCGGTGGCGGACGCGGGCGCGTGCGGGGCGGTACGGGCAGTCATAGGGCGACCTCGGGGGAGTCGGCGGCCGAAATGGGGTCCGCCATGGCCGTGAGGATGCGGCGGGGCCCCTCGAAGGGCTCACGGGCGTGGGCGACGAGCATGTTCTCCACGGCCAGTACGTCGCCCGGACGCCAGTCGAAGCCGGTGGTCTCCGCCTCGAACGCGGCCCTCAGCTCGGCGAGCGTGGCGTCCTCGATCGGGGAACCGTCGCCGTAGTAGGTGTTGTACGGCAGGTCCTGCTCGTCCAGCGCCTCCCGCAGACCGGCGCTGACCTCGTCGGGCAGCGAGGTGATGTGGAAGAACAGCGCGTGGTTGAACCAGGTCCGCTCCCCGGTGACCGGATGACGGCGCACCGCCGGCCGGACCTGCCGGGTCCGCAGATGGTCCTCGTCCACCCACTCGGCGGTGATGTCCGCGGCCGCGCAGTACGCGTCGACCTCCGCCCGCACATCGGTCTGGAAGGCCTCCTGCCACGACAGGCTGATGCCCGGCAGATAGTTGCGCACATAGCGCACCCCCAGGCGCTCGAACCGCTCCAGCGTGGCGGGGCTCAGACGGGCCAGGATCCGGCGGGAGTCGGCCAGCGGGGTACGGCCGCCGCGCAGGGCGGCGCGCTCGCAGAAGAACACGATGCGCATGGGCCACTTCGACGTGTACGACTGCTCGTTGTGCAGCAGGATCGGCTGGTCCGCGGGGTACTCGGTGGACGTGTACACACCGTCGGAGACCCGGCTGCGCGGCGACGAGCGCTCGCCGTAGGCGAGGACCTGGCCCGACAGGGCGTCCATCACGGCCCGGAAGTCCTCCGCCCCGGACACCTCGAAACCGCGGAAGAGCACCGCACCGGCCGTCCGGGCCAGCGTGTCGACGTCCTCTTGGTGGTCCCTGATCCAGTCGGGCAGACTCTCCCCGGCCTCCCCGGCCTCGATGAGCGCCGGCAGTGAACGGCCTGCCCACTCCTGCGCGACGCGGACCGGAGTCCGCAGCGAATCGGTCACGGCAACTCTCCCCTCAGGTTGGTCAGCCGCTCTCAGCGGCGGTACTGGCTGCGGTCGATCCGCGGGATCGGGCTCTGTCCGGCGGGCTGGAGCTCCTTCGCGGCGACCTTCTCCTCGACCGACGCCGCGAGGCCCGCCAGGCTCGGCGTCTTGAAGAACTGGCCGATCTGCAACCCCACCCCGAACTCCTTGCGAATCCGGGAGATCGCCCGGATCGCGAGCAGCGAATGCCCGCCCAGTTCGAAGAACGAGTCCCGCAGCCCCATGCGCGGCACCTCGAGGAGCTCCGCGCACAGGTCGGCCAGGCGGATCTGCACCTCGGTCACGGGCGCCTCGAACTCCGCCTCGGACGTGCCGGGTGCCTCGTCCGGGCCCGGCAGCGCGGCCAGATCGACCTTGCCGTGTGCCCCGGTCGGCCAGCGGTCGAGCACGAACAGCTGCGCCGGGACCATGACGGCGGGCAGCCGCTCCGCAAGGAACTCCCGCAGCCGCGCCGTCAGTTCCGCGTGGTCCGGCGCGTCCGAGGTGACATAGCCGAGCAGTTGCGGCCCGTCCGTGCCGGCGTGGACGGTGACCACGCTGCCGGTGACCGCCGGATGGCCGCGCAGCACGGCGGCGGTCTCGGCCGGCTCCACCCGGTTGCCGCGGATCTTGACCTGCTCGTCCGCGCGGCCCAGGAACTCCAGTGAGCCGTCCGCGCGCATCCGGGCCCGGTCCCCGGTGGCGTACAGCCGGCGGCCGGACGCGAACGGATGCGGCACGAACCGCTCGGCGGTGAGCCTCGGACTGCTCAGGTAGCCGCGGGCCAGCTGGACCCCGCCGATGTACAACTCGCCCGTCACGCCGACCGGTTGCGGCCGCAGCGCGTCGTCGAGGACGTACACCTCGGCGCCGGGCACCGGCCGGCCGATCGGCACCCGGCCGTGCGAGGGCCCGGTGACCTTCCCGGACGTCACATCGATGACCGCCTCGGCGGGGCCGTACTGGTTGACCAGCTCGGCGTGCCCGAAGCGGTCCAGGATCCGCTCGGCCAGCGGGGCCGACAGCTCCTCACCACCGCTGAGCAGCAGGCGCAGCGAGGGGTGCGCACCGGGCGGGGCGTCGGCGAAGACCTGCAACAGGGACGGCACGAAGTGGCACACGGTCACCTCGGCCCGGTCGATCAGCTCGCGCAGATACTCCAGGTCCCGGTGCCCGCCGTCCTTGGCGGCGACCACCGTGGCGCCGGTGACCAGCGGCAGCAGCAGCTCCCACATCGCCACATCGAAGCCGAGCGGCGCCTTCTGAAGCACCCGGTCGCCCGGTCCGGGCCGGAAGTCGCGCTCCATGCCGAGCAGCCGGTTCACCAGCCCCGCCCGGGTGTTGAGCACGCCCTTGGGGCGGCCCGTGGTGCCGGATGTGAACAGCAGATAGGCGCCGCTCTCATCGGCGGGAGCGGCCGGGGCCGGGCGCGACCCGGGCAGTGCGGCGGTCTCCTCGCCCGTCACCTCGACCGTCTCGGGTCCGGACACCAGCGCCGTGTAAGGGGCCGTGGACAGCACCAGGCGGGGCGCGCCCTCCTCGGTGAGCTGCGCCAGCCGGGCCGGGGGATAGCCGGGGTCCAGCGGCAGCAGCACCGCGCCGGCCTTGAGCACGCCGAGCGCGGCGGCGGCCAGTTCCGCGCCGCGCGGCAGGCACACGCCCACCACGTCCTCGGCGCCGATGCCCCGCCCGGCCAGCAGATGCGCGATCCGGTTGGCCCGCTCGTCGAGTTCGCGGTAACCGACCTGCTCGCCGGTCCCGTCGTCGAGCACCGCCAAGGCCGTCGGGGCGGCGTCGACCCGGGCCTCGAACCACTCGGGCACCGAAGGCCCGCTCAGCGCGTCCGCGCGGATCCCGGACAACTCGCCGACGATGTGCTGCCGGTCCTGCTCGCCGAGGACCGGCAGATCGCGCAGCGCCGTGTCGGGTGCGGCCGCGGCCGCGGCGAGCAGTGTCTCGAAGGCGGTGGCGAGTGCCTGCACGGTCCGTCGGTCGAACAGCTCCGTGGAGAACTCCAGCCGTCCGGTCAGGCCCCCGTCGCCGTCCGGCGCCAGCTGCACCGACAGGTCGCACCGTACGGTCCCGATCAGGGCGGGCAGCACCTCGCACTCCAGGCCCGGCAGGGCGAAGTCCGGGGCGGGCGTGTTGTGCCATGCCAGCCAGTGCCGGGCGATCGCGGTCTGTCCCGAGGTGTCACGGGCCGTCTGGAGTTCGGCCACGATCCGCTCGAAGGGCACGTCCTGGTGCGCGTAGGCCTCGTTGCAGACGTCTCGGGTGCGGTGCAGCAGCGTACGGAAGGAGTCGTCGTCCTCGGCCCGGATGCGCAGCGGCAGCGTGTTCACGAAGAAGCCGACGATGCCTTCGAGCTCGGCCCGCCGGCGTCCGGCCACCGGGGTGCCGACCACCACGTCGTGCTGTCCGGACCAGCGGCCGAGGACCGTGGCCCAGGCCGACGACAGGGCCATGAACAGCGTCGACTGGGAACTGTCGGTCAGCGCGCGCAGCGCTTCGGCAGCCGGCCGTGACACCGTCAGGGGCACCGTGTCGCCCGCGTAGCTGCGCTCCGCGGGACGCGGTCGGTCGGTGGGGACCTCGGTCGTCGGGAGGTCCGTCAACTGCCGACGCCAGTACGCGAGTTGGTCGGAGAGCGTCGACTGTTCCAGGTGCTCGCGCTGCCAGGCCGAGAAGTCCGCGTAGCTCAACGGGAGTTCCGGCAGAGCCGCCTCGCCGTCCGCGGCGAGCTGCCCGTACAGCGTGGCGAGTTCACCCATGAGCAGGCTCAGCGACCAGCCGTCCACCGCGATGTGGTGCACCGACAGGACCAGCACCCACTCCGGCGACGCGGCATCGTCCATTTCGAGGAGCACGGCGCGCAGCAGCGGCGGGGTGGCCAGATCGAAGCCCACGGAGGCCGCCTCCCGGACCCGCTGCGGCACCGAGGCGCGGGAGGTGCGCACCACGGGCACCTCGACCGGGACGCTGCCCGGGACCCGGATGTGCTGCACGACGCCGTCGTTCTCCTCGACGAGGCCGGTACGCAGTACCTCATGACGGTCCACCAGCATCGCGACGCAGCGCCGCAGCAGCTCCACATCGAGTTCGCCGCGCAGCCGCAGCGCGCCCGAGCCCACATACATGGGTGAACCCGGCTGAAGCCTGTCCACGAAGTACAGGCGCTCCTGGCCGAACGACAGGGGCGCACTCGAGCGGTCGCCGGTACGGGGCGTCACTCGCCCCTCGTCGCGGCCGACGCCGTCCGCGTCCAGCAACTGGTCCAGGAGCCTGCGCTGTTCGACGGAGAGCCGGGCACCTTGCGGCTGCTGGGTCTGCATGAGTCCTCCAGATTTCTTCGAGGGGCCCGTGAGGGGCGCGGGGCTTCCGGCGGAGCGCTCAGGCGGAGTTCGTCCGTGCCATCGCGCGGCGCAGACTCAACGGGCGCATGTCCGTCCACACCCGGTCGATATGGGCCAGGCAGGTCTCGCGGTCACCGGTGGTGCCCTCGGCGCGCCAGCCCGGCGGCAGCTGGGCGGCGGCGCGCCAGATGGAGTACTGCTCCTCGTCGTTGACGACCACCGCGTAGGTGGTGACGTCGTCGGTGGCCTCGGTCATGCGTTCCTCCGTGATCCGGTGTACTGGTGCGGCAGGGCGGCAGGTGCCAGCGGCGCGCGTGTCCGAACGGCTCCCAACCTGGCCCATCCGGCCGCGTCTGTGGTGTCGGGAGTTCTACCGACCACGCCGGGCCGGGACCCTGACACCCCGGCTTGAACGGTCCAACTGCCCACGGCGACGGCGAGCCGGTCGGAACGGCCGACCATCGCCGCCACTTCGGCCCGGGACTGGACGTGAAGCTTCTGGAATATCCGGCCGAGATACGTCTCGACGGTCTTGTGGCTGAGTTCGAGCACCCGGGCTATCTGCTGGTTCGTGCGCCCCGCGCTGACCAGCACGGCGACCTCCGACTCCCGCCGGCTCAGCTCGTCCAGACTCCTCGCGGGCTCCTCGGGGTCCCGGCCCGGCACACCGGGCGGGCCACTCGGGACGGTGCCGCCGGCCGCCGCGCCGACCGTCTGCTCCTTGAGCCGCAGGGCCTTCGACAGCAGGTCCTCGCTGCCGACCGCCGCGGCCCCGGCCTCGGCGCAGGCGGCGTGCCGGGCCGCGCCCGCCAGGTCCCCCAGGTTCATCTGAAGCGCCCCCAGCGCCAGGGCGAACAGCGGTATCTGGCCGGCCAGTCGGCGGGACTCAGCGATCCGCAGCCCGCGCTCGTACAACGCGCAGGCCGCTGCCGGCCGGCCGAGCACCGACTCGGCGGTGCCCAGCCAGTACAGGCCCTCCAGCTCCTCGGCGAGTTCGGCGTCCGGTGCGGACCGCAGCAACTGCCGGGCGGCACCGGCCCTTCGCTCGGCGTCCGCCGTCCTCGCGGAGCGGGCGGCGGCCGCGGCCGCCTGGGCGAGCAGCCGCCCGCGCAGTGCGCGGGGCGCCGCGGCGGGCACCGGGGGCGCGGCGCCGTCCGCGGTCCGCGGGGTGCGGCCGGCCCACAGGTCCTGTTCGAGCCGGGCATGGCGCAGCAGGTCCGCCGGCCCGGACGCGTCCGTCCCCCATTCCTCCAGCGCGTCGGCGATCTCCGCCTCCGCCCGGTCGGGACGGCCGAGCAACCGATGCGCCTGGGCATGCCGGTACACCGCCTGGGCCCGCAGCTCGCCGTCCGACGCGTCGCACAGCGGGCCGAGCACCGCAAGCGACTCGGCCGGACAGCCGGCGAGCAGCAACGCCTGCCCCAGCAACAGCCGTTCACGTGGCGCCATCGCCCCAGTGCCCCGGAACGACGTCGCCGTCCGTATCCACGAAACGGCCTGCGCGGGGTCGACCCACAGCTGACGTGCAGCGGCATCGAGCAGCACCCGAGCACTGCTCTGATCCCTGATCGCGGCACTGCGCTCCAAGTGCCGCGCCAGATCGGTGTGCTCATACCGCGGCCCGGCCCCCGTGACACGGCCCACGACCCCGGTCCCGGACAGCACGGTGTACGACTCCGAGCCACCCACGACCGAGCGAACACCGAGCCCGGCCACACCGGAACCAGACAAGCCGCCGTCCGCCGCACCGTCCCACGCCGATTCCGCGCGCGGTGCCGATTCCGCGCGCGGTGCCGATTCCGCGCGCGGTGCCGATTCCGCGCGCGGTGCCGATTCCGCGCGCGGTGCCGATTCCGCGCCCGGTATCGACTCCGCGCCCGGTATCGACTCCGCGCCCGGTGCCGGCTCAGCCGCCCCCGAATGCCCCGCTGCCGGGGTGAGCTTCGGCGCCCGCGAAGGCTGCGCTGCCAGGGTGGGCTTCGTCGTCCCCGAAGGGTCCGTTGCCGGGGTGAGCTTGGTCGTCCCCGAAGGTTGCGCTGCGGGGGAGGGCTTCGCCGCCCTCGAAGGCTGCGCCGCCTGGGTGAGCTTTGCCGCCCGGGAAAAGTCCGCTGCCGGGGAGGGCTCAGTCGTCCCCGAATGCCCCGCTGCCGGGGTGAACCCCGCTGTCCCCGAAGGCCCTGCCGCCGGGGTGAGATCCACCGTCCCCCAAGGCCCCGCCCCCGATAGCGTCGCCGCCCCCGAATGCTCCGCCGCCGGGGAGAGTTCCACGGCGCCCGAAGGTTCCGCCTCCGAAAGCCCCGCCTCCGAAAGCTCCACCCCCGAAAGCTCAGCCCCCATAGGCCCCGCCCCCGGGAAGCGCTCCACCGCCCCCGAAGGCCCCGCCCCCGAAGGCCCCGCCTCCGAACGGCCCGCCTCCGAAAGCCCAGCCCCCATCGGCCCCGCCCCCCATACCTCCTCCGCCGACTCCTCCAGCCGCTTCGACAGCTGCTCCGCGGCCGCGGCATGGGCGCCGAGCAGCCAGCCCGGGCCTGCGGACTGGTACGCGGCCACCCGTAGCAGCGGGTTGCAGAATCGCCATTGCCAGGGGAGTTCGCCGGGGCGCAGCAGCTCCTCGTGGACCAGTTCGTCCAGCGCGCACCACAGGACGGTGCCGTCCAGCCGGGCGATCTCCTTGAGGTCATCGGGGTCGAAGGGTTCGCTCAGTACCGCGGCCGCCCGTACCACCTGCCAGGCCTCGGCGGACAGCGCGCGGAACTCCCCGAGGGCCTTGGCGAGCAGGCCCGCGGGCAGTGGCTGGGCCCATCCCGCCGCCCCCGGCACCTGCCCGAGGCGGGCGAAGGCGCGCAGCAGCCCGGGGCTGCGCCCCGACTCGTGCAGGAGCGTCTCGCACTGCACCCGGCTCAGTTCGGCCGGCAGCAGCGAGATCGCCTCCTCCTCGGTGAGCCGCGCGGGCCGGACCCGCAGCAGGCCGCCCCGGTCGGCGCACCGGGCGAGCAGCCCGGTCAGGGTGCGGTCCGCGGGCCGGCCGCGATGGGCGAGGACGAGCAGGAACGGGGCGTCGACGGGGTGTTCCAGCAGATGGCCGAGCAGCTGAAGCGAAGCCTCGTCGGCCCACTGCACATCGTCGAGGGCGAGCACCAGACCGCCGTCACCGGCCAGCGTCCGCAGCAGCGCCCGCATCGCACGGAACAGCTGGAACGGCTCGGCACCGGCGGTGACGGCGCCCGGCGCCGCCGCGGCCAGGGAGGGGAACAGGGCGGTGAGCCGCGCGACATGGTCGACACCGCGGCCCTCGACACGGTCGGTGTCGAGATGCTCGACGAGGTCCTCGAGCGCGTTCACGAAGAGGCCGAACGGCATGACGGGACCGCCCGGTTGGGCAGCCGCCGACGCCACGCTCCAGCCCCGGGCGGCGGTTTTCCTGGTGAGGTCTTCGAGCAGGGCGGTCTTTCCCGACCACCGTTCGGCGGCGATCTCCACGACACTCATCGCGGGCGGCGCGTCACCCGCGAAAAGCGCCTGTTCGAGAATCTCCTCGGCGGTGCGGACCGGAATCGGTGAATCATCGGTCTCGTGCTGCATCGGCCATTTCCAGTTGGCATTTGTCAGGGCCGTTCAGGGTGCGGAACTGCGAGGCACATGTGCTCAGTGGATGGGCCACGGCGTTCGGAGAAGGGCCACTCGAATAAGGGCGCGGCAAGAGAAATGACGGGCGCCGTGCGGAACTCGGTGATGTTCCGGGACGAGGTTGATTTCTGGACAGTAACCCCCGCCCCGACGCGACGGCGGAGATCTCAAGCGGATCTCAGGGTGAACTGGACCGTCGACCGAGTGCCCGCCACCGACCCTCCGGGCGCAGGCGGCGCGGCTCGGCGGCCCTCCCGATCAGGCGCCCCGCCCGTACTCTCCCTCGACCCCCGCTCAAGAGCCCGTGCAGCGCCCACCGGCCCTCCGTTTCCGTGTGCCACTCTCGGTCGTGCGCTCCGCGACCGGCCGCCGCCGACACCCGAGGCCCGTCCGGTTCACCACCTTCACCCCACCCGGAAGCGAAGGGGGATCACATGACGACCCCGCTGGCCGACGACGCCGAGCTGGCCGTCCAACTGCCCGCTCTGGCCGGATACTTCGCGCCGCTGACCGTGCCGGACCCCGTCGAACTGCCCCATGTGCAGCAGCTGTGCGAAGTGTCCGACGCCTACCGCTCGGACGCCGAGGCGGACGCCTTGTTCGTGGCCGCGCTGCGGGAGACCATCGGCTGGCACATCCGCCGCTCGGACTTCTACCGCCGGCTGTGGGACGCCGGCGGGGCCGTGCTGCCCGGTCACCTCGACGATCTGCCGGGCCTTCCCTTCGTCCATGTGAATCTGCTCAAGAGGCATCGGCTCGGCTCGATCCCGGAGCAGGACGTCGCCATGCGGTACACCTCCTCGGGCACCGGCGGCGAACGTACCGAGATCGGCTTCGACACCTGGACGCTGCGCTCCGCCGAGCGCATGGACGCCTGGACGATGAAGGCACTCGGCCTGCTGGACGTGCACCGGCCCGCCAACTACCTGGTCTACGGCTACGAACCCGACCCCCGGCTGACCGTCGGCGCCGCCCGCGGCCTCAGCGAACTCTGCGACTTCGCTCCGGTCGCCGACGCGGTGCACGCCCTGCGCAACACCGGCGACGGCCACGAGTTCGATCCCATGGGCGCCGTCGACACCCTCCTCGCGTACGCCGCCGGCGGCGGGCCCACCCGCATCGTGGGCTTCCCCGCGTTTCTGCACGCCACCCTCGAGCGCCTTCAGACCATGGGCGTGCCCCGGCTGGAACTGGCCGAAGGCTCCCTCGTGCTGACCGGCGGCGGCTGGAAGGGCCACGCCGACCGGGCCATCGGCAGAGCCGAACTGCGGGCCGCCGTCGAGGACCGCCTGGGCATCCCCGCCGAGCGCCAGCGCGATGTGTACGGCTCGGTCGAACACCCCTTGTTCTACGTCGAATGCGCCGCCCACCACTTCCATGTGCCCGTCTGGTCCCGCTGCGTGGTGCGCGACGTCGCCACACTCGCCCCGCTGCCCCACGGCAGCCCCGGCTACCTTCAGTTCCTCACCCCCTTTCCCACGGCCCTGCCCTCGCACAGCATCCTGATGGCCGACCTCGGGACCCTGCACCCGCCCGGCGACTGCTCGCTCGCCACCCCGTGGTTCGAGGTCCACGGCCGGGCCGGTGTGCGCCGCAACCGCAACTGTGCCGTCGCGGCGGCCGAGCTCCTGGAGTCGAGGTGAAGAGCGTCCGGCGGACCACGCCCTACTACTGGCAGGGCGTCTGGATCGACGAGGCCGAGGCGGAACGCCGGCTCGCCACCCTCACCGGGTCCCTGCCGCCGGCCGCGCGGCCACTGGACCCGCACGTCGTCATCGCCGCCTGCGGCCGCCTGGGGGCCCGCCTCGGCGATGCGTCCACACCTGAATACGCCCGGCTGCACGGCGAGTTGACCGACCCGCTCGGTTCCGCCCTGCCTGCCGAGGACGCCACCGACCAGCTCGCCGCGGTGGCGGCGGCGCTCGACACCGGCCGGCTGAGCGCGCAGCTCGACGCGGAGCTGCCCGACACCCCCCGCACAGGAGAGCACCACGTCCCCGGAGCCGGCCGGGCCCGGGAACGCTGGCTCCCCGTCGGCACCCTGGTGCACATCGCGCCGTCCAATGTGGCCGTCGCCGGCTTCCTCAGCACCGTCGAAGGGCTGCTCGCCGGCAACACCAACCTGGTCAAGACCGGGGGCGCCGACGGCCTGTTCACACAGCTGGCCCTCTCCCTGCTCGGTGACGCCGACCCCACCGGCCGGATCCGCGAACGCACGGTGGCCCTGCGTTTCTCCTCCCGTGAGACCGGCTGGCTCACCCGGCTCTGCCGGCCCGCGGACGCCATCGCCGTATGGGGCACCGAAGAGGCCGTCGCGGGCGTGACCCGGCACGCGCCGGCCGGCTGCCGCATCATCGACTGGGGCCCGAAGATCTCTGTCGCCTACCTCGACCGCACCGAGCCGCCCGTCCCGGACCTGCTGCGCAGACTGGCCCGGGACACCCTGCACAACGCCCAGCGCACCTGCACCAGCCCGCAGATCCTCTACGTCGACACGGCGGACCCGGAGCGGGTGTTCGCCGTCGCCGATGCCATGGCACGGGCCTTGGACACGGTCGCCCCGGGCATCGCGGTCCGCACCCCCTCCACGGCCGAACAGGCGGAGATCACCAATGTGGTGACCGTCGCCACCCTGGAGCAGCATCTCGATCTGACCCGTATCACCAGCGCTCCGGACGGCCGTTGGCACGTCCTGGCCGACATCCGCCCGGCCCCGACCGCCTCCCCGCTGTACGGCACCCTCTGGGTCAAGCCCCTGCCGCGCGAGAACATCGTCTCCACGCTGCATCCGATGCGCCGCTACCTTCAGACCGTGGGACTCGGTTGCGCCCCCGGCGCCGCGGAGGAACTAGCCGACGCCTTCTTCCGCGCCGGCGCCCTGCGCATCACCCCCATCGGCGAGATGCTGAACACCTACCCCGGTGAGCCCCACGACGGTGTCCTCGCCCTCCAGCGCTACAGCCGCCGCGTCTCCTTGCTCACCGCACCGTGGCCGACCGGGGAGGGCGAGCAGTGCGGATAGCCATCGTGGGCGGCGGCGCCACCGGCACGAGCGTCCTCGACTCCCTCGTACGGCATCACCGCGGGCCGGGCCGGTTGAGGGTCACGATGTTCGAGATGGACGAAAGACCCGGGCCCGGGCGGGCATTCGCGCCGGGCAGCCGTACGGCCGGTCTCAACCAGCCCGCGGGCGGGATCACCCTCCGGCCCGACGAACCGGACCACTTCCTCGACTGGCTCGCCCGCCGTGCGGGACCGGCCGTGGACCCCGATGCCTTCCTGCCGCGGGAGACCTTCGGCCGCTACCTCGAAAGCGCCTTGCGAGCCGCGCTGTCGTGCGGGCCGGACCGTGGGGTGCACGCGGGGCTCGTCACCGACCAGGTGATGTCGCTGGACCGCGCGGGCGGGCGCTTCGGTGTCCGCACCGCGACCGGGGCCCGCCACAGCTTCGACGCCGTGTTCCTGTGCACCGGAAGCTCGTCGCCGACGGACGTGTACGGCCTTTCAGGTCACGCGGATTTCACGGCCGATCCCTATCCGTTGCGGCCCATGTCGCAGCGTATTCCGCCCGATGCGACGGTTGCCGTCCTGGGAACCGGACTCAGCGCCGTGGACGCCGTACTCGAATTGGCGATTCGGGGCCATCGAGGCCCACTGCGCATGTACTCACGCAGCGGGCTCCTGCCCGGCGTCCGCAATCACGGCACGAAATCCCGACTCGTCCTGGACTGGCCGCGAGCGGTGCAGGAGACCATCACGCGGCACGGCAGGCTGAGACTGCGTGACATTTACGACCTGGTGGTCCGGGAAATGGCCGCCCATTCCCTCCCGGCAAGCCTTCTCCACCAGGAATTCGATCCCCACGAGCACGCGCACGACCGGCTCGCACGGCAGCTCGGCGCGGCCCGGCGGGGCGATGCCTGGCACGCCCTGCGGAACGAGATCGTCATGGCGGTGCTCGAAGGAGAGGGCGTCTGGGACCACGTCGACACCGTGACCCGCCGGGTCCTGCGCAGATGGCACACGGTGCTCCTGTCCGCGTGCGCACCCCTGCCGCTGCCCTCGGCCGGCACCCTCGACTCCCTCATCGCCCGTGGCCGGTTGAGCGTCGAGGCCGGCATCCAGGACATCACCCCGCGGCGCGACGGGCCGGGCTTCGTGATCCACACCCGTACCTCGCGGCAGACCGCCGACCACGTCGTGAACACCATCCGGCCCCACACCGTCCCCACCCCGGATCGCGTCGCCGCGGCGGTGGCCTCACTCCTGACGAACCGGCTGGCCGTGGCAGACCCCTTGGGCGGTCTGCGGATCGCCCCGGACACGAACGAGCTGATCGCACCCTCCGGGGAGGTGACACGTCACCTCTACGCCTTCGGCCAACTCGCCTTCGGCGAATGCTACTTCGCCTCCAGCAGCCTCCACGTGATCACCCGCCGAGTCGAGCACACGGTCGCTCGGCTACTGGCCGAATCGTCGGCTCCCCGGCCCACGGTCACGCGCCGCCCCTACGCCCCGAGCGCCTGACCGACCGACCCGGCGCCGGATGTGCGGCAACCCCGGCCATCGCCCCGTGCGGAAGCCGGCACCCGCAGCCCGTCGAGCGCACGGTCGCGCGTCTACTGACCGGCCCCCCGCCTCCCCGCCCCGCGAAAACACACCGCCCCTACGCCCCGAGCGCCTGACCGACCGACCCGGCGCCGGATGTGCGGCGCCCCGTCATCGCGCCGTGCGGGGCCGCCGTATCAGCGGAGGAACGCCTTCAGCGAGGCCTCCAGGCAGGCCAGTTCACGCCGGGCGGGGGCCAGGATCCGCAGCCCTTGGACCCGTCCCGGCTCGTCGTCGACGAGGAGTCGGGTCGCGATTCCGTCGGCGAGGAGATGCGCGTGCAGGCGCTCGGGCCGGTCGTCGTACAGGAACCGGTAGTGCACCGGGACGTCCGTGACGACCGCGTCCCCGAAGAAGCGCACCAGAACCGCCTCCAGACGGCGGGCATCCTCCCGGGCACCGGCGAGCGCCGAGCCGATCCAGGCCCTGTCCTGCAAGGCGGCGCACACGACATGGGCGTCGTACGCCGACAGCGGCCACTCCGGCAGCCGATGGCTGACGCGCTCGCGCAGCACGTCGTCCCGCGTCCACAGCACCCCGGTGCGCGTACCGGCGATCCCCAGCGGCTTGCCCGGCGAGGCGAGCACGACCAGGTTCCGGTGCGGCAGCGTCATCGCCGACTCCCGCCGGTCGCCCACATAGTCGACGTACGCCTCGTCGACCACCAGCGTGCAGTGCGGATGCCGGGTCAGCAGCTCCGCGAGCTCGTCCCGGGGGACGGTCAGCCCGAGGGGATTGTTCGGATTCGACAGGATCACGAAGGCGAAGCGGCGCATCGCCTCGTCCAGGCGCCGTATCCGCGACACCACGGAGTCGCGCTCGTGCGGTGACGGCGGCAGATGCAGCGCCCAGCGGCGAATGGTGCCCGTGTAGTCCGGAGTCAGCGCCGCGGACCGCCGCGCCGGAAGCATCGACGCAAGGACGGACAGCGGCTCACTGATACCCCGCGTCACCGCCAACTGCCGTGCGTCGACTCCCAGATACGCGGCGTACGCGCTACGGAAACGGTCGTCCGCGCCGTACGGATGGACGGTCAGGGACGACGGATCGAAGGCGGCGGCCGCCGCGACCGCCAGCGGCGAGGGACCGGAGCGGGTCACGCACGTGCTCAGATCCAGCACCTCACCGTGCCCGGCCGGGAGATAGCGCAGATCCCCGCCCGAGTGCCGGGACGCCTCGGCGAACGTGAGCGTGGTCAAGTGGTCCTCCTGAGCCGAGAACTGGACACACCGGCGGCGGGCACACCCCTCACGGGGCCGGCCGCGGCGCACCCGCAGCGTTCCACGCGCAGCTCGAAACCCACTCGTGTGACCGGCACACCCCTCGGCCACCGGCCCCGCACCGCACGGGAGGTCTCGCAGGGCGCTGGAGTCCGGCCTCAGACGCACCGCCGACCGGGCCGCCCGAGGTGATACTGCGGGCCATGACACTGGCCGACCTGGAACTCCCCGACACCCCCGTCTGCACGGCCGCCCTCGACGTGGCCCGCGCCTACTGCTCGCCCGCCCTGCTGAACCACTGCGTCCGCTCGTACATCTGGGCGGCCGTCCACGGCGCCGAGCAGGACATCCCCTTCGACCCGGAACTCCTCTACGTGGGTGCCATGTTCCACGACATCGCCCTGGTACCGGAGTTCGACAACCGGACGCTCGGCTTCGACCACGCAAGCGGCCATGTGGCCCGGGTGTTCGCCGCCGGCGCCGGCTGGCCCGCCGCCCGCCGCGAGCGGCTGGCGGACGTCGTCGTCAGCCATATGCTCGACGACATCGACGCGGCGCAGGACCCCGAGGGCCATCTCCTCGAACGTGCCACGAGCCTCGACATCTCCGGGCGTCACACGGGCGACTTCTCCGCCGCGTTCAAGGCGGAGGTCCTGGCCCGTCACCCCCGTGCCGGCATCGCGGAGGAGTTCCTCGCCTGCTTCCGCGAACAGGCCGAACGCAAACCGCACAGCTCCCCGGCGGCCGCCCTGCACCACGGCATCGCCACCCGGATCCTCACCAACCAGCTGGACCGAACCGGCCGTTGACCGACGAAGGGGTGTCCGAGGGCCGCCCCTGACAGGCCCGTCCACGGGTCGCGGACCGGCCATGGTGGCACAGGAACCCGGTGCGGTACAGGGGATCCGGGTGGGGTGCAGACCCGGGCGGACGACCGGCGGGCCGGCGACCCTGCCGCCCTTGTTGCGTCGCCGGCCGAGTCCCTACGGTGACGTGGCAACGCCGGGGTCGCCACCGCTGCCGGTGTCCTGTCGACCGGACGCCCGAGTGCCCTGTCGACCGGACGACGCCGATCGGCGCCCCCTTGCCCGGTGCTCTCTCGCATCCGGCCCGGCGACTTCCGGTTCCGAGTCACCCCATGACGGTTAAGGACGGTGCCCAGTTGAGCACGAACCCCTTCGATGACGAGGACGGCCGCTTCTTCGTTGTGGTCAACGACGAGGAGCAGCACTCCCTGTGGCCGGCGTTCGCCGAGGTGCCCGCGGGCTGGCGGGTCGTCTTCGGTGAGGCGGCCAGGGCCGAGTGCGTGGAGTACGTCGAGCAGAACTGGACCGACCTGCGCCCCAGGAGCCTGCGGGAGGCCATGGCGGCGGACTGAACGCCGCTCACGAGGTGCTCGGTCGAGCGATCGGTGTACGCCCGGGAAGACACTCTGAGTTGGGAGATGAAGTGGTGACGGGGGCTGTGAAAACCGCGAGCAGGTACAAGGCGAGGCCGGTGGACAACAGCGGTGAGCCCGCGCAGCGCGATGTGGTCCTGCCCTTCGTGGGGTCACAGGCCCAGGTCCAGAAGTCGGGGATGATCTTCCCGCAGAACCTGCCGGAGCGGTCCTGGGAGCGGATCGGGACCAACCTGCGCGAGCTCGTGAACTCCTCGGCATGGTGGCTCGCCGACTGGCTGATCTACGGGGAGACCACCTACGGGTGGCGGCGGTACAAGGAGGCCGTCGAGCGCACCGGGCTCGACTACCAGACCTTGCGCAACTACGCGTGGGTGGCCCGCCGGTTCGAGCACCACCGCAGGCGGGACACTCTCAGCTTCGCCCACCACGCCGAGGTGACCCGTCTGGCACCGCCGGAACAGGACTACTGGCTGCGCAAGGCCGAACAGCAGAAGTGGTCGCGCAACGAACTCCGCAGGGCGGTCCGCGCCAGTCTGGCCGTGCAGAGCGACGCGACCGGGACCCCTCCGGGCAGCGGCGACGAGAAGCAGGACGTACCGAGGCCGGCCGGGTCGACGGCCGCTGAGAAGCGCCGGCAGCAGGTCACCACGCTCACCATCGAGCTGTCCGCCGACCAACTGGAGTTCTACTCCAAGGCGGCTGCCGCACACGGCCTGCCCGTCGACAAGTGGGTGACGCGGATGCTCGACACCGCCGACCGGCCCACCGCGGAGAGGCGCACCGCCTAGCGGCGCACCGCCCACAGGTGCCGACACCTCTTACATCGGAGTCAGTTGATGATTCTTCAGGGAAAGCGGGTCGCCCTGCCCTCGGCGCCCGTCGTCCACAAGCAGTTCGAGGCGCACGCGGAAACCACCCCCGACGCCGTCGCCGTCTCCTGGGCCGGCAAGCAGGTGACGTACGCCGAACTGGACGTGAGGGCGAACCGGTTCGCGCACTTCCTCGCCGCGCGCGGACACGGCCGGGGCGCGAAGGTCGGTGTCTGTCTCGACTACTCGATCGACATGCTCGTCGCCGTCCTCGGCACACTGAAGGCGGGCGCGGCCTACGTGCCGTTCGACCCGGCCTACCCGGCGGCCAGGCTCCAGCTGCTGCTGGGCCAGGTGCCCGACCTCGCCCTGATCGTGGCCTCCCCGGCGACGGCCGGAATGGTCGAGTCGGCGGCCGTCGAGGTCATCGACCTCGAACAGCTCACCGACCACCTCGCAGGTCTCCCGGCGACCTCTCCCGACGTCCCCGTCACGGGCGACGACGTGTGCTACGCCGTCTTCACATCCGGCTCGACCGGTACGCCGAAGCTGACCGCGGTGCGGCACGAGGGCTGGTTCAACCTGATGAACTGGCTGAAGGTCGAGTACGGCCTGCACAGCGGCTCGCACAACCTGGTCGTCAGCGCGTTCGGCTTCGACCTCTCCCAACGCGCCCTGATGACACCGCTGTTCTGCGGCGCCACCCAGTACCTGCTGGCCAGCCGGAACTTCGACGCCATGATGGCGTACCGCGTTCTGACCGAGAACGAGATACGTGTCGTGCACTGCGCCTCCAGCACGCTGTACCTGCTGGTGGACTGGGAGAAGGCACGTGGCGGTGACGCGCTCACCCGGCTCGACTACATGCTGTTCGGCGGGGAGCCGCTGAAGGTCGAGCGGATCGCCGAATGGGCACGGCGCGAGGGCAACACGTGCACCCTCCTGCACCAGTACGGCGTCGCTGAGTGCACGGACGTTGCGACGTCGTACGACCTCGCCGGGTACCGGCCCGGCGAACAGGACATCGCACCGGTCGGCAAACCGGCCTACAACACCGACATCCACCTGCTCGACGAGCGGCTGCGCGGTGTCGGGGCGGGGGAGTACGGCGAGATCTGCATCTCGGGGGCCGGCGTCGGCGCGGGCTACCTGAACGGCAAGGGCCCCGAGAACGAGAAGTTCACGACGATCGTGGTCGACGGTGAGCCGCGCAGGCTGTACCGCACGGGCGACCGAGGCCGGCTGACCGAGGCCGGCGAACTCGTCGTGGCCGGCCGGATGGACGCGCAGGTGAAGGTGCGGGGCATGCGCATCGACCCCACCGACATCGAGCGTGCGCTCGGCAGGCTGGCCGGGATCCGGGAGGCCGCCGTGGTGGTCACCCCCACCGACTCCGGCGAGGCCGAACTGTTCGCGTTCATCGTCCCGAGCGGAGCCGATCTCACCGAGGACGACGTGCGCACCCGCCTTCTCAGGACACTGCCGCGGAACATGGTCCCGGCCAGGTTCACGAACATCCCGCGACTTCCGCTGAGCCCGCACGGAAAAGTGGACCGAGCGGCGCTGGTCGAATCATGCCGGAATCACTGTGCGAACAGCGGCACGGCGGCATAGTCGACGGCCCTTTGTGACAACCGAGAGGACTGTGATGATTGCCGAAAGCGTGCACGCCATCTGGTGCCGGGAACTTCAGCGCGACGACATATCGGTCGACGACGATTTCTTCGCCCTGGGCGGCCAGTCCGTGATCATGGTCCGGATCCAGGGTGCCTTCATCGAGGAGCTGGGCGCCGAGGTCCCCATGGACCAGCTGTTCCTCCACTCGACGGTGGCGTCGATCGCCGCGTACATCGAATCCCTGGGTGCGGTGACCTCGTAGCCCGCTCAAGCGCAATGGACTTTTCCGGCTGTGGCCGCAGTGGGTCAAAAACTAACTGGTAAGAGAGGCGCCGCCATGTACGACGTGATTGTCATAGGTGCCCGTTGTGCGGGTTCGCCGACGGCCATGCTCTTCGCGCAGCAGGGTTATCGCGTCCTGCTCCTGGAGAAAGCGAAATTCCCGCAGGACACGCTGTCCTCGCACTACCTCCATATGCAGGGCGTGGCGCTGCTCAACCGGTGGGGTCTGCTCGACAGGATCCGCGAATCGGGCGCCCAGCCGATCACCCACCAGAGCTACCAGGGGCCCGATGTCCGCATCGAGGGCTTCTCCCTGCCGATCGACGGCCTGACGACCACGTACGCGCCGAGGCGCTACGTGCTCGACCCGATCCTCGCGCATGGCGCCGTGGCGGCCGGCGTGGAGTTCCGCGAGGGGTGCGCGGTCAAGGACCTGGTGTGGGAGGGCGACCGGGTCGTCGGCGTGCGGTACACGACGCCCGGCGGCGCCGAGGCCACGGACCGGGCGCGCCTGGTCGTCGGCGCGGACGGCATGCGCTCGCTGGTGGCCCGCAAGGCCGGCGCGGAGAACGTCATCGAGCACCCGCGGATGACCACCACCTACTACAGCTACTGGTCCGGGGTTCCCGCGCACTTCGAGCTGTACGAGCGGCCGGGGCGCTGGATCGGCGTCCTGCCCACCAACGACGACCTGACGCTGCTCATGGCCTACTTCCCGCAGGACGACTACAACCAGGTCCGCAAGAACGTGGAACCCGCCTACCTCGACGCGTTCCGCACGACGGCGCCCGAGCTGTACGAGCGCATGCAGTCGGGCAGGCGCGAGGAGCAGCTGTACGGCACCGGACACCAGGAGAACTACTTCCGCAAGGCCTACGGACCCGGCTGGGTCCTGGTCGGTGACGCGGTGAACCACAAGGACTCCATCACCGCCCGCGGTATCACCGAGGCCTTCGTCCAGGCCCAGTCGCTCACCGACCACATCGGGCAGCGGCTGCACGACGACGCCGCGCTCAACTCGGCGCTGAGGCGCTACGAGAACGACCTGAGCGACGAGGCCCTCAACCACTACCAGGGCGCGCTCAACGTGGCCGAGCTCAAGCCCGAGGGGCGGACCGAGATGCTCCGCAAGCTCGTCGGCCACCAGGAGCACATCGACCGGTACTTCTCGACGCTGTCGGGGGCGTGCTCCATCGACGACTTCTACAACGACGACCTCTTGACCCTGCTCGACCAGAGCTGAGTGACGACTTGCTCCCTGGTTCCGCCGATTTGGAGACACAATGATCCCGTTGTCGTTCGCGCAGCGTCGGCTGTGGTTCGTGGACCGGTTCGAAGGCCCCTCGCCGACCTACAACGGCGCGTTCGCCCTGCGGCTGACCGGTGAGCTGAACGTGGCCGCGCTGGAGTCGGCGCTCCGCGATGTCATCGACCGGCACGAGGTCCTCCGCACGGTGATCGTCGAGGGCGACAACGGCGTCCCGCACCAGCAGGTGCTGCCGTCGGGGGAGCAGCCGTTCGACCTGCCGGTCGTCGAGGTCACGGAGCAGGAGCGGGCGGCGGCGGTCGACGAGGTCGCCAAGGAGACCTTCGACCTGGCCGCCGACGCCCCGATCCGCGCCCGGCTGGTGCGGTGCGGGCCGCGCGACCACACCCTCGTCGTCGTGGCGCACCACATCGCCGTGGACGGGGAGTCCTTCGGGCCGCTGTTCCGCGACATCACCACGGCCTACGGTGCGCGCAGCGAGGGCGGGGCGCCGGCCTGGGAGCCGCTCCCGGTGCAGTACGCGGACTACACGCTGTGGCAGCTGGACCTGCTCGGTGACGAGTCCGATCCCGAGAGCCTGGCGGCCAGGCAACTGTCGTACTGGCGCGAGGCGTTGGCCGATCTGCCGCAGCCGCTGGCGCTGCCGACGGACCGCCCCCGCCCGAGGGTGATGAGCCCCGACGGCGACCGGGTCCCGTTCTCGATCGACGCCGATCTGCTCGGGTCCGTGGAGAAACTGGCCGCGGAACTGGACACCACGGTGTCGATGGTCATGCACTCGGCGCTGTCGGTGCTGCTGCACCACCTCGGCTGCGGTGACGACGTGTCCATCGGCGCACCGATCACGGACCGCACCGACGAGGAACTGCGCGACCTCGTCGGCTTCTTCGTCAACACCTGGGTGCTGCGCGTCGACCTCTCCGGGAACCCGACCTTCCGCGGACTGCTCCAGCAGGTACGCGACCGGTCGCTGGCCGCCTACGACAACCAGGACATGCCCTTCGAGCGGCTGGTGGAGCTGCTCAACCCGGACCGCTCCACCGCCTACAACCCGTTCTTCCAGGTCATGCTCTCCTGGCAGCCGCCCGTGCCGGCGCTGGAACTCCCCGGCCTCGGCGTCCAGGTCGAGCGGCTGGAGACCGACACGGCCAAGTTCGACCTGTTCTTCGACCTCCTCCCGAACAGCTCGGGCGGGGCGAACTGCCGTCTGGAGTACGCCACCAGCCTGTTCGACCGGGACACCGCCGACGGCATCGCGCAGCGGTTCGTCCGCGTACTGGGCCGGCTCGTCGCCGACTCGGAGCGCGCCGTCGGCACCGTTGACGTGCTCGACGCGGCCGAGCGGGACCTGCTGCTCACCCGGTTCAACGACAGTGCCCGGGCAGCGGACGAGCTGACGGTCCCCGAGCTGTTCGAGAGCCAGGTGGCCAGGACGCCCGACGCCCCGGCGATCGTGTGCGACGACCGGACGCTGACCTACCGGGAACTCGACGACCGGGCCAACGGCGTCGCGTGGGAGCTTCGCCGGCGCGGCGCCGGGCCGGAGGACCTGGTGGTCCTCGCGCTGCCGCGCACCGAGGACCTGGTGGCCGGCCTGCTCGGGATCCTCAAGTCCGGTGCCGGGTACGTGCCGATGGACCCGCAGTACCTCAGCGGGCGGGCGGAGACCGTGCTGTCCGAAGCACGCCCGCGGTTCGCGGTCACCGACACCGCGACATGGCAGGAGCTGCCGGACAACGACATCGCGATCGTCAACCTCGATCGACGCGCCGAATGGGACGCCCCCGGGGCGGGCCCGATCCCGCCGCCCGGCCCGGACAACCTCGCGTACGTGATGTACACCTCCGGCTCCACGGGCAAGCCGAAGGGCGCGACGATCACCCACCGGGGCGTCGTGAGCGGCGTACGGGAACTGATACGCGTCCTCGACACGCCGCCCGGGTGGAAGATGCTCGCCGGCACCTCCGTCAACTTCGACGTCTCGGTCTTCGAGCTGCTGACCACCCTGACCACCGGCGGCACGGCCGAGGTGGTGCCGAACGCGCTGGCGCTCGCCGAGCGGGACAGCTGGGACGGCCAGGTCATCAGCGGCGTCCCCTCCGTGCTCGGGGAACTGGTGGCCCACCTCCACAAGGCGCCCGACGTGCGCACCGTCGTCTTCGCGGGCGATGTGCTCCCGGCCCGGCTGGTACGGCAGGTGCGCGAGGCGCTGCCCGGCGCGCGGATCGTGAACTCCTACGGGCAGAGCGAGAGTTTCTACGCCACCACGTTCCCCCTCGCGGCGTCCGAGGAGTGGGCGGAGAACGACGTCGCGCCCATCGGCACCCCGCTGGGGAACATGCGCGCCTACGTGCTGGGCCCGGGACTCGCCCCGGTGCCGCAGGGCGTGATCGGCGAGCTGTACGTGGTCGGTACCTGCCTGGGCCGCGGCTACCACGGCCGCCCGGGCCTGACCGCCGAGCGCTATGTGGCCAGCCCGTTCGGCCCCGCCGGCGAGCGGATGTACCGCACGGGCGACCTGGCCCGCGTCAACGCCCGCGGTCAACTGGAGTGCCTCGGCCGCGGCGACGGCCAGGTGAAGGTGCGCGGCTTCCGCATCGAGACGGCCGAGGTCGAAGCGGCGTGCACACAGCACCCCGGGATCAGCGAGGCCGTGGTGATCAGCCGCGAGGTGCCCACGGGCGGACGGCGGCTCGTCGCGTACGTGGTGCACACCGGCGAGGGAGCCGTCGGTGACGACGGCGCCGGCGGTATCGGCGACGTGGATGTGCAGTCCGGCGCTTCGGCCGCCGAACTGCGCAAGTTCCTCGCGGCACGACTGCCCGACTACATGGTGCCGTCGGCCTTCGTCGTCCTGGGCCGGCTGCCGCTCGGGCCGACCGGCAAGCTGGACCGCTCGGCGCTGCCCGAACCGGAGTTCCTGGGCGAGGTCTACCGGGAGCCGCGCACCGAGGCCGAGAAGGTCATCACCGCCGCGTACGCGGACGTGCTCGGTGTGGAGCGGGTCGGTGTCGACGACGACTTCTTCGCGGTGGGCGGGGACAGCCTCAGGTCGATCCAGGTGGTGGCGCGGGCCCGGGCCCGGGGCCTGGAACTCACCACACGGGAGATCTTCGAATGCCGCACGGCGGCCCGGCTGGCCGAGGTGGCCGCCACCCGCCGCGACCGGGTGCCCGTGCTCGCGGAGGACGAGGGCGGCGGCGTCGGCCCGATGCCGCTCCAGCCCGTGGCCCGGCATGTGTTCGAACACGGCGGCGGGACCGACCGGTTCGCCATGTCGATGGTGCTTCAGCTGCCCGCGGGCATCGACGCGGACAGCCTCGCCGCCACGCTGGACGCCGTACTCGACCGGCACGACCTGCTGCGTGCGCAACTGGTGCGCGGCGACGAACCCTCCCTCCTCGCACGTGAGCAGGGCACCGTACGGGCGGCCGACCTGATCCACCGGATCGACTGCGACGGCCGGTGGGACGAGCCGTCCTCGCTTCAGGCGGCCAGGGCGGAGCTGGACGACGCGGTCGGCCGCCTCGACCCGGAGGCCGGGACCATGGCGGACTTCGTCTGGTTCGCCGCTCAGTCCGGTGCGGGCCGGCTGCTCGTGGTGCTGCACCACCTCGTGGTGGACGGTGTCTCCTGGCGCATCCTCATGTCGGACCTCGCCGAGGCATGGCAGCAGATCCGCTCCGGCAACACGCCCGAACTGCCCGCGGTCGGCACCTCGGCCCGCCGCTGGGCGTCGGCGCTGGAGGACGAGGCGTACTCAGGGAAGCGGGAAGCGGAACTGCCTTACTGGCAGGGCGTGCTGGAGGCACCGAACCCCCCGCTGGGCACGCGGGCGTTCGACCCGGCGTTGGATGTGTGGTCCACGGTCGACACCGTGCGGGTGGAACTGCCCGCCGAGGTCACCGAGGCGGTGCTGACCAGGCTTCCCGCGGCGTATCTGGGCACCGGGACCGATGTGCTGCTCGCCGCGCTCGCCCTGGCGGTGAACCGCTGGCGCGGCGCGGACCACTCGACCCTGGTCCGTCTGGAGGGACACGGCCGCGAGGAGGACGTCGTCCCCGGCGCCGACCTCTCCCGGACCGTCGGATGGTTCACCAGCATGTACCCGGCCCGCGTCGATGTGCAGGGCGTGGACCTGGCCGATGTGCTGGCCGGCGGCCCCGCGGCCGGGAAGGCGATCAAGCTGGTCAAGGAGCAGCTGCGCGGGATCCCGGACAAGGGCATGGGATACGGGCTGCTGCGCCGTCTGAACCCGGAGACCGCCGAGCAGCTCGCCGAACACCCGGTGCCGCAGATCGGGTTCAACTACCTCGGCCGGATCTCCGACTCCGATGTGCCCGAGCATCTGCGCACCGACGGATGGGGACCGGCGTCCTGGTCCGCCGAGCTGATCGCGATGCCCGACCCGGACCTGCCCGCGCTGTCCGCCCTGGAGGTCAACTCGGTCGCCACGGACACCGCGGACGGCCCTCGGTTGCAGGCCGCGTTCATGTTCGCCACCGGGGTGCTGTCGCGCGAGCAGACCGACGAACTGGCCCGGACCTGGGTCGAGGTGCTGCACGGCATGGCCGCGCACGCCGCACACCCGGAGATCGGCGGGCTCACCCCCTCGGACGCCCCGCTGGTCACGGTGGGCCAGGACGAGATCGAGGCCTGGGAGGAGCGCTACGGCCGGCTGGTCGAGGTGTGGCCGCAGGCCCCGGGGCAGTCCGGCATCCAGTTCCAGGCCGCGCTCGCCGAAGGCTCCTTCGACGTCTACCACATGCAGTTCGTGCTGCATCTGTCCGGGCACGTGGACCCGGCGCGCATGCGGGCGGCCGGACAGGCACTGCTCGACCGGTATCCCAACCTGCGCTCCGCGTTCCTCTCCGGAGCCGACGGCGAACCGGTGCAGGTCGTCGCGGAACACGTCGCCATCCCCTGGCGGCACATCGATCTGAGCGGCCACGGAGAGAGCGAGCAGGACGCGGCGCTCGACCGGGCCCTCGCCGACGACCGGGCCGACCAGCTCGACCCCACCCGGCCGCCGCTGATCCGCCTGGCCCTGCTCACCTGCGGGCCGCGGCAGGCGAAACTCATCGTCACGGCGCACCACACCCTGTTCGACGGCTGGTCGTCGCCGATGGTGATCACGGATCTGATCCGGCTGTACGCGGGCACCGACGATCTCACCCCGGTCCGCAGCTACGGCGACTACCTGGCCTGGCTGTCCGTGCAGGACCATCAGGCGTCGGCGGCCCGGTGGAACGCCGAACTCGACGGATTCGACCAGCCGACCCTGGTGGCCCCGAACGCCGCCTTCCAGGGGGCGGCGTCCGCCCTCGGCCGGGTCGAGGTACCCCTGTCGATCGACAAGGGACGCGAACTCGCCCGGCGCGCCGCGGAACTCGGCGTCACGCTGAACACGCTCCTTCAGGGCGCGTGGGCGATGCTGCTCGGGCAGCTGACCGGGCAGCACGACGTGGTGTTCGGCGCCGCCGTCAACGGCCGCCCGGCAGACCTGGTCGGTTCCGACGAAATGGTCGGCCTGTTCATCAACACCCTGCCGACCAGGGTGTTCTGCCGCCCCGACCACACCATGGGCGAGGTCATCACCGACCTCCAGAACCGGCAGACCTCGCTGCTCGACCACCACTACTACGGTCTGGCCGACATCCAGCGCAACGTCCAACTGCCCGCCCTGTTCGACACGCTCATCGTGTTCGAGAACTACCCGATCGACCGCGAGGGCATGATCGACGCCAACGCCTCGGCGGGATTCACGATCGACGGAATCCGCCCGTTCGCGGGCTCGCACTACCCGCTCACCCTCAACTCCGCCGACCCCTATCTGCGGCTCTCCCTCGACTACCAGAACAACCTCTACGACCGTGCCGCGGCCGAGGAGATCGCCGCCCGCCTCGTCCGGGTGCTGGACCAGCTGCTCGCCGACCCGGGTACGCGTCTGGCGGACGTCGACGTCCTCGGTGACACGGAGCGGGACCGGCTGCTGCACGAGGTGAACGACACGGCCGAACCGACCCTGGAGCAGGGCCTGGTGGAGACCGTGCGCAGGCAGGCCGAAAAGACACCGCAGGCCCTGGCCGTGGCCGCCGAGGACGAGTCGCTGACCTACGGCGAGCTGGAGGAGCGGACCAACCGGCTGGCGCACTGGCTGATCGACCGTGGTGTGCGGCCGGAGTCGCTGGTCGCCGTGCGCCTGCCCCGCTCCGCGGAGCTCGTTCTCGCCCTGCTGGCGGTCCTGAAGACCGGTGCGACGTACATCCCGATCGACCCCGAGCACCCGCGTTCGCGGATCGACTACATCATCGAGGACTCCCGCCCGACGCTCGTGCTCGACACCGACGCGCTGGCCGGCGCGGACTGTTCGGGATATCCGGCATCGGCGCCGGAGGTGACCGTCCGGCCGGAGAACACCGCGTACGTGATCTACACCTCCGGTTCGACGGGCAATCCGAAGGGAGTGGCGGTCCCCTACGGCGCACTGGCGAACTTCCTGGCCACGATGCAGCGGCGGTTCCGGCTCACCCCGGCGGACCGGCTGCTCGCCGTCACCACGGTCTCGTTCGACATCGCGGGGCTGGAGCTGTACCTCCCGTTGATCTCCGGAGCGGCGGTCGTGCTGGCGGGCAAGGACACCATCTCCCAGCCCTCCGCCGTGGTGGAGGTGATGCGCCGTCACCAGGTCACCGTCGTCCAGGCCACACCGGCGTTCTGGCAGATGCTGCTCATGGACGAGCCGGAGGGCGCGCGCGGCCTGCGGATCCTGGTCGGCGGGGAGGCACTGCCGCCGCAACTCGCCCAGACCCTCGCCGGCCAGGCGATCGAAGTGGCCAATGTGTACGGTCCGACCGAGACGACGATCTGGTCGACGACCGCGACGGTCGGGTCCGGATCCGGTGTCCCGCCGATCGGGACGCCCATCGGGAACACCCAGGTGTACGTGCTCGACTCGCGGCTGCGGCCGGCCCCGCTCGGGGTGCAGGGCGAGCTGTACATCGCCGGCGACGGCCTGGCCCGCGGATACCAGGGCCGGCCGGACCTGACCGCGGGACGGTTCGTGGCCTGTCCGTTCGGTGCGCCCGGCACGCGGATGTACCGCACCGGCGACCTGGTGCGGTGGGGCGGCGACGGCCGGCTGGAGTACATCGGGCGCACCGACTTCCAGGTGAAGATCCGGGGCTTCAGGATCGAACTCGGCGAGATCGAGCATGTGCTGGCCGACCACCCCGACGTCGCCCAGGCGGTCGCGGTGGTGCGCGAGGACCGCGTCGGCGACCAGCGGCTGGTCGCGTACGTGGTGCCGAGCGGCAAGGCGGACCCCGCACAGCTCGACGTCGGGGCCCTCACCGGACTGCTCCGGGAGCGCCTGCCCGAGTACATGGTCGCGTCGGCGATCGTGCCGCTCGCCGAGTTCCCCGTGAACCCGAGCGGAAAGCTCGACCGCGGCGCGCTCCCCGCACCCGACCAGGGCAAGGCCGCCCCGGGACGCGGGCCGAGCAACCACAACGAGGAAGTCCTCTGCCGGCTGTTCGCCGATCTCCTCGGCGTGGACGAGGTCGGGGTCGACGACGACTTCTTCGCCCGCGGCGGCCACTCGCTGCTGGCCACCCGGCTGAGTGGCCGGATCCGCAACGAATTCGGCGTCGACTCGAAGGTCACGATGGTGTTCCGCAACCCGACCGTCGCCCAACTGGCGGTGCGGATCGAGGAATTGACCGCGTCGGACCGCCCTCAGCGGCGCAGGCCCAACCGTCCTCAACTGCGCCAGATGACTGTGTAGGAGAGCGTCGATGATTCCGCTGTCATTCGCCCAACGCCGGCTGTGGTTCCTCCACCGTCTTCAGGGTCCGTCCGCGACCTACAACATCCCGTTCGCGCTGCGCCTCGAAGGGCCGCTGGACACGGCGGCCCTGGCCGCGGCCGTGACGGATGTCGTCACCCGGCACGAGTCCCTGCGCACCCTGATCGTCGAGAGCGCGGACGGCACGCCGGAGCAGCTGATCCTGCCCCCGCAGGAGGCGGCCCCGGTCTTCCGGGTGGTCGACGTGACGGCTCGGACGCTGGACGCCGCGATGCGTGAGGTCCTGTGCGAGGGGTTCCACCTGGACGCGGAACTCCCGCTGCGGACCACGGTTTTCCGTGTCTCGCCGCAGGAGCACGTCGTGGCGTTCGTGTTCCACCACATCGCCGTGGACGGGGCGTCGATGGCGCCGTTCCTCCAGGGCCTGGTCTCGGCGTACGCGGCCCGCCACCAGGGGCAGGCGCCGCAGTGGACGCCGCTTCCGGTGCAGTACAAGGACTACACGCTGTGGCAGCGGCAACTGCTGGGTGACGAAGCCGATCCGGAGAGCATCGCCGCGGCGCAGATCGACTACTGGCGGCAGGAGCTGGACGGGGTGCCGCAGCCGGTGCAGCTGCCGCTGGACCGGCCACGGCCGACGATGGCCGACCACCGAGGCGGCCATGTCTCCTTCGAGCTGGAACCCGAACTGCTCACCGGGCTCGGGAAGCTGGCCGCGGACCGCGGCGCCACCCCGCCGATGGCGGCCCAGGCCGCGCTGGCGGTGCTCCTGCACAAGCTGGGCGGCGGACAGGACGTGACGGTCGGCAGCCCGATCGAGGGGCGCGCCGACGAGCAGCTCGACGATCTGATCGGGTTCTTCGTCAACACCTGGGTGCTGCGCGCCGACCTGTCGCGGAACCCGTCGTTCGGCGAACTGCTGGAGCAGGTGCGGGAGAAGGCCCTCGCCGCCTACGACAACCAGGACATGCCGTTCGAGCGCCTGGTGGAGCTGCTGGGTCCGGACCGCACCACCTCGTACCAGCCGCTGTTCCAGGTGATGCTGGCCTGGCAGTTCGTGTGGCCGCGGATCGAGATGCCGGGACTGCGGGCCACCCCCGTCGCGGCGGACACCGAGACCGCGAAGTTCGACCTGTTCTTCAACATCGTCCCGGACGCCTCCGGGGGCGCGTACGGGCGGCTCGAGTACGCGACGGAACTGTTCGACCACACCACCGCCGTGAAGATCGTCGACCGCTTCGTGCGCGTGCTGCGGCAGGTGGTCGCCGACCCCGGAACGCGGCTGAGCGGGGTGGACGTACTCACCGACGCCGAACGGGACCTGCTGACCCGGGTGAACGGGACGACGGCACCGGTGAGCGGATCGACGGTGCCGGAACTGGTCGCCGCACAGGCGCGCCGGACACCCGACGCGACCGCGGTGGTGTCCGGGCGGACCGTGTTGTCGTACGGGGAGTTGGACGCCCGCGCGGGCCGGCTGGCCGCGGAACTGCGGGACCGCGGCGTCGGGCCGGACGTCCTGGTCGCGGTGGCCCTGCCACGAACGGCGGACCTGGTGGTCGCGCTCCTCGCCGTGCTCAAGGCGGGCGGCGCCTACCTGCCGATCGACCCCAACTACCCGGCCGCGCGCGTCGGCCTCCTGCTCGACACGGCCGATCCGGCCCTCGTACTGACCCATCAAGAGACGGCGGCGACGGTGGCCGGCTGCCGGCCGCCCGTACTCCACCTCGACGAACTGAACCTCGACGGCCTCGCACTCCCGGCCCCGGCCGTCCCTATCGAGCCGGACAATCTGGCCTACGTGATGTTCACCTCGGGGTCGACCGGGACTCCCAAGGGCGTCGCCATCACCCATGCCGGCGTGGTCAACGGCGTACAGGATCTGCGTCGGACGGTGCGGGTCGAGGCGGGGTCCCGGATGCTCGCCGCGACCTCGGTGAACTTCGACGTCTCCGTGTTCGAGATATTCACCGCGCTCACCACCGGAGCGAGCGTCGAGGTCGTCCGCGACGTACTCGAACTCGCCGAACGCGACCGGTGGTCCGGCACCACCATCAGCGCCGTGCCCGCGGTGTTCTCCGCACTGCTCGACCAGATCACCACCGCGGCCCCCGGCAGCCTCGAACTCGACGTGGAGACCGTCGTCCTCGCCGGAGAGGCGCTCACCGCCGACCTGGTCCGCAAGGTGCGAGCCGCCCTGCCCGACGTCCGGGTCATCAACGCCTACGGACAGACCGAAAGCTTCTACGCCACCACGTTCACGCTCCCGCACGAGTCGCCCGAAACCGGTGCCGTACCGGTCGGACGGCCACTGGCCAACATGCGTGCCCACGTCCTCGGGCCGGACCTCGCTCCGGTCCCGCCCGGTGTCATCGGCGAACTGTACGTCGGCGGTCTGCTCGCCCGTGGCTACCACGACAACGCCACAGTGACCGCGGAACGGTTCGTGGCCTGTCCCTTCGGCCCCGCCGGCGCGCGCATGTACCGCACCGGCGACCTGGCCCAGTGGGACGAGGGCGGCCGGCTGAAGTACGCGGGACGGGCCGACACCCAGGTGAAGGTCAACGGCATCCGTGTCGAGCCGACCGAGATCGAGACGGTCCTCGCCAAGCATCCCGCGGTCGGCCAGGCCGTGGTCACCGTGTGCGAGGACCACACCGGCAGCACACGGCTCGTCGGCTATGTGGCGCCGGCCGGCGCCGGGGACGGCGACGCGGACCTGCCCGCCGGTGTTCCGGTGGCGGAGCTGCGGCAGTTCGCGGCCGGGCGGCTGCCGGACTACATGGTGCCCGCCCTGCTCGTGGTGCTGGACCGGCTGCCGCTCACCGCGAGCGGAAAGCTGGACCGGGCCGCGCTGCCCGCGCCGGAGTTCGCCGGCACCGAGTACCGGGCGCCGCGCAGCGAGGCGGAGCGGGTCCTGGCCGAGGTGTACGCGGATGTGCTCGACGCCCAGCGGATAGGCGTCGACGACGACTTCTTCACCAGCGGCGGGGACAGCATCCGGTCGATCCAGGTCGTCGCGCGCGCCAAGACGCGCGGCGTGGTCGTCAGCACACGGGAGATCTTCGAGCACCGTACGGTCGCCCGGCTCGCCGAGCTGGTCGAGGGCCGGGTGGCCGAGGAGCGTGTGACCCTGGCGGAGCTGCCGGGCGGCGGTGTGGGCTGGGCCCCGCTGCCGCCGACGGCGGCGCATGTCCTCGAACTGGGCGGTGGCATCGGCCGGTTCTGCATGTCCGCGCTGCTGACCCTGCCCGAGGACATCGACCGCGCCGGGCTGCTCGCCACGTTGCAGGCCGTCCTCGACCGGCACGACGCCCTGCGTTCCCGGCTCGACCGGGCACAGCCGGGCCTGCGCACGGAGCCGGCCGGCAGCGTGGACGCCGGTGCGCTGATCCGTGAAGTGCCCTACGGCGACGCCGATGTGCAAGCCGAGCTGGACGCGGCCGCGGACCGGCTGGACCCGGACGCGGGCGTCATGGCGCAGTTCGTGCGGTTCACCTCCGACACCGAGGCGGACCGGCTGCTGATCGTGCTGCACCACCTGGTCGTCGACGGGGTGTCGTGGCGGATCCTGCTGCCGGACCTGGTGTCCGCCTGGCAGCGGGTACGCGACGGCCGCACCCCGGAACCGGCGGCCGGGGGCACCTCGCTCAGGCGGTGGGCGCATGCGCTGGCC
Organism: Streptomyces sp. NPDC051963; assembly: GCF_044593495.1. NCBI lineage: Bacteria > Bacillati > Actinomycetota > Actinomycetes > Kitasatosporales > Streptomycetaceae > Streptomyces > Streptomyces sp. NPDC051963. The sequence goes on along the minus strand of NZ_JBIUCC010000013.1, from coordinate 51,060 downwards.
GACGAGGCGGCCACCCCTCGGCGGGTCGCGGAACTGCCCCTGTGGCAGGAGATCCTGCGCGAGGAGGAGCCCGTGCTGGGAGCACGGGAGCTGGACCCCGCGCGCGATGTCGCGGCCACCGTGGACACGGTGCGCGTCCAGGTGCCGGCGGACGTCACCCGGACCTTGCTGAACACGGTGCCCGCGGTGTTCCGCGGCGGCGTCGACGACGGGCTGCTGGCCGGTCTTGCGCTGGCGCTCGCACGCTGGCACCGGACGCGGGGCGGGTCAGGGGCCGCGGCGTCCTCGGCGCTGGTGCGACTGGAGGGGCACGGCCGGGAAGAGCACCTGGTGCCCGGCGCGGACCTGTCCGGCACGATCGGCTGGTTCACCGCGATGTACCCGGTGCGCCTGAACCTGGCGGACATCGACGTGGCGGACGCGTTCGCCGGCGGTCCGGCCGCCGGACGCGCGGTCAAGGCCGTCAAGGAGCAGCTGCGGGCGGTGCCGGACAACGGCATGGGCTACGGCCTGCTGCGCCGGCTCAACCCGGAGACCGCCGCCGCGCTGGCCGGACAGCGACAGCCGCGGATCGGGTTCAACTACCTGGGCCGGTCCTCCGGTGCGGACCTCCCCGAGGAACTGCGGGGCCTCGGCTGGGTACCGGACACCACACACCAGGACCTGATCGCCGCGCCGAACGCGGACATGCCGGTGCTGTCGGCGCTGGAGATCAACGCCGTGGCCACCGCCGCCCCCGACGGTGACGAACTGACCGCCTACTTCGGCTTCCCGACCGGGGTGCTCTCCCGCGCCGAGGTGACCGAGCTGGCCGGGCTGTGGGTCGAGGCGCTCACCGCCCTGGCCCGGCACGCGACGGCACCCGACGCCGGCGGGCTGACCCCGAGCGACGCGCCCCTGGTCCAGGTGGGCCAGGCGGAGATCGACACCTGGGAGGCCCGGTTCGGCAGGCTGGCCGAGGTGTGGCCGGTGACATCGGCGCAGTCCGGGATGCTGTTCCACACCATGCTGGCCGGGGCGTCGTTCGACGCGTACCACATGCAGATGGTGTTCCATCTCTCCGGCGAGGTCGACCCGGAGCGGATGCGCCGGGCCGGGCAGGCACTGCTGGGGCGCCATGCGGGCCTGCGCGCGGCGTTCGTCGACCGGGCGGACGGCGACGTCGTACAGGCGATACCGCAGACGGTGTCCCTGCCGTGGCAGCACCTCGACCTGACCGAGGCCGGTGAGGCGGAGCGGGACGAGACCTTCGAACGGTTCCTCGCCGAGGACCGGACCGCCCACTTCGACCGGGACACCCCACCGCTGATCCGGCTGGCGCTCGTCGTCCTCGGGCCCGACCGGGCCGAACTGGTGATGACCGCCCACCACGTCCTGTTCGACGGCTGGTCCACGCCCCTGCTGGTGCGGGACCTGCTGCTGCTCTACGCGTCCGACGGCGACCCGAGGGACCTGCCGAGCACGCGCAGCTACGGCGACTTCCTGTCCTGGCGTGCCCGGCAGGACCATCAGGAGGCGGCCCGGGCGTGGGCGCAAGAGCTCGAAGGCCTCCAGGAGCCGACCCTCCTCGCCCCCGGCTCGGAGGGCGCGGGTGAGGCCGGCCTCGACGAGGTCGACGTCCCGCTGCCGCCCGACGTGGCGCGCGAACTGGGGCGCAGCGCCTCCCGGTTGGGCGTCACCGTCAACAGCCTGCTCCAGGGCGCGTGGGCGCTGCTGCTCGGCCGGCTCACCGGCCGCCAGGACGTGGTGTTCGGCGCCACCGTCTCCGGGCGGCCGCCCGCGGTGACGGACGTCGAGTCGATGGTCGGGATGTTCATCAACACCCTTCCGGTACGCGTCCGGTACGCGCCCGGCGACACCCTCGCCGAGATCCTCACCGGGCTCCAGAACCGGCAGGCCGGCCTCCTGGAGCACCACCACCACGGGCTGACGGAGATCCAGCAGTCCGCCGGGCTCCAGTCCCTCTTCGACACACTGGTCGTCTTCGAGTCGTACCCGGTCGACCAGAAGGCCCTCGGCGCCGCCACCGCCGCCACCGGTGGCATCGCCTTCACCGGACTGCGCCTGTCCACGGGCACCAACTACCCACTGGCCCTGATGGCGGTCGTGGAACCGCACCTGAAGCTCACCCTCCAGTACGCGCGCGGTGTCTTCGACCGGGACACCGTGGAGGTGTACGCGGCCCGGCTCGTCCGTGTCCTGCGGCAGCTGGCGGCCACCCCCGAACTGCCGGCCGCACGGGTCGAGACCCTGGAGCCGGCCGAACGCGACCGGTTGCTGGTCGAGTTCAACGACACGGCCGTCCCGACGCCGGACGTCACGATCAGCGGACTCGTCGAGGCACAGGCGGCGCGGACCCCGGACGCGGTCGCCGTGGTCACCGAGGGCGAGTCCCTCACGTACCGCGAGGTGAACGCCCGGGCGGGCCGCCTGGCGCGCGAACTCGCCGACCGCGGCGTGGGCCCGGAGTCGGTGGTCGCGCTGTCGCTGCCGCGGACGGCGGACCTGGTGGTCGCACTGCTCGCGGTCCTGAAGGCGGGCGGCGCGTATCTGCCGGTCGACCCCAAGTACCCCAGCCACCGCCTCGCCGCCATCTTCGACGAGGCACGGCCACGCCTGGTCCTCACGGACTCCGCGACGGCCGGGGTGCTGCCGGAGCACGACGCCCCGGACGTCCTCCTCGACGCGCTCGACCTGTCCGGCGACGACACCGGCCCCGAACTGCCGCTGCACGCCGACCAGTTGGCGTACGTGATGTACACCTCAGGCTCCACGGGCAAGCCCAAGGGCGTCGCCATCACCCACGCCAACGTGGTCAACGGCGTGCTGCGGCTCGCCTCCCGCGTGGGGCTCGAACCGGGCAAGCGGCTCCTGGCGGGCGCGTCGGTCAACTTCGACGTCTCCGCCTTCGAGATCTTCACGACGCTCGCCACCGGCGGCATCGTCGAACTCGTCCGGGACGTCCTGGTCCTCGGCGAGCGCAAGGGCTGGAGCGGCAGCGTCATCTCCACCGTGCCGTCGGCCTTCGCCGAACTCGTCGACCAGATCTCCGACCGCACCAGTGTGGAGACCCTCGTCTTCGCCGGCGAGGCCCTGCCCTCCTCGCTCGTCGAGAAGGTGCAGGCCGCCTTCCCGGGGGTGCGGGTCGTCAACGCCTACGGGCAGAGCGAGTCGTTCTACGCCACCACTTTCACCGTCCCCGACGGCACGCCGGAGAGGGCGGGCAGTGCGCCCGTCGGCACCCCGCTCGGCAACATGCGGGCCTACGTCCTCGGTCCCGGCCTGGATCCGCTGCCGCCGGGCGCGGTCGGCGAGCTGTACGTCGGCGGGAACATCGGCCGCGGCTACCAGGGCCGCGCCGAACTGACCGCCGAGCGCTTCGTCGCCGACCCGTACGGCCCGCCCGGCTCACGCATGTACCGCACCGGTGACCTGGCCCGCCTGGGCGGCGAGGGCCAACTGGAGTACGCGGGCCGCGGGGACGCCCAGGTCAAGGTGCGTGGCTTCCGGGTCGAGCCCGCCGAGATCGAGGCCGTGCTCACCGGGCACCCCGAGGTCGCCCAGGCCGCCGTCATCGCCCGCGGCACCGGCATCGCCAAGCGGCTCATCGCGTACGCGGTGCCGTCCGGCGAGACCGACCCCGCGCAGATACGCCGGTACGTCGCCGAGCGCCTGCCCGAGTTCATGGTGCCGTCCGCCCTCGTCCTCCTGGACCGGCTGCCGCTGATGCCCAACGGCAAGCTGGACCGGGCCGCGCTGCCCGAGCCGGAGTACACCGGCGCCGCCTACCGCGCGCCCCGCACCGCGCGCGAGGAGACCCTGGCCCGGCTGTTCGCCGAGGTGCTCGGCGTGGACCGGGTCGGCGTCGACGACGGCTTCTTCGAACTCGGCGGGCACTCCCTGCTCGCCACCCGGCTGATCAGCCGAGCCCGCGCCGAGATGGAGATAGAGATCCCCATCCGCAAGATCTTCGACCTGCCGACGGTGGCCGCGCTCGCCGCCTGGTCGGAGGAGTCGGCCGCCCCCCGTCGCCCCAGTCTGCGCCTCTTTGCGCAAGGTGACCGTAAAGGAGTGAAGCAATGATCCCGCTGTCATTCGCACAGCGCCGTATGTGGCTTCTGCACAAACTGGAGCAGGGGGCGGCGACCTACAACATCTCGGCGGCGTTCCGGCTGACCGGAACCCTGGACCAGGACGCCCTCGTCGCGGCGATCCGCGACCTGGCCGACCGGCACGAGATCCTGCGCACCGTCTACCTGACGGACGACGACGGCGAGCCCTACGCGCGGATCCTGCCGACGGAGGAGGCGGCACCGCACGTGCCGGTGGTCGAGGTCGCGCCCGAGGACATGTCCGGCGCGATCGCCGGGGCCGTCGCGCACCGATTCGACCTGTCGGCCGAACTCCCCCTGCGGGCCGGCCTGTTCCGCTGCTCCCCGCAGGAACACGTCCTGGTCCTGGTCATCCACCACATCGCGTCGGACGGCAGCTCCAGCGCACCGCTGATGCGGGACCTGATCGACGCCTACACCGCCCGCCGGGACGGCCGGGCGCCGGACTGGGAGCCGCTGTCCCTCCAGTACAAGGACTACGCGCTGTGGCAGCGCGAGGTGCTCGGTGACGTGGGCGACCCGGGCAGTCTCGCCACGGCGCAGATCGAGTACTGGCGCAAGGAACTGGCGGGCGTGCCGCAGCCGCTGAACCTGCCGCACGACCGGCCGCGGCCCGCGGAGGCGAGCTCGCACGGCGACACGGTCGGCCTCGCGGCGGCCCCGGAGGTGGCGGCCGCGCTGCAGAAGCTGGCCGACGAGCGCGGGACGAGCCTGTCGATGGTCCTCCAGGCCGCGCTGGCGGTGCTGCTGCGCAAACTCGGCGGCGGGGACGACGTGACGATCGGCTCGCCGATCGCCGGGCGGACCGACGAAGCGCTGGCCGACATGATCGGATGCTTCGTCAACACCCAGGTGCTGCGCGCGGACCTCTCCGGCAACCCGACGTTCACCGACCTGCTCGCACAGGTGCGGGACAAGGCGCTGACGGCGTACGAGCACCAGGACGTGCCGTTCGACGTGGTGGTCGAGTCGATCAACCCCGACCGCTCCGCCGCGTACCAGCCGCTGTTCCAGGTGATCTTCTCCTGGCAGAGCTACGAGAAGCCCGACCTCGAACTCCCCGGGCTGGAGATGAAGTTCGAGCAGGCCATCCCCTCGACCGCCATGGTCGACCTGACCTTCTTCATGGCCGTAGACGAATCGGGGGCGCTGCGCGGCGACCTCCAGTACGCGACCGACCTGTTCGACCGCGACTCCGCCGAGGAGATCGTCGCCCGGCTCGTGCGGGTACTGGAGCAGCTGGCCGCCGACCCGGGCATGCGCGTCGGCGACATCGACGTGCTCAGTGCGCCGGAGCGGCAGCGGCTGCTGACCGAGGTGAACGAGACCGGCAACGCCGTTCCCGAGGTCACCCTGGTCGAGCTGTTCGAGCGGCAGGCCGCGCAGCGAACCGACGAGGTCGCGGTGGTCTGCGACGACGCCACGCTCACGTACGGAGAGTTGAACGCCCGGGCCAACCGGCTCGCACGGCACCTCGTCCACCGGGGCGTGGGCCCCGAGTCCCTGGTCGGGGTCTGCCTGGAACGCTCGGCCGACCTGGTCGTCGCGCTGCTCGCGGTGCTCAAGGCGGGCGGCGCCTATCTGCCCATCGACCCCGACTCCCCGGCCGACCGCATCGCCTACATGGTCCAGGACGCCCAGCCGGTCCTGCTGGTCACCACCGGCACGAACAGCGCCGCGCAGGACCTCGCCGAGGACCTCCCCCTGGTCCACCTCGACCAGGCCGCCGCCTTCGCCGACGAAGCGGCCGGCGACCTCACCGACGCCGAGCGCGGCACGGCACTGCGCCCCGAGCACCCGGCGTACGTCATCTACACCTCCGGGTCGACCGGCCGCCCCAAGGGCGTCCTCATCCCGCACCGCAACGTGGTCGGACTCTTCACCGCCACCGAGGACTTCGCCTTCGGCCCGGACGACGTGTGGACCCTCTTCCACTCCTACGCCTTCGACTTCTCGGTGTGGGAGCTGTGGGGGCCGCTGCTGTACGGCGGCCGCCTGGTCGTGGTCCCCTACGACGTCTCCCGCTCCCCGGCCGACTTCCTCCAGCTCCTCGCCCGCGAGCAGGTCACCGTCCTCAACCAGACACCCTCCGCCTTCTACCAGCTCATCCAGGCCGACGCGGCGGCCGGCGGCCAGGAACTGGCGCTGCGCTACGTGGTGTTCGGCGGCGAGGCCCTCGACCTGAACCGCCTCGCGGACTGGTACGAGCGCCACGCCCCCGACGCGCCGGTGCTGGTGAACATGTACGGCATCACCGAGACCACCGTGCACGTCACCCGCATCGACCTGGACGAGCACTCCGCCGGCCGCTACCGGGCCAGCGTGATCGGCCCGGCCGTCCCGGGCCTGAGCGCCTACGTCCTGGACGCCAACCTCAAGCCGACGCCCGTCGGCGTGACCGGCGAACTGTACGTGGCGGGCTACGGGTTGGCCCGCGGATACCACGGCCGGCCGGCACTGACCGCGGGACGGTTCGTCGCCTGTCCCTTCGGTGCGGCGGGCGAGCGGATGTACCGCAGCGGCGACCTGGTCCGCTGGGGCAGGAACGGCCAACTGGAGTACGTGGGACGCGCCGACTCCCAGGTGAAGATCCGCGGCTTCCGCATCGAGCTGGGTGAGATCGAGCATGCGCTGGCCGGACACCCGGGGGTGGCGCAGGCGGTGGCCGTGGTGCGTGAGAACAAGGAGGGCGACAAGCGCATCGTGGGCTACGTGGTGCCCGAGCCCGACGCCACATGGGCCGACGCCGAGCTCACCGAGCATCTGCGTGAGCGTCTCCCGGACTACATGGTGCCGTCCGCGGTGATCAGGCTGTCGGAGATCCCGCTGACCTCGAACGGGAAGCTCGACCGGCGGGCACTGCCCTCCGAGGACAGCGGCGTCCAGGCGGGCCGGGAGCCGCGCAACGCCTACGAGCAGAAACTGTGCGACCTCTTCGGTGAGTTGCTCGGCCTGGAGAAGGTCGGCATCGACGACGGCTTCTTCGCGCTCGGCGGCCACTCGCTCCTGGCCACCCGGCTCAGCGTCCGCATCCGCAACCAGTTCGACATCGACATCCCCATCAGGACGATCATCAGGTACCCCACGGTGGCCGAACTGGCCGCGCTGATGCTCGCCGGCGGCATCCCCGACGACGACGCCGACTCGTTCGCGGTCGTGCTGCCCCTGAACAGCGATCCCGGTACCGGGAAGCCGCCGGTGTGGTTCTTCCACGGCGGGGGCGGGCTGGGCTGGGCGTACTACAGCTTCGTACTGCACCTCCAGGACCGGCCCGCCTACGCCCTGCAGTCCCGCGGCTCCGACGGCGTGGAGCCGCTGGCGGGCTCCGTGGCGGAGATGATCGACGACTACGTCACCCAGATCCTGAAGATCCAGCCCGAGGGGCCCTTCAACCTGATCGGCTGGTCCTACGGCGGCTCCGTCGTGCAGGCCGTCGCGGATGCGCTCGACCGGCGCGGGCACGAGGTTGCCCTGGTGGCCGTCCTGGACGCGCAGCCCGGAGGGCACGGCTTCACCGAGGTGCATGCCGGAAAGGACTCGTCGGACTTCCGGGCGGAGCTGGAGGACGACTTCGGCCAGTACATACGCACCGGCAACCGGCAGGGATTCCTGGACACCATGTCGAAGGTCCTCGCCAACAACACGAACCTCATGATGGATTTCGAATCGCCGGTCTACCGCGGCGATGTGCTGTATTTCAACGCCACGCTCGAGGACACGTCGTACGCGAACCAATGGCGGCCGTACGTCCTCGGCTCTCTGGAGGTGCACGACGTTCACGTCACGCACCACGAAATGCACATGCCCGCACCCGTGGCCGAAATGTTCGAGGTCATCAACCGCAAGCTGGCGTAACGACCGGAATGACGACCGGACATCTATTTCTGATTGGGGTTGGTCGGGGTGACAGAACCCGGCATGTCCGCGGAACACGGGGAACAGACCACGCTGTTGTGCGTGCCGTTCGCGGGAGCAGGACCTTCGTTCTTCCACCCGTGGCGGGAGCTGGCCGCCGGCCGGTGGCGGGTGACCTCGGTCGAACTGCCCGGCAGGGAGCGGCGGATCCTGGAGACGCCGTACCGCAATGTCGTCGAGGCGGCCAAGAACTCGATCGACGACATCGTCGCGGACCTCGGCGAGGGGACCCGGACCGTGCTGTTCGGGCACAGCCTGGGCGCGGTGCTCGCGTACGAACTGGTGCACCTGCTGAGCACGCGCGATGTGCACGTCGAGCGGCTGGTCGTCAGCGGTTCGCCGGGGCCGTGGACCCAGCGCGAGAGGCGGGCGACGGGCCTCGAGGACGAGGAGTTCCTCGCCAGGGTCGAGGAGTTCGCGGGGTTCAGGCACGAGGCCCTCGACCACCCGGAGATGCGTGAACTGATCCTCCCCGTGCTCCAGGCCGACTGCGAGATGCACGAGAACTACACGCCGAGCACCGACGAACCGGTGTCCGTGCCGATCTGCTCGCTGCGGGGCGGCTCCGACGGCCTGGTCACCGCGGAGGAGGCCCGGCAGTGGCAGGCGGCGACCACGGGTGCGTTCAGCTATGCGGAGTTCCCGGGCGATCACATGTACCTCGTCGACAGCGGCCGCGAGGTGCTGGACGCGATCGAGGCGGAGTCCACCAGCGCTTGAGCGCCATGACAGGGGCGTGACAGGCCCGGCGAAGAAAGTGGTGGCATGAGAAGTTCAGCGATCGCAGTTTCAGGGCTGCGCAAGGCATACGGCGACAAGGTCGTGCTCGACGGCATCGACTTCGATGTCGCCGCGGGATCGATCTTCTCCCTGCTCGGCCCGAACGGGGCCGGCAAGACGACCACGGTGAACGTCCTGACGACACTGCTGACGGCCGACGCCGGAACGGTGCAGGTCGCCGGGCACGATGTGGTGACCGCGACCAAGCAGGTGCGCGCGGCCATCGGTGTGACCGGCCAGTTCGCCGCGGTCGACGAACTGCTGTCCGGCCGGGAGAACCTCCAGCTGATGGCGGACCTGAAACGCGTGCGCCCCGGCGACCAGGTGGTCACACGGCTGCTGGAGCGGTTCGACCTGGTTGAGTCGGCGGACAAGCTGGCGTCGACCTACTCCGGCGGTATGCGCCGCAAGCTCGACCTGGCGATGACGCTGGTCGGCAACCCGCAGATCATCTTCCTCGACGAGCCGACGACGGGTCTCGACCCGCGCAGCCGGCGCACGATGTGGGGGATCGTCCGCGAGCTGGTGGCCGAGGGCACCACCATCTTCCTCACCACGCAGTACCTCGAGGAGGCCGACCAGCTCGCCGACCGGATCGCGGTCCTCAACCAGGGCCGCCTGGTCGCCCAGGGCACCCCCGAGGAGCTCAAGCGCCAGATCCCCGGCAGCCACGTCCGGCTCCGGTTCGCCGACCTCTACGAACTCGACACCGCGGCACGGATCCTGACCGGGTCCACGCGGGACGACGAGGAGCTGACCCTGCGGGTGCCCAGCGACGGTGAGTCGAGGTCGCTGCTGGCCCTGCTGAGCCGGCTCGACGAGCACTCCGTCAACGCCCAGGAGTTCTCCGTGCACACGCCGGACCTCGACGACGTCTTCCTCGCCCTGACCGACAACACCACCACCGACCGCACGGGCACCGAGCACCTGAGCAAGGAGGCGATCGCACAGTGAGTACTGTCTCGACGCCGTTGACCGACTCGACGATCATGTTGCGCCGCAACCTGAAGCACACCCTGCGCAACCCCGTCACGGTGTTCAACGCGGTCCTGTTCCCCATCGTCCTCATGCTCATGTTCGTCAAGGTGCTCGGCGGCGGCTTCGACGTCGGCGTCGACTACATCGACTACGTGACACCGGGGCTGCTCGTGATGGCCGTCAGCTACGGGCTGGGAGCCACCGCGACGGAGGTCAACTCCGACATGACCAAGGGCGTCATCAACCGGCTCAAGGTCATGGACGTCTCCCGCGGCGCCATGCTGAGCGGGCACGTCATCATCACCACGCTGCGCGCCCTGGTGGCCTGCGCGGCCATCATCGGGGTGGCCTTCCTGATGGGCTTCGACCCGGCCGCGAGCGCCGTCGACTGGCTCGGCGTGCTCGGCGTCATCCTGCTGCTCGGCTTCGCGACCAGCTGGCTCACCGTCGCCATGGGACTGTCCGCCAAGACCGTGGAGTCGGCGGGCATGGCCACCGTTCCGCTGATCATGCTGCCGTTCCTCAGCAGCGCGTTCGTACCCGCGGACACGATGGGGGTCGGCGTACGCCAGTTCGTGGAGTACCAGCCCTTCACCCCGATCATCGAGACACTGCGCGGCCTCCTCGCGGGCAACCCGTCGAGCGGCGACGCCATCGCGGCCATCGCCTGGTGCGTCGGTCTCGCCGTCCTCGGCTACGCATGGGCGGTCTCCACCTTCAAGAAGCGAGCCTGACCCCGACCCCGACCGACTCCCCGGCGTCCCCGCACGACAACGGCGGCCGTCAAGACCACAACCGGGTCTTGGCGGCCGCCGTCACGTTCGCTTCGAAGTGACCGACTGCGTGGCGCGGGCCGTCACCCCTGCCGGGCCGGGCCGAACCAGGTGGTGAGGGAGGTCCGGAGGGCGGCGGTGTCGGGCGGGGTGTCGGTGGTGGACGCCCAGGCGACATGGCCGTCGGGGCGGATGAGGAGTGCGGCCGGAGCGGGGATCTCGCCGACGGCCGGGACGGGCCAGAAGTCGTCCTCGCTCCGCGCCCCGACCAGGTCGACGCGGTCGGACCAGCCCGCGGCGATGGCCGCCACCTCGGCGCTGCCGCGCAGGTCGAGCAGTACGGGGCGGGCGGCGTGCAGCAACTCGTGGACACGGGTGGCGCCGTCGGGTGTCTTGAGGTCGGCGTCGGGGACGCGGCGGCCGGCCAGCAGGTGGTCGCCGTCGACCGGGTACCGGATGTCCAGCGCGGTGAGCATGTGGCGCAGATGCCGGTTGACGTCGTCGAACACCATGAGCGAGCCGAACACCTCACGCAGCGCGTCCGTCGCGGCGCCGGGCCGGGCCAGGGCCGACTGCGCCCGGGTGTTGTGCAGCACGCGCTCCCCGACGGGATGGCGCTCGGCGTGGTAGCTGTCCAGCAGGCTCTCCGGCGCCCGGCCGAGCACCACCGAGGCCAGCTTCCAGCCGAGGTTGACCGCGTCCTGCACGCCCATGTTCAGCCCCTGCCCGCCGGCCGGGAAGTGGATGTGCGCGGCGTCGCCCGCGAGCAGCACCCGGCCCTTTCGGTACTGGACGGCCTGCCGAGCGGCGTCGTTGAACCGGGAGATCCACCGGGGGCTGTGCATGCCGAAGTCGCTGCCCGCGACCCTGACCAGCGACTCCCTCAACTGCTCGAGCGTCACGGGTTCGTCGCGGTCCACGACACGGTCGTACTCGGATGTGATCACCCGGTACCAGCCCGGCTCGAAGGCGATCGCCGAGTAGTCGCCGCTCGGTGTGCGCCGCACCCAGACGTAGTCCTCGGGCAGATCGGGGAGTTCGACGTCGCCGATCAGCGCGGTCATCGTCGCCTCGGTGCCGGGGAAGTCGATGCCCGACAGCTTGCGCACCGTGCTGCGCCCGCCGTCGCAGCCCACGAGGTAGCGGGCGCGCAGCGTCGCGGGTGCCGTGTCCGCCGTACCCAGCTCGACCCTCACGCCGGTCTCGTCCTGGTGGATCCCGCTCACCTCGGACGACCTGCGGACCCGCACGCCGAGTTCGGTGGCCCACTCCTCCAGGAGCCGCTCGATGGCGGACTGGAGGATCATCAGCGGATAGGGGTGCCTGGACTCGGACTCGTCGAAGTCCAGATAGAGCGCGGAGAAGTGGCCCACCGGCTGCGGTGCGCCCTCCGCGAGGAAGCGGTCCAGGACTCCTCGCTGGTCCAGGACCTCCAGCGTGCGGGAGTGGATCCCGCCGGCCCGTGACTCACCCGTGCGCTGTGCGAGCTGCTCGACCACGACCACGTCGGCGCCCGCCAGCCGCAGCTCGCAGGCGAGCATCAGGCCCGTAGGCCCGGCGCCCGCGATCACCACATCGGCGTCCATGCCGGTGTCTTCCACGTCGTTGCCCCCTCGGTTCCACTGATATTCGACTGCTATTCCACCGTGCCTCCGGCGTCGTTGAATCATTTCCACTTGCCCTGTCCCGCCGGCGGGACGTTTTCTCGGGATCGGATGTTCCGGGGGTGTCAGCATGCAGGCGTGCCGGTGCACCCTCAACCCCACCGGCCGGCGCGCACCGAAGGCCGCCGACACGGTGTGAGCGGACGCGAATTCACGCGACACTCAATTCGGCCATTCAAGAATTCGTCTCGCCGGCGGGACAGCGCAAACGGCCCCGGAGGAAGGAAAGACTGGCAATGGAACAACAAGCCGCGCCTTCGAGTGCGCCGGTGTCGCTGGTTCAGGAAATCGCGGAGCTCTGGGGTGAACACCTGGGCGGCCGCGAGGTGGCGGCGGGCGACGACTTCTTCACGCTCGGCGGCAATTCACTGACCGGAATCAAGATCATCGAACGGGTGGCGCAGGACTACGGCGTCCAGCTGTCCGTGCGCGACTTCTACCTGGCGCAGACCCCGGCCCGGGTCGCCGAGCTGATCGAGCAGGGGAGGGCGGCGGCGTGAGGTTGACGCCCGGTCCCGGGCGCGACATCGACCTCGACGGCGTCGACCTGTTCGACCTGGACCTCTACACCTCGGGCGACCCGCACCCGATCTGGGACGTGATGCGGGCGAAGGCGCCCCTGCACCACCAAGTCCTCCCGGGCGGACGCCAGTTCTGGTCGGTGACCCGCTACGAGGACGTCCGCCGCGTGCTCAGCGACCACAAGGAGTTCACGTCGGAGCGCGGCACGGTCCCCACCCACCTCGGGGAGGACGACGCCGCGGCCGGCGTGCTGATGACGTCCACCGACCCGCCGCGGCACACCGAGGTCCGCCGCCCGCTCGGCTCCAAGCTCACCGCGCGGGCGGTCAAGTCCTGGGAGGACAGGATCCGCGGGACGATCGTCCGCTTCCTCGAGCCGGCGCTCGACGGTGAGACCTTCGACCTGGCCGAGAAGGCGCTGCTGCTCCCGGCGATGGTCACGGGCCCGCTCCTCGGCATCCCCGAGAAGGACTGGGAAGAACTCGTCCAGCTGACCGCGATGGTGACGGCCCCCTCGGACCCGCACTTCCTGGTGGGCAACGAAGCCGCGACCCTGGCCATCTCCCACCACGAGCTCGTCACCTACGTCAAGGACTGGGTCAGGACGCGGCGGGCGGCCGGAGGCGAGGACGACAGCCTGCTCCACCACCTCATGAGCGTCCGCCCGGGCGGCGCACCGCTGACCGACGAGGAGATCGCCCTCGACGGCTACAGCATCCTCCTGGGCGCCAACGTGACGACGCCGCACACCGTTTCGGGCACGGTGCAGGCGCTCATAGAGCACCCCGAGCAGTTCGAGAAGGCCGCGGCCGACCTGTCGCTGGTCCCGAACCTGGTCGAGGAAGGGCTGCGCTGGACATCGGCCGCCTGCAACTTCATGCGGTACGCCGTGGACGACGTGGACATCGCCGGTGGCACCATCCCGGCCCGTGGCGCGGTCGTCGCGTGGATCGGGTCCGCCAACCGGGACGAGTCCCAGTTCCCCGACCCGCACACGTTCGACATCACGCGCGACAACGCCAAGCGGCAGGCCGCGTTCGGGTTCGGGCCGCACTTCTGCATCGGGGCGCCGCTGGCCCGGATGACGCTGCGCATCTTCTTCGAGGAACTGCTCCAGCGGTTCGGATCGATCGAGTCCGCCGGCGAACCGCAGCACCTGCGGTCGTACTTCATCGCCGGGATGACCCACCTGCCCATCGTCGCCCAGGAACGGCGGACGCCATGACATCCGGCTCCACCACCGTCACCACGCCGTGGTTCGTCCGGCCGCAGTCCGCCGAGCACACCGCCCGGATCTTCTGCTTCCCCTTCTCCGGGTCCGGTGCCTCCGCGTTCAGCGCCTGGCCGGCCGCGATCGGCGACGTCGAGGTCTGCCCGGTGCAGTTCCCCGGCCGCGAGAACCGCCTGGGCCATCCCCACTACGGCACCTACGAGAACCTCGCCGCCGACCTGGTCGAACCACTTCAGCCGCTGCTCCAGGGGCCGTTCGCGTTCTTCGGGCACTGCGCGGGCGCGCTGCCCGCCTACGAGACCGTGCTCCGGCTCGCCGAACTCGGCCTGCCCACCCCGGACTGTCTGTTCGTGTCCGGCCAGCCCGCACCGCACGACGCCTCACGCGACCGGATGCTCACCATGACCGAGCCCGAACTGCGCGCCGAGGTCGAGTCGTTCATCCGCAGCCGGGGCATCGAGCCGCGGCCGGACATGGTCGACATGGGCCTGACCGTGCTGCTCGGCGATCACGCCGCCGCGAACGCCTACCGGCGCCCGGAGCCGGTCGCGGTGGACTGCCCCGTCGTCGTACTGCACTGGCGGGACGACCCCGACGTGAGCCTCGACGACCTTCAGGGGTGGCGTCGTTACGCGGACTCGGTCGACTTCCGGGTCGTCGACGGCGGCCACTACGACTTCATGGACGCGCCGGACGAGTTGAGGACGTTGCTGACCTGCTGGCGGTGAGAGCAGTGCAGCCCCCAAGAGCCGTACGCCGAGGAAACCGGAAGGAACGCGTATGACTGGCGCAGCCGGCGATATCGCCGTCATCGGGATGTCGTGCCGCTTTCCCGGTGTGCCCGACCTGGCCGAGTTCTGGCGTCTGCTGCTCGACGGGAGGTCGACCGTCGGAACCTTCCCCGGGCAGCGGGCGGCCGACGCGAACTCGCACCACATGTCGCACCCGGACGCCGACACCCTGAACTCGGGGTCGTTCTTCGACTCCGTCGACGGTTTCGACGCGGAGTTCTTCGCCACGCCCGCGGCGGAGGCGGCCGCCATGGATCCGGTGCAGCGGCTGGGGCTGGAGCTCGCCTGGGAGGCCGTCGAGGACGCCCGCATCCCGGCGAGTTCGCTCGCGGGCCGCGAGATCGATGTCGTCGTCGGCACCGCGCCCTCCGGGTACGACCTGCTGCGCAAGCTGTCCGGCAGCGACCGGGACGACCACTACGCGGCGCTCGGTTCGAGCGGTGCGCTGATCGCGAACCGGATCTCGAGCCTGTTCGACATCCGCGGCATGAGTTTCTGCGCGGACTCGGGCCAGTCCTCCTCGCTGGTGTCGCTGGCGCTGGCCTGCGACCGGATACGCGGCGGTGCGGTCGACACGGCGCTCGCGGGCGGCGTGCATCTGATCGTCGATCCGGAGGCGGGCGGCGGCCTGGCGAATCTGGGCGCCCTGTCGCCCGACGGCCGCTGCTTCACCTTCGACGAACGGGCCGGCGGCTTCGCCCGCGGGGAGGGCGGAGCGTTCGTCCTGCTGAAGCGGCTCGACCTCGCCGTCGCCGACGGCGACCACATCTACGCGGTGGTGCGCGGCTGGGGCGTCGGCAGCGGTGGCGCGTCCACCCGTATGCCCGACCCGAGCCCCGGCGCACAGGCGGCGGCCGTGCGGACCGCTCTGGAACGCGCGGCTGTCCCCTTCGACACCGTCGACTACATAGAGGCGCACGGCACCGGCACCCGACTCGGCGACCCGGCCGAGATCTCCGGTCTGCGCGAGGTGTTCAAGGAGACCGGCCGCAGCCGCCGTCTGGCGATCGGCTCGGTGAAGACGAACGTAGGACACCTGGAGCCGGCCGCCGGCATGGCCGGCTTCGTGAAGGCGGCGCTCTGCGTGGACCGCGCGCACCTGGTGGCGAGCCTGAACTTCCGCTCCCCGAACCCCGCCATCGCCGACTTCCAGCGGGACTTCGAGGTCCCCGTGGCCGCGCGGCCCTGGCCGGGCGAGCCCGGCCGGCCGCGCCGGGCCGGGGTGTCGGCGTTCGGCATGGGCGGCACCAACGCGCATGTGATCCTGGAACAGGCCCCCGAGCGGCAGACGTCACCCGACGCCGTCGGCCAAGTGCCGGGCGACGCCGCCGGGTCGGTGCCGTGGGTGCTCTCCGCGCGGTCGGAGCCGGCCCTGCGGGAGCAGGCGGCCCGGCTGCGGGACCTGGTCGCCGCCGACGCGTCGCTGTCGGCGGCCGACGTGGGGCACTCGCTGATCTCGACACGGTCGCTGTTCGAGCACCGGGCGGTGGTGCTCGCCGGTGACCGTGAGGAGTCCCTGTCCGCTCTCGACCTGGTGGCGGCGGGCGGTGACTCGGCGCGGGCGGTGCGCGGGGCGGCGACGGAGCCGCTGGGCCCGGTCGTCTTCGTGTTCCCCGGCCAGGGCTCGCAGTGGCCGGGCATGGGCAGGCGGCTGTACACGGAGTCGGAGGTGTTCGCGCGCTCGATCGACGAGTGCGCGCGGGCTCTGGAGCCGTGGGTGGACTGGTCGTTGGTGGACGTGGTGACCGGCGCGCCGGAGGCCGCGTCGCTGGACCGGGTGGACGTGGTGCAGCCGGCGCTGTTCGCGATGATGGTGTCGCTGGCGCAGGTGTGGCGGTCGCTGGGCGTGGTCCCCGAGGCGGTGGTGGGCCACTCGCAGGGCGAGATCGCGGCGGCCTGTGTGTCCGGAGCGCTTTCGCTTCAGGACGCGGCACGGATCGTGGCCCTGCGCAGCCGGACCCTGACCGAGCTGGCCGGCCTGGGCGGGATGAGTGCGGTGGCCGCGCCCTGCGACTGGGTTCAGGACCGGGTGGCGCAGTGGTCCGGGCGGCTCTCCGTGGCCGCCGTCAACGGTCCGGCGTCGGTGGTGATCTCCGGGGACGACGAGGCGCTGGACCGGTTCGCCGAGACGGCGTCCGGTGAGGGTGTCCGGGTGCGCCGGGTCAAGGTGGACTACGCGTCGCACTCCCACCACGTCGAACGCATCCGGGACCGTCTGCTGGCGGACACCGCGGCCGTCTCGCCGCGGGAGTCGGCGGTGAGGTTCCACTCCACGGTCACCGGCGGGCCGCTCGACACCCGCGCCCTCGACGGCTCGTACTGGTACGACAACCTGCGCTCGATGGTGCGGTTCGGCGAGGTCGTCGCGGACCTGATGCGCGAGCGCGGTGGTGTGTTCGTGGAGGTCAGTCCGCATCCCGTGCTCCAGGTGGCGATGGAGGAGGCCGCCGACGCACTGGCCGCCCCGCCGGTGGTGGTGAGCACCCTGCACAAGGACGACGGGAGTGCGGGCAAGGTCCTGGCGTCGCTGGCCGAACTGCATGTGCGGGGTGTGCCGGTGAACTGGAAGGCGGTGTTCGCCGCCGGCCGGCCGCGCCGGATCGGCCTGCCGACCTACGCGTTCCAGCGCCGGCGGTACTGGCTGACGGCGCCCGACGACACCGGCACCGCGAACAGCTCCGGCGCGAACTCCGGGGCAGCGGACCTGAGTTCGGAATCAGCGGTCCGCAGCCTCGTGTGCGCCGAGACGGCGGCGCTGCTGAGCACCAAGAACGCGGCGCTGACGGCCGCCGCTCTCGCGGCACGGTCGACCGAGACGTTCAAGGCCCTGGGGTTCGACTCCTCGATGGCCGTGGGGCTGCGCAACCGGCTCACCGCGGTGTCCGGTGTCCGGCTCCCGGCCACCGTCGCGTTCACCTACCCCACTCCGCAGACGCTCGCCCGCCATCTGTTCTCCCTCCTTGAGCCGCAGGCGCTCGACGCCCCCGAACCGGTGGAGGAAGTGAGCCCGGAAAGCCGTAGTGATGACGATCTGTACGAGTTGATCGAACGCGGATACGCGTAGCCGCACCTGTTCTTCTGAGAAACCGTTGGGGGAGGCCCTGGTGGAGGATGTCGACAAGCTCCGGACCTACTTGCGACGCGCCGTCGGCGATGCGCAGCAACTGCGTGAGCGGGTGCGTGAGTTGGAGGAGTCCGCTCGCGAGCCCATCGCGGTCGTGGGTGTGGGGTGTCGCTTCCCGGGTGGGGTGACGTCCCCCGAAGGGCTGTGGTCGGTGGTGTCCGACGGTGTGGACGCCATGGGCGGCTTCCCGCTGGACCGCGGGTGGGACGTGGAGGCGCTGTACGACCCGGATCCCGAGGCGCACGGAAAGACGTACACGCGCTCCGGCGGGTTCCTGCCCGATCTCGCGGAGTTCGACGCGCCGTTCTTCGGCATCAGCCCGCGCGAGGCCCTCGCCATGGACCCGCAGCAGCGGCTGATGCTGGAGACGTCGTGGGAGGCGCTGGAGCGGGCGGGCATCGACCCGTCCGCCCTGCGGGGCTCGGCGACCGGGGTGTTCACCGGGCTCTACGCCACCGACTACGGACCGCGGATGGGCGGCGGGGCAGCCGGCGAAGTCGAGGGCTTCGCGATGACGGGCCTTTACAACAGCGTGGCTTCGGGCCGCGTGGCCTACGTACTGGGTCTTCAGGGCCCGGCGGTGTCGACCGACACCGCGTGCTCGTCGTCGCTGGTCGCCGTCCACCAGGCCGTGCGGTCCCTGCGTTCCGGGGAGTGCACGCTGGCGCTGGCCGGCGGCGTGACGACCATGCCCACCCCGGGGATGTTCGTGGAACTCGCCCGGCAGCGAGGCCTGTCGGCCGACGGCCGGTGCAAGGCGTTCGCGGAGGCGGCCGACGGCACCGGCTTCTCCGAGGGCGCGGGCGTGCTGGTCCTGGAGCGGCTGTCGGACGCGCGCCGCAACGGGCATCGCGTGTGGGCGGTGATCCGGGGTTCGGCGGTCAACCAGGACGGGGCGTCCAACGGGCTCACCGCGCCGAACGAACTGGCGCAGCAGCGCGTCATCCGGGCAGCGCTGGCCGACGCCGGGCTGTCGGCCGCCGAGGTGGACGCGGTGGAGGCGCACGGGACCGGCACCAGGCTGGGCGACCCCATGGAGGCGGAGGCGCTGCTGGCCACCTACGGGCAGGACCGGGAGTCCCGAAGCCCGTTGTGGCTGGGGTCGTTGAAGTCGAACATCGGCCACACGCAGGCCGCCGCGGGTGTCGGCGGCATCATCAAGATGATCATGGCGATGCGTCATGGGGTGCTGCCGAGGACACTGCACGTGGACCGCCCGTCGACGCATGTGGACTGGTCGGCCGGGGCGGTTCGGCTGCTGACCGAGGCCAGGGAGTGGACCGGCGGACCCGGACGGCCCCGGCGGGCGGGCGTGTCGTCCTTCGGTATCAGCGGCACGAACGCGCACCTCATCCTGGAGCAGGCACCCGAGGCCGTCGAGCAGGATCAGGCCCCGGCCGGTGAGGTCGACTCCACCACCGGCCGGCTGTCCACCGGCGCCCCCGGGGCGGTGCCCTGGGTGCTGTCGGCGCGGTCGGAACAGGCGCTGCGGGAGCAGGCGCTGCGGCTGCGGGACACCGTGGCCGCCGCCACCGACGCCGACCTGCCCATCGAGGGCGTGGGACATGCGCTGGTGACGACACGGTCGCTGTTCGAGCACCGCCGGGTGGTGATCGGCGCCGACCGCGACGAGCTGCTCGCCGCCCTGACCGCCGTGGCCGCCGGTGACGAGAGCGGCCCTGCCGGTGCGGTGTCCGGGGTCGCGAAGCCCGTGGGCCGGACGGTGTTCGTCTTCCCCGGCCAGGGGGCCCAGTGGGCCGCCATGGGCCGGGAGCTGTGGGAGACCTCCCCGGTCTTCGCCGAGGAACTGCGCGCCTGCGCCGAGGCGTTGGAGCCGTGGGTGCCCTGGTCGTTGATCGACACCGTGTGCGGCGGGCCGGACGCGGCGGACCTGGAGGACATCGACGTCGTCCAGCCGGTGCTGTTCGCGGTGATGGTGTCGCTGGCCCGGGTGTGGCGTTCGCTGGGCGTGACACCGGATGTCGTGATCGGCCACTCCCAGGGCGAGATCGCCGCGGCCTACGTCGCGGGCTCCCTGACACTCGGGGACGCGGCCAAGATCGTGGCCCTGCGGTCCAGGCTCCTCGCCACGGTCGCCGGACAGGGCGGCATGGCCGGGATCCTGCTGCCCGAGCACCGGGTGCGGGAGCTGCTTCAGCGGTGGGAGTCCCGCGTCGGGATCGCCGCGGTCAACGGACCGAACTCCACCACGGTCTCGGGTGAGACCGAGGCGGTCGAGGAACTGGTCGCGGCCTGCCAGGCCGAGGGCGCCCGCGCCCGGTTGATCAAGTCCAGCGTTCCCGGCCACTCGCCGCTGATGGACCGGTTCGACGGCCGGCTCCAGGAGGAGCTGGGCCGGATCACCCCCCTGCCCTCACCGGTGGCGATCTACTCGACGGTCACCGGCGGTCCGATCGACCCCGCGGAGCTCGACACGGCCTACTGGTACCGCAACCTGCGCGAACCGGTCCAGTTCGGGGCCGCCATGAAGAGCCTCGTCGAGGACGAACCCGACAGCGCGGTCATCGAACTCAGCCCGCACCCGCTGCTCGTGATGAACATCCAGGAACTCTTCGACACCACCCCCGGTGCCACCGGGTTCGTGGTGGGCTCCCTGCGCCGCGACGAGGGCGGCCTCGCACGGATCCACCGGTCGGCGGCCGAGGCCTTCGTGGCGGGCGCCGCGGTGTCGTGGGAGGCGGCGTTCCAGGGCCGGCCCGGCCGGTCGGTCGAGCTGCCCACGTACGCCTTCCAGCGGCAGCGCTACTGGCTGAACACACCCGACGAGACCACCGCCGCGAGCACGTCGGACCATCCGCTGCTCGACGCCGCGATCGATCTGCCCGACGACGGCGAACACGGCGGAGTCGTCGGCAGCGGCCGCCTGTCGCTGGAACGCCACCCGTGGCTCGCCGACCATGTGGTCCACGGCGCCGCCCTGGTGCCGGCCACGGTCCTGGCGGAGCTGGCGACGTGGGCGGCCCACCGGGTCGGGTGCGACGTCGTCGACGAACTCACCCTTCAGACACCGCTGGTGCTGTCCCGCACGGCCGGTCGCGACCTGCGCGTCGTGGTCGACGGCAAGCGGGTGATCAGCGTGCACTCACGGGGCGAGGGCGAACCCGAGTGGACGCGCAACGCCGTCGGCGTCGTCGGATCCGGCACCGCGGGAACCCGCCACGAGGAAGACCTCGCCGTGTGGCCGCCCGCGGGCGCGACCGCCGTGCCCTTCGAGGACGAGTACACCAGGCTGTCCGCCCTCGGATTCGGCTACGGCCCCGTGTTCCGCGGTCTCACAGAGGTGTGGCGCCAGGGCGACACCCTGTTCGCACAGGTGGAGCTGCCCGCGCCCGACGGCGCGGACCGGGGCCGGTTCCGTGTCCATCCGGCGCTGCTGCACGCCGCGTTGCTCCCGATCGGCCTCGGACAGTTCGTCGACAACTCCCGGCCCGAGGGCTGGCTGCCGCTGCGCTGCACGGGCCTCCGCGTCGACTCCGCCCGGCCGTCCGGCCTGCGGGTCCGTCTCGCACCCGCAGGCGAGAACGCGCTCACCGTGACCCTCGCGGATCAGGACGGATCACCTGTCGGCGGCGTCGAATCGCTGAGCCTGACGCCCGCGGACGTCGAGAAGCTGACCGAGCTGAGCTTCGACCACCAGGACTCCCTGTTCCAGGTCGACTGGGCCCCCCTCACCGTCGCATCCGGCGGCGCCACCGGCCGGTATGCGCTGCTGGGAGCGTCCGGCGCGGTGGAACCGGGCGCGGAGGTCTTCGCCGACCTCGACGAACTCGCCGCCTCCGATGGGGAGATACCCCCCGTCGTCATCGCCCGCATCGACCCCGCGGACGGCGACGACACACCCGCAGTCACCGGGCGGAACCTCCACCGCGTGCTGCGGTGGACGCAGGCCTGGCTCTCCGAGGACCGCTTCTCCGACGCACGCCTGGTCATCGTGACGCGGGACGCCTTCCACGACGAGCAGGTTCCCCGCACCGACCCCGCGGCGGCCGCCGTCTGGGGATTCGTACGCACCGCGCAGACCGAGAACCCGGGCCGGTTCACGCTCGTCGACATCGACGACCAGCCCGGTTCGCGGGCCCTCGTCCCGGCGGCGGCCGGAACCGGAGAAGCCCAGCTCAAGATTCGGGCCGGCCTCGCGACCACCCCCCAACTCGCCCACACCCACGGCGCGTCCACCGGCCGCGGGGACCTCGACGGCGCGCAGGACGCGCCCGCTCTCGGGTCCGGGACGGTGCTGATCACCGGAGGCACCACCGGCCTGGGCGCCATGCTGGCCCGGCACCTCGTGGAGCGGCACGGCGTACGCCGGCTGCTGCTGACCAGCAGGCGGGGCCCGGCCGCTCCGGCGGCGGCAGCGCTGCGGGAGGAACTGACCGGCGCCGGGGCACAGGTCGAGGTCGTGGCCTGCGATGTCACCAGCCGTGAGTCCGTCGCCGAACTGATCGCCGAGGTGCCGTCCGAGCACCCGCTGACGGCGGTGATCCACTGTGCGGCGGTGCTGGACGACGGCGTCGTCGAGGCGCTCACCGACGACCGCGTGGACTCGGTGCTCGCGCCGAAGGTGCACGGCGCCTGGCATCTGCACCAGCTGACCCGGCAACTGGACCTGTCCGCGTTCGTGCTGTTCTCGTCGATCGCGAGCGTCCTCGGCACGGCGGGGCAGGCCAACTACGCGGCGGCCAACGCGTTCCTCAACGGCCTTGCGGAGGCCCGGCGGGCCGAAGGACTGCCCGCCACCTCGCTGTGCTGGGGCTTCTGGGCGGAACGCAGCGAGATGAGCGCCGACATCGGCGACGCGGACGTCGTACGCCTGGGACGGCAGGGCGTGCTGCCCATGGCGTCGCAGGAGGGCCTCGCGCTCTTCGACGCCGCACTCTCGGTGGATCAGCCGGTGCTGGTGCCCACGCGACTGAACCTCCCGGCACCCGGCGGGAGGGACGCCGGCCACCTGGGTTCGCCGCTGCTGCGCGGACTGACCGGCACACCTGCCGGACCCGGCGGCCCGGGAGGCCCGGAATCCGCCGACATCGGACTCGCGCAAAGGGTGCGGTCGCTGCCGCCGGCCGACGCGGAGGCGGTGCTGCTCGAAGCCGTCCGGGCGCAGACCGCGAGCGTCCTCGGCCACGCCGACCCCGCACGGATCGGTTCCGCCGCGCCGTTCAAGGAACTGGGGATCGACTCGCTCACGGCGCTGGAGCTGCGGAACAAACTGGCGGCGGTCACCGGCCTGAAGCTGCCCGCCACGCTCGTGTTCGACCACCCGAACCCCAGCGCCCTCGCGCAGTTCCTCACCGCGGGCATCACCCCCGACTCCGGTGCCGGCGCGGAATCTGCGACCGACCGCCTGGCCAAGGAGATCGAAGGACTGGGCGCCCGCATTCAGGACGCGTTCCTCGAACTCGCCCAGGACGACCAGGCCACCATTTCCACTCTGCTCGGCGAACTCCAGGGCCGAGTCCGTTCGATGGCGGGCGCCGGATCACCGGTCGGCATCGTCGACCAGATCAGTGCGGCCTCGGCGGGAGAGCTTCTCTCGCTCCTGGACAAAGAGCTCGGCTAGGGGAGAGCGATGACGAACGACAACAACGCCGATGTCCTCGACTACCTCAAGCGGACATCGATCGAGCTGATCGAGACACGCCGGCGCCTTCAGGAGCTGACGGACGCCGCCGCCGAGCCCATCGCGGTCGTGGGCGTCGCCTGCCGATTCCCGGGCGGGGCGGCGTCCCCGGAGGAGCTGTGGGAGCTGGTGCAGACGGGCGCCGACGTCATGTCGGACTTCCCCGAGGACCGCAACTGGGACGTGGAGGCCCTGTACGACCCGGATCCCGACAACCCGGGCACCTGCTACACGCGCTCGGGCGGATTCCTGTACGACGCGGGTGACTTCGACGCCGAGTTCTTCGGGATCAACCCGCGCGAGGCGCTGGCCGCGGACCCGCAGCAGCGGCTGCTGCTGGAGTCCTCGTGGGAGTCCCTGGAACGCGCCGGCATCGACCCGCAGACCCTGCGCGGCAGCGACACCGGCGTCTTCGCGGGCCTTGCGTACTTCGGGTACGGGAACCACTTCTTCACCCCCGAGACCATCGCGGGCTACGGGCAGACCGGCTCCCTGCTGAGCGTGGCCTCCGGGCGGGTGGCGTACACGCTGGGCCTTCAGGGCCCCGCGGTGTCGACCGACACCGCGTGCTCGTCGTCGCTGGTGGCGGTGCACCAGGCGGTGCAGTCGCTGCGGCAGGGCGAGTGCGGGCTGGCCCTGGCCGGCGGCGTCACCGTCATGGGGACGACGCAGGTGCTCCGGGAGATGTCGCGGCTGCGGGGCCTGGCGGAGGACGGCCGCTGCAAGGCGTTCGCGGAGGCGGCGGACGGCACCGGCTTCTCCGAGGGCGTCGGCGTGCTCGTCCTGGAGCGGCTGTCGGACGCGCGCCGGGGCGGACGCCACATCTGGGCGGTGATCCGAGGCTCGGCGATCAACCAGGACGGGGCGTCCAACGGCCTCACCGCGCCCAACGGGCCGGCGCAGCAGCGGGTCATCCGGGCGGCCCTCGCCAACGCCCGGTTGCAGGGACGCGACGTGGACGTGATGGAGGCCCACGGCACCGGTACGACACTGGGCGACCCCATCGAGGCCCAGGCACTGCTGGCCACCTACGGCCAGGACCGGGAACCCCAAAGCCCCCTGTGGCTGGGCTCGTTGAAGTCGAACATCGGCCACACCCAGGCGGCCGCGGGCGTCGGCGGCATGATCAAGATGATCATGGCGATGCGGCACGGAGTGATGCCGAGGACGCTGCACGTCGACCGCCCGACGACGCACGTGGACTGGTCGGCCGGGGCGGTTCGGCTGCTGACCGAGGCCAGGGAGTGGACCGGCACCCCGGGACGGCCCCGGCGAGCGGGCGTGTCCGCTTTCGGCGCCAGCGGCACCAACGCACACCTCATCCTGGAGGAGGCGCCCGAGGAGGACCCGGCACCCGAACCCGCCGCACAGGCACCCGCCGGCGGGCTGGTGCCCTGGGTGGTGTCGGCACGCTCGCAGGACGCGCTGCGGGCACAGGCGGACAAGCTCCGCGACGTCGCCGCCGCGGATGCGGACCTGGACATCGCCGACGTCGGCTGGTCGCTGGTGTCGAGCCGGGCGCGGTTCGAGCACCGGGCGGTGGCGCTGGGCCGGGACCGGGACGAACTGCTGCGCG
The DNA here is from genome assembly GCF_044593495.1 of Streptomyces sp. NPDC051963. Lineage (NCBI taxonomy): Bacteria > Bacillati > Actinomycetota > Actinomycetes > Kitasatosporales > Streptomycetaceae > Streptomyces > Streptomyces sp. NPDC051963. The sequence continues at coordinate 25,953 of NZ_JBIUCC010000013.1, read as the reverse complement.
CTCTGACGTCGTTGAGCGACGGCACGGAGACCGCCGCGGTGGTGCGCGGTGTCGCCGGAGAACTCGGCCCCCGCGTCTTCATGTTCCCGGGCCAGGGATCGCCATGGGCCGGTGCGGCACGGCAGCTGTACGACACCTTCCCCGTCTTCGCGCAGAGCCTCGACGAGACCTGCGCCCGCTTCGACACCCGACTCCCCTTCGCGCTTCTGCCCTTGCTCCTCGCCGACGAGCCCGCCGAAGCCGAGCGCACGGACATCGCCCAGCCGGCGCTGTTCACCCTGCAAGTCGCCCTCTACCGGCTCCTGGCGCAGTACTGTCCGCAGCCGGACCACCTGATCGGCCACTCCGTCGGCGAGATCGCCGCCGCCCACGTGTCGGGAGTCCTCGACCTCGACACCGCGACCAGGCTCGTGGCCGCCCGCGGCCGGACCATGCAGACGGTCACCGAGCACGGCGCCATGCTGGCCGTACGCGCCTCGGAAACCCAAGTGGGCACCCTGCTCGGCGAGTACGACCGGGTCGGCATCGCCGCCGTCAACGGCCCCGAGTCGGTCGTGGTCTCGGGCCTGCGCGACCAGGTCCACGCGATCCGCGACCGGCTCGTCGCCGACGGCACCTCCGCGAAACTCCTCAAGGTCGACCACGCCTTCCACTCCCCGCTCATGGACCCGATCCTGGAGGAGTTCGCCGCATCGCTGAACGAACTCCCCGCGGGCGAACTGTCGATACCGATCATCTCGACCAGGCTGGGCCGCGAGGCCACACTCCAGGAGCTGACATCCGTCGAGCACTGGGTGAACCACGTCCGCGAACCCGTCCGCTTCCACGACGCGGTGGAATGCGCCCGCGCGGCCGGAGCGGGCGTCTTCCTCGAAATGGGGCCGGGCGCGACGCTCGCGAGCATCACCAAGGAGGCCTTCGCCGCCGAGGACGTGCACGACGCGGTGGTCCTGTCGACGTCGCGGCGCGACCGCCCGGCGGCCCAGGCACTGCTCGGCGCGCTGGCCGAACTGCACGTCAGGGGCGGGACCGTGGACTTCGGCGCCCTGTTCGGGACCCGCCGTCGGGTGGACCTTCCGACGTACGCGTTCCAGCGGCAGCGGTACTGGCTGGACTTCCTGGCCGGGACGGAGCCGGCGGACGTGACCTCCGCCGGCCTGTCGGCGCCGGACCATCCGCTGCTGAGCGCCGTCGTGGACCACCCCGGCACCGGAGAGGTGGTCTTCACCGACCTGTGGTCCCTGCGCACCCACGGCTGGCTGGCCGACCACGCCGTCTTCGGTGCGGTCGTCGTCCCGGCGACCGCCTACCTGGACCTGGCGCTGTCGGTCGGCGACCACGTCGGCTGCGCCACGCTCGACGAACTCTCCCTGGAAGTCCCCCTGGTCCTCCCCGACTCGGGCGACGTGCAGGTACGGGTCGTCGTCGGCGCGGCGGACGAGACGGGACGCCGCTCCCTGGACGTATACGCGCGTCCCGGCGAGGACGGCCGCACGGCGGGCGGCTGGACCCGGCACGCGATGGGAAACCTGTCCCCCGCCGTACGGCCCCAGGACACCCGCGCACTCGCCGTGTGGCCCCCGTCCGGGGCCCGTCGGCTCGACTTCGACGGCCTCTACGACTCCCTCGCGGACGGCGGCTTCGACTACGGTCCGACGTTCCGCGGGCTGCGCGAGGTCTGGCAGCACGGCGACGATCTCTACGCCCTCGCCACCCTCCCGGAGACCGCGGCCGGCGGGTTCGCCCTGCACCCGGCGCTGATCGACACCGTGCTGCACGCGGTGGTCGTCGGCCGTGTCATCGAAGTGACCGGCGACCAGGGCTGGATGCCCTTCGCGTGGTCCGGCGTGAGTGCGGCCGGCGCGTGCGGCGAGACCGTGAGGGTCCGGCTCACCCCGGCCGGCGAAGGCGTGGTGTCCCTGGTGATCGCGGACGAGTACGGCCGCACGGTCGCGCACGTCGACGCGCTGACGTTCCGCCCGGCAAGCGCCGAGCAGGTACGCGCGGCACGCGGCGGCCAGGAGCAGTCGCTGTACGAACTGGCCTGGCGGCCGGTCGAGGACGGCAAGCAGCAGCCCCAGCACGGACCGTGGGCCGTCCTCGGCACGCGCACCGGCCCGGCCTCCCGGCTCCCCGACCCGGACACGTCGTACGACTCGATCGCCTCGATGGCCGAGTCCCTCACCGGCGAGGCACCCCCGCACCTCGTCCTGTGCCTCGACGACGCCGCCGACACCGACCCGCTCACCGCCGTCGGGGACACCGACAAGCACGTCCTGGACGTGGTCCAGCGGTTCCTCGCCGAGGAGGCGCTCGCAGCATCCACGCTGGTGGTGCTCACCCGCCGGGCGCAGGCCACCGCCGAGGGGGAGGGCGTCGACAGCCTCCCCGGCGCCTCCGTGTGGGGCCTGGTCCGGTCCGCGCAGACCGAACACCCCGGCAGGTTCCGCCTGCTGGACCTCGACGACGAGGAAACCTCGTGGGCCCGTGTCCCGGACGCACTCGCCCTCGGCGAGGACCAACTGGCACTGCGCGACGGCACCTTCCTCGTGCCGCGCCTCACCCCGGCCACCCCCGCGGACCACCGGATCGAGCCCCCGGCGGACGGCCCGCACCGGCTGGGCATCCCCAGCAGCGGCACCCTGGAGAACCTGACCTGGATCCCGTGCCCCGAGGTGGCGGAGCCCCTCACCGGCGGACAGGTCCGCATCGCCGTACAGGCCGCCGGCCTCAACTTCCGCGACGTCACCATCGCCCTGGGACTCATCGACCGGACGGCCTTCGACGCCGGCCTCGGCAGCGAGGGCGCCGGCGTCGTCCTGGAGGTCGCGGACGACGTGACCAGCGTGTCGCCGGGCGATCGGGTCACCGGCATCTTCAACGGCGCCTTCGGCCCCGTGGCCGTCGCCGACCACCGCCTGCTGACGACCGTCCCCGACGGCTGGAGCCACGCCGAAGCGGCATCCATGCCGAGCACCTTCCTCACCGCCTACTACGCCCTCTTCCACGTCACCAAGCTCCAGAAGGGCCAGCGCATCCTCATCCACGCCGCAGCCGGCGGCGTCGGCATGGCCGCCGTACAACTCGCCAAGCACGTCGGCGCCGAGATATACGCCACCGCGAGCCCCGCCAAGTGGCCCGCCCTGCGCGCCCTCGGCCTCGACGACGCGCACCTGGCGTCCTCCCGCGACCTGGACTTCGTGGAGAAGTTCCACGACTCCACCGGCGGCCGCGGCGTGGACGTCGTCCTGAACTCCCTCGCGCACGACTTCGTCGATTCCTCCCTGAAGCTGCTGCCGGGCGGCGGCGACTTCATCGAGATGGGCAAGACGGACATCCGCGAGCCACAGCAGGTCGCGGCCGACCACCCCGGAGTCACCTACCAGGCCTTCGACCTCTACGGCTCGGCGGGCACCGACACCATCCACGCGATGTTCCAGGACGTCATGCGGCTGTTCGCCGACGGCAGCGTGCAGCTGACCCCGATCTCCGTACGCGACATCCGCGACGCCCGCCGGACGTTCCGCGAGATGAGCCAGGGCCGCCACATCGGCAAGCTGGTCTTCGAGGTCGGCGGCGGCCTCGGCGGCGGCACCGTGCTGGTCACCGGCGGCACCGGCGGCGTGGGTTCGCTGGTGGCCCGGCACCTCGTCACCGAACACGGCGTCCGCAGCCTGGTGCTGGCGAGCCGCCGGGGCACGGCCGCCGACGGGGTGCCCGAGCTGGTAGCGGACCTGAAGGACGCCGGCGCCGAAGTCCGCGTCGTGGCCTGCGACATCGCCGACCGGGACGCGGTGGCCGCGCTGCTCGCGGACATGCCCCGCCAGTACCCGCTGACGGCCATCGTGCACGCGGCCGGTGTGCTCGCGGACGGCACCGTCGAGTCCCTCACCGCCGACAGCATCGACCAGGTGCTGCGCGCCAAGGCCGGCGGCGCGGTCAACCTGCACGAGCTGACCCGGGACCACACCCTGTCGGCGTTCATCCAGTTCTCCGCCCTCGCGGGCACGCTCGGCACCGCGGGGCAGGCCAACTACGCCGCGGCGAACGCCTTCCTGGACGGTCTCGCGGCGCAGCGCCGGGCATCCGGGCTGACCGGCACCTCGCTGTGCTGGGGCTGGTGGGAGGAGAGCAGCGGCATGACCGGCGACCTGGACCAGGCCGACCTCTCCCGGCTTCGGCGGATGGGCATCGCCGCGATGCCGACACCCGAGGCGCTGGCCCTGTTCGACTCGGCGTGCGCCATCGACAAGCCGGTCCTCGTCCCGGCCCGGGTGGACATGGCCGCGCTGCGGGGCAGGACCGGTGACGAACTCCCGCCGCTCCTGCGCGACCTCGCGGGCGGCGGCCGTCCCCGCCGGTCCAGGGCGAGCACCGCCAAGGACGGCGGCGCCCCCGCACTGTCCGCCAGGCTGGTCACCCTGCCCCAGGACGAGGCGGAGACAGCCGTGGTGGACTGGGTCCGCGACCAGGTCGCCATCGTCCTCGGGCACCCCTCCGGCGCCGTCGTCGAAGCCGACCAGCCGTTCACCCAGCTCGGATTCGACTCGCTGACCTCGGTCGAACTGTGCAACCGCCTGTCCGCCACGACCGGACTGCGCCTGCCGACCACCCTCGTCTTCAGCTACCCCACCCCACATGAGCTGGGCGAGTACCTGCTCGGCCTGCTGCGGCCGGCACCGGACACAGCCGCGTTGGAGGACGCGGAGATCCGGGAAACGCTGCGGAACATCTCGATCGACAGCCTGCGCAGCGCGGGCATCCTGGCGCAGGTCCTGGCCTGCGCCACCCCCTCGGACACCGACGGGCGGATGCCGCACACGGACGACGACGCGGGCGAACTGGCGGACCTGGACCTGGACGCACTCGTCGACCTGGCGCTGGAATGAGAGGGGCAAGTGACATGACCAACTCCGCGGATCGCACAGCGGACGGCGCGGACCGGGTCCAACGGGCGCTCCGCACCCTGCTGGAGGAACGCGACCGTCTCCGGCAGGAGAACGACGCCCTCAAAGCCGGGCGCGGTGAGCCGATCGCCGTGGTCGCCATGGCGTGCCGCTACCCGGGAGGCGTGTCGACGCCCGAGGACCTGTGGGGTGTGGTCCGCGACGGCATCGACGTCACGGGTCGGTTCCCCGAGGACCGCGGGTGGCGGGACGTGTACGACCCGGACCCCGACGTCGTCGGCAGCTCGTACACACGTCAGGGAGGGTTCCTGACCGACGTGGCCGATTTCGACGCGGACTTCTTCCACCTCAGTCCACGTGAGGCGCTGACGGTCGATCCCCATCACCGTCTGCTCCTCGAGACCTCGTGGGAGGCGTTCGAGCGAGCAGGCATCGTCCCCGCCCAGATGCGCGGCGCCGACGTCGGCGTCTTCTCCGGAGTGAGCTCGACCGAATACGGCTGGCGCTTTTTGGAGGCGGGCCAGAGCGAGCTGGAGGGCCACCTGCTGTACGGCAGCTCGCTGAGCGTCGCCTCCGGCCGGGTGGCCTACGAACTCGGACTGACCGGACCCGCGGTGTCCCTGGACACGGCGTGCTCCTCGTCGCTGGTCGCCCTGCACATGGCGGCGCAGTCACTGCGCTCGGGAGAGTGCTCGCTCGCGCTGGCGGGCGGGGCGCTGGTGATGTCGACGCCCGCGATGTTCGTGGAGTTCTCCCGGCAGAGCGCCCTGTCGGCCGACGGCCGCTGCAAGGCCTTCGCCGCCGCAGCCGACGGAACCGGCTGGGCCGAGGGGGTCGGCGTGCTGCTCCTGGAGCGGCTGTCCGACGCCCGCCGCAACGGCCACCCCGTGCTGGCCGTCGTCCGCGGCTCCGCGGTGAACCAGGACGGGGCCAGCAACGGTCTGACCGCCCCCAACGGCCGCGCCCAGGAGAAGGTCATCCGGCAGGCCCTGGCCAACGCCGGCGTCGAGGCCCGTGACGTGGACCTGGTCGAGGCCCACGGCACCGGAACCGTGCTCGGGGACCCCATCGAGGCAGAAGCCCTGCTGGCGACCTACGGCCAGGACCGCGCCGAGGACAGGCCCCTCTGGCTGGGGTCCCTGAAGTCGAACATGGGTCACGCCCAGGCCGCCGCCGGTGTCGCCGGGGTCATCAAGGCCGTGATGGCCATGCGCCACGCACACCTGCCGAAGACCCTGCACGTGGATGCGCCCTCACCGCACGTCGACTGGTCCTCGGGCGGCGTCGAACTGCTGGTGGAGGGGCGCGAGTGGACCCGGGCGGAGGGCCCGCGGCGGGCCGCGGTGTCGTCGTTCGGAGTCAGCGGCACCAACGCGCACGTGATCCTGGAAGAGGCACCGCCACAGCAGCACACCGACGAGCCCGGCCCGGGCTCCCCGGTGGCCGGCGGGCTGGTGCCGTGGGTGGTGTCCGGCAAGAGCGCGACGGCCCTGCAACGGCAGGCGGGCAAGCTGCGCGACTTCGCCGCCGCCGACCCTGGTGCCGATGCCGCCGATGTGGGCTTCTCGCTGATGTCGGGCCGGTCGCGGTTCGAGCATTGCGCGGTGGTGCTCGGTCGCGGCCGGGACGAACTCCTCAACGGTCTGACAGCGTTGAGCGACGGCACCGAGTCCGCCGCGGTCGTGAGCGGCGTCGCCGGCAAGCTCGGCGGTGTCACCTTCATGTTCCCCGGGCAGGGCTCGCAGTGGGTCGGCATGGGCCGGCAGCTCTACGACGCCTTCCCCGTCTTCGCGCAGAGCCTCGACGCATGCGCGGCCGCACTGTCCGAATGGGTCGACTGGTCGCTCCTCGACGTGGTGCGCGGCGTGGAGGGCGCACCGACCCTGGACCGGGTGGACGTGGTGCAGCCGGCCCTGTTCTCCGTGATGGTGTCCATGGCCGCCCTGTGGCGCTCCTGGGACGTGGAACCGGCCGCGGTCGTCGGACACAGCCAGGGCGAGATAGCGGCCGCCCACGTATGCGGTGCGCTGTCCCTGCGGGACGCCACCAAGATCGTCGCGCTGCGCAGCAAGGCGCTGGTGGATCTGATCGGCCACGGCGGGATGGCGTCGGTCGCGGAGTCCGCCGACGTCGTCGCGGAACGCCTCGCCCCGTGGAGCGACAAGGTGAGCATCGCCGTGGTCAACGGACCCCGCTCGGTGGTGGTGTCCGGGGAACCCGACGCACTCGACGAATTCATCGAGAAGATGAAAGCCGAAGGCGCCCAGGCCCGGCGGATATCGGTCGACTACGCATCCCACTCACACCAGGTCGCCCGGGTCCGCGACCAGGTCGTCGGACCGCTGGCCGACGTGAGCCCGGAAACATCGAAGCTGCCCTTCTACTCGACCCTGTACGGCGAGATCATCGACACCGCAGAACTCAACGCCGACTACTGGTACAACAACCTGCGCGAAAAGGTCCTCTTCGAATCGTCCGTCCGGCGCCTCGCCGAGGACGGCTTCCGGGTGTTCATCGAGATGAGCCCGCACCCCGTACTGACCGTCCCCGTGCAGGAGATGGTCGAGGACACCGACGACGCACTGGTCCTGTCCTCCTCGCGGCGGGACCGCGACGAGGTGGAGGCCGTCGTCGGCTCGCTGGCCGCGCTCCACGTCCGGGGCGGATCCGTCGACTTCGGCGCCCTGTTCGGGGCGCGCCGGCAGGTCGACCTCCCGACGTACGCGTTCCAGCGGCAGCGCTACTGGCTGACCTCCTCGCACACGGCGTCGGCGGCGGAACTGCCCTCGACCCAGCAGCCCGCGGAAGAGGACCTCGTCCCCCTGCCGGACAGGATCGCCGCCCTCCCCGACGACGAAGCGAAGACACTCGTCCTCGACCACGTCCTCGAAAAGGTCGCCGTCGTACTCGGACGTGATCCCGGTGAACCCATCAACCCCGACCAGGAGTTCAAGGAACTCGGCTTCGACTCGCTGCTGTCGTCGGAACTGAGCAAACGCCTCGCCGCGTCGACCGGACTGAAACTGAGGGCGAATCTGGTGCTGCGCCAGCCCTCACCGCGACTGGTCGCCGGACACATCATGTCCCTGCTGGCCAAGCGCGACCCGAAGTGAACTCACCGCATCCCGGGCGCCTTTGCGGCCCGTGGAACCGTCCCGCCGGCGGGACACCGCAAGGAGCACAGCGGCCTGTCCCGCCCGGCACCCAGTTGTCTTGAACGGCTGATTCACCTCCCCGAAGCTGGGAGGTGATCTGCGAATTCCTCCGATTCCGGCGCCTGTTTGCTGAGGGGTTGATCTGCGTGCGTTCGTTCGGTGCGTCATCTGCGCATAAAGGGCTGTGGCGGGCGCAGGAAATGGCTCCCGACACGCCGAACCATGCGCTGACCATGTGGGATGTGGACGGTGAGCTGGACGCGGCGGTCATGGAATCCGCGTTCCTGCATGTGATGGGCGAAGCGGAAGTGCTGCGCGTCGCCTTCGTCGACGACGGCAGCGGGCTGCGCCTCGTACCCCGGGAACTGGGCGACTGGCGGCCGTTCTTCCTCGACCTCAGCGCCGAGGCCGACCCCGAACAGGCGGCCCGCGCAGCCCTGGCCGACCTGGTGCGGCAGCCGTTCGACCTCCAACGGGACCTGCTGTTCCGGCTCGGCGTGGTCAAACTCGCGGCCACCCGCTCCGTCCTGGTGATCGCCTACCACCACCTCATCTCGGACGGCTTCGGCGCGGGCGGCCTGCTCTCGCGCCGCCTCGCCGAGGCCTACACGGCGCTCGTACGGGGAGAGCGGATACCGCCGTTGCCGCACCCGTGGGACGCCGAACCCTTCGCGACCGAGGCAGAGGAGTACCTCGCCTCCCAGAAGTTCACCGAGGACACCGAGTTCTGGCGCGACTACCTGGCGGAAACGCCCGCGCCCGCGCAGATCCCGCGCGTCGACCTGCCCGACTGGATGCGGACCACGCTCTCGGAACCGATGAGCAGCGCCGACCGCTGGGGCGAGCTCACCGAACCCATCGGCATGGCCAGCCGGACACTCACCGTCGCCCCGGCCGAGGCCGACGCCTGGACCGAGACCGCCAAGTCCATGGGCGTATGGATGTCGCAGCTGCTGACCGCGGCCGCCGCGGTCTTCTTCCGGCACCGCTGCGACCGCCCGGAGTTCCTCCTCTCACTGGCCGTCGGCAACCGCGTCGGAGTGGCCAGCAGGACACCCGGCCTCGCGGTGAACGTGGTGCCGGTACGGGTGAAGGTTCCCCTCGACGCGACCTTCACCGAGATCGCCGACGCCATCGGCGACGAGACGTACGAGATCTTCGACCACGCCGCCTGCCACTACTCGGACATCCAGCGCGCAGCCGGAACCGTCCTGAGCGACCGCGGCAGCTTCGGCGCCGTCATGAACGTCGTCGAGTTCGTGGAACAACTCCACTTCGCCGACAGCCCCGCCCGCTACCTCGGCGGGACCACCGGGGTCTTCGACGAACTGTCGATCGGCGTCTACTCCGACGGAACCGCCGACAGCGACCTGTTCATCCGGCTCGACGCCCCCGCAAGCCTGTACTCCCGCCCGGAGCTCCGCTTCATCGGCGAGGAGCTGATCGCGTACATCCGTGCCCTGGTGGCCGCCGACGAACAGCCCGTCGGCGCACTGGACGTGGTCAGCGGCGTCGAACGGGACCGGGTCCTGACGGCGCCCAACGACACGGACGTGCCGGTGCCGGGACTGACGGTTCCCGAACTGTTCGCCCGACAGGTGCAGCGGGACCCCGACGCCGTCGCGCTGGTGTCCGGCGACTCGGCCGTCTCGTACCGGGAGCTGGACGAGCGCTCCGGCCGCCTGGCCGAGGCGCTGCGCCGGCGGGGCGTCGGACCCGAGACGGTCGTGGCGGTGGCGCTGCCCCGCTCGGCGGACCTGGTCGTCGCCCTGCTCGGGGTGGTGAAGGCGGGCGGAGCCTATCTGCCGCTCGACCCGGCACAGCAGATCACCTCGCAGGCCGGCGACGGTTCGGCGCGCACCCTGCTCACCGACGCGGCGACCGCCGAGGCGCTCCCCGCCGGCCCGGACATGCCGGTGATCGTGCTCGACGACATCCTCACCGACACCGACACCGCCGCCGACGACAGCGGGGCCGTACCGGAAATTCCCCTCCCGCCGCACCTGGACGGCCTGCTGGCCCTGATGCACAGCTTCGGAGCGACCGGCGCCGCGGCCACAGCGGTCGCCGTGACGCACCGGAACATGGAACGGCTCGTTCTGGACCGCCACAGCCAGGAAGCCGGCCGGAGCACCGTCCTGTGGCATGCACCGCACACCTCGGACGCGTTCGCCCTCGACGTGTGGGTGCCCCTGCTCAACGGCGGCCGGGTGGTCCTCGCACCTCCCGGAGACCTCGACATCGACGCGCTGACCAAGGCGCGAGCGGCCCACGACATCTCCACGGTGTGGCTGCCCGCCGGCCTGTTCTCGACGATCGCGGCGCAGCGCCCCGAGTCCCTCGCCGGGCTGCGCGAGGTGTGGACCGGCGGTGACCGCGTGCCCGCGGCCGCACTGCGACGCATCAGGGAGGCCTGCCCCGACCTGACCGTCGTCAACGGCCACGGCTCGACGGAAACCACCGTGCTCGCCGCCTCCCACCGCCTGCCCGCGGACGAACCGGCCCACCACGCGGGCGCGATCGGCCGCCCGCTCGACAACACCGCCCTCTACGTCCTGGGCCCGGGACTGGCACCGGTCCCCGTCGGCGTGACCGGAGAACTGTACGTGGCCGGCCCCGGCGTCGCGCGCGGATACCCCGGGCGGCCCGGGCAGACCGCGGAGCGTTTCGTGCCCTGCCCGTTCGGCCCCGCCGGCGGGCTCATGCACCGGACCGGCGACCGGGTCCGGTGGGGCACCGACGGTCGCCTCGCATACGTGGGCCGCGCCGACACCCAGGCAGATGTACGTGGTGTCCGGATCGAACTGGCCGAGGTCGAAGAGGTGCTGTGCGAGTACGGCGGGCTGGCCCGGTCGGCCGTGACCGTCGGCCAGGACGGCTCCGGGCAGCAGCGGCTGGTGGCCTACGTCGTCCCCGTGGCCGGCCAGGCCGTCTCGGGTGAGGAACTGCGCCGGTTCGCCGCGGGGCGGCTGGACAAGTCCATGGTGCCGTCGCTGTACACGGTGCTGGACCGCCTGCCGGTGACGGCGGGCGGAAGGGTGGACCGGGCGTCGCTGCCGGAGCCCGAGTTCGACGACGACACGTACCGGGCACCGCGCAACGACACCGAACGGGTTCTGGCCAAGGCGTTCGCCGAGGTCCTCGAACTCGACCGGGTCGGCATCGACCAGGACTTCTTCGACCTCGGCGGCAACTCGCTGCGGGCGATCAGGCTGGTCGGCCTGATCCGGTCGGAGCTGAACCAGGAGGTGTCCATCCGCAAGCTGTTCGCGGCACGCACCATCATCGGCCTGTCCGACATGTGGAAGGACCTCGCCCAGTCCAGCAGGCCGACGCTACGCAGGAGGACGAGGGAAGGCGCGGTTCTCTGAGCGGCTCAGCGGGCTTCCTGGCCGTGCGCGGCGGCGGTCTCGCGTACGGCCTCGGCGACGGCCCGGAAGTCCTTGCGCAGCACCTTGGAGTGGTTGCTCGGGACCTTCGCGCTCACCTCGATGTTCGGGTTCCGGGCGAGCGCCGGTTCGAGCGCGGCCCGCATCTTCTCCATCTCCTCCTGGCCCCCGCCGAGGCTGGCACCCGTGGCGAGGACGTACCGCAGCGGATAGGTCACACGGTCGAGGACCGGCTCGATGGCGGCGTTGATCTCGTTGGCCTCGATGTTGATGTCGGCATGCTGGTCGACGGTCATCCGCGCGGCCATGCCGAACGGGCGCACCAGCGGCAGCAGCAACCGCATCCGGCGGAACAGCACCCGGATCCGCTCACGGCCCTCCTCGCCGGTCAGACCGTACGGAATGGCGCCGTCCACACACACCGCCCCGACGAACCGGTCCGGGTTCCGATCGGCCCAGTGCACCGCGAGCGCCGCACCGTAGGACCAGCCGACGAGCAGCGGCCGGTCCACGCCGGTCGCCTCCAGGACGGCGTCGATGTCCCGCAGACATGCCTCGAAGGAGTAGTCCGCCGAGCGCTTCGACCGACCACGGGCCCGCTCGTCGAACGTGATGTGCCGCCAGTCGGAGCCGAGTTCGGCGATCACCGACCGCCAGTACCGCTGGCTGGCGTAGGAACCGTTGAGATAGACGACGGGACGGCCGGGGCCGCGAGTGTCGGTGACGGCCAGGGCCGTGTCGTCGACAGGGACCATGCCGGTCCAGGTCGAGGCAGTGGAAGTGGTCATGCCATCAGCGTCCACCACCCTGATCCCAGGTCAAGGTCAACCCGCGACATCGAGCCAGCCGCCGAGCCCGGTCAGGAGGCGGCGGTACCCGCGAGCAGCCCCTCGGTGACGGCCGCGGCGACCCCGCCGAGGTGGTCGACGAGGTAGAAGTGGCCACCGGAGAACACCTTCAGAGCGAAGTCGCCGCTGGTGTGCTCCCGCCAGCTCTGAGCCTCCTGGACCGTCACCATCGGGTCACTGTCCCCGACCAGCACGGTCGTCGCGGCCGCCAGCGGCTCTCCCCCGTCCCACCTGTACGTCCCGAGGGCCCGGTAGTCGGCCCGCAGCGCCGGCAGCACGATCTCCAGCATCTCGGGGTCGTCCAGCATGGCCTGATCGGTGCCGCCCAGCCTGCGCACCTCGGCCAGCACATCGGCGTCGTCGTAGTCGCCGTAGAGACGGTCCTGGGCACTGATCCGCGGAACCGGCGCACCCCGGCCCGAGAGGAACAGACGCTGAGGGACGGGCAGTTCACGCCCGGCGAGCAGCCGTGCCGTCTCGAACGCGATGATCGCGCCCATGCTGTGGCCGAACAGGGCATACGGCCGTCCCCGGTCCGCGGCCAGCTCGGGCGCCAACTCCTCGGCCACCGCCTCGACGAGTGGGGCCAGCGCCGTGAACGGCGCGTCGCGGTACCGGTCCTGGCGCCCCGGATACTGCACGGACACCACATCGAAATCCGCAGGCAGCGCACGCGCCAACGGCACATACGCCGTCGCGGAACCCCCCGCATGCGGGAAGCACACGAGCAGCGGCCCCTTCCCCGAAGCGGCGGTGAAGCGCCGGAACCAGGTGCTGTTCACCGTGGGTGCATCCCTTCGTCTGTACCGGCCGAAGCCGGTCAACGGTCCGTTGAACACCCCGACTGCAGCTTGGCACCGGCCACTTGGCCACAACGAAGAGCCCGCCGGTGCCCCCGGGGGACGTGGGGCGCCGGCGAGCGGTTCGCTGCCCCGCGAGGGCTCACGCCCGTCCGCATCGGAGCACAGCCCTGAGCATCCCGCCCCGCCCTCGACGGGTGCTCGCAGGGCAGTGGAGAGCCTGCGCCCGACCGGCGACACGGCCATGACATCGCAAGCGCCGGCGGGCCTCAGGGCCGTGGGGCGTCCGGTTGTGCGGCCGGTGCCGGATGCTGCGGGAACCGGGACCAGCTCGCCAGCAGCCCCAGGCGCTCCGCGGACGGGGACCCTGGTTCGGCGGTGGAGACGCCCAAAGTCTGCTCGGGGTCGTCGGCGGGCACGAAGGCCTCGTAGCCCAGGACGAGGTCGCCGACGACGGGATGATGGAAGCGCTTGGTGCCATGGGTGCGCTGGAACACGTCGTGGTCGGCCCACCAGTGGCGGAAGTCCGCGTCCTGGACGGAGAGTTCACCGACGAGCTCGGCCAGAGCGGGGTCATGCGGATGACGCCCTGCGTACAGGCGCAGTGAGGCGACAATGCTGCGGGCGGCGTCCTCCCAATCGAGGTACAGGGTCCGGAAGTGGTCGTCGAGGAAGACCAGTCGGGCCATGTTGCGGCTGCGGGCGGGCAGCACCTCGAAGTCCGTGTACAGGGCGCGGGCGAGATGGTTGGCGGCCAGGACGTCCATACGGCGGCCGTAGACGAGCGCGGGGACGTCGGTGAGGCTGTCGAGCAGCAGTCGCAGACCCGGGCGGACACGCTGCGGGGGCAGCGAGCGAGGACGGCTGCGGGACGGTTTGGCGACCCGGAACAGATGGGCCCGCTCCAGATCGTTCAGACGCAGAGCGCGGGCGATCGCTTCCAGGACGGACGCGGAGACGTTGAGGTGACGACCGCGCTCCAGACGGACGTAGTAGTCGACACTGACACCGGCGAGCTGGGCGACCTCCTCACGCCGCAGGCCCGGAACACGGCGGGTGCCTGGCTGCGGTGCCAGACCCGCCTCCTCGGGGGTGATCTTCGCGCGGCGCGAGCGGAGAAAGTCCCGCAGCTCGCTGTTCGGTTCCTGGGCCATACCACCACCGTAAACCGGGGTGACCTGGGAGCAGCTGCACCAAAGGGGGTCTGTTGGACCCCCGGTCAGAGCGGGTCTCCCACCCGGCCGCCGAGGCCGGCCTGCCGCTGTCTACCGAGTCCCTCCCGCGCGCCCGGTCATTGCCCGATCGGGCGCCAGGTCTGCCCCCACAACCTTCGCCGCACACCACCACCCTGAGGTATGAAGGAAGTTCGCGACGTTGACCATGGGGATGAGTGCTCAGTGCGGACGCAACGCAACACCCAGCCAGGCGAGGAGAGGAAGCCGGACCAGGCCCCCGCCGCCATGCGCGCAGCGTCGCCCGCCGCACAGCGACGGGACGCGTCAGCGCCGCAGGAACTGCTCGCGCTCCAGAGCACGGTGGGTAACGCAGCCGTGGTCCAGATGCTCGGCCAGACCGGCCATCACCGGGCACGCGAGGAGGCCCGCGAGGAGCACCAGCACAGCGACAGCTGCGGCCACCGCAGCACCGCACAGCCCGCCGTACAGCGGTCCGCCGTCCACAACGTCCTGCGCGCCCCCGGCCGGCCCCTGGACGACGCCACCCGCACCGACATGGAATCCCGCCTCGGGGCGGACTTCTCCGACGTCCGCATCCACACCGACGGCGCCGCGAAGGCCTCCGCCGCCGAAGTCGGTGCCGGCGCCTACACCTCGGGAAGCCATGTGGTCGTCGGCGAGGGCGGCGCCGACAAGCACACCCTGGCGCACGAGTTGACGCACGTCATTCAGCAGCGGCAGGGGCAGGTCGCCGGCACCGACAACGGCGCGGGCCTGCGGGTGTCGGACCCCTCCGACCGGTTCGAGCGGGAGGCGGAGGCCAACGCCCGTCGGGTGATGAGCCGTCCCGCCCCGCAGGGCGGCCACTCGGGCGCCGACACGCCCCCGGCGCCGGGCGGTGGAGACTCTGCGTCGTCGCTCCCCGTGCAGCGGGTCTTCCAGGGCGACCTGCGCGACTACGAGACCGGTCAGGCGGTCAAGGAGCTGAGGGAACGGATCCCGGGGTCGGCGCCGAAGTGGACTCAGGTCAACGCGGCACGTATCGGCACGACGCCCTACAACAACCTCGCCGACCTCGCGTCAGCGCTCGGTCTCCACCTGCCGCAGCAGTCCGCAGACACACCGGCTCCGGGGGTTGTTCCGGCGCCCACCACTTCGGCCGCAACCACTTCGACCGCAACTACTTCGGCCACAAGCACCTCGGCGGCAACCACCCCGGCCCGCCCCCCGCGACCGGCACCCAAGCTCAACCCCAAACCGGCCAGGCTCACCACGGCCGGACAGCAGTCGACCTCCGCGGCCACCCAGCAGCAGGTCCCCCCGACGCCGGCCCCGGCACTGCACCAGGCCCACACCACCACCGCGCCCCCGGCGCCGGTCGAGGCGCGGGCGAAGGGGGTCGCCGAGCAGTTCCCGGTGGAGGACTTCGCGGCGAACTCCGCGCAGGCCCGGGACGAACTGGAGAAGGAGCGAGCCGCTCCACGCAGGTACCTGCGCCGACGCGCCGCAAGCCAGTTGAACGACGCCGTGTACGAGCAGATGGCCGGATCGGTGAAGATCAACAACAAGAACCAGGTCATGCCGCACCTCATCGACCAGCTCTACAGCTGCCTGGAGTGGACCGGCCGGGCACCCATCGCGGTCTTCACCCATGAGGCCCAGGGCAAGGGCGACCTGATGCTCGGCGTCAAGACCGCCGACGCGCTGCGCGAGAACTTCCCGCGGACCGAGGCGAACAAGAACGACATCGCACTGCTGACGGCAGAGGTAGCGCACAAGAAGCAGCCAGGTGTCTTCGAGGACTCCGGTCACCCCTTCACGGTGCTCGGCGGCACCACTCCCAACGCTCCGCAACTCGACCCCGGCAAGGCCCCCACCCACGTGATCGTCGCCCCGCAGCTGGCCGCGACCAAGAACTTCCAGAAGAGTGTCGGCAACTGGGGCAGCACGGTCTCCTCGATGACCGAGTACTCCAAGAAGGAGCTCCTGCCGCCGGGCGCCACCGGGACCGGCCACACCACCGGACTCGGCACCGGAGAGGTCGGCATCACCTTCGACGCCGGCCTGCGGGCCTACAAACAGAACCAGGACAGCATCGCGGGCGAGGAGAACAAGCGCGCCGCCCGCCTGGAGAACCTCCAGGCACTGAAGTCCAAAGACCTGCTGACCGCGCTCTTCCCGGAAGACCAGGAGCAGGCCGCGAAGCAATATGCAGCCGCCGCCACTTCCCGGCTGTACTTCGCCTACTCCAACAAGAGCGCGCTGCGGTTCGCGCTCACCGTGGCCGAGGTCGAGAACGGCAACAACAACGACGTGCACATCGTCCAGTCCTCGCCCAACCGGATGCCGGCGCTCGACGACACCGTGAAGCGCGACCTCGCCGGGCTCGGGGTGGCCAAGGTCCGCCTGGTGGAAGTGCCCTCCCAGGAGGAGGCGGCCCTGACGACCACGGTCCAGGACACCGGCGGCGCCGGCAAGACGATGCACTGGATCACGACGGACCGGGTTCCGCACGACGACATGCTGACGCTGATCAAGGCGAGCGAGCCGATCGTGATGACAACCGGCAACCAGAGCACCTCCGAGGCACTGTCAGCCGGCAAGACCATCATGTACGAGAGCATCGGCATGGAGCAGAGCAAGGCGTTCCGTCAATCGCTGTACTCCGGCGCCGGAGTCAAACAATCCGGCATCGACAGCATCGCCGCCGTCAGCCGGGACTACGACCAACGAGGCACATCGGGCCCCGGCCAACCCGAGTTCAAGGCCGCAGCGGAAGTCCTCAAGAACATGCAGCAGGAAAACAAAATGGGCACCTTCAGCGACAAGGCCTCAGCCACCAAGGACCTCGGCCGCTGGATCGGCGGACAGCACCTGCGCGACTTCCTGATGAAGACCGACCTCGCCCCCGGACTGCAGGACAGGGAGAGGGAGCTCACACTGAAGTACAAGAAGCCCGACGCCTACAAGAGCTTCGTCGACCACCTCCTCGAACTCCCGGGCAGCGACTAGCGGCCTCCCCGGCCGGGGGGGGGGACCCAATCGGCCTGAGACCGCACGAAAGGGCGCCCGACTGGAAGAAATCCAGCCGGGCACCCTTCCGCGATCACCGCTCCGATGCTCCGGACCACCGGCGCGAGATGTCTACGGCCTCATCGCGACGTCAGGCCGGAGATCCGCCACACACCGTCGTGGCCGCCACCGCTGGTGTACGCGTCCCCGGACGCCGCCAGCGAGAAGCTGAAGGAGTTGATCCCGACGATGTTGGTGACGTGGGACTGCACCCCGGTGGCGGCGTTCACCCGCTTCACCTCGCCGGCGACCATGAAGTAGACCAGACCGTCGCCGCCGACCGAGATCGACGTGGGTTCGTAGGACTGGGTGACCAGCGTGCGGGTCGTACCGGTGGCCACGTTCGTCTGCAGAATGCGGCCGGCCATCATGTCCGCGGTGTAGGCGAGCCCCGCCTTGTCGAACGCGAGGCCGTAGGAGAAACCGAGCCCGGTGGCCACCACGCGAGCGCTACCGCCGTCCGGGACGGCGACGATCTCTCCCTTGCCGTCGGTGACATAGGTGGTGGTGCCGACACGGGCCACGCCGAAGAGCGAGGGCAGACCGGCCGCCAGGGTACGGCGACTGCCCGTGGCGAGGTCGACCTGCTGAAGCATGCCGTCGAAGTTGGTGATGTACGCGCTGCCGCCATCGACGGCCACTCCCCGGAGGTTGCCCAGACCGGTGGTGACCGTGGTGAGCGCCCCGCTGGCCAGATCGAGCTTGAGCAGATCGCCGCCCGAATACGCCAGATACACAGCGCCCGCGTTGTCGGGGGCGATGGCAACCGGGGCGCCGGCCGCCGGCGCGACACTCACGCAATCCGCGGACGGGCAGCGGACGTCACCCGCCGCAGCAACCGCCGGAGCAGCAAGGGTCATTGTCGCGCCCGACGCCAGTAACGCCCCGAGAGCCAGCGCCACACCCAGCGAACGCCCGCGTCTGCTGAGCGAGCGGGCGGGACGGTCCAGCGGGAATCGCGTCGCGGTCCTAGATCTCATCATCGAGTCCATCCGTTCCTGTCCGTCGACGATCGGAGGGCCCACGGGATCACCGCAGGCACGGCACTGGCTACGTACGGGGTTACGGGGAGGTTCACCAGAGGAGGCCCCGGACTTTCAAGGCGGACGGCACCCCGCACTGGGCAGAACCGTGACGGCACATACACAGGGCCGCCGTCACGGCTTGCCCCCGGTCAGGTCCTGGTAGTGGTCACACAGGGCGTTGAGAACCCGGGCCAGGCGCCGGGCATGGCTGGCGGCCCTGTTCAGGCCGGGGCGCGGTTCGAGGCTGAGCTTTCGGCGGGCTTCGCCGACACAGGCCAGCGCGCAAAACCGGGGAATGCTCTCCTCATCGAGCCGCCCCGTCGCCTGCTCGACTTCGGGGGCGAGCAACTCCATGTGCCCGCGCAGCGCGGCCGTGAGGATGTCCAGCTCGGCACGGGTCGGTGGGAGGACGTCGGGGCCGTGAAACAGTAGTCCGGATCCCGGCCCGCATGGTGCCGATCCTGAGGGAGACGTGCTGGTCACAGCTACTCGTTGAGAACTGCGACCGGCACAGTCGCTTCTGGGGCGGCAAGTGGCCGGTCAGTGCACCAGCAGGTCGATCACACCCGTCAGGTCCTCCTCGCCGCTGCCCTCGGCCAGGCGGCGGCGCATCAACTCAAAGTAGGGGCTGAGCAGTTCCGGGCTGACCCCCTGCTGCTCGGCGGTGCTCAGGAAGGTCGGCGTGCCGGCCACCTGCATGGCGAGGTTGGAGACGACACCCTTGGTGTAGTCACCGCTCCGCAACTGGTCGGCGGTCTGGTGAACTGCCGGAGCCATCGCGACGAGCCAGTCGGCGAGCAGCGGGGCGAGCGCCGCGGGATCGAGTTCCTCCTTGCGGATCAGGGCGAAGGCGTGAGCGGCCCCGGCGAACATCCCGTACATGGCGCTGAGCAGGGCCACGTCGTGCAGGGCCGCGAAGCCCGCGTCCTCGCCGACGTAGGTAGTGCCGACCGGGACGCCCAGGGTCTGCTGGTGCCGCTCGAACAGCTCTGGCGAGCCGCTGTAGAAGACGTAGCCCCCGGCTTCCGGGACGCCGACCATTGGAGGGACGGCCATGATCCCGCCGTCCAGGTAGCGGGCGCCGCGCTCGCGGGCCCACTCGGCGCGGGCGCGGGCCTGGGCAGGGGTGCTGGTGGTCAGGTTGACCAGGTCCTTGCCGGCCAGGTCGGTGTCGGCCAGCACCTCGTCGACCGAGGTGTCGTCCAGCAGACAAACGACGACGAGGATGTTCGCTGCGACCGCCTCGGCGGCGGTGCCCGCGACCCTTGCCCCCTCGGCGGCGAGCGCCGTGGCGCGGGCCTGGGTGCGGTTCCAGACGGTGAGCGGGTGGCCGGCGGCAAGCCAGGTACGGGCCAGCGCGGTGCCCATCGCACCGAGGCCCAGCAGGGTGACGGATGTCTTCTCAACAGTGTTCTGTGCCATGCCGATTAGGCTGGTCACAAGTCCGGGGGCGATCAAGTACGTACTTGGCAGTGGGTGGTTACCCCGGGGTGAGCGAGCACATCGGAAGGGTGGGGCATGACAACGCTGAACCGGCCGGGCACACCGGACGGACACGCCTGCGGGATCGACACCGCGATGGAGGTGATCGGCGGCAAGTGGAAGGTGCTGATCCTCTGGGCGCTCCACGAGCACCCCTGCCGTCGCTTCGGCGAGCTGCGTCGACTGCTTCCGGGGATCACCGAGAAGGTGCTGGCCTCTCACCTGCGTGAGCTGGAAGCAGACGGTGTCGTGCACCGCATCTCCTACGACGAGGTGCCGCCCCGCGTCGAGTACTCACTGACCGAGGACGGCAAGCGCCTCAACGACGCACTCCAGCCGCTGGCCGCCTGGGGTCGCGAACGGCCGACCGGTCGAGGCATAGAGGAGAAGACAAGCCAGGGCCGGCTGTGAACGTGCTGGTCGCAGCCACCTGTTGATGGCCGCGACCAGCACGGTGGCCTCGTAGCGGACGGCGAGTTCGTCGTATCGAGTAGCCACCGTCCGGTGGCGTTTCAGCCGGTCGGGTTTGTACGTGGGAGCCGACACCGCTTAGAACGGCTAGCAGATTGATGGCGTCGAAAGTGCGGTGTGTTCCCTGCGAGGACCGGTGTCCGGCAGGAGGAGCAAAAACCCCTGGTCACAGGGATTCGCGTGCCGGTAGCTTGCGCTTGTGATGGAGGAAGACGAGATCAGCCCAGCTGTGCGCGTCGGAGGTGACCGCTGTCGAGCGATCAGCCTGCGCTTCCACCAGCTGTCACGCTCCTTCCCAGAAGAGCGTGATGACTTGATGCGCGACTTCCTCGTGACGGCTCAAGGCGAGTCGGTGCGGATCGAGGGCATGGTGAGGACCTGGGACGGTGACGGTCTCGACGTCTTTCTTGCCGAGCTGGCAGAAGAGTTCCGAGGATGGAACGGCACCCGGACCTGGCGCTCCATCGAGGACGATCTGACGCTGGCTGCCGAGCACGCAGGTTCACACGTCCGATTGACGTGGGGGCTGCACGACCGTCTCCTCGACGACGAGTGGCGTTTCGAAATGACGACCAGTCATGCTCCTGGAGAGGATATGCGCCACCTTGCCATCGAGATGCGAACCTTCTTGGAGTCTGACCCGCTGGAGGTGTGATGGGGGTAGCGGGTGGTGCTGGGGAGGGCTGCAAGTACGCCTTGACCAGCGACGAGGATGACGGTGATTTCTGGGGGTTCATGCAAGACGCCAATGGACTGTTCACCTCACATGAGGACGGACTTCGGCAGGTCGAACTCATAGGCTGCTCTCCGCGGGGAGGGTTTCTCACTTGCCTCGATTACATCGGTGGCCGCCGTGCAGCAGCAGGAAATGGGCACTTGGCATTCCTCGATGCCGAAGGCATCGAGATGGGGTCCTACTTCGTCAACAACGTCACCGCGATCGCCGCCGTGCCGTCGGCGCGCGGTGAAGGTCGCCTCGATGTGACGGTGCGGCTGTGGTGCGACCAACTACTCCCTGGCTCGGAGGCAGTCTGGGAGTTGCGCCGAACAGGTCAGCTCAACCGCAACGGCATGTGGGTTGACCTGGATGCGGAAAGCCGGAAGGCGTGGCTGTCCGTCGCGTTATGGTCTCGCGAGTACCAACGCCGCAGCCATCCGACGGATGCTGCACCGGGGCAGGCATTCACGCTGGATGGCCGACAGGTCGTCGATATCGACGGTTTCTACTGCGCACTGGGTGAAGCCATCAACGGGCCGGGCGGCTACTTCGGTTGGAATCTCTCCGCTGTGGATGACTGTCTCAGGGGAGGCTTTGGCGCCTCCTGTCCGTTCACTCTGAAATGGCTGCGTTCAGACGTCGTGACCTCAGCGCTGGTCCGCCGCGATGTTGCGGGCGGCCGCTGGACCGCCGATCTCGAGGTGCTTCTCGAGATCTTCTCCGACCATGGTATCGACGTCCTGATGTGTTGAAACTGAGAGCACCGACCCCGACTGGGCTCTGTCGAAGGCGATCTGCTGCGCGGATGACTGAGCAGAGAGCGGGGGAGGTGCGCACTGTAGGTGTGTTTTCAGGAATTCGTGGAGTGAATTCCTTGGGCGGATTACGGAGCGATTCAGCCGGTCGTCACGCAGTGATGATCCATCAACTACCTGGCTGAACAAGTGAGTTGGTCGTCGTGTAGCCGATGGTCCGTGATGCTTGTCAGTGGATTCTTGTCGTTGTTCTGTGAGTGATGATCTTTGGTGTTTTGTCGGTGTGTTCTCGTCGTGTGTGTGTCAGTAGCGGGGTCCGGGGTGTGTGCTGTTCGGGGTCAGGCTGCTCTCTGACATCGATGGGTGAGGGGTCACTGTCATCGCTGCAGAAGGCCTAGGTCATCTGGGTGCAGATCGTGCAAGCCTCGGGGTCTTCCGCCCACTGTTGTCAGTCCTGGCTACCCTTTGGGCCAGGCGGGATCGCCATCGAGGTGTTCGATCGCGGCTGGGATACCTAACTCCGCACCCACGTCGATGAGTTGGTTGTGGTGGTGGAAGTTGTCGTGCTGGAACAACCGCCACACATCGTGTCGATGCCCGGCCTGGTGCTGCCAGGCGCGGGCCGCGAGTAACAGCGGCCAGGCCCACGCCGGAACGGGCTGCCATGTCCGGGCGTACGACCACCGGCCGGCCCCAGCGTGGGGGAGGGCCAACCCCGTGCCGTCCGGTGCGAGGTCTGCGAGTCTGACCCCTGCGAGCCTGCATGGATCGTCGACCTGGCAGGCCAGTTGCGCGGCTAGCAGCCCTGCGTGCAACGGATGCCCCACCCGCTGCACCCTGCTCACCGCTGCGTTCTCCCCACGCGCACCGATCCCCGCTCGTGATCGCTGCCCGCTGTGTCCAAGGCGCCGCCAGGCCACCTCCTGCTCGTCGACCACCGCGTAGGACGCCCGCAGCGCCCTGGCGTGCTTGTCGAGCGGCTGTCCTGCTTCTCCGTGCCATACCAGGCTCAGGAAGACCCCGGTACGCCGCTGGAGATCGGCGAGTTGAGCCCACCGCGCCGGAGTCAGGGTCTGGGCACGTACCACGATCAGATGTCCGATGCGGTGTGCGTTGATCCAGCAGGCGGCCGCTCTCCACGCAGGCCGCACCATGTCGGCCCACCCCGCCTTGTGCCGCGGAACCTCCGGCCGTCGCTGCGGCAGACGCTTGCCCAACGTGCCCAGGACATCCTGGGCCAGGCCGGCCGGATGCGATGCCCCCGCCGTGGGGTGGACGACGACCCGCCCCACGCCAGGCCGATGCGCTCCCAGCGAGGCCTGGATCCACGCCGGATGATCCTCGGCATCGACCAGGACCACCACCGGCGACCGCACCAGGCCCTCGACCACTTGCCTCGACCCGGTCCGCGATGCACCAGCCGACCTGCCTTCGCTCACATGCCGCCGATCTTGCTGTAGACCCAGTGGACGAAGGCCTCGGTGACGCGGTCCGTGCCGGTCTTCTCCATCCCCTCCACCAGGTGGTGGGTGATGTTGGCCCAGTTACGGAAGTTGCCGTGCGCGGCTTCGGCGTCGACCGCATCGATCAACCCCGGCTCGGCCGTGGCCCACATCGGATGGAAAGCGGCGATGACCTGACGTACCTCCGCCTTGGGGATGCGGTCGAACTCCTGCCAGATGTACATCCGTGAGGCGAGCATCGGCTCACGGCGCAGCACTCGGTAGCAGTTGTCGCCGCCGGCGAAGACGACTGCGATGTCGGTGTGCCGGTCGTCCCACAAGTGACGCCAGAACTCGAACCCGGTGCGACTCATCCACTGAGCCTCGTCGCAGACCAGGACCCGGAACTGTTCTGCGAGGACCTCTTTGAGGAGCGCGTCGAACTCGATCGGCCGCCTCGGCGGCTCGCCGGGCAGCCGGAGGGCTTTGAACAGTCCGTGGCGGATGTCGCGCGGGGTAGGGCCGGAGCGCAGCTCGAGGCGGTAGGTGATGTCGGGTGCCAGGTCCCGCAGTGCGGAGTTGACCGCCATCGTCTTGCCGTATCCGGCCGGCCCGTACGCACACATCATCGCCTTGGCCTTGATGACCGCCTCGATGTTGTCCCGGGTGGTCAGCAACGCCTCGGTACCCACCACATGCGCCGCCTCCAGGCCAAGGAAGTGGTCCTCGCGTTCGGCAGGCAGACGCCCGTAGGACAGGTCAGTTCTCATCACGCTCGCCGTTCTCCTGCTGCGAGGGATCCACCGGCCGGACCCAGTGCCCGGGCGCCGGGCCGTGGGGGATCAGTCCCGGCCGTGCCAGCTGACCCCGGTCCCGCCGCGCCCTGCCTGCCAGTTCTCCTGCCGCCTCACTGCGGGCCGGGCTACGCCGCCGCTCCGCCGGCCGGGCAACGGTCTGGGCCCTGAACCGCTCCCGGCGCAGTTTCTCGGCAGCCTTCAGATCCGCCCGCAGCCGGCGAGCGGCCGCCGCTCGCGCGGCCTTGAGCGCCTGGATCTCCCCCGCACCAGCTGCCTCGGCCAGACACGCGCTGCCCAGGTACCCGCCCGAGGTGTCGAAGACCTCCAGCACATCGTCGTGATGAGGCAGATACCGCACCACGACCCGCGTCCCGGCACGCCCCACCATCCAGGCAGCAATATAGGAGCGCCGATGCCAGCGGACGCCGTTGGTGGTGATGGTGCGCTCACGCCCGTCGTCTTCCAGCGCGAAGCGGGCCAGCCGCTCGGCAGACACATCCACCAATGGTGTGGGGTCCTGCACCCAGGCCTCCAACGGGCTCTTCCCTCCCAACCCCTGGGGTTTGTGCCGGGTGTTCCACCACTCCACCCAGGCCAGCAGCCCCGCCACAAACGCCTCGAACGACAACGCGGGAGCATCCGGATCGGCAGGCTTTCCCCGGGCCATTTTCTGCCGACGGGTATACCGGGGCAGCACCACGAAATGCATTTCTTCCACAGCATTGTTCAGCGCTTCGACAGTTCCTTTTAAATGCGGACTGTAAGCGGGAAGATCGCACACCCCGACCGCGAAGCCTCCCATGGCACCGGTCACTGTCCGACACAGGAATTCCTTCCCCCGATCCACCCGGATCACCGACGGCAGCCCTCCAGCCGGCCCATACGGCGCGCGCCGGTCGATCGCACACCGCAGCGCCGCCAGCACCGCATCCCGGCTGGGTTCATGCGGTGTGACAGCCACCCCGACGATCACCTTGGTCGCGCAGTCGATGAACCAGGTCACCCACGGACAGACCAACTCGCCCTCGACGTCGACCTCGACCGGAGCCCGCTTGTGATCGCCCTCCCACACCGCATTGCGATGACCAGCCGGCCGACGGGCGAACACATCATGCGCCCGCCGCGCCCTTTCACCCTGCCGCAGCCCCGCGCGTTCACCCGCCGTCAGATCCCGGCGGATCGCCCGGTGCAGTGTGGCCAGCGACGGCACCAGCCCCTGCGATGGGTTCAGCCGGGCCCGCTCGACGAGCTCGGCGTGTACACGCGAGGCGTTGCCGCCCCACAAAGCCAGCAGTTGCCTCACCTCCGCCGTCACCACGAACCGGCCACCCGGCACCCGCCCGAGACGCCCCGCCCGGCCGCCGGCCAGCCAACGCCACACCGTCCGCTCCGAACGTCCCAACGCCTGTGCCACCAACCGGACATGAGCAGACGTCAGCTCACCACGGGCCTCCAGCCCCAACAGACGCTCCACTGCGGCCGCCCGCTGTGCACCAGCCGGATCGTTCGACACTCCTTCGTCTTCTCACGGAGTGTGCCCCTGGGACATGAGCTTCGGCATAGAGGAGACAGCAGTGAATCCGGTGCGCTAGGACGGCCCGCTTGTCCCTTGGCCATAGGTTGCGGGGGATGCCAGTACGGCGTACTCTCATCACCCATTCCAACAACCAAGATTCCAAATCGAAATGACGAGGAATCAGAAACTTACCCCGGGAAAACGAACCCGGCAGGCTGGCTTGTAGCCAGCCCCAGGAATTCGCGGAGCGAATTCCGTCAGGCCGAATTGCGGAGCAATTCGAGCCGCGATCAACGGAGTTGATCGCATCCGGTGGCGGAGCCACCGGCCAGCCGCGCGGAGCGCGGCGTGTCTTCCGGCGCGTAGCGCCGGCGCGTCGTTCTCGCGGAGCGAGACGCGCG